>CALNYM010000011.1:0-149923 GCA_942490765.1 uncultured Desulfobacterales bacterium | reverse complement strand
TGCGCCACGGCCTCCATATTGTATTCCTTAACCCGTTTCAGTAAAGCGTCAATGCGGATGGCGCCATCCAAAAGACTGTACTGGGTATGACATGTAGATGAATAAAGTTTGATGGTTGAGCGTTCATTTAATCTAGCCCTGTAATTGGGGGCTTCTTTGGTGATGATGACATCATGAACGATGACTTTCGCTCAGACCGGCAGGAGATTTGTAAGAAACGGGCCAGTTTGGTTTCAGCGCAGTTCTTCTAGGTTTGGCGCCGACATACCCCATCCCAGCGTAAAGTCCACCCACAAGTTGGTAAACATATTCCCTCAGCAATGGCCGCTATATGGCACCCGGCCTACAATGCCTTCAGGAACGAATTTGTCGTCTCCCTCTTGGCCGCTTTGACAGTAGCGATTCTTACCATGCCCCTTACAGCGCATAGCTTCGATACATCCCATCCCTCGGTACACCTTATAAATGCGTCCTTCCAAAAAGATTATTTC
Source organism: uncultured Desulfobacterales bacterium (assembly GCA_942490765.1). Lineage (GTDB taxonomy): Bacteria > Desulfobacterota > Desulfobacteria > Desulfobacterales > 4572-123 > 4572-123. The sequence continues at coordinate 149,432 of CALNYM010000011.1, read as the reverse complement.
CCCAGGGGACTTTCTTCGATTCCGGCCAGCAAGACCACCCAGCATAACCGAATCGCCGCCAGCACCAAGCGCTTTGACAATATCACCGCAGAACTTGACACCGCCGTCCGCAATGATCGTTATATCCAGTCTTGTTAGAGGTGGCAGCACAATTATAAATCCCAGTAACTGGGGCACCCCCGCACCGGAGACGACTCGGGCGGTGCAAATAGAACCGGCACCCATCCCGACCTTAACCACATCAACGCCAGCATTGATCAGTTCTTCGGTACCTTTGCCGCAGTCACCACATTCCCGGCAACGACGGGCAGATATCAGGCAAAGTGCACCTTCTTAACTGCTGAATCGCATCAATCACATCTTCGGTGTGCCCATGAGCCGTATCTATAACGACTATATCGAATCCTTCAGGGATCCAAAAGGCCTGAGCGCGCATCCAGGTCTGAGCCCGACGCCCACCGGCGCCCGCCAGCAGCCGTCCTTGAGAATGGACTTTGCGGGCATTGGGGTAAATTTTGATTTTTGAATATCTTTAATGGTGATCATACCAACCAGAGGTTTGTCTTGATCATCTACGACCAGAAATTTTTCAATGCGGTACTGATGGAGAAGGCTTTGGATGCATCCAGGGCGATGCCTTCCATGACGGTGACCAGAGTTTGTGGGGTCATCACTTCATCGACTTTTTAATAATCTGCCGCTTCCACAAAACGGAGACCCCGACTTGGTCACGAATGCCCAATAGTTGATCGTCATCATCCGTAGGCGTGATATCGTATAATATGGGAAGTGGACATGCAGATTTCTCTGCCACGCAATGTCGCCGACCGATCGTTACCGGATCGACAATCACTTTGCTTTCTGATTTTTTGACACAGTCCACTTCACGGGCCTGGTACTCAATGCTCATATTGCGATGAATAAAGCCGATTCCGCCGGTTCGGGCCATAGTGATCGCTGTTCGGGCCTCAGTAACCGTATCCATGGCAGCGCTGACAATGGGAATGTTAAGGGTCAGGTTTCGGGTTAGCCGGGTGGTCACATTGTCACATCATTCGGCCAGACATCTGAATAGCTGGGAACAATAAAACGTCATCAAAAGAGTAGCTTCTTCCGCGGAATTTTCCATGTGAATCCTCCTGAAAGAGATTTATTCGGGGATAATTCAAAATCTGTTTTTATGGCTTTACAGGTGTTAGGATGACTAAAAAAGACGCAATCAACTAAAATGTCTATGTTTTAGTCGCATTTAGAGCCAAACGGGATTAATATGTTTTATTTTTAGCGTTCTTTGGATAGCAGAGGAAAGTTGGCTTTAGCAATCATTAAATTTGCTCGCTTGACAGCCTCCGCTATAACAAATACTTATTTTGTAGTGCGTGGATAAGCATCAATTAAATCAATATCTCATTCATCAGTATTTTTCTAATTAAAAGCAGATTAAGTTAAATCCCGATATTATGTTACGTAAAATAAACGCTAAATCCAGCGGAAAGGCTCCTTCAAAAGGTGGTCGAGGTATTGCGCAAGGGGGGAATAATCGCCTATCCCACAGATACCTATTACGGTATTGGCTGCGATATCATGAACAAAAAGGCCATTGAGAGAAATATACCACCTCAAACAGCGGGATCACAAAAAGCCCTTCAGTTTTATCTGCTCAGACCTGAAAATATCAGTCACTTATGCCAAGGTCTCCAATTATGCCTATAAGACTATGAAGCGACTATTGCCCAGCCCTATACCTTTGTCCTTGAAGGTTCCAAAATGGTCCCCAAAATTATGCTGACCAAACGGAAAACAGCAGGCATCCGGGTGCCTGACAACACTATCAGCATTGGTATGGTGGAGCTCTGGGAAACTCGATTATTTCTACCAGCGCAGCCGAAATCCTGACGGTGATATAATGTACGATCCCTCCCTGATCGATGACTACTACGGTTCAAAATTCTCTCGATTGTGTCATTGATGGTGGCCATGTGCCTAAGCAACTTTCCGAGTGTGATCAGTCTGATGGATGATAAGCCGGAGGTTATTCGCGTTGGGTCGGGTGATGTTGATATGTTTTAATGAATAGAAAATATGAATAACGGGGACACGAAATGAGTTCGTTCAGGCACTAAAAAGAAAAGGAGCCGTAAAGTATTTCCGACCCCTTCATCAGTCACTGGTACTTTAAAATAATTCTATTCAGGTGTCACGTCTGCGTCTGTCTTCGGGAGCCACTTCTTCCTGTGCGCCGGTATCAACTGCGGCTGCTTCACGATCCGCTGCGATTTTCTCTTCTGAGGCTTCTTCAGGTGCGCTTCTGCTTCTACAGATGCCTCAGCGGTCTGCGTTATCAACTGGTGCTTCACCTTCCATGGTTTCATTCAATTTTTCCTGAAGGTTTTCTCGTAAATTTCACCAAAGGTTGATGTTGCAGGTCCCATCTTATTGACATAGTCACTTAAAATAGGCTTTGTTCATCATCAATCTCAAGACGTTTGATGGAAAGACCGATCCGTCTTTCATCGCTGTTGATATTCATCACTTTTGCAGTAAGAACATCGCCAACATTAAATTACCAACGGGGGTTTTTATTTTTTCTTTGCTGATCTCAGAAACATGAACAAGACCTTCAATGCCTTCTTCCAAGTTCAACAAAAACGCCAAAATCAGTAAGATTTGTAACTGTACCGGAAATTTCTTTACCGACTTCATAGCGTTCAGCAACAGTTTCCATGGATCAGGCTGAATCTGTTTGATTCCCAGAGAAAAACGTTCATTATCTTTGTCAATATCAAGAACAACTGCCTGAATCAGTATCATTTTTTTTATATACCTCTGAAGGATGTTTGATACGTTTTGTCCAGGAAATATCGGAAATATGTACCAACCCGTCAATACCTTCATCAATACCGATAAATAAACCAAAATCAGTAATATTTTTGATCTTGCCTTCAATAGTTGTACCAATGGGATATTTTTCACTGATAACATCCCATGGATTGGGAACAACCTGTTTCATGCCAAGAGAAATCCGTCTGTTTTCAGGTTTGATATCAAGAACAATGGCATCAACTTCTTCACCTACTGAAACAACCTTGGAAGGATGACGTATTTTTCTTGTCCATGACATTTCGGAAACATGAATCAGACCTTCAATACCTTCTTCAAGTTCAATAAATGCACCGTAATCTGTCAGGCTGACAACTTTTCCTGTAATTCGCGAACCAACCGGATATTTTTCCGAGGCAGTTGACCATGGGTCTTCGGTTAAGTTGTTTCATGCCCAGTGAAACACGTTCTTTTTCAAGGTCAAGACTCAGAATTTTGAACTTTAATCTCATCACCAACTGAAAAAAGTTCGGAAGGATGTTTGACACGTCCCCATGAAATATCAGTAATATGAAGCAGGCCGTCAACTCCGCCAAGATCAACAAATACACCATATTCAGTGATATTTTTAACCACGCCGACAATTGTCTTGCCTTCTTCAATTGCCTCTAAGGTTGCTGTTCTTGCTTAGCCTCGCGTTCTTCTTCAAGAATAGCCCTTCTTGAAAGAACGATATTGCTGCGTTTTCGGTTATATTTTAGAATTTTGAAAGTGAATGTTCTGCCCCACCATCTCATCAAGATTGCGAATGGGTCGCAAATCTGCCTGAGATCCGGGCAGAAAAAGCCTGAACACCGATATCAACGGAAAAACCGCCTTTGACACGATTCAGAATTACACCTTCAACAATTCCATCTTCGTCATAAGCGTTTTTAATTTCATCCCATACCTTGACCTTGGCAGCTTTTTCTTTTGACAGGACAACAACTTCTTCTTCTTCATCCCACCATTCCACCATAACCTCAACAGATCATCGACCTTGGCAGTCAAGTCACCGTTTTCGTCCTTAAATTCCTGAATCCGGATCTGTCCTTCTGACTTATATCCAATATCAACAAGCACATAGTCTTTATCAACTGAAATGATTTTACCGGTGACAACTTCGCCTTCAGCAAAACGCTTGAAGCTCTCTTCATACATATCCATCAAGCTTTCCATGCTTTCGCCGCTTTCTTGATGATCGTCTCCAAAAGCGTCTGCGTCTCCGGCATGCATTATTGCCGCCTCGGCCAAGTCGTTAGTTTCATTCATTGCGTTTCCAAAGGAGTCAAGGGACATATCAATTCACCATTCCACTCGGGTTGATGGGTGACATTGAGTATAAACTTCATTCAACAAACATTAATAAATTTGCAATTAAATGGTCAAAGGGAGTCGATTTATTAAAAAAAGATATTGGTGGTAATGCCGGCGGTGCTGTTTCAAGCAGTGTACATTTTGAGTGTAAATACGGAAGGGGATGTTCGGGAGGATCTGATATGGGCATCAGCGGATCAGTGGGAAAAATTATGCCGGCAAAGGTTTAAAAGTCGATTTCACTCGTCAAAGGTTCATTTGAAAATTCAACGGGTACAACAGATACCCCATGAGAGCTTTCTACCGAAAATCATTCTATGAATATCACAACATTCATTGCGCTATCTAAATGAAATCGGACTTAGAAACTTTATTTGGACAAAAGCCTGTTAATTGGTGTCCAAATCTTTTCTTGATACGCTTTTGTTTTACTAATAATCACATGACTCAACCCATTAATCCAATTCGTACTAATTCATATCCATAACTCCTTGCTCATCGGAAAGGAGTATATAATGTTTAAACGAAAGAAATTACCTTCTATTTGTGTGTTGTTCATCCTTTTTTTAGGTTGTGCTTCAGGAACAATAAAAGAAACAGAAGGGGGTCCGAGTGTTCCGGAGGCAAAGGCTGCTTCCGCGGTCGGTCCGAAAGCTCGTATTGCTGTTGCTTTTAAGAATTCAGCAGAGGGTTTGAAGAACGGCAAAAGGGAAGCGTTACATAAGGTCCAGGAGTGGAATAGATGGAGTCTAATGCAGCAGACATAATTGAAGCGTGAGCAACAAGGAATGGGGGGAAGGTATGAATGAATACCAGAGAAAACTGATGATGTACCATGAGGAATTGAGGCAATATCGTGAGGCCAGGCTGAAAAAGGTGGGCAGGGGCGAAAAAGCCGGCCCGCCGCTCCAAAGTTCTAAAGTTTCAAAAATGAATTCTTCTCCGTATAGGAGTTTTAGATCAGATCCGGTGGCCATTGGAATACACAATATGATGATCATTGCCCTTTTAATTCGAAGAGGTTCATTGTTTTAGAACGTGAGAACATCAAAGAACTTAATTGGGAGCAGGAGATTGGCCAAAGTGATAACTCAGGAAACAAAACAGGATTGCTGACCGGGCAGATACAAGGGGCGGAGCTCCTGTTGACTGGTTCTATAGATAATCTTGAGGGTAATCCCACCATCAGACAACATTAGACGAGGGATTGTCTTTCAAGCGTATATAATGCGATGGCGCTAAACAAGTCCATGGAATTGACAATGCTTAATTAAAAATCGAAGGAATTTAAAAATGTCAATCCTTTTACGTGGGAAGATCTCGATTATTCATGGAACAGTGCAAAAGTATCTATACATCTACGATTGGTGGACACAAGAACATCCAGGGTGGTTGCGGCGACTACGGTAGAAGGAAAAGCAACCGACAAGCTTTAGAAGATCTAAAACCAAATACAAATACAATGCAGGCAATCTTCCTTCAAGCTTTTCAGTATTTCAAAATACACCGGTTGAAGATGCGTTTCGGAAAATGATCGATGCCACCGTAGAGTTTCTGTTAACAAAAACGCCGGAAAATTATTATCACCATCAAGAATAGCCCAAAATATAACATGAGGAGAAATTAAAATGTGCCCGGACCAATCGCCGCAGACGGACGGGCAGACAGACAGTATCTTTTTTTTAGTACTTAACTCAATCAGAACTTTTAACAATTGCCGGCGACCACCCTGTTCTTTGACAAATTGACGTACTTCAAAGCTGTGGCCATCATAGTATCGAAAAAGGCCATCGCTGTTTTTTCACAGAACGTTCCCATTCGCCGTAACTGTTCAACGGCCAAAGTCATTATTCTGTGAAAAGCCTTAACAAAGCCGATATCATCGAGCTCCTGGCAACATGCATAAAACAAATCACCAAAGGTACGGTGATCAGACTCCATGCGCACCCTGTAGGCGATGAACATGTATCGCATAAATACGATGGTCGTGTGTGCTATCAGCATATCGAAATCCCGGCATTGAATTTTCTTGACGAGCTTCAGATGCTGTTTGGCCATTTTGAACAAGACCTCGATGTCCCAGCGCTTTCCGTAAATACGAACCACTTCAGCATCGGCCAGGTCGGTATCGGTGGATAATAACGCTAACCAGTCTTTTTTGCCGCGATCGCGGACGAAAACGATTTTGGCCGTTTCACTGTCGCTACGTGTTACGGTGGTAGATGCCAGTATTTTGGCTCGCCCTCGGCGCTTGGTAAGATTTTGGTAGATCTCCATCAAGTTCCGTTTTCTTTCCGTCGTGCTGATAGCAAACCTTGGGCGTCTTCTTAACCATGCCAATCACGTTCAGGTACTTTCTCAGAGCGCAAATGCTGGCTGGCATGGCAAACCAGCTATCCATGAGTACATACCGTGCCTTAACACCGGCCTTCAGGATACGCTTGACCATGGGTGCCAAGAGCATAGTGGCTTTTGTCGTTGCCTCTGTCCGCCACCTGAAAGCACAGCATCGCTTATCCATACTTTTTACAGCATGTCACGTCTACACTTAGAATGAATACCTGAGAAAAACGAAAAAAAGAAAGCGGAGGAGACACATCTGAAAGCACTTAATCTCTGGCCCGAAGATGAAAAGCTAAATGAGTCTTTCGAGCAAGTCTTTGGATACAAACCTTCATTACCAAAATAAACAAAATCAAACGTCAAAATCCAATATTATTTCAGAAAAGATCAAGACATTGAGGGTAAATTATTGATTCTGAAACCCGAAAACCGATTCTCGGCGTGGTCGTATCGGTCATGTGGGTCACTTCTGTTTTCCGGTTGACCATTGAGCCGAGTGAGAAATATTACGATTATTTTGAAACACGAACCGATCAGAACGGTGAATTTAAAATACCGGGAAAAGGATTGAATATAATCCGGGACATGCCCCCGCCGAAGATCCGGATTTTCAAGGCCGGCTACGCTGCGGTGTATTTGAATGATTTGAATCCGCGGTCTCATCAGGACAACCCGTTGACCGTTGACATAAAGAAAATCGACGGAAAATACGTCATTCCCTTTGTAAAAAGATCCGTGGAAAAGAGGAAAAAATCACTCACGGAATATCGGCAGATTCCGTTTTCGCGCATGGCGTTTCCGGGCATGGAGGCAGCAGGTGTTTTGCCGGAAAAATATCGTCTTTACACAGAGGAACTTGAAAAGGAATATAAGGCCCTTGGCAAGACGCCGTATTGGCAGCAAAATCCGTTGATACTAAGGGTGAAGGAAGGCGGCGTTTATCCGGCGAAAGAAAAGGCCATAGAACCAAGGGGCTCAAGGGACAAGCATTGAATTGTGATTACAACCAGAAAATGCACCGGATAGAACGGTGATTTTCGTAGTTACAAATAGCCAAATCATATCACAAAATTCGTCAAACCTTTGATTAATTGCTATATATTACCACTCGAATTTTCTTGACATTTATGGCCTCCCTTAATAGTTAAATACTAATATGTTGCTTATTTGAAGCTAACTATCATATTTCTTCTATTCCCTCAGAAATTCTTGTTTGCTATTCCTGCTCACCCTTGAATCGATTCCTAATTTTTGAATATTTTTTCTTATTAAGATAGGTACCGGTGCCCCTTAAACCTTAACCTGTAAATCAGGCATAATTCCAATGGAAAAGCCTCTCAAACTATGCCTATCCAGCTCCTTACAGAAATCATCCAATCTGTAAGGAGCGGTCATTTTTTCATGAATCATTTTAAATAATGCAATTAACGAAAATGCAAACCTGACCTGCAAAATGGTTTAGCCACGGGTAGGGGTGCATTTAACCCATAAGGGCAGGCATATTGCATTGGTTAACAAACTAATGTTGAAATCAAACATCTCGCATTTTATGAGGAATCGAGAGTGCTGCCCCGTTAGCAATGGGGCACTGATTTAATGAAAGGAGGAGCACAATGGTTATCATAACAGAGAATTTTTTTCCGCCATCAAGTGCAAAGCAATTGGGCAAAGCCTTTTTGGATTTGCCGCCTCTTCCAGATTATATAACCATGCGTGGGCCCTATATTCTTAGCGATACGGATAAGGGTATTCGCAGCATTCTGATCTATGAATGTGAAAAATCTAAATTCGTGGACGCATTACAGGTTGTTGCAGATCGTGTGACCAATTATTTTGAGGTAGTGCCAGGTTATACTTATGCGGTAAACGCTTGGTTTGAGGCATCAGAAGCGTTCAAGATGATTGGATTGGCATAAAAATATTCTTAAAAACCGCATTTAAGAAGCTGGTTTAAATGCCATCCAAAATGCCTCTGGAGGTCATAACGGGCTTCCAGGGGCACAATCTCAAACCCTATTAGCCACATTTCTTGAATCCGAAATCGATTTCAGTGCCGGTACAAAATACAATACCTTATCTCAACTTTGGCAGGACTACAGATTAATTGAGATATTCCAAGAAATTCGAGACCGCCAATACCTGTGATTACATACCAGAGTATCCCACAATTTTAGAGGTCTGATTTTCGTGAGATACTTTACGAAAGCGATATTATATGAAATTGCGACACAAACACCTCTATTTTTCAGAAAGGAGGATAGGCAATGTCTAAAGATATCAAGATTCGATGGGGTTGGCTCAAAGGAATGTATATTTACACTATTGTTGTATCAGGATTTCTTGGTGTGGGAATAATTGTTATGCCTGAGATGATAAAAACAAAGTTTCCATGGCCCGTTGAAGAACCAACAGCTTTTGGAATTGTTGGTAGCGTCTACGTGGCATTCGGATTATTGTCTATATTGGGCCTGCGGTCTCCTCTCAAATTTATACCTGTTCTTTTGATGCAACTTTGCTACAAGTTAGTATGGTTCATCGGTGTTCTTGTACCCCTTTTGGTTACAGCACATTTCCCAAGTTATGCAATATCTATGGTGATAATCTTTATAACTTATATAATTGGAGATTTAATCGCGATACCTTTTTCATATATCTTTGCTAAAGAATCAAAGCAGTAAATTTATTTTTTCTTTCGGCTGGAATAAATGATCGGAAACATGTTGGTCTTCACATCCCAAGCACTACTAAATAAGTATAGACTGAAGTTCCTATAACCAACAACTCCAAGTGGTCTCTTGTTCCAGCCAGTTCAATCAAACTGTATGGAAGCCCTGAAATCTTATAGACGGCCAACTGGGTGCGAACCACGGCTACGCCAGCAGAGATTACAACCCCGCTGAAATTGTTTTCTCTTTACCCAAGATCGAGACCATCACCCAGCTTTGCTTTAATCCATATACCACCGAGTCACCGAATACATGGGCCAAACTCGTTAAAGTCGAAGTTTCCACTGAATCGCCGGAAAAGGGTTTTGCACCCGTCGGTGAGTTCACTTTGCACAACAGCCAGAGTCAGGATAAGCAGACCCCTTTGGCTGATCAATGTTTTGATATTGATGCGGTGCAGACGAGATATATCAAACTGCAGCTCCTTTCCAACCATGGCGGCGGCTACATTGAAATGGGGGAATTTAAGGTCTATGCAGCAGTGAACTAAGGGGGAGAATTGGGATGACGCGAACTAATTCGAAATCTTTCTCAGAATGGTTTTGGGCCATATGGTCCAAGGTGTGGTGGGTTCTTTTTATTATTATAGTAGTCGGCATGTTTTATCTTGGGCACAAAGATCCTGGTCTGCTGATGAGGCTTTTTGGGATTTTGTTGACTGCCTGCGGAATCGGCACCTTTCTTTACGGAGTCAGGACCCGCCGGCTGCAACAGCAAAGCATCTCATGGCCCCCTGCCAAAGGCACTGTCCTGAGTTCCGAAGTTAAAATAGAGACACGAACCAGCCACCGAGGATCCCACCCCACCACGTTTACCTTTTATCGCCCACGCGTGACCTATACATACGAATATCAAGGAAAAAGCTATGAATCTCACCGTATTATCGTTGCGGATATCAACTGGCCGAAACAGGAAGCGGAAGAAGCGGTCGAGAGGTATCCGGTCCATTCCGAGATAACGGTCTGGGTGAATCCCGCTCGTCCGAAAATTGCGGTTCTGGAGCACGGTATGGCAGGCAAGTCGCGAAAATACCAACTGGTTTTCTTAATCGGAGCGCTTTTTATGTTGGTTGCCATTGTCTTTTGGTTGGTCGCAATATTTGCAATTCGTTAGATAAAAAAGGTTAATATCGGGAAGGAAATTCATATGAAAATCTTATTTCCAGGATTTTTCAGAAAGTCCCAACGGTATCACGTTCTGAGCAACTTTTTGATCATCGTGATTCTGTTCATCGCGACAACTTCGGATGCCTTTGGCCAAGCTGATACATGTTCCAAGCCTAAAGTGGCTGTTCAGTTTACAGAATTATGGAATCAGGCAGTTGACCTTTTGAATTCTAAAGGGATTTCTCAGTCCAAGGCTTCGTGGAAATATCAGATCCAGGGTAACTGCTATGATTCCCAACGTATCAATTCCCGTTTTTTTTTGAGATAGACAATTCGTGTTCCGAATTGAATGGGGTGAACTCAATCCAGAGATTCACCCCCTCTGTTTTAGCCATAGATGTTTTCAATCCATCTTATCGCTTCCACATCGCTGATTGTCCCCAAATAACGCTGTGTGGTTGAAAGGTTGGCGTGACGGAGGATAACCTTACTGACGATTTCAATTGGTACACCTGACCTGGATGCGTAGGTTGCAGAATGACGGCGAAGATCATGCGGTCTGAGGTGTATGCCGACCATCTTTCCAGCTTTTAATACCATTACCCTGGCTGCTTCATAGGAAATTGGAAAAATGTGGTCCTCCAGATTCCCACATGCCTCAAATGCGTATTCACGAAGCCTGTCTGCCACCTTCCGTGGGATGAACACAACCTCGTGTTCTTTACCACTTTTGGGTTGACAGAGGATCAATTTGCGATCCTGAATGTCTTTCAATCTGAGTTTCAGCACTTCACCGATCCGCATCCCACCACGTGCCATTAACTCAAGCATTAATCGATTGCGGATTTTTGTTGTGCGAAAAATGATTTCGTCAACGGTTTCTTTTTCGATGATTTCCCATCTTGATGTCACTCTTTCCCGATAAAGTTTCCGAATCATGGGTGTATCACATGGATTATCTGAGTCGGGATCGATGTTATCGCGCACAAAATTGAAAAAAGATGATAACTGGGCATAGCGGATTCGCTTGGTATAGGGCTTGTTGCCGTCAGTGAGCCGGTTCAAGAACGTGAGGATGTCTTCGGGGGTTACCTGGTCAATTGTGGTATCGCCGAATTTTTGACAAAATTGTTCGATAATGGCTTGATAGGACCGTACGGTGTTTTTTTTTCGAATGGGTGTTATGATAATTGATCCAGATTTTTGCTGCTTTTGATACTTTCATGGTGTACCTCCTTTTTTTATTTGGATTTGACATTTAAACTGAACCCAATGTAAACTTATGATATCTGGATAATATTTGCAATTAAGATGTCATTTTTGATAGTTACTGTTGTGGCAAGTTAATCCCAAGGTGATTTCAACCCGTTTTTCGTGTGATACACAAATTTAAGTTATATATATGTAATGACGGACGGATCGGTTCCCAAACAGATGGCATCGGCGCTGATTTGCAGGCCGCCACCAAGTCGCTGGAGCGGCTTTCCAAATAACTCCGCGGCACTGGCGTGGCCTGCCTTATTTGGAATCCGCTCAGATCGGGTCGTTTGTCGAAACTCATTTGCCAAGGGAGGGCGCAAGATGGCTGATACGATCTTTATGATTCACGGAATGTGGGGTGGACCTTGGTATTGGGAGAACTTCCGGCGCGTGTTCGAGGCGCAGGGCTACCGCTGCGTCGCGGCGACCTTGCCCGAGGCGCATCAAAGGTCGATGACTCCAAGGTGGCCTGTCCCGTCTTGGTGGTGGCCGGCGCCCAGGACCATATAACACCGGCCTCGGTAGTCCGCAAAGTGGCGCGAAAGTATAAGGCGGTATCGACCTACAAGGAATTCGAAAATCATGCCCACTGGGTCATCGGAGAGCCTGGATGGCAGGAGATCGCAGATTACATAGCAGATTGGCTAAAGCAGGTCTTGCCCCAGGATATTTGATACTCTCTTGCAATGACATCAGCGCCCCAAAATCGCATTAAGGTATGAAATGATGTATACTGCTATCCTGCAGAAGATTGCGATTCTTTTGGATGCGCTTTCGTTTTTGAGCCTGTTGAAGCTGAAAAACTGACTGGCTGAGTTAGACCCGGCGATCTCATCGAAGTGGTCCTGAATGATCCGCAAACTGTCAGGAACTTGGAAAGAATCGTGAATCGATCCGAAGACCGTATCATACAAAAAAATCAAGAGGGATACCGCTTAAAAATCACTATCGTCAAAGGAAATAACACCTAATAGGAGGAGACTTATGGTTTGTCATGGACCACAGAAAAACACATCGACTCGCCGTGCCTTCTGCCCTTTTGGCATGTGCCTCTGGGCACTGGTGCTGCTTATCTGTGCAGGGATTGCAATGCCTGCATCGTTACTGGCAGCCACGGCCGAGGAAGACATCGCGCCGGGCAGGAAAATGGCACAGCAGGCCACCAGGGACAAGCATCTCTGGATCACGTCCGACCATTCAAAGCACGAAGTCCTGAAACAGGAATTTACAGCCGGGCCGGAAGTTACCAAGGCCTGCCTGTCCTGCCACAACCAGGCCGCGCTCCAGTTTCACCAGACCATCCACTGGACCTGGATGGATCCCAATACGGAGAAAAGCGCCAAGCTTGGAAAAGGGGGTTTGTCTATCAATAACTTCTGAGTGAACGTAAAAAGCAACGAGGCTCGTTGCACATCGTGTCACGCAGGCTATGGATGGAAAGGCAAGGACTTCGACTTCACCGACCAAAGCAAAGTAGATTGCCTGGTCTGTCACGAACAGACTGGAACATACAAAAAATTTCCGTCCGGTGCAGGCAACCCAGCTAAAAAGCCCACCGTATTCAAGGGCAACAATAAAAAATACCTCCCTCCGGAATGGAACAAGGTCGCCCAAAGCGTCAGCCGCCCGGCACGCAAAAACTGCGGCACCTGCCATTTTTCCGGCGGTGGCGGTGACGGCGTCAAGCATGGGGACTTGGACTCTTCTCTGTTTAAACCCAACAAACAACTCGATGTTCACATGGGAGAAGATGGGCAGAACTTTGACTGTACACGCTGCCACTCCACCACCCTGCACAACATTGCTGGCCGTGTGTACACCACACCCGCTTCAGAACATCGCAAAAGCCTGGTGGAAGACGACTTGGCCCACAAGATCACCTGTGAGTCCTGCCACACCGACCAGCCACACAAAGGCCATGCCAAAATGAACGATCACACCGACAAAGTGGCCTGCCAGAGTTGCCATATACCGAAATTTGCCCGGGTCAATCCCACCAAGATGTCCTGGGATTGGTCCACGGCCGGCAAAAAAAAGGATGGCAAACCCTTCGCGGAAAAAGGCCCCTATGGAAAACCGGTCTATGACTCAAAAAAAGGGGATTTTGTCTGGCAAAAAGATGTCAAGCCTGAATACTTCTGGTACAACGGCGCCATGGAGCACATGACGGTCAAGGACAAGCTCGACCCGGCCCAGGTCGTGGCCCTCAACCGGCCCCTGGGAGACAAAGACGACCCGAACTCCCGTATATTTCCATTCAAGGTGCATATGGGGAACCAGCCCTATGACAAAATCAACAAAAATATGGTCATCCCCCAGCTGTTTCCCAAGGGCAAAGACGATACCACAGCCTACTGGAAAAACTGGGACTGGGGTAAGGCCATCCAATTCGGAATGGATTATGCCGAACTCGATTATTCGGGTGAATTTGACTTTGTAAAAACCAGCTATGTCTTTCCCATTACACATATGGTGGCTCCAAGGGAAAACGTGGTATCATGCGCCGAATGCCACACAAAGCAGGGCAGTCGACTGGCCACACTGGCCGGGTTCTACATGCCGGGGCGGGACAGTGCCGGTATCATTGACACCCTGGGGTGGCTACTTGTCCTGGGATCTCTGATCGGTGTCGTCATTCATGGCATCGGCAGGGTCTTTACGAACGGTAAGCGCCGAGAGGAGAAATAACCCATGAAACAAATGGCGAACATATATCTTTATACGCGTTATGAGCGATTCTGGCACTGGCTGCAAATGGCCTTGATTCTGATCCTGCTCGTCACCGGGCTGGAAATTCATGGCACCTTCAGCTGGCTGGGATTTCACACGGCCGTGGAGGTACACAACTTTGCCGGACTGACCTGGCTAATTGCATTTGCCTTCTTTGTCTTCTGGGTCTTTACCACCGGTGAATGGAAACAATACATCCCCACAACCAAGAAAATGATCGAGGTGGTTCGTTTCTATGCCTACGGGATTTTTCGTGGGGAACCTCACCCGGTTCCCAAGCGAAAAGAAGCCAAGCACAACCCCCTCCAGCGACTGGTTTACCTGAACCTGGCAGCAATCCTTCTCCCACTTCAGATGATCACCGGGTTTCTCTACTGGGGATATAACTCCTGGACTGCGTGGGGTATTTCCGGTCTTTCTCTTGGCGTTCTGGCATGGATTCACATAGTGGGCGCCTTTGCCATCTTCTCTTTCATCATCGTCCATGTCTATATGACCACAACGGGTCACAGTATCTTTGCCCACACCAAGGCCATGATTACCGGCTGGGAAGATGTCCATGAAGGCGATGAAATCGAAGACTGGGAAAGGGCCAAGAATAGAACCGTCGCCTAGCCCAAAAAGCCAACTGGCGTTGCGTTACAAAAAAAGCCCGATCAGAAATTCTGATCGGACTTTTTTAGGTCTGACGGATAGGAAGCGGCTTATCGTTTATCACTTAAAGCTATGGGCTTCCCGACACCCTTATTATTTTATAAAATGTAAAGAATCCTGGCCCAAAGGACCAGCTTTGGTTCTCGCCCAGGAGTGACTTTATTGGGAATTCACTCAATTACCGAAATTCCAAATAACAGATCCCAAAAAACAAACAAATAACAATGACCAAATTTCAAAACCCCAAACAAAAAAACCATCACTTTGAACCGGTGAGTTGATTTGATTTATTGTAATTTATTGGAATTTGGTACTTGGAATTTGTGATTTTTTTACAAATCGTCATGGCATAGCCATCTATCTCTGACCTGGCCCAAAGGACCAGGTTTTTCAGAGCACAATAAATATTGAACATGTACATATAACTCCAACTAATCCCAAGCTCGGTAGCTGTTGTGATATCTGCATAACAATATTAATTCAGCTGATGCCAAAAATCGCGCCGCTGATTCACTCTGTTCGACGAACACAATGAACGGTATGTTGCGATGGAAACGCCGGATATGCCATTGAATCACCTGTTTGGTGTGACGTCTTTTGAAATCGGAGACGCCAAACGTCTATCAGGGCCAATCAACGCAGATGCGTAAACCCGTGCCACTTATTTTTCAAGCGAATAAAAGCCATGGCGATTCGGGTGGCCAGGTCCCTGGGCGTTTGGGGCTCGGTGCCGGATAAATCAACGTCAAGCGCATCAGGCATCTTGCATTCCGGGCCGTACATGTCCATCATCATTTTCAGCACTTGTTTGCGCACCATACCGCGAAGGGGGACATGGGCAATCATGCCGTACATGGCGGCGCCGCCCTGTTCGGCCAGCTCCGGGTGTCGTCGCACGTGATCCACCCCGGCGCGAAGATCCGCCAGGTAAGATTCGACCACCTCGGCGTGCAGGGGCGTCACCATGGCGTGGAGGCATTCGGGTCGCTGAAGACGGTCCACATGCCATCCCTTTTGCTCCATCTGATCCCCCACGGCATAGATATTGACCGCCTTTTCCGTGGACCGATAGGCAAACAGTGCTGCGGGTGGATCGCCCAGAACCGCCAGGCCGTCAATGGCGTTGATGCCCTCCATCAGGGCCCGGGTGGTTTTCATGATGGTTCGGGCGTGATCCAGGTAGCCGTTCTCACCCATGGCCTGCATGGCGGCCCATGCCGCGGCAATGCTGCCGCCGGGACGGGTGCCGAGCAATGCCGGGGAGGCAAAGACACCGCCGGGCCAGTTTTCATGGACAAATATCTGGTGTTTCAGGATCTCCATGCTGCGGTAAAGCAGGGTGGAGGCACCCTTGGCGCTGTAACCGTATTTGTGGGTGTCGGCCGAGATGGATGTAACACCAGGGACCCTGAAATCATAGGGAGGGACCGGATACCCGAGTTTTTCCACAAAAGGGAGCAGGTAGCCGCCCACACACGCATCCACGTGAAGGGGGATGTTGCGGGCCGCGGCCAGTTCCCCCAGCGCTTCGATGGGGTCCACCACCCCGTGGGGGTATTGCGGAGCCGAACCGAGAATCATCACGGTTCGCCGGTTGATCTTGCGCCGGACCGCATCCACGTCCACCCGAAAATCATTGTCTAAAGGGACATGGACGGCCTTGACATCGAAATATTCGGCCCCTTTTTCCCAGGCCACGTGGGCTGATTCCGGCAGAATCATCTCCGGTTTTTTCAGCCACGGACGTTTGGCCCGGGCCATGTCCCGATAAGTTTTCACCGCCAGCAGGCAGCTTTCGGTGCCGCCGGAGGTCATGGTGCCCACCACAGCCCCATCGCCGCCGAGCAGGGTGGCCGTCATGCGGATCACTTCGTGCTCGAAGCGCTTGAGGCTCTTGAATGCCATGGGGTTCAGGCCATTGGCACTGAAATACATATCATAGGCATCCTTGAGAAACCGGGTATGTTCCTCGCCAAGCCAGTAGACCAGGCTCCAGGTGCGGCCTTTTTTATAATCGGGGTCCGCGGTGCCGAAGGCCTTCATTTCTTTTAGAATTTCCGTTTTGCTGCGCCCTTTTCCAGGAATGGCGAGGGTGGGTTGCGACATGCCGCGGCCTCCTTTTTATGCACTGTATTGACTTAAATTACACTATAATGTATTAATATTCATATCCTTCAATTGTCAATACAAAGCTTTCTTTGGAGAGGAAAATCGTGATGAAACCTTCGGAACGGAAAGCCTGGGAAAAGGCCCAGCGTACCAGCCGCATCGTGGATGTCGCCCAGCAGGTTTTTTTTGAAAACGGTTACGGGGGAAGCACCATGGATCAGATTGCCACGGCGGCCGGATACAAAAAACGCACCCTCTACCTCTACTTCAAGGACAAGGAGTCGCTGTTTCTCGCCGTGGTGCTACGCGGGCTGAAAATCCTCAACGGCATGCTTCAACAAGCCTACGCCGGCCCCGTATCGGGCCAAAGTAATCTGGGGGCGCTCGGAAGGGCTTTTTTTGATTTTTCTCTGTCCAACCCGGAGTATGCCGAACTGATCATGATTTTTGAAGCCAAAACCTGCGTTTATTTCAAAGATGCGCCTGAAACCGATGCCGCAATGCACCTGTCGTCACCGGAATCCGAGGATTTGCGAGCGGCCTGCCAGGCGGTCACCGACGCCAACGCTGATATGGTCACCCGGGCCATTGCCGACGGTATTGACAGTGGTGCCATCCGCTCCGACATGACCCCCAAACAGCTGATGCTCGTCGTCTGGGGACAGATTCTGGGAATACTGCAAGTCCTTCAAATGCGAAAAAAATACTTCCATGACGCCTACGGCATCAGCCACGAAACACTTTTCAACCGGTTCATGGAAATGGCGGAAAACGGACTGACCCCACCTGAGGTTTGACGTAAACATACTGCACAAACGGTAAATGACCATTTGGCGACCATAGGGATATATCAGAAAGGACCCCATACAATGCATTTCCAATCACCGATTTCCATTCGCCACCGTGCAATGCGAATGGCCGTCCTGCTGTCCCTTCTTATTATTTCCGCTTGCGCTGCCCGACAGCCGTTTTTATCCGCGGAAAAGATCCAAACCGCTTATTTTACCGCCATCAAGGATGCTGCCATTGCCGAACCGGGCGAAATATACCAGGATCTTACGGCCATTACCGCATCTTTTGATGGGTTACAGTGGCACCGGAGCTGCAATCCTTCTGTCGGAACTGAAAAAGAGATCCGGAAGCGCTGAGCCTTCGCCTGAAGCAGCTTCTCGGGCTGCCCCCCGAGAGTCAAAAATCACTGTTTGTTGAAATGTGGGTAGATCCGTATCAACTCTTGATGAATATTGCAGATAGTGTCCGTCCAGAAACGAGAATTGCCGTTTCCAGTTGGTCACACGCACAAAGGTGGGCTGCGGCAACAATTTGTGAGCTGCATTGAAGCCGAATGGACAAAAGGCGGATGGGGTTGAATTTGCGCGTTTCTATATCAAGGATTCCCCAGTTACGTGGGGACGAACCATCAACATGACAAAAATAATGGGGCCATATTACAGTCCGGGAAGTTTATCTTTTTTCCGGTACACGGTGCCCTGGAACACGGCAATGAGATCTTCTTTTTCATTGGTTATATTGATCTGATAGGTAGCGAGTTTATGATTTTTTGCAACTTCAACAGCATCAGCGGTTAAAACACCGCCGCGGGCCGCCTTAAGATATGAAATAGTGGCGTTGATACCCAGGGCCGCGGTGCCGTGGGAATTGGAAGCCACTGCAAAGGCAAAGTCAGCCAGGGCAAAAATGGCGCCACCGTGGACCAGATCCATCCCGTTGAGATGCTCCTGCCTGATTTCCAACCGAACCGTTGCCGTGCCCGGTGATGCAGTCACCAGTTCAATACCGACATATTCGGCAAACCGGTCTTTTTTGAAAAATTCCCGTATGCCCGCCATGCTGTTTCTGTTGTCCTCTTTGCTGATCATGAATTTTCCATTTTGCAATGTGATGCCACCGCTTTCCGGCGCTGCGCACTTGCTTTAGAATACCAACCACCGGCTACCCGTCCTCCCGATTTTATCGCCTGCCCGGCCACGATGGGTTTTTTACCGGTGGCAGCATGTCCATCACCGTTGGAGGCCGCATTAAAAAACGCGACATTCCCTAGGCAGATTTTCCGAACCGGGTTGTCACCCAGGCCATGGGGCATCACGGTCAAATCCGGCATCCTGCCCTTACACTTCCTTTTTTCCATACTTTTGATCATAAAGCGTCTTGACAAAGGGGGCTTTGCGCGAAGGACAATTTTTTACCGGGCACAACTGACAACTGGCAAACCCGCTTTCACTCTGGAAATAAAAACCCGATTCCGATTTATCCGGGGCCATGAGCATGCTGGCGTTCAGGGTTACCCCCACGGCACTTTGGGTGTCGCCCAGAAGATTAAACAGCGGTAACTGCTGCTCTATGGGCCAGTCCGCCAGGGAACCGGGTTCCATCTGGGAAATCCGACCGGTATCGAAACGATGTTTGATTTCCTTTTCGAGACAGCGTACGGCCGTGCGCAGCGCCGCCAGTTTTAACCCGTCGGCATAAAATTGTTCCAGCATGCCGGAGATGCCGTCAGCCCACTGCACCATTTCCGTCCCGCATGTCACCACAAAGGGAAACACGCGGTGCACCGATTTTACATTAACGGCCAGCACGCGGCTTTTGAAATGAATTTTATCCACTACAATAAAATCATCGCCATGTTCTTCAATGACGGCCAGGCCATAGAGGGCCCTGGGTCGGGCCACTTCGGCCGCCTCGGCTGCCAGAATATCGAAAACCTGATGTTCAGCCGGACGTGACGGTACATGGAGGTGCTCATGCAAATGGGCCAGATTGGGTTTGAAGGGGATGTTGTCTAAAATGATCGGTTCCATGGGCATATGACTTCTTCCTTATTGTTTCTGGTATTTAGTGCCTGAACGAAAAGTGTTTTTCTCTGGTTCCCATGCTCCTGCGTGGGAACGCGTATCTACACTACCATTATGCATTTGAGGTGAACTCCTAAACAGTCGGATTTAGACGGTCTCGTAAAAAGTTCAAATTCAAGGCGTGCAGATTTTGGTGTCATGAGGCGTAACCATCGTACGTTGAATGGTTACGGGCTGCAGCACAACGCAGGAGTTGGGCTTTTTACGAGACCGTCATTTAAAAGCATTGATAAGATCTTTTAAAACCGCAGCCGCAGCACCAACAGGAGAGCTTTTGCCCCCAGAGACGGTAATGCTGCCCATGGTATCCGTCATATAGGTAATCGCCTTTTCCGAATCGTTGACCCCTGCCAGCGGATGTTTTTCATCAATAGCTTTGGGCGCTACGCTGAGCTTGACGCCACCGCCCACCATCAGGGCCGTACCGATCAGCTTGATCACCTTGCCGTCCTTTGCAGCCGCCTGGATATCTTCAGGCGTCACTTCCGTAATGCCTTTGACTGTGATATCCGCAAGGCCGACCGTTTTGCCGAAAACCCGATTGGCAATTAAAACGATCTTGTTGGCGGTATCTTTGCCCTCGACATCATAACTGGGGTCCGTCTCGGCGATTCCAAGCGCCTGGGCCTCTTTCAGCGCCACCTCATAAGGTGTGCCGCTGTTACGCATTTTGGAAAGAATGTAGTTGGTGGTACCATTGAGGATGCCCTCAATAGAAATGACATGTGTACCGGCCAGACAAGTCAACCCCACGTCCAAAGTTGGAAGGGCCGCCGCCGCGGCCGCACTGATATGCAGGCCACATCCCTTTGCCTGCGCTTTTTCAAATACGTCTTTGTAGAACAGTACAAACGGCCCCTTGTTGGCGCTGACGATTTCCATGCCCCGGTCAATAGCCCCAAACACATGGCCCTTTGCAGCACCGCCATCGGTCAGGTTTGTGGGTGTCGTCTCAACCATCACATCCGCATCCGATTGGGCGATCACCGCTTTACCGGTAATCCCCACTTTCCCATAAGACTTGAATGTCTGGACTTCGTTGCCCGCCTTGATAAAATCCACCAGTTCGGCCACCGGCAGGCCGGCATCTGAATCCGCCACGGCAGCACCGCGATAGTCCACTGCTGCTGAAAGCACCAGCTTCAAACCATATTTTTCTTTGATCTCGTCACCGCGGTCAGCCAGCAATTGCAAAAACGCTTTTCCAACGCCACCGCAACCACACAGGACAATTTTAACCGTCTTCATTGTGCATTTCCTTTTTAAGCCTGATGAACTCGTAAAAATATTTAATCACTTTACCGTCCAGCGATCCGCCTCCTCGGCCATCACCCGATCAAGAATCGTCTTGCGACTGGTCTGGATCTCCTTTAGCAGATTTTTACGTGCCGCTGCGACATCCTGCCTTCGAATCGCCTTGACAATGCGGTCGTGGCTCGCTGACATGGTTTTCCCGCTCTTGCTCAGTACCATAAAGCGGGCGAGCCGATCCATGAGCCGACCGAGCTGGTCGGCCAGTTCCGCATTACCTGATGCTTCAGCAAGGCCGACATGAAAACAACGGTTTTCCTCCGTATAGCGATCATAGGAATCGGCATCGTCACCGGTATATTCCCCATGAGCGGTATCAAGCTGATGTAACTGGTCATCGGTGATGTTTTTAACAGCCCGATCAATGGCGGCTGTTTCCAGAATTTCCCGGAATTCCAGCAGGTCCCGAAGCTGTTTTAAAGTCATATGGGTAACAAAATACCCCGAACGGGGCCGGATGGTCACCAATCCTTCGTGGCCAAGCATTTGCAGTGCATCTCTCACCGGTGAAACACTGGTGCCGAAACCGGCGGCAATGGCATCGACCTCAAGTCGGTCTGCCGGGCGGTATTGATCGGTAATGATGGCCCGCCGTAAATCATGGTAAATTTTATTTTTGGTTGTCTTTTTCCGTGCTTTGGTCATGTAATAAAAACGTCTCCTTTTGCCGAATGCCTTCCCGGATCGATCCGGTTGCGTATAAAAGTGGCCCAACCGGCTATAGAAAATCAATGGCGCCGGCAGATGGCCGTAATGCCCGGGCCACCGGTTTGACTGTAATAATGGTCTGTAAAATTAAAATATTAATATAAAAAACAGAAATTGACAACCCCCTAATCTAAGTAGAACAGATTTTGTCTTAAAAATTTTAACCACAGCCCTGTTTCAGTGCCGTCCAGGCGTTTTCCGTGCTTGCTTCAAGACATCCGGAACCTTTGGGAATCGGCTTTCGGGCCCTGGCCCAGCAGCCGGCGAGGGTCCTTAAATTAATTAAAAGGTCACACATTTAACTTTACAAATAAAATTTATTTTGGTATAAAAGAAATATTTTAAAAATAGTATTTGATATATCAGAATAAGCATCATAAAATACCAACCTGGTTCTATTTTACATAGTGTCCGTCATAAACCATTTACAGCACTGGAGGTAAAAAAGATGGTACAAAAACACATCCACCCCAAAATTCTCGAGGCAAAGGAAGAGCTTCAAAAAGGTAACATCTCCCGACGCAGTTTTCTGCGCATGGCCACGCTCCTGGGTCTTTCTTTGAGCAGTGCCAATCTGCTGGCCTTTGGCACGGCCGGTAAGGCCCGGGCCGCATCGTCCCCCATTGTCCGGGGCGGCATTCTCAGAGCGGCCACCCGCATCGAGCGCGTGGACCATCCGGCCCGATTCTCCCTGGTCAGCCAGTCCCATGCATGGCGCCATGTTTTTGACTACCTGACCAGAATCGACGCCAAGGGGGTTGTCCACCCCTACCTCCTTGAATCCTGGAGTGCCAGCGACGATCTGAAGACCTGGACCCTTAATCTCCGAAAAGGCGTCAAATTCAGCAACGGGAAAGATTTTACGGCCGATGACGTGCTCTTCAACTTCAGCCAGTGGTTGAATGTGGACGTCGGCTCCCCGCTCCTTGGGTCCCTCAGCTTCATGGACCCGGCCGGCCAGAAAAAAATTGATGACCACACGGTGGTCTGCCACCTCAAGGCCCCCACCGTGGTCCTTGCGGAAAATCTGTTTCATTTTGCCGCCGCCATCGTACCCGCGGGATTTGGCGGAGACATTACCAAAGAACCCATCGGCACCGGTGCCTTCCTGATGAAGGAATACGTGCCCGGCGAACGCTGTCGCCTGGTGGCCCGCAAGGACTACTGGCAAAAAGGTGCCGACGGAAAGCCGCTGCCCTATCTGGATGAGATCGTAATGGTTCAGCTGGGCAATGATCCTTCCGCCGACGTGGCGGCATTGCGGGCCGGGCAGGTGGACACCATCCTGGAACCGCCGGTTTCAACCTGGGAGGCCCTGCACAAGGACAGCCGCTTTAACGTTACCGCCATTCCCACCGCCGCCTCACGGGTGCTCCGGGTCCGGGTGGACCAGGACCCCTGGAAGGACGTACGGGTTCGTCAGGCATTGAAACACTGCCATCATCGGGAAAAAATCCTGGCCATTGCCCTGCGCAACCAAGGCGTCATTGGTAACGACAGCCACATCGCACCGGCCATGGCCGAATACGTGGATGACGTCAAACCCTATCCTTTTGATTTAGAAAAAGCCAAAAAACTCCTGGCCGACGCCGGCTATCCCAAGGGCATCGACGTGACCCTGACCGTCTCCAATGAATGGCCGGAATCCATGGCCTATGCCCAGGTATTAAAAGAAGATGCAAAGGCCGCCGGGATCCGCATCACCTTGAATCCCATGCCGGCTTCCCAGTACTGGGACGGCTGGATCGATTTCAACATGGGGATTACCTGGTGGTCCCACCGGCCCACGGCCCTGATGCTGCTGCCCCTGTGCTATATTGCCGATGATCAGGGCAAACCGGTGCCATGGAACGAATCCCACTGGGTCGACAAGGAATTCCAGGATCTGCTCACCACGGCTCAGAAAACACCGGATCTTGCCGATCGCAAAAAAATCATGCGCAAAATGTCCATCATCATGAAGGAACGGGCCGGCATCTGCACGCCGTTTTTCATGAGCGTCTGGAGTATCACCACCAAGGCGATCCATGGGGTCGAACCCTCGCCTGAGGAATTTTCCATCTACCATGCCGCCTGGAAAGATGCCTGATACCCGGGGCCCGCTGCCTGTCGGCGGGCCCTTTACTGAACCACCCATCCACCGCCGGGCGATCAAAAGCGCTGTTTTGGTATAAATCACCTTTGGCGCCTGGCGGCAAACCACCCAAAAAGAATATGCTTCGATACACAACACGACGTTTGTTAACCATGGCATTGACCATGCTGCTGGTATCCATGATGGTTTTTGCTGTTGTGGAAATTGCCCCTGGGAATGTGGCCCGGAATATTCTGGGGGCCTACGCCACTCCGGAGCAGGAGAAATCCATGGAAAACCAGCTTGGTCTGGACCGGCACCTGCTGGTCCGTTATGTGTCCTGGCTTTTCGGCTCGGACTGGCAGGTCCGACGCCTCATCGAAAAACCGCTCAAACGCCTTCAAGCCCGCCAGGGGACGGTTAAAAAATTCAACCAGTGGTGGGCCGTGGATGCCGACAACAATCTGGTCCAATGGAAAATGGCAGACGGGCACCTGTTCAAACTGGTTCGCCAGGTGGACGGCACCACGGTCCAGGTCCCGGATGATGATGCCTGGCAAAAAAATGACGAGGGCAATCTGACGTTCTGGGGCATTGACTCCCAAAACCGGGCGGCCCTGTGGATCAAAGGCAGGAGCGGTGACGAATACCAAATGGGATACGCCGGATGGACCAAAGCCGAGGGCGCGCCCACGGACTATATCCCGCTGACCAAAGGCCTTTGCCGGGGGGATGCGGGCATTTCACTGCAATACAAACGGCCGGTTTCCGCGGTCATCGGAAGGCGGATCGTCAACTCTGCCATCCTGGCTGGTCTGGCGTTCCTGTTTGCCATGCCCCTGGGGGTTTTTCTGGGCATTCTCGCCGGTCTCAACGAAGGACACCTGCCGGATCGGATCATCTCCATGGGTGGGTTGATCACGGCGGCATCACCGGACTTTGCAACGGGCATCCTGCTGATCATGCTGTTCAGCGTCAAACTCAACATTCTGCCTGGGGCCGCCATGTTTTTAAATGATTCGGCCATTCTCACCCAGCCGCAAATGCTCGTGCTGCCGGTTCTAACGGCCAGCCTGGTGGAGATCGGTTACATCCTCAGGATTACCCGATCCAGCGTGGTGGAGGTCATGCACAGCAACTACGTGCGAACAGCTGTGCTCAAAGGCCTGTCCTATCGCCAGGTGGTGGTCGGCCATATTTTGCGAAATTCCCTGCTGGCACCGGTGACGGTAATCATGCTGCATGTCAACTGGCTCATCGGCGGCCTGGTGGTGGTGGAATCGGTATTTGGTTTTCCGGGGCTGGGTACTTTTATTCTCAACGCCGCTTTTTATAAGGATGTCTACGCCATTGAAGCCGGGGCCATGGTGCTGGTGGTGCTGGCGGTGGGTACCCAGCTGGTGGCCGATTTTATCTATTCGATGCTCAATCCGCGCATTCGATACGAGTAAGGATTATTTTTATGACAACAGAAGCCATGGCCGACGGTCCGTCCCAGATACGCACCTGGCACAAAATTCGAAGTACCCTCTCGGTCCTGGCCGGTTCCAAGGCGGCACTGGTGGGCCTGACGGTTGTGTTTATCTGGGTGACCATTGCCGTTTCTGCGCCACTGATCACCGGCTACAGCCCCCTGGAACAGGATTATATGCATATCAATGAAGGCCCCTCAAATGATCATATCCTGGGTACCGACCACATGGGCCGGGATGTCTGGTCCCGCCTGGCTTTTGGCGCTCGGACCATCCTGGTGCTGGCGCCGCTGTCGGTGGCCGCCTCTTTTATCCTCGGCATGATCCTGGGCCTGCCCTCAGGCTATTTCGGCGGATGGATCGATGAAGTCATTATGCGGCTCCTCGATGCCATCATGGCCTTTCCCATCATTTTACTTTACATGATCATCATTTCCGCCATCGGTGCATCCGCCACCAATGTGGTCCTGGCCATGGCCGTGGGCGGTGCACCGGGCATCGCCCGGCTGATCCGTGCTCTGGCCATGGATATCCGTACCCGCGAGTATATTGCCGCGGCCCGGCTACGCGGGGACTCGGCCGTGCGTATCATGTTTCTGGAAATCCTTCCCAATTGCAGGGGCCCCCTAATTGTTGATTTTCTGCTCCGGGTCGGATATGCCGCATTTTACATCGGCACCCTCGGCTTTCTGGGACTGGGCCTGCCGCCGCCGACCCCGGACTGGGGGGGAATGGTGCAGGAAGGGCACAACTACATGACGGTCAATGTCTGGCCCGTACTGGCGGCCACCCTGGCGATTGTATCCCTGGTGGTTGCCCTGAATCTTTTTGCTGACGGTCTGCATGAAGAAACCATGCGGTACCAGTAAGACCCAATGGAAATGCCATGAATGAACGGCCGGTTCTTGAAGTCAAAAATCTTGCAGTAACCTATGACACCCGCAAAAGAAAAATCGAGGCGGTTCGTGATGTCTCTTTTACCATCTGCAGCGGCGAAAACCTCGGGTTGGTGGGGGAATCCGGATGCGGCAAATCCACCGTAGCGTTTGCCCTGGTCAACTACCTGGGACGCAACGGGGTTATCTCCGACGGCAGCATCCGGTTCAAAGGGGAGGAGATGCGCAACCGCACCCAGCGCGAGCTGCGCATGCTCCGGGGAGGCGATATCTCCATGGTCTATCAGGAACCCATGTCGGCCCTGAACCCCACCATGGCCATCGGTAAGCAGATGACCGAAACCCTTACCGCTCATCAGGGCATGTCCCTGGACCAGGCCCGGGACGCCTGCCTCAAAAAACTTTCCGATGTTTACATGCCCGCACCGGAAAGCGTTCTGGGCCGATATGCCCATCAACTTTCCGGAGGCCAGCAACAGCGGGTCCTCATTGCCATGGCCCTGCTCAACAACCCGTCCCTGCTCATCATGGACGAACCCACCACGGCACTGGATGTCACCGTGGAAGCGGCAGTGCTGGATCTGATTGCGGAACTCCAGAAAAAATACAACACCGCCACATTATTTATCAGCCACAACCTGGGTGTCATCGCCCGGGTATCCGACAAAGTGGCCGTCATGTATGCGGGTGAACTGGTGGAACTGGCCACGGCCGAGACTATTTATAAAAAGCCGCTGCATCCCTATACCGTAGGCCTTATGCAAAGCCTTCCCAATGTGGACGCGCCCCGGGGTACCCGGACGCTTCACCCGATTCCCGGCAGAGTGCCCAATCGCTTCAATATGCCCAAAGGGTGCATATTTGCCCCCCGCTGTAACTACGCCACGGACAACTGCAAGCAAGGGGCTCCGCCCCTGATGGAACTTTCACCGGGGCATTTTATCCGCTGCATCAGGGCTGCCGAATGGGCGGCCAGCGCCCCCTGGAAAACCGGTTTGGCATCCGCCATGGACACGACGGACACTGCAACGGCAAATATCCATCGGAAAGCGGTTATCACGGTGGATCATGTAAAAACCTATTATCCGCTGCCGTTTAAAACCATCAAGGGATTTTTGGGTATGGAAAAACGTCGCCATGTCAAGGCGGTTGAAGATGTCAGCCTCACCATTTCCCAGGGCTGTGCACTGGGAGTGGTGGGTGAATCCGGCTGCGGCAAGAGCACCCTGGCCAGAAGCATCATGGGTCTGGAAAAAACCAGCCAGGGGCAGATAACGTTTCTCGGGCTGGATATCACCCGGCTCGTTGAACAACGAGATCCCAAAACCATCAGCGAACTTCAGATGATCTTCCAGGATCCGGACGGCACCTTGAACCCGTCGTATACCGTCGGTGCGCAAATTGCCGCTTCGGTGCGCCGGTTTACGGATATTCCCAAGGACAGGGTGTATGGGGAGGTCGTCCGGCTGCTCATGTCGGTCAAACTCAGCGGAACCTATTATTATCGCTACCCCCGGCAGCTGAGCGGCGGTGAAAAACAGCGCGTGGGAATCGCCCGGGCCATTGCCGGCAATCCGAAACTGCTGGTTTGCGATGAGCCGGTATCCGCTCTGGATGTATCTGTTCAGGCCGCTATTTTAACCCTCATGCACGAAATCCAGCAGACATCGGACACCACCATCATGCTCATCTCCCATGACCTGAGTACGGTCCGGTTCTTTTCCGATTATGTGGCCGTCATGTACCTGGGGCGCCTGACTGAAATCGGGCCGGTGGAAGCGATTTACCACCCGCCCTTTCACCCGTACACCGCTGCCCTGCTGGCGGCTGTGCCGCGCCCTGACCCGAGCCTGTCTCAAAACTGGATCCGGTTGAGCGGTAACGTGCCCAGCCCTATCAATCCGCCATCCGGGTGCCGGTTCAACACCCGGTGTCCCCACAAGATCGGACGAATCTGCGAAACCACCCAGCCCCCTGAAATCGACCTGGGCAACGGCCACAAAATTTTCTGCCACCTCGATGTGGAAACACTGGGGCACATCGGCCGGGCCTGAAAAAATACCCCTTATACGTGCCCGTAATAGTCCCGGTGAGCCACGACGCTGTAGGCATAATCCAGCAAAGTGCCCCAACTGAATACCGGGATATCGATGCACCGCTGCAGGGCCCGGGCAAAGGGTGGAAATCCGGTGCATTCAAGAACCATGGCGCCCATGTTCGGATGGCTTTTAAAAAAACGTACGCCGGCCTCGACAAAATCATGCTCGGCTGTTTTGTAAACGGCGGATGGTGGATCGGTGCGGCCATTTTTGCTCCACAAATGATCAAACTCGGGGCACGTGTAATCGTCCATGGCCCCGGCAACCACATATCCTTGATCGAGAGATATCCCCACAGCGTCAAAAAGCGCATCGGTCACAAATTCCCTTGCTGCCACCATGAGGCCCACCACCTTTTCTGGACCGATGAGTTGCCGGGCCCAGGGTCCCTGCAACAGACTGGACATGAACACCGGGATATCCACCACCGCGCTGATCTCTTTTTGAAAATAGCCAAAATAACCGCATTCGGCGGCAATGGCCCGGCAGCCCATGTGCCGGAGGTTCCGGGCGGCCCGGCAGATGGGCGCCAGGCAAGGGGTTTTGTCCGGTTCCCGGACCAGTTTCTGAATATCCACCCCCTGAGCCACCTCGTACTGGATGGGAAACGGATAGGCACTGGCATTTCGGACATCTCCGGGAAAACCCGGATAATCGTCATCCACGATAATGATACCAAGGCCCATGCCGTAGCAACGTCGATTCTTTCGGGTTTCAATCCGTTCAATCCCCATATCATGGACATGGTGATGCATTTTGCCTCCTTTTAGAGTCGCTCTGCAATAAAGTCATCAAGGGCCTGCAAAACCCCTGAGGGCATTTCCGGTAATCGATAGGTGGATAGGCGCTCCTGCCATGCGGCGGTGGCCCTGGCTTCAAAAGAGATCTTTTTTTGTTCCCACTGGGCAAAAGTCTTGCGATCCGACAAGGTCGGCAGAAAATGCTCGGTGCGATAGCGGGTCATGGTGGACGGGTGCATCAGATAATTGCCCTTGTCACCGGTATCGCCAATCATGTCCACTGTTTCAGGACCCGGCAGATGAATGCCCCTGACCATTTGCTGGATGCGATCAAGGATCTCTTCATCCATCATCCATTTGTCGTAGCTGATGGTGGAAAAAGAATCCATGAGACCAACGCCCTGAAGCACCAGGTCTGAATCGCTGATCTGGGTAAACAAAAGATTCATGGCCGCCTCGATGCCAGCCTGGGCACCCAGTGTTTTGGCATCGGTGAGGCCCCCGCCGGCCCGGCAGGGAACCTTCAGCAGGCGGGCCAACTGGACCGCTGCATTTGCCAGAAGCGAAAACTCCGGTGCCCCTGCCGCCGGAATCATGGTCCGCATGTCCGCAATAACCGATGTATTGCCGTAAATGACCGGCGCCCCGGGGCGGACCAGTTGGGAAAGAACAATCCCGGCCAGCACCTCGGCATGGTTCTGTACCAGGGTTTCGCCCAGACTGATATGGGAGGAGATACCGGCCATGGTGCAGCAGGCGATCATGCACGGCTGATTTTCTTTTGCATACGTCATCAGGGCGCCGAGCATCTTTTCGTCCCAGGCCATGGGAGACAGGGCATCCACCACACCAATCACAAAGTGCTCATATTGATCGCCCGTGGCGATCCGGGCCATTTCAATGGTGTCGGCGGCGATGACGGCGTCCTGGGACAGCCCCATCAGGGGTTTGTCACACACCTCAATCGCCTGACGCATTTGATGGTACAGACCCTTGTAGGGATGAATATCCATCGGGTAGATCATACCGGCAACAGCAAACCGGACATGTTTGCTGGTCTGGGTAAGTTTGAGAAAATTACGATGGTCTACCATGGTGGCAGGCCGGCGGCCGTTTTCAGAATCCTGGACATAAACCATCCCGGCGGCAGGACCGTATACCGGCGGATAGGGCCTGCCGATCTGAATGCTCTGCTTTGGATTCCGTGCGCCGACCGTAAAGGTTTCCTTGAGTGAGCCTAAGGCCTGCCGGACAAGATCAGGGGGCAGACGCACCTGTTCTTTTTCGATGGCGGCGCCGTGCTGGTCAAAAATCCGCCGCGCTGTCTCACTCATCAGCCGTATGCCGTGTCGGCTCAACACCGTGATGGCCTCTGTGTGGATAGCCGACAATTGCGACTCCGTGAGGGCGTTGATACGCCATTTCATAATTGGGTTTCTCCTTATTTCATGCCGTCCTGAAATGCGTGGGCGTTCCGGGCCCGCGCTTTGGTGATTCACTGTTGATCAAGCGTCCACAGTCATCAATGGCCATGATATTCGATCCGGTTAAATAAAAAATGGTTTTTTTAACCAAACTTGTTTTTTTTCTTTTATTTTATAAACTATTATGTTAATTTTTTCAACAGATATTTCAATTAGGTTTATTGATATTCTAAAAAAACCACCACAGAGGTCGGTGCAAAATCAATTTTCGTTCAGGCATAAAACAATTTGGCTGCAATGATTGGTTGCGGCCGATCATTCACGCAGGAGGTATTAAACGATGATCAGTACACACGTTACAAACATGGCCAGCGCCCGATATGCCCGTATGGGCAAAACGGAATGCCACCGGATTCATCTTGCCACCCTCGAGGTTCTTGAACGGGTGGGGGTGGATGTCCACGACAGCAAAGCCATTGAAATCCTGGCCGGTGGCGGGGCCAGGGTGGACGGCATCCGTGTTCGAATTCCCGAATTCATGGTTAAAGAGGCCCTTGGCAAGGTTCCGCAACGTCTGACCCTCTATGACCGGCTCGGCAATGTGGCCATCCGTGCCTGTGATTACAACACCTATTACGGGGGCGGTTCCGATTGCCTGAATATTCTGGATCACCGGACCGGCCAGCGCCGGGAGCCCCTTCTGCCCGACGTGGTGGATGCCACCCGGGTGATCGATGCACTGCCCGAACTGGATTTTGTCATGAGCATGGTTCTGCCCAAAGATGTGGACCAGCGCATCTATGACCGCTACCAGATGGAGGTCATGCTCAACCACACCACCAAACCCATTGTTTATGTAACCCCGGATTTCGAAGGGTGCAAGGCGGCCGTGGAGATGTGCGAGGCAGTGGCCGGAAGCCCGGAAGCCTTCGCCCGAAGACCCTTTGCCGCCTGCTACATTAACGTAACCTCGGGACTGGTGGCCAATGCGGAAGCCCTTCAAAAATGCATGTACCTGGCCAAAAAAGGGCTGCCCATGACCTATATCCCCCTCAATGCCGGCGGGGTAAATTCCCCTGCCACAACCGCCGGCTGTATGGCCACCATGAATGCCGGCATTCTCCTGGGCATCGTACTGGCGCAGCTGGTCAACCCCGGCACCCCCATGGCGGTTCCCGGATGGAACGGCGGGCCCTACAATCTGAAAACCATGGTAGGTAACTATGTCCTGGCCGATGAACAGGGCGTTCCCACCACCATGGGCAAACACTACAACCTCCCTGTTTTCGGCCTGGGCGGTTCCACCGATGCCAAATGCCTTGATCAGCAGTCCGGCTTCGAAGTGACCATCAGCCTCATGACGGCGCTGCTCCACGGTGCCAACATCGTTCACGACGTAGGTTTCATGGATTCAGGGCTTCAGGCCTCCCTCCAGCTCTCGGTCATCGCCAACGAGTACATTGGATTTCTCAGGGCTGCAACAAAGGGTGTTGAGGTCAGCGAAGAAACACTGGCCCTGGACCTTGTTGAGGAAATGGGCCCCACCGGCAACTATCTGGACCACCCCCACACCATGCGGCATATGCGTGAACCGTTCTACTCGAATATGATGTATAAGGGAATCTACGCCCAGTGGGAAAAAAAAGGTAAAAAAACCATGGAACAGCTGGCCGCCGAAAAAATCGACCGGATTCTCGGCACCCATACGATCAAGACCCCCCTTTCCGAGGATGCCCAAAAGGCCATCAGGGCCATCATCGAACGGGAGCAGGCTTGGATCAATGCCAGGGGATGACAGCATCATAAATTTCTACAAAAACGATGTCCTGCAGGATGCCTTTTAATAAATAGCCAACGACCATCAATTGTTCGATTCAAGGAGAAAACAATGCACGACAAAGCTCATTTTTTTATGCGGGACCCCTGGACGTTTGATCCCAAGGCCCCTAAGTCCGATCCTGTCGATACCCATCTGGGCTTTGACACCCGGGCCCTCCACACAGGGTTCAACCCGGGCGATACCCGGGCACCCTTTCGGTCTTTTGTACCGCCCATTGTCCAGTCCATGACCTTTCCCTACAAGACCTTTGACGAAATCCCGTGCCCGGTTTATGGACGCACCCGGACCCCCACCAACACGGTCCTGGAAGACCGTCTGGCGGCCCTGGAGGGGGGTGATGCCTGCGTAACCGCAGGCTCGGGATCCCAGGCCCTGTTCAACCTGATTTTCACTATTGCCCGTCCCGGCGACAACGTGGTCACCTCCCTCAATATTTTCGGAGAGGGCTACAAGCAGGCCGCCCATATTTTCCCCGAGCGCTGTAATGTGGCCTTTCGTTTTGTGGAAGACCCCACTGATCCGGCAGCCTGGGATGCCCTCATCGATGAAAAAACCAAACTGGTCTGGGTGGAAACCCCCAGCAACCCGGTTCTGTTTGTCACCGATATCCGGGCCGTGGCCGATGTGGCCCACGCCAAAGGGGTACCCCTGATGGTAGATAACACAACGGCTACGGCAGCCCTCCAGCGTCCCATTGATTTCGGCGCCGATATCGTTCTGCTGTCCCTGACCAAATTTCTGGCCGGTAATGCCACGGTGATCGGTGGTGCCATCGTCGGCCCGGAGCCCCTCATTGAAGACATTCGATGGAATACCACCGAGTTCTTGGGATCGGTGGTATCGCCCCTGGAAGCCTTCATGCTGCTCCAGTATATGGAAACCCTGTCCATGCGAATGCAGCGGCATAGCGAAAACACCCAGAAATTGGCTGAATTTCTATCCGCCCACCCCAAAATCAATAAAGTCAATTATTCGGGGCTCAAAGACCATCCCCAGCACGAACTGGCCTGCCGCCAGATGTCCGGGCACGGGGGGCTCATGTCCTTTGTGGTCCCGGGGGGCATTCCCGGTGCAGCCGCCTTTGTAAACGGCCTCGGTCTGATCATCCAGGCGGTGACCTTCGGTACCAGCCGAACCATCTGCATGCATCCCCCCACCATCACCCACGAGCACATGACATCCGAAGAACGGGCCGCCGTCGGCATTGATGACGGACTGATCCGGCTTTCTGTCGGACTGGAAAACCCGGAAGATCTCATCGCCGACCTGGATCAGGCGTTAACCGCAATGTAAAATTGAAGGGCATTGGAACAAAATGAAAAAAAAACCCACACGATTCGATTTACAGAAAAAAAAGAGGCCGGCGGAAAAGTCACCTGGATCACCGCCTATGATTTTCCCACGGCCCAGTTTGCCGAACAGGCGGGCATGGACATGATCCTGGTCGGCGATTCATTGGGTATGTGCATCTACGGGTATGAAGGCACGGTACCGGTGACCATGGAGCAGTGCATCTGGCACTGCGAAGCGGTACGGCGGGCTGCGCCCAATACCTTTGTGGTCGGCGACATGCCGTTTCTGTCCTATCAGGTCAGCGTCGAGGATGCGGTTCGCAATGCCGGCCGCTTTTACAAGGAGGCGGCCGTGGATGCCATCAAACTCGAAGGCGGAAAACGGGTGTGTCCCCAGATCCGCGCCATTTCGGACGGCGGCATGCTGGTCATCGGCCACATCGGCCTCACCCCCCAGAGTTCGGGCCAACTGGGCGGCTTCAAGGCCCAGGGCCGGACCGCAGATGCAGCCATGGCCTTGATTGAAGATGCCCGGGCCATACAGGCCGCCGGTGCCTTTGCCTTGCTGGTCGAGGCGGTTCCGCCGGAAGTCTGCAAAATCATCCGCGACGAACTCACCATCCCGGTATACAGTATCGGCGCAGGCGTAGATGCAGACGGCCAGTTGATGATATGCAGCGACCTGCTCGGCATTTTTCAGGCGTTTACACCGAAATTTGTCAAACGCTACGCGAATCTCGGCGCTGAAATCCGTAAGGCCTTTGAAGCCTATGTCGAAGATGTGTCCGACAGCCGGTTCCCCGAAGCGGCCCACACCTACAGGATGGTCGATGGTGAGCTTGACCGCTTAATGGGGCAGTTAAAAAAATAAGAGGAGGCCATTCATGCCGAAATTAAGCCTTGGGGCCAACCGGATCTATGGTGAGGCCGCTTTCGAAGTTCTGGCCAAGGCCCAGAAACTTGAGCAACAGGGAAGAACGGTGCTCCATTTTGAGATAGGAGAACCGGACATAGAAACACCCGGTCACATTGCTGAAGCCGGCATTCAGGCCATTCGCGAGAAAAACACCCATTATGTGCCATCCATGGGCCTTCGGGAGTTGCGTGAAGCGATTGTGGACGAGGTGGAAAAGACACGGGGATATCGACCTCAGTTCGAGCAGGTGGCGGTGACACCGGGTTTGAAGCCAGGCATTTTTTTCCCCATGCTGTCGGTCATTGATCCGGGAGATGAGGTTATTTTCCCGGACCCGGGCTATCCGACCTATGGCGCAGTCACCGCTCTGGTCGGCGCCAGACCCGTTCCCGTGCCGCTTCTGGCGGAAAACGCCTTCCGCATGAACCCGGAGGACATAAAGCGCCGCATTACCGACAAAACCAAGCTGATCATCATCAATTCGCCGCAAAACCCCACAGGGTCGGTCATGACCGCCGGGGAACTGGCAGATATCGCACGGCTGGCTGAGAAACATGACATTTACATTATCTCGGACGAAGTCTACTCCAAGATGACCTATGAAGGCGTAGCGCACGTCAGTGTCACCATCCATGACCAGGCCCTGGAACGAACGGTGCTGCTGGATGGCTTTTCCAAATGCTATGCCATGACCGGCTGGCGGCTGGGATATGTAGTGGCACCGGTCCATATGGCCAGCAGGCTGCAGGATTTTCTGGTGAGCGCCGTTTCGTGCACGGCAGCGTTTACCCAAAAAGCAGGCGTGGCGGCGCTCACCGGCAGACAGGATTTTATCGGAGACATGATGGCACGGTTTGCCCAAAAACGCGACCGTATCGTCAACGGGCTGAACAGTATTCCGGGGTTTCGCTGCCAGATACCCAAGGGGGCGTTTTACGCGTTTCCCAGTATTGAGGGGACGGGAATGGACAGTCAGACGTGTTCTGAGTACATTCTCAACGAAGCCGGGGTGGCCACGGTGCCGGGAACGGCCTTTGGTCAGGCAGGAGAAGGCTATCTCAGATTTTCCTACGCCACGAGCCTTGAGATCATCGACCAGGCCATGGAAAAACTAAGGGCCGTTTTCAACAACAACCGGATTTGCGCGCTCTGACGGTATCTGCAGAATCCAAATCGGTATCCGCCTCAATAACGCAGCAGCAGGCGGAGCTTTTGCGACCCAGGGCCGCATTGATGACGGCGGCGGCACAGCCCACACCGGTTTTGACAAAAATCGCTGCCACAGGGCAGTTTTTGGCGCAGGCCCCGCATTCCATGCAGGCATCACGATATTGGATTCTGACGATGCCGTTGCTTCGGCTGAAGACCGCATGGGGGCATACCGTAAGACACATGCCGCAACCCGTGCATTTTTCACTTTCCAGGGTCACCGTCGCAACGTTTTTGAGATAGCGGAAACGGTTCATATTAAACCTCTTTTCAAGCGATACAACATGCCCGGATCCAGAAACAGATTCCGATTATGCCGGCCAGTATTTCCAATGGAACCGCCACTCGCATCTCTTTACGGACCCCGGAAAGGGATGTATAGGTGGAGGCGCCCGTAAAATTCATGGCCAGGTAAGCCGACAGGGCCGGAACCAGAAAAAACCAGGCGATGGATTCAAAACGTCCAAGACCGTGACTTCCGCTCCGCATAAAGGCAAGGATACCCGCAGCCATAAACCCCGTCACGGCACCTTTCAATGCAAAGGCCCGGCCGGGCAGCCACGGCAACAGCAGCGGAGTGACGACAGCACCGGCAACGATGGCCACCATGAGTGCCAGGGTTGCAAAAAGGCCATAGTTCAAGGCACCGGAAAGAAAATTACCGGAGATCAAAAAACCGGCTGCCAGAAAAAATGCAAATGACAGCACAGCCCCCCATTTCAGGGCCGATACCAGTTCAACCGGGATCAACACCATCCTTTCCCATGCCGTAAAGGTTTTACGTCGCATTTCCGGCGTTGCCTTGAACCCGGCATCGATAAAAAACGGCAGATCCGCTGCCCGGACAGGGCCGTAAACCACCCTGAAACCGGTAATATGTTTGACCTGATGGGCTTCGATTCCCGGGGCTGAAAGCTGGGGCAGGATCAGCCGCCGGTGGGCGACAATGCGGTCAAGGCCGCAGGCGTCAAGGCGCCGGACCAGTTCTCGGGTTCCAAAACTACCCTTACCCGCCGCACACCAGACATTGACACCATCCGTGTCCAGGACCAATATCCATGCATTGCGCCCGGGCAGGGACTCCCGCAGCCGGTTAAAGCTCATTTTATAATTGGCCGTAACCAGGACCGCCGATTGATCATCCGGCGTGCCCAGGGCATAAAGACCGGGGTCCACCGTGTGATCCATCCGCCCTACATTCCAGCGGGCTTTTATATCCCCCCAATGATCCGGCCATGCAAGGCTGGCGGATACACGGGGGACCGGGCCGGTAACGGTGGCGACAGATCCGGCTACAAATGACTGCGTCATACGGGGCTGACTCAACTGAGCCGTCTTGCCTGTGCCTCAGCCATTTTCCTTCAGTGATGCTGGGCCGACCGGTCCCGGAGAAAACAATGTCCGGGATTTGCCGATGGCTTCGCAACTCAGTTTATTTCGGGAATTGACCATGATCGTATTCTCGTTACGGTTTGTTGTGATTTGAATCATCGGCAATCAAGAAAGAGATGCCTGAACAAAAAAAGTATATTATTTCGTTCAGGCACTGATGATCATATCAACTGTTATATAAGCCCAAACCCGGGCATGAGGGGTATTCAGCATTGAAACCCGGGTTTGCAGGTGGAACTCCTTTATTTGGCCGGGCCGAACGATCTTTCAAAAAGATCTGAAATGGCCTGAGATCCCTTATCGGTCAGGTTGCGGGTACCGGTACCCACAAAGGTTTTACCTGAAATGACAAAGGTCTCTTCGACCCAGGTGTTGTCCTTCCAGACAAACCAGCTGTTGCGATCCTGATCATAGACACCGATGGGACGGTTGAACAGTTTTGCCAGCTCAACCCCCCAGCCGGTACCGCCTTTTACGGTGTTGTCAGGCTGTATCCAGCCAACGGCAATCACATGATAGCCATTGTTGACCATGTGGAAAATCGACTGAATGACCTTGCGGATTTTATCCGCTTTGGAATAGGTCCGACCCATTCGCCCCGAGACGATTTCCATACTCACGTCCCCTTTTTTTAACTCTTCCGGGCTGAGCACCGTGATGCCGCGGTTCCGTTGACAGGCGTGGCCATCAAATGAAAAGTTGACCTCACTGAGGCCCCATTGTTCTGCATTTTTGCCGAATTCAGCTTCAGTACCCCTGTGGCCGCCGCTGTAAAGTATGTTTTGAGAACGATCTGTCATTTATTATCTCCTTGTTTGTTTTAATTGGCGTTATATATCCACACCCCCTGGGCGCGAAATCTTCATAGTTACTTTTTCGTATAATAAAATGGCTCTTTTTTGTAGTGGGTAAAATTGAATAAAAGCATCCGGGCCTCCACTGAAAACAGCGAGAACCTTATAAAATAGTGGCACGATGCGACATCCGGTGGTGCTGTCCGATATGGGATGTTGAAGATTCAGCTTTTTTACGATTCTTTTACCGTTTTATGCTCGTTTCGGATTGATGTGGTGAGCAACTGAAAATAAGGCAATTTGTGGAGATTGCAAGGGGGCTGGAACATTT
Organism: uncultured Desulfobacterales bacterium; assembly: GCA_942490765.1. Taxonomy (GTDB): domain Bacteria; phylum Desulfobacterota; class Desulfobacteria; order Desulfobacterales; family 4572-123; genus 4572-123. Next base: position 110,954 of record CALNYM010000011.1, on the reverse strand, counting down.
TTTTAGCAACATGGCTGAAACAACGGTTCACATCTCGACATAATGGCGGCTTAACGACTGTATCATGAAACAAGGGAATCAGCGGACCGGCCTTTTCTGTGCATCATCAGAAAGCCGGCGCCGATGATGATCAGGGCGATGACCAGAAAATGACCAAACATATCTTTATGGACAGCCCCCCAGATAATATACAGGGAGCCTGCCGCCGCCAGACCGGGGGCCACAAATCTCGACCCCGGTCCCATGTCCTTATATTCACGCATGACCCAGACATAAATGGAAAGATAGATCACGTACAGAAAGGCAATGGGCAGCTCGGAGATATCCATGAATCCCCCCCACCAGCCGGCAAAATTACCATACCAGACAACCAGCCACAGAGAAGACAATATAAATCCCAGGAAAGCGGAGTTTATGGTACTGTTGGTCTTAGGATCCAGCCGCTTAAAAAAATCAGACCGGGGCCCCAGACCCCGGCATGCCATGGCATACATACCCCTTGCCGATCCCATGATCAACCCGTTCAGGGTGCCCAGACAGGAAATAATGACAAAAACAGTGAGTAGCGTCCCGCCCAGTCGGCCGAAGATCAGGGCGAAAACCCTGACCGGGGCCTCATCACCGGCGGCGATCACCTGTTCGTTGGACAGGACGCCGGATATGCCCAGATAATACAGCATATAAATCGCAACAATGGCGATGGTGCCCACCACAAGGGCCCTGGGCAGGGTGCGTCGCGCATCCTGCAATTCCGCATTGATAACGGTGGCGATGATCCACCCTTCATAGGCAAACGCCGTTGCCAGGGTGGCCACGGCCAGCCCACCGCCTTTGGACACGGTCTGAGCGCTGTCGGCGAAGCTCTGAACTGTCTGGCCGCTCAACAGCCCGACGACAATCCCTACAATGGCCACAAGGCCTAAGGGGATCAGCTTGATGATGGTAGCCGAAACCTGCCACCTTCCGGCCAGCACCGGCGAAAGGCAGTTCAATAAAAAAAAGCCAACCAGGTAGACCGCTGAAATGACCCAGACGCCCTCACCAAGGCCCAGCAGCCCCACGGTATAATTGGCCGACACCCAGGCCAGAACACCCACCAGGGTCGGATAGTAGATAAAGGTCATGAACCAGGCGACGAGATAACCGGCTGTCTGACCATAGGCCGCTTCAAAATAGTCTACCACGCCATTGACCTTCTCGATGCGGGTTGCAATTTTTGAAAACACATAGGCCGTGACCACCATGATGGCCCCGCCGATGAGCCACGCCAGAAGGGCCGTGGGCAGGCTGCCGCCGGATGCGACAAGCACATCGTCCGCTTTGAAAAAAACGCCGGAACCGATCACGATTCCCACAACCATGGCCGTTGCCGTCCAGAAACCATATTTTTTTTTCAGATCATCCATTACAGACTCCGTTTTTAATTTTTTCTTGCTGTTCATAGCGGAAAACGGCCCGCAGGAAACGACAAGAACCCCATTTCATTTTAACAATGGCGCAATTTCAGGGCAGACAACCGGTTATCGTCACCGACCTGCGCAGCATGCTTAAAAAAACACCGTGGGGAGATTACGCCCATTAATCAATGATGGCAAGGGCAAACATAAAAAAAACAGAAAAGCATCGCGGGCAGCTACAACGGGCCTGTTTTGCGAGGTAAGGACTTGCATAAAATCAATTTTGCCTGTACAAAATACACACTGTGATACGGTATACAAACTGAATCGTTTTTCTATAACAGCCATGTCCTTGTGGGCAAAAAAATAAAAGATTTTGACATAACATGAAAACAGCATCCATTATCATGGCAGCCGGGAGAGGCAGTCGCATGAAAGACTACAGCGGCAATAAAACCCTGCTGCCCCTTATACCCGACGACTCGCCCTTTCACGGCAGCAGGCCCATTCTCAGGCATATTATCGAAAATCTCCCCACGGGCCCCAAAGCAGTTGTGGTCAACTATCAAAAAGAAGCGGTGATCAAAACCACGGACGGCATGGGAATTTGTTTTTGTGATCAACCGGTACTGAACGGCACCGGTGGCGCCCTCCTGGCGGCGGAAGCGTTTATCAGACAATCGGATGGCGACAATATCATCATTACCATGGGGGATGTGCCCTTTGTAACCCCCGACACCTACCGGCGACTGATTGAAAGACTTTCCGATTCCCAGATGGTGGTACTCGGATTCACCCCGGACGATAAAAAAAAATACGGGATCCTGGAAATCGACGGCACCGGCGTTTCAAAAATCACCGAATGGAAATACTGGAAAGACTATTCGCCTGAAAAACAGGCAGACCTTTTTGTGTGCAATTCGGGTATCTACGCAATCCGGAAAACAGCCCTGATCCCATATCTGACAATTCTCGCCCAGCGACCCCAGATCGTTGTCAAGGAAGTCAACGGTGTGTCAACGCAGATCAAGGAATTTTTCATCACCGATCTGGTGGAATACATGGTTGCCGACGGGCTTTCCATCGGCTATATCATGACGGAAGATGAAACTGAAACCATGGGTGTGGATGATCCGGAGGCGCTGTTAAAAGCCCAGGCGCAAAACAAAACAATTTAAAAGTTATCACGAAAAGTCGGATATACACGGTCTCGTAAAGGTTTCAGATTCAGGCGTGCTTGGTGTCATGGGGTAACTCGTACGTTGAATGATTTAGCAGCGCACGCAGGAGTTGGAACTTTACGAGCCGTCAGACTCCCAGCCAAGGGGCGATAAATCATATATTTGTGATTCCGAGGAATGAATTTCGTATACACACTGACTTTTCTCACAAGGCTGAAAGGGCCTGTTTCAAATCTGCCAGCAGGTCTGCCACATCCTCAATCCCGGTGGAGTAGCGTATCATTCCTTCGGGTATGCCCATCCGGGCGCGTTCCTCTAAGGTGCACTCCACATGACTGGTTGTCGCCGGGGGCCCGACAATGGTTTCAACAGCTCCTAAATTGGCCGCGGCATGGGCAAAACGCAGCTTTGGCAAAAACCGGCTGACCGCCTCAAAGCTGTTTTCGCGCAGCATGAAACTCAGCATTCCCCCAAACCCCCGCATCTGCCGGCGGGCAATGTCAAAGCCCTCATGGGAAGAAAGACCAGGGTAATAGACTCGCTCGATGGCCGGATGTGCCTCCAGATACCGGGCAATCTCCAGGGCACTCTCGTTCTGCTGTCGAATCCTCAAATGCAGCGTTTTCATTCCGCGCAACAGCAGATAGGCGGACATGGGGTGCAGGGTGGCGCCGTTAATTTCACGAAAATGGTAGATGGCATGGATCAACGCCTTGTTGCCGCACACAACGCCGCCCAGGGCATCTGCGTGGCCCCCGAGGTATTTTGTGGCACTATGGATCACCAGGTCCGCCCCCAGGTCCAGGGGGTTCTGGTTCACCGGTGTCGCAAAGGTATTATCCACAATAACGATGGCGCCGGACCTGTGGGCGGCCGTGGCCAGACGGGCGATATCCACCACTTTTGTGGTTGGATTGGTAGGGCTTTCCAGATACAGGACCTTACAGCCCGCTGCCACCTCTTTTTCGATCTGTTCATGGTCCGTTGTATCACACAAAGTCACCTGAATACGAAACCGCGGCAGAAACTCGCTGAAAATCACATTGGTCCCACCATAGGTATCCTTGACCGAGACCACGCGATCATCCGGCGAGAGCAGGGCAAACAGTGTGCTGCTGATCATGCCCATACCGGTTGATGCGCTTGTGGCGGCCGCCGCATTCTCCAGGTCCTGCACCTTATCTTCAAAAACCTGAACAGTGGGATTGGTATTACGGCTGTAAATATGCCCCTTCTTTTCTCCCAAAGCCACCTCCCGCCACTCGTCCACGTCCCTGTATCCAAAAGAAACACTATGAACCACCGGCACCTGGGTCGCGCCCTGCATCAGATATTCCTGTTCGCCGGCCCAGACGGCCCGGGTACCGATCTTTGCTCGATCACTCATATTTCTGTTCTCCTATGATGCTAAACCACTATTTTCAAATATTTGGTGCCGGAAATTTTACCGTTTCACCCTTTTACCGTTTTGCAACTAGAAAGGAAAGCATAAAATCAGCCCGGATATTGCCTTGCCACCCCTGGTTTTTATTTGTTGAAAGACCGGCGCTATGGTATGGGAGGTTCAAGGTAAAAGGTAGAAGGTGGAAGTATCGTAGGGTGGGCTGTGCCCACCGATCGGTTGAAGGCGGAACCAAAATAAAAACGTAAGGCCAAGGCATTTATGAATTTCATCGCCGTTATCATACTGGTGACCATGGTTGCAAACACCGCCCTCCATTTTTGGGCGGACCTTCTGAACCTCAAGGTACTGGGGCGTAAACTACCGGAAAATTTCAAGGACGTGTACGATGAAACGCAATACCAAAAATCCCAGGACTACCTGAGGGTCACAACCCGCTTTGGGTTTATCACCGAAACCGTCAATCTGGTGGCCCTGCTCCTGTTCTGGTTTTTAGGGGGTTTTGCCCGACTGGATCTATGGGTAAGGTCGCTGGAATGGGGACCGGTGCCGTCGGGTCTGGTGTATATGGGTCTGCTGGCACTGGTGTATGGTCTGTTGATGCAGCCGTTCAGCCTCTATTCCACCTTTGTCATTGAACAGCGGTTCGGATTCAATAAAACCACAGCACATACTTATATTTCGGATCTGGCAAAAGGCCTTGGGCTGTCCATCCTTCTGGGCATGCCCCTGCTTGCCGGCCATACTGGCCTTTTTTGAATATGTGGGCACCTGGGCATGGCTTTATTGCTGGATCGGCGTCACCGGTTACATGCTGGTCATCCAGTTTGTTGCGCCCACGTGGATCATGCCCCTTTTCAATCGCTTTACAGCCATTGAAGAGGGGGACCTTAAAGCGGCCATCCTTGCCTATGCCCGGTCCATCGATTTTTCTTTAAACAATGTATATATCATGGACGGCTCCAAACGATCGGGCAAATCCAATGCGTTTTTTACCGGTTTTGGGAAAAACAGGCGCATTGTCCTGTTTGACACGCTCATCGAAAAGCATACCACCAGGGAGCTTGTCGCCATACTGGCCCACGAGATGGGGCACTACAAAAAGCATCACATTATCCAGTCCCTGGTCATCGGGATCTGTCAGATGGGGATTATTTTTTTCCTGCTCTCCGTATGTCTTTCCTTTCAGGGGCTCTTTAATGCATTTTACATGAACCAGACATCGGTGTATGCCGGGCTCATTTTTTTCAGTATGCTCTATTCGCCCATGGATTTTTTTATGGAACTTTTCATGCAGGGCCGATCCCGGAAAAATGAATATGAGGCCGACAGATTTGCCGTGCAGACCACCGGTGATCACGAGGCCATGGCCACAGCCCTGAAAAAATTGTCAGTCCATAACCTGTCGAACCTCATGCCCCACCCGTTTTATGTCTTTCTCAACTACTCCCATCCGCCGGTCATGGAGCGGCTACGCGCCATCCGGAGGGAAGCTGTAGCCGCCGGATAAACAGGCGACTCAAATTTTCATCGATGGCATGGGCATAGACCTGTCCCTCCGGTGTGATCCCCCTGATCCGGCCGTCGTAAAAAAACCATTGCAACAGTTTTTGCCCGGCGAGCAGACGATCATCGGGTAACGCGTCCGGCCTGAACCGCTCCGGTGCAGGAATGGCAATCCCCTGCCCTGTCAACGCTTTCATGAAGTTCACAATCCTCGACAGCCGCAATACCGTAACGGTCTGGAGGCGGGTGGTGGTATCGGACAGCGGCAGGGCCGTGGAACGCATGAGCGTGAGGCTCGGTGGTAAAATTCCCTGTTTTTCACATAAGGCAAAATCCGCGCTGTCCGGTGCCGGGTAATAAACCGACAGACCCGCCAGCGCCTTATGCCGGGCCAGAAAAACAAGATCTGAAATCGTATCAACGGCTTTTTGACCCGGCGCACCGGCAATGATGTACCCCACTGCATCCATCTTGTGGCACACCGCCAGATCAAGGGCGTGTTCAAATGACCGGGTCACGTCCGGCCGTTTGAATTTTTCAAGCTGCTTTTTATCGATGGTGGCCAGAGAAAGATTCAGCGTTTTAAACCCGGCTTTCTGCATGGCCGAAACCACCTCGGCATCCAGAGACGGAGGGAACAGACCGTTCATGGCCCTTAACTCCAGGTCAGCCCCGCCAAATTGAGATTTAATCTGCTGCAGGAGCGCTAAAAACCAGCCTTTATCAAGCGAGATATTTTCATCTTCAAAGTCAATAAAACCGGCATTATAGTGCTTCACCGCAGTTTCAATCTCCTGCAGTACGGATTTAACCGATCTCTGGCGGTAGCGGTTCCATGAGGCTGATCCCACACAGCAGTAAGTGCACTGCCGGGGACAACCGCGACTGGTGACAATGACCGCTTCCGGTCTTTTTCTGCGGCTGTAGAAACCATGCTTGACCAGATGAAAAGCAGGCAATGGAAATTGATCCGGTGCCGCCATCACAACCGGCTTGCTGATGTGCAGGGTACCGTCGGGCCTGCGAAAGCAAATCCCGGGAATTTTTTCCATACCCGCGCCTGTTTTCAGGGCCCTGGCCAGCAGGGGCATGGAGACTTCTCCTTCTCCCCGCAGCACAAAATCAACAGATAACGAGGCCATGACGCATTCGGGCATGGCCGTGGGATGATGCCCCCCCAAAACCGTGGGACAACCTGGAAAAATTTTTTTGACGATGTCTGCAACCCGGTGGGCCTGGTCACTGTAAGCCGTAAAAAGAGAAGAAATCCCCACCATGGCCGGTCTGGCCTGACGGATCCGGTTTTCGATAAATTCATAACTGTAGCCATAATGGCGATACTGGTGAAACAACCCAAAGGGCGACACATCGGCCTTCCCGTAAAACTTTTCCAGGTAGTGCATCTCGACGGGCCAGTCGATGCAGCGTGATTTGGGGGTGGCCAGTCCATCTAAAATCTCTACGGAAAACCCCTCTGTTATCAAAACCGCGGCAATACCGGTAAGACCATAGGGGAGCGTTCTTTTCTTTGTCAGATAAAAATCACGGATGGGGGGCTGGATAAGCAGTATGTCGACCATAAGTTTATGGGTGCCTGGTATCTATATTTTGAAATGCTTGTTTTTTTATGTACAAAACAGACCATGGAGTGACGGGTATACGTGAAAAGTGAAGGAATTCTGCCGATTTTAATTCGTAGATTATCTTGAAGATCAGCCGTTGGCTATTATCAGTCAGCCAATAGATGACCCCAATTAGCAATTCAATGTCATGAACTTTAGCAGCAGCTGTATGCATCACCATGAAGTTTGATTCTATTTTAGGCCTATTGGAGATAAATTAAAACTATCTTTCACCATGAAGTTCCTGAAGGACATGAAGAGATTTTACTGGTTCCCATGCTCCAGCGTGGGAACCAGTAAAATAAAATAGACAGAGCAAAGCGATACCACAACTTTTCATTTTTCAATTTTCACTATTCACTTTTTATAAGTCGCTGATATGTTTCTGCAACGGTTTTTTCAAAACCATCCTTAAAGGCCGTATTGTCTTTTTCCGAAAATTTTTCAAATTTTATAATATCATATCCCCGTAACAGTTTCAGCAGTTCCAGCAGCTGGTTGACGATAAAATCATGCAATACCGCCGTCTGGTCGGCATTGCCCTGTGCAATGCCGGCCCTTGTTATAGTGACCTGACCCGCTGATGGCGTTTCAAAACCGACGGCGAAGCCGATCGCTTTTACGACCTGATCAAAATCGTTCAACAACCGGGCCAACGTGGCCCGCATCAGCTTGAAGATGGCAGCCACCTCACTGATATTGAGCAGGACCGGATGATGAATATAAGAGTGATCCTGATTTACCGGCAGGTCGATAATTTTGCCGGCGGCACTCCTTAAAAACCAGTTCTCAGTGTACATTACGGTATCTGCTGTTGACCATTTCACCTTGGATTTGAGATGAACCCATATGACTTTGGAAAGCGCGTCGGTGACCTCTTCGGGGGTTTCATAATCGTAACTGCCCAGCAGATTGCCATCCTGGAAAATATCGATGCCGGCCCGAACCGGCGACTTGCCGAGTTCAACCACCATCACCCGCCTGAAATCATTATACCTGCTGACCAGGACTTTCCTGGAAACACCATCTTCAGGAACCCTCTGGATCGATTCAGCCGCCGTGGGTGGACAGGTGCGGTTTGCTGTGTCACCTGGCAGAAATACGGCAACGATATAGGGTGCCAGATCAAGCACTGTGTGCAGCTTTTGAAAAAACGCGGCATCTTTCTTTGTAAGTGTATCGATGGTGATGATCTGCCCGGCGACAAGATAGGTTTCCATGGTCGACAGCACCGATTCAATGGCCCCCTGCCAGCCGGCAATTGCCGGATCACTGCCGGCCTGGATGCGGGCCGCTGTTTTTTCCTCGATTTTCCGTAATGTGGTCTGTGTCATGGTCTGTTATCCATTTTTTCTGAAGATTAAATTGCCGGCAGCCCCGGCCGGACCTTGAAAACAACTTCCTTTCTGATATTCACCGTTCCGGATTTTGCCCCGCGTGGCTTGGTGACATGGCGTGCCTGGGTGCCGGAGACAGCCACCATGCCGCCGGCCCTGGCCTTGCTGTGATAGGCGGCTACGGCAGCGGCACGCTTGAGGGTGTCACGATCAGGGGTAGCATCGGGTGTTGCCCCAATTGATGCCCCATTTGATGTATCGGGCCGTGCCTGCAAAATAACATGGCTGCCGGGCATGCCTTTTACGTGGAACCACCAGTCATTTTGCCCGGCAATTTTAAAACTCAACAAGTCGTTATCCGAATCCGTCCGGCCCGCCAGTACAACCCAGCCCCCCGGCAACGTGTATTCATGGAAACAGGGCTTCTCCTGCCGGGCTGTTTTTTTTATCCGATTCATTCAGGTCACCATTTGCAGCGGATGGATGCCGCTTCGTAAATTGCCAGTATCAAAGTCTGCAACACATCGCAGACCGCTCAAATTTTGCCAAAATGTAGTGAAAATTAATTTACTTGTCAAATCTTTGCCGCATTTTGTTCATTTAAATATTGTCACAGGGAAACGGCAGTGAACTTTTGCAAACCGCCCTGCCTTGACCCAGTGCATAATAAATAATGACATTACGCGTGCCTGAACATTAAGGGCACCTACCTTGACCCTTATCCTGTTTTCTGGTATTTTGTTTTGAAACATTGCTACAAATACGGACCATATGAAAGCCCCCCCCCTTTCTTCTTGGAACGCACGGGGGTTTTGCTATGATACGGATTAAAACGAGCTCACTTACAAAAACATTTTTTATAACGAGGCAGAGATGAACGGTATCACTGGTTTTGATAACGAAAAATACATTTCCGAACAGACCGCGGCAATCCTCCAGAGAGTTCAGCAGTTTGACAATAAGCTTTACCTTGAATTCGGGGGAAAGCTCCTTTTTGATTATCATGCCTCCCGGGTATTGCCCGGATATGACCCCAACGTCAAAATGCGGCTTCTCCAACAACTGAAAGACAAGGCCGATATCCTGCTGTGCATCTACGCCGGTGATATCGAACGGAAAAAGATCCGGGCTGATTTCGGCATCACCTATGATTCTGATGCCCTGAAACTCATCGATGATCTGAGGGCCTGGGGCATCAACGTGCTGGGAGTCGTTATCACCCGCTTTGAAGACCAGCCGGCCGCCATATTGTTCAAGAACAAACTTGAACGGCGAGACATTCAGGTCTATACCCACAGCTATACCAAAGGATATCCCACAGATGTCGACCTGATCGTCAGCAAAGACGGCTACGGTGCCAATCCCCATATCGAGACAAAAAAACCCCTTGTCATCGTCACCGGCCCCGGCCCCGGAAGTGGAAAACTGGCCACCTGCTTGTCCCAGATGTATCATGATTATAAAAACGGCGTCACCTCAGGCTATGCCAAGTTCGAGACCTTCCCCATCTGGAACATTCCACTCAAGAATCCAGTCAATGTCGCCTATGAGGCGGCCACGGCCGATATCCGTGATTTCAATCTCATCGACCCGTTCCATCTGGAAGCCTACGATCAAAAAGCAGTAAACTACAACCGGGATGTGGAAATATTTCCCGTGCTCAAACGCATACTGGAAAAAATCACCGGTAAGGCATCCTTTTATAAATCCCCCACGGACATGGGGGTGAACCAGGCCGGATTTGCCATCACCGATACAGCCATCACCGACGAAGCGGCCAAGCAGGAACTGGTGCGCCGCTATTTCCGATACCGATGTGAATATACGCTGGGATTGACAGACAAGGATACCGTGGAGCGCGTTTACCTGTTCATGCGCAATTTCAATCTCGATACTGACTATCGTAACGTGGTTGAACCCGCCCGGCAGGCAGCACTGGCAATCCAGGAACAAAATGGCAAGGGTGATGACGGCATCTACTGCGGGGCCGCCATTGAATTGCCTGATGGCAGGATCGTCACCGGCACCAATTCTCCCATGCTCCATGCCGCCTCCAGCGTTGTGCTGCATGCGGTGAAGCATCTGGCAGGCATTCCGGATAAGATAAAGCTGTTAACACCGGTGATCACCGATTCTGTCCGCAAAATGAAAATGGATATCCTCAACCAAAAATCCGTCAGCCTGGATCTTAATGAAGCCCTGATTTCCCTGAGCAACGGTGCTGTGGCCAATCCGGCGGCTGAACTGGCCATGGAAAAACTCAAAGCCTTGCGCAACTGTGAGATGCATACCACCCACATTCCAACCCCCGGTGATGAAGCCGGGCTGAGGAACCTTGGGGTCAACCTTACCAGTGATCCGAATTTTTCAAGCAGTAATCTTTTTATCAACTAAATGAGATGCAGACGGAAAAATGATGGCCATCATATGCAACAAACGGATCATAAAATGCCACACCCGGACAAAATCGATAAAGGAGAAATCGTATGCGAATCGTAACCCGGCCGGATTTTGACGGAATTGTATGTGCGGCCCTGGTTTCCGATATTGAAACCATCGACCAGCCCATCTTATGGGTCGAGCCCAGTGAAATCCAGAAAAAAACGGTGGATATTCAACAAGGGGATATCATCGCCAACCTGCCGTATCATGAAAATTGTTCATTGTGGTTTGACCACCATTACTCAAACACCATCAATACCCCGTTTAAAGGCTCTTTTGAAATCGCTCCCTCTGCGGCCGGACTTGTGTATCGCTATTACAGGGATCGATTAAAACGGGACTACGATGCCCTGATCCGGCAGACCGACCGCATCGATGCCGCTGAGTTGACACTGGATGAAGTGCTGCATCCTGAAAAATATATGTTTGTACTGCTGTCCATGACCATATCCGGGCGGAGCAAAACAGATGCGCCCTACTGGAATCTGCTGGTAAAATTGCTTCGACAACATGAGATGGAAACCATCATGGCCATAGATGAGGTGGCCGACCGGTGTAAACGGGTTACGGCAACTAATATTGAATATAAAACCTTTCTTGAAAAATATACCCGAATGGATAAAAAGGTATCCATCACGGATTTTCGATCTCTGGACCGTACGCCGGAAGGCAATCGTTTTCTGGTCTATTCCATGTTTCCCGAAGCGGTCGTCAGCGTGAGAATCAGTTATGTCGATGAAGACCGTCAATTGATTGCCGTACAGGTCGGCCACAGTATTTTTAACCGGCACTGCAATGTCAACATCGGCAAACTGCTGGCAAATTTTGAAGGCGGCGGCCACCCGGGCGCCGGCGCCTGTCGTTTTCACCGGGATAAAGCAAAAGCCTATATCCCGGCTATCCTGGACAGGCTGCTGAGTAATTAAAATTCGACACCGGAAGGACCGGTATTGAGTCAGGTCAAACACAACCATTTCTTCTAAACCGGCAGGCAATCAAATGACGCCGCACATTGTTATTATCGATGATGAAGCGATCACGCTCAAGCAGCTTCGACGCATACTTGAGAAGGAAACGTATCAGGTTTCGGCCTTTTCCAATCCGCAGCGGGCGTTGCTCCATATTGAACAGACCCCCTGCCACCTGGTGATCAGCGATGTCAATATGCCGACCATGAACGGGATGGAGTTGATGACCCGGGTCAAAGCGCGTTTTCCGGATACGGAAGTGATTCTGATTACCGGTTATGCGTCTTTTGACGATGCCGTCGATGCCACCAAGGAAGGTGCATTTTATTATCTTTCAAAACCGTTTACACCGGACCAGGTTCGGGCGCTGGTAAAACAGGCACTGAGACTCAGGCAGCCCCCAAAAGCCGCGTCCGGGACCACAGCCCCCGGCACCGCTGACATTCAACAACCGGTTATCATCGGTGAAAGCAATAAAATCAGGGAAGTTGTTTCCATCATCCAACAAATTGGCCCCACCGATTGCAATGTGATGATCACCGGTGATTCCGGAAGCGGCAAGGAACTTGTGGCGCGTTCAATTCATGCGGTGAGCCATCGCGCCGCCGGACCGTTCATGGCCTTCAACTGCGGTGCACTGAACGAGACGCTTATCGATAATGAACTTTTCGGTCATGAAAAAGGCGCTTTCACGGGCGCTGAAAACCAAAGTACCGGATTGCTGGAAGCTGCCCACGGCGGCACCCTATTTCTCGATGAAATCGGTGAAATGCCGCACGCCATGCAGGTGAAGCTTCTTCGGGTACTCCAGGAAAAAGAACTGATCAGGGTCGGCGGCAGTCACCCCATTCCCATTGATGTCCGCATCGTGTCAGCCACCGCCGTGGACGTGAAGGCGGCAGTCAACGGGGGCGTGTTTCGCAAAGACCTGTATTTCCGCATCAATGTGGTCAATATCAAGATGCCCGGATTAAGCGACCGAAAAGAAGATATCCCGCTGCTATCCTACCATATCCTCAGTCGCTTGAACCGTCGGGGCGGCAAAAATATCAAAGCCATTTCCGAAAAAGCCATGACGCTGCTGAGCAACTATGCGTTTCCGGGAAACGTACGGGAGCTGGAAAATATTCTGGAACGGGCACTGGCTGTCTGCCGGGGCGATGTCATCCGTGTATGTGATTTGCCGCCGGACCTGATTGAGTTTGAACTTCAGGCATACCGGCCACCGGACGAACAATTCCTGACGCTGGCCGAACTGGAGCAGGAGTATATATCTCATTTACTCAAAATAACCGGTGGCGTTCGCACCAAAACCGCCGAGATACTCGGCATTGACCGTGCTTCCCTGTGGCGAAAAATGAAAAAATACGGCCTCAGATAGTCTTTTCTGCAACAGGTGTGTTCGTTTTTGAAACAAAACAATCTTTGCCCCATGCCCCCATCGGTCTTTCCCGCTTATTTCCGATCCTGTTGCAGTTTGCAACATTCCTGTCCCGCACTCCATTTCCAGAAAAATATAAATAACATATAAATTCAATTGGTTAAAAATATATTTGGACCTGGCAGACCTTTTGCAGACAATGCCTGCGAGGAGGCGGAATATGTTCCGTAACATTTTGCTTATCTTTGAAAATGAACAAGTATTACCGGAAGCGCTGATCTATGCACGGGAATTTGCCTTACGCATCGATGCAAAGGTCACTTTCCTGATGGTTATTCCCATGTCATTTGCCGGCAGGACATTATTGGGTCCCAAAAGAGATACCATTCGAAATATTGACATCCGGGTGGGGGAGCTTTTATCCGAATGCCTGCAACCGTTTATCCAGCACGGCATTGAAGTGAACTCAGCGCTTAAGATCGGAGACCCTTCTCAGGAAGTGATGAAATTTTTAGCGGATCGTCCACCGTTTCAATCGATCATTTGGGGCAGCAGTCGTGACTTGCCAGGCAGGGGCACCAATCGTCACTGGTTGAACACCATCGTCGGCAATCTGGAGTGCCCCCTGTTGACTGTCAACAAACGAGAAAACCCATGAAAGCTGGAATTCAAATTAAGAAAGCAGAGTGACTATGGAATCTTTGACGCTTGATATGATCCTTGTGATGTTCATGATCGGACTGGCCATTTTTCTTTTTATCGTTGAATGGGTAAGGGTTGACGTGGTTGCGATTTTGATGATGGTGACCCTGCCGTTACTTCATCTTGTGACACCCAAAGAGGCATTTGTCGGTCTTAGCAGTAATGCCGTGGTCTCCATCATAGCGGTTATCATCATTGGCGCAGGCCTGGACCGGACCGGCATGATTAACAACCTGGTGGCACCGGTGCTGCGCATTGCCGGTAACAGTTCGTCCAGAATTATTATTGCCATATCCGTTACCGTGGCCCTTATTTCCAGCTTCATGCAGAATATCGGCGCTGCCGCACTTTTTTTACCCGCGATTCAGCGAATCAGCAAAATTCAAAAAATTCCACTGAGCCGGCTGCTCATGCCCATCGGCTTCAGCGCCATTCTCGGCGGAACCATCACCCTGGTGGGCTGCAGCCCGCTGATTTTATTAAATGATCTCCTGGCACCATTCAATCTGAAACCATTCGGTCTCTTTGATGTTACGCCCATCGGCCTGGCCCTGGTCGCCAGCGGTATCGGCTCTTTTGTCCTTCTGGGCCGATTTATCCTGCCCCAGGGGGAGGATAAGGCCGCAGGGGAAGCCGACGGTTCCCTATTACCTGAAAAATCGGAACCGGATACGGATACCACCGAGCTTTTTGAATTAAAAACACCCGATGATTTCATGGATTACCGCGACCCGGTATTTGTAGGGGATTTAAGGCGCCGCTACCTTCTGAATGTTGTCGCCATGACCGAACCGCCCGATTATAAAGTGATTTCGCCGCTCCCGGACGTGGAAGTGCGATCCGGCATCGACCTTGTGGTCTGCGGACATAAGAACGATGTGCGCCGCATGGCTTTAAACGAAGGGATGCACCTGAAAGACAGCCTGGAAACCTATAAAGACAGTCTGGATGCCCAGACTGTCGGATCGGTGGAAGTGGTTGTGGCGCCCCGGTCACCGTTTGCCGGAAAATCATTAAAAGACATTAATTTTCAGGATCGCTTCCGTGTTACGCCCCTGAGCGTTTACCGGCAGGAAGAAACCTATCGCGCAAAAATTGACGACATTGTTCTCCAGGTCGGTGATGTTGTCAATCTGCATGGAACCTGGAATCGCCTCAAGGCCTTGCATAAAGAGGGCGGCCTTCTTTTCAGCCTTCCGTCGGACACAGAAGAGATGCGGCCGGAAAAGGCATTGTGGGCCGGACTATGGCTGATCATTGCACTGGTGATGATCATGGGATTTAAAATCCAGCTCTCGGTCGCATTAATGACCGGTGCCCTCGGTATGATCCTGACCCGGGTGCTGACCATCGATGAAGCCTATCAATCGGTTGACTGGCGAACCATTTTTCTCCTGGCCGGCCTGATACCCCTGGGTATTGCCACGGAAAAAACAGGCGCCGCCGCCTGGATCGCCCATACGATACTCAGTGTCATCGGGGACGTTTCACCGATTGTTCTGCTGACGGTCATCGGCATTCTGTCGACATTGTTCACCCTGGTTATTTCAAATGTCGGGGCAACGGTTCTGCTGGTGCCGCTGGTGGTCAACATGGCCATCGCCGCCCATACCGACCCGCGAATGGCGGCCCTGGTGGTCGGACTGGCCACCAGTAATTCATTCATGCTGCCAACCCATCAGGTGAATGCGCTTTACATGGGGCCGGGGCACTATCGAACGGTTGACTTTATAAAAGCCGGGGCCCTGATCAGTATCATTTTTTTGATTGTTATGATCGCCATGATCGGCCTGGTTTATGGCGTATAATCGTTAAGGGCTTATTTTATACGAAATCGACTTTGTAAAAGAAAGAAAGATATACGGATATGGCAGTTATTACAATTTCACGGGGTGCTTTTTCCCTTGGTAAAACCGTGGCGGAAAAGGTGGCCGAACGGCTCCACTACGATGTCATCAGCCGGGAAATTCTTCTGGATGCCAGCACCCGGTTCAATGTATCTGAAATCAAACTTGAAAAAGCCATCCATGATGCGCCGGGCATTCTGGAGCGATACAGGCACAGCAAACAGTCATACGTGGCCTATATCAGGTCTGCACTGGTCGAGCGGATTATCAACGACAATGTGGTCTATAATGGATTGGCAGGGCATCTGCTGATCAAGGGACTCCCCCATGTGCTCAAAGTGAGAATCACCGCTAACATTGACAGACGGATCGCCATTGAGATGGAAAGGAACCACATTCCGGCACAGGAAGCCCGGATTCTTATTCAGGAAGACGACAAACAGCGGCTCAAATGGACCCAGTCCTTGTATGATCAGGACCCGAGGGACGCTTCTCTCTATGATTTATGTATTTTCATTGATAAGCTCTCCGTTGATAATGCGGTTGATTTCATTTGTCGGGCGGCAGAATCAGAGGCATTTCGATCCACGGATAAAAGCAGACAAAAAGTAAAGGATCTGGCCACGGCCTGCCGTGTCAAAGCCACGCTTGTGGATGAATTCCCCAATATCGCCGTAACGTGCGAATACGGAAATGTTCTGGTTTATATCGGTAAGGATCAGGCTACTGGAAAGCTGATAAAAAAGCTGAACACCATTCGGGATAACATGAAGGACATATATCATCTTGAAACGCATACAGGCGTCCCGGTTCCGACAGATGCCGTTTAAAAACAAGTCTTTGGGGACAGGTGCAACTATAATTGAATTTCCAGGGAAAACATTATGCCAATAATTATTATTTCCTCCGATGTCAGAGATATAGAAGAAAAAATAGCAACAGAGGTGGCCTTGATGATGGATTACCAGTTGCTGGATCGCCGGGTTCTGCCCGATATTGAAATGCGGCATCAAATAGATCCTGGCAAGTTAAATGAATCTATGGAAACAACACCATCTGTCTTTAAAAAAATGACATCCAGGCACTGGCGCTACTACCTGGCCTGTATTGAGGCGGACGTTTTTGAGGCGCTCTTGAAGGATAATATCGTCTGTTGGGGGCTGTCGGCACATCTTTTCACCACCACCGTTTCCCACGCGATGAAAGTCAGGATACTCTCTATCAACAACCGGAACAGTGTCAGAAATCCCGAACAAAAGGGGGGCAACAGCCAGGGGGCCGATAAATTAATCGCGGAAAAAGTACAACAGCGGAAAAAGTGGTCAATGACGGCCTACAATCATGATGAAACCGATCCGTCCGGGTACGATCTGGTCATTAACCTGGATCAAATCGATCCGGTCGAAGCGGTCAAAACCATCACCAATGCCGCTGAATACCTTAAATTTCAGCCCATGACCTATTCCATCAAATGTTTATCCGATCTGGCCCTTGCCGCCAAAGTCAATGTCAGGCTTTTAAAACACATGGTCGATATCAAAGTCCAGGCACGGGACGGATCGGTGGTGGTTCTCACAAAAGCATCAAATCGGCAAAAAAGAAAAAAAATCGCAACCATCAAAGATCTGGCCGGAAGCATTGAAGGGGTCCGTTATGTGGAAGTACATGTGAAAAAAAATATTCTCGGGGAAACGGCTGGAAATTCATTTTAAGGAGAAATTCATGTCAAAATTATTGGAAGTCCTGCTGCTGGATGATGAACCCATTGTTGGCAGGCGGCTTAAGCCGGCCCTGGACAAAATCGGATGTCATGTGGAAGTTTTTGAAAATCCCAGGGAAGCGGTTGCACGGATTGATCAAAAGGACTTTGATATTGTGGTGACCGATATCCGCATGGAGGAAATGGATGGCATCCAGGTGCTTGAATATGTAAAAAAAGTGTCCCCGAACCAAGGTCATCATGATCACCGGTTATGCAAAGGTGGATCTGGCCCGTGAAGCCATGGGCAAGGGCGTTTTTGATTTTATTGCCAAACCGTTCAGGCCGGATGATCTGCGCCGGATTATAGCCAATGCGGCCCAGGCACTGGGTGTGCCGATTGATCTTTCTTCAATAAAAGCGTAGCCGGTCCAACGACAGACGAATCGAAGGATGGGAATCTGTTTCAGGCATCGATTCAAGCAGGGGAAAAAGCAATGCGTATCTTGGAAAAATTAAAAATAAGCACATACAGGGAACCGGGAATCAGAGATTTTTGTATTCAAACGATTCGATTCAGGACGCTTCTTGAAAACGCTCGTGCCTTGCTGGCGCTGGTAGAAGACGGAAATGAAAAAGTTGTCGGCGAATATATTCTGGATCGGCATTACGTTACCTCGCTCATTGACGATGTTGTGGCAAGGCTGGGGATGATGGTTTATGATGCGTGCGTTCTTGCACCGGAATATGGAAAAATATTTTATATGCAGCACGACCGGCACAAACGCAGGGCAGCTGAATTGAATTCTCAGGAAAAGACTTCCGGAAAAAAGAATACGGCGGGCGACGCAGCCGTGTCATCGGATCCGGAATATGAACTGCTCTCAGATGTATTGACGTGGCTGAACGGAAAAGCGTCAGAACCCGGGGCAACCGTAATTGATTTTATGAAGCAGGTGTTTGTTCATGTCATTAAAAAATTAGACGCCAACACTGATTCTAAAATCGGTCTTCTGATTAAAAACAATGTCTCAAAAACAGTGGACTGCAATATGTTTCTTATTGATTTATGGGAAGATGCAATTGCCCTGCCTGCGAGACCGCATTCCCTTGAAGATATCAACAGCATCCCTTTAAAACTTCTGCTGATGGATGTGCAAGGCGGCAACTTGTCCCCGATGGCAGGAGATAAAGCCAGGGCCGTGACCTGGATTGCCGCGTTAAGTGAATATCGGCTCAGCCTTAGAACAATGGAACCCGGTTGCAACTTTCATCTGGAAACAACCGTCAGCGGGCATGAACGATCCGATTTTATATTTATCTTTGCAGACCCGTCCATCAACACAGAAAATATTCTGCCGTCGGGATTTCATACGGAGATAACCGACCATGGTCAACTCGCATGGAAGCTTGATGCTACGCCGAAGGCAATAGAAGACAGTCTCATTTACATCGGCCGGTCTCTTTCCTGAAAACCGACTGAAAAGGGGTATGTTCCCGAGTTTTCAAAAACAAAGGAGAACTGTATTAATGGAAAAACAAAAGCTAAGAATCATGGTCATTGATGATGAAAATATCGTTGGAAAACGGCTGAAGCCGGCGCTTGAAAAAACGGGTGATATCGTTGAGACATTTGAAGAAGGAGAAACAGCGCTTTCTCGTTTTGATGAAGAACCCTTTGATATTGTGGTCACTGATATCAGAATGGAAAAAATCAACGGTATCGAAATCCTTGAACGAATCCTTTTGAAATCAAGCCGCACCAAGGTCATCATCATCACAGGGTATGCGACGGTTGAGGTGGCCAGAGAGGCACTTTCAAAAGGGGCTTTTGATTTTATCGCCAAGCCTTTCAAACCGGATGATTTACGCGCTATCATAGCCCGCGCATCAAAGGAACTGAGATCCTAACTCTGTCACCTTTTTGATTATAGAGGATAATAATGCCGTTTATTTCCGAAAATACCAGGACCCTTGAAATGGATTATAATTTCAGATTTCGTTATGAAACCCTTCGGTCGCTGTTAAATAAAAACTGCAGTGCCCTCCAGATCATGAGTGACCTTGAAGCTGACCTGAATCATATCCACTACTATGATGAAAGAATCAAGCGATCCATCCGGCGGCTGCTCACCGACATTCTGATGATGGCCCAGGAGCTTAATCTGCTCGCTAAAAACAGGCATTCAGATCTGTATGAAACGATCTTCAAGTTGCGAAAGCATACAGACCGGCTGTTTAATAAAAAGCAGCCAATGGCGGATCAACCATTGGCAGTTCTGTTGGGCCGTCCGGGGAAAACCCCCGACCCGGAATTAATCGGCGGTAAGGCTTTCGGATTGCACATGCTCAATGAACTTTTCAAAGACCGGGTTCCCCCGGGGTTCGTCATTACAACGGTTGCGTATAATAGGCTGCTTGAAAAAAACAACCTTGGCGACCGGATACGTATCCTCCTTACCAATCTGGACGTTACTGTTGACAGGGATCAATTTAAATCCAGAACACAGACCATACGCAGATGGATAAGAGATGCCATCGTCCCCATGGAGATAGCGGCCGCCATACAAACGCATGCCGACAGTATCTCAGAAAAATATCCCGGCACCCTGTGGGCGATACGGTCTTCCTCTGTTTTTGAAGACGGTATCCATTCTTTTGCCGGCCAGTTCGATACAAAACTCAATATTAGACCGGAAAATCTTGTAACCACCTATAAACATGTGCTTGCCGGAAAATTTACCGACCGGGCGGTCAACTATCGGATACATAAAAACATCCGGGAAATTGATACCCCCATGGCTGTCCTCTTTATGCCCATGGTTGACCCCGTGGCTGCAGGGGTTATATATACATCTCAGTTAAATGGTTTAGCACCGGACACCATGGTCATCAACGCTGTTCCGGGCCTTGCCGCCAAAATGGTGCAGGGGGAAGAATCGGCAGATATATTTCACGTTTCAAAAGAGGACTGTCCGAAACTGTTGAAAACCCGGATGGCCACCCGCACCAGGGCGGGCCAAAAAACCGTGGATTATATCAAGCCTGAAAAGTTGCTGGAAATTGCAGGCCTGGCGATTCAGGTGGAAAAAAAATTCGGATTTAATATGGATATGGAATGGGTTGTGGACAAAAATGAAACCGTTCATTTTCTTCAGGCGCGACGACTGAACACAGGCCTTTCCGAAGACGAGACCGATGGCATATTAAAAAGAACGAAGGACGCACCGCCGACCCTGGAAGGTGGGATCACCATATTTCCCGGCCGTGCAGAAGGGCCTGTCCTATTTTTGCGGTCTGACTCGGATATATCTAAAGTGCCTGATGGGGCAGTGGTCCTGGCTGAACAGCCAAAAACGGAGTATGCGCCTTTACTGTCGAAAATAGCAGCTTTACTGGTAATGGAAGGAAATCCGGTGGGGCACCTGGCGACCATTGTCAGAGAATTCTCAGTGCCGTGTATTTTCGGACTCGGGAAAAACCTGAAAATCCTGGCCGGGAAAAATATCATCAGCGTTAATGCAACCAAAAGAACCGTATACACAGGCATACGCTGGCCAGGGATACGAAAAAGTGTCCTTGCCAGAATCGCTTCTAAAAATTGTCATGAAAAATCCGGCCCGCTTTATGACCTTGTGTTAAAACTTAACCTCACGGACCCAGATGCACCGTCATTCAAGGCAAAATCCTGCAAGTCGATCCACGATACCGTTCGATTTATTCACGAAATGTCCGTTCGATCCATGTTCGGCTTCGGAGATGACCAGAAACGGCGTTCAAATAAAAAAAGCAGAAAACTTAAAACAGGTCTGCCGATACAATTTCAATTGATTGATCTTGACCAATCCATTGTCAAGGGTCCTAATACGGTTAGCCCTCAAGATGTGGCAAGCCTGCCATTTAAAGCGTTATGGCGGGGAATCTCCGATAAAAGCATGGCATGGCCCGATCGGTGGAAAAATGAATTGGCGGGAATGCCGGCTGATTTCAGGGAGGCTGTCCTGGGCGGAAACAGAGGCCCGAGACGCGCGTCAGATCGAAATTACGCCATTGTTGCCGCGGATTACATAAATCTGAACGCACGGATGGCATATCATTACTTAATGGTTGACGCCATGGTCGGCCAGGGCACGGAAAATAATTATGTACACTTCAGAGTCAGAGGCGGTGGCGGTGGCGATGAGAACAGAGCCAGACGTGCCCGCTTTCTGGAATTGGTGTTGCGTCAGATAGGATTTGGGGTTGACCGCAAAGGTGACCTGGTTACCGCATGGCTGAGGCGATATTCCAGAAAGGATTCGGAGAATTCCCTGGAAATTATCGGTCGTCTGATGGTATGCGCCCGGCAGCTTGATGCGGTGTTGAAAAATGATGCCGATGTGAAACGGTATGCGAATTATTTTCTCAAAGAAAAATATGAAATTTTTTCATAGTCATTTGATTTTACATACTGCTGCTGACTTTTAAAAACAGAAGGTCTTTGTAATGCATGACTCGCCAAAACAGTCCGAACTGTCGGATGACAATAAGGAAAATGAAAAATTAAAAAAACGGCCCCGCATCAGCATCAGGATGACCATCACCATCTCCTATGCCCTTTTTTTTATCCTGTGTATTGCCATCACCATCTGGTCTTTCTGGACCATTTCAACGCTTGAAGACAAGATAAAATTTCTCGAAATCACAGATAATTATCTATCTGAGATCCAGCAGGCCCGTCGTTTTGAAAAAAACTATCTCCTCTACGGTACGAATCTTGACGATGCCATGGAGCACCTGGCCAATTCGAAAAAAATCTTGTCCGCCAACAAAGAAACCATAAAAAAAATCATGGGTGAAAAGAATTTTCAAACCAAGTCCGATTATATGCGAAGATATGAAAAACAACTGGTCAGGCTTAAAAATTCCGAGACGGAAGGAAACAGAGCGGATATCGTCCCGCTGCTTCGGCAGTATGGCGGAGAGATGGTATCCTTTGCAGTGGAGTTTGTTAAAAAGGAACGCAGCGCCGTATTCCATATGCTGAACCTGGCCAAACGGGTTCCTTTTTATTTTATTTCAGGCCTTCTGATATTGATGATGATATTTATTACTTTCTTCACGCATCAGTTACTGGTGACCCTTAAACGGTTTATGGAGTATACGAAACGAATCGGCGAAGGCGATTTTTCACCCATTGTCCCGGCAAAAAAATACAGAGATGAGTTTACCCAGCTGGCCGAGGCATTTAATACCATGATCAAAGAACTCAACCATAAGCAAAGCATCCTTCTGGAATCCCACAAATTAAGGGCTGTCGGCACACTGGTCGCCGGTGTGGCCCATGAACTGAACAATCCGTTAAACAATACACTGCTGACCGCTGAAATGCTGAAAGAAGATTTCTCTGTTTTGCCTGATAATGATAAATTAGAGATGATCGATGACCTGATCGGTGAAACCGAAAGATCTCAGATCATTGTGAGAGATCTGCTTGATTTCGCCAGAGAAAGTGAGACCCATATCAAGCCTCTGGCAATCGAAAAAATCGTCACGGAAGCCATCCGGCTTGTGGGCAACCAAGTCAAAATGGCCATGGTCAAACTGGAAACCGATTTCGAAGACAATCTGCCGGGCATCTATGGGGACGAACAGTTGTTGAAACAGGTCTTTGTCAACCTGATCATTAATGCTTTAGATGCCCTGCCCCCCGGTGGCAACGTGCGCATCGGTATTCACAAAGACAAGAAAACGGATTTTTTATTGGTAACCGTCAAAGACAACGGTCCCGGTATACCGGATCATATTCAACCCCGCATATTTGAACCTTTTTTTACAACAAAAAAGCAAGGTAAGGGGACAGGTCTCGGCCTGTCCGTTTCCAAAGGGATTATCCAAAAACTGGGCGGTTATATCCATCTGGAAAGCAGTTCCAAATCCGGAACCGTTATCGTGGTATCCCTCCCAGCCATAGAATCCCCCTCGAAAATAATGTCTAAAAAATAACGCCCCAACCTTACTTGATTTTCATAATTTTAAATTTTAATATAATGACCCGGTCTATAAAAAGATCATTTCTTGACTAAATGGGTTTCTTATTTTATAAATCTTCAACAATCGATTTATTAAATTATTAATTTTTATAAGCAAGGAGGCATTTATGAAAAAAGCTTGGATTTTTGCCCTGTTACCCCTGCTGGTGTTTATTACGGCCCCGGGATGTATGGAGAGCATGGTTAAACCCACCGCAACAACAGATACCGGAGTGGAGATGAATCTGCCTCCTTACAACGGTCCCAAAGCCAAAGTGGCGGTGGCCAATTTTGAGTGGAAGGTGGGACAGGGCGGATCAACCACCACCATCGGCTTCGGCGGGCAGACCATCTCGGTCAGCAAAACACACACCGGCTATATGACCGGACTCCGGGACATGATGACAACAGCCATGTGGCAAACCAAACGGTTCAAGGTACTGGAACGTCAGAACCTTGATGCCTTGAAGCAGGAAATGGCCTTGGGCGGCTCCGAATACAGCGACAGCAGCGGCATCAAAAAAGGCGGTGTCAAAGGCGCAGATCTGTTGATTATGGGAGCCATTACCGGTTGGGACCCGGCAACATCCGGTGGCGGCGGCGGCCTGGGCGGTGGTATGCTGGGTAAAGCCACAGCTATATTCGGTGCGGTGAAAGGGGCTTATAAAAAATCATCCATGGCCATGGATGTTCGTATCATTGACACCCATACATCGGAAATTCTGGCAGCCACCCGCGTTGAAGGCGTTGCCAAGGATGTCAATCTGGGCGCCCTGGCAGGATTTGCCGGCGGCAGCGGCGGCATGGGCGGGGGCCTGGGCGGATTTGCCAAAACACCCATGGAAAAAGCAATTCGTACCTGCATGTATAATGCCGTTAAATTTCTCACTGAAAACACGCCCCAGGAGTACTATAAGTATTAAAGTTGAATGCTGAGGTTGAAGGGTTGAAGGCAAACAGCGTTTTCCGATATAAATAGCTTCAGTCTAAACCACCGTTGACCTGCAGTTGCAGATAAAACAAAAAAAGGGGTCGGGCATGTGTAAAACAAAATGCCCTACCCCTTTTTACTGCCATTGCCTGTTTGTCAGTGAACGGTAATCTGTTTCTTTTTGCGATCCTCAGGCCGTGGGACTGTTATTTTTAGGATACCATCCTTGTAATCCGCCTGGATTTTTTCCGGATCAACATCCCCGGGCATTGTAAAAGACCGCTCAAACTTACCCGAAGCCCTCTCTTTCCGATAGTAGTTGTCCTCTTTAACTTCAGCTTCAGATGAAAGCGTGCCCTTAAGAGTCAACACACGGCCTTTTAAATCAACACTGATATCTTTTTTTGCAACACCGGGAAGTGCTGCCTTCAAAACGATATTATCGGCATCATGATAAATATCCACCGGCACGTTCCAGCCCATCTTATGGATATCATCACTTTGATCCCGTGGTGCAAAAAAATCATTCAGCAGATTATTAAAATTATAATGCGGCCTGTACATATTTCTATTGGGATTCCATCTTACGAGTTCCATCATACTTCTCCTTTTATCAATTGTTCATGATTTCACTAAATTTATTTTAAGTTTGGTTTACATATAAAGTAAACAATTTTTTTATTCTGTCAATTATTTTTCATTACTTTTTTTATTGTTTATTTTTAGTAATGATATATCCTTGCCCCTGGATTCAAGCGACTTGACACGAACCTATCCTTTTTTTATACTGCGCCTTCAATATTTCCGTCACCAGATGATGAAAAAAATTGCCGGTGCAGTCTTAAAAATACGACTGGCTTTATAAGAAAGACAACCCTGATTTCGGTAAAACCATACGATTTAAATTTGCACGGCCTGAGTCGAAAAGGAACACAAAAATTGAAAGTAATTAAAATCGGCGGGGGATGCCTTCACGGCAAAAAAACCATCGCCCGAATTCTTGACCTGGTGGAGGAGAGAGCAAAGGGCAATATCATTGTTGTATCCGCTCTGTACGGCATTACCGACATGCTCATTCACGGTATGCACATGGCCCTTGACAGCGATGAAAATATTCCGGGCATCATCAGCCGGCTTAAAGCCCGACACATGTTGATTGCCCGCTATCTGATCCATAATCGAAAGGACCTTGCTGAATTCGGCCGTGATTTAAACCGAAACATCGGCAAACTCGAACGGCTTTACTACGGTCTGAATTTCACCAGAGAGATATCTCCCCGGTTGCATGACATGGTCAGCAGTTTTGGAGAACGATTCAGTGCCCGCCTGCTCACCGCCGTCCTCCGAAGCCGGGGAATCAAAGCAATCTGCCGGATGCCCCATAAAATGGGCATGCTCACCGACGGCAAATTCGGTGATGCATCCGCTGATTTGAATCAAACCACCGCTAATTTTCAACAACACATCATGCCATTGATGAAAGAGGATACCATCCTTTTTATTCCCGGTTTTTACGGCGTCAGTAAAAACAATGACATCACAACTTTCGGCCGTGGGGGATCAGATTATTCGGCGGCGGTGGTTGCCGTGGCGACCAAAGCAACCCTTCTTGAAATCTGGAAGGATGTGGACGGGTTCATGAGCGCGGATCCCAACCTGGTTCCCGGGGCAAAGCTGATACCGGTACTGTCCTATAGTGAAGCGGCAGAACTGGCTTATTTCGGCGCGGGCATTCTCCATCCCCGCGCCATGGAACCGGTGCGCAGAAAAAAAATCAAGGTTGAAATCAAAAACACATTAAACCCCGACGCCCCGGGAAGCCTGATCACGGCCTACAGCCCGAGGCACAAGCGTGTCATCAAAAGTGTTGCCCATGATACCGATATCGGCATTCTCAAAGTACATGCATCGGGTGTCGGGGCCAGGCCCGGTATTCTGGCCCTTGTGGCCAGCAGTCTGGCAAAAAACGGCATCAATATCAAATCGGTGGTTACCTCACAAACCTGTATCAGCCTCCTGCTGGCCGGCAATGATCTGGAAGCCGGACGCAAGGCCCTTAAAACCATTACCCCCAGGCCCTACCGAACCATTGAAACAATGGATGATCTGGTATTGATCAGTATTGTCGGCGAAGGATTATTTCAAAAAAAGGGAATTGCAGCCCGCTGTTTTACGGCGGTGGCAAAAGGGGGGGTTAATGTGGAAATGATATCCTTCGGGCCCTCCCGGGCCGCACTTTATTTTCTGGCCAAAACCAACGATCTGAACCGGGCCGTGGATGCCCTCCATTCCACTTTTTTTTCCTGAACCGGCAAGAATTATTGCAAAATCTGGCTTAAGAACAACTTGGTCCGATCATGTACCGGGTGATGAAAAAACGCTTCCGGTGTATTTTCTTCCACGATCTTCCCCTCATCCATGAACAGGACCCGGTGGGCGACACTCCTGGCAAACCCCATTTCATGGGTCACCACAATCATCGTCATTCCCTCCCTGGCGAGATCTATCATAACGTCCAGGACCTCCTTGATCATTTCCGGGTCAAGGGCGGATGTGGGTTCATCAAAAAGCATGACATTCGGTGCCATACATAGACTTCGGGCGATGGCCACCCGCTGCTGCTGGCCCCCGGAAAGCTGACCGGGAAATTTTTTAGCCTGTTCGGCGATATGCACCTTTTCCAGATAATACATGGCTGTTTCATCGGCTTCTTTTTTCGGCACCTTTCGAACCCACAGTGGTCCCAACGCCAGGTTTTCAAGAATTGTAAGGTGGGGGAAAAGGTTGAAATGCTGGAACACCATGCCGACTTCGGCCCGTATTTTCTCGATATTTTTCAGATTATTGGTCAGTTCAATGCCGTCTACAATAATCTGGCCGCGCTGATGCTCTTCCAGGCGATTAATACAGCGGATAAGCGTTGACTTCCCCGACCCCGACGGGCCGCAGATAACGATTCGTTCTTTTTTGCGAACCACCAGATTGATATCCCGGAGCACATGAAATTCACCAAACCACTTGTGCATATTGATAATTTCAATGATGGCGTCATTTGACGCCATCCCCTCAACCGATATGTCAATTTCATCATTCATGGCCAATAGTTCTCATCTGTAATACTTAATTCCCCGTATAAAGTTCACGCTCAAGCCGCCTGCTGTAGTTGGACATAAAAAAACAGCAGATAAAATAGATTATCCCCAGGAAGATATACGCCTCTGCAGAATATCCCATCCACTGGGGATCAGACAAAACCGATTGCGTTGTCTTGAGAACATCATACAGCGCAATAATCACCACCAGGGAGGTGTCCTTGAAAGCGGAAATGAGGACACTCACAGTGGGTGGGATTACAATTTTCAGTGCCTGGGGCAAAATGATCAACCGCATGGTCTGGTAGTAATTCAGCCCGAGGGATTCGGCGGCTTCGAATTGGCCCTGGGACATGCCCTGCAGCCCCCCCCTCACCACTTCGGCGACATAGGCGGCGGTAAACAGAATAATGGCAATCTGAGCCCGAAAAATTTTATTAAGGGTAACGCCTTCCGGCAAAAATAGCGGGAATACCACCGATGACATGAACAACAGGCTGATCAGCGGAACACCTCGAATCAATTCAATATAAACCACGCAAAACATCCGCACCACCCGCATTTTTGACTGACGTCCCAGCGCCAGTATGACGCCCAGGGGATAGGCAGCCGTCAGCCCGAACACGGAAAGCATCAGCGTCAGCGGCAACCCTCCCCACTCGTTGCTCTCCACCGATGCCAGACCGAACAGTCCGCCCTTCATCAAGAGCCCCATGGCAAACAGACCGATCATCCAGGCCCAGCCAAGGGATTTTTTCCAGTGCCTGCGATTCTGGCTGTAAAAAAGCAGGGCAACCAGAATGATCATTGCCAGCAGAGGTCTTAATTGCTGATCATGAGGAAAAAAGCCAAATGTAATAAAACGGATATTGGCGGGTATTATCGACCAGCACGCGCCGGCAGAGCCACGGCACTGCTCACCTGTAGATAGCCAGTGGCTGTTAATAAATGCCCACCTGACAAACGGCGGGATAATTTGCCATAGGATATAAAACATGACCAGGGTCAACAGAGAGTTGAACCAGCTGTTAAACAGATTGGTTCTAGCCCATCCGATCACACCGACATGGGTAACAGGTGGTTTCACGGGTTCGGGCCGAGTTTGTTTTGCCGTTTTTTCCATGATATTTTTTTAAAAAAATGCCGGGTGTGGATATCAACGGGGTCTTTAAAAAACTTATATTCAAGGCCCCCTGCAAGCCGTTGCTGAAAAACTATCTTTCCACCAGTTTGATCTTTTTATTATACCAGTTCATAAATGCCGATGTGGCAAGGCTGAAACACAAATAAACCGCCATAATCAGGGCGACGCCTTCTATGGCCTGACCGGTCTGATTGATTGTGGTCCCGGCAACGGAAACAAAATCGGGATAACCGATGGCAACTGCCAGGGAGCTGTTTTTGGTCAGATTTAAAAGCTGGCTGGTCAGCGGCGGAATAATGACGCGCAGGGCCTGGGGCAAAATCACCAGGTTCAGTACCTGGCCGGGTTTAAGGCCGATGGCCATGGCGGCTTCCGTCTGGCCGCGACTCACCGACTGAATGCCGGCCCTCACGACTTCGGCCACAAAAGCCGCTGTATAAAAAACCAGCCCGAGCAAGAGAGCGGCGAATTCAGGGGTAATACTGACCCCGCCTTTAAAATTAAACCCCTTCAACACCGGCACATTCATAGCGGAAGGGGCGCCGGCCATGAGCCAAACCAAAAGCGGCATACCGATCAGAATCCCCACGGAAATTTTAAAGACAGGAAAATCCCTGCCCGTTTTGTTCTGTCTTTCCCGGGCCCAGCGTCTGATAAAATAGATAATGCCGCACCCTGTGACAAAGGCAAACGCCATAATTTTGAAGGCCGGATGATATTCAGGTATGCCGAATATCAGTCCGCGGTTGCAGAGAAACATGCCGGCAAACGGACGCAATGCCTGCCTCGGGGAAGGCAGGACCTCATAAAAAAAAGCATACCAGAAAAACAGTTGGAGTAAAATCGGAATATCCTGAAAAACCTCGATATATACGGCTGCCAGTCGTGAAACCAGCCAGTTTGTGGATAGACGTGCAACGCCGAGAAGGGTTCCCAGAAAAAGTGTCAGGACAATTCCGATAAAAGATACGATCAGTGTATTCAGAACACCGACAACAAGCGCTCGGCCATAGCTGTCAGCCGCGGAATAGGAAATAAGGGAT
The DNA here is from genome assembly GCA_942490765.1 of uncultured Desulfobacterales bacterium. Lineage (GTDB taxonomy): Bacteria > Desulfobacterota > Desulfobacteria > Desulfobacterales > 4572-123 > 4572-123. The sequence continues at coordinate 81,249 of CALNYM010000011.1, read as the reverse complement.
TCACCGATTTCAAAAGAAGATTCTTTTTCTACAAATCCGAACCCTGTGGCAATGGATTGTTTCTCAAGATTGGTAAGGGTATTTGAAATAAGGTAATATCCCAGCAGCCCTATCAGAAGGGTTACCCCTATCTGATAAACAATGGACCGTTTGTCGGGATCATGCCAGAAAGGAACCGCCGGCGGCGCCCCGTGTCCTCCTTTTTCAGTATGTTTTATCTGCATTCCTTGGTCTCTGGAAACAGGCTGTCAGGCGGGCTTTCAAAACCGCACCTGACAGTCTGTATTCTGTCAATCGTACATTACTTAAAAAAACGGTGGTGAATACATCAAACCGCCATGTGTCCAGAGGGCATTTAGACCCCGTTCAATGCCCAGTGGCGTATTAACACCGACATTCCGTTCGAAAACCTCACCGTAGTTACCGACCTGTTTGACGATGTTGTAGGCGAATTTTTCATCCAGCCCCAATGCTTTTCCATTACCCGGAGACACGCCCAAAAAACGCTGAATTTTCGGGTCCTTGCTTTGCAGCATCTGATCCACGTTTTTCGACGTAATGCCCAACTCTTCAGCGTTGATCATGGCCAGCACTGAATAATTGACAATATCTTTCCACTGGTTATCACCGTGGCGTACGGCAGGCGCCAGAGGTTCTTTTGAAATAATTTCCGGCAGGATAATGTATTCATCGGGATTTGGGGCAACAGATCGCGTGCCGGCCAGTTGTGATGCATCCGATGTAAGGCAGTCGCATCTTCCGGCAAAAAAGGCCTTGGCGAGCTCAGCGGTATTTTCAATCACCACCGGGTTCATTTTCATGCCGGTGGTCCGGAAATAATCGGCCACATTGAGCTCGGTTGTAGTCCCCGGAAGGACGCAGACAGTGGCGCCATCGAGTTCTTTGGCGCTTTTGACGCCCAGTTTCTTAGAGATCAAAAAACCCTGACCGTCATAGTAGTTGACCTGACAGAAGTCTAGCCCCAGGGCGGTATCACGACTCAGAGTCTGGGTACAGTTACGGGTCAGCACATCTATTTCACCGGACTGAAGGGCAGTAAACCGTGTCTTGGCTGTCAGCGGCGTATATTTCACCTTGTCGGCATCTCCAAATACAGCGGCGGCAACGGCCCTGGCCGTATCCACATCAAGGCCTTTCCAGACGCCTTTCTCATCGGGTTTTCCAAAACCGAAAAGATCTCCGTTAACACCGGCCTGAATAAAACCTTTGGCTTTGACATCATCAAGGGTCCCGGCCATGGATGTTCCTGCCAGTGCAACAACCGCAAAAACGACGATACATAATTTAACCAATTTCATTTGCTGTTCCTCCTTTTATGGTTAACAGATTGCCTAAATCGAATCGTCTTAGGGCGATTCCTCGTTTTTTAAAACTGAATTGGACTATTTTTGGCAACGAAATATGCAGAGATCTAAATGCAGAAGGATTTACAAAACCGAAGGCATGCCCGTCGCGATATCCAAAATTTTCGTGAACCCTTACTGGGCAGGGAATCGGTGCGGATATAGTCAAAAAACGGCCAATTCAGGATAAAACATTTTTTCTATATTGACATCACAACAATTAAATTTTGCAGTGATTGACAGTGCACCCACAATGCAGTAATCGATAACAGCCAAAATAAAAAATTAACTTCATTTAATAATTCATTTTACAATAATTTAAAATCTATCATAGCGTCATTTTGGTTTCAAGCAAAAAAAGTTATATCATATCAGACGAACACGAATTGCAGAATTTAAAAGCTAAACACGGCGGGTTGAAAATACTTCTTACTTCAAGCTTTGATAACCTCGTAAAAAGTCGGTTTTAAACGGCCTTGTAAAAAGTTCAAATTCAAGGCGTACAAACTTTGGTGTCATGAGGCGCACTTATCGACCGTTGAATGATTGCGAAATGCAGCGCAACGCAGAAAAGCAGTGAAGCGTAGCGCTGATCTGGACTTTTCACAAGACCGTCAAGCTTTATGTTAATCAACACAAGAAGACATATGCTCACTTACTCATAAATCGCAGCGCACTAAATCCCGATTTCTTTTTGGAGGGCATCAAAAATAATGCGCAAGTCCTATTCCACGATTATTCTGGCCGCCGGTTTTTCCAGCACCTCTCCGATGACGACTGCCTGCCCGACACCTTTTTCATGCAGGGCGGCTACCAGGTCTGCTGCGCTGTCTTTTGCCACGCCGATCAGCAGGCCGCCGGAGGTCTGGGGATCATACATGATATCCTGAAACAGCGGATCCACCCCAGGCCCCATATCCACCATGGCTTCCCGGAATTCACGGTTTTTATAAGCACCGCCGGGTACCATTCCCATACCGGCATATTCCAGGGCCTTGGGGATCAACGGCAATTTTTCAGAAAAAACCCGGATACCGACATCTCCCCCGGCGACCATTTCCGCAAGGTGTCCCAAAAGCCCGAATCCGGTAATGTCCGTACAGGCATGAACCGGAAAATACGGCATCACTTCAGCGGCCCGGTTGTTTAACTCGGCCATGAGGCGGGTTACATAATCAATGGTGTCACTATCCGCCAGTCCCCCCTTAATAGCGGTATTAATGATGCCGGTACCCAGTGGTTTGGTCAACACCAGTTGATCACCGGGACGAAGTCCCCGGTTGGTCAATACGTTGTCGGGATGGATAAAGCCGGTGACCGACAAACCGTACTTGAGTTCACTGTCCTCCACACTGTGGCCCCCCATGAGCACCACCCCCGCTTCCTTCATTTTGTCGATCCCGCCCTGGATGATCCGGCGCAGCACGGAAATATCCATCTGCTTCAACGGAAACGCCACAATATTCATGGCCGTTTTAGGCACACCGCCCATGGCATAAATATCACTCAAGGCATTGGCCGCAGCGATCTGGCCAAACCAGTAAGGATCATCTACAATCGGTGTAAAAAAATCCACCGTCTGAATCATGGCGATCTCATCGGTAATTCTATATACACCGGCATCATCGGCCCTCTCCAGACCGACGATGACATTGTTATCTGTTGGAAAATCAATTCCGCAAAGCGCTTTGTCCAGGTCCCCTGGAGGCAGTTTGGACGCTCACCCGGAACCGGCAACGGTTTCAGTAAGGCGCAATTTTTTTTGGCCTGTCAGGCCTATAATTTTTTCCATTTTTTCACCTCTTCATTCTTCACTTAGCGGTTCCGATATCAAATACAACTTCACCGATTTTCAGGCTCAGGGCCTAAGCTTTTCCCAAGACCTTACTCGGGAAAAGAGGTCCCTTGGGACAGCTGATATTAACCATGAATTCCAAGTTTGACTCTATTCTCGACTACTTGAAGACTACTCAAAACTATTTTTTACCATGAAGGACAGGAAGAACATGAAGAAATCATTATTTTGTCCTTCATGCCCTTCCTGTCCTTCATGGTAGATCAAATTACAGATTGACCATCGACAAAAAATTATCGACAAAACTTTGTCGATGTTGCGTTATTAAACGCCTATTGACCATAGGGATGGCGAATCAGGTTGGAATTAAAATACCGTGGATCACCCGTCACTTCTCTGCCGATCCATCCGGGCTTGTCAAAGAGCTGGTTTTCGCTTTCCAGCCCCATATTCACTTTTCCCATATCTTTTACTCGATGCTTACCTTTCCCTCGCTTTACCTGCGGTCCGGACCTTTCAATTCCTCATATGCCGCCTGCACTTTTTTAAACCGTTCTTCGGCCAGCACCTTGAATTCATCGCCAAGGTGGGCCACTTTGTCCGGGTGGTATTTACCGGCAAGTTCACGGTATGCTTTTTTTATTTCTTCGGAGGATGCCCCCCTTGCAAGACCCAGAACGGCCCAGGCATCTTCAACCTCATAGTTATTTTCCGGGTTTGCCTTTTTTTCGTCCCTGGTCCCGGAGCCGGTATTGCGTGCCCGCCGATAGGCATCAGCGGATCTGCGCCTGGCTGTCCCGGAATAATAAAAATACCACATCGCCCCCAGAAGGAGAAGATCATCGAGCCAGCCCCAGCCCGGGATAAAATCAGGCAGCAGATCATATGGAGAAAGTGCATACAAAACAGCTAATATCGACAATATGATTTTCACGTTTTTTCTCCATATTCATGAATTTTTTCACACAACTCCCGACAAAAAGGTTAATCGCCCTGTCGGAAATAATCAACACCGAAAGATACCGCCGCAGTAATTCGATGCAAGTTTTAAATTGTTGACAACCTCGTCTATAAGTTGACTTTGGCAATAATAACCCGTACAGTCCCCTTTTTGAACTCAACCCCCCAATCCAAAGGTCAGGGTCTCTATCTCCATGCAGATGATCGGTATCACATGCTCTTTAGGGGCCGCTTTTTTATGGGCTTTAGCGCTTGTTCTTTTTAAGAAAAGCGGGGAAACCATTTCCCCCATGGCCCTTAATATTTTTAAATGCACGGTAACGCTGCCACTTTTCGTACTGACACTTCTGCTGTTCAACATCGAACTGTTCCCGGACCGGCCCTTGTCCGACTGGATTATTTTCAGTCTGTCCGGTATTTTTGGAATCACCCTTGCCGATACGTTTTTCTTTATGGCCCTGGGCCGTCTCGGGGCCGGAATGACAGCCGTGATCGACTGCCTTTACCTTCCGCTGATTTTGTTTTTTTCTTTTATTTTTCTCGATGAAATTCTGGGCATAAAAGGTCTTTGCGGTGCATGCCTGGTCATCGGCGCCATCACCATCAGTTCGGCGGCCAGACCGGTGGTCCCCATTACCCGGAAAAATCTTATCCAGGGACTTGTTCTGGGTCTCCTGGCCGTCTCGTTTCTGGCCGGCAGCATTGTCATGATCAAATACCGATTAAAAGAGGTCCACTTCCTGTGGGCTTCTTTTGTGAGACTGCTGGCCGGCACCATCGGGCTTTATCTGCTGGCCCTCCTGCATTCCGACAAAAAAAGCCTTATGGCCGAGCTTTATCCGTCAAAAAGCTGGAAAACAGCCCTGCCCGCCTCCATCATCGGCAACTATATGGCCATGATGGCATGGCTGGCGGGCATCAAATACATACTGGTCTCCGTAGCAGCGGTTTTGAACCAGCTATCTGCCATCTTCATCTTCATTCTGGCCGCCATATTTCTAAAAGAACCCATAACGCTTCCCCGACTGACGGCCACTCTCCTGGCGGTATCAGGCGCAATAATCGTCGCCACTACGGTTAATTGATATCAATCCAACCATCGGCATCCTTTATTTCAGCCCCACCACGGCTTCGGCAATATTATAGCAGTAATCCCCTATTTTTTCAAAATGGGTCAGAAGGTTTATATAGACCATTCCCTGATCTATGGTGCATTCACCACTGCGAAGGCGATCCATATGTCCCTGACGCATACTTTCACGCATGGCATCAATTGCATTTTCGAGGTATTCGGACCTTTCCATAAAATCTTTTTCATAGGTTTTAATGCCCCGGGTAACATGATTGAGGAATTCATCGACACAGCCTGAAATTTTTCGGATATCGCTGATGGCGATGGCGGAAAATTGGATCCGCTCTTCAATTATGCCTTCGGTTGCCTGGGCGATATTTTCCACAGAATCGCCGATGCGTTCGATATTGTTGGTCATCCGCATCATACTGGAAATTTCCCGGGCCTCGGTTTCACTCACATCGCCTTGATACAGCTTGGTCAGATACACGGTAAGTTCCCGCTGCATGTCATCGATAAAATTTTCGATCCGTTTCCATCTGCCAAGTTTTTTTAAATCCCGGTCTTCAATACGGACAAGTGTTTCGTCAAAGGTCAGGATACCGGCCTGGGCCATCCGGATAATCTCGCTGCGGGCCTTTGCCAAAGCCGCAATGGGGGTATCGATAAACCGGTCACCAAAATTGGGCAACCGAAACATATCTTCGCTCTCTTCATCCCGCCTGGGGGAGAGAAAAATAGCCACTTTGATCAGCCAGGGCAAGATAGTCAAAAAAAACATGGCATTGAGCACGTTAAAAACGGTGTGGCCATTGGCAATATAGCGAGATATATTCATCATTTCACCATTAACCGCCTGGTCTGCCGGGCCGCTTCCCATCCAGAGCGTAAAAAATTCAATCAACTTGATAAACCAGGGGAAACATAAAATCATAAGGCTCACGCCAATGACATTGAACATGGTATGAGCCCTTGCCGTCCGATGCGCATTTATATTGGTGGAGCCGATGGTGGCCAATTCGGCCGTAATGGTGGTGCCGATGTTTTCCCCCAGCACCAGGGCCATGGCGGCCGGAAAGGTCAGCAACCCCTGACTGGCCAGGGTCATGGTCAAACCGATGGTGGCCGATGAAGACTGCACCAGAATCGTCAACACGGCACCCACGAGCACACAAAGCAATCGGCCACTGATACTGGCCGCATCAAACCGGGTAAAAAAATCAATAAACCCGGGATCACTGCGGATGGGTGACAGCCCCTGCTTCATCACCGTCATACCGAAAAAAAGCAGGCCGAACCCCAAAATAACATCCCCTAAATAACGGTATTTCTTTTTCCGACTGAAAAATTTCAATCCCACGCCAATGGCTATGGCCGGCAGGGCCGCGCTGGTGAGCTTGAAGGCGATCAACTGGGCCGTCATGGTGGTTCCCACATTGGCCCCCAGAATCATCCCAACAGCCTGGGGCAGGGTCATCAACCCGGCACTGACAAACCCGATGAGCATCACTGTTGTGGCCGATGACGATTGCACCATGGCGGTTACGCCGGCACCGGTCAGGCACCCGATCACCCGGTTGCCGGAAACAGCCCCCAGAATTTTTTTAATCCGTTTTCCGGCGGACATCTGCAGGCCGTCGGTCATCAACTTCATTCCCAGAATAAAAAGCCCCAGGCCACCCATGGTTTGAATAACTACAGAAAGCATTCCCGGCTCCTTTACCTTATCATATGTTTATGGCTTGTTCCCCAGCCGATCCACGACATTTTTCAATCCGGCCAGCGGCCCCGTATAGTCCGGCACAATCGAATCTTCAGTCCAATCTGCCCGCAGGTCCTGGCTGACGGTCAAAGAAGCACTGTCGTCATCCTTGACATCAGTTGTAAGATAGGTGATCAAGCCGGCCCTGGCCGCGACCATGTCGTTGACCGGATCATTGCCGACCATCATGCAGGCTTCAGGCGGCTCATCGATTTGTCGACAAATCTGTTGATAATACTCGAACCGCGGCTTGCAAAATGACATATTCTCGATATGGGTGATAAAATCAAACGGTACATGTGCCAGTCCGGCCCAGCCAAGACGCTGACGCTGAACGTCCAAGGGAAAAATCGGGTTTGACGCCAGCACCAGTTTAATGTTCGTTTTAACCAGATAGTCGAACACCTCATGCAGGGATTCGGGCTGAGAAACAATCCGCTCCAGACGGTTGAATTCAGTTTTATAAAAATGCAAAAACCGCTGCCACAAGGCCTCCCGGTGGTGTGGGATGTCGGCTGCAAATACATTCATAAAATACTGCGCATTAGAAATATCTCCCTGATTCTGCAGCAGGCTTATGGTGGCAGCCTTCAATGTTTTCTGAAACTGTTCCGCGGGCATAACATCGCTGAAAATATCCGTTATACATTTAAAATATCGATCATAAAATTCATTTTCATTGAATAATATAAGCGTATTATCCAGGTCGAACAAAATCGCTTTAATCATATTTGCCTTATATTCCTAACCCGGACAAGCCGGAATTAAATTGAATAGTGAAAACAGATAAGTCCTCGTGAAGAACATTTTCCCCTTTTCAAGAAAAAAACCGACCGCACTGACCCTGCCTGTTTGTCAGTGGCTGATTAAACCATACTGAAAACTATTGTCAATTTTTCTTTACCCTGTAATCGATAATGTCCGCCCAGAAACGAGACCTTTTGTTCAAAGTCAAGGCATACGATACCATAACCGGAGGCATCTGTTTGATATTCCGAGGATTATTTTTTGAACAGACCGCAGAGATTGAACGGAAACACCATCTTCGGATGGCACGATGTGATTTCAGCCACCCAAAGGATATCTTTTCAGGCGAATTCATAAAAATACACCCTTTTGTGATGATTATGATTGACTTTTTGACCCAGAGTCATTATACCGCGCCCTTAAGGGTTTATAGGCGATCAAATGGTCCATTATTTTGAATTTTTATTTAATAAATTAAGGAGGTATTCAACAAAAAAATATCTATAATTAAAAGCTGTTGCAGCACACAAGGAGAGTCTTTCATTACCGGAAAAAACATACCATTATTGGCAGCCTCCGGTAAAAAACCGAAATTTTATCGTCTTTCTATGAAAATGAAGGAAACCAATTATGGCGGTAAGAAATTTGCAGCCGGGAACCGTTCTGACCAGTGGTATCGGTCTGAACATGTTTTCCGATGACGAATTGGAAAAAATTCATCTGGCTACTCTGGAAATTCTCTGGGAAATGGGGGTCAAAGTGGAAAGCTCCCAGGCCCTTGAAATTTTTGACGGAATTGGTTGTATTGTCAATAATAGAACCAAAATAGTCAAAATCCCAGCCCATCTGGTTGAAGATGCCATCAGGTCCTGCCCTTCCACTTTTAAGGCTTGCGCCCGTGATCCTGAAAAGGATTATGTTTGTGAAAACGGTCGTTCGGGATTTGTCAATTTTGGCGAAGCCCCCATGATGATCGACCCCAAAACCAGAAAATTAAGAACCCCCACAAAAGCTGACGTTGATGATGCCACGTTGTTTCTGGACGCACTGGACCAGGTCATTGTGTTTGAAAGACCGTTAACCCCCTGCGATATGGACCAGGATATCTGCTGCCTTTACAACATCAAAAGTTTTTTGAATTCCTGCACCAAACATGGCTATATCGGCATCAACTCGGTTGAAAACCTGAGGACCTGTTTTAAGATGGCCTCCGTTGTGGCCGGCGGTGATGACAAATTCCGTGAAAGACCGATTTTCTCCACAACCTGTGATCCCATCAGCCCGTTGCTGCATTCAAAAGATGCCTGCGACGTTCTGATTGAAGCCTGTCGACTGGGGGTTCCCCTGAAAATAAACCCCCTTGGGCTGGCGGGTGGCACCACCTGCATCAACCTGGCCAGCAGCCTTGTCACCCATAATGCTGAAAATTTGAGCATGATCGTTCTGGGACAGGCCGTTCGCAAAGGACATCCCATGGTGTACGGCAGTTCCACCAGTATTATGGATCTGAAAACCGGCCTGGCGGCCATGGGGACCCCGGAAATGGGCATGTTCAGCGCGGCCATCGCCAAACTGGCCAAATTTTACCGGCTGCCCTCCTGGGTCGCCGGTGGATAGGTGGACAGCAAAATGCCCGATGCTCAGGCAGCCCATGAATATACTTTAACGGCCACTTTAACGGCGTTGGCAGGTGCCAACCTGATTTACGGCCTCGGGATGCTTGACAGCGGTTTGACCTGGGATTACGCCCAGGCGGTTTTACACAATGAAATGCTGAGAATGATCATGAAGGCCGTCGAAGGATTTACCATTACCGATGAAGCCATTGCTTTTGACGTCATCAAAGAGGTGGGCCACGGCGGTGAATTCATCACCCATCCGCATACCTTTAAAAACATGCGGCGGCAGTCCCAGGGCGACCTTTTTGACAGAAAAAGCCGTGACGGATGGATTGCAGATGGATCAAAGGATGTTGTGGAAAAAGCCTATGCCAGGGCAACCCACATCATTGCCAGTCACAAGGTAGAAGCGTTGCCTGAAAACATTCAGGCCCAGTTAAACACAATATTTGAAGATGCCGAGGCCGAAGCAAAAGAAAAACGGGCCGCGGTTTTAAAAAAATAACCCGGTAAAAAACTTATTATCAATTATCAACAAAGGAGACAAAGACAATGGCAGATTTAAACGCACTTTCGAACACACTGATAGCCGGCGATGCAGCAACATTGAAAACGCTTGTACAGGCCGCCGTAAACGAGGGAATGGAAGCAAAAGATATTCTCAATAACGGATTGATCAAAGGCATGGATATTGTCGGCGAAAAAATGCAGAACGGCGATATGTTTATCCCCGAAGTGCTCATGTCCGCCAAGGCCATGGCCGCAGCAGTGGAAATCCTTAAACCCCTGCTGTCCGTAGAAGATGCCAAAGCCGCCGGCAAGGTTGCCATGGGTACGGCCAAGGGCGACCTGCATGACATCGGTAAAAACCTGGTGGCCATGATGCTGGAAAGCGCCGGTTTTGAGGTGATCAACCTGGGTGTTGACGTGGCCCCGGAAACCTTTGTGGCCGCCGTAAAAGACCAGGGCGCCACCATCGTTGCCATCTCTGCCCTGCTCACCACCACCATGGGTATGATGAAAACAACCATCGACGCCCTGGTTGAAGCCGGATACCGCGACAAGGTCAAGGTCATCATCGGCGGTGCCCCGGTAAATCAGAAGTATGCCGATGAAATCGGTGCCGACGGATATGCCGCAGATGCCGGTTCAGCCACCAAGCTGGCCAAATCTCTGGTATAATCACCGACCTTTTTATAGAGGATTTGTTTTAAAACCCGGTCCCACCGGTTTACTGCCTTATGCAGTTCCCGAGGGGCCGGGTTTTTTGTTTCCGGCATCTGTAAGCGCTTCGGACAAACTTTCGCGCCGTATTTCTGTTTTTATTTTGTTATGACCTTTAAACCGAACAATCGTTTCAGCCAGGGATTTTTGACACGTTCAACTATGTTCTGGTAAAGATAGGCAAGGCCACCGGGATAGAACATCATCAGCAGAACCAAAGATAATCCATAAAAAATTAAATTAACACCTGGATAATTTGATGTTGCGGACCTGATCATTTCCATGCAAAAAACAAAGGGAATAGCGGCTGCAGCACCGCCCCAGAGAGTGGCCCGTCCACCAAGATAACCCACTACCAGGACTTCCACCGTTTTAGAGGTGTGCATTGATTCCGGCATCAGGATTCCGTAATAATGTGCATAGAATCCTCCCAGCCAACCGGCAAACGCGCAGGAAACCGTAAAATTAAATACCCGGTAAAAAGTAGGGTTGATCCCCGAGGTCATGGCCGCATCCATGTTTTGACCAATGGCGATAAATGCCAGGCCGGCATGAGATTTTACGATTCGATTCAATACAATATAGGATACCAGCAACATAACCAATATGGTGTAGAAATAGGGAATGTTTGATGAGGTCTTAAAAAGCGCCGGACAATTCAATCCAAGAGGGCCTTCGGTCAGCCAAACCATTTTGGTGGCCAGCCCCATCAGGGCCAACCCGACAAACCAGGCCATGATGGCCGCATAAATACCCCGCAACCGGAGGGTTAATACCCCGGTAATAAAGCCCACGAATGCGGCCGGAATAATCCCCAGAAAAATTGTGATCCAGGGAGAAAGACCCAGTTTTACAGACAGAATGCCAGAGGTATAGGCACCTAAACCGACAAAGGCGGCAAAACCGAAGTTAACGATATTGATGTAACCATTGGTAAAATTGAAAACCACAGCCTGGGCTGCCATGAACAGGCCAAAAACCAGCCATCGTATCAGATACTCCTGGTTAAAAGGGGGAATAAAGGGCAATATGGCGATGACCGCCAGGCCCAGGAGACCCATCGGGGTCATGCCGGTATATTTTGATAAACGATCAATACCATCATTTTTATTATTTGCTTGAATACTTTTCACGGCTGCTCCTGTTTATTCTTGCTGATTATTCAAGTTTTCCTCTGACTTCACTTCCAAATATGCCTGAAGGCTTAAAAACCAGAACGAGCATCAAAAAGGCAACCGGAACCGTATAGTCCCATCCTTCACCTATATAGACGGTAGTCAAAACCTGGAGTAATGCTACGAGAAATCCTCCGAAAGCCGCACCGGCCACGTTTCCCAGGCCGGCGACGATAACAATGAACCACGAATTGTAAAGCGGTCCCAACCCAACTGTCGGATATGCCGGATACATAAAAAGAAGTGCGGCACCGGCCAGAGCAGCCATACCGCAGCTCAAAGCCAGGGTAAGGGTCTGAATGGCGTCAATGTTAACACCGGTGATAATGGCCCCGTTTTCACTCTGGGAAACGGCTCGGATGGCCCTGCCGACTTTGGTCAGTCTCATCAGTACCCAAAAGCCAGAGATTGAAAACATGGCAATGATGAAGACCATTACCCGGTCAAAGGAAATATAGGCACCAAAGATGGATATTGATGGATAATGCCAGTATTTTACAACTCCCTTGAAACTAGCCCCTAAAAATACCTGATGGCTGTTTATCAGTATGACAGACAGGCCCAGAGTAAGAACAAAGGAGTTCATCAACCAATCTTTTTTACTGCGTTTACGCATGGGTCGAAAGACCACATGCTCGCTAATCGCCCCGGCAATGGCACCGACCACCAAAGCGATGAACATGGTTGCCAAAGGCATTACCGCAGCCCAAAGCGTATCCGGATTGTCGGCTATTGTGTCGACAAAAGGCGTGATGACAAAATAGGCCACCAGACTGCCGATCATAAAAAATTCGCCATGAACAAAACTGGTAATATTCATCACACCGAAAATCAGGGCCAATCCCATGGCCACCAATGCCCACATTCCCCCCGTGACGATGGTTTGAACAATGATATAACTGCCCTTATCCATTGCTGCGAGACAGGCCGCAACGATTGTCAAGGTAACGGTTATTCCGCCGGCCGACTTTAGCCAGCGGCCCAGACGGTTCACTATCAATTCGGTTTTTGGGTTTGCCATAGATACTTTCCCCTGCCGTTATTCATTAATTGTTTGCTAAATCCCGAGAAATACTTTTCGTACGTGTTCATTCCGGGCCAAATCCGAGCAAGGCCCCTGCAGTACGATTTCACCATGCTCCAGAACGTATCCCCGCGTACTTACTTTGAAACTTTTGGTCACATTCTGCTCCACCAGCAAAATGGTCACCCCTTTTGAGTTTAAAACACCCAAGGCCTTAAAAACAGCGTTGGTCATTTCCGGAGATAATCCCATTGATGGTTCATCAAACAGCATCAACTTCGGATTGGACATCATGCCCCGGCCGATGGCCAGCATTTTACGCTCGCCGCCGCTCATGGTTCCGGCCAGTTGTTTTTCTCTTTCCTTTAACCTGGGGAAAAGGGCATAAACAAAACCAAACAGTTCGCTAATATTTTTTTTATCATTGATTGTATAGGCGCCCATTGCCAGATTTTCCTTTACCGACATCGCGGTAAAAAGATCCAGGTCTTCAGAGATATAACTGATTCCTTTTTTATGAATCACATGCCCGGGCAACCCGTCAATTTGTTCTTCGTTAAATGTGATAACGCCGGACATGGGTTTTAATAAACCGGCAATGGATTTCAGTATCGTACTTTTCCCGGCACCGTTTGGTCCCACCAGGCAAACATATTCACCTTTGTCAACGTTTAAGGAAAGGTTCCGTAAAATCTGTAAAAAATCGTACCCGGCGTTGATATTGTTTACTTCGAGCAGCAATTGCGCCTCCCTTTATGGCTTGATTTACCATTTTCCAAGTATACTGCTTTACTGTTCTTCCGAAGCACCCAGATAAGCTTCAGCGACCTTAGGGTCCTGGGCAACCGCTTTTGTTGGCCCTTCGGCGATTTTATTGCCGAACTGAATGACCACCAGGCGTTCGCATAACCCCATGATGACCTGCATGATATGCTCGACCATGATAATGGTAACCCCAATATCCCTTATTTTACTGATGATTTTCATCAGGTCACCCAGCTCTCCTTCTGTAAGCCCGGAAGCGATCTCATCCAGAAGTATCAGCTTAGGATTGGAAGCAAGTGCCCGGGCCAGATCGAGACGTTTTAACTGAACGGTATTCAACGTTCCGGATATGATGTCTTCCTGCACCGGAAATTCGACAAAATCAAGTTTTTCCCGGCAGACGTCCAAATATTCTTTTTCACTGAATTGCTTCCTGCGGCCGAAAACCGCTGCCACCATAACATTTTGTACAGCCGTCATTCTCGGGAACGGCTGGGGAATCTGGAACGTTCGCGACAATCCTCTGCGGCACATTTTTTGGGAAGGGTAACCGGTACATTCCTCACCCTTAAAATAGACCTTTCCGGACGTAGGGCCGCTCAAGCCAGCGATGGCATTGAGAAAAGTGGTCTTGCCGGCACCGTTGGGGCCGATCAGCCCCAGGATTTCCCCTTGTTTGCAATGCATGGATATTTTATTGTTGGCAATTAAGCCGCCGAATTGTTTGGTCAAATCCTTTGTTTCTAAAATATTCATAATTCACCATGGGTCAGTAGTTACTAAGACTGGGTATGAGGAATCCTCGTTGTTTGTAGAGCGAAACGCTAATGACGAGCAATCAGTCGCTTTCCTTGGGATAAAAAAAGTATTTTTTCTTATTATGAAAAAGATGGATAAAAACTGCCGTCGACGAGGCGACAGACGGGTAAATCTGTCCGCGAACTTTCTCGGACCGAGAGGTTCTGTTTGCAACAGATGGCAAAGAGACTTGGCGTTCAAGCGCTTTAAAAAGGGTCTGAACGACTATGGTGGCGATCCCGGCACCTTTGAAGAAACGTGTTACGACATGCCCCACATTCACAAGAAACGTTGGAAAGCAATTCCCCAGATCCACTGTTTTTTGATAAATTCCAATGGAAAAGCGCAACAATGAGGCCACACAAGGTGGCCTCATTTATTACACCATTATTTTTTTACCTTCATCTCACGTGTTTTCATGCTTTCCGGGAATATACAATAACCAACACCTTTTTCATACTGAACCAGCGGGAAATAAAAATCTTCCGTACCGATTTTGGGATCCGGAGCATTTTCAGCGTCGGTGCCGTATCTGGCATGGAACAGTGCGCCATCTTCACGTCCGTAACTCATTTTACCGGTGGCTACCTCTTCCCGGCCGACTTTGGTTATGGTTTCGCTGTTGATGGCACCGTATTTTTCCAGGGCCCGTTTTGCAATTTTGGCCATAAATTTAGCATAGTCATAACTCATGCCGGCAGAGGCCGGACTGGGGTTCTTGTTAAATTTCTTTTTGTAGCTTTCCGCCCAGGCCTTTTGCGTCGGCGTAACGATTTGGGGTACCAGGTCCATTACGCCATCGGATGCCCGTCCGGTCAACTTATACCAATCACCGATCCAGCCTAAACCGTCGGCAACCTGCATGGCCTTAAATCCCAGTTCGTCCGATTGCTTGATCATGGCAGAAATAGAGCCGGCACCGGTGCTGGAACCACACATGGCGGTGACGCCTGCCTTTTTGCACTTGCTGATAAACGGATAAAAATTGGTCTGTGTCAGGGCAAAATACTCTTCGGTAAACACTTCCCAGCCGTCAGCTTTCAAATATTTGGCCAAACCACCGATCAGACTTCTTCCCCAATCGGTATCCTCACCCCAGAAGGCCACCAGTTTTTTTTCAGGTTTCCAAGTATCATTGGCAATGTAATTCCGGAAACAATCCGAATAAGCAACCACTAATTTTTGAGGGATCGGCCACCCCTTCATGATCAGGTAACGGTCTTCCGGGGCTAAAGATGCCCACTTCTCATTTCCGGCTGAGCCTGCCCCCATGCAGAAAAAATGGGGAACCTTGTACTTACCCCACACCGGCTGACAAGCTACGGTCACCGAGGTATTCCAGTTGAGAATTCCGGCCTGGACGCCCTTTCTTTCAATGGCCTCGGCATAGGCATTGGCGCCTTTATCAGGGGATGACTGGTCATCGATGTAAACCAACTTTACAGTGTAATCGCCAATCTTGTTGCCAATTTCATCAAACGCCATCTGGGCGGCGTTTTTCATGTCTTGTCCCGTCTCAGCAGCCGGTCCGGTAAACGGTCCGAGAACCCCAAGGGTAAACACCTTGTCAGCCGCCAGCGAATTCATGGCCGTAAATGAGATTACAGAAAAAACGACTAGCGAGAAAACCATTAATTTCTTTAAGTTGAGCATTTGCATCCTCCTTACTTTTGTTCAATAGGGGGTTAAAAATGACAAATGAAATAATAAAATACCGCTTGCTCCTGATTCTCCTCCCCGAACCGTTCGTGTGCCTTTCGGCAGGTACGGTTCCCCGGTTAAAATCGGTTATTGCCATTGCGTTCAGATGCCTAACATCAGCTTTGCTTTCTGAACGCCATCTGACGCATCCTGGGCGTAAGCATCTGCGCCGATGCGCTGGGCCCATCTCTGTGTTACGGGCGCCCCACCGACAATCGTCTTGATTTTTCCCTTCAGGCCGGCTTTCTTCAGTTCTTTTTCAAGTTTTTGCTGGGCTGGCATTGTTGTGGTGAGAAGCGCGCTGGTACCGATAATATCGGCTTCAAACCGCACAGCTTCTTCAATAATTTTTTCATTGGAAATATCTCGACCCAAATCCAGCACCTCAAATCCGTTGGCTTTGAAAAGTGACACCACAATGGTTTTACCGATATCATGGACATCACCCTGAACAGTGGCCATGAGAATTTTCCCTGCCTTTTTTGAAATCGTTCCGGCGGCTTCAAGTGCACCATTAATAATATCGGTTACCTGACGCATGGCTTCTGCAGCGATAATCAATTCGGGAAGAAACAACCGGCCTTTACCGAAAAGCTCTCCGACCTCATTTATTCCGGGAATGAAACCCTTGTTCAAAAATTCAACAGGGTCAATTCCATCTGCTAAACCCTGTGTCGCCACCAGCGATGCATTTTCAGCGTCACACGCTACGATGGCTTTTTTGGCTTCTTCAAAGCGTACTTCAATTGTCGTCATCGTTCATCTCCTTTTAAAAGACAACTCTCCGATCTTTGGTTTGGGGTAACTGCCGGATATTTTTTCCGCGGCTTCCGGTCTTCGAGAAGCCGCGGCATTTAAACAATTTTCAGGTGCAATATACGAACGCCCCGTGATGTAAGATCATATGTCGCGTTCTATTTTCTCCTTGAATATGTTCACCGAGTTGATGTTAATGTCCAGAAGCCTGGCGATCCGAAACTTCGCATCAATACCCTTGGCCACACCGGGGGCCTCATTGACGCGGCCGATATCCAGATCTTCCCGGAGTTCGTTCATCACCACCGGATCCGCAATATCCGCTACAGAAATGTTCAACTTATCTGCGACATGTTTTTTTGCTGCATCAATTTTCATCGAGCCATTGAGTTGCATACGCGCTACCAGATCTCCGGCAGTGCGTATTCCACCCATTCCCGATACTATTGCATGTGCAGCGTGCATCCCGCACGGGTCTCCGACACCCACCTACAACCCGTCCAGCCTGCAAATCTCGACATGGGCCTTTGATGCCCGTGAAAGGGCATCGATGGGTGGCGTAAGGGCCAGGGGGACACCGCCGACCCCCATACCCAGACATGCGTGCACCGGAATCTTGGCAACATCCGTACAGGCTTTGGTCCAGGTAACCGAGCGGGCAATATTCCAGGGCAACGATTCGTTGGTGACGATATTGACGGCCGGTCCAAAAATGTTTACACCCGCCTCCTCGGCGAGTTTGACCTGCTGGTGGGGGTAGAGCCCGGCCAGACGGACCCCGTTATATTCAATCTCTCCGTGCATTCCCAATACAAATTCCGCGGCCATACCCATCTGGATGCCCATGGCGGGATATTTTTTTCTGAGAATCTCCACCGCCTTGAGGGTTGCATAAAATTCCGCATCCCCGGCTGCTGCCGTGGTATCAAAATTGATGCCGTCTGCGCCGGCTTCGTACATCTCACTGCCCACATAAACCATGTCGGCTATGGCATATTCGGCAGCCTCTTCATAGGATGCCCTGGCTTCGGCAATTTTCCCATGGGGAAGAAGATCCGCAGGATTGGGGCATGGACCGTCCGGCTGGCTGTAGAGCCCCAGGTTGGGCATGGCGCCATAGAGCAATGCCGGGATTGTGATCAGGACAGCCTGCTCCATAATCGGTTTTTCAAAGGGAATGATCGGTTTTACGGGTTTATAGCTATAGTCGATATGGGCAAGCTCCAGGGTGTCTGCCCCCAGGGCCCTTTCACAAATCTGCAGGGACTGGATCTTGCTGGCTGAAATCTGGGCCCGCTTGATTTTGGTGTTAAGGCTGTCGTAGGTAAGAACGACTTCATTGCCTTCCTCAACACCAACGATTCGATAAGGACAGGCAAAAATTTCAAAAATCTGTTGTAAATCGTCCGGGGTCAGCGGTTCGACCCGGGCGCGTTCTGCCGCATCCTGAGTCCCTTCTTCCAGGGCTTTTCGGACTTCGCTTTCGGTCATTTCGACCTTGAAGCCATCGCCCATTCGGGTTTTAATTTTTCCCATGCTTTCCTCCTTTTTAAGAGCGTTTTTTGTTTTTCGCATAACATGAAAATCCGTGAGAAGGGATTACATGTAACCGATTAGACGGAATCGATCTGTTATGCAAAAGAAAGGCATACTTTGCAGACCTTTGTTCAGGTAAGTTAGGCACCGTATTAAGACGGTAGAAATCCGACCCGACAGGGACGGCTTGGGTATAAGCCCGGAACACGGCGTTTACGGGTTATGAGCTGAAATGATATTGTGTACCATCAGTGGCCACCACCGTAAATTAACAAAAGTTATTCAATGTGAATCAATATCTGAAGGCTCGGCGAGATATAACGAACAAGCGTTAATATGTCAACGATAAAAACGAAATTTAATAAAAATAAACTAAAAAAAAACGAAATTATGATAATTCCATCGTTTTATCAGAATAGCACGGTGTCTCGCCGAGAGTTGGCTTATAAACAAAAGCAGGTACGCTCCGCGATATGTGGTCGGTTAAAATTATTTGTCCGTGGATCCCTGTTTTTCATCCATGGCGGTGCCCCAATCATATCGTCGCTTGATAAAATCCATTATCAGGGAGACCTCGGTTTTGATGACACCGTCTATCTTGTTGATGTATTCAAAAATCAATGTATTGAGTTCATCCAGAGACTTGACGTTAAATTCAGCTTCAAGACCGGTGGTTCCCCCGGTGGTCTGAACGATAAACCACAGGGCTTTTAATTTTTTCAATTTTGTTACAATATTCTCCATCTTGCCAACATCTATCTGAATTCTGATTTGCCCGACGATATTAAAGCCGAGTTTGATGGGGTTGCTGACGGCGACAATCTGAATGACCTCGTTTTTAATCAACCGGTTCAAGCGGGTACGAACGGTTCCCTCCGAAATGCCGATTTCTTTTGCAATATCGGTATTTGAAATTCTGCCGTCCTTTTGCAATAAATTAATAATTTCGCAATCAACCAGATCCGGTGGTTTGATATTTTTTTTTGATTTTCGGTTTTCCATAAAAATCCTCATTTTTTAGTGTTTGAACAGAGACCTGTTTCCCCACCGCGGAGATGGTTCAAGCCGATGCACAGGTTGGTTTAAAATGCCTGTTATGGAACAGATTGAAATTATCTATCATAAAAATACAAACAAAAAAAGCTAAAAACGTAGAAAAAATAAAAACAATGAACTGAAAAAGTAAGCTTGAGGTTATTTTTTACTTGACATCGTAGTTAACAACGCCTAATGATGCAGACAATATCTTCGACAAAAAAAATTCAAACATGTTTTTTACATTCTTCCGTACAGATCAACTAAAAATTTAACAAAAACCTTAAAAATAAAGGGGATATAACATTTTGCAGAAATCAAGATATTTTATGGAGAGTGGATCGTCTTCAAAAAATTCGGTCAAAAAACTGAAATACTGCGTCAACGGGCAGTGGCTTGAATCAAAAACAACAAAATACATGGATTGCTATAATCCGTCCACCGGCGAAGTGATCGCCATGGCGCCGCAGTGCACATCCGAAGAAGTCGAATCGGCCATTCATTCCGCTAAGGCGGCGTTTCCGGCCTGGGCCGACACCCCGGTCAGTAAACGGGTTCAGGTGTTGTATCGTATGAAGGCGCTGGTGGATGAACATCTGGAAGAACTGACCCATCTTTTGTGCCAGGAAGAAGGTAAAAACTGGCGGGAAAGCATGGGCGATGTGCTGAAAGTCAACGAAGTGGTCGAATTTGCCTGCGGGACCCCCCACCTGATGAAGGGAGAATCCCTGATGAACGCTTCCGCCGGATATGACACGGTTCTCTACAGACACCCCGTCGGCGTTTTCGCCGGTATTGCACCCTGGAATTTCCCCGCCATGATTCCCCATGGCTGGATGGCACCGCTGTGTATCGCCACGGGCAATACCATGGTGCTGAAAGCCGCCAGTTTTGTGCCCCAGACGTCCATGCGACTCCTGGAACTCTGGCATGAGGCCGGACTGCCCGAGGGGGTACTCAATCTGGTCACCGCAGGCCGTAATGAGGCCGAGATTCTCCTTAGCCATCCCGATATTGCCGGGGTGTCTTTTGTGGGGTCCACCAAAACCGGCAAGCACATCTATGCCACCGCCGCTGCCAACGGTAAGCGCGTGCAGGCCCTCACCGAAGCCAAAAACCATGCGCTGGTCATGCGGGATGCAAAACTGGAGCGAACCGCCAGGGGTATTATCAATGCCTATTGCGGCTGTGCCGGTGCCCGGTGTATGGCCTGCCCGGTGATCGTTGTGGAAGAGTGCATTGCGGATGAACTGATTGCGCTGCTGAAAAAATTTGTAGCCGAAATGAACCTTGGCCCTGCCTATGACCCGGACACCGGCATGGGGCCCATCTTGAACGCGGGCCATCTGAAGTTTATCACCGACTGGATCGAAAAAGGAATCGAAGAGGGCGCCGAACTGATCGTGGACGGCCGTAATCCCAAGGTAGCGGGTCATGAGGGCGGTTTTTATCTGGCGCCCTGCATCTTTGACCATGTGACACCGGAAATGACCATCGGCTGGGAGGAAGTCTTTGGCCCGGTACTCTGCGTCAAACGGGTCCAAAATTTTGAGGAAGGACTGGCCTTGATGAACAGCAGCCGTTTCGCCAACGGTTCGGTCATTTATACCCAGAACGGCCATTACGCGCGGGAATTTTCCAAACGGACCGATGCCGGCATGGTGGGTGTCAATGTCGGCATCCCGGTACCACTGGGTATTTTCGGTTTTACCGGTCATAAACAATCCTTTTTTGGAGATCTGCATGTGATGGGCAAAGATGGTATCAGTTTCTTTACCGAATCCAAATGCGTCACCGCCACCTGGTTTCCCGAAGACCAGGAAGCCTGCGGTCTCGTGGATACCTGGGATGGAACAATCTCTTCCATGCCGGATGCAAAATAATCACACCAGGTAAGCATGGGGTAAGCGATATGCGCCTGCGTCTGAACAAAAACCTTGTTTGTAAAGCTAATCGCTCAACATAGGAATTAAAATAAGGAGATTGAAATATGGATCCGAAAACAAACTGGCTTGATTACGATGTGGAAGAGATGGTTGCGGCGGACAAGGATTTTTTATGGCATCATCTCAAGGACCATAGTGTCTTTGCAGACAAGGAACAGATGGTTATTGTGGAAGGCAACGGCCTTGTGGTAAAAGATATCCGGGGCCGGGAATATCTTGATGCGGTCTCCGGTGGTGTGTGGGGCGTGGTGGTGGGTTACGGTCGCAGGAGTATTGCCGAGGCGGTGGCTGAACAGTTGACAAAACTGTGCTACTACGCCGGTGCGGTCGGCACAGTCCCCGCCATTAAATTTGCTAAAAAACTCGCAGAGAAACTTCCCCATCAAAAGAAAATATTTTTTTCAAATTCCGGTTCCGAAGCCAATGAGAAGGCCTTTAAGGTCATCCGGCAGCTTGCGAAAATCAACGATGACCGTAAAGGTAAATTCAAGGTGATCTACCGTGACCGGGACTATCACGGTACCACCATCGGTGCATTGAGCGCCGGGGGACAGAGTGAACGAAAAGCGCATTTCGGACCCATGGCTGAAGGGTTTGCCGAGTTTCCCCACCCGCTTTGCTACCGGTGCGCCTTTGGCAAGACCTATCCGGATTGTAACATCGAATGCGCCCGCGCCCTGGAAGATGTCATTTTAAAAGAGGGCCCGGACACCGTGGGGGGGGTGATCGTGGAACCCATTGTCGCTGGCGGCGGCATCCTGGTGCCCGTCCAGGAATACTATCCCATACTCCAGCAGATCTGCAAAAAATATGGGGCCTACCTGATCTTTGACGAGGTGGTCTGCGGGTTCGGTCGTACCGGAAAATTCTGGGGCCATGAACACTATGATGTAACGCCGGACATGGTGACCATGGCCAAGGGCGTTGCCAGTTGCTATGAGCCATTATCGGTTACCGCCATAAGCGATGACATTTTTAACCTGTTCCTCGATACCGGGACACCGGAAAAACGGTTGAATTATTTCCGGGATATCAGCACCTATGGCGGGTGTACCGGCGCCATGGCCGCGGGTCTTGAGACGGCCCGCATCATTGATGATGAAAACCTTGTGGAAAACAGCAGGGTGGTAGGCGAATATCTGCTCAATGGCCTGAAAGCGTTTTTGGATTTTCCCATTGTTGGAGACGTCCGCGGCAAAGGTCTTTTCTGTGGGGTGGAGTTCGTGACGGACAAGGCATCCAAAACGCCTGTTTCCGAAGCGTTTATGGGTAAACTGGTGGCGGATGTGGCCGCCCAGGGCGTGCTGGTGGGCAGAACCAACTCCAGCCTGCCGGGTATGAACACCATGATGCTCTTTGCGCCGGCCCTTGTCGCCACTAAAGAACAGATGGATCAAATACTAACCGCCGTCAAAAACGCCATCGAAAAAAATAGTTAACTGACTTCTACAGGAGGAAAAAATGAAGCGACCAACCAAATCCGGGAAATTGTCCAGCGGCGGCTTCAGTCTAAACACACTCACCGACGACGAAGTGCATGAAATACACCTGGGTTCCCTTGAAATCCTGAAATGCACCGGTGTTTTTGTGGAAAGCGAAGAGGCAAGGCAGATCTTCGGTGCTGCCGGCGCCAGTGTGAATGAAAAAACAAAAGTCGTTACCCTGCCACCCTACCTGGTGGAAGCGTCGATCCGGACGGCGCCGGCTACGTTTCATGCCTACGGCCGCATACCGGAGAGCGATGTGGTTCTGGAAGCCAACCGGGTGACGTTCACCAATTTTGGTGAAGGCATCATGTTTGTCGATCCTTATACGGGAGAACATCGCAAAACCACCAAGGCCGATATCGAGATGGCCGCCCGGCTCATCGATTCTCTGGAACATGTGGAAACCTATGAACGCTGCATGCTTTCCCATGACAAAGACCCCAGGGTGCAGGCACTGCATAATGCCGAGGCGTCACTCACCAATACGACCAAGCATCACTGGCTGGGTCCGGTGGATCGGTATCAGTGCGGAAAAATTCTTGAAATGTGCGCTGCCATCGCCGGGGGTATGGATAAATTCAGGGAAAGACCGTTTCTGACCTTTGTGACCTGTCCCATCAGCCCCTTGAAGCTGTCGTCCCACCATTGTGACATCATTATCGAAGCGGCCCGAAACGGCATTGGGTTAAACTGTATCGGCATGGCCATGACCGGCGGCTCTTCCCCCATCCACATTGCCGGCACATTGGTACAGCAAAACAGCGAAAATCTGGCAAGTCTTGTTCTGGGCCAACTGGTTCAAAAAGGGACGCCGTTCATTTATGCCAGTTCCACCTGCCCTCTGGACCTGAAGTATGCCACGGCAACGGTGGGTGCCCCTGAGACGGCCATGATCAATGCGGCGGTGGCCCGGCTTGCCCGCTACTATGGGTTGCCCAGTTTCGCCGCCGGTGGATAGGGCGACAGCAAAGTGGTTGACTACCAGTCCGGCCATGAAAAGACCATCACCGGTATCTTGCCTGCGTTGTCAGGGTGCAACGTAATTTACGGCTTGGGAATGCTGGAAATGGGCATCACTTTCGATCTGGCACAACTGGTATTGGATAACGAAGTGGCCGGTATGATCAAACGGACGGTAAACGGCATTGAGGTCAATGAAGAAACCCTGTCCATCGATACGATCAAGGAGGTCGGCCCTTTCAAGGATTATCTCGCCCACGAATCCACCTTCAAGCACATGCGGCTGACCACAAGTCCGAAGCTGCTGAACCGGCAGATGAGATTCCGCTGGGAAGAAAACGGTTCAAAAGACGCATACGAGCGGGCCGGCGAAGCGGTTCGTCACATCCTTGAGACATATGAACCGCCGAAACTTTCAGACGCTGTCCTCAAACAAGTGCGTGACATTGTTGACGGCGCCGAAAAAGAACTGGGCATCAAAGAATGATGGCGTCGTAAAAAATCGCCATCTACTGCGTTTTAGGGATTTTCCAGAGACTCGACATGCCATATGGTTGCCTTCGCCCCTGGTAAATCCCTATGCCTTGCATATACGATTTCTACTTAGCCATCTCAAATACTTTTTGCGCGTTCATCAAAGAATAGCTGTTTAATATCAATTATTTATTTCTGATAAAACTTGTGTACACCCTGATATTGAACGAAAGTTCTCGTTTTCGGATGGATAATCGCCAAAGGCGGGCCTGCTCATTTTGAAAGGATTGTGATGCTTCCATTTACTTTTCCAGGGGTTGGCAACATCTCCTTCGGGATTGATCGCGTCGAACAGATGGGAGATGAAATTTCTGCATTAACGGAATCCAGGAACGTCGTCCTGATCAGTGATGCAGGCGTCGCTAAAGAGATCGATTATCCGGGCGTGGTATGACACCATGCAGGACATAATGATGGGGCTGATGATCGTGTCGGTTACCCTTAAAAACCTTTTAAGAGGAGTTCAAGCCATTGGAAATAGATGATTTTTCATTGGATTTTTTTTCCCTGAAAGGGAAAACAGCCATTGTGACAGGCGGCAACAGAGGATTGGGGCTGGCGTTTTCAGCTGCCCTGGCAAAAGCCGGCGCCAATCTTTTCATTCCCAGTTATGTCACGGATAATGGCGAAACCCGGCAATTAATTGAAAAACAGGGTGTGGCCGTTGAATTGATGGAAATTGACATCACGGGGAACGGCGCACCGAAGCAGATCATTGAAACCTGCCTGGAAAAACTCGGCAGCCTGGACATTCTGGTCAACAATGCCGGTATCAGCCGGTTGAAGCCTGTATTGGAATTTGGCCGAGCTGACTGGGATCCCATGGTGGCCGTCAACCTGACAGCCGCATTCGAGCTGAGTCATGAAGCGGCCAAGATAATGATCCCCCAGAAAAGCGGTAAGATAATCAATATCTGCAGCCTCTATTCTTACCTGGGAGGACGGGACGGTCCGGCCTATGCGGCGACAAAACATGGCCTCGCAGGGCTGACCAAGTCCTACGGCGATGAACTGGCACAATACGATATCCAGGTAAACGGCATTGCACCGGGCTATTATGCCACCGACATGACAACCCGGACCAGGAGCAATCCGGTAACCAATCAACGGGTCCTCGATCGTATCCCCGCCAATCGCTGGGGTGAACGCCAGGACCTGATGGGAACGGTCGTGTTTCTGGCCAGCCGGGCCTCCGACTATTTGAATGGCCAGGTGCTCATTGTTGACGGAGGCTATATGGTACGATAAAAAGAATGAACGGATAAAAACAGGTTTATTTACCAATCATACGTAAAAAAGGATTTATCATGACATTGACCCGTGAAGCGATTGTCGATCAGCTCAAAACCATTGTCGGTGAGCAGCGCGTGATCACCGATGCCAGGGTGCTAGAGGAAAACAGCCATGATCGGTATAAAAAATACGAAACAATATTCGGTGTTTATACCACCCCGATCCCTGCGGCCGTGGTCAAGCTGGCAGACGCGAAGCAGGTCGCAGATGTGTTGACCTTCCTGAACCAGAATCAAATCAATTCCGTGGCCCGCACCGGGGGCACCGCCACGGAGGGGGGCCTGGAAACCATCGTTGAAAATTCCGTGGTGCTTGACGGGTCACAGATGAACCAGATCATCAAGATCGATCCCACCAATATGTTGGCAACGACCCAGTGCGGTGTGGTTTTAGGTGATCTGGAAGACCGGCTCCGGGAACAGGGGTATACCACCGGCCATTCTCCCCAGTCAAAACCGTTGGCCCATATGGGCGGCCTGGTGGCCACCCGCAGCATCGGGCAGTTTTCCACCCTCTATGGCGCCATCGAAGATATGGTCGTCGGACTGGAAGCCGTGTTCCCCAACGGTGAGATCACCCGGATTAAAAACGTTCCCCGCCGTTCATGCGGCCCGGATATCCGCCACGTGATCATCGGCAATGAAGGGGCACTGTGCTTTATTACCGAAGTCACCGTTAAAATTTTCAAGTATTTCCCGGAAAACAACCAGTTCCTGGCCTGGCGGCTGGATTCCATGGAAAAAGGGTTTGAGATCCTGCGGGAAGTCATGGTCCATGGGTATCGCCCTTCGATGGCGCGCCTTTACGATGCGGAAGACGGCACCCAGCACAGTTTCGATCAGTTTGCACCCGACCAGTGCGTTCTGATGTTCCTGGCAGAGGGCAATAAACACCTGGCCGAGGCCACGGCCCGGGGAATCGAAGAGATTGTCGACAACTACGCGGAATGCCGGCGCATTGACAGTCGAATTGTCGAGAACTGGTTCAACCATCTGTGCTGGGGACCGGATAAAATTGCCGAAGAACGTGAACTCATCCGCAAAAACCATCACATCGGGTTCACCACGGAAGTCTCGGGCAACTGGGATACGATCAACACCATCTATGAAAACGCCATCCAACGGATCCGGTCGGATTTCCCCCATGCGGACGATCTGACCATGCTGGGCGGACATTCTTCCCACAGCTACCAGACCGGTACCAATCTGTACTTTGTCTATGACTACGATGTCAAAGACTGCAAACCGGAGGAAGAGATCACCAAGTACCACATTCCGTTAAATGCGTTGATTGTGGAGGAAACCCTGAAGGTCGGGGGCTCGATGGTGCACCACCATGGCATCGGCAAATACCGGACCCCCTGGACTAAAATTGAGCACGGATCAGCCTATTATATTTTGAAAGGGTTAAAGGATCAATTTGATCCCAACGGCATCATGAACGCAGGAACCATCTATCCCATGGACAAATGAAAATCATCGTTTGTTTCAAGATCATAGCCGATTACGCAAGGTTGTCCGAAAAGGACTGGACCTGGGATGAGCGTCATTGTGTCGATACCGGTTTTGTCAGGCGGATATTCAACTGCTTTGACGAAAGTGCATTGGAAATGGCGCTCACCCTCTCACAGCCATCAGGACACCTGCCGGACACGGCAGACCTTACCGCCCTGACCGTGGATGACCCGCAGGGAGACCTGTTCCTCAGGCACCTGATGGCCATCGGGTATGACCATGCCGTAAGAATTCAGTGCAGCGCGGACCTGGACCTGAGGTTCAATCCATCCGGTATCTCCTTTCTGATAGCCGAATATATCCGGCGAAACGGCCACGAGCTTGTTTTTTCAGGCATCCAGGGCGGGGATGGCGACAACTGGCAGACCGGGCTGTTGATTGCAGAACAGCTTGGGTGGCCCTGTATTCGCGAAGTGACCCGGGTGATCAGGACAGACGAACCGGACCGGTTGACAGTAGAGAGCCGGATTGACGGCGCGGTTCTGGTGCAAACCGTCAGGCTGCCGCTGGTGCTGACCATCGGCCAGTCCCTGGACGCACCCTGTCTGCGCCTTCCCACACTGAAACAGAAACTGGCTGCGAAAAAAAGGCAGGTAACCATCGTGCCAGGCAGGGACCTGACCGTCGGCGACAACAGCATACGCCCAAAAGGGAAAACCCTTGTGGATCTCGAGCGCCCCAAGACAAAACAGGCCTGTGTTTTTATCGACGGCCAGAACCCCCATCAGATGGTCCGGCACCTCTATGATCACTATCTTAAAAACAGGTTGAACCGATGAAAGCCGCCATTGTGATGTTCCTGGACAGTGCCTCCATACAGCAGCAGACCGGTGATATCAATGCACGCCTCAAGGACAGTGCCCCCCGTTTTCACAGTGTGGCCCTGTGGCTCTTTTACAAGGGGCCACCGCCCGTATCTCTTCCCGAGTTAGACTGTTCACTGTCAGCCGTCAAGCTGGTGGCCGTCAAGCATGATGCCCCTTTACCCGAATCGTATCTGCAATTACTGTTACAATTAACAGACCGCTTTCCCATGGACCTGATCCTGTTTCCCAGTGGTGGACTGGGCCAGGAACTGGCCACGCGTCTGGCCCATCGGCTCAACGGAAGCGCCTGTCTTCAGACCCTATCCTATTGTCCGGCACGTGATACGGTCAAGGTCACAAAACCGGTGTATGGAAACAATTTAAGAGCGACATTTATACTGACCCAGCCCCCCTATTGTCTGGCAATGGCAAAACAGCCGTGCCGGCCGATGCGAATGGTCCCGCTGCAAGATCACCACACGGAAATCATCACACTGAACGAGGCGCAATGCGATTGGCTGAAGACAACCGTGACCATTCCGGACCAATCCAATACCGGTCTGGCAGATGCGGATCTGGTGATTGTCGTGGGTCAGGGGGCAAGCGATAAAGCAACCGTGGAACGTATCAAAGGGATTGCCGCCCGTATCGGAGCTGGGTTGGGCGCCAGCCGTCCGGTGGTGATGAACGCCTGGACCGACATGAACCGCCTGATCGGTGCTTCCGGCTTGATCCTGTCACCAAGGCTCTGTATTATAGCCGGTGTTTCCGGCAGCGCTGTTTTCACTGCCGGAATCAGCGCCAGTGACTTTATCGTGGCCATCAATACAGACCCCAAAGCCCCGATCTTTCAGATTGCCCATGTCGGCCTTGTCGGGGAGATGCTGCCGATCCTCATGGAACTGGAAAAGGTCATCCTGGCGGAAAAAACCGGCAAGACCCTTCCCACCCACCCTGGATCCGGAACGGATGGATGAAAGAGACAATGCCGACAGACCAATCTGACAAGTTAATCCTACCGTTGGAGGCCCTTTACAATGAGTATCTGACAGATGAGTCCAGAACCTCCGGCAACGCTGAAAGCATCTCCTTTCCCCGGAGCGAAGCCCAGGTCCGGGAGATTGTCAGCGCCCTGTTTGAGCGGCAAATCCCGATCACTGTCCAGGGCAGCCGAACCGGGATCACGGGTGGCGCCGTACCTGCCGGGGGCCATATCATGAATCTGTCTAAAATGACCCGGGTAACGGGCATGGAACAGGATCAGGACGGCAACGTTTCCATACGGGTTGAGCCGGGAATCCTTCTTTCGGAACTTGATTGCCGGCTTGAAAACCGCCGGTTTGATACGGCGGACTGGGACATACAGGCACTCACCGCGTTTAGGGCTTTCAGGGAGGCGGGCCGGCTGTTCTGGCCTCCCGATCCATCCGAATCGTCGGCATCTGTCGGCGGCATTGCCGCCAGCAACAGCAGGGGCATCTGCGCACACCATTACGGGCCGGCCGGTGACCATATAAAAAGCATACGGGTTGTTGATGGCAAAGGACACGGCCATTCGATTGCAAGGGGTGAGTATGTTGTTTCAGACGGCCTGTGCCCGTTGCCGGGGGGCGGCACACTGCCTCTGGATCCGACAGACCTTGATCCCGGTTCAACAGTGGATCTATTAGATCTGTATCTGGGAAGTCAGGGCATGCTTGGCGTTATCACCGAGCTGACGTTAGCCCTGAAGCCACTTCCCAGCGAGCTGTGGGGCATCGTCTTTTTTTTCAACGATCAGTCCGGGGCCGTAACGTTTGTTGAATCCGTCAATCAACGGCCGAAAACCCAATCCGCCACCCGCATCGTGGCCATTGAGTTAATGGATCACACCACACTTGAGAGTATCCGGGAATTCAAGCAGGTAAACACCCGTTTGAAAGACCTGCCGGATTGGCAGCACAGCGTTACCACCGCCGTGTATATGGAAATCCACGGCAACAGCGCTGAGGAGATCGATCCCCTGTGTGAATGGCTGATGGAAACGGCCGCCGAATCCGGCTGCGATCCCGCCGCAACCTGGGCCGCTTGCGGTAAGATGGAGACCGAGCGGCTGCGCCTGTTCCGCCGTGGCGCTCCGGAAGCGGTCAATCGACTCATCGACACGGCAAGACAGACCGATTCCCGGATAACCAAACTCGGAACGGACATGCGCCTTGCAGGCACCTCCCTGTCTGAACTGATAGCCCTGTATCAAACCGATTTAGCGGCATCCGGACTCAAGGCCGCCATTTTCGGCCATGCGGCCGATGGACACCTGCATGTCAATATACTGCCACGGGATTACGGGGAATTTGATCGGGGACAACGACTTGTTGAAAACTGGGCCAGACGGATCGATGCCCTGGGAGGCAGTGTCGTTACAGAACACGGGGCCGGCAAAATCAGGAAAGGCCTGTTTCGATCCATGCCGTTGCCCAACCGTTTGAAACTTATCCGCTGCCTGAAGCGGCAGCTTGATCCTCAGGAATTATGGAATCCGGGGAATATGCCGGATTCCTTGGAAATAAACAAAAACCCTGACACCGGAAACCGAACATGACCAATAAGTATCTGATGGGGGTGGATGTCGGCACCCAGAGCGCCAAGGTGATCATAACAGATCTGTATGGCAATATTGTCTGCGAAGGCAGGCAGGCTTTACGCAAAATGAATATACCGGCACCCCAGCTGGCGGAACATCCGGACGACGATCTCTGGGATTCCCTTAAAATCGCCTTTCATCGCGTGATGGCAAAATTCAAGGGAGATGCCGGCGGAAAGGGTAATGATATTCTGGCCATGGGGGTATGCGTCATCCGTTGCTGCCGGGTATTGCTCAAGGAAAATGGGGAACTGGCCTATCCGGTGATCGACTGGATGGACAAACGTCTCAATACGCCATACGAATACCATCCTGCCTATGGCGATGTCCGGTACGTGACAACAACGTCGGGATATATCACCCACCGTCTGACAGGTGAATTCAAAGATACCTGTGCCAATTATATCGGATGGTGGCCCATGGATGACTGCACGTTGACCTGGACGGATAACGACGCCCTGTTCAAACAGTGCAATGTGCCGCGAGAAATGCTGTTCGATTGTGTGAAACCCGGGGAGATACTCGGGTACCTGACCACTGAAGCGGCAAAGATGATCGGCATTCCGCCAGGGTTGCCGGTTGTGGCCACGGCCCATGACAAGGCTGTGGAAGCGTTAGGCGCCGGAGCCCTTGAGCCGGGCACCGGACTTGTTTCCCTGGGGACCTATATCGGCGCGCTGATGAACGGCCGAGAACATATCAAAGACCCAAAAGGCTTCTGGTCGTTTCAGGCTTCTGTTCCCGGACAGTACCTGTATGAATGCGTTGGCGTTCGACGCGGCATGTGGACCATCAGCTGGTTTTGTGATCAATTCGGCGAAAAAATCGTTGATGAAGCCGGGAAACAGGGCGTCACCATTGAAGAATTGTTCGAACGGGAGGCGGAAAAAGTCCCGGCCGGATGCGAAGGCCTGTTGACGGTTCATGACTGGGCCCCCCCTGTAGAAGCGGTGTATCGCAAAGGCGTGATGTTTGGATTTGACGGGCGCCATACCCGGGCCCATATCTATCGGTCCATTCTGGAAGGCATCGCGTTTACCGTAAAAAACCACATGGATAAAATGAGTCGGGCCCTGGATGAGCCTGTCCGACGCCTTGTCATTTCGGGCGGCGGGGCCAACAGTAAACTGTTCATGCAGATTTTCGCCGACATTTTCGGTGTCCCGACCAGTCGAAATCAGGTCAAAGGGTCCGCCGCCATCGGCTGTGTCATCAATGCGGGCATGGCTGTCGGTGCGTTTGATTCCTATTCTGAAGCCATGGAAAGGATGGTTCGAAAAGATGATGAATTCATCCCGAATCTTGAAAACACGGCATTTTATAACCGGATCAATGATACTGTCTATAAACACGTCAACCAGCACTTTGATCCGATCCTGAAGAAACTGAGCCTGCTCGTGGATTAGACAGGCTGGTTCCTTGCTGTTCTGGCCAGGGCCCCACAGTCGCCCATGATGCGCCGGCGGGCCAGGGCCTTTCGAAAAAATGGAAAGTTCTTCTTTTCGATACAAGCTATTGATTTTATATTAAATAAAAAATTTATATACTTTTGATCGAACCTATTGTATACTATCTGACATTAATTCAAAATCTTATGGCCCCATAGAAGTTGAGCTAAAACCATCAATTCAAATCTGATGTTGCTAAAAGTAATCAACAACTCAAAATTGCGTTTTTTTAAAAACCGGCAAGTTGATTTCACATTGAACGTTAAACCTAAAAAGTAGAGGAGGAACCAATGAGCACATTAAATTTTCTGGAAAAACTGTTTGTGGAAGGCAAAATCAGCAGGAGGCAATTCTTGTCCCAGGCGGCGGCCCTGGGGTTGACAGTGGCGATATCCCCGGCCTTGCTGCCGCGCAGGGCAGCGGCGGCAGTGCCCAAAAAAGGGGGACATTTTATACAGGCGCAGACCGGCGGATCCACAAGCGACACACTGGATCCGGCCACCCACACATCCAGCTGGAACATCAATGTGGAATGGCAACTGAGAAACTGCCTGACGGAGATCGACCACAACCTTCAGCCCATTCCGGAGCTGGCCGAAAGCTGGGAATCCTCGCCGGATGCCAAAAAATGGATCTTCAACCTGCGCAAGGGCGTGGAGTTTCACGACGGAAAGTCTCTGGATGCAGAAGATGTGATCTATACCATGAACCACCATCGGGGAGAGGACTCCAAGTCTGCTGCCAAAGAATATCTGAAACCGGTCACAAACATCAAGGCCGATGGCAAACATCGCGTGATTTTTGAACTTGACACCGGCTTTGCCGATTTTCCGTTCATCATGGGTGATTACCATCTATCCGTGTTCAAGGCCGGCACAAAGGGAATGGACTTTGAAAAAGGGATCGGTACGGGGGGGTATATACTTGAGAAATGGGAACCGGGTGTCACCGCCATCACCAGACGAAACCCAAACTACTGGAAAGCGGGTCGGGCTCATTTCGACAAGATAGAAACCCTTGCCATCAACGATGTCAATGCCAGAACCAGCGCCGTCAAGACAGGGCAGATTCACTTCATGGACCGCTGTGAACGGAAAACCATCCATCTCCTGAAACGGTCAAAGGGCATTGAAATCAACGCAGTGACCGCTACCTTTCACTACACCATGCCCATGCACACCAAGATGAAACCGTATGACGATAATAATGTCCGTCTGGGTCTCAAGTATGCCGTAGATCGCGATGATATGGTGAAACGAATCCTGAATGGCTACGGCGAGGTTGGAAACGATCACCCCATTGCACCCATCAACCGCTATCATGCCAAAAACCTTAAGCAACGGCACTACGATCCGGACAAGGCCCGCTTCTACATGAAAAAGGCCGGCATGGAGAACCACACATTTAACCTGCACAGTTCCGAGGCTGCTTTTTCAGGTGCTGACGATGCCGCCATCCTGTTTCAGGAGCATGCTAAAAAAGCAGGCATCACCGTCAATGTGGTGCGGGAACCGGCCGACGGCTACTGGAGCAACGTCTGGACAAAGAAAGAGTTCTGTATGTGCTACTGGAGTGGACGTCCCACCGAAGACATGATGTTTTCCGTGGCATATGCCTCCGGCGCACCCTGGAACGATGCGCACTGGGATAATGAAAAATTCACCAAACTGCTCGTAGAAGCCAAGGCGGAACTCGACGAGAAAAAGCGGGCACAGATGTATGCGGATATGCAGGAGATCTGCAAAGATGAAGGCGGGACCATCATTCCCATGTTCGCCCAGATCGTCGAGGCACTGTCCGACAAGGTCGGCCACGACACCATTTCAGGCCACATGGAAGCGGATGGGCAACACAACGCCGAAAGATGGTGGTTCAAATAAACCTCGGCGTTCTTCATACAAATCAAAAGGTGTTGATACGTTGTTGATTCCGGGCCCTGATCATCGTTTCGACCGAAGACCTTCGTTCCGCAGGCGTTCATGCGTCAGTCTTTTTGCGAATGTGGCCCAGGCGATGGTCAAGGCCCTATCCTTTTTTACATGAAAGTTGTGTATGCTGAGTTTTGCGTAATGGGCAAGAAAGCAACTGTTTAGACCCATACTAAATCCGGATGAAGGCCCCATGGGAGATCACGAGAATCACATGCAATGGCGACAACGGGTGGTACCTCCCGAGGAAATATTAACGTATATCAAACCCGGGATGAGTATTTTTGTGGGAAGTGGCGTTGCAGAGCCCCGAACACTCACGCAACAGCTGTTTGCCTCTGATTATCCAAATCTTCATGATCTGGAATTGATTCAGCTGTCCAGCCACAGTGATTTTTTTTCATTAAAAAAACTGGATTACCAGAAATATCGGCTTAAAACATTTTTTTCCACATGGATTTCCAGTGAAGCGGTTATTGCGGGTAATGTTGACTTAATCCCCGGACGCATTTCCCAGATACAGGAACTGATCAAGTCCAACCGGATTCCCATCGATGTGGCATTCGTTCAGATTACGCCGCCCAACAGTGCGGGATACTGCTCTATGGGGGTTGCCATCGATATTGCGAGGGAGGCCATGCATCGGGCGTCCCTGGTTGTCGGGGAAATCAATACCCAGATCCCCTTTACACTGGGTGATACGATTGTTTCTATTTCTGATTTTGACCTTTTTGTTGAAGCCACGGTGCCGCCACTTTATTTTAAACGGTATCCCGTCAAACCTGTCATCAACAAAGTGGCCGCAAATATCGCCCAGATCATACAGGACGGCGATTGTATCAATTTTCATACAGGCGCCTTGTTCGATGCGTTGAGCCAGACCCTGATGTCCAAAAAGCATCTGGGTATTCATACAGCGTATTTTACGGATGCACTCATGGATCTGGTAAAAAGCGGCGCCGTTTCCAATTATCGCAAAGAGGTGTTCCGGGGAAAATCAGTGACCTCTTATGCGCTGGGCACGCCTCGTTTGCTGCAATGGCTGGACCGTAATCCGGTTGTGGAATTCCAGAGCATCGAACAGGTCTTAAACCCGATACAGATCGGGCGGAATCCCAACTTTGTTGTCATACAAGAGGCCAACAAAGTCGATTTGCTGGGGCGTATTTCTTTTTCCATGGGCAAGGGTAATCTCGTAACAGGCCCGGGGCAGTCTGCCGACCTTTTTACCGGCGCCGAACTTTCTGCGGGGGGGCGGACAATTGTCGGACTGCCCAGCAGAAACAACAGGGGCACCCCCAATATTGTCGCTATGCTTCGGGACCTGCGCAATCAATTTCATATGAGAGAATCCATCGATGCGGTTGTCACAGAATATGGCATCGCAAACCTGAAGTGGCGCACCCTCAAAGAACGGGCACTATCCCTTATCGACATCGCCCATCCAGATGACAGAGAGGCATTGATCCGGGTCGCAAAAGAGAAACGGATACTTTCTTCGGATCAGGCTTATCCCATAAATATAGGCCGATTTTACCCATTGGACATCATGGGGGAACATCTCTTTAGGGGGGTGAAAGTCCGTTTCAGGCCAACCAAACCATCGGATGAAGCAGCCATGCGGCACCTGTTTTATCGGTTTTCAAAAAAGGGTATCCAAAGCCGGTTTTTCTTTCCCATTTCAATCATGAAGCACCAGGACATGCAGGCATATGTCAACATTGATTACAGCACCGATATCTCTATCGTTGCCATTCTTGGAGATGCTAAGGAGGAAACCATCATCGCCGAGGCTCGCTTTGCAAAAATAGACGAAGCGGAATTCGGCGATCTGGCTTTTTTCATCGATGAGGCCTATAATGGCATCGGCATTGCCTCCTACATGTACCGCATGTTGATAAAACTGGCAAAAAAAAAAGGTCTGAAGGGGTTTGTGGCTGAAATTCTGGAGCACAATAAAGCCATGTTGCGAATTTTTGAAAAAGGCGAATTAAAGGTCTTCTCACGGCTTGATGAGGGTGTTTTCAAGCTGGCCATACCTTTTGAGGAAAACACACCGCTCCCGAAAAAATATCAACCGAAATCTGTGTTACAAACATCTTAAAAACGGTGAAAAAATGAAAGACATCATCATAATGGTGGCAAAGCGAATGGCCCTGGGGCTAATGACGATCATCGTCATCTCTGTTCTCATTTTTGTCGGCGTGGAGGCGCTTCCCGGGGATCTGGCAGAAGCGATCCTGGGGCAGGAGGCAACACCTGAAACCGTTGCGGCGTTTAGAAAAGAGCTCAAATTAGACCTTCCTCCCCATGTCCGCTATTTCAGCTGGCTGGGCAGTTTTGCCAGGGGAGATTTAGGAAATTCCCTTGCCAACGGCCGGCCGATTACGGAGTTGATCGGCTGGCGATTTGAGAACACCATATTTCTAGCCAGCTCGGCGGCGGTGATATCCATACCCATTGCCATCATTCTCGGGCTCCTGGCCGCGCTTTATCGCGACACCCTGTTTGATAAAGCGATTTCCACAGCCACCCTCAGCGCGATCTCTTTTCCCGAATTCTTCGTCGCCTATATCCTCATTGCGCTGCTGTCTGTGAAACTGGTTATTTTCCCCAGTATTTCCAATATCAACGAGCAGATGTCGTTCTGGCAGAAAATCGACGCCATTATTCTTCCCAGCCTGACCCTTACATTTATTGTTACCGCCCACATGATGCGCCAGACCCGTGCGGCCGTCATCAATGTCCTTGCCAGTTCCTATGTGGAGATGGCCAGATTAAAGGGGCTGAAACGGATGCGGGTTATTGTTGTGCACGCATTTCCAAACGCCCTTTCACCGGTCATTAACGTCGTTGCCCTTAATCTGGCCTATCTGGTGGTGGGTGTCGTGATTGTTGAGGTGGTATTTGTTTATCCGGGGCTGGGCCAGCTTCTGGTGGACTCGGTAGCCAAGCGGGACATCCCCGTTGTTCAGGCCAGCGGCCTTATTTTTGCCGTCGTTTATATTTCACTGAATCTTCTGGCTGACATACTGTCAATTCTCAGCAACCCCAGGTTGCTGCATCCAAGATCAAAATAAGGAGAAGGCTTCGATGGGTTTTTTAAAATTGCTGAGACAATCGCCCCTGAGCGCCCGCATTGGTCTTGCAATGATACTGATCAATATCTTTGCAGCTATTTTTGTTCCGGTGATCGCCCCCTATTCGGAAACGGAAATGGTGGGGGACGTCTGGCTTCCTTCGAGTTCGGACCACCTGCTCGGTACGGACCACCTGGGGCGTGATATGTTCACACGGTTGTTGTATGGTGCCCGAAACACCATCGTCATCGCATTTGTCACCACACTGCTTTCGTTTTTTTTCGGTGCGCTGATAGGCTTTTTCGCGGCGGTCATCGGGGGCTGGCCCGAATTGATCATCAGCCGTATTGTCGACATCCTGATGGCGTTTCCAACGCTTATTTTTGCCTTGATGGCCCTGTCGGTGGTGGGGACATCCGTGCCCGCATTAATATTGGTCATCGCGGTGCTTGATTCCACCCGGGTTTTTCGCCTCTCAAGGGCCGTTGCCATGGATATTAATGTCATGGAGTTCGTTGAAGCGGCGAGGCTTCGTGGGGAGGGCATCTTCTGGGTCATGCGTAAAGAAATTCTGCCCAATGCCATGCCGCCGCTGGTTGCGGAATTCGGCCTGCGGTTCTGTTTCGTATTTTTATTCATCGCGGCCCTCAGTTTTCTGGGGCTTGGCATCCAGCCGCCCACAGCGGATTGGGGCGGCATGGTTCGGGAGAATGCCGGGGCCATTACCTTCGGCATTCTGACACCGTTATGGCCCGCCGGCGCCATTGCATTTTTGACGGTGGGTGTCAATCTGATTGTCGACTGGTTTTTAAAGATCGCCAGCGGATTGAAAGATTAACAGCAATGCTTCTGTGAGGTAACTTAACGATGACCCATCTGCTTGAAATGAAAAAAATAGTGATAGACGGTTACAGTTCAGATGAAGAGAAATGGATGCCGATCATAAAGAGCCTTGACCTCACGCTGGACAGAGGTGAAGTTCTCGGTCTGATAGGAGAATCCGGGGCGGGGAAATCCACCTTCGGGCTCGCCTCCATGGCCTACACCCGGGGGGGCTGTCGTATCTCCTCCGGATCAATTGTCTTTGACGGCATGGAACTGGTGGGCGCACCGAGAAATGAGTTAAAAAAAATCAGAGGCGTTCGTATCTCCTATGTCGCACAAAGCGCAGCCGCCTCGTTTAATCCGGCGCACCGGCTCATCAAACAATATGCGGAAGCGCCGATTCAGCACGGCCTGATGAATTTCCAAAAAGCGGAAGAAAAAGCCGTGGACATATATCGGCGCCTTCTGCTGCCGGATCCTGAAGGGATCGGTTACCGCTATCCCCATCAGGTTTCGGGAGGGCAGCTCCAGCGGGCCATGGTGGCCATGGCCATGGCCTGCACACCGGACCTCATCATTTTTGATGAGCCCACAACCGCATTGGACGTGACAACGCAGATCGAGGTCCTGGCCGCCATCAAGAAAATAACCCGGGAATTTAAAACGGCAGCGATTTACATCACCCACGACCTGGCCGTAGTGGCTCAATTGGCCGATCGCATCATGGTCCTCAGATACGGTGATCTCATCGAAGAAAATAATGCCAGGGAATTGATGGCCAATCCCAAAGAGGACTATACCCGGGCCCTGCTGTCAGTCCGGTCTCTCAGGGAAGAGAGGGATCTTTCCGCCACTGAACACGATATTGTTCTGAAAGTTGACAATATATCGGCCAGCTACACGGGCAAGGCCAGTGAAAAGGTGCTTGAAGACATCAACCTTGTCGTCAGACGCGCCAGGACCGTGGCATTGGTGGGTGAATCGGGCAGCGGTAAAAGCACCCTGGCGCGGGTCATCACCGGTCTGCTGCCGCCCCTTGAGGGGGAAATTACGTACGGCGGCAAAGTGTTGCCCCCGGCCTTAAAGGCGCGGGCCCGGGAAACACTGAGGATCATGCAGATGATTTATCAAATGCCGGACACGGCCCTTAACCCCCGGCAAAAAGTGAGGGATGTCATCGGACGTCCCCTTACATTTTATTTTAATCTTCATGGCAAGGAAAAGGAAGACAGAATCCGAGAACTTCTGGAAATGATTGAACTGAAGCCTAAAAAATATATCGATCGCTTCCCCGGTGAAATGTCAGGGGGTGAAAAGCAGCGGATCTGTATCGCCCGGGCCCTGGCGGCAAAACCGGATCTGATTATCTGTGATGAAGTAACGTCGGCCCTGGACCAGTTGGTGGCCGAAGGGATTCTGAAATTGCTGCAGGATCTGCAAAACGAATTACAGGTGTCCTATCTCTTTATTACCCACGACCTGGCAACGGTAAAGGCCATATCCGATGAGATCGTGGTCATGCTGCAGGGCAGAATTGTCGAACAGGGCATCAAAAAGAAAGTCCTTGATCCGCCATACCATGAATACACGGAACTGTTGCTCTCTTCGGTTCCTGAAATGGATCCGGATTGGCTTGATAATGTATTGAAAATGAGAAAAGAAAGAGGCATTGGACTCAAGGAGATAAAAGAGGCGTCAGTGGTTTAATCTGTGACGATCTCGTAAAAAGCCCAAATCCTGCGTTGCGCTGCATTTCACAATCATTCAACGTACTATAGGTACACCTCATGATTGTAAAATTTGCACGCCTTGACTTTGAACTTTTTACGAGGCCGTCTAAATCCGACGTTTTACGAGAGGATCAATCTGTGAGAATTCTGTGGGCAATGGAGCGGTGGATTGCCACCGCATTATTTTACCGTGACCACCGGACACGGGGCTCTTAATAACATATACTGGGCGATGGACCCGAAAACCAGTTTTCCAACCTTGGATTGTTTTTCGATCCCGATAAATATCTGATCGATCGCTTCTTTTTCAGCAAACCGAACCATTTGTTCTTCCGGACTCAGCGTATCGATGAGCAGATCAATTTCATAGGAAATGCCGCTTCCGCTTAAAACCGCTTTGACCTCATTTTCCAAATCCTGTTCTTTTTTTTCAATAAACGACCGTTTCAGCGACAGTTCCCGCTCAATCGAGCTGACCACCTCTAATGAAGCACCCCAGACTTTTGCGTGCTCCCTGGCAAGCTCAAGGGCCTTTTTCGCTCTCTTCGAACCGTCATAACATACCATAAATTTCATATCTGTCCCCTTAACTTGCGTCTATCCAGAAAAAACGGTTTTCGTTCAAAATCAAGGCATACACAA
The DNA here is from genome assembly GCA_942490765.1 of uncultured Desulfobacterales bacterium. GTDB lineage: Bacteria > Desulfobacterota > Desulfobacteria > Desulfobacterales > 4572-123 > 4572-123. The sequence continues at coordinate 41,100 of CALNYM010000011.1, read as the reverse complement.
ATTTTACCATATGGATATACGGCAATTTTCCAAATTATAGTCCATATAGACTATCATGGTTACCCGGAAACGTCAACCTTTAACGAGCCTTGAAGGATATCTGTGGGTATCAAGTCCGGTGGCCTGACGGTAATTGTTTTATCCCGTACAGATATTTAAAAAAAATATGATTTGAGAAATACGAATGTTTATAAAATTTTGATCGATTTTTTCTTGAATCCCCTTAAAGACAGTAGTATTCATGCTTTTAGCGGAGTTGGGGTTAGATTATGACCACTGGAACAATAATAAAAAGGAGAAAATATGAAAATCGGATTTATCGGATTGGGCAATCTGGGGTATCCCCTGGCCTTGAACCTGGTCAGGGCCGGCCACGATGTGACCGTCAGCGACCTTCACCCTGAAGTCGGTGTCGGTCTGATCGAAGCCGGCGCCAGATGGTCTGATGATATCGCCGGGGTATGCCATGCAGCAGCGGTGGTGATAACGGCATTGCCCTCACCCGAGGCTTCCCGGGCCGTGGTGGAGCGTGCGGGGGGTGTTTTTGACCACCTGATGCAGGGCAGCTGCTGGATCGAAATGAGCACCACCGATTTTGAAGATATCCAGCGTCTGGCACAAATTGCCCGGGAGAAAGGCTTAGACGTGCTTGAATGTCCGGTGACAGGCGGCGTGCACCTGGCCCATACCGGCGACATCACCGTGCTCGTCGGCGGTGACATCACTGTGTATGAACGGTTTAAACCCATCCTCGAAGTAATGGGCAAAGAGGTGATCCACCTGGGTGTCGTCGGCAATGCCAGCGTTGTCAAAGTGGTCACCAACATGCTGGCGTTTATTCATCTGGTGGCCGCCGGGGAAGGCATGATGCTGGCAGCCAGACAGGGGGTGGACCTGGGGGCTGCATACAAAGCGATTCGGGCCAGTTCGGGTAACAGTTTTGTCCATGAAACCGAATCTCAACTTATTCTCAGCGGCAGCTATAACGTAAATTTCACCATGGACCTGGCCTGCAAGGACCTGCGATTTGCAGGTAAAATCGCGGAAAAACTCAATGTTCCCCTGGAACTGGGCGGTATGACGCGCCAGATTTTTGAAAGGGCCCGCAATTTGTTCGGCGGTGATGCGTGGTCGCCCAAAGTGGTTAAAATGCTGGAAGATGCCTGCCGGCAGCCTTTGCGGGCACCGGGATTTCCGGAAACACTGGTCGCCGAATAATCTGACGGTATTCATCCATGTCAGGGGTGATGCTCTCGTAAACGTTCTTTCAGATGGCTAAGTTTATACAGGTTGAAGGCTGAAGGTAGAAGGTTTTGTGTCTAACAACCTTCTACCTATCAACCTATTTATCAACCTGAACTTTTGGTTTTACCGGCCCCCAGGGGCCTGTGGATAGTTTTCATTAACAAATATGGATAATGGGAGGGAATATGAATCTTTATGCAGGTAAATTACTCGTTGTTGATCTCAGCACCGGGCAAATTTCAGAAGAGCCGCTGCGGAAAGACTGGATCAAGGCGTATTGGGGTTGCTGGGGGCTGGCGGTCCGTTACTACTGGGATCTGGTTGATCCCCAAGTCGATCCCCTTTCCCCTGAAAATCCGGTGATCATCATGACCGGACCCTTGGGCGGCACTTCAGCCCCCATGACCGCCCGGTTCAACCTGGTGTCCAAGTCGCCCCATAGCGGCACTATTTTTTCTTCCAATACCGGCGGCGCCTTCGGGCCTGAACTCAAATTTGCCGGCTATGACGGCATCATCATCAAAGGCGCAGCCAAAAAGCCCACCTATCTTAAGATCATGGATGACCAGGTGAGTCTGGAGAGTGCCCAATTCCTGGCCGGTAAGGGCATTTTCGAAACCGAAGAACGACTGCAGGCGGCTGTGGGAACCCCCGAAGCCAAGGTGCTGGCCATCGGGCCCGCCGGTGAGAATATGGTATCCCATGCCTGCATCGGCACCGAGGCCTACCGCCAGATGGGCCGCGGCGGCGGCGGCGCCATCCTGGGCAGCAAGAAGTTAAAAGCCATTGTGGTGCGCGGTACCGGCGGTATCAAAGTGGCGGACGTGCCCGCCTTCATCGAGACGGTCAACAAACACAAAAAAGCCGACCTGTTGACCGAGGCGAACCTGTGGGCCAAAACCGACGGCACTGCGATGCTGGTGGATGTCATCAGTGACATGGGGGGCCATCCCACCCGTAATTTCAGCTATGGCGTCAACGACGCCAAGGAGGGGCTCAACACCGATGCCATCAAGGCCGCCAAACTGGGGAACCGGGCCTGTTCCACCTGCCCCCTGGCCTGCGGCAAATTCACCCACATCAATGGTGCCGAGATGGAGGGGCCGGAATACGAAACCCTCTGCCTGGCGGGCAGCAACTGCGAAATCAACGACCTGGAGCAGGTCATCCGCTTCAATCGCCTGTGCGACGATCTGGGTCTGGATACCATCAGCTGCGGCAACATCATCGGCCTGGCCATGGACATGACCGAAAAAGGCCGCCACGACTTCAATCTGAAATTCGGTGAACCCGTCGAATACCTCAAGGCGGTCACGGAAATCGCCACCCTTTCCACCCATCGCGGCAAAGACCTGGCCCTGGGGGCCAAAAAGCTGGCTGCCAAGTATGACAGCCAGGATTTGACCTCCGAAGCCAAGGGCCTTGAATTCCCGGCCTATGACCCCCGCTCCAATTACGGCATGGGGCTGGCGTATGCCACCAGCGAACGCGGGGGCTGCCACATGCGCGCCTTTCCCATGTTCAGCGAAACCCCCTTTGACCTGGAGGCCATGGCCCAGGATGTGGTTGACGGCCAGAACTTTGCGACCATCAAATGGTCCATGGGCTTTTGCGATTTCTGGGGCTCGATCACAGCGCCCATCATTGCCGACATTCTCTCCGTGGCCACGGGGGAAACGGTCACGGCAAAGGAACTTGAACATGCCGGGGAGAAGATCTGGAATATTCTGCGCCTGTTCAACCTCAGGGCCGGTCTCACCCGTGCGGACGATTATCTGCCGATCAAGCAGATGACACAGCAGCTCCAAAAGGGCGAACACGCCGGACGGGTGTTTGCACCGGAAGATTTCAACCACTGCCTGGCCTTGTACTACAAAAAGCGCGGATGGGATGAAAATGGCGTTCCCACCCCGGAAAAACTGGCCCAGCTAGGTCTTGACCAATTCTAAAAGCCCCAGGAGGAATACAACTCATGGAAAAACATATATTTGCCAATCCCGAACTCTGCACCGGATGCAATCGCTGCGTCTATGTCTGCTCCGCCGTCAAACAAGGCCTGTTCCAGCCCACCAAAGCCAGAATTCATATCAACAATTTCCCCCTCAGGGGATATTCGGTACCCAGCATCTGCTTTCATTGCCCGAAGCCCGACTGCATGAAGGCCTGCCCGGAGGGGGCTATCACCAAAGATGCCGACGGGGTTGTGCTGGTCAATGCCGAAAAATGCAACGGCTGCGGCGACTGCGTGAACGCCTGTACCTACGGCATGATCCAGATGAGCAGCGACCATATCGCCTTCAAATGTGATTATTGCGGCGGAGACCCGGCCTGCGTCAAGGAATGCGAACCCGGGGCCATCGTCTTTGTCGAGGGAGACAAGCAGATGCGCAAACTCAACGGGCTGCAGATGAAACAGCGCATCGAAAACGGCAGTCCGGCTGAAAAACGCCACCAACTGGGTGCTAACCTGCTGGCCCTGGCAAGAGGGTAACTTAGGAGATGATGTATGATGACACCCAATACTTTCTGTAATTCCGCAACAAGAAAACTGCCTCGGGTCAAAATAGTGAAAAGTGCCGACCTGCCCAGGATACACGACGCCAGTATCAAAATTTTGGAACAGTGCGGCGTTATCTTCGAACATGAAACGGCCCTGGAAATTTTTAAACGCCATGGGGCCAGGGTGGACGGAAAAACCGTATTCATTCCAGGCCCCATGGCGGAAACCGCCATGGAACAGGCCCCAACGACATTTCGCCACGTGGCAAGAAATGACGCACAATCGGTAACCATTGGCGATGGTTTTGCCCCCCACCCCAATGTGGGATGCGTGTTCTGTGAAGATATGGACAACGGAAAACGCCGGGGACTTCTCGAAGACTTCGCCAATTTCCAGAAACTCTCCCAGGCCAGCGACATTGTAAAACTCACCGGCGCCACCCCCGTGGCGCCGGATGATGTGGCGGACACCGAGCGGGCGTTGTACATGCTTTACGAAACCATCAAGCATACGGACAAACCCATCATCGGAAGCTGTACCGTTGCCCAAAAAGCAAAAGAATCCCTGGACATGGTGGAGATGGTGTTCGGGGAAAAATTTCTTGAAAACCACTATTGTGTCGGGGTCAGCACCAACCCCCTGAGTCCGCTGAAATATGCCACGGAAACCCTTGACACCATCATTGCATATGCCCGCAGGCATCAACCGGTGTATATTCTGCCCTGTGCCCTGGCAGGCATTACAGCGCCCATAAGCCTTTTTGGCAGTATTGTTCAGCAAAATGCAGAGGTGCTGGCCGGAAATGCCCTGGTACAGCTGATCAATCCCGGCGGGCCCATGGTATATTGCCCGGCATCCACGGTTGCCGATATGAGAACCGCTATTTGCATATACGCCCCCCCGGAACAATTTTTGATCAACTCGACCTGCCTCCAGATGGCCATTGATTTTTACAAGGTGCCCACCCGCATTATGGCCGGTATGACCGATGCCAAGGAGGTGGATATCCAGGCCGGGTATGACACCATGCAGAACATGATGATGGGGATGATGTCCGGCGGCCACATGATCGAACAGGTCTTTGGTGTACTGGATGCCATTTTGACCATTTCTTATGAAAAGTTCATCATTGACGAGGAGATGATGAGCCGGGTGATCCGTATCTGCGAAGGGGTGGACACCTCCGATGGTGAATTGTCCCTGGATGTCATAAAAGAAGTGGGACCCGGCGGCAGTTATCTCCCCCATGAAGATACCTTTGCACGGTTCAGAAGGCAGTGGCTTCCCACGGTCTCATGCTGGCAGTCCTATGACAACTGGGCGTCCAACGGTAAAGAGAGCATCATGACCCGCGCCAACCGCAAATATAAAGAGATCCTTGCAAGTCGGCCGGACATGATGATTTCCAGGGACCTGGACAGAGATCTCAAGGCATACCTACAAAAGTGGGCGGTAAATAAATGACCATGCGTGTCAGGACCTGTGTAACACCACAGGGATCTTTTGTGTTTGGTTTACACCAAACCGAATACCAGGCAAAGAATCTGCGTGAACGCCACATGTCGGAACCCCTGGGTACCCTGGCCGACGGCAGCCCCCTGATCAATACCGCCAATTTTCCCCATGGACCGGTTAAGGCAGATTCAGCGATGCCCATTTATGAGATTCCCAACCCGTTCCCGTTCCGGGGAACCACCTATATCGGCAAGGCCTGGGCCGATAAAAACGCTAAAGCCATATCGGGTATCCGGCTGCCCCCAAAACCTGCGATCTCCCTGTCAGATATCATGGCGGGCTGGGCCGAATCCGGTTATATCCGTTCAGAAGACACCGCCAAACTTATTTTAAGCCTGCCCCCTCCCCTGCTGCTGGCCCTGGCAACCAGCTCCACCGACCCCGAAGATCTTGAAATAATGGCCGATGCCTGCTGTGATTTTATCCGCGATGAGCAAACCGGAAGGCCCGTTGGGATGCCCTATCAGCCATGGGAAAACGGCAGCCCCCGGCCCGTGATTAAAAACAGGCTGCTCTTTGAAACCCTTGCCAATAATTTTTTCATTCCCGATGATTATAAAACCGTTATGGTCTTAAAACCCGGGGTTCAGGGGACCAGCGAAATCGTCGGCGACGTAAAAATACCGGATACAGACAGCCATGTATTTGAATATCTCCGCGCCAACTCCTATATCCCCTGGGGACATTATGCCGCCAACATGGCCCATGATGCCGTACGTTATCGAATAGCGGACCTGACCCTTGCCGATATGAAATCCATGCGCCATTTATATTATCAGAGAACCATTGTCCGGCTGGCCTGTGAACTGGCGCTGGCGCTTCCTGCGATACCAAAAATGCTTACGGCCGACGAACTGGAAAGGTTGCGCACCGCCATTGTCGACAAACTGGCCCGGTGCCCGGAAACCGCGCTCAACTTCAACGCCACCCTCTGGGGCTGGAATTTCGGGTTTGACTATTCACCCAGCCAATACCGCCTGCATGCATCCCACCAGCAGGTCCACCAGCAGTATGCCCTGGTCCCGGCCGCGGTCCCCGCCATTCCCGGTGACGCGAAAACCGGGCCCCTTCTCCCCGCCTATGCATGCGGAGACCTTGTCCGTCAATTTATCCGTGAATACCACAAGGAAACAGGCGCCGACTTTTTCAAGGCCTATACCCATGCCATTTTCACCAATCGCCGCATGGATGGAAACACCGGCAGGCCATCGGAACTTATCGTGTATCAAGATAAAAACATCATCCTGTTTGTACCCAAAGCCCAGACCTCCCAGTGGGAACTTCAGCTCATGACCCTTGGCCCGGTGGGTAATATCATCGAGGCCGACACCCATATCAGAAATTCCCTTGATATTGGATTGTGGATGGCCATGAAAGCACTGAGCGCCCTGGGGGCACGTCTGGTCAGTGTCATTGAGTATTCCAAAAGAATTGATGATCCTGAAAACGACCAGCGGCTGCTGTATTCATTCCTGCCCCGTCTTCCCCAGTCTCCCGGTGCCTTCAGCGAAGCTCAGCTCCGATGGATCAACGGTCATTATCCGGAAGACTTTGCCGCTGCCTGCCGGGCCGGGCTGACAAAATATAGTATTTGAAAAGAATTTAACGAGGAGGATGGTATGTACGATTTTCTTTTAACACCCGATGAACAGACGATCAAAAAAGAGGCCAGAGAATTTACCCGAAACGAAATCAACAGCGATTTCCTGCGCCAGATGGATAAGGACGAAATCGCCTATCCCCGGGAGTTTGTAGAAAAACTGGCGGCTAAAAACCTGCGCGGCATCCGCTTTCCGGAAAAATGGGGGGGACGGGGCATGAACTGGGTGGCCGATGTGGCGGCCACCGAAGAGATCGGCTGCCTCGGCATGGCCCTGGGCTGCGCGTTTGTCATGCCGTCCATCGTCGGTGAAGCCATTAACGTGTTCGGCACCGAACGCCAGAAAGAAAAATACCTGAAGCCCTACCTGAAAGGAAAACTCGTGGCCGCCGAGGCCCTCACCGAACCCAGAGGCGGATCGGATTTTTTCGGGGCTGTTACCCGGGCCGATCTTAAAGGGGATCACTTTGTGGTCAACGGTCAGAAACGATTTGTGGTGGGGGCTGAAGGATCGGATTTTTTTCTGGTGTACTGCCGCACCAACTTTGATGAAAATGCCCATAAATACGGCCGCCTGAGCCTCCTGATCATCGAAAAAGGCCCAGGCGTCGAGGTCGACTATCTATACGGCCTCATGGGATGTCGGGGCGGCGGTACCGGCCGGCTGGTGTTCCGGGATGTCATCGTTCCAAAGGAAAACCTGGTGGGTGAGCTTCACGGCGGCGCCCTTTGCTTTAACCAGATGATGATCCCCGAACGGCTGACCTCTGCCGCCGGATGCCTTGGGGTCTGGGGTGCCCTGGATCTGGCGGTGCGGTATTCCAACCGCCGCAGGGCCTTTGGCCGCACCATTAAAAAATTCCAGGCCATCAACTTCATGGTGGCCGATGCCATTACCCAGCTCGATGCCGCCCGGAGCCTTACCTATATGGCGGCCCGGGCCGTGGATGAAAACGCATCCAATGCCCGTCGCCTGGTCAGTGAAGCCAAACGGTTTGCCACCGAATCGGCCTGGGCGGTGGTCAACAACGCCATGCAGATCATGGGGGGTATCGGATATACCGATGTTTATCCCGTCGAAAGATCATTGCGGGACATCCGGCTGGCCATGATATGGACCGGTACCAGCCAGATCATGAATCTTTTAATCCAGCATGAATACTACAATGAAGTGCTGGACCCGGCCTATGACCGCCGCAAAATGGAAAAAGACGCCATGAACCCGGATGAAAGTGAACGCTGTTTCACCGACGAAGATATGTGGGCGTTACATGACAGCGGTAAAAAAGAGTAGACCGCGGGTTTGAAAAATCAACGGCCGACACCCGGGCCGGACAAGGCGAACCGACCGGGTCATTATCCTTTAGCGTCTTCAGCATATATCTTTGATCGAACGCATAATATGGTATACCTGAAAAATCGCGCCTGCCTGGACGGTGCTTGGGGGCACCCCAATCACTCGTATGGCCGGGTAATCACCAGCTGGAGATCTTCCAGCCCCCGCTGCCTGAACATGACCTCGCAGGATTTCAGGTAAAATTCCCATTTCAGGATAAACATCTCATCATAACCCAGGTCCCTGACTTGATCCAGATGTTTTGTGAATCGGTTGTGCCAGTGTTTCAAGGTTTCTGCATAATGGGGGCCTATATTCTCCAGGTGCTCGATGATAAAAGGGCTTTTGCGCGTCATGGCATTGCACATGGCTGTAAGAGAGGGCAGGTGGCCGCCCGGAAAGATATGTTTTTGAATCCAGTCCAGCCGTAGCCGGTAGGATCCGTATTCCTGATCCGGAAGGGTGATTACCTGGATCACCATCCTTCCGCCGGGCTTCAGAAGGCGATGGCAGCAGTGAAAAAAGGTGCCGAGGTAGCTGTGTCCCACGGCCTCGAGCATCTCAATGGAAACAATCCTGTCGAAGCGGCCGGTCATGGTTCTGTAGTCTTCCAGCAGCACGGTGATCCGATTCTCCATCCCCAGGGTCCGGACCAGACGGGAAACATGGTCAAACTGCCGTTTTGACAGGGTGATGGTGGTGACCCGGCAACCTGTTTTTCGAACTGCGGCAACAGCAAAACTGCCCCAGCCTGAGCCGATCTCCAGGACGTGATCCCCGGCAGAAATGCAGGCCTTTTCAATGATGCGGAGGAGCTTGTTCTCCTGGGCGGTTTCAAGGCCGTCCGCTGTAGATTGAAACAGGGCGCAGGAGTAAGTCATGGACCGATCCAGGAACAGCCTGAAAAAGTCGTTGCTCAGGTCATAGTGACGCCGGATGTTTCGCCGGCTGCCCAAAAGATTGTTTTTTTCCCCTGCCCGGATCAGTCTGGCCAAGGCGCCGCTGAAAAAGGCAGACAGGCGACCGGGCCGGGTCCCCGCACTGAAGCCCCGGATAAATATTTCCATGAGGGCTGCCAGATCGTCAGTCCTGAAAAAACCCTGCATATAGGATTCTCCAAAACCGATATCCCCGCCAAGTATCACCTTTGGGAAAAAATCATAATCCAGAATGATCATCTCTGCCCTTAAACTTGCGTCAGGCGATCCATATTCCAATGGTCTTCCATCCGGAAGGACAAGGGCCAGACGTCCGTTTTTAATGCGCTTCAATGTGCTGAGAAAAAGATTCTGAGAAAGCTTCTGAATCCGGCTTGAAGGTGTTTTCCGGATGGTCATGGGATCCATGGCCACCGGTTTTGGAACATAGGGCAGCCGTTTACCAAAATAGAGCACACCAGCCTCCTTCAGTATTCTTGGCATGGTCCTGTGGGGGATCAGGGGGTGACGCAACCAATAAGATAGATGGTTTTTCAGCGTAAAAGGGCAATGATCCCCCCAAAGCCGTGCCGTAAATTTTTTCCTGCCGTCTACCGTCATGGTGATCCGGATATCGATGCTTTGATCCAGGGGACCGAAATAAAAATCGTAGATCCCTTCAACCCTGTTGAAGGGAGAAACGTGAAACGTTTTTGGTGCGGTAAACCTGTAACCGGCCCTGCCGGATGCCATCTTGCGGGTCAGGATGTAAAGATGGCTCTCGCCAAAGGTATTGTGCACCTCCACCACGACACAATCCATGACATTCCGGTCTGTCCGGCAAAAATAAAAGGTGACCGGATTGAACACGGAAACCATAAACCGCGGTGAGGTCACCATCATCACCTGCCCAATGCCGGATTGAATTCCGGACCGGCCTAAGTAGCGAAAGAGTTTTTCCTGGATGGAGCCACGTCCGTTGTCCAGGTAATCCCCATCATGAATGGAGATGATGCCGAATCGATTATAGGCAAATCCCGGAAAGTTCCGATCCAGGCTATCCAGTTCCGACAAGTCAAGGCAGTAAAAATAGAGGGGATACCGGAGCTGATGGATTTCCGGGAAGAAACGCTTGTGAAACACCTGGCCTTTTACAATGGTTGACTTCACAGATTCACCCCGAATTGGCGGCCCACGCTGACCGATGAGCGGACGGCATCCTCATGGAAACCATAGGCGAAATAGCTTCCGCAGAACCAGGTATTCCTCACGCCGTTAAGACCCGGGAGACCGGACTGGGTATCCATGGCGGGAAAATCAAATATCGGATGGGTAAACACCATGGATGCCAGGATATGCTCTTCCGGAATGGGATTGGCCGGGTTCAGGGTGACGCAATAGGTTGTGTCGGTTGCCAGATTCTGTAGCCGGGTCATGTCATAGGTCACCGTGACCGGCGATGTGCTCCTGTGTCCGGGTTCCCGGATGGTATTCCACGAAGCCCTGGCCCGGATGTTGGTGGGCAGCAAAGCGGTGTCCGTGTGGAGGATCACCCGATTTTTGGAATAGCGCCAGGGGGAAAGAAGCCGTTTTTCTTCAGGGGACGGATCCGCCAGAAGGCTGAAGGCCTCGTCCGCATGGGCCGCGATCACAACAGCGTCAAAGTCTTTTTGGGTTCCGTCAGACAGGGTAAGGGTGACGCCGGTATCCGCCCGCCCTATGGAGCGCACAGGTGAGCCCGTATGAACCGTTCCGGGAAACTGGTTTAAAAAAGCCGTCACATAGGATTGGCTGCCGCCTTTGACAAAATACCACTGGGGATGATCCCTCACGGTCAACAACCCGTGGTTGTCATAAAATCGGGCAAAGGCTTCCATGGGAAACTGCGTCATCTCCCGGTCCGATGCCGACCAGATGGCTGCCGACATGGGCAGCAGGAACTGATCCCTGAAACGATGGGAGAATCCCTGCTCGCGGATGAAGTCTTCAAGGGTAACCCGTCCCATGGATCCTTTTTCAAGGCAGCGGCGGACCGTCCTGAAAAAACGGATGATCTCCAGAAGAAATTTCCAATAGGCCGGATTGGCGATGTTTTTCCGCTGGGCCAGGATACTATTCAGGCTGGAGGAGCCGTACTGCAGCCCCGTGCCTTTACAATAATAGCTGAAGGACATGTCCGTTTCCGCCAGCTCCACCTTAAGCCTGGACAGCAGCCGGATAAACAGGGGATACGTTTTGTCGTTCATGACGATGAACCCCGTATCGACCCGGAGCCCCTGATCAGGGCCGGATGAAAGGGTCACCGTATGGGTATGTCCCCCCACACGGTCATTTTTTTCAAATAGCGTGACACGATGCTTGTCCTGGAGTAGAAAAGAGGCTGTTATCCCTGCAACACCACCTCCGACAACCGCTATTGACATATGATCTTTCATTGCAAAGCCCCCTGCTGTAGAGTGGCACCAGAATACCACACGAACTGAAAAAAATCAACCGGATGGTAATAAGAGAGTGCCCATAAAAGAAAAAATCTGTTTACATTTCATTTTTTAATGCAGATATTAATTAACAGTATACCATACGACAACATCCGTCAGAGGAGACTTTTTTATGATCACCCTGAAAGAGACCATAGAGGTTAAGGAAACCATTGAAACCGTTTTCCGGTATGTGAGCGATTTCCAAACCATTGAGCAGTGGGATCCAGCTGTTTTGGAATCCAAGAAGGCAAGTCCGGGAAAAACAGGGGTTGGAACCGTCTATCATCTGAAACTCCGCTACGGACTTTTCCCGGTGTCCATGACCTACACCATACAGGAGTACCAGTCGCCGGGAAAAGTGGTTCTCCAGGGCGTGGGAAATTCTTTTACTGCCCTTGATACCATACGCTTTGTGTCCCTTGGCAACAAAACCCGCATCATCTATCGAGCGGATTTGGCCTTTCAGGGCATTGGCGCAGCTATTGTGCCGTTCTTTAGAAAAGCCCTTGAATCCGCAGGGAAAAAGGCCGTTTCCGGCCTTAACAAAGCTTTCAACAGGACAATCCATTCCCCGGGAATCCGACCCGGAAAAGCCTTTCTTGACCGTACCATCCTGGGCGGTCTGCCTGCCTTTACCCGGTTGGGCTACCAGGCGGCCAGAAGGCACTGGAAGCCTGTCATCCCATGTCTGAATGGGAAAACCGTGGTGATTACCGGGGCAACTTCGGGCATCGGTCTTGCAGCAGCCGAAAGCCTTGCCGGACTCGGTGCCAGGGTGGCCATGGTAGCCCGAAATCCGGAAAAAGCAATTTCTGTAAAAAACCGGATTGCGGCAGCCACAGGCAACCCTGCCATTGCCCTTTACCAGGCTGATATGGGAATATTATCCCAGGTCAAAAAGGTGGCCAGGGAGCTCATGGAAAAGGAACAGCAGATCCACATTCTCATCAACAATGCCGGTGCCCTCTACCCGTCTCGATCCGTTACCCAGGAGGGGTTTGAACATACCTTTGCCACGGACCTTATGGGACCCTTTGCCCTGACCGAGCTGTTGATCCCGGCATTAAAGGCATCAAAACCGGCCCGCATCATCAATGTCTCCTCCGGCGGCATGTATACCCAGAAGATTTATCCGGATGACCTTCAATACCTGAACGAACCGTTCAACGGCGCCAAAGCCTATGCCAGGGCAAAACGGGGGCTGGTGATTCTCACCGAACTATGGGCAGACCAGCTCAGCCGGGATGGGGTTACCGTCCATGCCATGCACCCGGGCTGGGTTCGCACCCCGGGTGTTCAACACGCTTTACCCGGGTTTTACAAGGCCGTAGACCGGCTATTGAGAACCCCTGAACAGGGAGCAGACACCATTGTCTGGCTTTCCGTTGCACCGGAGGCGGCCCTGGCAACCGGTCTCTTCTGGCTGGACAGGACCCCTCACACCACCCAGGTTTTCAGCAGCACCCTGGAGACCCTGGATGAACGAGAACAGCTGTATCGAAATCTTAAAGCAATAATGGAAAAGGGGGTCCCATGAGGCGTTATCAATACACTGCCGCTGTCATTCTCCCTGGCCTGCTGGCCCTTGGTTGTTTTGTTTCCCTGGCATCTTCTGCCAGGGCCGCTGAAGTTGACGGGACCGTATTTGAGTCCAACATCACCGTCAATGGCACGGATCTTCATCTGGCCGGTACAGCCCTGCTGCGCTATCTTCTTGTGATCAAAGCCTACGCAGGGGCCCTGTATCTCCCCCCGGGTTTGAACGGCCGTCAGGCCTTATCGGACATACCCAAACAGCTGGTCCTGGAGTACAGAGTGGGTATTGCTGCCCGGGATTTTGCCAAGGCCACGGCAGACAGTATCAAAAGCTTTGTGGACAATGACACCTATGAGCAACTTGAAACCAGGATTGAAGCGCTAAACAGCCTCTATGTTGATGTGATCCCAGGGGACCGTTATTCCTTAACCTACCTTCCGGGATCAGGGACCGAACTTGCCTTGAACAAAAAAAGCCTGGGAAATATTCATGGTGCAGATTTTGCCGCTGCCGTTTTTTCCATATGGATCGGGGAAAAACCCATCGATGCCGGCTTCAGGGACAAGCTGCTGGGAGTGAAACGATGACGGAAAAAGCCCAGCGCCTCCCATGGTCTATCCGGCTTGCCTATGCATTCCCAGCCCTGGCCCTGGCCGTAATCGGCATCCCGATTTATGTCTATCTCCCCAAATTCTATACCGACACCATCGGCATTCCCATTTCAGTCGTGGGCGGTCTCCTCCTTGGCGTAAGGTTATTTGACGGAGTAACAGACCCAATTATCGGCCATCTGTCCGACACCATCACCACCCCCTGGGGCAGGCGCCGGCCGTTTATCGGTCTTGGGGCATTCGGCCTGGGCATTGCCATGCTGTTTCTTTTTATTCCACCAGGGTCGCCGGGAGAGGATCAGGTGTTCAGATTCGGATTCTGGTTATTTGCCCTGTTTTTCTTCTGGACCCTGGTCACCATTCCCTATGAATCATTAGGTCCCGAGCTCACGGCGGATTATCATGAGCGGACCACCCTGTTCAGCCTGAGGGACGGATTTCTGATTGTGGGAACGGTTGCTGCCGCTGCATCACCGAACCTGGCATCCTGGATGCTGGATAGTCTCGGCCTACCGGTGACCGAACGGGGCCGATTCGCTCTCCTGGCCCTGGTTTATTCGCCCATGATCCTGGCTGCCTGCAGTTTCTGTGTCTGGCGTGTGTCAGAGAACCACCCGGTTAAACGCCGAGGCAGGCAATCCTTTTTTTCGGGGTATGGCAGCGTACTCAAAAACCGGCCCTTCATGATCCTGCTGGCAGCCTATGCTATCAGTGCGGTTGGTTCCAATCTGCCTGCAACGCTGATTCTCTATTATGTGCAGTATGTACTGGAAGCACAGAATGCTGAAATTTACCTGCTGCTCTATTTTGTTACAGGGATTCTGTTTTTGCCCCTGTGGGTGGCCATCTCAAAAAAAACCGGCAAAAAAAGCGCATGGATCATCGCCATGCTCATCAATACCGGCGCCTTTGCAGGGGTCTACGGACTTGGCCCGGGAGACAGTTTTTATTACGGCATTCTTGTGGTTATTTCAGGCATTGGATTCGGAGCAGGCCTTGCCCTGCCCTCTTCCATTCAGGCAGACGTCATCGACTATGATGAAATGATCACTGGAAAGAGAAGAGAGGGCCGCTATATAGGACTGTGGTCCATTGCCAAAAAACTGTCTGCTGCCCTTGGCGTGGGCATTGGCCTGTGGCTCCTGGGTGCGGCCGGATATTCACCCAATGTATCCCAGGGCCCGAAGGTGATCATCATGCTTCGGGTTCTATATGCGCTGGTACCCTGTGTCTGTAACGCCATGGCCATCATCATCACCTGCTTTTACCCGATTACCGAAAAACGGCATCAGGAAATCCGAAAAACAATCTTGAAACAGAAGCGGGAAATCTAACACCGTTTTAAATGCTTTCATGAGGGCAAGTGCCTGAATACACCCAGGGCGGTTTCACCAATAATACTAAGGTTCCCATATGACGGCTATGAAAACCATGGATGTTGTAATATGAATGGGGGATCGTTGTAGCCCGCAATGAAATCAATCAGATGCCCATAGCGGATCTTTTTACGTTAAAGGCCCATTAATGACAAAGGAGAATGAGGATGAAACGTTCCTTATCGTGTTGCATGATGGCGTTACTTCTGGTTTTTGCGTGGGTCGCGCAGAATGCGGCTCAGGAGATACCGAAAGAGACCGCTTCTGCCGAGTCAAAAACCTCTGACAGCAAGGCCAGGCCAGAAGCTCCGGCGCCAAAAGAGGCGTCATCTATCACCGATCACAAAATTTCCATCGACGGAAAATCGATTCCGTACAAAGCCACTGCCTCTACTATTTTGCTCAAAGACGGCAAAGACCTGCCGACCGCTTTGATTTATTCGACTGCGTACACACGCAGCGATGTGAAAGATCTCTCCCGGCGACCCATTGCGTTCATATACAATGGTGGTCCCGGGTCGTCTTCAATATGGCTGCACATGGGCGCTTTCGGACCTATGCGTGTTGCGACAGACGATGCGGCGGCAACACCGCCTGCTCCATACAGGATCGTGGACAACGAGGGTACACTGCTCGATAAGGCCGATCTGGTCTTCATCGATCCCATTGGCACGGGATTCAGCCGTGCGGTCGGAAACGCTGAGGGGAAGGATTTCTGGGGCGTCGATCAGGACGTCAAGTCGCTGGCCCAGTTCATCAATATTTATATAAGCCGCAACAACCGCTGGAATTCGCCGAAATTCCTTATCGGTGAAAGTTACGGAACGTTTCGCTCCGTGGCCCTGGCCGAATATCTGCAATCCAACGACGGAATATCTATCAACGGCATGGTCCTGATCTCCAGCGTCCTCGATATGGGAACGCTTTCTTTTAGTCCCGGCGATGACAGGTCCTACATTTTTTACATTCCGACATATGCGGCTGCGGCGTGGTATTACACCATCCTCAAAGACCGCCCCGACGATTTGAACGCATTTCTGGATGACGCACGGCGGTTTGCGTCCACAGAGTACGCCGCCGCCCTCATGAAAGGCTCGAAGCTCAGCAGTACCGAGGCAGCGGACATTGCGCAGAAACTCGCCGGATTTACCGGCCTGAGCGAAGACTATTTACTAAGGGCCAATCTTCGCGTCGTACTCTCCCAGTTTCAGGCAGAACTCCAAAGGACCCGCGGTCTTACGATCGGACGCTACGATGCCCGCTACATGGGGGAAACCTACAATCTTTTGACGGAATATGCGGAGTTCGACCCTTCATTTTCAGGCATACTGGGTGCATTTACCGCGGCATTCAACAGCTATGTTCGTGGTGACTTGAAATTCGGAGATTCCAAAACCTACAAAGTCCTTCCAATGGAACCGGGTCGGGCCTGGGACTGGAAGCACAATTCAGGGCAAGGTTCCTACTTTCCCGGTGCTCCGAACGTCCATGGGGATTTGGTCCGTGCGATGATTGAAAATCCGCACCTGCAGGTGCAGATCGAAAGCGGTATCTTCGACATGGCGACTCCTTTTTTCGCCACCGAATATACGATGGACCACCTATTACTTCCCGGAAACGCTCGTGACCGCATCCAACTGAACTATTATAACGCAGGCCACATGATGTATCTAAACGAAAAGAGTCTCGCGAAGTTAAAAATCAATATCGGGGGTTTCATCGACAGCGCCGTGAATCCATAACTCCGACTATTAGAAATGAAATGAAAATGGCCGAAATAAAAACAGGAAAACTCCTAAATTGAGTAGCCGGTGGTGATAGTTTCGGATATGATCCGGTGAAATGCCATGAAAATGGTAAATGGTATTGCCTGGGGTCCAGACTACTGGTGTTTTGTGCATGTGAATAGGGGGAACGTTGTTGTCCGCCAGTGAAACCGATCACGCTGTAATGAACGCTCTTTTACATAGGAAAACGCGATTCTTCGTATTTTCGGAACTTAAAATGCTCCCCCCAAAACGGTTTCGACCTAGGATGCCTGTCAAAGGGTGATCCTGTACGCCGGAGGCAAAAGTATTTATCGTTACAGCCAGTTTCCGGTCGCTGTTTTTTGTAGCGGCCGCTTATGCCGTAGCGGAATGCTTTCATTTTGATGGCCGGAACTCGCCGCCTCAAAAAGCGGACCGACGCAGGCAAATGAATGCTGTCCGGACGGATACCACGCCTTTTTCGTTAATGTTGCGATATTTATGAAAATTTCCGATGTTGCCGTCAGTCTGGTCCTGTGCTGGCTTGTTTTTCCGTGTTCTTCCCGGGTGTTTTTCTCGCTGTTGTCCTGTGCTCGTTCCTTGTTTTTTTGGCGGGGTCCGTTGTGTGTGCCCCCCGCTGAGGGTTGGCCGCTGTTGTCGCGTTGAAAATCAATCACCCTCCAGGGACTATCAGCCAGTTATTCTGGTGGGCGCCGTGCTTTTTTGTTGCTTCTCCTCTTTCCTTCAGCTAGCACACCGGCCTCAAAGGTAACGCGAATCCGAAAGCCCCTTGCCAAACAAATTTCGATCCGGCAGGATTTTGATCACTGACTTCGTGCGCGCTTGAAATCAATCCCGGGACACGCATTAATGACGAGCAAATTTACCCTACATGAAAGTCTGTCGGGAGCAAAATATTTTGATGATGAAAATTATTTACGGCATAAACATGAACTGGAGGCCAGTTTACCGGCAGGCGCCTGGAACCGGAATATTTTGTCTAAGATGGAGGCATTATGAAAATTCCGAGAGTTACTTTATTAACACTCGGTGTATCCGACTTAAATAAGGCAACAGAATTCTATGAAGCCGTACTGGGTACACCTCCAAACACTTCCTACGACGGTGTTACCTTTATTGAGCTTCCGGGAACCTGGATTTCTCTTTATCCGCTTGAAAAACTTGCAGCAGACATCTCTCCTGATGTTCCGGTCATTCGTAGCGGATTCAGTGGTGTCACGCTTGCCCACAACGCTCGCAGTAAAAACGATGTTGTCAAAATAATAAGACGTGCCGAATCGGCTGGTGCCCGTGTCGTGAAAGAACCACAAGAAACATTCTGGGGTGGATTTAGTGGATACTTCGCCGACCTTGATCGTTACTACTGGGAAGTGGCCTGGGGGCCAATGTTTGACTTTACAGAGAACGGCAAATTAAAATTCAAAGAAAACCCATAACAAGACTAATTCAGCCGACGTAAAAAAATTCGCGGGGTTTGTTGGTTATCAGTCAACCCCGGAATGAGAATCATACACACCGAACATGGCGTTCAGAAGATGCCTATGGCCGCCCGGCGGCCGGTTTGCATCATGCTTTTTCCTGTGCTATATAGCCTCACTTGATAAAAAAATAATTCTGTAAACCCGGAATATAGCAATACAAGAGACATTATGGCCCTTGCAGCAACCCATATAAAACTGGCCCTTGAAATGGCGGACCGATACCCGATTAAACGTTTTTCAGAGTTTATTTCCGGCACCATCTATCCGGACAGCCGATGGCTTACGGGGATTGACAGAGATTTAACCCATGGCCAGCGCTTTTTGCAAAAGGATTTCCCCAGAAGTGATTTCACATATGGCTGGCATGTTCATTGCCTGGTCGACCATGTGCAGACGCGTCTTTACAAGACGCTTTTTCCAGACGCCGAGGCCATGGACGGACAACAGAGATGGATTTTGCTTTCTGCCGCCAAAGTCATTCAGGACAGACATGATCTGGACAAATTCGACCTGCAGGGTGGTATTGCCCTGCTGAATTACGCGGAGGCGCCTGCAGGCGAGGATATACAACTGGTCAGAGCATTCAACAAAATTATTCGGAAGACCTATAAGGATCGTGACAAAAACCATCTGCCCGATTATTACAACCTATGGACCGGTGTGGGCCTGGACCCCATTGTGGCTGCAAAAGTGATGGACCAGGTTCAAAAACTACTGTCCGATACAAGACTGGTCTCCAAAATTGAATCCACAAATGCCAGAATAGTGGCATGCCCGGAATTTTCAGATTCAGAACAAATCACAATGTCCCAGATTTTAAAAACAGTTACAAATAACAGGAAACAACGATGATTACTGTACTCGATTACGGCGCCGGTAATGTTCGCAGCGTTATCAATGCCATCGAACATATTGGGGAAACGGTCAGGGTGGTCACCACCGCCGAAGACATCCTGGCCGCCGAAAAGCTTATTTTCCCCGGTGTAGGGGCCTTTGGCAGCATGATGGCCATCCTGCACGAAAAAAACTTCATAGCGCCCATGAAGGCATACCTTGACGCGGACCGACCATTTCTCGGGATCTGTCTGGGCATGCAGGCCCTGCTTGAAAAAAGCGCAGAAGCGCCGGGAGTAGAAGGACTGGGTTTATTTCCCGGTGGGTCCATCCGGTTTGAAACCGATCTGGCCGTGCCCCATATCGGCTGGAACCAGATCCATATCAAACAACCTTCTGCCATTTTCAACGGCCTTTCGGGAAAGGAAAGATTCTACTTTGTTCATTCTTTCCATATCGTTCCCACAGATGACACCGATATCCTGACCACAACGGATTACGGTTATGAATTTGCCAGCGGCATTCAAAGGGGCAATATCATCGGCATCCAGTTCCATCCTGAAAAAAGCGGGCCTGCCGGGTTGCGCCTGCTGGAAAATTTCATTCAACCCGATATCCAACCGGCCAAACCCGTGCAGGCAGCGGAAAAAACCCGGCTGTCCAGACGGATCATCGCCTGCCTGGATGTTCGGTCCAACGATTCCGGAGATCTGGTGGTCACCAAGGGGGACCAGTATGATGTCAGGGAAAACGGGGATGTGAGAAACCTGGGCAGGCCGGTGGCACTTGCACGTCGGTATTATCAGGAGGGGGCTGATGAAATTACGTTTTTAAACATTACCGGGTTTCGGGATTTTCCCCTGGAAGACATGCCCATGATCGATGTGCTCAAACAAACATCCAAAAATGTATTCGTACCGCTGACCATTGGCGGCGGCATCCGGGACTATACGGATAAAAACGGCCGGCAGTACACGGCCCTGGAGGTGGCCGCCGAATATTTTCGCTCAGGGGCCGACAAGATTTCCATCGGCAGCGATGCCGTCCTCATCGCCGAACAATACCTGAAAACCGGCCGTAAAACCGGCACCAGCGCAATAGAGGCGATATCCCGGGTCTATGGTAACCAGGCCGTGGTCATTTCCGTTGACCCTAAAAGGGTATATGTCCAGTCCCCGGATCAGGTCAGACACCCGGTGATGGAAACCATGGCGCCCGGTCCCAACAACGAAAAATACTGCTGGTATCAATGCACCATCAGGGGAGGACGGGAAGGACGGGATCTGGATGCCTTGACCCTGGCCCGGGTCTGCGAAGAATTGGGGGCTGGTGAAATACTGCTCAACTGCATTGACCGGGACGGCACAAAGCAGGGATTTGACCTGGAACTGATCACTGCCATGAAAAAGGCGGTGACCATTCCCGTCATCGCCTCCAGCGGTGCCGGCTGCGTGGAGCATTTTTATGAGGTATTCACGGCCACCCGGGCTGAATCGGCCCTGGCCGCCGGCATTTTTCACCGCCGGGAAGTGCCCATCGCCGAAGTAAAAGCATTTCTCAAAGGCAAAGTACCGGTCAGGACTTAAGCTTTTCCCTTCCTGTTCTTCATTGACTTCATGGTAGATTAATTTGCAGATTGACCATCAATAAAAAATTACAATAATCAAAATACAAATTCCAAACAAATTACAATAATTAAAATTCCAAAACAAATCAAATCAAAATGCACATCAATTCAAGACTGAATGGGGTTAATCAAATGGCTTTGGGTTTTGTTTGACTCATTTTAAGATCAGGTGGATATTGAGCTTTGGGGTTTATTTGAAATTTGGTGTTTATAATTTGTTATTTCTGGTTTATCCAGGTCATGGAATGGTTGCAACGGAGGCAAATCCGGGTTCATGCAGGGGAATCAGGATGTCGGCCATATCTTTTACCCGCATCATGATATCATAGGCGTCACAGGCATTGACCACGGTACCCGGGGGAATGACATCCATCTCCATGCCCCGGATCGCCGGGGGTGGGTTAAAGTTTTCTGCGATCACGCAAAACCCCGTAATCACTGCCCTGCCCTGAGCTGTTTCGACGATCACTGAAAGGCCGCCTTCACTGTGGGCCGGCGTGTGCATCACGCGGATACCGGGAACGATTTCGGCATCTCCAGCCAGGGTGACGATCTGATTGTTTTCTTCAATCTCTTCGATATAATCTTCCAGATAACGAAAATCCAGGGGATGGGGATGGTGAATCCGCTCCAGTTCCTTTTCGTGAATATAAAATTTGGCGCGGGTGCATTTGTAATCGTTTTCACAATGATCGTTGTGCAGGTGGGTATGAATGACGATATCAATCTCTTCAGGAACAAGCCCCCACCGGTCCAACCCCTCCTCAAACGTATAGATGCGCCCGCCGATGGCCGCTTCCCGCTGGGCCGACTGGACCGGATGCATCTCCCCGGTGTCCACCAGAATCTTTTCATCGCCGCCTTCAATATACCAGCAGTAAATCGGAATGGTGTAGGGCTTGCCGTAATCGTGCTGATAGGTCATCATGCCCTTGTCAAATACCTTGGTCCCCATGACAATGGGGTGAATGCTGTACGTCTGCATGGATCGTCCCACGCTTCCCTATACCCAAGGTACCAAATTGAATAGTGACAACTCCTGTCTGAGTATCGCTCCGGCTCTGCCTTTTGCTGGACACACCGTCCACCTTCTACCTTCCACCTAAACAACCTTCCACCTAATCAACCTGAGATAAAGACAGAACAAGGTTATCCCGGTGGATAACCTCATCATCGTGCTTATACCCCAGCAGGGATTCAATCTGGGAGGTCCTCACCCCTGCAATCCGGTTGAGTTCATCGGAATTGTAATTCACCAGGCCCACGGCCACTTCCCGGTCGTCATCAGTGACCAGAACAACGGAATTGCCCCGATCAAATCGGCCGGAAACACCCTTGATGCCTGACGGCAAAAGGCTTTTGCCGTTCTCTAAAAGAGCCTTTTCCGCCCCTTTGTCAATGACGAGCCTGCCCTTTGGCGATTTTGTAAACGCAATCCAGTGCTTTTTGCGGCCCAACGATTTCTCATGCGGCGGAAAAAACGTCCCCACCTCCTTGCCGGAAAAGATATCTTTTAAAATCCCTTCCTTGAAACCATTGGCAATGATGGTGGGAATCCCCCTCAACGTCATTTTCTGGGCTGCGGTAATTTTACTGGCCATGCCGCCCTTACCTAAAAAGCCGGGGATTTTATCTGCGGCACCAATGATTTTTTTATCGATTCGGGTAACCACCTTTATCAATTGAGCAGAAGGGTTTGTTCTGGGATCCCCGTCATACAGGCCGTCGATATTGGTGAGGTTGACCAGTAACTGGGCGTCGGTCAGATTGGTAACCATGCCGCTGAGGTTATCGTTATCACCGAATTTAATCTCGTCCACCACAACCGTATCATTTTCATTGATAATCGGAATGATCTTCCAGGACAGCAGCGTCAAAATCGTATTTCTGGAATTCAAATACCGTCTCCGGTTGGTCAGATCATCCCGGGTGAGCAAAATCTGAGCCGCCTTGGCACCATGTCTGGCAAAGGCCTCTTCATACACCATGATCAGGTTGCTCTGCCCCATGGCGGCCAGGGCCTGCATACCGGAAAGGGAATCCGGCTTTTTGGTCATACCGATCTTTCGCAACCCGGCGGCAATGGCCCCTGAAGAAACCAGGATCACCTCAATGCCCTTTTGTCTGAGCGAGCAGATTTCCGTGGTTAAATCATCGATGACGTTCAAATTTAACCCATTTCTCCGGGTCAGCACGCCGCTGCCGACTTTGACAACCACCCGTTTCACAGTTTCCAGTATTTCTTTTCTATTTACCGCTGATATCATCACTCGTATCCTGATAAATCGTGTGTCAATTTAATTTCGGTGACAATGTCCGTTCGAATCCCTTTTGCAGTTTCCGATGGGTAAACGCTTTTGCAGTTTGCCCTGCATAATCAGCCACCACATGACCGTCCCCCAGCATTCGCCATTTATAAATCATCAACCCTTCCAGTCCCACCGGGCCCCGGGCATGAATTTTGTTGGTGCTGATGCCGACTTCCGCTCCCAGTCCGAATCGAAATCCGTCGGCAAAGCGACTGCTGCAGTTCATAAAAACATTGGCCGAATCCACATAATCCATAAATCTCACAGCCCTGTCCCGATCCCGGGTCACAATCACGTCTGTGTGGCCTGATCCGTAGTGATTGATGTGATCCATGGCATCGGTCATGTCGTCAACCACCTTGATCGATAGTATCAAATCCAGGTATTCGGTTTTCCAGTCTTTTTCCGTTGCAGGGATCGCCTCAATAATTTGCCGGGTTTTTTCGCAACCCCGTATTTCCACATTCTTTGCATCAAATACCGTTTTCAGCTTCGGCAGCAAATCTTTGGCGATATCCCGATGAACGAGAAGGGTCTCAAGGGCATTGCATACGGCAACATACTGACATTTACTGTCCAGGGCGATATCAAGGGCCATATTGACATCCGCGCCGCGGTCCACATACAGGTGACAAATACCATCCGCATGGCCAAGGACGGGAATCCGGGTATTGTCCATGATGTGCCGCACAAAGGCATTACTGCCCCGGGGAATCAGCAGATCAATATCATCATCCAGTTCAAGAATATCGTCGACATCGGCCCGGGTTTCCAGAAGACCCAGCCACCCTTTCGGGATTGCCGCCGGCTCACTTGCTTTGGTAATCAGGTCGGCCAAGACGCGGTTGGTTGCAGACGCCTCACTGCCGCCTTTTAAAAGAACGGCATTCCCGCTTTTAAGACACAGACAGGATATCTGCACCAGGGCATCAGGCCTGGATTCAAAAACGACGCCGATCACCCCGATGGGGCAACTGACCTTAAAAAGATCGAGCCGGTCATCCAGTTCCACTGCACTCAGGGTGGCGCCGACAGGATCATCCAGCAACATCAGACTTTCCAACCCCTTGCAGGCCTCTTCGATCTTATCTTCGCTAAAATGCAATCGTTTCAGCAGCGGCCCTGCCAGATTCTCCTTTTTGGCCCGATCCATATCGACCCTGTTGGCCTCTAAAATAACCTCTTTTTTTTGTCTGAGCATCCCGGCAATATCGGCAAGTGCCTTATTTTTAACCCCGCCCGTAACCGCTGCCAGTCGAATGGAAGCACTCCTGGCTGCTTTTGCAATAATTTTAATATCCATATTTTCCCCGTCGGGTTTTTAATAAAAAATAAGCGATAGCAAGAGCAACGATTGATGCTCTCGTAAACGTTATTTGAGATGGTTAAGTAAAAATCTTCATATACAAGACATAGCGGTTGTCCAGGGGCGAAGGCAACCATATGGTATGTCGAATCTCTGGACAACCGCTATAACGCAGTAGATGGAGAACCTTTACGACGCCATCAACGATTACAATGTTTCCATAAATAATACAAAGATTTTTTTCGCCCTTCTTATCTTGAACATCATGGTCATCTTGAAATTTCTAATAATTTCTTTTGGGGTTGACACTTATAATACGTGTGACTATAAATAGGTATTCAGCGATTATCTTTGTATATAGTGAATGCTATTGAATAAAAGATTAATTTTATAAATTATTAAAAGGAGGCCCCAGGAAATGAAAAAAATTTTAATCGTTTTAGGGTGTATCTTATTAGTCGGCAGCGTGTCCTATCCTGTCTCGGCAGCTGATTCCGTGAAAGTCGGTGTCGTCCTGCCCACCACCGGTTCATTGGCCAAATTCGGTGAAATTGAAAAAAATTCATTTTTAATGGCCCAAGAAGAGATCAATGCGGCGGGCGGCATCAACGGAAAAACCCTTGAACTCATCATTGAAGATACCACCGGCCGTCCAGATGTGGGCCGGTCTGTGGTGGAAAAATTAATCACCAAAGACAAGGTTGTCATGATCGGCGGTGGCTACAGCAGTTCCGTAACCTATGCCACTGCCGGTGTCTGCCAGCAGAACAAAATGCCGTTCCTGGTCAATACCGGTTCGGCCGATAAAATCACCACCTCCGGATGGGGCTGGATATACCGCCTGAATCCGCCGGTCAGTAAATATTCTGCTTCCGTCGAAACCCTCCTGCCCACGGTTGTCAAACCCAAGACCGTAGCTATCCTGTATGAAAATTCCCTGTTCGGCACCAAGGGCGCTAAAACATTCGAATCAAGCTGCGAAAAACTCGGGTACAAGGTCGTTCTCAAGGAAGGCTACGAACACGGGGGCATTGATTTTAAACCGGTGCTGGTACAGATCAAACAAAAAAATCCGGACATCATCTACATGATCTCCTACATAATGGACGCCTCGCTGTTGATGAAACAGTCCAAAGAATTGAAACTCACGCCCAAGATGTTTATCGGGGGAGCAGCCGGTTTCACCATGCCCGAATTCAAGAAAAATGCGGGGAATGCCTCGGAAAACGTCATCTCTGCCACCCTCTGGCATCAGGTACTGCCCTGGCCCGGCGCCATGGACTATTATAATAAATTCAAGGCAAAACACAATGTTTCAGCCGACTATCACGGTGCCGAAGCCTATGCGGCCTGTTATGTCATTGCCGACGTCCTGAAACGGGCAAAATCCTTTTCCAACAATGATATTAAAACAGCCCTGGATGCCACCGACATGATGACCGTGTTCGGGCCCGTTAAATTTACGACCTGGGACAAAATGACAAATCAGAACAAAGCCTCCTCCTATGTTGTGCAGTGGATCGACGGAAAACTTGAACTGGTATGGCCCGAAGACCATGCAACCAAAAAACTCCGATACCCCATCGACTGGCTGAAGTCCTGGGGCTATTAAGACTGTCGTACACTAGTTAACATCGGCCGCCGTCGGATCGGTCATGTGTTTTTCGGCGGCGGTCTGTTTTAAAACAAAATTGACTACCATCAATTACCGCTGTTCATGTAGAAAGGACCCTTAAATGGCCGTTTTCTTCCAAACCATCGTTGCAGGGTTGCTCATCGGCGGCATTTACAGCCTGATAGGGATCGGCATGACCCTGATAATGGGCGTTATGGGGATCATCAATCTGGCCCACGGCCAGCTGATGATGGTCGCCATGTACATAACGTTCGTGCTTTCCGCCTACCTGCACATCGATCCTTATTTTTCCCTTCTGGTATCCATGCCTGCACTGTTTCTGCTGGGCGCTCTGTTGCAAAAGTATTTATTAAATCCATTGATGAAAACGGACTCCATTCTACCGGAGAATCAGGTATTAATGACGGTGGGTATCGGCATGGTGCTCACCGAAATTGCCCGTTTTATTTTTTCCTCCGACTATAAGAGCGTCAAAACGCCTTATGCAGATGCCACTTTTTTCATCGGCCCGATCTCTTTCAGTATTCCCATGTGTATCGCCTTTCTGGTGGCGCTGGCCTTTACCGGTGCATTATTCTGGTTTCTGCTCAAGACCGACATCGGCCGCTCGATCCGCGCCACAGCCCAGGATAAAGAGGCTGCCACCCTGATGGGGATTAACAGCAACCGAATTACCATTATTACCTTTGGGCTGGGTTCCGCCCTGGTTGCATCCGCCGGGACATTACTGATCCCGATCTTCTACCTGTTTCCGGATATCGGCGGCCCGTTTACGCTGAAAGCCTTTGTCATCACTATTCTAGGCGGACTGGGGTCTACGGTGGGCGCCATTGTCGGCGGAATTGTGCTCGGTCTGGCCGAATCCCTCGGAGCGACCTATATCGGCATGGGGTACAAAGAGATGATCGGCTTTATTATTTTCGTACTGGTCCTGGTTTTCCTGCCGGGCGGGCTGAAAAGGCTGACTAAGATCTAGAGGAAATTATGCAAAAAAAAACCTGGTTTTTACTATTTATCATCGGTTTATTAATCATATTCCCCATGATCATCCGATCCAGCTACTACCAGCACCTGATGATCATCATTTTCATATGGGTCATGATCGGTTCATCCTGGAATCTTCTGGCCGGCTATACCGGTCAGGTCTCTTTCGGGCACGCCATCTTTTTTGGCGTCGGGGCCTATGCAGCCGGTATCCTGACAACCAAATTCAGCATATCGGCATGGTGGGGGTTGCTTCTCGGCGGACCGGCGGCCGTGGTGGTCGGTTTTTTTGTAGGATGGGTCTGTTTTCGTCTGAGAGGTCCCTATTTTGCGCTGGCGACCCTTGCCGGCGGCGAAATTTTCCGCCTGATTGCTACCAACTGGGAAAGCCTGACCGAAGGTATGGTCGGTATCCTCATTATCCAGAGTTTCACAAGCAAACTGCCCTATTACTATATTGCCCTTTTACTGGCGGGCCTCTGCATTTTAGCAATTCATCTGATCATGAAATCCAAATGGGGATTTTATTTCGTATCGATCCGGGAAGATCAGGACGCGGCGGAATCCCTGGGCATCAACACCACCTTATACAAAAACATTTCCCTTATGGTCAGCTCTTTTTTTACCGGCTGTGCCGGCGCTTTTTACATGAATTACATGGCCTTTATTGATCCCGAGGTTGTTTTCCCTCCACTTTATTTCCATCATGGCCATATTGGTGGGCATCGTGGGCGGTGTCGCCACCATCATGGGGCCTGCGGTGGGCGCCTTTATCATGGTGGGACTGCAGGAAACTTTCCGAAGTGCCTTTTTCGGCCTTGCCCCGAAATGGATCGCCCAGGGGCACGCGCTGGTCTTTGGACTTCTGGTCATATTTGTTATCATGTTTCTGGCCAACGGCGTCGTGGGCGACTGGGAAAAAATTAAACGGGCTGTGTTTCGCAGCAAACCCGCCGGCTAAAACAAATCATGCGGCCCGCCAAAGAGCGGCGCAAGTTCGCATGTGACGGTATGGTTCAGCATTTTTATAGATGCCCAAAAAAAAATTGGGCATAAAGACCATAAGGCAAACCAACTGCGGAGAAAAAATGGCAAAACTGCTCGAAATAAACAACCTGACCAAGGCGTTCGGTGGATTGAAAGCCGTAAACAATATCTCCTTCCACGTCAATAAAGGTGAAATATTGGGTTTAATAGGGCCCAACGGATCCGGCAAGACCACCACATTCAACTGCATCAACCACTTTCATACGGTAACCGCCGGCGATATTATTTTCAAGGGGCAAAGCATTATCAACCTGAAAACCTATCAAATCTGCAAACTCGGCATTGGCCGCACGTTCCAGGTGGTCAAGCCGCTGGCCCGCATGACCGTGCTTGAAAATGTCATCGCCTCTGCATTTTGCAGGACGCCGACAATTTCAGCGGCCCGCAAGGAGGCACACCGGGTTCTGGAATTCTGCAATCTCCACCAGGAGCGTCACAAGATTGCCAAAAGCCTGTCCATCGGCAGCCGTAAACGGCTGGAGATCGCACGGGCAATGGCCACCCGGCCAAAACTGCTGCTCCTGGATGAAACCGCTGCCGGATTAAACCCCGGCGAACTGGCAGAAGCAATTGGGCTGATCAAAAAAATCCAGGCCAGCGGTGTGACCATAATTGTCATCGAACATATCATGAAGGTAATAATGACAATATCGGATCGGATCCATGCCATTAATTTCGGCCAGACCATTGCCGAAGGAACACCGGTGGAAGTCGCTAAAAACGCTGCCGTCATCAAAGCTTATCTGGGTGAAAAATATGCTTGAAATTAAAAACATCGATGTCTTCTACGGTGACCTGCAGGTCCTTTGGGACGTCTCCTTTAATGTTCATGAAAACGAAATTATTGTTTTAGTCGGTGCCAATGGCGCCGGAAAATCGACAACGATCAAGACGATCTCTTCTATGTTGACCCCGCGCAACGGTGCCATCGAATATAAAGGAATTCGTCTGGATCAGTGCCCACCGCATGATATCATTCGCCATGGCGTAGTTCACATACCCGAAGGCCGGCGTCTTTTTCCGGACATGACAGTGGAGGAAAATCTGATTATGGGATCACTGTGCGCTCGGGCCAAAAGCAAGCGAAAGCAGACACTGAATCATGTGTATAGCCTGTTCGAACGTCTGGAAGAACGTAAAAAACAGATGGCGGGGACCCTTTCGGGCGGCGAGCAGCAAATGCTGGCCATAGGCCGCGGCATGATGTCTCTGCCCAAGGTAATGATGTTTGACGAACCGTCTCTTGGGCTGGCACCGATTCTGGTGGATGAAATTTTTGAGATGATTAAATCCATCAAATCGGAAGGGGTTACGATCCTTCTGGTGGAACAAAACGTGATCCAGACGTTGGCAATGTGTGACCGTGCCTATGTCATGGAAAACGGACGGATCGTGCTGGAAGGCACCGGCAGTGAGCTCATGAAAAATGAGAAGGTAAAGGAGGCCTTTTTAGGCATCTAAACCCCTTGCCTCCCAGGCGCCCTGAAGCTCTGGCCGTATACGGAAATTTATCCTATAGTTGCATAAAAAACATGAATTGTTGATCTAAATCCGCCAAGAGAAGGGAATCAACGAAAATAATGCAACTTTTAAGGGATTCACTCATGGCAATATCCAGAAAAAGTACAAAAGGGCACCATTTTTTTACCCTCTGGGAAAGCCGGATGACTCCAGATCCTTCGTTATCAAAGGATTGCGGTAGATGACTACAGCTTCACCCTTGATGCCTCGGCTCTGAAGTCATCCGGCTTTTGCAACGATAGGATTTACTATAAAAAATGCCCGGCAAACACTTTGCCGGGCATTTTGACAGGTCACAAAAATGTAATTTAAATTGTAAAATCAGTTAGACAAAACCATTGTTTCACACAAAATGAAACAGAAAAAATAAAAATATATACCGCCATAATACAAGACGACAAAATGGCTCTGACTATTTATAAACGCACCCTTTTCACTTCTTGACAGCTTCCGGCGCCGCACTCTCTTCCTTGGGTTTGTTCTTTGCCTTGGGCTTCTTTTTTTTAAGACAGATCCTATCTTTCCGGACAAAAGCACAAATCTGGGGATTGTAATATTCTTTACAATTTAAGGGATTATATAACGGACATTCGGGATGTTTTTCCGACATAAAAAGTTCCCTTCACTATTAATTTCGTATGTTATGGACATCTTCCCGATTATCGATCTGTAAGGCGGGAAACCATTTTTTTTTACCGGCCAATTGTTATCAAGCGTAATGATATAGCCTCATAGCATAAAAACATATATTTTACAAGGGATTACGAATATGAAAAATAATAACAGCCCCTATTGTGTAATATCAAAGGTTTTGACAATCAATTTAAGACATTGTAATAGACTTTGATGGTTAACGAAGTTGAGCGATTGCCATTCGCATTTCGCTTCGGGAAAATAGGGCATTCCGTTAATAAAAAAATACCCACCGGGTGATCGTTTAAAAAAATATGAGTGTGCATAAACCAATCAAAAAAGAAATCCTTGATATCAATCAGAATTTAAACCGGCTGCTCGCAGATGCCAAAGAGATCCCGGGCAGTACCGGCCAGTGTTTTGATGATTGGATGACGGCTTGCAGCAGAATAAAGCAGCAGATTACCGAAGACAAACTGCGCATTGCTGTTGTCGGTCCCATAAAGTCCGGGAAAAGTACTTTTTTAAATGCGCTTTTCGAAGCCGATTATTTAAAACGCGGTGCCGGCGTCATCACATCGATTGTTACCCGCATCAATCAGGGACCGATACTTAAGGCGGAATTGCAGTTTAAATCACTGGCGGAAATAAACCACGACATATCCCAGGCCATGATTTTATTTCCATCATCCGGGCGGCAACCCGAGCCTGACGAATTTAATATCCTCGACGATGAACAGCGATTGAATCTCCAAAGGGATCTGGACCAACTGAATCCGGAACTTTTGATTACCAACGATGCGCGAAATATCAACAGTATCCTGCTGGCCTCTTATCTGAAGGGGTTTGAACGCGTCCGGCCCATTATTACGTCACAGACCTTGACCCGTATCTATGACCAAGATCACTTTTTTGATCACATGGACTTTGCCGGCAACGACCATCTGGCGGTCTATTTAAAAGATATCAAGCTTGAAATTAACACCCGCCGCCTTGACCAGGGCGTTGAAATTGCAGACTGCCAGGGAAGTGATTCCCCCAACCCCATGCACATGGCCATGATCCAGGATTACCTGGCGTTATCCCACTTGCTTGTTTATGTCGTCAGCAGTCGCACCGGATTGCGGCAGGCGGATATTAAGTTCTTATCCATGATTAAAAAAATGGGCATCATGGATAACACCCTGTTCGTATTCAACTGTGACTTCAGTGAACATGATGCCGTCGCAGATCTCAAACTCCTGACCGAAAAGCTCACCGGAGAACTTGCGATTCTGAAGCCTGAACCGGAGATATATTCGTTTTCAACCCTGTTCAATCTGTTCCGTGCCCAGAGACAGCACCTGTCTCCCAAAGATCTTCATCGGTTCGATCAGTGGTCCCGCCAGGAAGACCTGGCCGTTTTTTCAGATACCGAAACCCTGCGGTTTGACAAAGCCCTGGCACACAGGCTGGACGGAAAACGATACGCCCTTTTATTAAAAAACAACCTGGAACGACTCGGCGCCATCGCTTCAGACCTTGAGAACCGGATCAGCCTTAACCACGACATCTTGAACCGGTCCACAGCCGACGTCACTGCCCTGGACCGAAAAATAAAAACGCACCGACAGCGCATCGACGCGGTCAAATCCATGATTCGATCCACCCTGGACGGCTCACTCCAGAGTATTAAAAACGAACTCAGAAAAGACGTTGAGCAGTTCTTTGATGGACGATCCGGGGATGTCCTCACGGAAATATTAGAATTCATCAACCACTATACCGTCCCGGCGGCACAGTATGAAGAAAACCTCGCGTCCCGGGGGTTTTCCAATACGATGTATATGACCTTTCAGGAATTCAAACAGGCCCTTGACACGTTTATTGCCGAAAACATCATCCCCAGAATTTTTCGATTCGTCAAACAGGAAGAAGAAAAAATTATCACACAGTTGAATGCGGTGGCCGGGCCGTTTGAAGCCATGGCGGAAAATGCACTGGTAGAATATACCACTGCCCTTGCCGGCGTTGGCATATCTTTAAAGAGCGAAAGACATGTCGGCAGCACACTTTTGGACATGGATGCCATAAAAGCCGAAACCGGGCTGACCTTACCGCCGCTGGTGGCCGCCATGCGCTATTCCGCAAGAATAAAAACCGAAGCCATGATGCGACTGGGCGCTTATTCATTCATCGGACTTTTTAGAAAAATCCTGAAAAAATCCACCAGCCCCAACCGTGCTCAGGCGGTTAGCGCCCTGAAAGACAGCAGTCGGCAGATGA
Source organism: uncultured Desulfobacterales bacterium (assembly GCA_942490765.1). Classification (GTDB taxonomy): domain Bacteria; phylum Desulfobacterota; class Desulfobacteria; order Desulfobacterales; family 4572-123; genus 4572-123. Next base: position 8,571 of record CALNYM010000011.1, on the reverse strand, counting down.
AGCGAGAGACGCGCCGGTCCATTCGCTTTCATTTCAAAGACTACCGGGAAAATTTAAAATTCCAGTATATTTTTAAACTGCTGGATGCGTCTGCCAAAGAAATTTACGATGCCTTGTTTGACCGATTCCGGGTGTATGCCACGGATCTTTCACAAACCGCCGAACGCATGGGGAAGGAAAAAATCGACCGACACCAGGCTTCAGCCCTTCTGACGAAAATGCAGCAGGATGTGAGCAATATCCAAATAAAAATTGATCAGGCAAGAAAAAAAATAGAAGCACTATAGGCAAAAACGGTATACGGCGACATCAACTCTGAAACCGATAAAGGAGATACCATGGGTGACAATCACACCAGAATCATTGCTGTGGCAAATGAGAAAGGCGGCGTAGGCAAAACGGTTACCGTTATCAACCTTGGCGGGGCACTGGCCATGGCTCAAAAAAAAGTCCTGGTGGTGGACATGGATCCCCAGGCCAATGCCACAAAAGGTCTGGGCATCCAGGCAGACGAAAACAAGCCGACAACCTATGATCTCATCAGCACGGATACCGCCCATACCGTAGCGGATGCCATCGTCCACACCCCATGGGAGGGGCTCGACCTGATACCGGCCAATGCGGATCTGGCCGGCGCGGAAATTGAACTGGTTAACGAAGAGGGCCGGGAAAATCGCTTAAAGGACGCACTGGCCGATATCAAAGACGCATATGATTTTATTCTTCTGGATACGCCCCCCAGTCTGTCACTGCTCACCGTTAATGTGTTATCCTTTTCCAGGGAGGTCCTGGTGCCCTGCCAGACCCATCCCTATGCCTTTGATGCCCTGGGCGAACTGTTTGAGACCATTGACATCGTTCGTGACGAGATTAATCCGGAGATTGCCGTATCCGGCGTTCTGGCGACATTTTATGATAAACGCACCCGGGTCAGCCAGACCATTTTAGATAAGCTAAAATCAGATCCGCGTTATCAGAAACTGCTTTTCGATACGGTGATTCGTTCCAATATCACCATTGCCGAAAGTGCCGGCGTGGGAAAGCCCATTGTATTTTATCGCAAGGGCAGCTATGGGGCCGGCGATTACAGGGATCTGGCGGAAGAAGTGCTGGCACAGGCGTAATGCCCATCCAGACACGGCCTTTTCGCCCAATATCTGCGTTATGTGAACGCTTTTATCCTCTGAATATCAACTATATGCCTGTGGTAAAATTTATCGCAGGCCTTGATCTTGAACGAAAATCCCCGTTTCTGGACGGACATTACATTAACCGTTTCCGGTTGTCAGTTCACAGTTTCCCCTGCTCTTAATCCCGATTGTTTTCAACTATCAGTTTTGTAACCGTGAACCGGCAACCAATGTCATTCGCTTTAGCAACAGCCGTATGAATCACCATGAAGTTTGATTCTATTTTCGGTCACTTTGGGATAAATTAAAACTAATTTTCACCATGAAGGTCAGGAAGGAAATGAAGAAAAATAAATACATTGTTCGATGTTAACCTTCAAGTCCTTCATTCACTTCATGGTAAAAAATAGAGGTCGTTTGCATTAAGTTAATGGCATTGAACCGGCAACTGTAAACCGTAAACGGTTAAAAATCACCCTTTCAGCCGCGTCAAATTGTCTCTTGCAAATTCAATGGAAGGATCGATTTCAAGGGCCAGTTCATAATACTCGATGGCCTTTGAAGCATCGCCCATGTCCCGGTAGTTGGAGGCGATATTGGCGTAATCGATGCCCGATCCCGGATCTATCCGCACCACCGCCTTAAAGCTTTCAATGGCCTGCGCATGGGCTTTGAGTTTGAAATGACAAAAGCCCATCAGGTTATGGAGATCGGTCCTGTCCGGGTCACACAGCACCCCTTTTTGGAGCACATCCAGGGCGTCATGATATCGTTCCATATCTTTCAGGCACACCCCCATATAGGAATAGATGCTCGGCAGGTCCTGGTCGGTGGGTTCAAAATCAAGGGCCTTTGTCAGATACCCCAATGCGGTTTCCGGATCATCCATTGCCAGGCAAGTGGTTCCCATGTAAAAATAGATATAATATTTTCCGGGTAATTGGGCCTGCATTTTTTTCAATTCCGCCATGGCGACGCGAGGCGGGTAATTTTCCGTCATCAGCCGGGCCGTGAACATCCCGACGCTGGTCCCTTGGGACCGTTCCCGAAAATGGGCCCCGGGAATAATGGAATAAAACGCCGGAATCTGCAGCAGCGGGTGCATGGTATTCACTGCCAGCACCTGCATATCTCTGTCTGCCAGAGCCGACAAGCAGCTTTCCACCTCGACTTTGATATTGTCATGGGAAAGATCGGGCAGCTTTCTCAAATCAACTTTTTTGTTGGCGTTGATCACATACCCGGCCGCTGCAAGATTTTTAAATTTGGGCAGTCCGCTGGCGATATAGTTTGACCCGGTGTTGAAATCCCCTGCCAGCTGGGCCGTCTCGCTCAGGGCCCGGCTCAGGGCTTTTTGCGGGTCCGGTGTGGTTCCGGCGGTCCATACGATTTCACTTTTTTCCGGAAAGGTAAGCGGATCATAGGCCAGGATGCCCACGGTGGGAATGCCCATATCCAGGGTAAAATCCGAAATATGAAGGGTTATCCCGGCCTTTTTATATTTTGCCAGCATATCCAGCACAAACGGATCCGTGGCCGAATCTGTATTTAAAACCGGCACACCCAGCCTATCAGCGCTGACGATGGAAGAGACATGCCGTTCGACGATTTCGCAGATGCCCTGGCTCAACGCCTCTTCCGTGCAGTTGCCGGCAGAGGCACCGTTAAATTCATTAATGGTATAAAACCAGTCAAACGGAATAAGCGTTTCCGCCTGCCGGGTCAGGTTGTACCCGGGGGTCCATTTCAGGGGTATCTGCTCAAATATTTTCTTCGATATGGCCAGGTCATCGGAATCATCATGAACGGAACGGGCAATCAGGGCAAAATCAAGGGCCCTGTCCCGAACGTTCTCGTAGGTATCCATGGTGAAATTGTCAGGCCGGTTGTAAAAACTGAAAAAACTGTAGCGCTCGGCCAGTTCCATCACGGCACTGGCTTCGGCCTGGGACGGAGTGGCCCCCTTGCCCATCTGTTTTTTGGTTCCCGTCAGCTGGGCCGCATCATGGCCGCAGACACTGAAAAAAACAGGAATATCCAGTCGACCGTTATCAATCCGGGTTGTTTCGTCCAGAATACGCAGGCCGGCAGCCCTGGTTTTATCCTTAAACCGCTGAACGGTTTCTTCCGGCGGTAATATTTTATCCTGGTCAAGGTTTGATTGTTTATATCGGTCCTGTAATTTTATTTGATGACGCATCGAAATTCTCCATATTTTCCGTATTTTCCTGACATTCAATATTTCTTATTCAGCATTCAAAAAAGAGTGAGCGGTTACAATTTCAGAAGCTCTTCTTTATGCCCATACGACAACCATCGTAGGGTGGGTTGTGCCCACCAAAAGGCAAATACCGTTTAATTCCAAGCCCCTGCGGACACATATGTGAAGGCAGTTCCCAACCCTCAGCACCAAAACCCAATACCCAGCACCCGGCAACCCACAAACGCCTTGCACCATAATCGTAAAAAGAATCATAAAACAAGGCTTTTTTTTAATTTGACCGATGGTTATTATTTTGTTATATAGCCTTTTTCACATGGGGATGTAGCTCAGCTGGGAGAGCGCAGCGTTCGCAATGCTGAGGCCAGGGGTTCGAGCCCCCTCATCTCCACCATTTTTCAAAAAAACCTGCTGTTTTTACAGCAGGTTTTTTTATGTCCAAAAGCCTGTTTTGGCTTCAATTTCGTCTGTTACACACTTTTCTTACACACTCTTAACAGATGGAGTTGAAAAAATGAACCCTCAAATCAGCCGTTCCCCGTCCTATCTTGTTCGAAATTCTTATTCTTATTGTTTCCGTATGAAGGTGCCTCAAGAGCTTCAATTGTATTTCGGTAAAAAAGAGTTGCGGTACTCACTGAAAACCGGTTATTTGGGTGATGCAAAATTTAAGGCCCGTTATCTGGCGGGAAATATCCAGCAACTTTTTGTATATTTAATGAAAGGTTAAACACCGTTGAATGCAGAGACAAAAACAAAAATTCAAAACATTGTCAGTGAGCACCTCAAAAAAGCCATTGCGGATATTGATGATAAATTTTTAGCGATTGATGAACCGCGAACGCTTGAGGAGGCTGAAGCTTCTATTCATGATATTGATATGTTGCATACTGATGTCAGGATAGCTTTAGGAACATGTGATTACAGTTCTGTAAAATCGATTGCTGACAGTCTCTTGAAAGGAAATGTCGTCAATCTGAAAAAAGGATCTGATGCCTACAATTTTCTGTGTATGGGCATTCTGAATAATCAGAAAAGCGTTCATCCGACTAATGCGTACTTTGTTTCATGAAGTCCACATATTTTCAATTTAGAAAATTCTCATATCCTTTGAAACCGTAGGCTCGACGCTGGAGTGAGTTTGAATTTTATTGTTCGTTCCCTCTAGTGGGCCTGTTGAAATAGGATAATCATACCGATTGAGAAGGCCACACGCATGGCCTGCTAAAGTGTTAGCAATTTTCTTGAGAATTCCAATCCTGGTAGTTCTGCAGTTTTTACCCAAGGGTCCAACACTTCTTTGCTCCTCAACTTTACAGGCCTGATGCCATAATAAACGTTTTAGATCATCTTTGAAGATAGTAAGCCGTAGCTAAAGGCTTGTTAAGTTTCAGAGCTTTGTATCGCCACGTTCTTTCATCAGTTTCTTCCATTAAGATTATTGTTGTTCTTCTAGTAATAGCCAGCGAGTTCAATTCAGCACCTGTTGTTGTAATGGGTCTTCAGCCTCTTGCTGAATGTACTCCTAATTTCGATCAATTTATCATTGTACATTTTGATGACATGAAAACGGTCAAACACTACTGTGGCATTAGGTACATTCTTCGAATACTGCGGAAATATAGGCTAGTGACATATCAATCGCTACCGCTTTGATTTGGGCCTTGACGTATTTTAGACGTTTCCAAAAAGGTGTCCAAAGAATCACTGCCTTTGCATCGTTACCGACAAATACGACTGCACCGGCCATAAGGTCTAAAACTACAGTCAAATATCTGTGACCTTTGCCAATACTGATTTCATCAATGGCAATTTGTTTCACCCCTTTGAGCCGAAAACTTTTGAACCCTCTTTGCCGAGATATCGCTTTTGTATATCTTTAATGACATCCCAACCGACCTTAAAATGGCTGGCAACATCGAGAATGGTCATATGCCTAGACAGTGCCAAGGCATAGCGTTCAAATGTTTTGGTGTAGGTTCTGCGCCACTCGGAAAAGTGAATCTTTACCTGCCGAATAGCACCACAGCATAAGCACTGAACACGTTGAACATGTAGCTGAATGAATACTGATTTATTTCCAATGGGCACAAGGGAGAAATGATGGAGCCCCCTCGCGTTCTCTGACCAGTTCGTAGTAGGGGGCTCCTGCCAAAAAACCATGAATGGCAGGAGTTATGATACCACTTAAAGTCCTGAAGAGCCAATCGTTATTTTCCCTTCTTTACATGATAGACCATGATCTTTGCGAACATGCGAGAGCAAAGAACTGCCCTTTTGTGGGGGTCCTCTTCATTGCGCCCATTACCAGCGAAAGCCTCGGGGTGGGCCCCCGGATCTACAAGAGGCATTTGAAGTTCGATTCAGCCTGTGCTGCGGCCGTCCCGGGTGCCGTCGTCGCGTGCTGCCACCTTCGGTTCGTTTTTGGGATCGCCGGGTTTACTGGGCGCCGGTGCTGCTGTTGGTCAGTGCCCTTCGCCAGGGACAAAAACCCGAGGTTACCATGGAGCGTCTTAAAACAGTTTGTGGACTATGGCGTTCAACCGTCAAACGCTGGCAACACTACTTTCGAGAACTTTTTGTTCAGAGCCTTTGGTACCGGCGATTGTCCGGACGTCTTTTACCTCCTATCAAACCACAGCAATTGCCAGGGGCGCTACTGTCCCGTTTTGACCCAGGTCTTGGACCCGAGATGGCGTTGGTGAACTGCTTACGGGCACTTGTTTTAGGCCCGTAATGGCCACGAATGCCGAGGTCGTCGCCATAGGCCGATGGTTCACGCAAAAGATGGGCCGCTGTAAAACCTGAACAAATGCGCTACATGGATCCGAGCTTTGGTTCGACCCTGTTTATCTCCATGGGGGAGGTCAGTGGAAGCGAACCGAAAGGAGAGATTCCATGAGCGAGCCTCAAATGCCCATGTGGCAGCGTTGGGCCCACTTCCGATTTTCGGTGATCGGGCGACTTTTGTCCTGCCCCCCGGAAAAAGGACAACTGCAAAGGGCTATCGCGCAGCTGGCCCAAAAAACCTATCAACACCCCATTGAATCCCGTCGGCAGATTCACATCGGGGCATCAACCATCGAGCGTTGGTATTACAAAGCCCGGTCAGCCAATGACCCGATCGCCGTACTGGGACGAAAAATCCGTTCTGACGCCGGTATCCGCTGGTCCATGCCGGAGGTTCTATTAGAAACGCTAAAGGCCCAGTACAAGGCCCATTCCCGTTGGAATGTTCAGTTGCACTATGACAACCTGGTGGCCGTGGCCAAAGAACAACCGCAACTTGAACCGGTGCCCAGCTATAAGACGGTACTGCGTTGCATGCGGGACAATGGGTGGATGCGCACTCATGGGCCGGCGCAACCCAGCACAGGGCAAGAGCAGGCAATCCAAAGACTTCAACGCCGTGAAGTGCGAAGCTTTGAAGTCTCTCATGTCCATGGACTGTGGCATCTGGATTTCCACCACGCCAAAATCAGGATTTTAGATACCACCGGCCAATGGCAGCGTCCCATGGCCCTGGCCATTCTTGATGACCACTCAAGGCTCTGCTGTCATTTACAATTGTATTTGGCTGAAACCGCCGAGTGTTTGGTACACGGTCTGAAACAGGCCTTCATGAAGCGCGGCTTGCCGCGGGCATTGATGACCGATAACGGTGCTGCGATGCTTGCCGAAGAGACCCGACGGGGATTACAGCGGTTGGGCATCGAGCATGAAACAACGTTACCTTATTCTCCTTATCAAAACGGCAAACAGGAATCCTTTTGGGGATACCTGGAAAGCCGCCTGCTGGAACTTTTGCGCGGGGTCAAAGATTTAAAACTTGCCTTCGTCAATCAGGCGGCCCAGGCCTGGGTTGAACAGGACTATCACCGAAATATACACAGTGAAATCAAGACGACACCCCTGATGCGAATGCTCAACGGCCCTGATGTAGCTCGACCCGTCCCCGATAGCCGTTTTTTGCAATTGGCCTTTACTCGCCGGATACGCCGAACACCACGCCGCAGTGACGCCACCGTCGTGGTTGACGGTATTCGATATGAGCTTCCCGTACGCTTCGCCCATTTACCATCGGTCATTTTGCGGGCTCCCAGTTGGGACAAAAGTCAAATGACCCTGGTCGACCCGAATACCGACGCTCCTCTGGTACGCCTGCTGCCTCAAGACAAGGTCAAAAACGCCTCGGGCATGCGCCGTGCCATCAATCCCGAAAAACCGATTGTCAAATCAAACCACGATCCCCTGCCGGCCCTGTTGCGAAAGTGGCTTGCCGATTATGCCGCTACCGGATTGCCGCCGGCTTATCTACCAAAGGAGGAAGTCAACCATGAATAATACCGACATGCGATCTTTGTACGGACTCAAATACAATCCTTTTCTGCCGGATGTTCCCCCTGAATCGCTTTTTAAAATACCCGGATCCGAACAATTTTTTCAGCGCGTGCAAACCATGGCCTCACAGGGAGGATTTGCCTTGATCACCGGTGATCCGGGCCTGGGAAAAAGTAAAACACTGCAAAGCATCGCCCATCGACTTGAACAAATCCCCGATCTTACCGTCGGCGTGATGCAGCGGCCCCAGAGTGCATTAACCGATTTTTATCGGGAATTGGGTGAACTCTTCAATGTGGGGTTATCGCCCGCCAACCGTTATGGTGGGTTCAAAGCGCTGCGCACACGGTGGAAAAACCACTGCCAATCCACACTGCTAAGGCCGGTACTGCTCATCGAGGTGTCGTAGTCGCTGGCAGGACACGGACTCAGGCTGGCCAGTTCCTGTTGCCAGCGCATATCCACCATCTGGCGGTGGGTGCCGTGTCTGCGACGATTGGCCGTTTCGGTCAGCCATTTGAGAAGATCCCGGTTGGCCTGTTCGATGGTGGTAAAGGTATAGCCCCGCCAGAAGGCTTCTCGGATATAGTCCACCGGGCGTTCCACCTTGCCTTTCACCCAAGGGCTGTATGGCGGACAGGCCACGGGCTTGAATGCGTAATGATTGGCAAAGTGGGTGAACTCCACATTGAACACCGTCTGGCTGCCTTTGTGGCTGATCACCACATGCTTCATGTTGTCATAGAGCATCTCCATGGGAATGCCGCCCAGATAGTGAAACGCGTGGATGTGGGCGTCCATGAAGGCCTGCAGGGTGCAGCGGTCAACGAACATGGCAAACATGGCCCGGGAAAATCCAGGACCAGGACGAACAGATAA
>CALNYM010000010.1:0-55986 GCA_942490765.1 uncultured Desulfobacterales bacterium | reverse complement strand
CACCTCGAAACAAGAGAATGGATCAGGGTCGAGCAATGGCAACATATTGTAAAAAGACATAAAAGTTTCTATAAACTATCTTTTTTTGTTCTTAATCTACCAAATTTCTACCAAATCGACCAATCAAGGATACGAATCCCCAACATCCCATAAAAAGATATTCACGAACTCCGGACTATTTGCTTTGCCATATGGCGCCGGTTCTTCCGGCAACCAGCTTCATGGCATCCGGAATGATACTTCGGCCAGTCTTATTAAATACAAGCAGAAAAACATGATTTGATGTGACCATATAATCTAATACGCTGAAACCGCGATATCTTTTTCCGGCACGATAAAGCCACTCAATCCATTTCTTTTTCTTCGTTAATCGACCAGTTTCAGGTTAAAATCGCCCGATTAAGACCATTTTCGCGCCACTTTATTTGGTTTCTATCAATTTTTTCAGATAGTAAGCGAGGCCCGACCCCCGCCCATTATGCTGTTATTTATTTTCTTTTAATGTTTTTATCCCCAGCGGAGTATAAGCGGGACAATACCCAACCAAACCGGTGATAAAGAAAACTATTGCGAAGATTCCCAGAACAATTGCAACGATACCTGATATTTTGCCGGTAAAATACAATATCGATACGACTATTGCCAATGCGAGTCTAATTCCCCGATCAACGGTTCCCATGTTTTTTTTCATATCATTTCTCCATTGCGATGAGTATTATGAAAAAACCTCTTATTCGTTTATGGCCATTTGCGTTGATGCCAGCATAACCAACAAACTTCGCGGTTAAGACAAGTTGTCTTTTATTAATGGGGTCAGTTTCCTGAATATTGTCAGTTGGCCGATTTCTCGGCGCGCATCATCCAGGCTGTGACCATCAGGCTCAACGAATTAACCATTTTTTAAAAACACGAGGCATTCGTTCTGTCAATAGGGTTTGCCACTGTCATCTGATCGGTTTTACGACAAATTACAACGATTCCTTCATCCATGTCGCAAATTCCCGGGTCTGTGTCCTCAGGCAATTTTACTATTTTTTGTCCCTTCACCGGATCATACCTGAAATGCGCCATTTTGCCATGGATTATCCAGTAACTTTTTCAGATCGAAGCCCTAAGCCTTAATTCAAGGTTTGACCCCATTAAAAATGTAAAGTTATTTTTGAGTCGGCCCTTAGAAACCAACCATCGGGATTTGCCAAAGGAAAACTGCAGGGGCACCGCATTCAAAATCATCAAGATCTATTGGGTGAAGAGTCTAAGAACGAACTGCCTCGGCGATTGCCTCGAAAGCAAGTATCAGCAACATGTCTGTGTCGTCATTAACCGGCTCTTCCTGGGCCGACACTTTGGCGATGACAACCTCTCTATGGGGATCAATCCACAGCCATTGCCCATGAATGCCGATGGCGCAGAAAGACCCTGATTGATTGCCTGTCTGGTACCATTTGCTGCGATACCGGCCCTTGGGAAACAGATGAACCATATCGCCTTTTTTCCAGGGGCCACTGTCGCCGCCGTTGCGGATATCTTCCACCCACCAGTTTGGCAAAATACCCCTACCTCCCAGGCGCATCATTTCTCCAAAACGCGCCAGATCACGGGGCAGGACACAGATGCCACCGGCCGTGCGCGGCGCGCCTTCACTGTCAACGGTAACATATGCCGAAGCTTCAGCCCCCATGGGCTTCCAGACAAGGCTTGAAAACAAGCCGGCAAAATCCTGGCCCGAAACACGCTCTACGACCCAGCCAAGAAAATCGGAATTGGGTGAAAGATAGTTAAATACCTCTCCATGGGGTTCCGGCGCCCGGGAAAGGGTTGCCAGCAGGTCATGCAAGGTTCCAGGATCTTCTCCAGGCAGGGCCGGGTCCCATAAGGTGGCGCGGCGATAACGGCCGTAATCACCTGACAGGTCGAGGTATTCTTCGGAGAATGAACTGCTGACCGTCATATCGAGTACCTGTCGAACCGTACAATCGCCATAGGCCGAATCGGCAACCTCCGGAACATATTTGATGACAGGGACTATCAGGGTCGAGCATTCCCTGATCAACCAGTATGCCGGCCATTGCGCCGGTCAGAGACTTGCTTACCGAAAACAGAATGTGCGGGATTGCCCATCATACCCCCGGCTATATTGTTCGGCGACCAGCCGTCCTGCCCGGAGGACCACCAGTCCCCGGGTAGCGGTGGTATCGAGCACCTCCGGCAACAGTCGCGTCTGCCCGTGCTGATCTTTAAAAACGATCCCGTCAAGTGGCTAGCGGTTCCGTTACAAGCGCCCACGCATGTTCGGGACCTTCAATCCGGGAAACAGGAATGAGAGTGTCTACATTGATGAAACGACTGGGTGCTGTGCGGTGCCGTGCGCCAGTTGGCAAGCGGTGACGGATTTATCCATAGGATCCTCGAAAAGCGCAGATTAACGTGACAACCCCAAAGCGAAACCAGAGGGAGCCGATAATCAGGCCCCCCTGGTTTTCCATAAATTGATACCCGAATCAACAATTGACGATTGTTGCCGCAAATGCAGATCAGGTCATCGTGTCTTCAGCCATCGTTTAAGGCCATTACTTGGTCAGTTCTGTCCAGATGGCGGTGTAGTAATCATTGGCTTCTTTGGAACAGGGCGGCAAGAAAACACCCGCATTTTTGAATTCATCGGGAACGATGATTTCAGGGGCGGTTTTCATATCTTCGGGCATGAACTTTTCCGAGCCGACGATGCCGTTGGCATAACGGGCAAATGTGGAAATGAGAGCTGCATTTTCCGGTTCCATGACAAAGTTCAGGAACAGCTTGGCATTTTCGACATTTTTAGCATCTTTCAGCGCCATGACACTATCCATCCACATGGGGAAACCTTCACGCGGGTAGCCGAACTTGATGGAAGGTTTGGCCAGCCGTGCCCGAAAGGCAGCACCATTGTAATAAAAAGCGGCGGCAAAATCGCCCCGCGGCATTTTTTCAGCCAGGCCATAATCCATGGATATCCATTTCGGCTTTGCGGCCATCAGGAGATCACGTGCCTTTTTCAGGGCCGCTTTGTCGGTGGTGCAGGGCTCGCTGCCGATATACATCAATGCAAGCCCCATGACATCGCCTATTTCAGGAGCCATGTTGATCTTGCCCACCAGCTCCGGCGGTGGGTCAAAGACGATGGATGCGGTATTGATGTCGCCTTTATAAACATCGGTGTCAACAGCGATGCCCACCGTTCCCCACTGCCACGGAACACTGTAGCGGCGACCCGGGTCCCACGAAGGATTCCGCCATTCAGGGGCGACATATTTGAAGTTTTCCATCTGGTCCGGGCGAACCTCGAGAGCCAGGCCCTCTTCGATGAAAATCTTCACATAGTTGGCTGAAGGCACAACCAGATCGAACCCGTGGCCGCCTGCTTTAACCTTTGCCAGGGCAGTGGAGTTCGAATCATAGTCCGTGATGGTGACCTTGACGTCGTATTTTTCTTCAAACTTTTTAATCAGGTCGGGGTTGGTATAGTTGCCCCAGTTGTAAAGATTCAATACATCCCGATGCCTGTGCAATACCTGAAAAGACCAGTACAACCGCCGCAAAAACAGCACAAACCATTTTGATTTTCATTTGAAAACTCCTTTGCTGTGGTTAGGTTTAAATGTCCAGCCATAAATGGTCTTTTCACGCCCTGCCGGTGTTGGGCGCCATGATTTAACTCCTCAAAATAGCTCGCTATTCCTCCGGGTTAAATCTGACGCCCGCCTTGTCAGAACGGAAAATCGCTATTTCCGGACGGACACTAACTATCTGACTATTTTCCAAACTTCCTGTCGACAACAAAAAACAGACTCACCACCAGTATCGAAAGGCTGAGCAGCATGGTTGAAATGGCGTTGATTTCCGGTGAAATCACGCGGCGAAGCTGGCCCAGCATATAGGTCGGCAAGGTTTCCTGCCCGGATGATTTAACGAATTCAGTTATCACCACATCATCGAGCGAGATCACAAACGCCAGCATGGCACCGGCGATGATGCCCGGCCAGAGCAGTGGCAGGGTTACGCGCCAGAAGGTTTTCCACGGGGGGCGTAAAGATCGGCGGCCGCCGTTTCCAGCATCAGGTCCATCCCTTCCAACCGGGCCCGGATGGGAAGGTAGGCAAACGGGATGCAAAATGCCGTATGGGCCAAAACCAGATAAATCAAGCCCTGATAACCCGTAGCCGTTTTTATCATTGCAAACAGGGTCAGCAGGGCCACGGCAGTGACGATTTCCGGCACCATCAGCGGCTGGTTGATCATCATGTAAATCGCCGTCAAACCCCGAAAAGGCCGCGTGCGGGTCGTTCCCAGCGCAGCCATTGTTGCCAGTATGGTTGAATAGATCGATGCCTGTACGGCCAGAAATAATGAGCGGATTGCAGCATCTTGTACGGCTTCATTATGCCAGGCCGAAACATACCACTGGAGAGAGAAACCCTCCCAAAGGGAAATATATTTACCGGCGTTGAAACGAATAAACAATCAGGGTAATAATGGGGGCATAAAGCATCACAAAACAGATGATTGCAACAAAACCGAAGCCGGGCTGTTTCTTTAAGGAAAAAGGCTTTTGTTTATGTTTAAGGGTCATTGCAGGTAACCTGAATTAGTTTGCGTTGTGCGCACATAAACCAAAAGGGCGATCATTACGAGGCCCAACAGGGTGATGGAAAGCGCAGCGCCAAGGGGCCAGTTGCGCCCGGCCCCGAACTGCAGTTCAATCAGGTTGCCCAGCATCATTTTCTTGCCGCCACCCAGTACCCGCGGGGTAACGAATGCCCCTAGGGACGGGATGAAAACGAGAATAGAACCGGCAATGATTCCCGGCTTGACCAGTGGGATAATCACCCGGCGAAGAACTTGTCTTTCGTGTGGCGTAAAGATCATAGGCTGCTTCTACCAGATTGAAATCCAGCCGCTCCATGGATGCATACAAGCGGCAGCACCATCAACGGCAGAAAAACATATGTCATGCCGATCATAATTGCGAAGTCGGTGTATAGCATTTGTATGGGTTCTGTTATGATCCCGAGTGTTTGCAACCCGGTATTGATAAGACCTTCATTGCGGATGACTTCAAGAATTGCAAAGGTGCGGATCAATAAATTTGTCCAAAATGGAATCGTGATCAAGAACAACCATAAACTGCGTGTTTTCCGAGGTCTCGTGGCAATAAAATAAGCGGTTGGGAAGCCCACAACCAGCGTGGTCAGTGTTGTGAAAAACGACAGCTTGATGGATCGCCAGAGGATCAGCATGTGGGCATCGGCCAATGCAGTGGTGCCATCAAAAATGTCACGATGGAAAACCACATTGAACCAGGCATCGATAGAAAACGACCACACCACACCGCCGTATTCGCCGGCGCGAAGAAACGAATAGACCAGTACGATCAGAAGCGGTCCCGATGCAGCAAGGGTTAGAACCACCAACGCCGGGGTGCTTAATAGCCAGTTTCTGCGGGCTATCTTTTTTTGGGTGTCTTCCACCAGATGGGACCCTGCCGCTTTGTTTCCCATATTAATCCCTCAACACTTGCACGGAATTAGGCTTGAAAAAAACGTTGACCGATTGTCCGACCCTGAATGTTTCTGTATCCTGCCGTTGGTTCTGGCTGCGAGTCACGAAAAGCGTCTCATCCGGCAGGCGGATGTAATAATGGGTATCCGTACCGAAATAAACGATGTTTTCAAGCACGCCCTGGAGATCACCTTTGTCGCCAGGTTCTGCAGCAAGCTGCGAATATTCGGGTCGAACCACGGCGGTCACGCTGTCGCCCGGCACCATGCCTTCAGGTAACCTGACACTGACTTCTCTCCCGGAAGAAAGTTTTAAACAGGCGTCCCGGCCATCGGCCGAAAGAACAGCGGCGAGCAGAAAATTGGTGTTGCCGATAAAATCAGCCACGAAGCGTTCCACGGGATGATTGTATATCTGACGTGGCGTGCCGATTTGAAGAATTCGGCCGGCCTCCATGACGGCGATACGGTCAGACATGGTCAGGGCCTCTTCCTGATCATGGGTAACGAAAATAAAGGTTATGCATGTTTCATGCTGCAAGCGTTTCAACTCGAACTGCATTTCCTTGCGTAGCTTGTAGTCAAGAGCGGCCAGGGGCTCATCGAGCAACAAAACCTGCGGTTGCGGTGCCAGGGCCCGGGCCAGCGCCACGCGCTGTTGTTGACCGCCGGACAGCTGGTCAATACGGCGGTTACGAAGTGCCTCCATTTTAACCAGGGCCAGCATATTGCCGACGGTTTCTTTGATATGATCCTTTGGTTTGCCCAACATCTCCAATCCGAAGGAGATGTTTTGAGCAACGGTCATATGCGGAAACAGGGCATAGCTTTGAAATACGGTATTGACCGAACGCTGATAAGGCGGCAGTTGTGAGAAATCCCCTGGCCTTGGAGTCTGATCACGCCGGTGCTGGGGTGGTCAAACCCGGCAATCAGCCCCGCATCCCGAATTCCCCCGTAAACCTACTCCCATTCAACCCCCAATCCCCCCTTCTAGTTCTTCATCCCCCCCCAAACCCCTCCCCACCAAACTCATTCCCAACCACACTCCCCAAATTTTTCTTCCCATACCACCTTTTCCACCAGTCGTTCTTTATCAATCTTCCTTTCCCCTTTTTTTACCAACAAACCCCATACTACCCAGGCTCGCACCCTCTCTTTATCTAGTCAATCCACCGTCACCAATTCTGTCCCCTCTCCCCATCCTGCGCCTCGCCCCCCCCCCCGGTCCTCGCCCCCTTCCCCCCTAATCCACCAGATGGCTGCTTCCGGTTTCAATGCTCCTCCCCTCTTACCAAACGAAACCCCTACTACTAAACTCTCCCAGCAAGCCCCCCCTTATCTCTCCCCCTTCCCTCTCCCTTCCCCCCCATCCTCCTACCATTCAACCTCCCAATCTCTGGCCCGAATGTTCTTTTTTTATTCTCCCCCCCCCCCCCCTGGCGCCCGCTGGCCCCCTTCCCCCCCCAGTTTTTGTCAGTGAATTTTAACCCATCGGAAAGTTTGCCCTGTCGCACGATTGTACGATGGGATTGATGCTATCAATTCGGTTTTTCAAAGTCAAGGAAATATTCGGCCCGCTTTTTTACCAAAACTTGACAGTCTCGTAAAAATCAGTTCGTGCCTGAACGAAAACCGCGGCCTCATGTCTCATGCCTTACAGGGTTTTGCTCAACTTGCCACTTTCTCCAAAAAAACCGGGTTTTCTGTTCCGACCCTCGTTATCTGTCAATTGGTTCAAGTAAGCCACTTCGCGGCAGTTAAAACAATCGTCAATTCTTATCTTTTTTTCCTTGAACAAATCCTGCAAGTTGCAGAACCTCACGTTTTTTCGTCATAATCTCCTTTATACGTTTCCCTTTAACCCATTTAAATGAAAGGAGCCTTATGATGAAAGACTATTACAACAGGTCCATGAGAGCCCTGCAACTTGCGGCATGAGCGAACGGACCCAATCTTGCCATGGATTATCCAGTAACTTTTTCATATCGAAGTCTTAGCCTCAATTCAAGGTTTGACCCCAATCACGACTCAACCTGAAGCAAAGATTGTGAAAATGCTTTTCCCATTTGAAAATATCGCCTATCTTGGCCAGTGCTATAGGGGAAGCAACGGAAGCGGCGGAAGCGAAGCAGTGTGGAAGCGGGGAAGCGGGGTCGGGCCACATGGCAAGTGATTGAAAATTCAACACAAGGTAGTGAGAAATAGCGCCATGTTCAGCTTACTTGAGACTAATAAAAAGATATCTTGACATAGAGGGTATAGAATATCCCCAACAATCAGATCACTCAACATTACGTTTGTTTGAATAAAACACTACAACGATCCCTTCGACGACGAAATGCAATGCTCACCATAATAACCAAAACCCACAGTTGCCCGGGCGAATTCTGGAGCGTGTGCAAGACAAGCGCTCCCAGGGCGAGCAAGCAGGCGACTACGCCAAGACCGGCTATCACCTTACTGCTATTAACCTCTTGAGCTTTAGCAACATTCGCGGCGTTGACAGCCGCAAAAATTATAAGAAAACCTGCACTCCCATCGTTCGCCGAAATGCTACTCAGGTCAGCTACGTTGGCCAGCAACAACGCAAACAGAACCGTCAGCAATAGCCCTGCAATAGGCTGATTCCAAAGCTTCTTTTCCAGAAAGGCTGGCAATGCACTTTCTTCTGCGATGGTGTAGGCTAATCGGGCTGATCCATAGAGTGTGGCGTTGATTGCTGAGGTGGCCAATACTGTTGATAATGCCACTAACGTGAATCCGAACTTTCCCAGGGAAGGTTTTGCCGCTTCAGAAAGGGCAAAATCAGCTGCACCGGCAATCTGATTGGGAGTCAGAGACCCAACAGTAACCATCGCGATAAGTATGTAAAGAACTATCACAAAGACGACTGATAGGCGTAATAAGTACGCGGCAACGTCACTTTGTAGTTGCTCACGTTGGGAGCAGTATTCGCGATCAACTCAAAGCCTTCGTAAAGCGACGAACATGATCATAGCTCCCCCACAATTGGAAGAAACGAACCCCACGTACTGGCTCAAGAATGCGAGCTATGTCGATGCTGGTAAATCCAAAAATGATGACCACGACCAAAATAACCCCCCGATTTTTATTGCCACCACATAAGTCTCTGTTTTGCTGATCAGCGACGCGCTCGTCATGTTGAGAATGGTGGGAACAATGATGCCACCACTAATTAAGAGATGCTTGAGTAGCGGGCTGCTACCTGAGAAAAAGGTTGCCGAATAATTTGCAAATGCACCCGCCATAGGGAAAGCGTAACAATGTAACTGAGCCATAGGAGATTGTTCAAACCTCCGGTATACAAATCAACGCCAAATGCCTTGTCCACAAAGATGACAGTACCCCCTGGTTAGGATAGGCCACCGAGAGTATGGCACCCAGGAATAGGCTGTCGGGAGCGCCACGATGCCCGCAATTAGGAAGGAGATAGCGGCCTGCTCTCGGCTAGGATGAGACGGACAGACCAAGCACGGCGAAAATGCCTCCGCCGACCATACCCAGACGCCAATGGAAAACCGCTCCTGCAAAGCTGATTTTACGATCGTCGTGAGCGCGTTTCTTCAGGTCCATGGCATCACTCCTTGGTGGGTTTGGTATATAGGTTCGATGCAGCATAACCAAAAAAACCCTGCGGTTAGCGCAGTTTGCCTTTATTAATGGGGTGCGGCTGATGAAGCAGTGATCACAAACCGGCGGTCGATCATGTTCCATCACTATTACGGTCAGTTTCTCGAATATTGTCAGTTGACGGGCGATTCCTCGGCGCGCTTCATCCATGTCACAAAGTCCCGGGTCTGTGTCCTCAGGCAATTTTACTGTTTTTTGTCCCTTCACCGGGCCATACCGAGAAATGCGCCATTTTTCTGGCCATGGATTATCCAGTGTAACTTTTTGAGTTCGAAGCCGTAAGCCTTAAATTCCCAAAGTTTGAACCCAGTCATTTAATGGATTAACCCTATTGAGCCCAACAACGCTATCAGGCCAAAAAAGTAAACTGCCGTCAGTAAATAAACATCACATCGTGTCCTCGTAGCGCGATTGAAATAATCGTAATAGTTGTCGCACCACCATTAATGAGTAAGCGACGGCCGCCAATCCCTACGTTCTGCGGCTTCAAGGCAACGAATGCGAAGATCACCGCAAAAGTGGCAAACAACAAAGACACACAGTGCCAGGAAACATAGCTGAGGGATTTTATCGTTGGGTCGATGGTTATATTCTGCATAAGCGGCGCGACGAACATCTTGCCACCGGCGAATACATGCGCCACGAAACAAAACGCGGAGAATATTGAAGCTGCCCCAAAATATAGTGTTGAGTTCATAAGAAGATCCCGATTAAGAGTCCAGTAGTCAAGGCGCCTAACCAACGAACCCCGCGGTTAGCGCGATTTGCCTTTTATTAATGGGTGTGTATGATGAAGCATGATCACAAACCGGCGGTCAATCATGTTCCATAACTATTACCGTCAGTTTCCTGAATATTGTCATTTGGCCGTTTTCTCGGCGCCCTCCATCCAGGCTTTGAACAGCAGGCTCAACGACCAATTAACATTTTTTTAAAACACGAAAAATCCGTTTTGTCAAAAGGGTTCGATACCGTCGTCTGATCGATTTTACGGCGGACTACAACGATCCCGCCATCCATGTCACAAAATCCCGGGTCCGTGTCCTCAGGTAATTTTGCTATTTTTTTTGTCCTCTTCACCGGATCGTACCTGAAATGCACCGCCATTTGCCTTGCCATGGATTATCATGCAGCTTTTTCGTATTGAGGAATTAGGCTTCAATCCAGGGCTAGACCACTAGACATTATTTATTGAATCGTAATTTCAATTGGATTTGAAGTTGCTTTGCCAATCCACAACAAATCCAACGAGGTTTCCTGAGGCGTTTTCGCAGCAGTGAATTTCCAATGCTTATCGGCGTTAGTAGTTTCATATATGTATGTTAACCTATATTTATTTGGTTTCAGTAATGAAAATATCCGACCCGCACATAAATATTTATCTGGAAAGCTGGAAGGCAATTTATTATTTTTCTTAAATTCTTCATAATTATTGCTGCCCGCACGATCGAATAAATTGCTGAAGATTAATTGGTAATTATTATAAACGAGGGCATCCATTTTGATGTTAATTTTATCGTTTGGTTTCAGGAAATATGTTCTCCCAGTAAATAAACCCGCCTTAGGTGACCATGAATGATAACCACCTTCATAAGAATATATATTTCCATGCATATCTGCACATTGAATGTTTTCTCCAATAAAGGTATCATTAATCAAAATTCTAAATGGTAAATTTCCGCGATTGAAAAATACAACTTCGAAATGAATTTCATCTCCTATAGAATAAGATGTCTTATCTGTGAGAAGAGAGATCTGCAAGCTGCTAACCTGGCTTGAGGATGTGAGGGTTGTATTGATTGGTTGATCCTTTTGAGCGCAGGACTCGATGGGACGAGCAATTTGAATACCCAAAAAAATCAGACAGTATAATATTGATAGGGTATAACTATGTTTCATAAGTTAGTCTCCCTTGTTCAATTAGATAGCATAACCAACAAAAACCCCGCGGTTAGCGCAATTTGCCTTTTATTAATGGGTGTGTGATGAAGCATGATCACAAACCGGCGGCCGATCATGTTCCATCACTATTGCGTCAGTTTCTCGAATATTGTCAGTTGGCTGATTTCTCGGCGCGCTCATCCAGGATTTGACCAGCATACTCAACGAATCAGCAATTTTTTACGGAAAAAGCCCATCCAGAACCCACGGTCTTTTACGCCGGACGACAACTCTCCCTGCGTTGATGCTCAAAATTTTATCTGGCCCTCGGAACATCCGTTCTGTCAATAGGGTTTACTACCGTCATCTGATCGATTTTACGGCGGACAACAACGATCCCTTCATTGAAGAACCTCGCAGCAAGTCTGCGTGGAATCTTCAACCGTTTTACCAATTCTGTCTATTTTAGATTCGCTCACTAACCCCATTTGGCAAGCCACGGGGAATATGTTCGCTGTTGCAGTTCACAATTCAAGGTGACCCCAGTCAGGCCTTCCAAAAAATGCGTCCACTTTTATTATTAGCATATTCGCTCAATATATTGTGTTTATCCTTGACAATAAACACAATATGTTGCATTGATTTACAAATTATTTTTGGCTTTATGCCGTGCGCCGCAGGCGGAGCGCACGTTCTTTGCCACTAATCATCCCATAATCGGATAATGGGAAACGCTCGGCATCTTAACTGAAAAAGGACCGCCGGATGAACAGAAGAGACTTCTTGTGTAAAAGCACCCACTTATTTGCGGGAAATTTGCTCGGTGTGGGCGGTCTTTCAAAGGCGTTTGCCTTCGATGGGCAGGGAGAAAGCCCCTTTCTCAACCCAAGGATAGCCCTCATTATCGATGATATCGGGTACAGCATCCCACGCGCGAGGCAGTTCCTCAACCTGGATATCCCTATCACCTTTTCTATCCTACCCCGGGTCCCCTATACACGTGATCTGGCTGTCGAGATCAGTGATCAAGGGCATGAGGTGATGCTTCATCAACCCATGCAGCCGTATAACGCCAGCCTTGATCCGGGTCCGGGCGCCCTCTACGAGGGGGATGACCCCTCCAGGATAAGCGGGATTATTGAAGAGAATATTTTCGAGGTGCCCCTTGCGATTGGTGTAAATAACCATATGGGTTCACGGTTTACCGAGTGCCAGAGAGAGATACATGAGGCCCTGACAGTTATCAAGAACAACGACCTCTTTTTTGTCGACAGCAGAACATCAAATCATTCCAAAGCCTTCGGAACTGCTAGAAGGCTGCACCTGACGTCCGACCGCAGAAACGTATTCCTCGATACCTCCCGCAATGAATCAACCATCCTTTCTCGGCTTAATCAGTTGAAACGATGTGCGCGCGAATATGGACATGCGATCGGAATCGGCCACCCGTTCCCGGAAACTGCGAGAGCCATCGAATATTTCCTGAAGAATCAGGCATTCTCCAATATCTCTTTTGTCCATATATCCAAGGTCATGTACGCTTGAATTTAAAATAATGACAGCGACTTTTTTCGAAATCATCGTTTCAATTGGATACTGTGCGTCGCAGGCGCTTAGATTCACTCTCCCCATTTACCCCCGACGTCATCGCATGTCAACTTGATCAGACCCCAGGGCCGATTTTAATTCAAGGTGAACCCGTTCATTAATTCTTCCAAATCGCAATATACTTTGCGAGCATCTCTCCTGTATGGGAATTGATAATTTTAAAAGAGATTGGAAAACTATCGACACGACTTTGAGCTGCCCCAGGACATGGCTTTAAAAAATTACCAGCCTGGTGCAGGGCTATTCTGCCGTTCTTACGCAGCAAGCCACTAATCAATCCTTCCAAAATCAATTCTATATCTTTCTCGATGCTTCTAATTTGAAGAAATTTTTTCTGGTCAATATTATCGAAAAAAAGGGTGTTTATTGCGGGAAATTCGTTTTGAATAATAACGGCTTCACCATTACCGAAAAACTTCGGATTTAGCCATATGCATTGCAGATAAGAAGGTCCGAAACAATGTTCGCATTGTTTTAATACGGATAACATATCTGCAAAGCCGCCTTTTATTTGGAGTTTCAATATCATTTCCGCTTCATTGTATTCAACTTGGGCATTACCCTTATTTTGACATTTTACGAGGCTCCCGCATAGCTGGCTTGATTCTTCCGGAAGGCAATCATACCACCAGTTTATGACTTTGTATAAAAGAACGCGATTGTTATTTATGGAATAGGTTTCAGAGCAAAATGCATCATGATGGATAATATGGAAGCAGGATAAGACAATAATGAAAGATAGGAGCCACTTCATATGCATATTGTTGTTTCATCGCTTGTTTTGATCATAACAACTATTTTGTTCGCCAATGTCTGGAATAAAGGCGTCTTTAAGACTGCAGGTAAACAGTACAGGACAATTTATCGAACAGTATCAGGCTCAACGAATCAGTGCCCATCCAGAAACGGTCTTTTCGCCCAATCTCTGCGTTATGCTCAAAATTTTATCCTCGGAACATCCGTTCTGTCAATAGGGTTTGCTACCGTCATCTGATCGATTTTACGGCAGACGACAACGCCCCCTCCATTCATGTCAAAAATTCCCGCCTCTGGACTCACAGACAATATTACCATTTTCTGACAATTCACCGGATCGTAACTGAAATGCGCCATTTGTCTTGCCATGGACTATCATGTAACTTTTTCGTATCGAAGCATTAGGCCTTAATTCAAGGTTTGAACACAGTAATTGGTAATTTTTTCCATTGCACATTTGGCAGCAAACGGACCTATCTTTTTAATCCTTTCTTCGGAATGGTTCATGGGTAACCGTAATGTTTGACAGTCCCGCTTTCGTGAGTGATAGGGGAATGAAAACATAGGTTGAACAATTGTCTTTCACTGTATCGAAGTCCACGGGACGATCATCAACGGTGACCGTCTTGATGGTATTTTGTCTCATACGAAGACTCAGCTCAAAATCCAACGGTACGTCGTCTCCCAGGTAACCGACATCCACCAGTGTTTCTTCGGGGTTATCCAGCATAACGCGCTTGAGAATGTCAAAATTGTCCCGCTCCTTCCATATCTTCTCGCGGTTGACCCGTCGTTCACCCGGCGTCTTGCCGGTTGCCCGTATGGATATTCTGAAGTCCCCGTCCACGAGGTTGGTGGGGTAGCCGCTATAGTGTTCCCAGGGAAACCGGCTGTTGCCCATATCGAGGAGCGCCTGACAGGGAAGCAAGCCGCTTTCACCCAAACCTTCTGCGGGACTGATGCTCCAGTGGTTTGTCTCGACGCCGAAGATCATGGTGTGCCATTTGAGGTATGCGGGACCGTTGGTGTAATTCGTATAGCGTGGCGGTTTCTCGGGGAAATCGTAGTGCTCCGAAAAATTCTGGATATGAAGCAGGAATACCTTTTCCTGCATATACTTGTGGGGGCGCCGTCCCGTCCTGGCGTCTCCGAAGTAATAGTAATTCAGGTCCTCCAGGGGGTGTATCTCGTAGGGCCATCCTGCCGCCGCGCAGGCCTCGATCATCTTGCCCGACACCTGGTTGTAAATCTGTTCGTCCATGCCCCACCGCGTGGTGTTTGCCGGTATGATGACCTCCATATCCCCGCGATCGTACTTAGTCGCATCACTTTTGCCCAGGCTGTGATAGTCGATCATCATGTCGGGCACGAAAAGAGAACACAGAACGCCAAAAATTTTCTTTTCATGGTCGGTAATCCCATGCAGAGATGAATGAAATTTATCGAGGACGACACCTGCGGGATTGACAACCGGAACGACAACGACGGTTTGCTTATCTCGCGTCTCACCTGCGTCATCGCTAGCCAGGTATTCCATGATCTCGGGGCCCACAACTCTGGCACCTCTTTCCTGACCATGTCGTGCCAGGGTAACGATGGCATTCTGTTTTTCATCCTCGGCGACGGAACGATTGGTAACGATCACCGCCGGCACGTCCCATTTGTCGTCTTCTGACCTGCCCAGAACGATTTTTTTCGCAATGGTATTGTTCCGTTTTACATAATCATCGATCCAGGCATAGATTTCTTTGAGTCCTTCTTCACCCATCGGCATATGATCAAAGACTGCCATAATGTTTTCCTTTCTTTTTCGGGTAAGAAATCCGCACCCGACAGGTGCGGCTCTTCTGATGCCCCCATAGGGGATTTTACATCATCATGATTAATGCGTCAGTATGACCTTCCCCTCCAGTCCCTCTGAAACCCGGCGATATGCCTCATCCGCCGCTTCAATGGGAAAATGGTTGGTGATGATGCGGTCTATCTGAAAGCCGTTTCTGACCAGGGCCACCATGTCTGACCAGTCACTGAAATTGCACATCCAGTTACCCATCACGGTGAGGTTCCTTCCCCAAAGCTCCCTTTGGGCCGGGTTTAGGTGGAAGGAAAGCCGCTCCCGGACATGGTCTATCCCATGATTGCCATGGGCGACAGTCACCACCGTGCCTCCCGGCATTGTGACGTCCAACATTGTGTGAAACAGGTCCTGGTTGCCCATGGAGATAGCATCGAAACTTTTGTTCGGTCCCAGGCCAAACGTCAGGTCCAATATTGCCGCCTTCAGGTCTTCCGTCTCCTTGGGATTTATGGTCTTCCATGCGCCCAGTTGTTTCGCCCGCTCAAGCGCGAGCGGATTTATGTCAACAGCTATGACCCGTGCCCCCAAATAGGTTTGAAACAATGTCATCCCCAGGCCGACGGGGCCCGTCCCAAACACGCAGGTAATGTCACCCGGAGCCACCCCGCTTCTGACACTGGCGCCATAAGGCACACCCATCCCGTCACCGGAAAGAAGCACTGCTGCACCATCGTTTATATCGTCATCAAGGGGGTGAAGCCATATCTCTTTGGACACCACGTACTCGCTGTGGGCGTTTCTGATTCCCCTGACCTGCTTACAGAAAATCTGTTTCCCCTGTAAGCACCAGAAACAGTTTCCGCAACCCTGGAGCGTTGAAACGCCAACTCGGTCTCCCTCGCGAAAGCGTTTTGAACCGTTGGGGTCCTCGATTACGCCCATTACCTCATGCCCCGGGTTTCCCTTCCAGGGAAGGCCTTTTGGGGGAACAAAGGTCTCCATTTCGCTTCCGCATATAGCGCTGGCTTTTACCCGTACCAACACATCCCCTTCTCTTACTTTCGGATCGGGTATCTCCCCCAACTCCATTTTCTTGTTTCCTAAAAATATGACTCCGCGCAAGACATACCTCCTTTTATCGTGGTTATGAAATGCTTAGCTGTTGGCCTGCCGGTCAGACCGGCCATCATCTCCAAATCCGTTATCTTATAGGGGCAAGTCTGCCGTCGACTCTTGCTGTCAGTAAAATTTGGGGCAAGGGTCAACGGCAGATTTGATAATCATCTCGCTAAGACTCAAATAGCCCTCAAATTTTATTGTTTTTCACATTTTATCAATATACTACCTCGGTCCGACCCCAGATGCGAACTCAATCCACTCAACACCGCTATCCTTATATTTCTCGTACCTTTCCATTATTTGCTCTTCTCTATTTTTTCTTCCAGATGCTTGAGTTCCGCCAGATCTTCCTGATCGGCTTGTTCGGCCTCATAAATTTTACGTTTTTTATCGAACAGTTGATATATTTCCTTTACCTTCTCTTCCATTGCCGCATTGCTAATTTTTCCTTTGCCTTTCAGCAGGGGTTGCTCATTAAAGGCCAAAATCCGATCCACATTGTCGTGCCAGAACTTCATGGTGATATCGATTCGGTTTTTGGTTCTCAACTCGGCGGTTTCCAAAAAGATAACGACCAGGCGGTTCAAGGTGTCGATTTCATCTTTGTTCAGATAATTTTTGGCAATAAAAATATCCTGTTTTCTGACAGCATGGCCTTTCCACGATGTCAATGCCATGTTGGATTTATCTGCATCGCCCGTGCCAGTATGATTTCCGCTGCGGTTTGCCGGGCTACGGCATAAAGCATCTTGTTCTGGGTTTCGGCAAAGAACATTTGGGTGGCTTTATCGGTTTTGTCGTAATCGCTGCTTAGGGCAAACAGTTCCCGGACCTTTTGGTAAAATCGTTTTTCGGACGCCCGAATCTCCCGGATGCGCTCCAGCAGTTCATCAAAATAATCGGGCCTGCCGTCCGGATTTTTCAGGCGTTCATCGTCCATGACAAACCCTTTGACCATATACTCCTTCAGATGATGATTGGCCCAGATCCTGAATTGGGTGCCCCTTTTGCTCCGAACCCTGAAACCGATGGCCAACACCATCTCAAGTGAGTAAAAAGTCACACTGTATTTTTTACCATCGGGGGCAGTTGTAAAGAAATTCTTTACAACTGAATATTTCTCTAACTCTTGTTCTTTTAATATGTTAGCTATATGTTGACCAATATTTTGCTTGGAGGTGTCAAAAAGTTTCGCCAACTGATTCTGATTCATCCATACCATGCCGTCTTTGGCATAGAGGGATACGGACGCTTTGCCGTCTGCGGTGTTATAAATGATAATATCTTGCCGATCATCATTCATGATCAATCCTCCGACACTGTTAAAATCAACAGGTCTTTGTATGAAATGGGGTCAAGTCTACTTTTGACCCTTAATAACACTGTCTTGTATTTCATTTATCTGTTTTTTTATTTTTCTGTCACTTTTTTTAAGCCTGGAAACTCTTCTCAATATGCTGCTGACTGTGCTGTATGCCTTGATGTTAAACAGTTCACTGATGTTGTTAAGACTTTCGCCCCGGACTTGACGTAACAAATAAACGGCAATGTTACGCGGTTCATTAAAAACCCCACGCCTTGTTATCAATAATTCGGCAAACGATACACCATAATGCGCACACACCGCCGAAATTATTGTATCAGATGTGGGAGAAAGGCTTTTTGATTCAGGAATCTCGTAGCATTTTTTCTTAAAATAATATTTTTCCTTTATGTCTGTTATGAAACTTTCCGGACCAAACAATGATGGGAGTTTCTTTAATGAAAACAGCCTTGTAACCTCTTCCGAATCATTTTCTTGCATAAATTCAATAAACGGTTTCAATCTGCCTTGCTTTTTTGGGGTTATCATGGAAAAAATATAATCTTTGTATAACCATTGCCACTTTTTCGCATATGACAGATACCCTTTATAACTGCTCCATTCATAATCCGGCATATCGTTAACCAACCCCGCTTTTACGGGATTCTTATGTATATATCTCACAAGTTGCAGAAGATGGCTGTCATTACAGGCAAGGATCGATTTATACCTTCCCCTGAAAAGCTGACCATCAAATCCATGCCTTCTGTTATATCTCTGAGTATATATGCTGTTCAGGTGCCTCATACATCTGGAGATATTGCCATCCGGTGTTTGCAGTAAAATATGGTAATGTGTTGTCATTAAGCAGTATGCGGCTACATTTACATTCCACATTTCAGATGCCTCAATCAACAGATCAATAAACATTGAATAATCATGTTTATCTGAAAAAATGGATTCATGCCGCCTACCACGGTTCATTACATGATACCATGCTCCCGGGTATTCTATTCTAAGTGGACGTGACATGCTGTAATATATAACCTTTTATCTTTAATGGGTCAACAGTAGACTTGACCCCATTTCACTTATTTTCAGGAACCGCGAAATGTAAATTTTAAGCCTCGTAAAGCCCCTGTTTTCAGCCATATTTATTATAGTAACAGTATGTTGTTCCGGTCCGGCCCGCGAGGGACCGCCCGCAAAAAAAAAAAAAAAAAAAAAAAAGGGACGAGAGATATAAACCAATAATCCAATGGACGTTAAAGATCCCTGATGAATTACCCATTATCCTGAAAAGTAACTTCCCATCAGGGGACAGTTACCACGTCACCATTTGCATCAAACTGCTTGAAATAAATACAAAAAAAAAAAAAAAAAAAAAAAAAAAAAAAAAAAAAAAAAAAAAAAAAAAAAAAAAAAAAAAAAAAAAAAAAAAAAAAAAAAAAAAAAAAAAAAAAAAAAAAAAAAAAAAAAAAAAAAAAAAAAAAACATAACTCATCGAAACCATCCTGGCCTTCGGAGTCCCAGACGATAACGTGGAAAGCCGCCGCCGAAAAAAAAAAAAAAATTGATGGCTGCGATGGAAGAAAAAAAAAAAAAAAAAAAAAAAAAAAAAAAAAAAAAAAAAAAAAAAAAAAAAAAAAAAAAAAAAAAAAAAAAAAAAAAAAAAAAAAAAAAAAAAAAAAAAAAAAAAAAAAAAAAAAAAAAAAAAAAAAAAAAAAAAACACTCGTGTCTGGTGTCACCCTCAGTCTAACACGAAAATGGTATTGACAAACCGGGCTTTGGCAATGCCCATGGTTTTTAGGTTCCATGATATCAATTTTCTGGAATAGACACCTTTCTCAATGCCATCCTGAAAAGCAGACAGTTAGTTGAATTATTTCCTTGTCAACGACGTCATAAGTTTGCTGAGCGACAGCAAGTTCATTTTGTATCACATTTCTTAAGTGAGCAAGAGCTTCTTGAATCTCAAAATCTACATTTTCCAAAGAATTCTATTGCAGAATTCGCTGTGTAAGCATTTGAGTGCAGTTTTCTCATTCCTGGATTTTTTAGAGAAGGCTTTCAGATTCACGCATACGTGAAAGCACCAATGACTGTCCAAGAGCTTCCATGCTGATTATCAACACCGAAACTCATATGCCTCGCAAGCTCACCCGCCTCGAACTGCGTATGGCAAAGAGGACATTCATCTGGATTTTCTGCCCTTTGGATGAGCGTACCAGCAATTTGACGTAACTGCTGCGAAAGCTTTATCGAGTCGTCACGAAGCTTGTTGAATTCACTGTACTCTTTCTTGGCGGTAGAAAATTCAGTTTCTGCTTTGAACCGTTTCTTAGAAACGAATTTCAGAGAATTGGTGACAGTATTTTTGGTTTCAATATCGGTTATAATCGTTATGAATTCATCATCGTAAGAACGAAGAAGTTTCGCGCATGACTCAATTGATTTTTTAGTATCAGCATGTTTGGTAGCAAGGTCCAGAAAGCCGGAATCTATGTAACGACTTATGCCATTAACAAGTCTACGTGCGTGTTTAAGCTCATCAACGGCAACGATTGCGCTATTTTTCTTTTTTCTTAATTCGTTGATACGAATCAACTTCGATTCGGTTACATCTATCAACCGAGAAGTCTCTTGAACGAATTTCTCAAGGGTCGCATAGGTTGTGGGAGATTCAAGCCATTTTAGCTCTATTGTCTGTTGAGCTACAGACATTAGTTCTGTTAGAGAACCATTTAAAGAATCAAGAAAAGCCTCGGGCTCATCACTTACTGATTTCCAATTATGGCGGTCTAACATCTTCGACAGCCTATCCAAAATGGTATCTGATAGTCGACGCTCGCTGGCAATATCGGCGAGAAGCTTTTCAAGTGCGATAATTCTGTGGAAATTTGTCTTTTGTATGGGTGAAGCTCCTTCAGCTTAGAGAGGACCCCGTCGTTAACTCGCTCTATATCACGCCAAATTGTGGATGCGTCCGGACCGATTAATAGCTTAGAAAGGTCTTCTTCAATATTTTCAGTTGATTCGGATAAGCTTACCGCTGCATCTGTGTCCAAAAAATTGAATTGTGCAAAGCTCTTATACAAATTGTTTGTTTTAATCTCTGCCTGCCCATACCATGAAAGATTTCTCTTACGAAATACACTTTGGTTGCGTTGAGATGTAGCCTTTTCGGTTGTGCCATCGGCCAGTACGGCATCCAATCTGTACTTGGGTTTCAGATCAGAATTACGTTTATTGCGACCACAGTAAAAAAGCTCTATGGCTTTCTAAAAGAGAGGTTTTGCCGGAAGCATTAGGGCCAAAAATTAGATTAACCGTTCCAAAATCGAGTGACGCATAAGTGGAAAGGAACGATACTGACTAAGCTCAAGTGAATTTAAAATTTGTGCTGGTTTAACAGACTTTCTTTTTATAAAATCAGCAGTATTCCCTTCTTCTCTTTTTATCCGATTCAATATGTCTTAATCTTGTCGGAAGATCGGCATCACTCAATATAGCCTGATCAAGGCTGGCTTCAGCTAGAGTTTAATCCAAACCGAAAGTACGCCCTCGTGCTGGGCATCTTTAGAAGGTGAAACGGTGTGAGGCACCAGAACTGAATCGATTTCATATTCTGGAATGACAAATTTTCTGGCATATGTCCTGTCATTTTCTATTAATTCTTTCGCTTGTGTGGCTTCTTTGTTATCCAGTTCTTGTTCGCTGCGAATAAAATAAAGATAATTACTCTATTGGAGACTCTTTCGACCATCAAAGTAACGCTTGCCAATGAAACGGTCTTGATACTGATTCAAGGACTCGTTTGTATTCGGAAGATCACTATCGATATCAAAATAATAAACGGCGAGAGGCTGATTATCCTGCTTTCCGAGTGAAACACAAAACCGAGTCGTCTATCTGTTCAACTTGAGGGTATCGCTGGGTTACGCGTTCACGAAGTTCCGACATATTCATCTTCATTCCGTCCTCCCAATATCTACAGCAGAACGATCTCCTGTCATATCGATTTGTGTGTACGTATAAGGGTTATGAACAATAATTTCTGAATCATCATTGCGATACCACACGGATAGTCGTTGGCGTCGCTTCAATGCTTTTATCTGAATCGATAGACCCTCTGTGAAGGAATTCTTCAGAGTCTTTTTCACAGCATCAACCTGATCAATAGTTACGTCTTCACCCATGTACACAACGGTAGCTCTTGCGCCTTGTTCAGAGATCGCATTTTGATGAGGTGATTGTGTTATCCAATCAAAATTAAAGCCTTTTGCAAAATCGGTAAGCGCTGGTAGCGAAAGGTTAGCGACGTCTTGGAGTATGTTACAAAGGTGGCGACAACGTCTAAGGCGGCCAATCCTCTGAAATCACACGCTTGAGGCTCTGAGTCACTGACAAAAATGTAACCCTTAAAAATAATTTCATTAGCATCAATGGCACATGAGTCAAGTTGACGAATTGAATGCCAATCGTCACTCGATTTAATTTTTCCCGAACATAAGGATAGGATGCGTTCGACTTCAAACGGATTGAGGTCAGAAATATTTTTAATATTTGTGCTGGCGTCACCGGCTTCTCCAACAATATTAGAAAACCCGTCTTCCAAGTATTCTTGTTCTTCCCAGGCTTCCATATCGGTATTCCATACGCTGCTTCTTGTCACCTGAGGGCCCCGACGCCTGGAAAGCGGGCCTGCAACAGCGACATGCGCTACCTTTGATGCATTTAGCAGATATGTAGCGGGCAAGTAATTAAAAAACAGCGCGTGAACATATAACTTATTGAGCCAAGTATAGTACAAACCGCGCTTGTGGTTTGCAGATAGAGTTTCGTCGCGGGAATCAAATTTATCTGGTTTAAGATACCATGCAGAACCAGCAATATTATTCCACCGCAATTTTATGTCCATCAATACGTAACTGGACATTGCAGGCCCAATTCAAGCAAATAAGTTCCGTAGCATCACCGTTAAACCTGAGAAGCCGGTCTCTATATAGCCGGAACTGTTCTTGTCGGGGTTTCTGGTTTAGTTGGATGTGTAGGATAATTAATCCACGGTCGTATACAGCAACCGCGTGTTGATCAAGAAACTCAAAAGCGTCGAGAACAAATTAAGGAAACGTTGATTTCTTGACCTTGAACGTTGCCAAACTGATATATATTCGAGCCACGTTGAAGTCGGTTTACTTCAAAATGATCTGCATCTCCCATCCGGTTTGTCTTGAACTGACAAAGGATGACAAGTCTGTCTTCAACGTCAGCGGCTAACGCGGGAGCAAGAAACACATAAACGAGTGGGCCCACAAAATCTCTCGTTTTCCGTTTCAAGAGGTTCGTAAAGCACGTCGGAGGGCTATCTCGGTTTTGCTGTTTCGGGAAGCCACTTAATTTTATACTCTCACAGCCTAAAACCCACAACTTTCCTATTGAGAGGGTCTCACACCTCACTTTAGGTGGCTTAGAAGAACATCCCAAGGCATAGCGTACTCTGGCGTAACAACAAGATCAGCCTGTGTCTCGACGGCATCAGAAAGAAACTGACCGAATTGTGCCGTAGCAAGATCGCGGTCAAAACTTCTCACACCTTGGGCATCGGCTTCGATGTCACCATGTGGTTGCATCAATAAGGTTGAATAGTTGTCTATATTGGGCACCAAGACATTTAATGCTTGAGGTAAACCAAAGCCTTCGGGCTCTAAAATTTCTTGTACTGGAGTAATTTCCATTTCAGCGACACCTTAAACGAAAAACTTTATCCAATATTTTCAACTTTTAGTGTTTTTGAATGAGGAAGATCACCCTAATTTCCAGCTTTGGGTTGATTCAGGTCATTACTAAAACACATAACAAGGGATTGAGTTGTTTCTACATAGAAACACAAAATTTTATGAGTTCATAGGCTGAGTCCGTTAAAATAAATCAAATGCTAACTGCATAACATTCGACATGAACGTTATATAGAAAGCTGTTTAATCATCATGGCAAACAGATTCCTGCTACAATAATTGTACCCCATGATTCATCATTCGCGGGAAAACAAATCCCACACGCAGGCGACAAGATAAAATTTATTTGAAAACAATTTTCTCAGTTGAACTGTTTACACGGCCCGGAAATGGTTTACCGGTGTTGATCTGTTGAAAATGATCTTTTAAAGTTGGGAAGATGCTGGTGCATGCAATTGGTTTGAATAATTTCAAATAAACTGATAGCAGGTTCAGATAAAATTGCAAGTATTTTTATGCAGATATAAAAGGAATTGTACTGTAAGCTGTGCCGGGCACACAGATTTGGAGGGAAAAGGCTCTCAAACAGCCCTTTTCCGAAAATCGCAAAAGGCGTCAAACGGGAAAAAAATAAAATAGAGGGGGTACCGGTTTTGGCTTGTGGGTTGTTGTCGCGTATGGGTTGAAGGCAAGAGGACAGGATCGAGAGATTGGGGCGGGTTTTCGCAGGTGGGCTTACCCGCTCTTTCGGCTGCCGACGGTCAAGTTCGTTTTTTTCAAAACGCGATGCCCCGTTCCATAAGCGATATGATCCATGTAGTCAATCGTAACAATCTTATCTGCCAGTGATTTCAAATTCCAGGGTGCAAACCCCTTGGGTTGCCTGCCGGGATTTACTGTATTTGAATGCGCACCCGATTCCCCGCTCCCCCTTTTGGCATAGCCAGGGAGTTCCTTTTCGGCGTTCAAAGCAGCATCGAGACCGCCGACAACAAACCATTTTTTTACGCAGTCGACCTTTACCATGCTGGTATTCAACACCCGGGCGATTTCCTCATTTGTAGACCCCTGGCGCTGGTGAACGCCTTCATCGCATGCCAGCAAAATCAGCGCATTAAGGAGTTTCTGGGATTGATGCAGCCCTTTGGATGTGAGCTCCATTAAAAAGCTGCGTTCTTCCTGGGATAAAGTGATACTGAACTTTTGCATACCCAATCCTCTGGTAAAGGGGTTGATTGTGAAGAAAATAAATATCATCATTCTTTCTTTATGGGTTTAAGCAAAAATCATGCACAACTTTTATACGTTTGTAAAAATTTTAAAATTTAATTTTTACCACACAATATAGACTACTGTGAATGCTTAAGCACCACGACATATAGGTATAAAAATTTTCCGCAGATTTTTTCACATGACCCTTAAATTGAATAAACGCGTAAAAAACTTTTAGGCTGGCTAAGCAAAATGCTTCCCACACAAGAGATAGCGATCTTCCCGGGACAAAGACCTATATATAGGGTATACCGGGTTTCTGAAAAAGCACGCTAACCCGGTAGATGGAATTTTTTAAGACACCGTTAAATTTCGCAGCAAATCGCGAATAGACATAAAACTTTATTATTTTAAATGGTTATATTGTTTTTAGGTCATAAGAATACAAAACATGGCATCACAGAACATATGTAATCAATTACATAAAAAATTATTACATCCTTTGCACAGTTTAAAACAAACACATGATTCTTTGGATCAAGCATCAGGGTGCGTTACAATGCCATTAGCTTAATACAAACAACATCTGTTTTTTTACCATGAAGGACTTGAAGGTCTTGAAGGTTAAAGGCGGATACTGCACTGATTTTCGTATGTTCTTCAGTAAGCTTCATGGTGAAAGGCAGTTTTAATTGATCCGAAAGTAACCGAAAAAACAAAATCAAACTGCATGGTGTCTCATACGGCTGCTGCTAAAGTTAATGACATTGGGGTGCGTTCAGGAAACCAGAGGATAAAACTTTTCTTGTCCGGAGATGCGGTATACTATATGTATTTTTGTTTTAGGTTATTTAGTTGAAGGCTGAAGGTTAACGGCAACGCTGCTTTCAGCCGTCTACCCTCTCCCTTCAGCCTTATAGCTTCTACCTGTTTTATTATATCATCATTGGTGTAACTGTATGCTGTCAACCATGCTTGAAAATTTGCGCCTGCTGTATGCCGTAATGGGGCTGTGCCTCACCGTGGGCATCGGCATCATGCTCTGGCGGGTGCGGGGGATACTGCACTGGAAACGGTCCCTGCGCCGGGAACTTGCCGATTTATATCAGGCAAAAGCGGCGGCCGAAGGCCCCCGAAAAGCGGCATTGGGCCGGGTCATCGACACCTGTGAGGCCATATGGCGCAGCAGTTCGCCGGACCTGCATCAGATCAGCAAGCTGCCCGATTATGTGCGCACCGTGGCCGGTGCTTTTTTCCCCGACGACCCCCGGCCCGAACTCTGCCTGAGCATCGGGAACCTTCTGTCTGCGGCCCAGGGCCTCACCGAACATATCGGTCGCCTTTTGCAGCGGCCGGCATTTTACCGCCTGGGCCACCTGAGAATCCGCCAGCTGCACCGGATGTTCACCTGGTATCAGGATCTCAATGCCAACCCCGTGTTTGCCTGGGTCATGGCCCGGCGCCGGATGCTGAACCGCGCCCTCCATGTGTTGCGGATTGTACTGCCCGACCCCCTGGCCTGGCTGGCCTACCTGTCCCACCGGTTGACCCTGATAATGGTGGGCCGGTGCCTGCTGCTGGATCTGTATCTGTTTACCGGCCAATCGGTGATCGATGCATTTGATACCCAAACCGATATGGCAACACCGGACAACCATCAGGACGAGCAGGCCGGTGAATCTGTGCTGGAGGCCTATGAAGCCCTGATCAAAGAAGAAGACACCCTTGCAGATCCGGCACTGGAGGCCATCCGCACCCAACTGGTGGGACTGCCCGCCAGGCTCTGGAACGTGCCGGACCGGTATGAATGGCAGGCCGCCGTTAAAAAAGCGGCCGGATTGATTGCCGGGGCTAATTTCCCGGATTCAAAAACGCCCCTGGAAGAGGCCACCTTCTATGTCCTCCTGGACCGAACCCGTGCCTGGCTGGAGGCCATGGCCGAATGTCGCCGGATATCCCTGGTCAGGCCGTTGTACAAAATTTCGCTTAAACGGCTGTTTCAAATCAAAACCGCTGCCGAGGGCGACTTTTTGCGCCAGACCGGCCACCTGGCCAAAGGGGCCTGGGCGGCCTGGCGCTGGGGCCGCTGGCCCGTCAAACTGCTGCGCTGGATCAAACGTCGGTCTCCGGCGGGCATGGCCGGCGAACTGGCCTTTGGCCTGGCATGCCGGGCAGTGACCAATTACCTTTTCCGGTACGGATTTGACCGGGCCTGCAAGGAGCTGGAGATGGTTTATCGGATTTCCCGGGAAAAAGATAAAAACGGGAAGGCGGAAGGCGGAAATCGCAGGGCAGAGACAAAAGAAAGGGTTGTGATTTAGGAATGAATCCATTATAAAAAAGGCTTTTTTTATTAAACCACGGAACACACTGAATACACGGAAAGGTTTTTTTATGAAAAACGGTACAGTCCGGTTATTCTGTTGAAATTTCCTAAAATTTTGATATTTAAACATATATTAGTATACGATTTTTACCGAAGAGCGAGTTCTGACACCATGGAAAATAATTCTGCAAACAAAACCATACATGGGGGACCTGTGCCGCCCCTGTTCAAAAAATGGCAGGTGGCCATACGCCCCTTTTCCCTGCCGGCCAGCACCATGTCCGTGATTTTCGGCACCGCTCTGGCCGTGACCATTGGAAAGGCAGCCTTTAACCCCGGCCTTTTCCTTGCAGCCTTTATCGGCATGGCACTGCTTCACGCCGGCAGCAACCTGCTCAACGATGTTTTTGATTACAAAAAAGGCATCGATCGCCAGGTCAACCCGGTGAGCGGCGCCGTGGTCCGGGGCTGGATCACGCCGGCAACGGCCCTGCGCGCGGGACTGCTGCTCATGGCCCTCGGCACCCTCCTCGGATTGGCCATCGTCAGTCGCGTGGGCATGCCCATCTTCTGGATCGGGGCCCTGGGCGTGACCATCGGCATTTTATATACCTGGGGGCCGTTGCCGCTGAAATTCAATGGCATGGGGGATCTGGCCGTGTTTTTGAATTTTGGTATTCTGGGCTCTCTGGGGGCCTGGACCGTTCAGACCGGCGGCCTGTCATGGACCCCGGTCATCTGGTCCGTCCCCATGTCCCTTTTGGTTGTGGCCATCCTGCATGCCAATAACTGGCGGGATATCGGCAGCGATTCTGCCGGCGATATCCGCACCATGGCCAGCATGCTGGGAGACGCCTCGTCTGAAACGTATTATAATTTTCTGCTGCTCGCGCCGTTTGCGGTCATCATCGTACTGATCCTGCTTTCCTGGGCCGACGGCCTGCGCCCCAGGATGCCCCTCTCATTTTTGATAACCCTGCTTTTGGTACCCGGCGCCTTCAAACTCATCCAAAAAGGCCGGCATCGGTCCACCCCCGAAAACCCGCACGATTTCGTTGCACTGGACGGCGACACCGGCAAACTCAACCTGTTGTTCGGTATTCTCTGTACACTGGCCCTTGGCCTCAACGCACTGATATGCCCATGATATTAACCGGCGCCATAACCCTGCTGGCCACGGCACTGTTCATTCCCCTTTTCATCACCCGGGGCATCGGCCCCTTTGATTTCTGGTGGTGGATGTCCGGCAACATTGCCGTGCTTCTTTTTCTGACGGCCCTGGTGGACAAAGAAGGACTGCGTGCTATTTCAGACGACATAGGCAAAAACCTGATGTCCAAAATCGTCTTCGGGCTCGCAGCGGCCCTGGGACTGTATATCGTCTTCTGGGGGGGCAATATCGTTTCCCGGTTTATTTTTCCCTTTGCCGGTGGCGGCATCGAGGATGTATACGCCTTCAAAACCGGTGTCTCAAAGATGCGCATTTTCCTTTTAATGACGCTGCTCATCGGGCCCGGCGAAGAGCTCTTCTGGCGGGGGTTTCTGCAGCGCCGGCTTCAGTCCCACCAGGGTCCCTTAAAAGGCTATCTCCTGGCAACGGCCGTTTACACCCTGATCCATGTCGGAAGCGGCAACCTCATGCTGGTACTGGCCGCCGGTATCTGCGGGCTTTTCTGGGGCTATCTTTATTTCCGCACCGGTTCCATTGTCATCAATGTGGTCAGCCATACCGCCTGGGACATTGCCATTTTCCTGCTTCTGCCGGTGGGCGGGCTGTAACGGGGCAACGGCCCCCCCTTGATTTTAACGGACAGTATGATATAGATACCTCCCAGAATGATACAGGTAGCACCTGAACGAAAACTAGCTACAATTACAGGGAGCATCACTCAATTTGAGTCAACCGGTCAGAAAATTTTTACTTCTTGCAGCAATTCTGGTTGCCGCAGCGGTTATGGTGTTCAAGTCAGCGCTGTTCAATGAAACCACACCCTCGTCGGCATCAATAGCAGAAAACCCCTTGTCGTTACAAAAAACACCCCCGGTTCAAAGCACGGAAACCAAACGGCCACCAACGGTTGAAACGGTGGCAACCGGCACGGAAAACCTGCCGGACGAGGCCCGGGAACCTGAATTCAAGGTCATTGAAGGGCAGATTCATAAAAAACCGCTGTACACGGAACTGGTGTCCTGCGGCCTGCGGCCGGCCCAGGTGATGGCCCTGTCCGGTGCCTTTAAAAATCTTTTTGATTTTAAAGATGCGCAGCCCGACGATCAATACCGGCTGTTTCTCACCAAAGAGAACCAGCTGTACCGATTTGTATACCAGGCTGGAAAAACAAACACATTTGAGGCTGAAATAAATAAAGACTGCGACAGTGGTTTTGATGTGTCCCGACATGAGATCCCCCTTGAAAAACAAACCCTGGCAAAGGCCTTCACCATTGAATCATCCCTGTACAATGCGATTCTGGGCGGTGGTGAGAAACAGTCACTGGTGAACAAATTTGTGGATATCTTTGCCTGGGACATCGATTTTTACCTGTACCCCAGAAAAGGCGACAAGATCGCTGTATTGTACGAAAAATATTTCAAAGACGGCGAACTGGTGCGGTACGGCAATATTCTGGCTGCCGTGTACGAAGGCAAAAATGAACGGTTTTCAGCATTCTGGTTTGAAAAAAACGGGATCGGAAGCTATTATGACGAAGCCGGCCAGCCGCTAAAAAAAATGTTTTTAAGAATACCGGTGAAATTCGGCACCATGACATCCGGGTATTCCATCCGTCGATTTCATCCGGTATCAAAAAAATATAAAGCGCACACCGGCATCGATTACGGCTCCCCCATGGGAACGCCGATTTTTGCCACCGCCTCGGGCAGGGTTGTCTTTTCCGGGTGGAAAACCGGATACGGCAACGTGATCATCCTTAAACACCCCAACGGATATCTGACCTATTACGGCCATTGCAGCCGATTGATCGCCCGCAAAGGTAAACTGGTGGAGCAGGGCCAGATCATTGCCAAAGTGGGTCAAACCGGTGTGGCTACCGGCCCCCATGTTCATTACGAGGTCAGGGTCAACGGAAAACCCATCAACCCGAACCGGGTGAAAAAAACAAGTGGCACGCCTGTAAAACCGGAACTTTTACCCGCGTACCACCAGATGGTCAAGGAGCGACTGCTGGTGATGGAAGAACAGATTCAAAACAACGAAAAAACAACGATTGCCCTTCCTTAAATTCCCTTTTTTACAAACGAGCAGAACTCATTTCCAAACGATACGAACCCGTACCCGAAAGATGGCCCATATGATATGAAAACAGAAAAAATATCCAAAAAAACCATCGGGTACCGGGAAATCATATCTGTGAGTTTTCCCCTGGTCATGAGTATGGCGGCCACCACCGTCATGGAATTCACGGACCGGGTGTTTCTGGCCAATTTCTCCATTGACGCCATTGCCGCAGCCATGCCGGCGGGCATCGCCGCCTTTTTATTCCTGACTTTTTTCACGGGCATCGCCGGATATCTCAATGTATTTATTGCCCAGTATACCGGGGCCGGGGATCACGGGCGTGTGGGCGGATGCATATGGCAGGGACTCTATTTTTCGCTGTTTGCCGGGGGTGCGCTCACGCTGATCTCAGCGGCGGCAAAGCCGCTGTTTATCCTCGGGGGCCATTCTCCCGACATTCAGCACCTTGAAATCATCTATTTCAAAACCCTCTGCCTGGGGGGCGTTACCAGCGTTGCCGGGGCCGCGCTGGCCTGTTTCTACTCGGGTAGGGGCCAGACCCGTCCGGTGATGGTCATCAGCATTATCGGCATGCTGTTTAACATTCCGCTGGATTACGCCCTTATTAACGGGGTGTGGATATTTCCCCAATGGGGCATCCTCGGGGCCGGCATTGCCACGGTCAGCGCCTGGCTGTTGATGCTGATCCTGTATGCCATCCTGATTTTTACCCGGGAAAACAATCGACACTTCAACGTTTTTTCCCGGCACGGGTTTGATGGGGACCTGTTCAGACGGCTGCTCAAATTCGGTATTCCCGGGTCCATGCAGTTTTGCATGGATATCTTTGCATTCACCTTTTTTGTTTTTATGGTAGGGCGCATCGGAACGATCGAACTGGCCATCACCAATATCGTCATGTCCATCAACTCCCTGGCATTCATGCCGTCCATGGGGTTTTCCCTGGGGGTGAGCACACTGGCGGGACAGGCCATGGGCCGGGGAAATGTGACAGATGCCGTTATTGCGGGGCACAAAACCCTGCGTATTCTCCTGGTCTATATATTTTTGCTGGATTTTCTGTTTGTGCTGGCCCCCGGGCCGGTCCTGGACCTTTTCATTGCCGCCGACAAAGGGAGTGCGGCATACGCGGCCATGTCGGAAAAAGGGGTGATACTGCTTCGGATTGTAGCCCTTTACGTTTTTTTCGATGCCTTTTACATGATCTACACCGGGCTGCTCAAGGGGGCGGGGGATACCTCTTTTATCATGTGGAGCATGGGGATCAGCTCTTTTATTGTAATGATTTTTCCCATCTATATCGGTTTGACATACTTTGGCAAAGGGCTTTATTACAGCTGGGGCTGCTCCACGGCCTTTATTGTATCCCTCTGTCTCCTTTCCATCTGGCGATACCGGCAGGGAAAATGGAAGACCATGCGCGTTATTGAAACCCGCCCCTGACGCTGATTTACGTAAGGGGGTATCGTTTACGGCTACCCATCAGGCGACTAAATTCTGAAATTCGTGTTTGTAATGACAAAAAATAAAAAATCACAACAATCAAAATACAAATTCCAAATAAATCACAATAGTTAAAATTCCAAATGCCAAAACAGAACAAATCAAAATGCACACCAATTCAAGACTGGAATGGGTTTGGGCTTTGTTTGACCCAATTTTAAGATCAGGTGGACATTGTTATTTGAGATTTGCTTGTCATTTGGTGCTTGTAATTTGTTATTAGCGGCGTACGCCTTTTCAACAGCGCCGGTTTATCGGGGTTAGATTATACTAAAACCATTAAACTGGCCCGCCGCACTTTTCCATTGGACGTCTACTTTGTCCACCCGTGCAAAGGGGGGGCCTTTGCGGCACCATTCAAGGACCTGTTCAACCTGTTGCCGGGTTCCTTCAAAGACTGCCTCAACCGACCCATCGGGCAGGTTTCTGACCCATCCTGCAACACCATACCCGCGGGCGGCCTTCCGGGTTTCCACCCTGAAAAAGACACCCTGCACCCGGCCCTGGATAATGACATGGGCCTGTATATTCTCGTCCATAAGAACCTCCCTGCCCCGGATAAACCGAGCGTTACTTATCCCCGACCGGACACATATTCCTTGTCCAGCACCCCGTCCACAACCGGCAGACCGGCCATGGCCGGTGGCTTGAATTCAAATACCGATGCCATAAAGGCCATAACGATACGATATGTCGCGCCCCACAAAATTTCCACTTCGGTGCCATCGGGTTGGCAAAAGCAGGGATACTCATCGATGGCAGAAGAGGCCCCCGGCCCTTGCCTGTCTTTAAATCGCAGACGATAACGGGCATAGTTTTCCCCAGCCAGCAGGCTGCGCAAGGGGATGCGAACCACCGAGGCCACTTCCCAGTTGGGATAAAACCGGCGTTGCCGATTTACCCAGCCGACGACAGGATAAATCGACCGGTTGAACATGACCAGTTGCTGGCGCGGCAGCGGTCCTAAAAACCTGACGCCCAGGGGATTCAGCCGCATCTCCTCAAAACCTTCCCGCAGGCCCGCTGCTAAAAAAAGGGCCAGGCCCCTGCCCTTGTCCTGCCGGGTGCCACGATATCGATCCCAGTAGGGCCAGACGGTCAGGGGCGAACAGGGCAATGTCAGCAGTCTGGCCAGCCAGGTATCCAGGCGCGGCTCAATGCCGCCGCCGGGGCAGCATAGGTCACCTGCCTGCCGCACCTTGTCCGACCGTTTGTTTAAAATAAGACAGGGTTCTTTTTCCCCGGAACACCCGGCCCCCTTATTGCCCAGAAGAAGCATCACGGCAGAATCCGTTACGGCCGTCACCGGCCCGTCATGAAACATCCGGGGACCGTTTGCCCCCTGGTACAGCTTTCGGGACACATGGCGGATGAAAGAAGAACTGTCGGTAAATGGGTCAATCATTTGGGATATGGGTTTTAGGTGTTGGGTTATAGGTTCTAAGTTTTGCCATTCGTAGGGTGGGCTGTGAAAAAATACAATCACAAAAAAATCCAAAAGACAGAGAAATGCACACGAATTCAGGATTGAATGGGGTTAATCAAGTGGCGTATTGTTTGACCCAATTTTAAGATCAGGTGGAATTGTTATTTGGTGCCTGAAGCGATACGCGTACGATTTTTCAACAGCACCGGTTTTCAGTTACTCACTTTTCTTTTGTTCTTCCAGCAGCATCCCGTATTCTTCTTCGGTTATCACCTGTACACCGGCTTTTGCGGCTTTTTCAAGCTTGCGGGCACCCACTTTTTCCCCGCACACCAGATAATCGGTATTTGAACTGACGGCGGTTTGGACCCGGGCGCCAAGGTTGCGGGCCGCCGCCTGCATCTCTTCCCGGGTGCCCCGGCGCATCTTGCCCGTAAACACAACGCCTTTGCCGGTAATGGGTGAATTCTGAGTTTGGGACGCGGCGATAAGCGGCGTCCGCTCGAGGTTAAACCCCAGCGCCAGGAGATAAGCGAAAATTGTCTTTTTCTGGGCGATGCCAACCGTTATCGAAGAACTGTTGATGGCACCGAACCCATTGATCTGTTCCATATCTTCAGCCGTTACAGTGACGATATCTTCCAGGGGGAAATGCGCCAGCAGCTTGCGGCTGTCCCCCCGACCCAGCTCGGGGATGCCCATTGCCGCCAGAAAACGCCAGTCCTCCACCTGCCGTGTACGGCTTATATCAATGGCCTGGACCAGATTTTTTGACTGTACCGGGCCAAACCCCAACGCCAGAAAGTCGGGCAGGGCCATACCATAGATCTTCTCCAGCGAATCATAACCGCCGTCAACCAGTTTTTCAATGGTCTTGATGCCGAACCAGTCGGCGGTACCCAGGGTCTTGAACCAGTGCAGAAGATTCTGTTCAATCTGGGCCCGGCAACCCGGGTTCAGGCATTTTAAAAAATCATTGCGCCACTCAAGGGGGCTGTTGCACGCCGGACAGAGCTTGGGTATGACGACATGATCTGCCGGGGTAAGCACCTTTTCAAGTTTGGGTATCACCTCTCCGCTTCTGATAATCTCGATGCGGCTGCCGGTGCCAATGGCTTTTTCCTTTATCATTCCGGCATGATGCGCCGTAACCCGCCGAATCGTGGCACCTGAAAGAGAGGCCGGGCGGACCACCATCACCGGGGTAACATTCCCGGTACGACCCACCTGCCAGATAATATCTTCAACAACGGTGAAAGCCGTGTCTCCCCGGGTCTTGATGGCGATCTGCCAGCGATTGTGGTGATGGGTGGCGCCCATGAACTGCCTGAGTTCAACGGAAACAACCTCGGCCACGACCCCATCCACGGGATAATCCGTTTCCGCAATAAGATCGGCGGAAATGTCCACCACATTTTCCAGCAACGCCTCACCGGTACCCACCCAGTCGGGCAGTCTCACATAGGGGACAAAATGAACCACCCGGTCGTTCAAGGCTTTTTGGGCGGCAACATTCACCGTATCCGAAGAAACAATACCCACCACCATATTGCGGGGATGTTCAAACTCACCGGCCAGATGCTTTTCAAAATAGGACTTAACAATAACGATTTCACCCACGCCCAGACCCCGGCCCCCAATGGGAACCACGCCCTTTGTAAAGGCACTGCTGATTTCAAAACCGGTTTCTCCGTTGCCCCGGGAGGCAAAAACCCGACCGTCGTCCCTTCCGGCCAGGCCGTCGAGTTTGGGCGTTACCCTGAAGAGCAGCTCCGCGATATTAAGTTCAGCAGCAGCCTTGCCCACCCGGGTGACAAACCGGGCCAGATCAGCGTTCGTGTAGGCCTTTTCCGTGGACAGCATGGGGTTTGGATGGCGGACCTGTGTTCGGCCCCCCAGGGTCTCGGGCTCCACCGTATGCAGAAACGGATGCCCGGGATCAAGGTCTCGCAACTCTTCCACCAACAGGTCATACGCATGATCACTGATAAGGGGACTGCCGCTTCTGTAGGCGGCATTATATTCTTTCAGTCGTTGAACCCGTTTTTCGATCGATGCCATCTGGTTTCGCTCTTTTACCTTTATCATTTTCGAAAATTTCAACAAAATAGTTGGACACCGCAGTGCCTTATACAAAACGCTTTCCGTGTATTCCGTGTATTCCGTGGTTTACTGTTTTTCCCAGAGATCTTTTTAACCGCTGACCACACGGAATTCATATTTTCAAGAAAGGCTGAAATCAGCGATAGCTGAGCGCATTTGCGGTTATCCGTGTAAATCCGCGTTCATCCGTGTCCCATAAAAAACAGGACACAAACCGGCAAGCACCTCACACAGATTCCGGCGGGTCTGCTTAAACCGCTTATCCCCAAACCCGGAGTGCCATTTAAAACTTGCCAGCTCATCGGACACCACCAGAATCCCTGCCGCCTCGACCCCGCGAAACCGGGCCACGGAAAACAGGGCCGAAAGCTCCATCTCAACCCCCAGTGCACCGATTTTTTGAAATTTTATCAGTTTTTCACCGGTTTCACGAAAAATGGCATCGGTGGTCCAGGCCAGGCCCTGGTGGAAATCCAGACCGCCCCTGTCCAGGGCCTGGCCGATCTCCCGGGTAAGCCCAGGCGCGGCATGGACGACCCCATTTATGTCCTGGTGGTAATGCAGGGAGGTGCCCTCATCCACAACCGCTCCGGATGCCAGGATAAGATCCCCGATGTTGACATGGGGAGCAATGGCGCCGCACCAGCCAACGTATATCAATCGGCGCACCCCCCAGGCAATCAGATTTTCAAAC
Organism: uncultured Desulfobacterales bacterium; assembly: GCA_942490765.1. Taxonomy (GTDB): domain Bacteria; phylum Desulfobacterota; class Desulfobacteria; order Desulfobacterales; family 4572-123; genus 4572-123. The sequence goes on along the minus strand of CALNYM010000010.1, from coordinate 20,068 downwards.
AACATGACCGCATAGGGGGCACCGATGACAGGGCCGATCAAGGCCCCGCCCCTATCGGTATCCAGGGGACAGAAAAGCCGGCTCATTAAAATATCACGGCAAGACCCCACCGCCGGTATCATTGTCTGTGCCAGGTTTTTTAAATCCGCCGCATTGCTCACCATAAAGGCAAGTGGGCCCGGTTGAGGCGAATTTTTCCCTTTGATGGGATTGACAATGGCGGCCCCAGGGGGCCCGCCAAAGGGGGACTGTAGGCTGTTATCCGCCACTTATTGGGGTCCGGCCAGACCGGTCAGTTCATCTTTGATTTCATCAATCATGTCGTACAGCCACAGCACATCTTCCACCGTCAGACGGCCGGCTTTGGCAGGTGCCCTTTCGGTGCCGTCTTTTTTCAATAAAATTCTGGGTCCGATCTGTAATTTGGGCTGGGCCTCCCCATACTGGTTGATGGAAATCAGCAGCCCGGTTTCCTCACACTTCCATTTTTTTAAAACCTTATCTTTTTCAGGGTCAAACGCCATAATATTGTCCTTTCAAATAAACATCCGACCCCATCGGGCCGTTAAATAGGTAATTAGTTGACTAAATTCTGAAACTCGTGATTTTTATGCCAAAAAATAAAAAATCACAATAATCAAAATACAAACATCGTAAATGTAAATCACTAAAAAACGAACCCAAATGTTTTACTCAAAACAGAACAAATCCAAATGATACCAATTCAAGATCGTTTGCGGTTACGTCAATCACTTGGGGTTTTGTTTAACCCAATTTTAAGATCAGGTGGACATTGTTATTTGGAATTTGTTTGTCATTTGGTGCTTGTAATTTGTTATTTGCGGCGTACGCCTTTTCAACAGCACCGGTTTATCCGAGTTAGGTGACTAAATTCTTCAGTATTCAATTTGGTTCCGGCTTTGCCGGTCCGGTCGTAATCCTGGAAAAATCGGCAAACCGGCCAAACAATCCGGCGATCTCACCCAGCAGGGCCAGCCGGTTTATCCGCAGGGCATCTTCTTTGGCCATCACCAGGACTTTTTCAAAAAACGCATCCACAGGATCCCGCAAAGAGGCGATCTCCAGCAGGGCCTGGTCGAAATCAGCTGTTTCAAGACAGGTCACGACACTGTTTTTCACCGTTAAAAAGGCCTCATATAAGGCTGTTTCAGCGGCATCCTCAAAAAGGCCGGTATCCACCGCGGCGACCTTACTCAGATCCGTCTTTTTCATGATATTGACCACCCGTTTAAAGGCCGTGGCCAGGGGCTGAAAACCCGGTTCGGCCTTCAGCTTTTCCAGGGCCTTTACCCGGTTCCAGACAGTGGGCACATGGTCCACCGACACCGCTGTAATGGCGGCGACCACATCCTTGGAGAACCCCTCCTCAACAAGCAGATGGCCCATGCGACTGCCTAAAAACCCATGAATCTGTGTGGCGGTTTCCCGGCCCGGTGCCATGGGCTTTTTCGTAAACCGGGCCAGTGTAAAATCGATAAGGGCACTCAAAGAGAACTCAAAACCCTGATCCAGCATGATCTGAATAATCCCTATGCCCTGGCGCCGCAGGGCATAGGGATCGGCAGCCCCGGTGGGAACGAGCCCCACGCTGAAACAGCCGCAGATGGAATCTATCTTGTCGGCGATACTCAGCAGGGCGCCGATTCTTGATTTCGGCAACGGCCCCCCTGAATAGGTGGGGCGATAATGTTCCTCGATGGCACTGGCAACCGCTGGCGCTTCTCCGGCGGCAGCGGCATAGACCCGCCCCATTACGCCCTGAAGTTTTGTAAACTCAATCACCACCTGGCTCACCAGGTCTGACTTGCATAAGAGGGCGGCCCGTTGAATCTGAGCCATAAACGCCGGATCCCCAGCCACCGCATCGGCCAGAAATTCGGCAATCGCTACCACCCGCAGGCTCTTTTCATACATGGAACCGAGTTTGGCCTGAAACAAAACCGATTTCAATTTTTCAAGCCGGGCCTCGGGGGATATGTCAAGGTCACTTTGATAAAAAAATTCAGCGTCACTCAACCGAGCTCTCAAAACCCGTTCATGGCCCCGGGCCACCAGATCCATATCCTTTGTACGGGTGTTATTGACGGCAACGAAATTCGGCATCAACTGCTGCTGCCCGTCCACAACGGCGAAATATTTCTGATGCTCCCGCATGGCGGTTATCAGAATTTCGCGGGGAATTTCCAGAAAACGGGCATCAAAGCTGCCCACCGACGCCACGGGATATTCAACCAGGTTGGTAACGATGTCAATGAGCTCCTCGTCTACCAGGACCTCACCGCCGGCCTTGCGGGCCGCTTTGGCAACCGTCTGTTTCACCAGGTTCCGCCGCTCATGGACGTCTGCGATCACATCGGCAGCCCGCAGCTTTTCCACATAATCCGCTGCGACATCAATCCGGATGCGCCCCGGCTGCATAAAGCTGTGGCCGTAGGTAAACCGATTGCTTTTGATGTTGCCCACGGAAAAAGAAATCACCTTGTCTGCAAATAGTGCCAGCACCGACGTAATGGGACGGGCAAAAAAGATATTCAAATCACCCCAATGCATGGTTTTGGGAAAAGAAATGGCCGTGATCACTTCCGGCAGGATCCCTTTGAGCACCGTCCGGGTGGCAAGACCGCGTTCCACCCTGCGGGCACTCAAATACGCTCCCTTGGCGGTATTCACGATCTTTAAACGATTCACCGGAACCCCCACCTTCTCGGCAAATTTTTCAGCCGCCACCGTCGGGTTGCCATCGGCATCAAATCCAACCCGGGCCGGCGGGCCGGTCATTTCGGCGGTGAGGGCCGTTTGTTTTTCGGCAACATCCGACACTTCCACCACCAGTCGCCGCGGTGTACCATACGTCCTGAAATGACCGTGATCAATCCGGGCCGCCGACATCTTCGCCGACAGCAGGTCCGACAATGATGTCAAGGCAGGTGCGATATAACCGGCCGGAATTTCCTCGGCCCCTATTTCAATTAATAGCGTATTCATGATGACCTCTATTTATGATTTGTTGTTCAGCAACGGAAAGCCCAGCGCCTGACGCTGTTTCAGATAGGCTTCCGCACAAAGCCTGACAATGTTTCGAATACGGGCAATATAACCGGTCCGTTCGGTTACACTGATGGCCCCCCGGGCATCCAGCAGATTAAACATATGCGAACATTTCAGGCAATATTCGTAGGCCGGCAGGACCAGATCCCGGGCAATAATTTTTTTGGCTTCGGTCTCATATTGATTGAAAAATCCGAGAAGGGCGTCCACATCCGCTACCTCAAAGTTATAGGTGGACTGCTCCACCTCCTGCTGGTGGTGAACATCCCCGTAGGTAATCCGGTCATTCCACTGCAGGTCATAAACATTATCAACCCCCTGCAGGTACATGCAGATCCGTTCCAGCCCGTAGGTAATCTCCACGGACACCGGGTGCAGGTCAATACTGCCGGTCTGCTGAAAATAGGTAAACTGGGTAATCTCCATGCCGTCAAGCCATACTTCCCAACCTAAGCCCGAGGCGCCCAGGGTCGGAGACTCCCAGTCATCTTCCACAAACCGGATATCATGCTCCAGAGGATCCACGCCCAAAACCTTCAGGCTCTGGAGATACAGTTTCTGGACATTCGCCGGAGAGGGTTTGAGGAGCACCTGAAACTGGTAGTAATGCTGCAGACGATTGGGGTTTTCGCCGTACCGTCCGTCGGTGGGACGTCTGGAAGGCTGCACATAGGCAACATGCCAGGGCTCGGGGCCAAGGGCCTTGAGCAACGTGGCGGGATGAAACGTGCCGGCCCCCACTTCAATGTCATAGGGCTGAACCAGGACGCAGCCCTTGCGGGCCCAAAACTGCTGTAACGATAAGATCACTTCCTGAAAATTCATTTTCTGTCCTTTTGCTCGATTGTTGTATCACTTTTCAACAAATCCGAATCTTTCTCCGTTTATTATATTGAGAAAACCCTGTCCTTTGGAAGGGTATGATTTAAATTGCTTCGCTATAAACGTGCTCGTAAACGAGACTGAGTCCGGCACTTGGTGTCGAAAAAAAATGCTGGCGTAAAAACAGTTTAATTGTATCGCTTTTTCTGTGAACTGGGTCTGCGACGTTTCGTGTACGAGCACGTGTACGTTCACGAGCACGTAAGTATGTGCCCTTTGGGACCCTTACGCCCCGACAGACACCCCAACACCGTCAATAACCGCATCCAAAAGCCCGGCGGCTTCCCGGCCGGACAGTATTGTTTCCCATTTTTCCTTTAATTTTTTAATCTCACCGGCAGGCCCCAGTGCCCAGATACAACCGCCGCCGCCGGCCCCGGTAAACCGTGCACCACAGCTACCGTCAACAGCGGTCTCAACCAGTTTTTCCCCCACGGCATCCAATACATCCGGTGTGAGATGGCGCCGCAGTTCGACTTCCCGGTTCATGGCCATACAGGCGGATGCCAGATCCCGGCCTGCCAGGGCCACGGCAAAGGTTCGGGCACAATTGCAAATGTCAACCCATGCACCCCGGTGCTGCCCGGCCAGAAACTGCCTGACCCACCGGCCGTTAATATCAGACGATTCATGGGGCACACCGCAATACGCCAGAAGCAACTTGTTTTCCAGATCCGTGTAATCGGCTTTTTCCACAAGGGCTTTTCGGGCAAAACAGGCTGTCTGCGCTTTCACCTGCCAGTGCCATACATGCACACCGCCATAGGCCGCTGCCAGTTGATCCTGCATCCCGCAGGGCACGGCCGCCACGCTCTGCTCCAGACCATGGGCCAGCAGGGCTATCCGTGTGCGGAGAAGGCCTGTTTCTTCTTCCGGTGCGGTGAGTTTTAAAAATGCCGCGATCAGTGCGACACCAGCGGCGGAAGACCCCCCCAGGGCACTGCGCACAGGCGATGCGGAATCAATCATGATATGGACGCCGTCAGCCCTGAAAAAATCGGCGATGGCAAACATCAGGCCCAGACCATGGGCAAACGGAGCCTGTCCGAAGGGAAACTCGGCACTTTCAAACCCCCTGGAAGACACTTTGACCCACCCTTTCCGGTACGGCAGGAGGCGGACACGGGTCCTTAAATCAATGGCCAGATTAACGGTACAGGGCTTAAGATACTGCAACGGATAAAAAAAAGTGGCAAGGTCCAGTGTTCCGGCCATATCGATTCGGCAGGGCGCTGAAGCGTCAATCGGTTGTTGTTCGAGAATATATTGCAGTGTTTTTGACATAATTTATAGTTGACGGTCTCGTAAAAAGTCCAACTTCTGCGTTGCGCTGCATTTCGCAATTATTCAACGTACGATCAGTACGCCTCATGATTGCAAAATTTGCACGCCTTGAATTTAAACTTTTTACGAGACCGTCTAAATCTTACTTTTTGACGAGTTTATCATAGTTTACTTACGTTCACGAGCACGAGCGGGGAACGGCAGAGCCACTGAACGCTGACCTGGCCCTGAGGGCCAGATTTTAGCTGTTATAATAAAAAACCTAAATACAGTCCGGGCGTATCTGACGCAGCACCTTGAGACTCTTGGGCTCCCGGCCCAGGTGATAAGGGACAAACGCTTCCAGCAGCCGCAACCCTTCTTCAATGGCCTGCCCGTTGAATCTGATCCGGGCGGCCTTTTCCAGATCACCGTTCAAGAACCATAAAAGCTGCTTGACGGTCCCCTTAGAGAGCCATATGCGTCCGGCACAACCGTCTGCACAGCGTTTGCATACAAGGCCGCCTTTCACAAGGTCAAAGGCAATCTTGTCCTCAGTGCCCCTGTCCGTGGCCATCCGACAAACACAGCAGCGGGACAGATTCGGTGCAAAGCCGGCCAGTTTCATAAAGCGGAGTTGAAACAAAATACTCAGCTCCGAATCACAGACAAGCCCCCTGTCCAGTTCCCCCAGAACATACTCGAGCAATCGGAACAGATCCGGATTTTCCTGGCCGTCCTCCATCCAGTTGTTGACCAATTCGGACCAGTAGCTGGCATAGGCGGTTTTTCGTATATCATACCGTATTTTACAAAAAGGGTGAATTAAAGAGGCTTCCTGCAGAATCGGCAACCCTTTCCCCCGCCCCGATGTAGTCACAACCTGCAGAACGGAAAACAGCTCCAGCACACCCCCAAACCGCTTGACGCTTTTCTTGGCATATTTGGCCACGGCCGAAACCTTACCCCGGTCAATTGTAAAAAACGTCACCAGCACATCATAATCACCCAAATCCATCCGGCGGAGCATGATGGCAGGCGTTGAAAAACCAGGCATGGATTATATTCCAAGAAGGACGGTGGCAATTTTAAAATAGAAAAATACGCTGATGATATCAATTGCGGTGGTGACAAACGGCCCCGCGGCCACCGCCGGATCAATATTTAACCGGGCAAAAAGCATGGGTACCAGAGACCCCACGAGAGCGGCAATGGACATTGAGCAGATAACCGAAAGCCCCACGGCAACAGCCAGGACTTTCTGACTGAATTGCAACTGGGCTACCGTACCGATCAAAAAGGCGTATACACATCCGAGGATAAGCCCCACACTTATTTCCTTGGCCACAACCCGCCAGATATCCCTGACATTCAGCCGGCCCGTGGCAAGCCCCCTGACGACAATGGTGGAGGACTGGGTACCGATATTGCCGCCCATTCCCATAATCACCGGTATAAATGCCGCCAGATAGGCCACCTGGCTCAGGGTGCTTTCAAACCGGCCGATAATAAAAAAAGCAACGATACCACCGATACAACTTGCAAAAAGCCAGGGCAGGCGTATTTTTGTACTCTTCCATACCGTCTGGGTTTCGATAAACTCTTCACCCACACCGGCCATTTTCAAGATATCTTCGGTGGCTTCCCGCCTGAAAATATCGATGACGTCATCCACCGTCACAATGCCGACAAGCTGGTTGTTTTCATCCACCACCGGAACAGCCAGAATATCGTAACGGGCCACCAGTTTGGCCACCTCCTCCTGGTCCATATCCGTCTGCACCGAAAAAACATCCGTGGTCATAAATGCCTTAATCGGCGTTTCCGGGGGAACCACCACGAGCTGACGCAGGGAACTGACGCCCACCAGTCTGTTGTGGCCATCCACCGCATACAGATAAAACGGCATCTCCACATCAAGGTGTTCTTTCTGAAGCGATTCAATGGCTTCTTTGGCGGTGGTGTCTTCCGGCAGGGCAATAAAATCAGGCACCATGATGCCGCCGGCCGTATCATCCCCATACCGAAGCAGCCCTTCAACCTCGTCTGAGTCCTCCTTTTTCATTTTATCGAGGATAAGATCGGCGGTCTCTTCGGGCAGACGGGAAATCAGATCGGTAACATCATCATTGGGCATATTTTCGAGGATATTAACGATCTCATCCAGATCAATCCCCTCGATCAGATCCAGAAAAATATTCTCATCAAGCTCGCTGAAAAGGACCCCTTTCTGCTCGACATCCTCAATCATATCAAAAAGCTTGAGCTGATCCCGAACCGGCAGGGAATAAAAGACACGCGACAAATCAGCCGCATGGGTTTTGTTTACAATCTTACGCAGATGAAAAACAGCCTTGCGCCGTAAAAGCCGTTTGATGCTTTCGGTCAGTATTCGATTGCGATCACTTTCCATGGCATCTCCAGTATTCATCAGGATCGAAAATAAGACAATATGCGGGCATCAGGGTAACTGAACAGTGGCCATCTGTCCGCTCTTGCCCGAAAGGGGCACCGGTTTACCATCAAGAAGCAATTTTACACCCGCCGCACTGCCGATGAGCAGATTAAAACCGGATACGGCCTGAAGCACCAGCCTGTCCTGGGGCAACAGATGGTAGACATCGGGCGGTTTGCCATCGGCAATCACTTTCAGCCAGGTTTTCTCAGATACCGTCACATCCAGTGTTAACGGTGTTGCGACTTTACCGGTGCCGCTTTTTTCCAAAACCGCACCACCGGCTGATGCCGTTATATTTTCGGCATTGTGCCGGGGAGATGCGGCAATAGGAATGTTCTGCGGCGGCAGGGATTTATCCGGCAGGAAAATGATACCCCTCACCAATACCGTAATGACAACGGCCAGCACGACAAGGGCAATCATCGTCCGCAAACCGCCCGGGATTACCAGTTGAAACCGTCGGGCGTTTGCTTTTTGTGCCCTTTGGTAAGCCTGGTAATCGGTCAGATATCGTTTCAGCGCCTCTTCGGCATCTATCCCGACAATCCTGGCATATTCACGGATAAACCCATGAATATAGACCTGTGCCGGTAGACGGTCATACGCTTCTTTTTCAAGCAGCAGAAGCATGTCGACCGTGATGTGGGTTTTCCGGGAAATAGCCTCCAGGCAAATGGCCTTTTCCAGCCGCTTCGTCTTTAAATAACTGCCAAAAGACAGCCCATCGTATTCAAAGCTCATCGCCTTTCACCCACACATCCTCCGCACCACATTCCAAACGCCTGACAAACAGATAGGGATTCTAAAAATAATGATAGAAAGCAACCAGATCCGGCGGACGCGGTTTAATCCACGATCACTATCTGATGATTTTTATATGCGACCGATTGCGAAGGTTTTCCAGCCATGCCTTAAATTTTTTATCGACAACTTCATTAAACAGCTTTTGTTCGATCTCGGGAGATGCCGCTTCCATGGATTTAGCCCCCTCCCTGGCAATTTCCTGTACTAAAAATATCTGATACCCCAGGTCGGTGTCCAGGATATCCGTCACGTCACCGGCGGCTAATCCATCAATGGCTTTCCGGAGGTTGGGTGCAAGAACATCTATGTTGAAAAATCCCAGATCCCCCCCCTTTGATGCCTGCGGGGCCTGAGAAAAGGCCATGGATAACGCCTCAAAACTTTCTCCATCTGCAATCCGCTTACGAATTGCCTCCATTTGAACATAAACGACACGCTTTTCAGCTTCATCGGCACCGATTGGCACCTGCATGAGTATATTTTTCAAATAAACCTTCTTGGTCCCGCCGTATAGATCTTTGTGGCTGTCATAAAACGCCTTGATATCATCCTGGGTGATAACAATTTTTGACTGGACTTCAAAATTAATCAGCCGCTTTCTTAAAATCTGTTCTCTGATATTCTGGCGCAACTCTTCAAGGGTTTTGCCGTCTTGTTCCAAAGCCTTATTCAAATCTTCGGCCGTATAAAAATTGGCTTCCTTGATCCGTTCAATGGCGTTATCGATCTCTTTTTCGCTGATCGTAATATGTGAGTTTTTTATCTGTTGATCGATCAGCTTACCCTCGATCAGCTGCTCGAGAACACTTTGCCGGGCCTTGAAAATCATCTCCTTTTCTTTATCGGGGGCATACCCATAGGTTTTGATTTTCTCCAGATAAGGGCCAAAGGAACGGTCGAGTTCAGACAGGAGTATAATGTCATCATTCACCACCGCTGAAATACGGTCAACCACTTTTGCGGAAACAGAGACCACCGGCAGCAGCAATAGGCACAAAAACAGGTAACCTGTCAAAAAGATGTTTTTTTCTTTAATGAATGTTATGACCATATCAAATATTTCAGCCCATTAAAAAATGATGGTTTAAAACAAAAAAAGATACCGGCACCGGTGTATCCAACGACCGCCATAAAAGATCAGCCGTTAACATGCTGGGCAATTTCTTGCAAGATATTTTTGGTCTGAAGTAAAAGCCCGCCGGGGCTCTCGGGGTTCAATATTGCTTTAAACACATTTTCCGGTGTCAGCGCAAAACTTTTTTTCCGGCCCATAACCATCGCCACAATACCAAGGGGGTTCTTCTGGTGAATCTCTGAAAAATGGAGCAGCAGTTGCTGATGGTTCAAATCAAGCCTTTTCACACCCGCTTTCACGGACAACGCCTTAAGCATAATTTTTAAAAGAAGATTGGTGGCCTCCTTTGGCATCACGCCGTAGCGGTCAATCAACTCGGCCTTAAAATCAGAAATTTCCTTTAACGCCGTCATCTTCGATAGTCGCCGGTAGGCAACCAATCGCTGGTCAATGTCGCCGATATACGATTCCGCCAGAAAAGCGGACATGGGCAGGTTAATCTCCGGCTCCAGATCATCACAAACCGGCTCCCCCTTGAGCTCGGCCATGGTATTTTCCATGAGCTTTAAAAACATATCATAGCCCACAGCGGCTATCTGACCGGACTGGGATTCCCCCAGAATCGTCCCGCCCCCCCTTATTTTCAGATCATTCATGGCAATTTGAAACCCGGAGCCCAGATCACTGTGCTCCATCAGCACTTTCAGCCGCTTCCGGGCGTTCTTGCCCAGGGCGCTTTCATCGGGAATAAAAAGATAGGCATAGGCCTGCTCATCCGAACGCCCGACCCGTCCCCGAAGCTGATAGATCTGAGAAAGTCCGAAACGATCGGCCCGGTTGATTAAAATCGTGTTGGCCGAAGGAATATCAAGGCCCGATTCAATAATCGATGTCGTGACCAGCAGATCGATTTCCCGGTTCATGAATCGCAGCATCACCTTTTCAAGCGCATCCTCATGCATGCGGCCGTGGGCCACATCAAGACGGACACCGGGAACTAGTTTCCGCAAATGACCGGCCATTCGCTCAATGCTGTGAATATTATTATGCACAAAAAAAACCTGCCCGCCCCTTTTTAACTCATTACGGATGGCATCGCCGGCAATCAGATCTTCAAATTCTGAAATATAGGTAATAATGGCATGACGATGTTCCGGGGGCGTCGAAATAATGCTGATATCCCTGACACCCATCAAAGACATATGCAGGGTCCGGGGTATGGGGGTGGCCGTGAGGGCCAGAACATCCACCGTGTCCCTGATTTTTTTTAATTTCTCCTTATGTTTCACCCCAAACCGCTGTTCCTCATCCAGCACGATCAATCCGAGATCCTTAAATCGGACATCCTGGGATAACATCCGATGGGTCCCGATCACGATATCCAGTTGACCAACCTCCAGCTCACCAATGGTTCTGCGGACTTCCTTTGGAGATTTAAACCGGCTCAGGCAGGCAATATTGATGGGAACTTGTCTGAAACGATGGGTAAACGTGGAAAAATGCTGCTCTGCCAGAACGGTGGTGGGCACCAGGACAGCCACCTGTTTTCCCTCATGCACCGCCAGAAAGGCAGCCCGCAGGGCCACTTCCGTTTTCCCATACCCCACATCGCCGCACACCAGTCGGTCCATGGGCGTGGGTTGGGACATATCATAGAGTACATCTTCAATGGCCTTGAGCTGATCGGCGGTCTCTTCATAACCGAAACCGATCTCAAAATCACGAAAGGCATCCTCATTCACCTTGTAGACATGACCTTTTTTCACCTTCCGCGCGGCATAGAGGTTAAGCAGGTCGCCGGCTATTTTTTCCACCGATTGTTTGACCTTTGCCCGGGTCTTGAGCCAGGATGTCCCACCCATTTTATCCAGCAGGGGGATGATGCCGTCTACCCCCATATATTTCTGAATCATGCCCATCCGGTCCACGGGCAGATACAACTTGTCATCATCCAGATAGCAAATTTTCAAAAAATCATTGGTGATGCGATTCAGTTTCAGCTTAACCAGGCCCTGGTAGCAGCCGATGCCATGATCGGCATGGACCACAAGATCCTCTTTTTTCAGATCTTCCACCCCCAGAAATTGTGCCTGGACCTTGGATTTAGATGGCCTTTTAAGGGTTCGGGCATTGCCGAAGATCTCCTTTTCGGTAACCAGGGCCAGGGCTTCATCCACCCAGATAAACCCTTGTGAAACCCGGCCGATACAGATATAAACCATTCCCAGGCCGCGTCTTGTATCGGGGAAATAGTCCAGAATCTGAACGCGAATGTTGTAGGGTTTCAACAGCGCTTTCAGTCCTTTTGCCTGGGCGGGTGTTTCGCAGGTCAAAACGACATTCCGCCGAATTTCTTTTTGATCGTTGATCCAGTGGACCAGGGGGGCAAACAGCTTCCCCTGGTTTGTACCCGCCTTTGGTTGAATGTCAAGGCCGGGACTGCTTTCAATATTTACCGTGTATTGTGGGAGATGGTGGCCCAGGGCTTTCCCATGGCCGGTCACCGGCAGCATGCGGGCCATTGCCAACTTGCCCCGGGAAAGGTAGTCATTCAATTCCGCCAGATCCAGATAGAGATCCCGGGGCGTCACGCAAAAATTGCCGGCCCGGGTGGAGGCCTGATAATTCTCTTCCGTCTGGTCCAGCATATCCCGGGCTGCCTTTTCAAGCTGGGCCGGCTCCATTACCATGTGAACGGTGTCATGGGGCAAATAATCAAAAAAAGTGTCCAGTTCCGGGTAAATCATGCTCATCATGCTTTCTATACCCGGAAAAAGGCCCTCATGCTTTATCCGGCCCACCAGATCCCTTACCCGGGTGACCGGTATGGAAAGACGGGTTGCCCGTTTTCTGATACGGCTGATGATCTGCTCAATCCCGGCTTTGGGCAGAATTGTTTCCCTGGCCGGCAGGACCACCGCTTCGCTGATTTCCGTTGTGGTCCGCTGGTTGACCGCCGAAAACAAACGGATGGATTCCACCATGTCCCCGAACAGATCAATTCTCACAGGATCGGCATAAAGGGGTGAAAACAGATCGAGTATCTCCCCCCTGACGGAATAGTCGCCGGGTTCCTCAACAATTGCCGACCGGACATAACCGCCGGCATTCAATTTTTCGATTAAATTGTCCCGGTCAAGCTCTTCTCCTGATATCACAAGCTCCGCGTAATTGTTAAGGGTCTGTTTGGGGATAACGCGTTGAAGCAGCGCATCACCGGTTGTAACGATGACCGTTGGCTTTTGAACGGATAGCATCCGGTAAAGCGCCCGGATTCGGTTGGCGGCGGTTTCATTGTGATACGCTAAGAATTTGAATGGTAAAATATTATACGGCGGATAATAAATGACAGCGTCCCTGTCGGTTTCCATGAAAAACCGTAAATTTTCCATGAAAACTTCAGCTTCCCTGGCAGACGGCAGGATGGCACAGACCGGCGATTTAATATGTTTGAATAATCGGGCCGCCCAATAGGCACCGCTGCTTGGGCTTAATCCCGTGCAGTCGATACCGTGTTCGGAAGCCTTGAATTGATCAATTACTGCCGCTAGTGATATTTTTTCTTGATTTTGATGTAGTTGCACTATATGAATATGGTCCGTTGTGCCGGCGTAGCTCAGTTGGTAGAGCAGCTGATTCGTAATCAGCAGGCCAGCGGTTCAAATCCGCTCGCCGGCTTTCAAGATTATAAGGGGATATCGGCCAATTTCAGCCGTATCCCCTTTTTTAACGACACGCCCATCCCTGATTTCATTTTCAAAACATCTTTACCCCTTTGGCCGGCCGTTGCCGTCGGGGCTGAAAATAAACGTCTTTGCAATACAGTAACATGAAAAAGAATGATGACGATCTGACAAATTCGGGATAAAATAGGCGGGCATTTTTTAATACGACATGTAACCGCTGTTACATACAGCGTATGGGCCAATGGCACCCGTTGGTTTTTTAATTAACAATCAAAGTCATCGTCTGCGTCAACATCAAGATCGTCATCGTCATCGTCATTGTTGTCCTCATCGTCATCGTCATTGTCGTCCTCATCTTTATCGTCATTGTCGTCTTTGGTATCCTCATCGGATTCATCAGCCAGCTTTATTTTTTTTAATACGATTTTTTCCGGAAATATTTTCCGGATCATCTGAAGATACTGGCGCGCCAGCCGCTCACCCCCTAATCTAAGATAAATAAAGATGTTTTTTTTAATCTGTTCATCATTGGCGACTTCAGGCGGGGCGTATCGCATCAAACGATCAAACGCTTCCATCAACCCGGGTGCACTCTTTTGCTCATCCATCATCTTCTACTCTCCAAATAGTATATCGGTAACCTATAAATTTAAACCATATTATTAATTTGTAAAGCTTTTGTATATAATCCGGAAATTTTTTCAGGTTTCCGGATCCAATTGTGAAAACCATATAAACTGGTAAGGTGCAAGATTTAAATCGTTTGCCTCAAAAAAACTCCCGGATATCAAATCTTTAACCGGCCCGGATATCTGATGACCGGACAATGAGAGCGCTACTGGCCTTGCAGAAACATTGGTTACAGAAAAAAGGGTCTGCTCCGGGCATTTTCGGCGTATGGCAAAAACCCTTGGATGAATTGTCAGTATTTCAAAGGCAGCGTTCGGGTGAAAGGCCGGTTGCTGTTTTCTGATCCGGATCATCCGGCAATAGGCATGAAAAATTTTAGACCGGAAGCTCTCCGGGTGTTCAAACTGTTTTGCGATCTTAGCCATCTGCAGTTTTTCCCGATTGATGGTTCGGGCCCTCTTTGTGATGCGAACCCCCTCATCCCAATTGCGCGATCCAAGTAAACTGTGAATATAGGTTGCCGGTACCCCCGGCAGGACATATTGGATGGCCTGTGACGCCAGAAACCGGTCCACATGGTATCTGTCTAATCCGGATGTCTCATCCCGGAGTGCATCCACGTAAGTAATATTCAATTCATAAGGGCTTTGTGAGCCATCAGGATTTTGTTTATATGAAACATGCCCCCCCCTTTTTTTTACAATCCGGATCATATGCTCTATTTGTTCTGTCGAGAGAATGCCCTCCAGGGGCCGTACCCCGATACCGTCATGGGATGCTGTAAAATTAAAAAACGTGTTATGCCTGGAAGGCACATACAGCTCTCTGGCCCATTGGGACAATACCGTCGTATCTTCGGCGATAAAACTGTATAAAAGCAACGGTGGCAGGGTAAAATTATAAACCATCTGCGCTTCATTTTGCCCATTACCGAAATAACTGATATTCTCCTGGTGGGGGACATTGGTTTCAGTAACAATCATCACATCCGGGGCCACAATATCCAGAATACTGCGGAACAGTTTCACCATATCATGGGTCTGGTCCAGATGAACGCATGTCGTGCCGATTTGTTTCCACAGGTAGGCAACGGCATCGAGGCGGAGGAGGTCCGCCCCCTGTTCAACATAAAACAACAACACATCAACCATTTTTTCAAGAACATCGATACTGTTATAATTGAGATCGATCTGATCGGCTGAAAAGGTCGTCCACACATGGGCAATGGTCCCATCCTTTTTATTGACTTTGGTGAGCAGGGGGAGGGATCTGGGGCGGGTCACCATGGTTAAATCGGCTTCAGGATCAATTTCCATGGCCAGTGCCGCATACCCTTTTTTTCCAGACCGATACTTTTCAAACCAACTGCTTTTTGCAGATACATGATTCAATACATAATCAAACATGAGTTTAAAGCGTCTACCGGCCTGCCGGATGTCTTCCCAGTTGCCCAGATTCGGATCAACGGAAAAAAAATCCATCACTGAAAACCCGTCATCCGATGAATAGGGGAAAAACGGCAGAACATGGATAGTTGAAAAAACGCCATCCAGGTACTCGTCGGCAAATTCAGTGAGCACGGTGAGTGGCGGCATGTCCTCCCTTTGCAGGGTATCACCATAGGTGATCAATACCACATCGGTTTGATCAAAACGGTCACTTCCGCCAGATTCCCGAAACGGTGTCCGTTTGATGCGGGCCATTAATTTTGTAAAAGCCACCATTCCCCGTTGCGTCCCGTAGATCCTTTCCAGGATACCCCTGATTGAATCCGTAGCCGCCATCATCTGGACTCCTTTCCCCTCTTTCCATGAGAATACCTGCCGGTCCCCGGAATTGAAGAACCTCGCAGCAAGCTGCGAGGAATCTTCGACCGTAAGGAATTCTGTCTATTTTAGAGTCGCTCGCTAACCCCGCGGCAAGCCACGGGGAATGCGCTCGCTGTTGCGGTTCAAGGCGCGCACAACAGTGACCGGACCCGGCTTTTCACATCAATACCGTCCGGCAAAATATCAATATGATGGTTGGTGCCAAAACCCTGTCCGGCGGTACGACCGCTTAGTGCCGAGTTTTTTGAACGTCAGAAGGAAATCATACCGGGGCCCCCACACAAAATAACGAGGAACCAAATAAATCACAGGGGAATATTATACCGCTTTATCTTGCTCAATAACGACGGATGGCTGATCTCCAGCATTCGGGATGCCCGGGTACGATTACCCCCGGTGGCCTTCAAGGCCTTTGTGATCATCCCTTTTTCCATAATTTTTTTGGCTGTTTTCAATGAATACCCCTTAATCTGATGCTCGATGCCGTCAACACTATGGCCTTTCATCCATTTGGATTGAAAGGCCTCGACCGTGAGCGTGTCACCCTCTGCCAAAACCACCGCTCTTTCAATCATATTTTCCAATTCCCGGACATTTCCGGGCCAGTGGTACGTGAACAGCAAAGAGAGGGCATCCTGCGCCACGCCTTTAATCCGTCGATCATATTTCACATTAAACAGATCGGTAAAATGTTGCGCCAACGCGGGAATATCTTCAATGCAATCCCGCAGCGGTGGGATCCGAATCCGAAGGACATTAATCCTGTAAAACAGATCTTCGCGGAAACGGCCTTTCTTGACCTCATTTTCAAGATTTCTAGCCGTGGCAGCAATGACCCGCACATCAATTTTTTGTTCTTTTGATTCCCCCACCGGTCTTACTTTTTTTTCCTGCAGCACCCGAAGCAGTTTGACCTGCATCAACAGCGGCAATTCACCGATCTCATCTAAAAAAAGGGTGCCTTGATCAGCCGCTTCAAAAAGACCTTTTTTATCATGATCAGCACCGGTAAAAGCCCCTTTTTTGTAGCCGAACAGTTCGCTTTCCATCAAACTAGGGGGAATGCCGCCGCAATTTACCGCCACCATTGGCTTTTGGGCCCGGTCCCCATGCTGATGAATGCCCCGGGCAACCAGTTCTTTACCTGTCCCGCTTTCACCCGTAATCAGAACGGTTGTATTATAGCCGGCCGCTTTATCGGCGATTTTGAAAACCGCCTGCATGGGTTTGCTTTGGCCGACCATGTCGCCGAAGGAGGTGTTCTCTTTGATTTTTTGAATCCGTTTCTTGAGACGCCGATTTTCTTGCTTGAGCGCTTCGCGTTCTTCAGCCTTTTTAAAAGCAAGGTACACTTCATCGGGTTTAAACGGTTTTGAAATATAATCATAAGCGCCCAGTTTCATAGCCGCGATGGCCATATCGATGCTGCCATAGGCCGACATCATGATAACGGTGGTCGCCGAAAGCTTTTCCGGATCAACGGATTTTAAAAACGTCATGCCGTCCATTTTCGGCATTCTCATGTCACACAGTACAAAATCGTAGACATTTTTCTCCAAAAATGTCAGGCCCTCATATCCATCCCGTGCCGTATCGATCCGGTAATCAAATTTATGCAGCAGGGCACGCAACATGTGACGCATGTTCTCTTCATCATCGATAATCAACAGTCTTTTCGAAACAATTTCGATGGTCATGATGATTTTTCCGTGGCTTAAAGGGGTAAATAAATGCTGATTTTGGTTTCCCTGCCGGGTTCACTGGTGGCCTTGATACTCCCTCCCAGGGATTCAACGATCATATAACTGACATACAGTCCGAGTCCGGTTCCTTTGCCGGTATCCTTTGTGGTATAAAAGGGATCAAAGATATCATTGATTTTATCAACGGGAATGCCGGGGCCATTGTCGCTAAATGAAATTTCCAACATTTCGGCCCCACCGATTTTTCCTTGTGTCTCCACCGTTTCAACCCGACTGGTTATTTTAAGCCTTCCAACAAAATTTGCGCCCTTTAAGGCGATGGCATCAGCTGCGTTAATGGCAAGATTTAAGAAAACCTGTCTTAAGCGATGGGCATCCGATTGAATACGATTTTTTTCAGCCGCAAGTGATGTTTCGATGTGTATATTGAGCATCAACGGCTGCACTTTCAGAACCTCACAAATATCATTGATGATATCGTGGACCGAGACCGTTTCAATTTGTGATTTGGATGTTCTTGAAATATCCAGCAGTTGCCTGATTATCGTATTTATTCTGTTGACTTCAGTTTCCGCCCTGAAAAGATAATCCGCCCTTTCGGTCCGGCTGAGGTCCTCATCTTTCAAAAGTTCAAAATACCCCAGCACAATCCCCACGGGATTTCCAATTTCATGGGCAATCCCTGAAGACAACCGGCCGACTGAAGCCAGTTTTTCGGCTCTGATGAGGTCCGCTTGCGCCGCCTCCAGCTCACGCTTGGCTTTTTCCAGCGAACGAACCGTCAAAAAAAGGGTTTCCCGGCTTTCTGCGATTTTTTTCAGCATGCCGTTGAGAGCCGTCGACAGTTGATGCAGTTTATCGTCTCCGCTTCTTACCGAAAAATAGATTTCGTCCTCTTCCCGGTAATCCTGGGCAACCCTCACAAGCCGCTGGATGGGCTTCATTTGCAGGCGATAAATTCGATAAAAACCCATGAGTGTCAATAGCAGGGTGTTCAAAATGACGTAAATCCACAATGCCTTTTGGGAAGACCATATCTGACGGTATATTCCCTCTACCGAAACAAAAACGGCAACAGCCCCTGTGACGGCGCCCTCATGAATAAGGGGCGTTGAAAGGACCAGATGTTTCTTTTTCCCCCATAGAATGTCAAGGAGACTGCCGTTCCAATCGATTTGTTTCTTTCCGGATTGTTGGGCCTTTTCAGCAGATCGCGTCATCTGGTCCATAATCGATGGACCGACAGGTTTGCCAAAACCCTGTTTCTTTGTATCCGCGGTACATAAAAAAAGATGCTCTATTTGTGTTTTTTCAAGGATATCGTCGATTTCGGAAACGGCGGCAAAATAATCGGGTATTCGATCATTTTTTTGGTTTATATGTTTCTTTTCAAGCATTTGCCGGATCACGTCAAGGGTCGAATGTCCATGCTCTATTTTTAATTTAATGAGATCCCGCCTGACCATACTGACGAGTACCACATCCGTCAAAAAAGCGCTGAACAAGGCAATCATGCCTATACTGATAATTATTTTGGTTTTTAGCCCAAAGAGTCGCATGTTATATTTGATAGACGCATGTTAAGTGATGTGAGATCTAAACCAAGTCACAGCCCCTGAATACAGGATTTTTAAACAAAAGCGTTGAAACCGGTCAATCATTGGCAGCAAAAAAATGAAATAAATTGATCTGGGATTTTGGGTGGTTCAGCATAAGCCGCATTGCACATTAATTCAATAAAAAAAGCCCGATATCAAGGATGATATCGGGCTTTTTAAAAAGAATTTTCGGCGGCGTCCTACTCTCCCACCCGGTTTCCCGAGCAGTACCATCGGCGCTGAAGAGCTTAACTTCCGTGTTCGGGATGGGAACGGGTGTGTCCTCTTCGCCATTGCCACCGAAAAAATGAATTTTCGTATCGCAACAACAAACTGAATATAAGCACATAAAAGCGTTCAATCTAAAAATGTAAAAAGAAATTGTGGCTAAGCCGCACGACCTATTAGTACTCGTAAGCTTAACATATTACTATGCTTACACATCGAGCCTATCAACCTTGTAGTCTTCAAGGGGTCTTCAGTTAAGCATGTTTCCATACTTAAGGGATATCTAATCTTGAGGTTGGCTTCCCGCTTAGATGCTTTCAGCGGTTATCCGTTCCGAACTTAGCTACCCAGCCATGCCGCTGGCGCGACAACTGGAGCACCATTGGTTCGTCCATTCCGGTCCTCTCGTACTAGGAACAGCTCCTCTCAAATATCCTGCGCCCACGAAAGATAGGGACCAAACTGTCTCACGACGTTTTAAACCCAGCTCACGTACCACTTTAATTGGCGAACAGCCAAACCCTTGGGACCTGCTCCAGCCCCAGGATGTGATGAGCCGACATCGAGGTGCCAAACCGCCCCGTCGATGTGAACTCTTGGGAGCGATAAGCCTGTTATCCCCGGCGTACCTTTTATCCGTTGAGCGACGGCCCTTCCATTCAGAACCGCCGGATCACTAAGACCTACTTTCGTACCTGCTCGAAATGTCTCTCTCGCAGTCAAGCTCCCTTATGCCTTTACACTCCACGGCTGGTTTCCAATCAGCCTGAGGGAACCTTCGCGCGCCTCCGTTACTCTTTGGGAGGCGACCGCCCCAGTCAAACTACCCACCAGACACTGTCC
>CALNYM010000009.1:0-86520 GCA_942490765.1 uncultured Desulfobacterales bacterium | reverse complement strand
TGAAAACTAAATTGCCATGGGCAACGGCCACTGTGGAAATCCGGACGTTCTCACCCATGACCACCGTACCGGTTTTTTCATCTATTACCACAACGGCCGGGGAATCAACCTTTACATTGATACGTTCAACGGTGGAGACAAATTCAACAATACTTTTATCAAAAGCCGCTTTGATATCGACAATGATCGTTGCGGAATCAACCAGTCGGGCATTGACCGGATCCCCCATGGCATTGATGGCTGCGGCCACCCCTGTTGCGGTTGTAAAATCCGGCCGATAAAGATTTATCGCCAGGGATTTCCATTTTTCCAGATCATATTTCAATTCCCGTTCAACAAAAGCACCGTTTCCAATCCGACCCACCGTGGGGTGGTTCTTGGCGCTCTTGGTACCACTCCCGCCGGCGGCGTACCCACCAACGGATATGGCGCCCTGGGCCACCGCGTACACCTTACCGTCGGCACCCTTTAAAGGCGTCATCAGCAATGTCCCGCCCCGCAGGCTCTTGGCATCACCAATGGAAGAAATCATGACATCTATTTTCGTTCCGACCTTGGCAAAAGGGGGCAGTTTGGCCGTAATCATGACCGCCGCCACATTGTCCGAGCTGAGGTCGTTTCTGGAATCTTCCTTCATCGCCAGTCCCTGACGGCTCAACATGTTGGCCAGGGTTTCTTTGGTGAACCCGTTTTCGATGCTGTCCCCGGTGCCGGCCAGGCCGACAATGAGCCCGTAACTGATCAACTGGTTGTCCCTGATCCCGCCGATGCTGGCAATGTCTTTGATTCGGGCGGCCCGGGCATCAGCAACGGTCATCAGGCTGACGACCAGACAAAGGGTGATACAGACGATTTTTTTTATAATGTACATAAACTGTCCCTGCAAGCTTTCATTAAAACGGCCAGGCCCAATCCACGATGTGCGACATCCAGCCCGGCCGCATCTTATCATTAACCACACCGTTGCCCGTATAAATAATTTTGGCATCGGCAATATACTGTGAAGAGATCACATTTTCCGAAGTGATATCTTCGGGCCGGATAATACCGGTAATGGCGACAAATTGATTCTCGGCATTTACGACCAGCCGTCTTTTACCGGCAATCACCAGGTTCCCATTGGGCAGTGTTTTTATAACCATCGCCGTTATTTTGGCATTTAGTTGACCATCACGGCTGGTGGAGCCTTTACCTGAAAAGCTGTTCGATGACGAACCGCCGATTTGAATCGACGGGGTTGCCCCTGCGCTGTTGATATCCCCATTTGTCAGATCACTGTTCTTCCGGGCAATGGATTTTTCAAGGCCCAGAAAAGCGGATATTTTAGAAAGGGTCCCGGAATCTCTTGTGGCGGAAGTATCGGCCGAATTGGTGCCGGATGAATATTCATCTATGACAATGGTAATGATATCGTTGACATGTCTGGCCTTGTTATCGGCAAAGAGCGAATTGGCGGCATTTTCCCCCGGCCAGATAGAGCCTTCCGCCGGAGAAACGATCTCCTGCTTTGGCAGAAAATCGGGCAGCGGATCAACCTTTTTTACCATTTCAGGGGGTGAGGCGCAGCCGGCAACCGCTAAAAGGCAGATACCGCCCAATAAAATCCCTCTAAACGCATTTTTTATTATTTTTTTATCTTTCATGCTTAAAACTCCACCCTTACCATGGCATCACCGATCACCCTGGCGTAAATCATTTGACGGGATGACACATTTCTGACCTTTACCAGATCGCCGAGCATGCCATCCTGCTCCGATATACCGATGGTGGTTATCCTCATCAGATCATCTTTGAAAACAATTTTTACCGGTTTTCTTCTTTTCACCACGGGGATAATCTTGACCATGGTTCGGGTGATTGCCGTATTCGGTTTGATATCCATACGCACTGTTTTACCCACGACCTCATCCAGCGTTGTAATCACATTCCGGGGTGCCCGGGTCAGCCATATCCGGTTCAATTCTACGTCCCGGTATTCGATTCGGGTATCTCTGGCAAGAAACGTCGCAGCGGTTGCAATTTCCATCAGAACCTCCAGCCGTAGCCTGATGATTTCTTTTTTAAGAAATAGATCATCGGCATAAAACCGGACCGTAAATGATGCATTACCGATAAAATCTTCATTTTTTTCGCGCCCTGTATCCGACAGGCGATATTTTCACCGGTCAGTTTTACATCATCGATATCGCCTAAAAATTCTATCCGCACCGTGTCTTCCGGCCAGGGCATGTTCTGTTTGACATATGCCACGACATTTTTTTTTAGGGTGTCTCCCCTGATGATGGTTGCGGCAACCGCACACCGACAAACCCCGGCAACCAGTATCAAGGCAATGCCGGCAACCAGTCCTGTCATCTTACCGATGGGCATGGATAGTTTCACTTATAACGCTCCCTTACCGCTTGAGGTTGTTCACCATCTGCAGCATCGCGTCCGCTGTCTGGATCGCCTTGGAGTTTATTTCATACGCCCGCTGGCCCACGATCATCTTGACCATCTCATCCACGGCACTAACATTCGACATTTCCAGAAAATTCTGTGAAATACTGCCAAGGCCATCTTCTCCGGGGTTTCCCACAGTGGCATCCCCTGAAGCCGTGGTACTGTCATAGAGATTACGGCCCAGACTGGACAGCCCTGCCGGATTGACAAAACTGACAAGCTCCAGCCTGCCGGTGGAAAGGGCTTCGCCGTCGGCATCTGAGGCCGTCCATGTGCCCCCGCTGTCAATGGTAAAGTTTGCCGTTTCGGCGGGTATGGTGATTTCGGGAAGCAATTTAAGGCCTTCCGTATTGCACAGCGCACCATTGCTATCAAGCTTTAAATTACCGGCCCGCGTGTAAACCGTATGCCCATTGTTATCCATCTGGAAAAAACCGTTGCCTTCAATCGCCAGATCGAATTGATTGTCGGTCTGCTGGTAATCTCCCTGGGAAAACATTTTTTGAACCGCAACCGGCTTTACCCCCATCCCCACCTCTATTCCCACCGGCAACTGGGTCCCGCCGGTTGTTTCCGCTCCCGATTTCGAATACACCTGATACATAAGATCCTGAAAATCAGCGCGGGCTTTTTTGAAACCGACGGTATTGAGATTCGCCAGATTATTTGCGGTCACATCCTGGTTCATCTGTTGCGCTTCCATACCGGATGCGGCCGTCCATAAAGCTCTTATCATAACAAAATCCCCTTTTTTTACAGTTTACCAATACGGCTGGTTGACATTTTATTCTGTTCGGATATGGTTTGAATCACTTTCTGATAGGATTCAAACGTACGTTGGATCGTAATCATTTCAACCATCTCCCTGATCGGCTGGACATTGGAAAGCTCAAGAAATCCGGATTGGATCCATGACGCATCTGACGCATTGGCGCCGGCCCGATCCTCCGGATTATGATAATTTCCCTGATTATTTTTAACCAGCTCCGACAGTTTATTAAAAGTCACTATTTTCAATGCATCGACCTCGTTATTGTCGACACTGATGCCCCCCTCCTCATTGATCTGAACAACATTGCCAGTAAGATTTATTTTGCCCTTTTGGCCAAGTACATAATCTCCGGCCAGGGTAACCAGTTCTTTATCATGATTAAGGGTAAACCGGCCGTCACGTGTATAGGCAAGGCCATCTTTCCCCTGAACGGTGAAAAATCCCTCGCCTTTTATGGCCAGGTCCAGAATATTACCGGTGTGCTGTATAATTCCCTGGGAATAATCAACTGTTTTGATCTGTTTGAGGGCCTCATTACCCTCATTCGAGACGACACCCGCCGTTTGTTTTAAAAACCGGAACCGCTCTGCTTTAAACCCCGGGGTAGTGGTGTTGGCGATATTATGGGTCAGGACGTCAAGGGGATTTAACCTCTTTGTTGCTGCTCCGGCCATTGTTTTGATGCTGTAATCCATATTTTCTTGCCGCCTTTTTCATTTCTCTATTTTATACAAAATATTAAGCAAGTTGTATGCCACAAGAAAAACCAAAGCGATAAGGATCTGTAATTGCAGTTTATCAAAAAGTTAAGCGTCAAAACAATTTTTATGGAAAAGCTCAAATTGGAAATTTGATAGGAAATTTTGTACTATGGGGAAATTTTTTCCCCTCACCCGCATTTTCACGCACCCCCACAGTCCCTTGAATGATGAACGAATCACAATACTCAAATCACAAAAAATAATCGCGTTGAAGCGGTTTGGAACCTGGTGTTTGAGATTTGGAATTTGCTTGTCTTCTGGGCTTGTAATTTGACATTTGCGGCGTACGCCTTTTCAACTGCAATGGTTTATCCGGGGCAGAGGTCATCGGCAGACCGGTGTTCACCCTATCGTTGCAAAAGCCGGATGGCTTCAGAGACGAGGCATCAAGGGTGAAGACGTAATCTTCTACTTCGAACCCTTGATAACGAAGGATCTGGAGTCATCCGGCTTTCCCGGAGGGTAAAAAATTATGCTCTTTTGTACTTTTTCTGGATATCACCGTGAGTGAATTCCTTAAAAATTGCATCATTCTCGTTGAACTCTTTCTCTTGGCGGATTTAGATCAATAGCTCATGTTTTTTATGCAGCTATAGGGTTCAGTAAAACGCTGATTTTGTTAAAACCATTAAAGTCCGCATCCAAAACAGCCGATATACATAACAAAGGAGGTGATAAACGTGCGCATAACCATCGGCGATGTCAATGCAACAAACAAGGATCGCTCCCAAAGCAGTCCCAAATGGATGAAAATCCACCAGCTCAAACGGCGTGACAGACGCAAAAACCAGATAGATCGTCGCAAAGACGTGCGCGATGGGGTCATCGTAACCCTGTCTTTTAAAGAGAATCAGCGCAAAAAAATGGATCGTCGCAAAAAAAACTAATCCCCAAAACCATTGGAAACCGTCTGCCACCTTCTGCCATCATTTTCATTTATCTAACCCTGGTGAAGCACCCGCTCGATGATATTCAGTGCCTGCTGAATATCCCCGGTGTTGATTTCATAATGAATCACAGCCCGGCACATTGTCATTTCATGGTAAAGCCGCGGGAATTGAGAAACCCCCGCATATGGGGACGGGATTCTTTACCCACCAGGGCCTTCATCTCCCGGGTCCAGCAGCTATCTTTGGTCCCGGCCGTGCGGGTCTGATAATAATGCCGCAGTTGTTCATCGTACGCCAGAATACCCTCTGCATCACCTGAATGGTGATACCGCTCTTCCTTCAGCACCACGGACAGGGGCAACCGCGGTTTGACGTCAGGGTCCTGGGCCGGATATCCGAGACAAAACCCGAAAACGGGATAAACCTGATCCGGCAGGTCCAGGAGGGCACTCACCTTCTCCGGATCATTGCGGATCCCCCCGATGTAGCAGATACCCAACCCGGATGATTCCGCGGCAACGGCACAGTTCTGGGCAAACAGGGCCACATCCACCGTGGCAATGATGAAGTGTTCGGTCATACCTGTGGCAACGTCACCGCCCTGCATCTCACAGGCCCGCCCGGACCGGTTGAGATCGGCACAGAACACCAGAAACGCACCGGCGGTGGTGACATAACCCTGATCCCCGGCCACCCGGGCAATTTCATGTCGCGTTTCAGCTTTCCGGACACGGATCACCGTTGTGGCCTGGATGTTGCTGGAGGTAGCTGCGGCCTGGCCACACCGGAGAATTTCATGGATCATGCTATCACTTACGGGTTTATCCGTGAATTTTCGGATAGAGCGGTGGGATTGGAGTAATTGCATTACGGCGTTCATTCAGCCCTCCTTTGTATTGTGTCACATCCGGCACCAAACCTGTCGGAGACCTTCGATTTTCTGTAGGCGTGCCGTCATCCCGTCGAAGGCCAGCTCGCTATTGCTGTCTTTTCCACCGATGTAGAAAGGACGATGGCGGTTTCTGTCTGGCCGAAAGGACTTAGACGCTCAACCACCGATTCCAGTGCGGGCAGATCTGCCACTTGGACATGAATGATAACGGAGGCATCCCCACTGATATGGTGACAGGAAGTGATCTGGTGCATATCAACAGCCAGGGTCTTTACCGCTTTGTAGTTTCGAGAATCGGTGGTCAATTTGATAAACGCTGAAACCGGCCTGCCGACTGCTTCTGGGGCGATTCTGGCATGATACCCTTTAATGACACCGGTTTCCTCCAGCTTTCTCATCCGTTCAGCCACGGCCGGGGCTGACAAACCGACTTTTTTGCCGATACGACTGAGAGGCATCCTGGCATTTTCCTGTAAGACAAAAAGAATTTTTAACCCGATCTGATCCAGCCGTTTTTCATTTTGAAAGTCCATGCCTGAAAATCCTTTATTTTTTAGGTAAACCCGCCCGAAAAAAATGGTTTGGCCATGGCATCAGCCATGGGAATGATATAGGGTAGACACTATGGATTCAACATTTTTCATCAAAGGGCTGATTTTCGGCTTTTCGATTGCATTGCCAGTGGGCCCCATCGGCATCCTCTGCATCCGACGCAGCCTCACCGGCGGCTGGACAGCCGGTCTGCTCACTGGCATGGGGGCCGCTACGGCCGATGCCTTCTACGGCAGTCTGGCCGGGTTCGGCCTCGCCGGTATCACCGGGTTATTGGTGGGTCAGCGCACCTGGGTCCAAATTCTCGGCGGCCTGTTCCTCTGCTACCTGGGAATTCGCATATTTGGGTCTAATGTCGATGAAAAATCCATGGCTGAATCATTCAGTCGCCCTGCCGGGGGCTATTTTTCCGCCCTCTTTCTAACCCTTACCAATCCCATGACCATTTTCTCTTTCACAGCGGTATTCGCCGGTATGGGACTGGGCGTCGTCGATACCGGTCACATGGCCCCCGGGTGCCTGGTCAGCGGCGTGTTTATCGGCTCCATGATCTGGTGGATCATTCTTTCATCAATCAGCAATATTTTCAAGAATAGTCTGAATACAAAGGCCATGCAGTGGATAAACCGGATTTCAGGAACTATGATAACTGCTTTCGGATTGATCGCAGTCTTAGGATGCCTCTAATTGCCCGGGCAATAAAAAGAGTACAGGCTCCTCGCTGTTTCGTATGGGTAAATTTGACCGGCTGCAGCCCTGGTATGCTTTCACTGTCATGCTCGAAACTGTTTGAGGGGCTTAGCGAGCGTTAGGCCGGACAGCCATAAAATAGCGAGGAACCAAGGTACAAACCCTTGTGGATTTCAATATGTAGGAGAGATCATAAAATTTTCAGCCGTCCGATATGTGCAAAATCCCAATAGCTATCTGCAAACGAAGTACCCGGGTGATTAGACATGGCTATATACAACGCATTGCTCACCAGAGAGGATCGCCTTTTGGCCCGAATATGGTGGAGCAAAATGTTATCCCTATAGTTGCATAAAAAACATGAGCCATTGATCTAAATCCGCCAAGAGAAAGGGTTTAACGAGAATGATGCAATTTTTAAGGAATTCAACGATGGTGATACCCATAAAAAGTACAAAAAGGCACAATTTTTTACCCTCTGGGAAAGCCGGATGACTCCAGATCCTTCGTTATCAAGGGATTGCGGTAGATGATGACAGCTTCACCCTTGATGCCTCGGTTCTGAAGCCATCCGGCTTTTGCAACGATAGGGTTATGCTTTTACTATTCTTTCTCGCCAATTAATAAGGCCTTCAATATGGGATCTGGTAGCTTCTTCCAATTGAGTTCTGATTTTTTGCGCCTTAGGAGCAGTTAATTTAAACACTTTAAAAAAAGCACTTTCCAGTAGTGATTTCTCAATATTTATAGCGATATTTAAAAATTGTTTTAAATCAGGTTTTCCACTCAATGTTTCATCTATTTGATTTTCTATATAATTAATAGCTATCTGAGTGGATTGTGATGTAAATTTTGTTTGCTCAAGCTGTATCCGGCCATCTTTAACATACGTATATAGTTTGTTAATCCACTTAGCATGAAGATGCTCTTCCTCGGCAAATACGATCCAAGCATTTTTTGATTCTGGTAAAACCGAGGCAAACGTTTCATATAACGTGGCTATTGATACTTCATATTTCTCAAGAAGTTGGAATAATTCATCTATTTGTTTGTTGTTCATCAATGCACTCCTGCGTATAACGAATAAAGAAACCTGGCCCGGAGGACCAGGTTTTCTATGTTCGAATAAATTGGGATTTAACCGTTCGCTGATTAGACGGCCGCTTCGTTTTCCTTCTTCCCATACTTCTTTCTGAAGCTCAACCCGTGAGTATCCGCAATCGGATGTTTTGGCATCTGAACCGTACATCAATTTAACGCCGCTCATCTTCCAGGCATCCCCCTCCTGTCAGTGTCAGACATGAACAGGGGGACCAGGCAGATTTGGCCTCGATCAACATCCCTTCAAGGCGACCCCGGATGATTGCCTCGGCATCGGACATGATGCGTTCGATGAGGTCATGGCAGGTCGGGATATCATGAATCAGACCCGCCACCATGCCGCAGGACCATGCGCCGGCATCCACTTCACCGTCCATCATGACCCTGGGGTAGACCCCGGCCACCTCTTCAATGATGTCTTCGAACTTGATGTTCCGACCCAGGGTCGCCTCTTTCTCCATCAATCTCGTGACGGCCGCATTGCTGAGCACCCGCTCTGTATTTTTCAAGGAACGCATCACCAGGCGCGTATCCAGCTCACTGGCTGCTATGATGGCCTGCTTTACGTTCATATGGACCGGTGCCTCCCGGGTGGCAATGAACCGCGTTCCCATGTTGATACCGTCCGCGCCCAGGGCCAGGGAAGCGACCAGGCTGCGGGCATCCGCCATTCCCCCGGAAGCCACGAACGGAATTTTCAACTCTTCCGCGGCCCGGGGCAGCAGGATCATATTCGGGATGTCATCTTCACCCGGATGCCCGCCGCACTCAAACCCGTCCACCGAGACGGCATCGCAGCCAATCTTCTCTGCCTTCAGGGCGTGGCGCACGGAAGTACACTTATGGATGATTTTCACGCCGGCGTCTTGCAAGGCCGGCAGGTAAGGCTGGGGATTGCGGCCGGCAGTTTCGACAATTTTCACGCCCCCCTCGATGATGGCCTTTATGTAACCCGGGTAATCGGGAGATGTGACCGTCGGCAGAAAAGTCAGGTTGACCCCGAAAGGTTTTTCGGTCATCTTCCGGCAACGGGCGATTTCCCTGGCGAGATCCGCCGGCGTCTTCTGCGTCAACCCGGTAATGATCCCAAGCCCCCCGGCATTTGAAACGGCTGCCGCCAGTTCTGCGAAGGCGACATAATGCATGCCGCCTTGAATGATCGGGTGCTTGATGTGAAAAAGCTGAGTTATACGTGTCTTCATCGCTTATCCCTCCACGTTGGTTTTTTTAAAACCTAAGCTGAGCGTTTTAAATTTTGAAAAAATATCTTTTGCTAAAAATTAAGGATGTAATCCGCATTTTTTACTTGCATTCGGGGGTCGTCGTGATAGTTATGATATTGAAAAAACAAAACAAAACGACATTTGCAGATTTTCCAGAATCAGCAACTCAAACCCAAAATAAAAAATCTTCGTGGAAAAACCCTATGAGAAAAATTATCGAAAAGCAACTTAAAATTGGCCAGGTAGACATTTCCAACATTGAATTAGATCTGCGTTCACGGGATGAAATTCCGCAATTATTGTCCGGCCTGCAAGCCATTTACGCGAATCGCGAAATCCGCAATAAAGTATTTGCAATTTTGGAAGATATTATACCTGACAACACTGACGCCGGAAATGGCAGACCCGGCATGAATTTGTGGTCGATTTTGGTGTTGGGCACATTGCGTCTGAACTGCAATTGGGACTACGATAAGGTATTGGAAATCGCCAACAACCATAAAACAGTGCGAGATTTTTTAGGCCATACCATTTATGAATTCGATCAAAGATATGCGCTGCAGACGTTAAAGGATAACGTTTCGTTGCTTACGCCGGAGCACTTGGAGCAGATCAATCAAGTTGTGGTAAAGGCCGGGCACAAACTATTGGGCTATGATGGTCGGCCGTTAAAAGGCCGGTGTGATTCGTTTGTAGTGGAAACTAATGTGCATTATCCCACAGATATTAATTTACTTTGGGATGCGATACGGAAAATCATTACGCTGACAGCTGCTGAATTCGATACGCTGGGGCTTACCGAGTGGCGCCAGAGCAAATATATTCTGCGTAAAATCAAAAAACTGTTTACTCGGGCACGCAGACTCAAACGGTCCAATTCAAAAAAAGAAAAGCGCAAGGCTGAAAAACAACAACAAATTATCCAGGCTCACCGGCGATATGTTGATTTGGCCCAATTTTATATCGAACGCGCTAGATTCGATATCGGTTTTCTAAAACAGACCGGTAACGCCAACCTGGTCCAAGTTATGGCCATTGAGCATTTTATCATGCATGCTGAACGCCAGATCGATCAAATTTTACGCAGAGTGGCCAATGATGAGAAAATTGCACACAGTGAAAAGGTATTTTCTTTATTTGAAGAACATACCGAATGGATCAGCAAAGGCAAAGCCGGTGTGCCACAGGAATTGGGGTTAAAAGTTTGCATCCTCGAAGATCAATACGGTTTTATTCTCCACCATCATGTTATGGAGCATCAAACCGATGATCAAGTTGCGGTAACCATGGTGGCCGATGCCAAGAGAAAACATGGGGGCCTTACCAGTTGCAGTTTTGATAAGGGATTTCATAGCCCCAAGAACCAACAAAATCTTAAACCGTTGTTGGATCAAGTCGTACTTCCTCGAAAAGGCCGGTTATCGTCAAAGGCCAGAGAAATAGAATATTCAGAGGATTTTATTCAGGCACGGCATAAACATTCGGCGGTTGAATCGGCAATAAACGCATTGGAAAATCACGGTTTGGATCGCTGCCGTGATCATGGCCTTAAGGGTTTTAAACGATATGTTGCGTTAGCGGTATTATCTCGAAACCTTCAAATAATAGGCGCTAATCTGCAAAAACGAGCTCTGAAAAAATTGCAGCGCCAGGAAAAAGCAGCAACCAGTTCATACCGGTTAGCCGCATAGCGCGATTAACCAGGCTATAAAAATCAAAAGAAAGACAAACAGGAGAACTGTTTTTAAATTAGGCCACTGCCGTGTAGAGAAGTAAAGATTTTCTTCTTTTTTGCAGATTAAATAATAATCAATTAATGAATTGTGTTTACATGGAACCCCAGGCCAACCCAAGGTGGGGGTCTTCCGGCAAAGACTCTGGTAAAACCTCGGCCGCTTTTTCCGCGTACGGGCTTTATAAAGATCGTTGGCGATCAGGATATGTTCAACCGTTTTGGCTCCCAAGTTGATGCCCTCTTTTAATTTTAGATCAGCGGCAAACTGTTTGAGTCGAATTCGTTTTCCACGGGCCTTATCGGCTTTGGCTTTCTCGACAATGCAGCGCACTATCTCAATGGTTACCTTGGCGGCTTTGCCCCGATTGTCCGGAACCACCAACGGCTTGAAATTTTCATCCAAGCCTTTGTTCCAGTCCCCCATGGTGCTCACCGAAACGCACAGTACCCAGGCGGCCTGGCGTGCCGACCGACTCTCGGAACGAAGAAATACTACCGCTTTTTCTTTTTGCCCTTGGCTATAGTGCTTTTTTTTTCGGCCAACAGCGCATCCACCTCGTGGATCTCCCAGGCAATCTTGCGGCCTCGGTTTTCCCAGCGAACATCATCGTAGTCTTTTTTGAGCTTTTCATGTTCGGCGTTAAGCTGCTCAAGGTCCCGGCGCAGTTTTTCTTCAACACCTTTGGACGAATTGAGCAAACGTTTTTCCCATTGGTAACCGGTCTTTCGGGAGATACCGGCCTGATCACACAGCGTCTTGACATCGGTATCCGCCGCAAGCCCTTTTTCCTTTAAAAGCCTGCGGGCACGAATCAGCACGGCCACTTCTTCAGGCGTTAAGTTCTCTGGCATGGTTTACCTCCAGTGAGCACAATCGGTTGCCCCAGAAGGTAGAGCGTGATGCAACCTTCCGGGCTTAATACAAGATTGACGACACTGCGATCAATGCCTGAAGATATCGCACAATGGCCGGTTATGTCTATCCCGCTGTCCATGATGCAAAGTGCCTTTTTCGCCTGGCCGTGAAAGCGCTCGGCCGGCACCAGAAAACCGCCGATCCCCTGATGAGGGCGTTGATAGTTGTAATGCTCCACCCAACTTTCAACTTCGGCTTGGGCTTCATGAAGATTGGAAAAGTGCTGTTGGTCAATCAGTTCGTGTTTAATCCGCCGGTTGCAGGCTTCAACCTTGCCGAGTGTCTGTGGATGATGCGGCCGGGCGTGGGTGTGATCGATCCTTTCGGTTTCCAGGTACTTTTCAAAGCGGTTGATCCCACGCCATGAATAGAACACAAACCCGCGGTCAGTTAGCATCTCCTCCATTTTCCCATAGCGGTCCACCGCATCGGCGACAACGCCGATCACCGCATCGACACTGGTTTGATCCAACAGTCGCCAGCCGAGGATGAATCTGGAAAAATCATCCATAAGCGAGAATCAGGTATACCTTTGAAAAAATATCTTTTGCTAAAAATTAAGGATGTAATCCGATTTTTGGTTTCAAAATTTAAAACCCTTCGGGCTTGCCGATATTACCACATCTACTGCGTCAAATGTTTAACCGCATAGACGCCTATAGCGGAAAAACATTTTCCTTGTACCTGCGGCAACCTCGACAATCGCTCAACTTAGGTAAAATCGTTTATTGTTCGATAAATTTATCAATGCCCAGCTTCAGCCCTTTTTCCGGCAGCACCATGAGGGTGGACGTCCCGTGGGCAATCAGGTTTTCCTTTTCATCGAAAACACTTGCTTCTGAATAACAAATGGTTCGGCCGGGCCTGATACAGGTGCCCTTTGCTGTTAACCTGCCATCGATAACAGAGCGCAGATAATTCAGCTTCAGGTCGATATTTACAAGACCGGCCGCTTCGGGCAGCCGGAGAAAAGCGGCCCAGAAGGTGGCTGTATCGATTACAGTGGCCACCACCCCCCCATGGACAATGCCGTAGGGTTGGAGATGGCACTTGGCCAGATGAATGACGACATCCGCCTTGTCTATTTCAATCTGGTCCAGCGCCATCCGCATATGGGTAGGATACGGACTATTTTTTACCATGGTTTTAAGCGCTTTGATGTAAGCCGGATTTACCTTCTCCATCTTGCCTCCCGTCACAGTCATATGTCTTGTATAGAAATTATTTGCATACAAGCTATATGGTTAAATTTTTTTAACCCAGTTTCTTTAGCAGCGATCTTAAAATCAGCCCTTCCTCAGGCGTTAACACGGTCAGGAACGCTTGATTTTCATCTTCAGCGATATGCTGGATCTGACCCGCTGTTGCCTGCCCCTGCCGGGTCAAGCACACCCGGATCGCCCGCCGGTCATCCGGGTTCGCACGTCTTTCAATAAACCCGGCCTTTGCCAGGCGATCCAGCAAACCGGTCAGGGTCGCACTGTCAAGTTCGGTCTTTTCGCCCAGGTGCCTGGAAGTAACCTGGTCCGCTTCTAATAATGAAAGGAGAACAAGCGCCTGAGCGGAAGTGACACCGAATCCGGCGACCTTCTGGTGCCAGAAACGGGCACCGGCCCGACTGACTCTGGATAACTGAAAAAATATACAGTCTTGTATTTTCATAGGGTTAATGATTTATCGGTTTTTTAGCTTGCGTGCAAGTTAAATATAGCGTATTTGTTACCCTGTCAAGCTAAAATAGGTGGCCGCTGATTCATCGTAAGCAACCACAGGCTTTGTCTGTTTCGGCATTTTGGGGACCTTTCCTATCCAAGATAGCAGATCATCATAATAGTTGCGACCATCTCTTTCCCCGCGCTATAATGTGTATGGGGCCGATTAGCGATAAATCGGATAATTTGACCGGTACAGTCCCGGGGTGATTTCATTTTGCTGCTCGAAACTGTTTGAGGGGCTTAGCGATCGTTAGGCCGGACAGCCATCGAATAGTCCCCGATGGTTTTAATTTTACATAAATATCAATAGTAAAATTTATGCCGAGGCCCTGTCCGGCGTTACGACCGCTTTGCGCCGAGTTTTTTGAGCATCAAAATGAAAGCATCCCGGGGCACCCACATGAAACAGCGAGGAGCCTCTTTTTCTTCTAATTTCTCTTATGATTTTATCGTCTTGTAAATTTCAGGGGGTTTTAAATTTGATGGCGTCGTAAAAAGTCGGATTTAGACGGTTTCGTAAAAAGTTCAAATTCAAGGCGTGCAAATTTTGTAATCATGAGGCGTAACCATCGTACGTTGAATGATTACAAAATGCAGCGCAACGCAGGAGTTGGACTTTTTACGAGACCGTCAAATTTCAATACTTCTTACTTTTTAGTCTGGAATGAGGCAACCTGTTTTTATTGCCCTTCCTTTGGGGAATAAGGGGCGCAAACGCCGCTGGCAACAAAATCAAGCAGCTGGTTGGGGATTGTCTTGAAATCGGTCACCGGCGGAAAAAAATCTGATGATGAAAAGCTGCCGCTGCAAAGCCGCATGCAATGGGCCATGGCGCCGACAGTGAAATGGAGGCGCTCGGAGAGCACATCATCGGGTAAACCGGGAATGGCTGTTTTCATGATCTGGAACAACAGCATCAGGGGTGGTTTAAGCTGATGGAAAATGATGGTTTTGATCGTGGCATCCGGTTCTGAAAAGGCCCGGGACATCAACGCCAGAAAAGATCTTTTCCCCTTAAGGTCTGTATCGATGGTAAAAGGCGGCTCAATATAGGCGCGCAGCGCCTCTTTGGCCAGGGGCCGGCAGCCTTTCCGGGCAGCGGTTTCTTGAACCGCTGCAAGCCGTTGCATGCGCTGTTGATTGATCGGCCTCAGCCGGCGCTCAATGACCTTTTCGATCAGGGCCGCCTTGGATCCGAAGTAATAATTGGCTGCCGCCTGGTTCACCCCTGCCTCACAGGCCAAATGCTTAATGGTGGTGCGCTGAAATCCCTTGAGTGCAAAAAGGTGTTCCGCCGCATCCAGAATGCGGTTTCTTGTATCGGACCGCGGTTTTTTTTGAATGTTCATCCCTGTCTGCTGTATCATGTCGCTCCCGTTCACTCAGCCCCTCCGCCCAATACCGCGTAAAGCCTCACCTGGTTGGCAAGTCTGGCCAGACGGAGTGAGATAAGCACCTGCTGCTGTCCATAGAGGGATCGATGCGCATCCAGCACACCAAGATAACTGTCAATCCCCATTGTATAGCGTTTGTTTGAAAGACGATAAGTTTCCTTGACAGCGTCCACAAGAGATTGTTGCGCCGATACCTGCGCATTGATGGTGCCCTCCACGGCGAGGGCATCGGCGACTTCCCTGAAGGCCGTCTGGATGGCTTTCTCATACTGGGTCAGAATGATTTCCCGATCCGCCTTGCTGACCCGCAGTGCGGCCCAGGTGCGGGCGTCAAAAATCGGCATGGCGATCTGCGGCGCAAAGTTCCAGGTGGTTGATCCGGCGCCGAACAGTCCGGACAATTCATCGCTGGCGGTTCCCACCGATGTCGTCAGGGAAATGCGGGGAAACAAAGCCGCCCGGGCCGCACCGATAAAGGCGTAGGCACCCTTGAGCCGATGTTCCGCAGCTATGATATCAGGCCGGTTTAAAAGTGCCTCGGAAGACAGACCTGGAGAGATCTCTCTGAAGGGGGTAACTTTTCCCAGGTCTACCAACAGGAGATCTTCGGACACCGGCGCACCGGCCAGCAGGTTCAAGGCATTCTGATCCTGTGTCACCAGTTGCGTATAGCGGGGGACATCTCTTCGCGCCGCCTCCACCTGGGTTTGCGCACGGCGCAGATCAATTTCAGCCGCCAGTCCAATCTGATAGCTCTTCTCGATGAGCGCGTAAGATTCCTGCTGGCTCTCAAGGGTGGACCGGGCCAGCTTGAGATTTTCCCTGTCCGCGGCCAGGGTCAGATAAACCCTCGCAACCTCGGACACCAACGCGATCTGCGCGCTGCGACGGGCCTGCTCCGTGGCCAGGTACGCTTCCAGTGCCTGATCTTTCAAACTCCGGATGCGCCCGAAAAAATCGATTTCCCAGGCGGCAATACCCAGATTCACGCTGTATTGTTCTACGGTCCTCGGCTCCCCGGGGCTGATCAGGTCGGCGCTGCGGCGCTGTTTGCCCCCCGCCCCCACTGCATTGACCGCCGGGAAGCGTTCCGCCCGCTGAATACCGTACAGGGCGCGCGCCCTTTCCACATTCAAGGCGGCCAGCCGCAGGTCGCGGTTGTTGTTCAAGGCCGTCTCGATAATCCCCTGAAGATTTTTATCGGTGAAAAATTCCCGCCATTTCAGATCCCTGGCCATCGGCGTGCCGGGTATGGCCTGCGCGTCTTTGTAGGCTTCGCCCTGGGGCCATTGTGCCGGGATCGGCGCGGTGGGCGGCACGTATTCAGGGGCCAGGGAACAACCGCTCAACATGAGGCCGAGGCCAATCAACAAGGCCAATGATCGTTTATTCATCGGATTGCCCTCCTGCCGCATTTTTCCTTACATGTTTCATCGTTACAGTCTTTCTGTGTTTGCCCATGGCTTTATAAATCATCACGTAAAAAAGCGGTGTGAATAAAATAACCAACAGGGTGGAGGTGATCATACCGCCCAGAACACCCGTGCCGATGGCCTGCTGTGCACCTGATCCGGCCCCGCTGGCCAGGGCCAGGGGCAGGACACCGAAACCAAAGGCCAGCGAGGTCATAATGATGGGCCGCAGCCGCAGTTTAGCGGCATCCAGCGTCGCCTCGATCAGGCCGACGCCCTCATCCACCCGGGCCCTGGCGAACTGCACGATCAAAATGGCGTTCTTGGTGGTCAGCCCCAGAGTGATCAACAGACCGATCTGGAAATAAACGTCGTTGGGCATTCCCCGCATGCTTGAGGCAATCACCCCGCCGATGACCCCAAGCGGCAGGGTCAAAAGGATGGCGATCGGTATCGGCCAGCTCTCATAGAGAGCCGCCAGGCAGAGGAAGATAACAAAGATCGAAAAGGCATACAGCAACGGCGCCTGTGAACCGCCCTGTCGCTCCTGGTAGGAAAGCCCGGTCCAGTCATAACCGATTCCCTGGGGCAGCTTCGCAATGATCTCTTCCATGGCGGCCATGGCCTCTCCGGTACTGTGCCCCGGGGCCGGCTCACCCCAGATGTTGATGGACGGAAAGGCGTTGTACCGCTCCAGCTTGGGCGACCCCATGACCCACCGGCCCGAGGCAACGGAAGAGAAGGGAACCATCTTGCCCATGCTGTTGCGCACATAGAGTTTTTCCAGATCCTGCGGCAGCATGCGATAGGGCGCATCCACCTGGGCATAGACCTTTTTGACCCGCCCTGCCTGGATAAAGTCGTTGACATAGGCGCTGCCGAAGGCAGCTGAGATGGTGTTGTGGATGGCGCTGAGGGGAACCCCCAGGGCACCGGCCTTATCCCAGTCCACATCGATGTGGTATTCGGCCACATCGTTCATGCCGTTGGGGCGAACCCTGACCAGGCGTGGGTCCTGAGCCGCCATGCCGAGAAGCTGGTTGCGGGCCGCTATCAATTTTGCATGGCCCAGACCGCCCCGGTCCAGCAGTTGCAGATCAAAGCCCGTGGCCATCCCCAGCTCGGTGACCGGTGGTGGCGGAAAGGCGAAAACCATGGCCTCCTTGAATTGGGAAAAAGTCCTCATGGCCCGTCCGGCGATGGCCGTAACCTTCAGATCGGGTCGCTGGCGCAGCTTCCAGTCCTTTAGTTTGACAAAGCCCAGGGCCATATTCTGCCCCTGGCCACCAAAACTCGCACCGGAAATGGTGATGAGGGCTTCAACCCCCTCTTTTTCTTGCTCGAGAAAATAATCTTTCACCTTGTCCATGACCGCCTGGGTCTGCTCCAGGGTCGAGCCCGACGGCAGCATGGCCTGAACCATCAGGGTCCCCTGGTCTTCATCCGGAATATAGGCTGTGGGCATCCGCTGGAACAGCGTGACCATGGCCCCTGCAATCAACACAAACAGGAACAGGTAGCGCAGCTTTTTGGCCAGCACCCGGCCCACCAGCCGGACATACACATCGCGGGCGCGGAAGAAAATTCGGTCGAACCCGCGGAAAAACGGGCGTAAAAACCATACCGCGCCATCCGAGGGTTCATGGCCCTTGGGTACTGGTTTGAGCATCGTGGCGCAGAGCACCGGGGTCAGAACCAGCGCGACGACCACCGAAAGGAGCATGGAGGAAATCACCGTCACGGAGAACTGGCGATAGATAACCCCGGTGGAACCCGGGAAAAACGCCATCGGGCCGAAGACCGCCGACAATACCAGACCGATGCCGATCAGGGCGCTGGTGATCTCGTCCATGGATTTGGCGGTGGCCTCGCGGGGCGAAAGGCCCTCCTCGGCCATGATCCGTTCGACGTTCTCCACCACGACAATGGCATCATCCACCAGCAGGCCGATGGCCAGGACCATGGCAAACATGGTCAGCATATTGATGGAAAATCCGAACAGCCCGAGGACGCCGAATGTCCCAAGCAACACCACCGGGACTGCGATGGTCGGAATCAGCGTGGCACGAAAGGTCCCCATAAAGAGGTACATGATCACAAAGACCAGCAGGATCGCTTCAAACAGGGTCTTGACCACCTCGTCGATGGCCACTTTGGTAAAGGGGGTGGTGTCGAAGGGGTAAATGACCTTCAAACCATGGGGGAAAAACCGGCTCATCTCCTCCAGCTTCTGCTTGACGGCGTCGGCCGTATCCAGCGCGTTGGCGCCGGCGGCCTGCCGGATGGCCATGGCAGCGGCCGGCCGGCCGTTGTAGCTGGCCAGAACATCACTCCGTTCGGTTCCCAGCTCGGTGCGGCCGATGTCCTTGATGCGAACCACGGAACCATCGGGATTGATACGAATGGGGATGGCGGCAAACTGCTCCGGGGTCTGGAGCAGATGCTGAACAATGATGGATGCATTCAGACGCTGCCCTTTCACGGCCGGCGCACCGCCCAATTGACCGGCGGTGACCTCGGCGTTGTAAGCCCTCAGGGCCAGGAGCACATCTTCCATGGTCAGGCTGTAACTGGTGAGCTTGTCGGGATTGACCCAGATCCGCATGGCGTACTGGGACCCGAAATTCGACACCTCGCCCACCCCCGGCACCCGGGAGAGGATCTTCTCCAGACTGGACTGGGCATAATCCCGCAGGTCATTGCCGTCCATGCTGCCGTCTTCCGAGGTCAGGCCGATGACCATCAGGTAGTTTCGGGTGGATTTACTGACCTGGACGCCGGAGCGCTGCACCACATCGGGCAGACTGGCCATGGCCAGCTGGAGCTTATTCTGCACCTTGGACCAGGCGACATCGGGATCCGTCCCCGGGGCAAAGGTCAGCTCAACCCGAGAGGCGCCCGACGACGAGCTGGTGCCGGACAGATAGAGCATGTTGTCCAGACCGGTCATTTTCTGTTCAATGACCTGGGTGACGGTATTTTCAACCGTCTCACCCGAAGCCCCCGGGAAAAAGGCATCAATGGCGATAGCCGGCGGCGCGATGGCCGGATACTGCGATATGGGCAGGTTGTAGATCGCCAGTCCACCGGCCGTCATCATGATAATGGCGATAACCCAGGCAAAGACGGGACGGGCCAGAAAAAATCTCGATAACATCAGGCACCTCCGTCCTTTCGTGTCTGCGGCTGTGCATCGGTGCCGGTTGCAGCGCCATGCCCGGCTTGCGTCGATTCAAAAGGAACAGCCGTCACCGGTGTGCCC
Organism: uncultured Desulfobacterales bacterium; assembly: GCA_942490765.1. Classification (GTDB taxonomy): domain Bacteria; phylum Desulfobacterota; class Desulfobacteria; order Desulfobacterales; family 4572-123; genus 4572-123. Next base: position 66,763 of record CALNYM010000009.1, on the reverse strand, counting down.
GGCCGAAGCATGAGCAGCCCCTCGACGATCACCCGGTCGCCGGGCGCAAGCCCGTCGGAAACGAGCCATTTGTCGCCAATTGCCCGATCAAGGGTGATTGTCCTCAATTCGGCCTTGCTGTCCGCATTCACAACCAACGCAAACGGATTTCCCTTGGGGTCACGGGAGACCCCTTGTTGGGGGATGAGGATGGCCTGTTCGTTAACCCCTTCATTAATCACCGCCCGGACGAACATACCCGGCAGGAGAAGGCCTTTTGGATTGGGGAAAACAACCCGCAGGTTGACGGATCCGGTGGACGGCGCCACGGTGACACCGCTGAATTGCAGGACCCCTTCCAACGGGTAGGCCGTATTATTTTCAAGGACAAGTTTGACCTTGTTCTGGTCCGCCCCGTCCTGATGGAGACGCCCGTCATTCAGGCGGCTCTTCAGGCGCAGCAATTCGGTGGTGGATTGGGGCACATCCACGAAAATGGGGTCCAGTTGTCGAATAGTGGCCAGAGCGGTGGGCTGATAGGCGGTCACGACAGCCCCCTCTGTTACGTTGGACCTGCCGATGCGGCCGGAGATCGGTGCAACGACACGGGTGTATCCCAGGTTGATGCGGGCCGTTTTTACCGCCGCTTCCGCCTGCTGAATGGTCGCCACCGATGCCGCTACTGCTTGCCGGCTGCTTTCCACCTGTGCCTCGGCCGCCCGCAGGGTGGCCTCCCCCACTTTGGCTTCGGCCACGGCCTGGTCACGCTGAATGGCGGATACAATTTTGTCTTTAAATGACGCCTCATATCGCTCCCGGTTCTTCTGAGCGAGTGCCAGGGTCACATTCAGCCGGGCAACATCAGCAATGCTCACATTGAGTGCGGCCCGTGCCCGGTCGGTAGCTTTCTGCATGACCGTGAGGTTTGCCACGGCATTGTCAAGCGCCGCCTGAAAGGGAGCGGAATCGATCTGATAGAGCACCTGACCGGCCTTGACATCGGAGCCCTCCGTAAACAGTCGTTTCTGTAACAAACCGCTGACCTGTGGCCGGATTTCCGCTGTGCGGCAGGCAGATGTGCGTCCCGGCAATTCGGTGGCCAGCATGATCTTTTGGGGTTGCACGGTCACCGTGGACACCTCCGGGTCAGGGCGTGGCGGCTGAGCCTGCGGCCGGCGGTCACAGCTGACCATCACAAGACCGGACAGCAGGGCGGCTATCAGCAGTATTAAGAAAACCCTCAAATTGAGACGTTGCATGGGTATGTTGTCCTCCTGTTGACAAAATTGACCATTATTTTAAATTGCAATTTAGAACAGCTAAAATAGGGTCTGAAACCGATTATGTCAAATGCTTATTTAAAACAAACGTATGAATTAATTTTTTACAATTAGAATGTATGGGCGGGGTGACCCCATATATCTTGACATCAAGATATATGGGATTATCTTGGTTGATGGAATCAGGCACCCACATACGATTAGTCCTGGGAAGAGCCGTCAGGGCCATCGAAACCGTTGATCGCGCCAGCATCGCCAAAAGCGATTTAACCATCAGTGACTTCGGTATCCTGGAGGCCCTGCTGCATAAAGGCCCCCTTCCGATCAATACCATCGGGGAAAAGGTGCTGCTGACCAGCGGATCAATGACGGCGGCAGCCAATCGACTGGCGGCAAGAGGCCTTGTCAAGCGCCTTCAAGATCCCTCAGACGGCCGATATTTTCATCTGCATCTGACAATATCCGGGCGCACCCTGATCAAGCAGGCCTTTGAAAAGCATAGGCGCAACCTTGAAAAAATTGCCGCGGTCCTGACCACTGGAGAACGTTCAGAACTCGTGCGGCTGTTAAAAAAAATCGGTCACCATGCTCAAACATCTGAAATAGCCTGATGGGTTGACGCCCTCACACTGATACCATCTGGAAAGCCCCTCCGCATCGGCTTTCGGCGGTCAAAAATAAACGCTGCCAATTGTCATGGCAGCAACAAAGGAAAACCGATGCAAAGCAAGCTTTCGTGAGTATCAGGCCGGTACGTTTGTCAAACATGATTGAACATGAAAGCCGGCCCCATCAATTTTTAACAATTTACAATAAAGGAGGCACATCATGAAAGTACTGATTGTTTATTACTCCACGTACGGGCACATACATAAAATGGCGGAAGCCATTGCAGCGGGCGTCAAACAAATCGAAGGGGCCGAAGCGGTCCTGCGGCGCGTTCCCGAAACGCTGACCGCTGAAGTGCTTGAAAAAATGGGCGCCACGGAAGCCCAGAAGGCCATCGCCCACGTGCCGGTCTGTTCCGTCGAGGAACTGGCAACCGCGGATGCCGTCATTTTCGGCACACCGACCCGGTTCGGCAATATGTGCGGGCAGATGCGCCAGTTTCTGGATGCCACCGGTCAACTGTGGGCCAAAGGGGCCCTGGTGGGAAAGGTCGGCAGTGTTTTCACCAGCAGCGCCACCCAACATGGAGGCCAGGAAGCGACCCTCCTGTCATTTCACATCTCGCTGCTGCACCATGGGTTTATAATTGTGGGGCTGCCCTATTCATTCCAGGGACAGATGCGCATCGATGAGGTCACCGGGGGCTCTCCCTATGGCGCCACGACCATTGCCGGCGGGTCCGGTGAAAGAATGCCCAGCGAAAATGAGCTGAATGGGGCCCGTTTTCAGGGCAGGCATGTTGCCGACATTGCTGCCAGGCTGACAGCCCAGGCATGACCGCTGAATTGCTAAAAATGGGTTTGAGATAATAGTCGGGCGTTTAAATTCAAATAAGAATTTAAACGCCCTTTTTTATAACGAAACAAATGACTGCGGCCTTCCGGTACCTTGTTTCATGCAACCGGTTGATAAAATCCAACTGATTCGTCAAACAGGCTCATGGAATTTTACCCACCGGTTTTCAGTCATGGGGCTAGTGGCACCCATGATTTAACCCGGAATCGAAACCGGACTGGCCTTGCCGAGGTAGTCCATGGTTTCTTCATACTTGGATCGCATATTCACGGAGGCACCTTCGATCTCTTTTTTCTCGGGGCTCCAGTCCGACGGGCATTCGGTTTTGAGCTGGCTTATTTTCCCTTCCATATCCGCCAGCAGAATCTTCAAATCGCCGATATTCGCCAGGACCCTTTCCTTTTCTGCAGTTCCCAGCCGATCCGCCTTGGTAATGGTGTCAAACAGTTTTGCCTTCCAGGCGGTCAATTCCATTTCCAAACCACTACAATAATCATTAACGTCCATTTTCTTCCTCCCTGTTTGGTGTACATTTCATAATATGATGCCTCAGCCTGTTTTAGTGAAAAGGCATCTGCTCCCAAAGCATTGAACTATAGGCTGCGCAGGGCCCCTGAAATACAATTCCAGGCAGTCGAAGGGTTAAAAACACAGGTTCAGCATAAGTGAACTATCACAGTGTAAAAGGACCGGTTATCTAAGGTATCGCAACAGGAAAAGACGGTCGGGGATCTGCCGAACGCGCCCATTTTAAAGAGATAAAACGAATTAACCAGTGAAATAACAGATACAATACTATTTTTTTCACCGGAAATCAAGATTATATTCCGGCAATCCCCGGCGGCGGGATACAACTCTCGGCCGACACATCAACCCCCTGCTTTTCTTTCCCAGGCGTGGTTGCTTCGCGCAATCTTTTTTCGAACTGTGGGCCAGGTCCCCGGGGTCAGGAAAGAGTCGTCAAAACGGTCGAGCATCTGGTGGAACATATCATAGGGGATCGCAAACGTCAGTTCATCGGTCTGGAAAATATAAGACACCGCCTATTTCGGTACCTCATCCATTGAAATACCCAGGGCTTTGGCAACCCCCTGGCCATAGGCCGTATCTGCTTTCATGCAGTTGCCGATGTGGCGGAGCTTAATCTCTTTAGGGGCATCCCCCATTGCCCGGGCCGTATTCCCGAAGAGGGCCTATCGTGGGTGACGGTGAAGGCCCCATAGGCACCGGAACCTTTGGCATGCATGCGGCGTTCAGGGATAACCGCACGGTCGAAGTGGGTCAGTTTTTCCAGGAACCATACATCCTGGAGCAACATCCGGTTTTTCCTCTGAAAACGAATTCTTGGAAATAGTCGGCCTGGGTGTGCTGGCATGGATCGGCCTTATTCTATGCAAAATGCTTTAAATGCATTGATCAGACCGTTTGTAGAAGCATCGTGGGACGTCACCGGCCGGGTACCCGCCAATTCCGGTAGAATCTGATTCGCCAGCTGTTTTCCGAGTTCCACGCCCCATTGGTCAAAACTGAATATATTCCAGATCACGCCCTGAACAAAGATCTTGTGCTCGTACATGGCAATCAGGCTCCCCAAGGTCTTGGGCGTCAGTTGCTTAAACAAAATGGCGTTGGTCGGTTTGTTGCCGTCGAACAGCTTGTGCGGCAACAGTTGACGGATTTCTTCGTTGCTTTTTCCGGCATTTTTCAGTTCATCGGCCACGTCTTCCTTGCGCTTGCCCCGCATGAGGGCTTCGGTCTGGGCAAAAAAATTGGACAGCAAAACGGCATGATGATCACCAATGGGGTTGTGGCTGAGTGCCGGGGCCAGAAAATCGGCGGGAATTAATGGGGTGCCCTGATGAATCAACTGGTAAAAGGCATGCTGGCCGTTGGTGCCGGGTTCCCCCCAGATAATGGGGCCGGTTTGATAGTTGACTTTTTGGCCGCTGCGGTCGGTCGATTTTCCATTGCTTTCCATGTTGCCCTGCTGGAAGTAGGCCGGGAAGCGGTGCAGGTATTGATCGTAGGGCAGGATGACTTCGCTTCCCGCACCGAAAAAATTATGATACCAGATACCGATCAGGGCCAGAATGACCGGGATGTTACGGTCGAACGGGGTTTCACGGAAATGCTGATCCATTTCATGGGCACCCTGCAACAGCTCGGAAAAATGATCGAAGCCGATAGTGCAGGCGATGGACAGCCCGATGCCCGACCACAGGGAGTAGCGCCCGCCAACCCAATCCCAGAAACCAAACATGTTGTCCGCATCGATACCAAACTCGGATACCTTGGCCGTATTGGTGGAAAGCGCCACGAAATGTCTGGCCACGTGTTTGGCATCTTTGGCATGATCCAGGAACCATTGGCGGGCCGTATGGGCATTGGTCATGGTTTCCTGGGTGGTAAATGTCTTGGAGGCGATCATAAACAGGGTGGTCTCAGAATTCAGCGGTTTCAAGGTCTCGGCAATATGGGTACCGTCGATATTGGAAACATAGTGCACCTTTATTTGGGGGCGGGCATAGGGTTTCAATGCCTCGGTCACCATCACCGGTCCCAGGTCGGAGCCGCCGATGCCGATATTGACGATATCGGTAATTCGTCTGCCGGTATATCCCCTCCACTTACCGCCGGTTACCTTTGAAGAAAAATCCCGCATCTTTTGCAGCACCGCGTTGACTTCCGGCATCACGTCCACCCCATCCACAAAAATTGGCGTATTCTTGCGATTGCGCAGCGCCACGTGGAGTACCGGCCGGTTTTCGGTTTCATTGATCCGGTCCCCGGAAAACATTTTTTCGATGGCCGTTGAAAGGTCTGTTTCATCGGCCAACCGGATGAGACGTTTGACGGTATCTTCTGTCAGGCGATTTTTGGAAAAATCGACCAGGATGTCATTAAACCGCAGTGAAAATTTATCAAACCGATCCGGGTCTTTTTCGAAAAGATCGACCATACGGGTCTCTTTGATCTCCTGGTAATGGTCGGCCAGCGCTTGCCAACTCCGGGTCTGCGTTGGATTGATTTTATTCAACATTGTCAGATCTCCTTTTAGCTCTTGGCAATTAGCGATTCAATGCCATTAACTTAATACAAACGATGCCTGTTCTTTTACCATGAAGTTACTGAAGGACATGAAGGGTAAAAAATCGGAAAAGGAATTGGTTTTTCTTCAAGTTCTTCATGGTGAAAAATAAGTTTAATTTATCCCCAAGTAACCGAAAATAGAATCAAACTTCATGGTAATTCATACCGCTGTTGCTAAAGTTAATGATATTGATCAGCGATTAGCGATTAGCTCTTATAAAAAGCGTACTGCTAATCGCTCAATTTAGTTATATTGCCGCCGCCTGAAAAGCCGTGCTGACAATCTCCTGGGCTTCCTGCTGAATCTGTTCCAGATGCGCCCTGCCTTTGAAACTTTCAGCGTAAATCTTGTAGATCTCCTCGGTGCCCGATGGTCGGGCCGCAAACCATCCGTTTTCGGTGACAACCTTTAATCCGCCCAGCGGGGCCTGATTTCCCGGCGCCCGGGTATGCTTGGCAATAATGGGATCGCCGGCCAGTTCACCGGCGGTGATCATTTCAGCCGAGAGTTGTTTTAAGATCGCCTTTTGGTCGGTAGTCGCCGGCGCATCGATGCGTTCATAAACCGAAGCGCCGAACCGGTCTTCCAGTACGGTGTAAATTTCACCCGGGTCCCTGCCGGTTTTGGCCATAATTTCAGCCGCCAGAAGATCCATGATGATGCCGTCCTTATCCGTGGTCCACACGCTGCCATTGCGGCGCAGGAAAGATGCCCCGGCGCTCTCTTCACCGCCGAACCCATACGCACCGCTCATCAGCCCCGCCACAAACCATTTAAACCCGACAGGCACCTCGGACAATTCCCGTCCCAGATGATCCGCCACCCGGTCGATAATCGAAGTGGACACCATGGTTTTGCCCACGGCGGCGGAGGGATTCCAGCCGGGCCGATTTTGAAACAAATACCAGATGGCCACGGCCAGATAGTGATTCGGGCTGAGCAGGCCATTGCTTTTTGTGACAATTCCGTGGCGATCCACATCCGTATCATTGCCGAAAGCAACGTCAAATTTATCTTTGAGCCCAATCAGCCCCTGCATGGCAAACGGCGAAGAACAGTCCATGCGTATTTTGCCGTCTTTGTCCAGGGTCATAAATGCAAAAGTGGGATCCACCACCGGATTGACGATCTCGAGGGAGAGCCCATAGCGCTCGGCAATGGGTTCCCAGTATTCTACGGCGGCCCCCCCCAGGGGATCCACACCGAGCTTCAAACCGGATGCGGCGATCACCGCCATGTCCACCACGTTGGCAAGATCTGCCACGTAGGGACCGATGTAGTCATATTCATGGGTGGTATCGGCTTTGAGGGCTTTTTCAAAGCGCATCCGTTTGACGCCATCGCGCTTTCGGCCCAGTATCTCATTGGCCCTGCCGGCAATGCGCCCGGTGATGTCGGCCTCCGCCGGCCCGCCATGGGGCGGGTTGTATTTAAACCCGCCATCTTCAGGGGGATTATGCGAGGGGGTGATCACCACACCGTCGGCAAGGCCCCTTTGCCTGTTTTGGTTGTGTGTCAGGATGGCGTGGGAAATAACCGGTGTGGGCGTATACCCCATCCCCTTGGCAATCATGACGGTGACACCGGCAGCGGCAAAGACTTCAAGGGCGGTGACCAGTGCCGGTTCGGACAGGGCATGGGTATCCATGCCCATGAAAAGCGGACCATCAATATGGTGAACTGCCCGGTATTCACAAATGGCCTGACTGATGGCCAGGATGTGATCCTGATTAAAACTGTTTTTAAGGGACGAACCGCGGTGGCCCGAGGTTCCGAAAGCGACCTGCTGAGCCGGCTCGGAAACATCCGGCCGATGGGTATAATAAGCTGAAACAAGCCTCGGAATATTGGCCAGTACATACCTCGGTGCCTTTTTCCCCGCGAATGGGTGGATTTTCATATGGGGCCACTCCTGTATACCTGGGTTTAATATTGATGGATTCGTCTTGGTTTCAAATGATGCGTTGAAATGTTATTATCAGATTTTCGACCGTTTTTACATCAAATAATCTGATTAGCGGCAATCGCTGCACCCTTGGGAATCATCACCCGGCCGTCCGGGCCACCCAATTCTCCATTTCGCTGTGAAGGCGGGTCGTTTGTTTTCGGGGCGGCTGTTATATCTGCGAGCCTGCCTTGTATCCCTGATGAACGGCGTCAAAGGCCATACCGATGGTGTCGGCATCTCCAACGACATCAAACGGAATCCCTCTTTCCTCAATCACTGCCTTCAATTCGTTGGTGGATTTAGAGCCGGCGGCTATCACTACGGTGTCTGCCTGGATTTCTTCCACGCCGGCGCCGGTTTCAATTTTGACGCCACCTGACGTAATTTCCAACGCCGTTGAGGCTAACTTTGATTCAACACCATACCGTTTCACATCCTGCAACATGCCCCAGCGGGTACTTTTCCCAAAATCCTTGCCGAGCTTATCGATCATTTCTATAATGGTAATTTTCTTAGTACCTCTGGTGGCCATATCATAGAGGACGTCGGGCGACTCAGCCCGGTTGACAAACAGAAACTTCAACACGTCTCCGGAAAGTGTCCCTTTTTCTGCGAGCAGCAAGGCGGTTTCAACGCCCACAGCGCCACCACCAACAATGACCACCTTTTTGCCGGTGTAGACATTGCCTGCCAGCACATCCCAGGCTTGAACGACATTAGGCAACTCTACGCCCGGAATGGGGGGCGTCATCGGGGTGGCACCGGTTGCAAGGATAATGTGATCCGGCTTTTCGCTATCGATGATATCCGCTGTCACGCTTTCTGCTGTGTGTACGATAATATTTCTGGCAGATACCTGGGCTTTCAGGTCAAGTGCCAGTTCGGCAAATTCTTCCCGGCCCGGAGGGGTGGCGGCGAGATAAAGCTGACCACCCAGTTCATCTGATTTTTCATACAATGTCACCTGATGACCTCTGTCGGCGGCTGCGATGGCCGCGTTCATGCCGGCTGGACCGCCCCCTATGACCATTACGGTTTTAGGCGTTTTCGCAATTTCACAAGCACCGTCGCATTCATACCCTGCTTTTGGATTGCACAGGCATTCCACATGTTTGAGCTTAAACAGGTTATCAAAACAGCCCTGGGCACAGGCAATACAATGCAGGATTTCTTTTTCACGACCGTCTTGGGCTTTTTCAGGCAAACTCGGATCAGCAATCAGACTGCGTCCCATGGCCACCATATCGCACATGCTGTCGGCAATAAGCGCTCTTGCCGTTTCCGGATCATTTATGCGATGACTGGCAATGACGGGGATATCGACGACTTCTTTTATGCCTCTTGCCAAATAGGCAAAGGCGCCCCTGGGAACGGCCGATGTGATCTGAGGGACCCTTGCTTCATGCCATCCCACATTAACGCACAGCGCATCCACCCCGGCTTCTTTATCAAGGGCCTTGGCATACGCCAGGAGTTCGCGTCTGCCCTGACCGCCCGGCATGAAGTCGTTTCCGTTCATCCGCACCATGAGCGGAAAGTCGGTGCCGACCGTGTCCCGAATGGCCCGCATGATATCCAGGGCGAACCGCATTCTGTTTTCAAGTGAGCCGCCGTATTCATCGTCCCTTTGGTTTGTAACAGGGGAGAGAAATTCACTGATCAGATATCCGGTTCCGCTCAACACCTCCACCGCGTCATAGCCGGCTTTTTTAACCCGAAGGGCGGCTGTGGCAAAATTGTTGATGATCCGGTGAATTTCATCTGTCTCTAAGGCTTTGGGGACTTCTTTTGTCATACGGGATGCGATAGCAGACGGGGCCACCGGCTGTTTGCCATCCAGAAAAAAAGAAAAGTTATACCGGCCGGCATGGTTGATCTGCACGCAGGAACGGGCGCCACCGGCTTTTATGGTATCAGACAGACGGGTTAAACCGGGAATAAATTCATCTTTGTGTGCGCCGATGTTGGTGATATTTCCCGAAAGGTCATCCACTGTTGCGTAGCCGACCGTAATCATGCCCGCGCCGCCCCTGGCGCGTTCCGAATAGAATTCGACGATCTGGTCGGTGATTTTGAAATTATCTGCCATGCCCAGGTGCATAGCCGGGAGATAGATTCTGTTTTTGACTTCAAGCCTGTTGATGGTGATGGGTTCGAACAATGGGTCTTTCATGATTCCTCCTGATTTGTTATCTTTATCTATTATTTTCCGAATTCATACCGAAAATAAATGCACCTTGGGCCGTTACGGCAAAATACCCCCTGGCCTATACACCCCAGGTCCTTTCGGTGAAAGCCTTTAATCGAATTTATCGTCTGATCGTAAGAATACCTCTGGCCCCCTGGGATCTTTGGACCAGTAAAGACGATGGGTGAATTATGATAAATTTTCCTGCATCACCCGGTCTAATATTTGCCAGATGTGTTCTACCCATTTGAGGTGCTCGGCTTTCATGAGGCAGGAGCGAAGACAGGCGACCTGTTCATGATCCCAGTCAATATCCCAGTTTTGGGAAAGCATTGTTTTTGGGAAAGTGGCAACGGCCAAATGGAGATCCTGTTTGGCTGCAGCTTCGAATATTGCCTTCGAACGATTCGTAATTTCGCTGGCTTTGCCTGACTTAGGCGCCCAGATGACAATATCGAGTTCTGGTGGAAATGCAGTCAGAAATCGTTGATCGCCCTGTATCTTTTCAAAAAAAACCATGGCCGCTTTTCTACCATCCTCTATGCCCCGGGCAAATTCCCCCCTGCGTGTCAACGGAAACATCTGCATGGTCGCCCACAATGCCACTGCTGAGGCGCCGGCTCTGGAACATTCCAGGCTGATTTCGCCAAGATGCAACGCCGTAGAGCTAAAATACGTGTATGGGGACGCGTGCTTATAGAATTTCCCGACAGATGGCTCTTTGAACAGCACACAGCCGCAGCCATATGGCTGAAGGCCGTGTTTGTGGGGATCAATTACAATAGAGTCAACTTCACCAATCCGGTCAAATGACAGTCTGGTTTTTATATCCAGATTCTCAGCAAGGATAAAATAGCCACCATAGGCAGCATCAGCATGAAGACGAAAATGGTATTTGTCTTTCAGTTCGAGAATATCGGGTAATGGATCGACAGATCCTGCTGCAGTAGTTCCCATTGTCGCAACGACTGTTCCCACATCCCCCTTTTTTAACACATCCTCAAGGGCATTTAAATCCATCTTGGCCTTGCTATCGCATGGAATCGATTGAAATGGCAAATGGAGAACCTCAGTCAGCCGATGATGGGTATAATGGGCCTGCTCTGAAGCGACAATTTTTTTGCCGGGGGCAAGACGCCCGGCGACCCACAAAGCCTCCAGATTGGCCATGGTGCCCCCCCCGCAAAGGTGCCCCAAATGGGTGTCCCACCCGAACATCTGCGCAATGTCGGCAACGGCTTCTTTCTCCATCACTGAACTTGCACGTCCGCCATCAAAAGAGTGGTTGTTCGGATTAATCCACATTGCCAGCATATAAGCCAAACGCGCAATGGAATGGGGTGGTTTCAGCATTTGTCCGGCATAGAGCGGGTGATGGTAGGGATAGTTGTCGCGCATTTTTACAGCGACTTTCAACATGACGGTTCGCAACCCGGCTATATCCAGATCTATATCGCGATCCGGCAAATCATGGAACCCTTCATTCAAACGTTCAAGAGCATCATACAGTATGCTCAGACTTTGTGTTTCCAATGCCATATTAATTCTCCCCGCATAAGATAAGAGTATAAGGGGTCAAGTCTGCCCTTGACTCTTTCTTAATTGCGCTTCCAACTTTTTGATGCGCCTTTTAAGATTCCGATCATTTTTCATCCGGAATTTCATTCTTTCGATGATACTGCTAACGGAACTGTATTTTTCTAACATGAAAACACGCCCTATTTCTTTTAGGCGATCACGACGCAGTTTACGGATCAGATAGATCGCCGCACATCTTGGCTCATTAAAGGTTCCTCTTTGGGATGTAAAAAGTTTTTCACGTTTAACTTCGTAGTAATCACATACACTGGAAATAATTATTTCAGAATCAAGGTATAGTTCCTTTATTTGGGGCATCTCATCACTGCCTTTGAGATCTCGATAGGTCGTTTTTACCCAATCTATAAAATCCTGAGGGCCGAGCAACGATGGCCATTTTTTACGCGCCATGACCGCTTCTAATTTTTTATCGTCATCAACTGAAACAAACCGGCGATATACGCTTATTTGAGACTTCTTATCATCGGCTAAAAGACTCAAAATAAATCCCTTATGCAACCAATCCCATTTCTTTGCAACGGAAAGATAGGCGTTATGGCTGCTCCAGGGATATGCCTTCATATCTTCAACAATGCCCGCTTTTAAAGGGTTTCGATGGATGTAACGCACCAATTGAAGAAGATAGCTGTCGCCACTGACCAAAATGGATTTGTATCGGCCGCGAAAAAGCTGGCCATCCAAATGATGCCGACTGTTAAAGCGTTGCGTATATACCCCATTTAAATGTCGCATAGCGCGAGAAATATTGGCTTCAGGCGTATGAATGAGCAGGTGATAGTGGTTGGGCATCAGACAGTATGCAGCAATTCGAATGTTCCACGCTTCCGCGGTTTCCTGAAGCAGTGCGACAAACATCTTGTAATCGGATTTTTCTGAAAAGATATTCTCCGCTCTGCGGCCCCGGTTCATGACATGATACCAGGCCTTGGGATAGGCTATTCTGATAGGGCGAGACATGAAATATTGATTAACAATTTAAAGGATAAGAGTCAAGAGCAGACTTGACCCCTTTAGACCCCTTTATCATTTTAAAGATTAAGAGCGCTTCAGATCTTATTGTTCAGGTAAATATACAAAAAGGAGTACCAAGCAGTGATTTAAAAGTCAAGTTTTGAATATGGTCTCAATAAAATCCAGAGATGTGGCGGTAAAAAGAGTCACGATAGAGGGGACATCCAATGTTTTATTGGTTTCTATTTCCCGGGCACAGGACTAAGGTCTGAATTACAAGTTGCAAGCTTAAAACCACAAGTTGAAAATTTTATCCGGGCAGTTCCAAATGAATGCTGATGGCTTTTTCCACCATAGCCAAATCATCGCCGGAAAGTGTGCCGATGGGTTTAATCAACCGCCTTTTGTCGAGGGTTCGAATCTGGTCTGCTTTGATTTTGGAATTTTTGGGCAGGTTTCCTTTTCCCTTTTCGACCCCGACTTCAAATGGATAGATTTTTTCAAGCGATTTGGATGTAATGGGCAATACTGTAACGGTTCCGGAAAACGTATTATTTTTATCATTTGAAATGACCAGGACAGGGCGGGTTTTTGAAATTTCATGACCCATGGCCGGATCAAGGTCCGCCAGGTAAATACCACCCCTTTTAATATTCATCCCACCCCTCTAAATCGACATTCGCAAATTCATTGGCAATGGCAAGGCTTTCTTGCCTGTTCTTGCTATATCCCTCTTCCAATGCCTTGTCCAAGGCTTCTTTTTGATTTTGTTTAATCTGCTTTCGAATCGCGTGGGCTATAAACTGGCTTTTTTTCCTGGGGCCGACATGTTCATTCAACGCGATAAACAAATTCTTGGGAATGGTCACATTTAGACGAACCATCTCGGGGTTCATACGCACCTCCTTGTTTGTCGTAACAGTACACATTATATTACGCATTGCTACGGTGACTGTCAATGAGGATTATGGGGGCATTCTATATCCCCTTATGCCAAGTATTTTTATTATTAGTATAATCAATACTTATGTTTTTAACAAAAATTTAGGGGATACTTCGCCGGCTGTAAATGCAAGAAGTATGTCGGCAGTTTCTCTTCACGGCGAACACCACTGCTGATCGTTACGTTTATCCGGCATCCCATGTACTTGCATGACCACCCATCATTCCTTATCCAGCATAAGGGGGGTTCAAAAGAGAGGCCCGTTATTGTCCCTCCCGAGCCATTGGCAACAACACCATCCCTGCGCCAATGACTTGCCACAGTGGGTCGCACAACCGGTGCTGATCAGAACAAGCAACAGCAGACCAACCTTGAGCGCAGTCGTATTAACAACAAATTTCATTATAATTATCCTTGCCATCCATCATCTATTGTTTTCGGCCTTCCTCCGGCCCTTTTCTCATAACCCATTACGCATTACTCATCTAATTATCTACGCTACGCACCAGGCGGACGTAATTATAATACCGCTCGCCACCTTCACCAGCAGGTCCGCCTTCAACTTTTGTGTCGAATCGAACGGCACCGGCACCATGGAAATCTTCTCCAGCATCGCCAACGGCCGTCCCAAAGGCCACATACCAGGCATAGTAATATTTGGGACTATCCGTGCCGAAATAGGCGCTGGTACTGGTCCAGAAGTAGCCGTAATCGGTACTGTAGTCTGTCGTCCCGGATGAAAACGCGGTGATCTCGAAAAAATCTGTATCGATGGCAGGCCCCACGTTATCCGGATCGCCGGCACTGGGGGAACGGGTATAATCGACGATGCTCTGGAGTTCCTTTACATTGGGCAGACGCCAGTCATCGTAGTCGGCCGTTGTCGCGCTCTCGGCGTAAGCCAGGGCGGCTTCCCAGTCCATGCCGCTGCCGCTGTCTGCCTGCTGCCACATCAACCCGGTTGCATTGTCGGTGATTGTGCCGTCGTCATTGTCCACGAAATCATTGACACCATAGGTATTGCCGCGAACAGCGCGCACATAATTTCCCATGGGACCTGAGACGCCCGCGGGATACGCCTTGATGTGGCCGGTGCCGTGATTGACGCCGAAAGCCGCATTGGCGCCGCCCTCAACTGTCGTGCCCACGTAAGCTTCGGTCCAATACTGCTCATCTTTGCTGACGCTTATCCCGGCGATGTCGAAAACGCTCGTATCCAGATAGGGCCAGCCCTGAGAGAAATTACTGATGGAGAACAGCTCTTTCGTGGTGGGCATGCGCCAGTCGACATGGCCGCCCAGTTCCAACGATTCGCAGTACGCCTGGGCCTCTTCATAGTTCAAACCGATATTGGCCGGTGTCTGTTGCCACGTCAGACCGGTCACATTGTCGGTGATCGTGCCGTCGCGATTGTCGGTGTAGTTGAATTGGTTACCGGCATACTGGGCATCCTGACCGTAAAACGCTTCACCGGATTCAGGGCAACTGATTGCTTCTCCGCCATCGTCATAACAGACGGCCTGGCCGGTATCCAGCAAAGAATAAGAAGCGTGGTTAACGGTCTGGGCAGTGCCCGCGTCGCGCACCAGGCGCACATAGTTATAGATCCGGATGGCATCCCCCTGGGGGCCGTTGCCGGTGGGGTAATCGTCGGGATCACCCGACTTGGGATCGCTGCGCTGAGCCCCCGCGCCGTGAACATCAAGCCACGCGCCCTCCATATAACCCATGGCCCGGCCAAAGGCGACATAGGCCCCGGCCGATCCGCCGGCTTCCTCGCTCCAATTGGCGTGGGTGGTGCCGCTCCAATAGAAGGGGTAGTCGGTCTGGCCCGCTTCATTGACAATGGCCGTTGCATTGAACAGCGCATCGATGGCCGCAGAGCCCGTGGTACCAGGAGAGCGGGTGTAATCCACGATGCTGTGGAGCTCTTTGATATTGGGCAGGTGCCAGTCGCTGTAGCCCAGGTAATTATCGGCATTCCGGGCTGCTGCCCAGGCCAGGGCGGCCTCCCAATCGAGGCCGTCCGGGCTATCGGAGCCGCTGTCATCCTGAGCCCACATCAGGCCGGTGGCACTGTCGGTGATGGTGCCGTCGCCGTTGTCGGCAAAATCATTTTCGCCATAGTCGGTATTACCGCGCACATAGATGACAAAAAAGGTCTTGTCAGAACCAAAGAGCGTCATCCCATAGCCCTTGATGCGCCCATCGGCAAAGTTGACACCAAAAAGAAGACCGCCGGCGCTTTCGTCCACATACAGGTTGCTGGAGGCGTACTGGGAATCGATGATCCGCTCTCCGGCGCTGGTGTCGCCGTAGGCAAAATCAAAGTAGGCCGTGTCGATGAAGGGGATCAGGCCGGAGGTGTCGTCGCCCTCATAGCCGCTGGGATCGACGCCGGAAAAGTCGATCAGCGAGTAGAGCTCCTTGATGGTGGGCAGGCGCCAATCGCTGTAGCCACCCAGGGTAATCGTGATGGCCCCGGCCACAGCCTCGGCGTAGGTCAGCTTGTCGGCGGCATCGATGTCACCGTCGCCATCGGTATCCGGGCTCTGCTGCCACATCAGACCGGTGACATTGTCGGTCACCGTGCCGTCGCCGTTGTCCGTATAACTGGGTTGATGGCCATGGTACTGGGCGTCCTGGCCGTAGAACGCTTCCCCTTTGGCCGGACAGTTGACCAGTTCGTCCCTGTCGTCATAGCAGGCGGTCTGGCCTGTATCGACAATGGCATAACCTGAAGCAAAACTGACAGCACCATCGTCACCTGAATCATCGCTGCCTGAATCACTGCTGCCCGAAGTCCCGCCGCCTGATGAACCGCAGCCGACGACAGCCGTCAGCATCAGTGATGTCAAAATCAATCCCATCAAAATTCCGATACGTTTTTTCATCGCTCTTTTCCTTTTTACCCGTTTTTTCGATCAGTTACCCCATCAGTCAGTGGCGCTGTCCTTTCCCCTGCGCTCAGGCGGAGGGTTATCAGGGCGCAGGACCAGCCGGTCACCCTCCAGTTCACAGACCCCTGTCACCGTATCCCCATGCGGGCTGATAAATTCCGCCGTATCCCCGGCGCTTTTGCCTTCGCAGGCCGCATAGGCCTCGGGGGGCGGCCCCTGGTGCCGACGCCTGGTCTGCTGCTGATCATTATCCGCTCCAAATGCACTCACGGTACAGAGGCCAAACAAAACAATGGCGATGATAATTTTTTTCATGGTCTTCATGGATGATCTCCCTTCTTTGATGCCCTCGTTAAACGTATTTAAGAGGGCTATAATAAAAAAACGTATACAAGGCATAGCGGTTATCCAGGGTCGAAGATCGATCCTCTGGACAACCGCTGTAACGCAGTCGATGGAAAACCCTCACGACGCCATTAATTTTCAAACGAATTTTCATCACCCGGTCTTTCCATCAAACGACCCTGCATGTTGTGCTTCCCGCCCTGCCGTGGCCCTTTTCTTTTCGGCTGCATATCATACAGATTCATCTTTTTGATTTGATCCGCAGTGAGGATTTTTCCAAGGGCCAGTCGCGATTCAACGTCCTGAACAAACCCTTTACCCTTTACGTCTGAAATTTCCTGCGCGATTTTAAGGACGGCCGTATCGTCAACCCTGTCATTGGAAAACGCCTTATCCAGTTGCAGATGCAAGCGGTCAAGCTGCGCTTTCAACACCAGATGCTTTTCACGGAAACTAAAATCGGTATCCCGGATCTGTTTGATCTGATTTTCAGTAAATTCCAGTTGCTGAACCATTTGCGGGTTCCGCCAGACGCCAAGGACCGGTCCGTGATGGCCTTTCATGTCAAAGCCTTTAGACGGCCGTTGATCGACAGCTGACCCTGCCAGTGCCAGGGCCGGAATAAAACAGACCGTGATGAGTAGAACAATAACGGCGATGCTGAATTTTTTACCCGATTTCGAATTCATGGTGTATCTCCTTTAAGGTGTGTCATTTTACCGGGGATTTTTTCCTCGGCTTTGAATGCAAGATAGACCCGGCGTGTAAAGCATTTATGTTGATCAAGGATAAAATTGTAAAGATTTTGTAAAGTGGATTGCGATAGTGGTGTCGATGGTATAAAAATAAGGCTATGTCCATCTATAAAAGGCATCTTTCGGCCCCTGGCGGCGTTCTCGCCCGTTTTCAATCCTCGGAATAGCCAAACTATGCCTGTGGTTAAAAACGAGCTCGTGCCTTGCCGGAAACCAAAATCTACCTTTTCCGGATGGACACGAGGCAATTTAAAAAAATAAAAAAAATAGGGATAACCATGACGCATCAGGAAACCATGACGCCTGAAATAAAAATTTTAATGGTCGATGACGACAAAAAACTGTGTCGGCTGGTGGCGGATTACCTGGGGCCCATGGGGTACGCTGTAGAGATGGCCCACAATGGTGCAAAGGGACTGGAAATGATTTTCAGCGGTGATTACCGGGCCGTGATCCTCGATGTCATGATGCCGGGCATGGACGGGTTTGAGATGTTGAAGCAATTGCGCAAAAAATCCGATATACCGGTGTTGATGCTCACCGCAAGGGGTGAGGAGACCGACAGAATCGTGGGGCTCGAGATGGGGGCCGATGATTATCTCCCCAAGACCTTTTCCTCGCGTGAGCTTTTGGCACGCCTGCGCGCCGTTACCCGCCGGCATTCCAGGCCCCACCATCAGATGACCGCTGAAACTGCGGATCAGACGTTGACCTTCGGAGACCTGCACATCACCCCCAATGCCCGAACAGCCTGTTTAAGGGGAAAACCGTTGAACCTGACCCCGCTTGAATACGATCTGTTGACAAGCCTTGCCAAAGCGTCCGGCCGGGTTCTGACCCGGGACCAGCTGCTGGATGCCGTGGCCGGCAGGAGCTACGATGTGTTTGACCGTTCCGTGGATGTTCACATCTCGTCATTACGGCGCAAGCTCGGGGAAGATCCCCGCAACCCGGTGTTTATTCAAACGGTTCGGTCCGCCGGGTATATGTTCAATGATCCGGGAGATCAAAAACCATGAAACCGGTTTCCTCTTTATTTGCCAAAATAATGTCCTGGTTTTTTCTGAACCTGCTTCTGGTGGCCGCAGCCATGGGCGTATTCTTCGCCTTCCAGCCCCAGGTGAACCTGCATGCCATCTTCGGCCAGGAGGGCTCCAATCGCCTGCGTACCGCCGGCATGCTGATTGCACATGACCTGAGCCGGGCAATGCAGACGAACTGGACCGGTGTACTCTCCAGACATGCAGAGATCCATCAGGTGGATTTTGCCCTTGTGCTTGAGGACGGCCATTGCTTCTCTTCCACGGGTGGGGACCTGCCGGTTGCGGTCATAAAAAAGGCCAAAGACGCCTTGCAACGGCACCCTTTACCTGGCCGGTTCCCGCCGCCCCCCGTGTTCGATGATCCTCAAGGACGCCCGAAAAACCACATCGTTGATGACGGCAGTGACTCGCTGAAAAAGGGCGCCATGGAAAAACGACCGCCCCTGCATGCCGATGGGCTTGATAGAAGACCACGTTTCATGATGAAAACCCGGCAGCCCACCCGCTACTGGACCGGAATCCGGATTCCCCTGCCCCCTGACGACTCACACCCCCCGGCCCCGGCCCTGCTGCTGGCAGTGTCGGCGTCTGTGACGGGAAACGGCTTTTTTCGATCCCCTGCCCTGGATGATCGTGGCAGGAGCGGTACTACTGATTTCGGTATTCTTCTGGATCCCCATGGTCAGAAATATCACGCGGCCCCTGACCCGTATGACCCGGGCCACGGAAGAGATTGCCCGGGGCCGCTTTGATGTGGCCATCCATGAACCCAGGGCCGATGAGATCGGACGACTGGCCTTGGCGATCAACCACATGACGGCGCGATTGTCCGCTTTTGTGAAGGGCCAGAAACGATTTTTAGGCGACGTGGCCCATGAACTGGGATCGCCCATCGCACGGATTCAGTTCGGCCTCGGTGCTCTGGAACAAAGAGTTAGCAGAGAAAACCACAAGCGGGTAGTCGATGTCATGGAAGATATTGACCACATGTCCCAACTGGTCAACGAACTGCTCGCCTTTTCCCGGGCCGAAATGAACACAAGAACAGTCAAGCTGGAAAGCATTGACCTGCTTTCCGTGATTCAGGCGGCGGTAAAAAGGGAGGTAACACCGGCGGCCCAGATCACACTGAAAGTGGATCCGGAAATCCGCATTCTCGCATCCGCCGAGCTTATGACCCGGGCTCTGGCCAATCTTTTACGAAATGCCGTCAAATACGCCGGAGATGCAGGTCCGATTACCGTTTCTGCCGAAAAAAAGGCTGATGGGATTGCTTTAGAAGTCCGGGACACCGGCCCGGGCGTACCCGAAAATCTCCTCGATCAGCTTTTCGAGCCTTTCTTTCGGCCCGAACCTTCCCGGGATCGCGATTCCGGTGGGGTCGGCCTGGGGCTGGCCATCGTAAAAACCTGCGTTGAAACCTGCGACGGAACGGTCTCTGCGCGTAATTTAAAACCCAGCGGTTTTGCCGTTACCATCACCTTAAAAACCTGACCTGGCAGCGCCTGAATCAGATTAAATATTGAAAGTTGAGAACCGAAAACTTGTGGTATCTGTTAATTGAAAAGTGAAAACTTGTGGTATCGATTCGCTCTGCCTGTTGGTGGGCACAGCCCACCCTACGATGGCCTGAACCTGAAACCCAGTACCTAACATCCAACACCTGCGATACTTCCATAATTCATAAAACCGGTTGAGTGAAACGATGCCACATTCATCATTCCGAATTCATCATTCATCATTGTTTATCCGACCACAGCCGCCCGTAACGGTTCCAGGCCGATCCGGGCGATCATTTTTCCCAGTCGTTCGCCTTTTTTGGCGTTCTGCCGGTAGTATTCGATGACCGATGCCACCATTTCAAGGGCTGCTGCATCGTCAAGGGACGATACCAGTTCTTCGCCGATCCGGGGGTTCGCCCCGACATTACCGCCCACCAGAAGCATCCACCCGTCTTTTTGGCCCACCAGTCCGATATCACGCACCCAGGATTCCGCACAGTTCAGTTTACAACCGGATACGGCCATTTTCAACTTACCCGGCAGTTCAACCCCATGGTACTGGGCGTCCAGCTTCATGCCCATGGCCAGGGTATCCTGCTGCCCGAGCTTGCAGAATGTATTGCCGGGGCAGGCCCGGACACTCCGGACGCACAGGCCCACCGCCGCGCCCTTTGGCATGCCCAGTTCTTCCCACACACTGTCGATATCATCTTCTTTAATCCCCACCAGGGCAATACGGTTGGCACCGGTTATCTTAAGGGCCTGGGCATTGTATTTTTCCGCCGTATCGGCCAGTTTTCGGAGCAGGTCCGGTGTTACAATGCCGCAGGGGATATGCGGTGCAATGGCATAGGTTTCCTTGTCCCGCTGGAGAATCGCTCCCTTTTCACCTGTTTTCAACATGATTTTCTCCTTTTCATTCATCAGTTGTCATCAGCCGGGCAAAGACCGGCTGTTCATTTTTAAAAATAACAGATGATAAAATAAATACCTTTACTTTACAAGCTGATTCCCAGGTCGATCCTGTTTGATCGCATGCGACGGAGAATCATATTGTTGATGTCAAAAAAAGTATGAGGGGGCGGGTATAATTGAAAAATAAATAGTGAAAATTTTACTTTGGTTTCGGCTTTTCCAGGTGGGGTGGTTATAACTATACCCCAGCCCTTGGCGCATGAAGGGCAGGGTCAGGAGGGGTGGTTTTTTCTTTTCGGCTGGGAGACAGCAGCCCTGTAGAAAAACCTGCCATTTAACCCCTCCTATCCCTTTCCTCTGCCGGTATCAGAGGAGACAACATAAAAAAAGCCCTTCAAACTTACAAAGCTTGAAGGGCTGCACCCAGTTTCTTGGCCCTTGAATAGTAGAGGCACATTTTCCGTCATACCGCGGAAATATGGCATCGCATTAAGGCAGGTCTTCTGACTCTCGGATCATCCTACTGCCTGCACCTTCCCGCCGGGCTATCACCCGGAAGTGGTTTTTTGCAGGTTTCGTCCCCGATTACAGCGGCGGGACCGCTTCCGATTTTAACGAAATTCCCTATTAAGCCGTAAAGGCACCTTGAGCGTGATTCAATAGAGAATTACAGGGGCTCTGTCAAGGAAAGAATTGCGCTGTTTTGTAATATCTGCCTATCAGATAAATCTTGACCTTGATGCCACGGCCGGATAGATTGCCGGGTAGAGATGCTGAGCGGCAAAGATGTAAGCCCATCGCGAAAAATACAGGCATAAAACGTGACAGGAACAATTATGGAATCGACGGGTGATCAAATTGAGCCCTCACACCCGGACGGTGAAACCACCGGGCCGGTATATGATGTTGTTTTAGAAAATGTGTCCCATTATTTCGGATCGCAGCAGGTTTTAAGTAAGGTGTCACTGGCCGTCATCCGGGGGGAGTTCTTCGGCATCCTGGGACCCAGCGGTTCGGGCAAAACCACCACCTTACGGATCATCGGCGGTTTTACGATCCCGACCAGCGGGCGGGTCTATCTGCAAAATGAACTCATGGGCCACCGTCCCCCATATCGGCGTAACGTCACCACGGTCTTCCAGAATCTCGCCCTGTTCCCCCACATGACGGTATACGACAACCTGGCCTATGGATTGAAACGTCGCAGGCTTTCTAAAGCCGTTATTCAAAAAAAGGTGTTTCAGGCCCTGGACATGGTTCGCCTGGAAGGGCTCGAAGATCGCTTTCCCAAAAAACTCAGTGGCGGTCAGCAGCAGCGGGTGGCCCTGGCCCGGGCCCTGATTCTCGAACCGGCCGTGGTATTGTTTGACGAACCCCTGGGGGCCCTGGACCTGAAACTGCGGCGGGAAATGCAGATCGAACTGAAACGGATTCAGCGTGGTCTTGGCATCACCTTTATTTACGTGACCCATGATCAGCAGGAAGCGTTGAATATGTGCGACCGAATCGCCGTGATGAACGATCGCGGGATCGAACAGATCGGGACCACTGTGCAGATTTACGAGCAACCCTGCAACCGATTTGTGGCTGATTTTATCGGTGACACCAATTTTATAGAAGGTTGTGTGCTGGATATCGCCCCGCATCAGGCAACGGTGGACTGCAACGGATTGACATGCGTTACCAGGGCCGGCGCCGATCTTCAGGTGGGTGACAGGGTTGCCCTGTCCGTCCGGCCCGAACGGATCCGGATATCGCCTGATGAAAATACCAGCCCCAATGTTTATAACGCCACGGTGGCAGATAATATTTATGCCGGTGCGTTTCGTCGCTGCATTCTGGAACTGCCCGGCAATATTCGCATCAAAGCGGATGTGGACGCCCGCATGGTATCGCGGTTAACCATTGGCCGTCAGGTAACCGTGGGCTGGGCACCTGAAGATGCGTATGTTATCCGGCGGTGAATCTCGGGCGTCACACTGAGTGTGGGGGAATAAAACTTTAAGACAAAGGACTGAGGCGCTAAATTCTAAAATTCGCGTTTTTTATGTCAGATAAATTCCAATAATCAAAAGACAAATTCCAAACAAATCACAATGACCAAAATTCCAAAACAGCGAAAAGTCAACATTGCCGATAATTTAGGACGATATGAGGTCAATTAAATGGCTTTTGACCTTGTTTGATATTTGGGGGTTTGTTATTTGGAATTTGTTTGTCATTTGGTGCTTGAAATTTGTTATTTGCGGTGTACGCCTTTTCAACAACGCCGGTTTAGCAGGATAGGACTTAGAAGGGACATGCAAAACTGCCCCTTGCCTTAGACAAGGGGCGGCATCGACCCCATGGTTTTAAAGGAGGGAATATAAATGAGAAAAAAGAGTAGACATTCATGGCACAAAATAATCATAGCCCTTGTGACCGGCATGGCGCTTTTTGCCGCAGGAAATGCGTTTGCAGCAGAAACCAGAGAGCTGAACATCTGGACCTGGGGGATATACTGCCCTGATTTTGCCACGACCTCATTCGAGGCAAAATACGGCATCAAGGTCAACTGCACCTTTTACCACGGCAACGAAGAACTGTGGGCCAAGCTGCATGCCGGCCATGAGGGGGTGGACATTGTTCAGCCCAGCAACCACATGATACGCCGGTTTGCAGAAGCCGGCCTGCTGGAACCCATCGATACCGGTAAAATCCCGAATTATGCCGGACTGTCAGAAGGGTTTAAAAAGGCGGATTACAACACCATCGGGGGCAGGCAATACAGTGTCCCCTATACCTTCGGGGTCATGGGGCTGGCCTACCGCAGCGATATCATCAAAGAGCCCCCCACTTCCTGGGGATCCCTGTGGGATGCGCGCTACAAGGGGCATGTGGGCTTCTCGCGCAACCCCGTGGATGCCTGTTTTGCCACAGCCAAATACCTGGGCATGGACATTGCCGACCTGGACACGGACACCGATGCCAAGCTGGAAACCATCAAGGCCAAAATGCGGCAGCTCAATCCGCTTTTACTAAAACGGTTCGAGAGTCTGGAAGAGATGAAAAACCTCCTGGCCGCCGGCGATATATGGATCACCTCCGCAGATGACGGCATGGTTCACAAAATGCAGATAGACGGCCAGCCCGTGGGGTTTGTCGTGCCCGCAGAAGGGTGTGCCGCCTGGATCGATCAGTTTGCCATCCTGGCCGATGCCCCGAACAAGGAGGCCGCCTACCTGTGGATCAACCACCTGCTGTCACCGGAGATGGCCTCCCAGATGATTCAAAAAATCGGTTATATGGTGGTGAACAAAGCGGCCTCCGGGGCACTGCCCGCCAAACTGGCCGGCATCATGACCTATACCGACGCGCAAACCCGGCGCATGGTGCCCTACCCCACGCTATTGCCCAAAACCAGTGAAAAAATGGTCAAGGCCTACCAGGATGTCAGGGGAGAGTAAGGGGTCCGGTTTGCATGAACACAGTAGACGACATGATGGATCCATCTAAAACAGCCTCCAGGGGAAACCCCCGGGCCAACCCCTGCAAAAAACCGCGGCATGGCATGGCTGGTGGCATTTCCCGCCGCTTTCCTGCTGGTGGTTTTTTTCCTGATCCCCATGTTTGTGGCCCTGCGCTACAGCCTGCTGTCCACCATGCCGTTTTTCGACCCGGACCCGTTCTATACCCTGGCCAATTATGTCCGGGTCTTAACAGAACCCATCTACCTGCGGTCGTTCCTGCGCACCGCCGGGTATGCGGTCACGGCCAGCGCCATATCCCTGTTGATATCCTATCCCGTGGCCTATTACCTGGCCTGCCATGCCCGCAAGGGGGGGCTGATACTGATCGTCATGCTGATTCCCTTCTGGACCAGTATCATCCTCAGGGTTTTTTCATGGAAAATCATTTTAGGGTCCAGCGGCATCATCAATTCCCTGCTCACGGCCACGGGACTGATCGATCTGCCACTTCAGATGCTCTACAACCAAACCGGCGTTATCTTTGGTCTGGTCTACACCTATACCCCCTTTATGATTCTGCCGCTGTACGCCAGCCTGGGAAAAGTTCCCCGGGAGCTGCTGGAAGCGTCCGAAGACCTGGGTTACAACAAACTCCAGACCCTGTGGCACGTGACCCTGCCCCTGACCCGTTCCGGCACCATGTCTGCCCTGATCCTGGTGCTGCTGGCCTGCTTCGGGGATGTCCTGTCAGCCCAGATGCTCGGCGGCGCCAACACGTTGATGATCTCTTCGGTGATTTTTGAAACCTTCATGGGAGGGGCCAACTGGAACCTGGGCAGCGCGTTGTCGGTGATTGTCTTTGGTGCGCTGCTGGTGCTGGCCGCTGTCCTGACCCGACTGGGACGGGAGGCGGACCATGCCTGATATTGTTAAAACATCCGGGCGCGGGCCCGGGTGGGGGGAAAATTTTTTCAGACTGTATATCGCCCTCTACCTGGGGTATCTGCTGCTGCCCCTGGCGATCCTGGTGCTCTATGCCTTTAATTCAACTGAATACCTGACCTGGCCCATCAAAGGCTTTACCCTGCAGTGGTTTGCCAGAGCCTTTTCCGATACCAGGCTGCTGGTGGCAACCCGAAACTCAATATTCATCGGCCTGGTCACCACCTTTTTTTCCACCTTTTTCGGCCTGCTGCTGGCCTACGCCCTGGTCCGTTTCCGGTTCCGGGGCAAACGGGTCCTGGAGACACTGAATATCCTGGCCATTATCACCTACGGGGTGGTATCGGCGATATCGGTATTACTGTGGTTTCGAACCCTGGGAATTTCCGGGGGGATCTGGCCCACCATCATCGGGCACACGACATTTATCATGCCCTTTGCGGTTCTGGTCATCCGGGACCGCCTGCTCAATTTCGATCTGTCCCTGGAAGAAGCGGCCATGGATATGGGCGCTACCCCTTTGCGCACATTCGTCGATATCACGTTGCCCCTGATCATGCCGGCCCTGCTGGCGGCCGGACTCTTCTGCTTTACCATTTCCCTGGGTGAATTTCTGCTGGCCTATTTTCTCATCGGCAATGAATTGACCCTGCCGGTGTATCTGTACGGGCTCATGCGCTTCACCTTTACCCCGGCCGTGAATGCCGCCGCCGTACTGATTATCTCATTTCCGGTGCTGGCGGTGATCATCGCCGGCATCTTTTTCCGGCGCGAAGTCCGCAGCCTGTATTGATGTACAAATTATATATTGATCACCTTATCCGCAAGCTGCATGGCCGTGACGATATCCAGCATATTGGTGGTCTGGCCCACCTGTTTTTGTTCCAGCAACTCGAAATGGGTCAGGCAGGTGCCGCACACCAGGATACAGAGCCCCTCTTGTTCATATTCTTTTAAAACCGGCAGCACCTCGGCATCGGCAACGGTCAGTTTGACCCCGTTGTTGACAAACACCAGCCGCCACAGGTCCTTGCCCATTTCCTTCAGGGTTTTTAAAAAACTCACCATCAATTTCGATCCCAGTTCATCATCCCCGTGACCCATACAGTCGCTGGCCACCATGACCATGATTTTCTGGTGTTCATCATCTACCCGTTCAGTCGCCTGACCTTCTGGTTCGGGTGTGTTTTCACGGTTGCCGGTAACATAAAACCCATTTTCCGTTTCCTGTACCGAAACCCCAAATCCCTGGGATGTCAAAAACCGACTGACGTTCTGCTTTGCCGCTTCATTGTCCACCCTTACCCGTATGCTGTTTAAACTGTTTTCTTCGATGGCTTTTTTGGTCTGCAATACCGGCGCCGGACAGGCCAGCCCCCGGGCATCTATCTCTTTCATTTTTTTCCTCACTTTTTTTAACTATTTTTTATGACTTCTCGCTACTTCATGTGGGTAAAATTTACTCGACACAGCCCCGGGGTGACCCACATGAAACAACGAGGATCCTTTTTTATTCCGCCGCAACCGCCAGATCGGTCAGCAATTTTTCCAGATTCAGGCCGTATTTTTCAGCAACGGTTTCCAGCGTATCGAAAAGGGACTGGCAGCAGATGCATTCTCCGGCCTTTACATCATAGACCTTGAACACTTTCTGGGTTGCTTCGTACCGGGATACCAGATCCAGCACGGTCATGTCAGGGGAAATCTGGCGTCTTTCCGGTGTAATGGTGTTGTCCATACGTCTCCTATCTCACTCTCCCGAACAACCCGGGCAAAGGCCCGGGGTAGCTGCCCGATGATTTCTATCACCTGGGTGGCGGGCGTGGGACGGGCATAATGTCCCGCCCATCGATTCACTTTTGCCGCCAGGGTTGCCGCTTTTGTGATCGCCATACCCGTGCCGATCAGAGCGGTTACAATGCCGACCAGGGTGTCCCCGGTGCCCCCCATGGCCTCCATAGCCTCTTCCGCGGGGCTGTCTATGGTGGCATGGATCTGTTTTCCGTCCACCACATAATCCGTTTGTCCCTTTACCAGCAGGCACCTGGCCGCATTTTCATGTTCATAGGCCCGGGCAATCAGTTCCGGTATCCTGTTTTCCTCATGCAGGATAAACCCCCGTGTATAAAAAGGATGGGGGGCCTGTTCATCGGCCAGAAACGCCAGTTCACCGGCATCGGGTGTAAAAAGGTCATACTCAGCGGCATACCCGCTCATCTTGGCGGCATACATAAACCCGGCATCTGCAATCAACACCGGCCGGTTGTGCATCTTTTCCATGGCCAGCAAAATCCGGTTATGCCAGTCCACATCCGGCTGCAGATAATGAAATGCAAGGGCATTAAAGCCGGTGCCCGCTTCTGTTTGAACGTCACCGGATGCCAGATTCTCTGCCAGGGTTTCATACAAGCGCCGGCTGCCGGCCCCCTTCCCGATATCCCCCACCAGATAGCCAAAGGGCGGGTCTATATTCAAAGTCTCGCAGGTTTTCACGGCTGCGGCCAGCAGGGCCGGGGTTCCCCGGTTCACAGAAACTGAATGACCCTGAATGCAAATCCGGTCACCGTCCATGCCCACCGTTCCACTCACAAGGGGAAAGCTTTCGTCAGGCACGGTTCCGACTACGGCAAACATTGTCGTTTCATCTCCTCATAGGCCAGTTGAAGGGCATACCCGCACAGGGTATGTCCGATTTGTCTAGGGCTCGGGGCCTGATCCAGTTTTTTCCCCACCATCGCTTCTGCCAGATAGGGCACATCCGGGCAGCCGCCTCCCGAAATATTGACGATGGTCAGCGTTTTTTTATGGATGGTCAATTTCATGTTGGCGGCCCGGACCATCCGGTAATCACCAAAATCCTTAGTCTGAAAAAGATCCACCGGCTGGAGCAGCGGGCTGCTCACCGGTACCGTTTCCATGGGCGAGACACCGGCTTTTTCAAGGGTTCTCAGGATATTCAACTCTTCCATCAGGGGAATCTCAATGACCAGATCGCACCCGCTTCGGATCTCCGGGGGCGGCCCCATCACCCGGATGTGCCACCCGGCCGCTGCGAGAACGCTCTCAGCCCGGATGACCTCACTGGTATTGTCAAATACCAGTATCCCCCGTTCCACGGACCGGCACCCTGGCGTCTCAGTTTTCTTTTGTCTTAAAAAGCCGAATAAAGACAAGGTCAGGCGTCCTTTTTGATGGTAAGCTGATAGCCTGTTTCATTTTCCTGAACGTCTATTACATTCCAGCCCTGGCTATGGGCGGCACGGCTCACATTCTCCTTTGAGGTATCGGTATCCACCTGTATCATAATTTGGCCGGACTTCATCTGTTTAATTTTGTTAAGGGTCAGCAAAACCGGCTGGGGACAGGACAGTCCCGAGGCATCTAATCGGTTACTCATATTATTTCTCCCTATATTATTTTTGATGGTCTATCAAAAAATCGCATTTAGACGGTTTCGTAAAAAGTTCAAATTCAAGGCGTGTAAGTTTTGCCATCATGAGGCGTACTTATCGTACGTTGAATGATTGCAAAATGCAGCACAACGCAGGAGTTGGACTTTTAACGGGATCGTCATTTTTGTCTCATTGTAAAACCGATAAACAAACAAACCAGAAGACCGACAACCACTGCGGCGATACCATGGGGACCAACCCCCTTGGGGGAGCTTGCCAGCCCGAAATTATGGGCAAAGCCGGCCCCCACAATCATGCCCATCACAAAAATAGCGGCATCGCCGTCACCTTCACCGGCCAGGAAAAGCTGCCGTCCCGGGCACCCGCCGGCCAGTGCAAAGGCCAGACCGGCCAGCACCATGCCGCCAAAATTCCAGATCTGCATGGTATGGGCCACCGGTTGACCGGCAAACCCCGGATGAAACTGCCCCAATGCCAGATTGGTGATAAAGGCAAACACGACAAGGGCCAAAAGCCCCGTGAAAAGATGGGCCTGTTTAAATAAAATCAGGTCCCTGAAGGCCCCCATGGTACAGAACCGGCTTCTCTGGGCCAGAAAACCGATGCCCAGACCCACCACCAATGAAATCAGTAACGGCGCATGCATCATGCCGGGTCCTTTCATACTGTAAAAAAGGACCCCGCTTTTCGCCTCTCCCTTGACCTGAGGGAAGATCAACATCAATACCAGAAAGCCGATCATGGTCAGCGGCAGCAGCCACCCCACGGAAGTATAGGTTTTTTGGGCACGCCCCAGGTTGTACCCCCCTTTGAGAAACAGCGTGCCGATCCAGATCCCCCCTGTGAGCCCGAGCAGACCGAAAATGGCATTGGCGTCACCGGCGGCAAACCGCAGCAGTGCCCGCCACGGGCATCCCAAAAGACCAGGGCGCCGATCATGGCAAAAACGCCCAGGACAAACCGTACAATGGGGGCCGAACCGGTCCGAGGCCGAAATTCTTTAAAAAGATAGGCCGCCACCAGAGACCCTAAAACAAAACCGATAATCTCCGGCCGCATATACTGCACCACCCCGGCCCGATGCAGCCCGATGGCACCGGCAATGTCCCGTTCAAAACAGGCCACGCAGATCCCCATGTTTCCCGGATTACCCAGTTTCTGCAAGAGCGCTGCTATCACGCCGATAAAGGCGCCCACACCGATAATCCCCCAGCGGGTTGAAAAATAATTTTTCATCAATCAATTTCTCCTTTTTTTTAGATGAAAGAATTTAAATAACCTTATAAATGGCCAAACCTTTTAAAATTTTGAGATCTATGTCAGACGGGGAAACCGTATCGGCATCGGTGGGAAATGATGGAAAAAATATATATTGTAAAAAAACAGCAGTTAATTTTTCGGCATCACCTGATCCCTACCAAGCCCGGGTAGAATAATTTTAAGACCTCAAGTGAAACCAAAATAATAATACATCTGTGATGTCCTATAAAGATGATGCGATGGGGCCATAATCATCGACTATATCCCCTGCGCTTGAACAGTGTTGGGACATAGCTATTGTCCATCCGAAAACGGTCTTTTAGCCCAATCTCTGCGTTATGCTCAAAATTTTATCCTCAAAATATCAACTATATGCCTGTGGTAAAATTTTTCGCATGCCTTGATCTTGAACAAAAATCTCCGTTTCTGACGGACACTATCTATAAAAAGAAACTTTGTTTGTCAAAGTGATAATATCAATAATACTGATATCACTTATTTAAAAATTCTATATATACCGCCGTGAATCATCGGAAATAGTTGTTTTGCGCTTTATAAAAGGAAAGCACCTTTTTTTTAAATATTTATAATTTCAATAAAAAAAATTGATACCATCAATAAGATGTGTCATGTATGGGACAGATGCCGACAGAGCATCTTCGCATCAAAAGGAAACCAAAATGGATTTATGGCGACTGAAAATATTTCGGAGGGTCATCGAACACAACAATTTTTCAAAAGCCGCAGAATGCCTGAACCTGTCCCAGCCCACGGTGAGCAGCCACATCAAGGATCTGGAACACCATTTTGATGTTAAACTCATTGACCGTCTGGATAAAAAGGCGGTTCCCACAAAAGCAGGCGAACTGCTGTACTATTATGCCGGACGACTGGCTGCCCTCTATGACGAAACAGAAGCGGCCATGTCCGAATTCCACGGGAAGATCAAAGGCCGCCTGGTCATTGGCGGCAGCACCATCCCGGCAGGGTATATCCTGCCGAAGATCATCGGCGGTTTCATGAAGACCTACCCGGAGGTCCGCATCTCCCTGATTGTGGGGGACACCAAAAAAATAATCGCTGACATTCTTTCAAATGCACTGGAAATAGGCGTTGTCGGCGCAAAGTCCCATGATCAGCGGCTTGTCCAGAAAGAACTGACAAATGAGGAGATGCGGGTTGTTATTCCCGGTGGTCACAAATGGGCCGGAAAAACCAGCATCGGCATCAAGGCCCTTACCCGCGAACCGTTTATTATACGGGAAGCCGGCTCCGGGACATGGATCTCCATACAAAAAAAACTGGCCGCCCAGGGACTGGGCCCTAAGGATTTGAATATTGTTGCTGAACTGGGTAGCACAGAGGCCGTTGTTCAGGGCATAAAGAGCCATATCGGCATATCGATTCTATCCCCTGTTGCTGTTGCCGAAGAACTGACCGCCCACACACTCAAAGCCCTGAAAATTGATGGCTTGAACCTTGAACGGAAAATTTTACCTGACACGATTTAAAAATCGCAGTGAATCGCCCCTGGGCAAAGCATTTAGAGACTTTATTGAAAAAAATTTCAATCAAGGATGGCATCCCAAATACCAATACCTGCTCCTTTCAACGTAAAAGGAACAGCATGATAATGTCTTCGTAAAAAAAACGGTGCATTATGATTAACAAAATTTTTATTGACCCCAAACTATACAAACGACTGGCCCGCCTGAAGCGGGCCAGTAAAAAGGCATTGCTGGCGGCCAAGTCTGCCGAAGAAATCATTGAAGAGATTCAGCGGGGAGCAGTGCCGCTGATGGAAATCGGCAGCCTTACCAGGCGCCGGGAACTTCGTCTTCCGGGGTGCTTCAAATTCAATTTGGGGGCCGGTTACCGCCTGATTACACTCATTTTTTTCAATTCAGCCATATGGGCACACCTGCGCTTGTATATTCTCCAACAGGATCCCATGACGACCGATCCGGTAACCAGTATCCACCGGTCAGGGATTGAAGACAACCACTCGGAACTGAACTGCTCCGTGGAAATGATTGTCACAGCGGTGCCAGAGATGTGGAAATCCTGCCCTTTGTTAAACAGACGGATTTTTTAAAGAAAAATAATTCTCAAACCAATGACCCGGAAAATGATCCGGAACCGGAATACGGGCAACCCCTTGATGACCAGATCCTCCGTCGGGATTTATATGACTGTGGGCTGATATTCCGGTGAGGACCTGATAGAAAAACTCCTGGCCGTAGTTTCTCAAAAAGGTAACTCAAAAACGACATCGATCAGGATACATTCTGTTGTGCCAGACATTAATCCCGGAACCAGTGTCACCGGGTGATCGTCCACCGTTTCCATTTTTTTCCTTCAGTGGCCATGGCATGGGGATTCACATTCCGGACATCGGGAACATCTGACCTCGGGAGGGCTTCTTTTTCGATCTGCGCATCTTGGGCGGCAGGGGCACGGTGGTCTCGCTTAAGGTAAACAAATCCCCCACGGGAAGCGCCAGGGTTTCCATGGCCCGCTTTTCTCCAAGCTCATCGATAAGTGCGAGTTCCCCGGCAGTGGCCGTCTTGCTTTCTTTTTTTTCAAACAGAGCCTTTAACTGGTCGCTGACCCCTGAATCCGGCCGGGGTCTGGGCGCCAGGCGCACCCCTTTCCCGGTTTTTCTGCTAAAAAAGGTAAACGCCATTTTCCCATAATCGTAAAAGATAAAATTACCTTTTCCAAAGGTGCAGCCGGTGAGCACCTGGACGGCATCCACGCCGCAGGCATCATTTTCCACAATGGCCACCAGTTCTTCGTCCATGGCCCTCGTTTGTTCTCCGTTTGAGCCAGGCAAGGCCTGCTTTTGACGCCTGGTACCCCTTTTCAAAATGGCAAACCGCCGCACAAATGGCCGTATAAGCGTCCCCAAGGGAATTCAACACACCGCTTGAAATCATCGGGCAGTAAATTTTGGGTTTCCATGGGAAAAGACTCCTTGTCCATTAAATCAGACCCGTTAAAAGGGGTCGGAAGACAACTTCTGCAAAATAAGAATCTATACAATGCTGCCTTGTGTGGTCTTTTTTTTAGCCCCTTCGTAACAGAAAAGAATAATGTTAGATAACCCCAGTGTTGATAATGCCTCAGAAGGTGCTCACCCCGGTTGAGGTTTCGGCCTGATGCGCCGCAGTCAATTTTCGCCTTTTGCCGGCCCCTTGTCTATCATTAACACTTGTGCTAACAAATTTAACAACTTATTCACACATAATCACCGACAGGGGAATCCCCCTTCCCTCGGGGATGATACCGATGGATTTAAGAAAATCGACCGGATAACCGCCTATCGCTTGTTTTAAGACCGAAAAAACAGCTGCAAATTTAAGCCCTCGCGGATATAATCATTCGACGAGGACGTTGAGTCGCTGGCTTAATATCTCCCATTATCCGGAAATCCAGAAGCCTTGATGAAAAAACCCATAAAGTATTTAACGGCAGGGTCACCGATCTCTCCGACCGGCCACAGCCGCTCTGCCCCCTTTTTTTTCGTATTCTTTTTATCGGTTTCCCCTTAGGAAGCCCTTTCGCTCCTCCTGTGAATATCCTGCACGCTCATCAGCGCCCGGCTCTTTCCGGCCTTCCGGACTGCAGGGAGGCCTCCGGTACACAAAGCAATTCCTATTAAAAGAACAGGGGGATTGGTTCCGGCAAACAGTAGTTCAGGTCATCGAACCTGTTTTTCCGCCGCACGCCTTGACAGCGCCCCGTCCAAGCGCGAATCTGTCTTTACTTATAGTTATTTCCGATTTAAATTTATTTACGGCGGTAATTTTCAATGGGAAAACTGTCATAATATACGGGTTGAGCCAGATTGTGATGTAAATCTTGCCATGCATAGATGCTAGGTCGGTACTGGGACGGCCGCCGGAAAAATGACTGCACCCGGTGGGGTGCGGAGGTAAAAAGGAGGCTTCTTCTTTTGGCGGCAGCCCCCCGGAAACAGGTTCCCGGTTTCATCATCAAAGATCCCGCATAAATCCGATCGTACTTGAAATATTCCATATTGGGTACGGCATCTTCAATGAACCAACGTTGCCATATTCACCGGGGTCCCTTTCTTGTTTCAAAAAACATTTTAATTTCAACCGGTTCCGCATTGTCCGCATATATTTTTTGCGGCCGAATTGCTCATTGTCATAGGGCATAAGAAAGATTCAAGCCCACAGGCGGAAAACAATAACACTTCAGAAACGAAACGCCAGGGTTGATTTCATCATTAACCGGTTTTGCCCCTGGCGGTTAAGATCTCCGTCAAGCCGCCCGGTTGGGCCGGATTCACCTTGCCAGGAATTCGAGAGACTGGAGTGGACATCATCCCTTCAGGAAATGTCTTAAACGGGACTTGTAAACGTGCATGGTCCCCCTCCACTTTTCCATACAGGGTCACGGTATAGCTGCGAAAAATTGGATAATGGGTCAATGGGACACCGCAATCAGTCGTACAGGGCGGGTATGAATTACTTCGGCGATATGAGATCCAGACGTCGTCACCTTACCTCTCGGCCAGGCGGCATGACCCCAGCCTAATTTGTAAAGCACAATTTTTTATTTCTCACATATTCTATACACATTCCTTCTTTAAATATTTCGGTTCGTTGATCACCTTGTCCCCCCCGGAGGTTCCTCCCCCCCCCCCCCCCCCTCCCCCCTCCCCCCCCCTTCCCCCATCTTCCCACTTGCTTCCTTCTTTTAGTTAGGAGGAAACCCTGCTTAAAAGATCCTAAAAGTGGTGGGGCCAGCGCAAAAACAAGCAGAAGATAAGTCCCCCTTTTTAGGGGGGGAGAGGGAAAATCTGGTTTTACTCGAGATATTGCTTTATCAATTTAAATTAATTTATTTCATTTCTTCAGAGTAAAAATACTTACGATTCAGAGGATTGTTTACCCGCAAGATTGTCGGCTTTTAAAATCAAAATCAACAGTATATCTGCCTTCAGCCATTCCCGTTACCGTATTTAAATTGACCTTCAAAAACATCTCACCCGGATTGAATTTTTTCTGATAATTTTTATGCTCATTATACAAGTCCTGGTCCAGCAGAACATCGCCATTAGGCGCTTTTACCCGTAGATGTAGCTTAATCCACACCTCCTTTGTCCCGTCAGGATTTGGATTATGGCTTAAGCCGTTCAGGTTCATATAGATCCAGACCGTTTTACCGGGTTTTATAGGTTGCCTCCGGCTGTGCTCTTTATACCCCATATAGCCTTTCGGGTTTTTTGAACAGAAGACGATATTGAAGATCTCGCTAATTTCCCGGCAGTTGTTTTTCAACTTTTTTGCTTCGTCTTCTCGGCTGACTTTAAGGCTTTATCATCATCGGAAGACTTTTGATCCTTCCCAGCCTGATCATGGCCGCCGTCCCCTTGTTCGATCCTAACCTTTATTTCTCCCTTCCCGTAGACACCGAAACTGACTGATTTGATTTCCCTGTCCGCTGGAAAATTCCAGGATTTCGCTTCTCCGGGTTTAAGGGCAAATCTGATCTCTTTGATTTTTTCTCTTTTAGCTCCCTTATAAAGCGAAAATTTTCCTTTGGATTCCAAACGATAACGGGAGGCGCCCTGAATGATGATCATGAGATCCTGGCCGGGCTGAACACCCTTCTCAATGCTCGTTATATCCACATCCCGGCCATCGCCTTTGAGAGAAAATTCATCCACCTTTTTCACCGGCTGGCCTTTTGTGAGCTTCCCAACCTTTCCAATCTCCTTTTTCGTATATCCTGGGCGCACTTGAAACATCGCCTCGTCCACTGGACCTTCCGTAACATTTTTAACTTCTGCAGTGTTGCCGCCTTCCCCATGGTAAATGGTTTTAACAGGATACTTGAGATCCCTGGCAATCCACTGGGTTATTATGGCTGTGGTTGTGCCCGTTGCAACATACTGATACTTGTCACAGGAGCGGCCGTTCACCGTTTCCGTTCCCATGGGCTTTTTCTCAGACCCCATTATCATGTCGTTGTCAGGCTCCAGTATGCTCAAGTTTTTCGGGACCTCTATGTAGATCTTCTCATTCGGCAACATAACAATGGAAAACCGTTTTCCCCTGATCGGCAATGATGATTCCCAATTCGGGACCCTCCAAGACTTCAATGCAGATCATATCATCTTTCACATAGATTTTCCCGTGATTGGTTACGCCCTGCCTCGTGTTGAACCAGTCTGCCGTGAACTCTGCTGCCTGTACAGGAGCATAGAAAAGAAAAAGCGCCAATGCCACAAACATTACGGTGATAAATCCGAGAATTCTCGTTTGCATAATCCCTCCTTTTCTGCGTTCACAGACATGATCATTTACATTCAAGCCATAAAAAAGCTTTGGGATCCTATATCCCTACCGGAAGGTACTTCACCGCTTCTTAAAAAAAATGTCTATACAATTGTGTTATGGTCTTACCACTTAGAAGACGGCCTCAACGGAATGTGTCTTTCCCGACTCAATGGTGACGTCCTTCAAATCCTTGATTGATTTGTCGGTGGTGCTCTTCACACTGATATCATAAGGTCCCGGCAGCAGTTTGAATGAAGCAGGCCTATCCTTGTATGCATCCTCGTAAGCAAGACGGCTTGTCTCTCCCTGACGGTATACATAAACCCTGGCCTTGAAAGGTTTGCCTCCTTTAACCGCCGTGACTTCAAGTATCCCCTGCTGCGTGAACTCAGCTATTTTCTCCAAAGTTTCACCGGACTTGATTTCTATGCCCTTGAAGTTGACCATGGGTTTGCCAAGAACAGAATCATCCGTCACCTTGATATCGTAGAGCCCAGGGAGAAGCTTGAAAGAGGCGGGCTTATCCCCGTGTGCATCCTCGTAAGCAAGACGGCTTGTCTCTCCCTGACGGTATACATAAACCCTGGCCTTGAAAGGCTTGCCTCCTTTAACCGCCGTGACTTCAAGTATCCCCTGCTGTGTGAACTCAGCTATTTTCTCCAAAGTTTCACCGGACTTGATTTCTATGCCCTTGAAGTTGACCATGGGTTTGCCAAGAACAGAATCATCCGTCACCTTGATATCGTAGAGCCCAGGGAGAAGCTTGAAAGAGGCGGGCTTATCCCCGTGTGCATCCTCGTAAGCAAGACGGCTTGTCTCTCCCTGACGGTATACATAAACCCTGGCCTTGAAAGGTTTGCCTCCTTTAACCGCCGTGACTTCAAGTATCCCCTGCTGCGTGAACTCAGCTATTTTCTCCAAAGTTTCACCGGACTTGATTTCTATGCCCTTGAAGTTGACCATGGGTTTGCCAAGAACAGAATCATCCGTCACCTTGATATCGTAGAGCCCAGGGAGAAGCTTGAACGAAGCGGGCTTATCCCCGTGTGCATCCTCGTAAGCAAGACGGCTTGTCTCTCCCTGACGGTATACATAAACCCTGGCCTTGAAAGGCTTGCCTCCTTTAACCGCCGTGACTTCAAGTATCCCCTGCTGCGTGAACTCAGCTATTTTCTCCAAAGTTTCACCGGACTTGATTTCTATGCCCTTGAAGTTGACCACGGGTTTGCCAAGAACAGAATCATCCGTCACCTTGATATCGTAGAGCCCAGGGAGAAGCTTAAAAGAGGCGGGCTTATCCCCGTGTGCATCCTCGTAAGCAAGACGGCTTGTCTCTCCCTGACGGTATACATAAACCCTGGCCTTGAAAGGCTCGCCTCCTTTAACCGCCGTGACTTCAAGTATCCCCTGCTGTGTGAACTCAGCTATTTTCTCCAAAGTTTCACCGGACTTGATTTCTATGCCCTTGAAGTTGACCATGGGCTTGTCAGGGACCGAGTCATCGGTCACCTTGATATCATAGACCCCGGAGAGCAGTTTGAACGAGGCCGGCTTATCCTTGTGAGCATCCCTATACGCAAGACGATTTTTTTCACCCTGTTGATAAACATAGACGCTAGCCCTAAACGGCTTGCCTGCTTTTGTCGCAGTGACCTTTAGCAGGCCACCGGTAAACTCAGGTTGCGTTACCACTTTTTTGGCCGCCATTTGAAATTCGCCCGCGTTCTTAGCTGCGTAATACGTGCCACCCCCTGCCCCTGCAATACACTCTAATTGCTTTCGTTCTTCTGCGGTCACGTCAAAGCCTATGACGTGCATGACGAACCTGACACCGCTCTCCCTGAGTTCCTTTACCAGTGCGCAGGGGTCGCCCTTACAGGTTTCTTTCCCGTCTGAGACCAGGATAACGGTGGTCTCATCCTCCAGGGTTTTGAGCTTTTCGGCAGTTTTTTTCACGGACAGGGTGATCGGCGTCTTTCCCCTGGGGCTGAGGGCTTTAATCTTTTTAATCAGATTTTGTTTATCGATTACACCAAGGGGCACAAGCTCTTCCACATCGTTACAATCCCCTTTGCGCCTGTGCCCGTAGGCAACCAAACCCACTTTCAAACCATCGGGCAGCTCCTCGATAAGTCCTGTCAATACTTCCTTTGCAATGACGATTTTGGCCTTACCCTCCACTTGGCCCCACATGCTCCCCGAGGCGTCAAGGATGAACACCATGTTGCCCCCTGAGGCTTTGTCGCCCCAACTACTCCAGCCATCATCAGGACAGCAGCAGTTGCAAAAAAAGCAATGAATAAAAGCAACCAGTTGATTTTAAATCTATTTTTCATTATCTTCCTCCTCTGGTTGAATGGCAATCCGGCAACAAAGCCATTTCATTATGAACTTCGCGCCAGGCAGACGTTTAGTCACCCTTATGTCAAATAGCATAAGTCAGATAATCATCTAAGCTTGTGGCCTAAAAACAGAAATCCCTATGCTATAAATTTTGGATGCGGGGATGCCGAAATTTTTTAAAATCTGAATTTATTAATCTGTAATTGCAAAACAGGCTGTAGGTTGTCGGGCATCTATGAAGCGGCCAGATTTTCAGGAGTGTCTGTAGATCCTTTGCCAATTAGCACTTGATTATGCCCGGCCGACAAAATTGTCAAGCACTTTACGGAAAACATGATGGCCTGCGTTCTGGTAACCGGTGCTTTTGCCTGCCTGCCATGGCAACAGAACCGAGGGTAACCATTTCAATGCAAACAAAATCAGTCAAAGGAACAACAGCTAAAGATTCATTTTTGACTACTACTCAAACCGCAAAGAAGCGAGGTTTCAATGATTACCGATATATATATGATCGGATTTCTAAAACATTCAGTATGCCGTCTCTTGCCGATCTAATTCTTCAGAATTCACTGCGACAGGTAAAATAAGGCCTGTTTCCAAAGCCATCGAAGTTTGCCAATATGTTCTTGAAATAAACCACAGGATGCTATAATCTTACTGCATTTCTGCAACAAAATACTTTCGTCTGCAATTTCGTATAATCATTGCCCCCACTATATTCTCCATGACGAATGCAACCGATGAATTGAGGACAATCGAGAACTGCCCATGGAAATGATTGCCCAGCGGTGCCAGGTTGAGGGCAGTTGGCCCGTTAAGCAGGTGAAACTTTTAAAGGAAAGCAATTTTCAGACAAATGAATCGGAATGGGGGCAACCCCTTGATGATCAAAGCCTCCGTCAAATTTTCTGTGGGCTGACCGGTGAGGCCGGATAGAAAAATCCTGGCCGTAAAAAAGGTCTCAAAATCGACATCGATCAGGATACATTGGCCAGACATCCCCGGCACACCGGGTGACCGTCCACCGTTTCCATTTTGGTGGCCATGGCGGGTTCACCGCATCGGGAACATACCAGGGAGGGCTTGATCTGCGCCTTGGGCGGCAGGGGCACGGTGGTCTCGCTTAAGGTAAACAAATCCGCCACGGGAAGCGCCAGGGTTTCCATGGCCCGCTTTTCTCCAAGCTCATCGATAAGGGCGAGATCCGCGTCGGTGGCCGTCTTGTTCTGCTTTTTTTCAAACAGGGCCTTCAACTGATCGCTGATCCCTGACGCCGGGCGGGGTATGGGTGCCAGACGCACCCCTTTTCCGGT
The DNA here is from genome assembly GCA_942490765.1 of uncultured Desulfobacterales bacterium. Classification (GTDB taxonomy): domain Bacteria; phylum Desulfobacterota; class Desulfobacteria; order Desulfobacterales; family 4572-123; genus 4572-123. The sequence continues at coordinate 26,826 of CALNYM010000009.1, read as the reverse complement.
TTTTCTGCTGAAAAAAGTAAACGCCATTTTTCCGTAGTCGTGGAAGATAAAATTGCCTTTTCCAAAGGTGCAGCCGGTGAGCACCTGGACGGCATCCACGCCGCAGGCATCGTTTTCCACAATGGCCACCAGTTCTTCGTCCATGGCCCTGTTCGCCTTGAGCCAGGCAAGGGCCGCTTTTGACGCCTGGTACCCCATGGCAAGACCGCCGCACATATGGCCGTGGAATTCAACGCACCGCTTGAAATCATCGGGCAGTAAATTTTGGGTTTCCATAAAAGACTCCTTGTCCATTAAATCAGACCCGTTAAAGGGGGCAACTTCTGCAAAATGAATCTATACCCCTGTCCCCGTGAAAAGAAAAGAAACTTTTAACCCCAGTGTTGGATATGCCCTGCGAAGGTGCTCACCCCGGTTGAGGTTTCCCTGATGCGCCGCAGTCAATTTTCGCCTTTTGCCGGCCCCTTGCCTATCATTAACACTTGTGCTAACAAATTTAACAACTTATTCACACATTTCACCGACAGGGGAATCCCTTCCCATGATACGATGGATTTACCGAATAACAGCCGGTCTTTTGATCGCGTGTGCCTTCTGCTATCCCGCCATAACAACGGAACCTGCCGCCATTTATCCGGGCAAAACCTGGCAGACGACAACGCATCCGGAAGCCCTCGGGTGGTCAACGGAAAAACTGGCCGCCGCCAGGGCATATTCGAAGCAGATCGGCTCGGCCGCCGTAATGATTGTCGAAGACGGCAGAGTCGTGGATGCCTGGGGCGACATCGCGCGTAAATACCAACTCCACTCCATGCGAAAACCGTTAATGAGCGCCCTAGTGGGCATTTACATGGCAAAAGGCCATATTGACCTGTCGAAAACAATGGCTGAACTGGGCATCGACGATAACGAACCATCACTCACCGACATCGAAAAACAGGCCACTCTTGCCGACCTTATCAAGTCCCGTTCGGGCATTTATCACCCGGCAATAGGGGAAACCCCGGGCATGAAGACCGTGCGGCCGCAGCGCCACAGTCACGTCCCCGGCACATTTTACTATTACAACAACTGGGATTTCAACGCGGTGGGAACGATTTTCGAACAGGAAACCGGGGAAAGCATCTTCAAAGCGTTCAGTCAAAATATTGCCACCCCATTGCAGATGGAAGATTTTAAGGTAGACGACGGCTGGTATGACACCGGCCCTGAATCAAACCACCGGTATTATGGCTTTCGCATGTCGGCCCGGGATCTGGCCCGCTTTGGCCTGCTTTATCTGCGAAAAGGCCGCTGGAAAGACAAGCAGGTTATCTCTTCACAATGGGTCGAAGAAAGCACGGCCCCCCACTCTGCCATGGGATCGTACCTTGGCTACGGCTATATGTGGCGCACCAGCGAAAATGGGGGTCCCTATCCGAATATCCATGTGCGACAGCGTACCTTCGGCCATAGCGGGTTAGGGGTCCACTTTTTCATGGTGATGCCCTCCCGGAACCTGGTTATCGTGCATCGCGTGAATACGGACATACCGGGTCCATACCCCGGAGCCAACCAGCTCGGACGGCTGCTGTGGCTGATTCTGGACGCCGCCGGCGAAACAGACATCGGTGAAAACCCATCCATTGACACTGCCAGTGGTGAAAGACTCACTGCCGACAAATTTGAGAAATTGCTGGAGCAGGGCGCTTTTACAGTAGAATACAAGACACCGCCGGGATTGACTGAGGAAAGTGAGCGATTATTCACCGTTTCATTTTTCCCCGGTGGCAACAGCGCCCTGTCTCAACAAAATGTTTCATCAAATCAAAGATTTGAAGATACCGGCAAGTGGTGGTTCGAAGGGGCTGAATTCTGTTTCCAGTGGAAACGACTTTTTGCAGGCAAGAAAGATTGTGCGTACCTTGTTTTAGACAAAAAAACGCTGAAAATTTATTCCCTCGACGGCACATTGAATCGTCGACTCAAAATTATCCGGAGATAGTGCCTCCCGGGGCGACCCGCTTGAAACAGCGAGGGACCTAATTTTCTTAACGGCGGCAACCAAAGAAATACCCCATGATGCCACAAATAATCTGCCGGCCGACCTGACTGCCCTAAAATTTCCTCGGGAATATCCAGGGGCACTGTTAATATCCATGGTGGTGACATTCAAGCACGGTGTCCATCATTCGGGATGATGATGATTTCCTCCGGGCGGATGCGAACGCACACTTCTTCTTTTGTTTGAAATTGCCCCGCATAGGCGGGAGCACGGGTGAATAAAATCCCGACTTTGGTCTCAATGGAGTATTCGATGACCGGCCCCATATAGGCGCTCTGAACAATCATGCCGGAAAGCGCCTGGGGTGTGGTTTCCTCTTTGGTCGCGATTTCAAGAACTTCGGGTCGAAGTGAGAGTTTTACCGGGCCGTTTTGCCGATTTGTCTTCTTTCCCCTGGATATGTTGATCTCAGCATCACCGAGAACGAGTTGCCTGCTTTTTCCCTCACCCCGCAACTCGGCGTCCACCACATTCGATTCACCGATGAAGTTGGCCACAAAGGCCGTCTCCGGGTGATGGTATAGCGACTGCGGCGGTCCTTGCTGTTCGATGGTGCCTTTGCGCATGATGATGATTTCATCAGAAACGGCCAATGCTTCGGCCTGATCGTGAGTGACATATATGGACGTGATTTTCGATTCCTGCTGAAGCCGGCGTATATCGTCGCGCATGCTGCGGCGCAGCTTGCTGTCGATGTTGCTCAACGGTTCATCGAACAACAGTACCTTGGGGCGGAGCACCATGGCACGGGCCACAGCCACGCGCTGCTGCTGCCCGCCCGAAAGTTCGTCAGGATAGCGGTCCTGATAGCCATCCATATCCACCATTTCAAGGACTTCACGTACACGTTCCCTTGTTTCATCCGGCGCCGTCTTCAGAACCCCCAGACCATAGCCGACATTCTGTCCCACGGTCATATGCGGGAAAAGCGCATATGATTGAAACACCATGCCTATATCGCGGCGGGTAGCCGACAATTTGGTGACGTTCTCGTCACCGAACCAGATTTCTCCTGAAGAGACGGGCTCAAGCCCTGAAACAAGTCGTAGCAGGGTTGTTTTTCCGCAACCGGATGGGCCGAGTAAAGTTATCAGGGTGCCGGGTGCAAATTCGATGTCAACGGCGTTCAGGGCGCAAACCTTGCCAAAGTATTTGGAGACATTTTTCAGAACTATCTTAATGGATGAATCACTCATGACCGCCTCATATAATTTTTACCTGCTTATCGGTTCTGGAGCGTCCAGTGACGAGTTGAACCAGCAATGTGAAAATCAACATTGTTAGGATGAGAACAGAGCCGTAAGCCACGGCCACACCCGTATCGCCGCTCTCGACACGCGAGAGGATGTAGGTCGTGGCCACATCGGTTCCAGCCGTAGCCAGGAAGATAACCGCAGAGACCGTGGTCATGGCCCGGATGAAACTGTAGGCCATGGAAGAGACAATGGTCGATTTCAACAACGGCAGGAGCACGGACCTGATGGTTTTCAAACTCCCTGCCCTCTGTAATATCGATGCTTCTTCCAGGCTTGTAGAAATCTGGCTCAATGCGGACATGCCGCCCCGAATACCCACGGGCATGGCCCGGATGGCCATGGTGATGATCAGGATAGCGGCCGTCCCCGTCAACTCGATGGGGGCCGTGTTGAAAGCCAGGATATAAGCCACACCGATGACAGTGCCGGGAACGGCAAAGATAAGCACGGTCCCGAAATCGATCACACCCCGACCAAAAAACTGTTTCCGGGTAAGAATATACGCGATAAGAACGCCCACGAGTGTCGTCAGGGGAGCGGCTAACACCGAGTAGGACAGGGAGTGCAAAAAGGATGGCCAGGCCCCGGACGATAGGCCTTTGGACCACAGTTCCACGTGATGCGACAGGGTCAGGGAGTAATCAGCACCCCATTGGGTCACGAATCCGCCCAGGAATATACTGATGTACACAATGCCCACCAGAATGAGCCAGAAGGAAATAAATAGGGTGAAACCACGCTGGAGAAACGAAGGCAGCGGTGTTACATTGCCGGAAGTTTCCACTCCGGTGACGGTGACATAGGACTTTTTACCGACCCATTTTTTTTGTATGTAAAATACCGATAGGGACAAAAACAAGAGTATAAGACCGAGAGCGGCTGCCTTGGCAAAATCGAGCTGTGCCCCGGCAATGGAAAAATAAATTTCCGTGGAAAGCACGTCATACTCCCCGCCGAGTACAAGGGGATTTCCGAAATCCGCAGCGGAAGAGATCATCCCCAGCAGAAAGGCGTTGGCAATGGCTGGCCTGAGCAGGGGAAACGTCACTTTCCACAGCGTTGTCCAGCGACTGGCGCGCATGGTCAGGGAAGCTTCCTCCATGGCCGGATTGATGGAAGAGAGCATACCGCTGATGACCATGTAACTGACCGGCGTCAATGAGAGCGTCTGGGCCAAAAAAATCCCCAGAAAACCATAGATATAGCCCGAGCGCTCAAAAATGCCCTGACTCCCCTCCGGGGTGAAAATACCAGCAGGACCGAACAGGAACATCAGCCCGTCATTAATCATGCCGGCCTTTCCAAAAAGCAAAATCATTGACATGCCCACTACGAAAGGCGGTGTAATGATCGGCAGAATATAAAAAACCCGTATCAGGTATCTGAAGCGCGAGGTGGCACGGACCGAATAGAGCGCAAAAATGAGCCCACACACCGTGGTCGCCGCCCCTACCGTAAAGGCCAGCCTCAGGGTGTTCCAAACGACGCGTCCAACGCCGAATGACGTCACAATCCGGAAAAACTGAAATGGCACAAACGCACCGGCCTTATTGAAAAGCACGTTGCGGAAGATTTCCCAGACCGGAAAAAAGATAAACATGGCCACCATCAAAACCACGAAAATAACGGCACCCGCGATGAATGTGTCCCCCCGTTGGAAGCCGAGCTCGGAAATACCGATGGCAAACAAAGCCGCCAGGCACATCAAAATCACCCCGGCCGCCAACCCCATGGAGGTATTGGCAGCGATAAAGCTGAAGAGCAATATGCCGATTACCGCCCCTGAGAGAATGGTGAAAAGCCATCCTGATTTTTTCCCGGGAAGTTTGACCCAGGCGAAAGGCACCAGGATCAGGAGCAATAATGGCACCACCAGGGTGGCTTTGTTATAATTCCAGCCCAAGGCATCCATCAGTTCATCCATCGTAAAATCAGTGATGCCGTATTCAAGTGCTATCCAGGGCAGAAAACAGTAGGCTGTGATCGCAATGACTATCCAGGAGAGAACGACCCGTGGGCCGATCTCCCCTGGGGTGTTGTTTCTTTTTATGTTCATTGTCAAAAAGAACTCACTCGGTATAGGCTATCGTTGGACCGATTTGATCTCTTTTGCCCAGCGGTCGATCAGATGCGCGCGCATCTTTTCGGAACCGTACGTGACGAAGTCATAATCGATGAGCTTGACCTGGTCAAGCCGTATGGCCTCTTTGGGGACATTGGCGTTTACATTGGTGGGAACCTGGAACATCTTCACACGCTGGGGGACCTCCTGGCCTTCAGCGCTCAGCATGAAGTCAACGAATTTCTTGGCGTTTTCCATGTTTCTGGCGCCCTTTATAATACTCAGACCGCCGATCTCATAACCGGTGCCCTCGGAGGGCACAACAAGTTCCAGGGGGAAACCATTGGCTTTCTGGAGCGCATGATCGTGTAAAAAACCGATGCCGATCATGGTCTCACCACGGGCGGCGGCCTTGCCGGGGGCCGAGCCTGATTTGGTGTATTGATTAACGTTCTGGTGAAGTTTTGCCAGATAGATGTAGGCCTCCTCCTCACCCTTGAGCTGGACCATGGTAGCAAGGACAGTATAGGCCGTGCCGGAGCTCTGGGGGCTGGCCATCTGAACCATTCCCTTGTATATAGGCTTGGTCAGGTCTTCCCAGGAACGGGGCATGGGGAGATTCTTTTCCTTGAGAACATCGGTATTTACAGAATAACCGAGTACACCGGCGTACACACCGGTGCTGTGATGCATCTTGCTGGTGGCCGGGTTCCTGAATTCCTCGCCAATTTCCTTCAACAGGGGAGACGCGTAGGGCTCCAGCAATCCGTTCACACCTGCTTGAGAGTGTGGATCAAGCGTCCCGGCATACCAGACGTCGCCTTTGGGATTGTCTTTTTCAGCCAGGATCTTTGCATAAGTGGAACCGGAGCCGGCACGCGTCATCTGCACCTTGACATCATATTGCCTGGCGAATTCATCGGCCACGGCCTGGCAGGCAAACGGTTCATTGGAACAATAGACGACCAGTCGTCCTTCAGCGAACGCGCTGCCTGCGTTGGTGAGAATGAAAACTGTAAGGATACACATAATTAACCGTTTCATAACTCTCTCCTTTCCAAAGTTGGTGTTCTTAATTGTTTCGGTTTGGCGCAAACCAGAATATTTCAGTGCGCCGATCACTATGACCAAACTTTAACGAAAGTCACAATTTCATCAATACGAGAAGTGAAAGATGGGAATTCGATTTTTCAGAATCAAGAATGGCAGAAGCGGCGTATTGTGTCAATACCCATGTTTATACAAGGTGTTGTCGATTTTAAATTTTCAGCCTGAATCGGTATAATGGCCCGGATACTTTGAACACAACCGGGGGGTCAGCATCGTAAAATTTTGGATTAAACGCACCCGACTTCGGCACAGCTCCCTGTTTCAAGAAAATATTTCAACAAAGGAAAGATTTGAAGACACCGGTAAATGGTGGTTCGAAGGGGGTTACTTTGGATAGCTGGCAACAGCGGATTTAATGGCTTTGCCCAGCCAATCGATGCTTTTCCCAAGATGGCGCATGTTCGCTAACCCCTCATCGTCTTCAAGCACGTCTTTTTTGTCCCGGCCAAAACCGATATTCCAGTACGTGGAGCAGGGAATGATCATTCTTGACATCTGGAACATGTGGTTGATGGTGTCAAATACATGTGTTGCGCCGCCACGTCTGACGGCCACCACCGCCGCCCCTATCTTCCCGGAGAACGCATGGTCGTTGGCATAGGCAACATAACCGGCTCTTTCAATCAATGCCTTCAAGTCCGCCGATACAGCCGCAAAATAGGTCGGGGAGCCCAGAATCATGGCATCGGCCTTTAGCATTTTTGAAAAAACATCATTAAAATGGTCCTTTTTCTGGGTGCATTGATTGTCTTTGTTCTCAAAGCACTTCTCACAGGCCAGGCAACCGCGGATTGCTGTTCCGCCGACCTTTACAAGTTCCGTTTCCCAGGCGGCATCATTTAGTTCACTGAGAACCGCCTTTAGAAGCAGTTCGGTATTCCCGCCCTTGCGCGGACTTCCGTTTATGGCCAATGCGTACATCGTACTCTCCTTATATTTTTTAATAAACGATAGTTTCGCAGCGCCTCGAGGTGCGCAGCTTCGTTGCTTGGTAGTTCCGCCTTCATCGTAAGATCCTTTCAAAAATTAAGAAAGGAAAAGTCAAGCACTTGGACCAAAACAGGCTGCTGAATGCGGTCTTTTAATAAACCTCAATAAAACACAGCCAGCCAGACGGTAACAGTATCCGGATCTGTCCATTTTACTTTATGCTTTGAATGCGCTGGAATATTCAGATAGTCACCCGTGTTCAATTGAACTTCAGTCCCCTCCTCAAAAAGTATGCGCCCGGAGCCCTCTAAAACGATTACCCACTCATTTTCATCCTGGTCATACCAACCTTCACCTGGTGATGTATGGCCTTTTGATAGTATCCGTTCAATTCTTACATGTTCATGCCTTACCAGATCACTGAATGCCTCTTGCTCAAGGGTGCCTGGTAATAACTCAAAAATATTGCCCATTGTTGGAATCCTTGATTTAAAAATAAACAGATACCCCCGGGGGATGCCCTCACTGCTTTTTTTCGCAATACCGGGTAAAGATCCTGCCTTGGCTATTTCAACATACAGCGGACATTCAGGGCAGCAGCAGATTGATAACCGATAAAATCATCCGTTGAAAAAAATAAATGACAGGATTCAGAACACCTAAATAAAGTAGCCCGATGATAATAAAAAAGCCATAGCGCTCTATACGGAAAAGAAAATTTTGAACACCCGGGGATGCCAGCCCCATGAGAATTTTGGACCCGTCCAGAGGCGGCAGCGGAATCAAATTAAAAGCGGCCAGAATGATGTTGATCTGCGCCAGATAATAGAGCAGTTGCGCCGGCATACTGGCTGGCGAAAGGGACAGCAGCCGACTCAGCAAAAGCGCACAAAACGCCACTATCATGTTCATGATGATCCCCGCGGAAGAGACCAGTATCATCCCCATGTGCCTGTCACGCAGTTGGTTGAAATTCACCGGCACCGGCTTGGCCCAGCCAAAGCCGAAAACAAAGAGCATGATCGTGCCCACAGGATCGAGGTGTTTGAGCGGATTGAGGCTTAACCGGCCCAAGGAATTTGGCTGTGGGATCACCCATGCGATAAGCGACCCAGCCATGGGCCAGCTCATGGAAAATAATGGAATACAAAAGCGGTATTGCGATAAGGATGAACGCAATCGGATCTTTAAACAACAGATGGGTCAAGCCCATGGATTGTCCCTCCGGAAGCACTGAATTCTGAAATTCATGTTTTTTATGTCAAGAAATCACAATAATCAAAATACAAATTCCAAACAAATCACAATGACCAAAATTCCAAAACAGCGAAAAGCCCAGATTACCGCCAAATTAGAACGATATGAGGTCAATCAAATGGCTTTTGATCTTGTTTGCTGTTTGGGGGTTTGTTATTTGGAATTTATTTGTCATTTGGTGCTTGTATTTTGTTATTTGCGGCGTACGCCTTTTCAACAGCACTGGTTTATCCAGGTTAGGTAAATATAGTTTAAAATAAAAATGGTATGGATAACCTGCATCAGGCCGGAAGAGACCATTATCAGCGTTGCTGCACCGGATACCCGTTACGGCCTTGGACCCCACGGCGCGGAAACCAGCAACTGCACTTCCTGCGTTTGGATAAACGCCCGGAGTTGTACCGCAAAAGCCATAAATTCTTGGTTCGCGTATACCCGTTTCCAAAAATCGCGACGATCGCTGTCGCTCTCGAAGCGCCACAAATGAATGAGCTGATGAAGCTGACCGGTGTCGCTGATGAAATAACCGACGATATTTTTTGCGAAACCGCCGGCTTCAAGCGCCGGCCATCCTTTATCGGTGTAAAGCCGGGCGACCTCTGACATTTTACCCGCCTTAATAGAATAGATCCGTTTCTCATATATCGTCATTGCGTTGAGCCTCCGTTTTTGATAAACTCCATCAGCTTGATTCACTATTCGAGCAAGTGCCGCCAGGTGTTTTGGCGATGACGTTGTAATACTGTATCATAATTAGCGGCAATACTAAACAGCCGACTGGTTTTTCACCAGACACGGCTTTAGGTGCTCCGATTAAAAAAATATAATAACGCGCCTTATCCGTCATCTGACCCATATTCTGACTTCAGCATCTCGCCGGTATATCAATGTATTCTCAATAAGGCCAGGGAAGCCCACCGGCCCTTCAACGAGCGTTTGCGACACTTCTCCATAGAGCGATTTCTCTACCGGCTATCTGGCTCAAGAGCGGCAGTACGGTGGACGACGGTGGCAGATGAACTAAACAATTTTTCACAACCCACGGGAGGTGACAAATGGCGATCAGAGATCAGGTTGACTGGGACAAGGCTTTTGATGAAATGCTCGGCCATTTCAAGGCACTGCTGCGCTTTGAAACCGTCAATCCGCCGGGCAATGAAAAACCGGCAGCCCAGTACCTGGCGGATGTGCTCAAAAAAGAAGGCCTTGAACCCGAGCTGTTTGACAGCGCCGAGAATCGCGCCAACCTTGTCTGCCGGATAAAGGGCACCGGCCAGAAGACGCCGCTGCTTTTAAACGGGCACCTGGATGTGGTGCCGGTGGAGATGGCGCACTGGACCCTGCCCCCTTTTGGTGCCGAAGAAAAGGATGGCTGCATCTACGGCCGGGGCGCACTGGATATGAAAAACATGGTGGCCATGTGCCTGATGTCCATGATCCTTGTGAAACGGTCAGGCGTCACGCCCAAACGGGATCTTATTTTCTGTGCAGTGGCCGACGAAGAGGCCGGCGGTGAATACGGCTCCCGGTTCATGGTTGAAAACCACCCGGAAAAAGTACAGGCCGAGTATGCCCTTTCCGAGATGGGCGGATTTTCCATGGAAATCGACAAAAAGCGGTTCTATCCGGTGCAGATCGCGGAAAAAGGGATTTGCTGGCTGAGGATCGAAACAAAAGGCAATCCCGGACACGGCTCCGTTCCCGATCCCGATTCGGCCCTGATCAAGGCAGCGGAAGTTGCCGAAAAACTCGGGTGCACCCTGCTGCCCCAGCACAACACCGAGCCGGCCATAGGGTTTTTCAATGAACTGGCCGCGCACCTTGGCTTTCCCAAAAACCTTGTGTTCAGGCTCCTTTTAAAACCCTCTCTTTCCGGCATCCTGCTAAAAAAAGCCATAAAAGACAAAAGCACTGCCCAGTCGCTTGCCGCCATGCTCCGCAACACGGCCAACCCCACCACCTTCCACTCCGGCGAGAAGATCAATGTCATCCCATCAAAGGCTGTTCTCGAAGTCGACTGCCGCATCCTTCCCGGCCAGACGTCCGATGACCTGATCCGGGAGATCCGGGCCGTCATCGGCAACGGCCCTGCCATTACAATCATCAAAGAGCTGACCCCGACCCAGGCCCCGGCCGACGACCCGGTAATGGACCTCATCGCCGAAGCGATCGCCCGGCATGATCCTGAGGGGGTCATGATACCGAACCTGCTCACCGGATTTACCGACGCATCCCACTGGAAAAAACTGGGGATCAAATGCTACGGCTTTTCACCGGTGCGGCTGCCACCGGACATGTCATTTAAAGAGCTGATCCACGGCCACAACGAACGCATTCCCATCAGCGGGTTGCGCTTTGGCATTGAAACGCTGTTTGAGGTGGTGGAGCGGCTTCTTTTTGATTAAACGGGGAGCCTTTTGATCGGACCTGGTATAGCAAGCCCTGTGGCGCTGTAAAAAGTCTCCATCTACTGTTTTTTACCGGCGGCCACCAAAGAAAGACCCCATGATGCCACGAATAATCTGCCGACCGACCTGACTACCGATAGAGCGCACAGCGCTTTTAATAAACGCTTCGCCCGTGCTCTGTCTTTTCCTGCCGCTTTTGGAAGGGTTTTTATCTTTTATTTTTTCCCTTTCAACGGTATCCTGCTGAACCTGTTTCTCCCTGGCTCGATCCTTTAATATTTCGTATGCAGATATACGGTCTAACCCATCATCGTAACGACCCTTAAATGGCGACCGTTCGATGCGATTCTGACGGTCCTCCTCAGAAAGGGGGCCGATACGAGATTCAGGAGGGCGAATCAAGGTTTGTTGGACAGGGAGCGGTCTCCCTTTATTATCCAATACAGAAACAAGCGCTTCACCAATGCCGAGGGCCGTAATAACGGCCTCGGTATCGAATTTTGGATTGGGAGGGAAAGATTGAGCTGCACCCTTTATAACTTTTATGTCCCTGGGTGTGAACGCCCTTAAGGCATGTTGAATTTTAAGGCCTAACTGCCCTAAAATTTCCTCGGGAATATCCAGGGGGCTTTGGGTAATAAAATAGATACCTACCCCTTTTGAACGAATCAATCGAACCACCTGCTCTATCTTGTCGACAAGTATTTTTGAGGCTTGATCAAACAAGAGGTGGGCCTCATCGAAAAAAAACACAATTTTTGGTTTGTCGGGATCTCCAATTTCCGGGAGTTGTTCAAATAATTCAGAAAGCAACCATAGCAGAAACGATGAATACACCCTCGGTGCTTGAGCCATCAGCTTTGTGGCATCAAAAACACTGATGACCCCATTGCCGGAAAAATCGACTTGCATGAGGTCTGAAAGTTTTACAGCAGGCTCACCAAAAAAATGTTCAGCGCCCTGTTCCTCCAGGACGAGTAATTGGCGCTGAATAGCACCGATGCTGGATTGGGAAATATTTCCGTATTCACTTCGCAGTTCTTTTGTGTTGTCGCCCATCCACATCAGCATGGAACGTAAATCTTTCAAATCCAAAAGCAGCAACCCCTGATCATCGGCAATCTTGAAACAGCCATACAAAATACCAGATTGCGTGTCATTCAGACCCAGCAGATTTGACAATAGTAAAGGTCCCATTTCCGAAATGGTTGACCGTATGGGATGACCGTTTTTACCAAAGATATCCCAAAACACAACAGGGTAGGGCCTCTGCAGGTACCCTTTCAGCGGGATTTTCAACAATCTTTCGTCAATCTTTGGATGCGGAGAACCGGCGCTGCCTAAACCTGAAAGATCTCCTTTGATGTCAGCGGCAAAGACAGGTACGCCCAAACGGGAAAAATTTTCCGCCAGTATCTGCAAGGTAACGGTCTTACCGGTGCCAGTTGCCCCGGCGATAAGGCCGTGCCGATTACTCATCTTGCAAAGCTGCTCGACCAGGGTCCCGTTTGCACCACCAATAGCAAATTGTTTTAGTTCACTCATGGTATCCTCACTTTTTTACTGTCCTGTAACCAACGTCTGCCTTATCCGTGAATTGTTTGAAATTTCCTCGCATCATGGATTAATTGAATAATTCTCTTTTCCCCCTAAAAGTTCGATAGTTGTTGAACTGCGCATCAAAACGTGCGGTTTCGTTACTTCGCAGTTCTGATTCCATCGAACGACGCTTTCGAAAATTAAGGATAAAAGAAGCATTCTTTCTCTTGGCTTGCCCTTTATTGAGCGACCCCATTCATGCCCTGTTAATGTCCATGGCGGCGGCATTCAAGAACGGTGCCCATCGTTTGGGATGATGATTTCATCAATACGAGAAGTGGAAGATGGGCAATTACTTTTTTCAGATTCAAACATGGCAGAAGCGGCGTATTGTGTCAATAACCATGTTTATACAGGATATTATCGATTTTGAAGTTTCAACCTAATTCGATATAACGACCGGGTACTTTGAACAACAGGAGGGGGCAACATCGTAAAATTTTAGGTCAAACGCACCCAACTTCATCACAGCGCCTTTGACGAAAGCACGAATGTCATAAACTCCTGGACTTCGCCATCTTTTCCCTTTTTCTGTATCCGCATGTCAGATTGCAGTAATAGCGATAATGCAAGGCGATCTGCGCCTAACGTTTGGGGGTGTGCGCGACACCATTCTCCATGCCCGGCATATAACGGGCGAACAGTGCGCTCACACAATCGTGGGCGGCACCCACCTTTTTCCGAAAACGGAAGCGCAAAAGCAAAAAGCCATTGCGACGTTAAGGGAAATTGGGGTACGAAAGATAGGCGTATCCCTCTGCACGGGATTCGACGCTTCCATGAGACCGGCCCGGGAATTTGGCGAGGACTTTTTCGCAAACAATGCCGGAAGCGTTTATGCCCTGGATGACGATGAACTCTCGGGCGAATAACATATAAAAGAAAAAGGAGGCTCCTCGCTGTTTCGTGTGGGTAAAATTGACTCGATAAAGCCCCGGGATACTTGAAACAGCGAGGAACCAAAAAGGAGATAACATCAAACATGGAATCAGATGGTATTACGCAATGTTTTTCTGAAAGCTTTTCGGTGCATGGGAAAAAAACGGCCCTGCGCTTCTTCCGAAACGGTAAACTGGAAACAGCGATGACCTACGCCGGTCTGGATGCGGAAGTCACCCGGGTGGCCACCTTTTTTTCGAGGGAGGGGATCGGCAAAGGAGACCGGGTGATGCTTTATCTACCGAAATCTGTTGGATTTCTGGTCACCCATCTTGCCCTGCTCCGGCTCGGCGCGGTTTCCGTTCCGGTGAACCCGGGCTTCAAACAGGAGGAAATGGCCTACCTGGTTGACGACGCATGTCCTTCTCTCATTGTGGCCGGTGCTGATCAGGTCCGGATCCTTAACGCCGTGGGTTTCAAAGGCAACGTCCAACTGCTGGACACCGACCGACCGTATGAATCGGTCAACTTCTTCAGATCCTCAGGCAACACCCGTTTGCCGGCTGATGTCCGGCCGGAAGATCCGTGCACCATCATTTATACCTCCGGCACGACCGGACAGCCCAAGGGGGCGGTTCTTACCCAGAAGAACCTGGCCCACGATGCAAAAAACATCATCACCACATGGAAAATCACCGAATCGGACGTGATCTGCCACGCCTTGCCCCTCTTTCATGTCCACGGGTTGTGTTTTGCCGTTCATACGGCGCTGGTTGCCGGTGCGCAGATCGAGATGCTGGACCGGTTTTTACCGGAAAAAGTCATCGGCGCACTGGCCCGAAAAGACGGGGACCGCTGTTGTACTGTTTTTATGGCGGTTCCATCCATGTACGTCAAAATGATGGAGGCCGCAGGAGAACAGTCGCCTGATTTCAAACACGTGCGGCTGTGGGCTTCAGGATCGGCCCCGCTTCTGTCAAAGGATTTCGAACGGATTCGGACCACTTTCGGGAAGACGCCCGTCGAGCGGGAAGGGATGTCGGAGACCGGCATGAACTTTTCCAATCCTTTGGACGGAAACGAGGAAACCCGGATCCATCGGTCTTCCCCTGCCGCAGCTCGAAGTGAAGATCGTTTCTACGGAAACCAATGAAACACTCCCTTCCGGGCAGATCGGGGAAATCCGGCTCAAGGGACCGGGAATCACCCCCGGTTACTGGCGAAAAAACAGGGAAACCGAAAAAGCGTTTGAAGACGGCTGGTTCAAGACCGGTGATCTCGGCTATGTGGACAAGGACGGGTACTACTACCTGACCGATCGGATCAAGAACATCATCATTTCCGGAGGCGAGAACATTTCGCCCAAGGAGATCGAAGCCGTCATCAACCGGATCGAAGCCGTTCTTGAATCGGCCGTGGTCGGTATTCCGGATGAAAAATGGGGTGAAAAGGTCGTTGCCGCCGTCAGATGCCGACCGGGTGCAAAACTTGATGTCGACGAAATCAGAAGTTTCTGCCGGGCGCATGTCCATGAATGGAAAACCCCCAGGGCTATACGGTTTGTCGAAGAGATCCCCAAAAACCGGATGGGAAAGGTGCTGACCGATAATGTCCGGCAACTCTTCACAAAATAGCCGTTTCCCGGGCACCTTTCCGACCTGGCCGGAAATACGCCCACGGGGGGGGAAACCGCTGCAAAACAGCGCGATTCAAGACGGGAAATATGGGCTCTGCTGACACGCTTCGGTATCCTGGACCCCTGCCGCAGGATGCGCAACGATCATTCCATCGATCTGTCATTCTGCTTTGCCGGAAAAGACCCGCTTCAAAGGGGGCTGAGCGTCGGGCTGAGGCTTCGGGGAAGGCCTCGGCTGGAACAGGTCGAAATCAATGGGTCCCCCGCCGGTTATGACATCACGACAGACAACTGCTCAACCCATCTTTTTATTGATATCGAAACTATTGAAACTGAATTTTTTAACGAGATCCACGTGGAATTTTCGTGAATTGGGACAAAGCTTGAATAGTGAATTATATCGAACTCTTATTCATAATTTAAAAGTTGGCCCCGGTCAGACCCCACATCATAACTTACGCCATCTTGCGGATGCGAATCTCAATCGCCTGTTCATTTTTTAATAATTTCGTAAGTTTGGTAGTATCGGTGTCACCAAAATGATACGGGTAAAGGATTTTCGGCTTTAAGGCTTTGGACGCATCGGCAACCATCTCCGGGGTCATCGTGTAAGGTAGATTCATGGGTAAAAATGCGATATCAATATTTTTTATGGCTTTCAGTTCCGGTGTGTTTTCAGTATCAGCGGCGATATAAACGCGCTTGCCGCCAAAAGTAACAATATAACCATTACCATCGCCCCTGGGGTGAAACGGTATCCCGGGGCTCCGCTGGTGTTCAATATTGTAAGCCGGGACAGCCTCGATATTTATCCCGTCGATTTCTTGTGTATCCCCATTGTTCATGACGGTACCGCCTTCAATCTGCTTTGCACATATTTTGGTTAATATCAAAATGGTTTTTCCCGTACGCACATTTTCGATTGCTTTCGGGTCCAGATGATCGCGATGCTCATGCGTGATCAAGATGATATCGGCTTTTGGCATTTGGGTATAATCAGCAAGTTGGCCCCATGGATCAACATGGATGATTTTTCCGTTAAACCTCAGCATTAACGTCCCATGCCCGATAAATGTGATTTCCAAATCACCCGCATTAGTTTGAATCGTGTCTTTTTCAAACATGATACCTCCTTAATATTACGAGTTGTCGTTTATCCTATCCCTCAAGTTTCCAGAAAATTTATCAAATTTTGATTCGTTCCTTTAATAAAAATTATGGCAATATTTTTAATAAAATAATTCGGACCTCAAAAAAAAATATCAATAAATTTAAAACAGTGTGACCGGATCTGTCAAACCCATGTGGTAATCTGCATTCAAATATATGATGAAACGGCGTTTTTATAATAAAAGGAGGGCATCAAAATGCGAAAAAATGAACTGTACACAGATTATCATGACCATTTTGAATATTTTGGAAACACTGAGATTGAAAGGATACGTATTCAGGGTGAAAAGACCATACGACATGATTGGATAATTTTTGACTCCGTTGATGAGGCGATGGAATTTTTCAATGATCGGTGTGGAGAGTTCGTGGGGTGTTATGCTTGATAAATGGTGCGTCAAAACTCCCGGGTGGTCTTTGATATCACAACTTTTCAAACGCCCACAAAAGCGTGAATAGGTTGGAGGTAGTGCAGGTTTTAAAACGGATCGGAAGCCTGGGATATATCACAAACCCCCCCCAAGCCATTCATCATTCAATTTATACATATTCTTCTCCCCCAACTGTCTGTCAACATATGCTGAGCAGACAACAGGAAACAGAGCTGGTTAAAAAGCACGTTTAACCCAAAAGGGCAAAATCAAAAGCCGCACAGCCCTTGCTATGCTGCTCCAGCTATTTGTTAAATTTTATTTTTAGCAATCAAATTAAACCGAAAATGTTCCCACACCACACTATTGGATGACATATTTTATTCCAAAGCGCTGGATCAGATGAAAGATGGCAAATTTGGGCAGAGTCTTTTCCTGATCTAATTTGACGTGTATTAGACATACCAATCCTTATGTCCATACATTTTAGCTATAATTACAGCATTATTTCTAAGATAATAAGCGGCAGATTCCGTACCAAGTGAGCCTAACCCTATAATTATTAAACACTTTTTTTGGATTTCAGGAGTAGTTGTTTTCCAAATAAGACCATAATCATTGTTATTGATAGCATAAAAGTTTTGTCGGAATGATAAATTTGAAAACAACGGTATTATCATGTGGAACCATGAAGCATTGGGTATACAGGCATCAAACATTTTATCGGTTTTATAACTTTATATTTGTACTATGTTTTGCTCCTAAAATTCAATCTTTAGAAATATGACAAATTCAATGTTTTCCTTTTTTTCTGCTTGGCCAAAGATTTAGTATATCAGCAGCAGCGTGCATATTTGCTGTGCCAACTACGAATGGAATATTTATCCATTTTTATATTCTTTTCGATTCTGTGGGGGAAAATAATCCGGACACTGCGAATAATACGTTCTATCATTCGTGAACATTTCATTCATGAGATTTACTGCTTTTCTTCATTCTCTGAAAATATCGGAGTTGTTTTAGCGCGGTCAGTCTTTTTAACTGATTATATGCTCTGAGAATATTATGGCAAATAAAGAAAATATTGCGGAGATAGAATAACACCTAAATAGCACCTTTCCACAAATCAGGTGAAAACATATTAGAAATCTGGTCAAATAAATATTGCATGCTTTGCTCTTTTCTAACGATAGCATTAGCCAACAACCTGATGAAAGCAGGCAGCTGTCAGACGTCAATTACTTTACTGTCAGCCTGTATTTCAATAATGACTGAATGGTGAACGACCCTGTCGATGGCAGCAACCGTCATTGAAGGATCAGTAAAGATTTTGTCCCATTCCCCAAATGGTTGGTTGGATGTGATGATGAGACTTCCAGTTTCATACCTATGAGCGATGAGCTCAAAAGCACATGGGTCTCAGTGTCACTTTTTTTGACGTACCCCAAGTCATCAAGAACGATGACCGCATATTTATCAAGTTTGGCGAGAAACTTTTCAAGCTGCAAATCTGCACGGGCCTGCTGCATTTGCTGAACAAGTGCAGTGGTCTTGAAATGCCGTACTCGAATAGACTGTTCTATCAAACCGTGCGCTATGGCGGCCGCCAGGTGGGTTTTTCCAACACCGCTGGGGCCAAAAAATAAAAGATTTTCTGCACGTTTTACCCAATCGCTGTTTTGGGCCAGGGCCTCTATTTTTTTCCTGCTTATTGCCGGTGTTTGGCTAAAATCAAATGTTGCAAGGGTCTTGCCCACCGGGAGACAGGATTCTTTTGTAAAACGGGCAATCCGCCGGCTGTAACGTTCATTTAACTCATGCTCACACAGAGGCTGCTAAATACTGCGTCGGGCTCCACTGCTCCTCCTGGGCACGGAGTGAGAAGGGTTCCCATAGTTGGGCTATCGTTGAAAGACGTAGCTGTTTGAGCAATACCGGAAGAGTTTCACCGCTTGCCATCAGCACACCTCCTCAAGCGATTGTCGAAGAAAGAAGGATATTGTAATCCTTCCCTGAGACCGCGACACATCAATTGCCGGTATGACAAGTTCAGCTTTTTGTCAAATTTCTTTTGAAGTTCATGAAGCGCCGGGATGCAGTTTGTTGCCATTTTTTCAAGGATGTAATCACCAAGTTCCGTTTCCCGATCAGTCCGGTTAGCCAGAGACAAAATGCCCACGATTGCCTTGCAGGCAGCACGGGGATCCAGGGTTTGGTCAAGCTGTTCCCATATAAACCGGTAAGTGTCGCTGGGCAACAGGTCATCCCGTAGCTGTGAGAAACGAAAAGCCTGGGGTTTACGCTCCAGGCTGCCAATTACGTGCCGGTAATCAACACAGCGAGCCCGCCGATTGTTATTGAGTGAAAACACCCGGGGTAATATGATGACCTGGGTTGTTCCCAAATAGGCCACGATCTTATCATGGTAAATATGAAGGCGCAGTTTCTCTCCTATCAGGCGGGATGGAACCGTATAGATAACACGTTTTACCAAAATTGTGCTGGTCGTGCTGACGCCGACTACTTGCTCGGTATAATCAACTGTCCTTTGAAGCGGCAGTTCTTTCAAATATTTACGTTCCTCAGCGACCTTATCGTGCATTGCGGGTATTGATATCGCTTACAATGATATCGATCCATTGCTGATAGGCCGAAACAGATTCAAAATCAACAGAATTCCGAAGCAACAAGGCTTGATGAATTCTATTTTTCAAATGACCATGTGGTGACTCAACACCCGCCGTTTTCATGCCCTTTTCCCCTGTTATTACGTGTCGGAATCAGGCCATAATGGCTGAATAATTCTTCGTAGCGCCTGGTGACATCTTCCTTTGCATCTTTGGTCAAATTCTTGAAAGCAGCAGACAGGCTGTCTGTACGATGCTCTGTCGGGACCCCTCCCAGCCGCCAAAAAGCGTCCTGTAATCCCTCACTGAGTGAAGTAAATGATTCTCCTCCGAGGACGACTTTGACATGGCACCAACCGCTGTAAATTAAGCGGAAATGGTAAAAAAGATGCTTCAAGGGATCTCCGTTGATCGTTATCGTAACTTTTTTTAGCTTTGTAAAATCCGATAAACCCATACGACCAGGGATTTTTTTCCTGCAAAAACATTACCTCCTTACCTGATCCGTTAAGAGCCTTCCACTTTTTTACCTTACGTTGGAATGTCCGAAGTTTGGACCTTTGGAAATTTTCAGGATATTTTCCGGCAAAATGTTCAAACAGCGTTAACGGCTGAAGTTCAAAGTTTTTTTCCAGCATTGGAACGACCTCGTTTTCCCAGACCCCTTCAAAGGATCTTTGCGTGTTCGCCAATGGCGTATGGGCTTGATCTTCTTGAGGAAAATTTCTCCTTTTCAATGCGCCGTCCTGAACGTTCTGATATCCCGGCCTTAGCGGCGGCTGTGATCTGAATATTACCTTTGCTTCTTCCTGTCATGTATATCCTTATCTGTTGTTCGGTTATTGATTTCCCCGACACGGAATTACACCTCCATTTTAAGTGAATTTTAGTGTCGGGGTTCTATCACGACTAACCGGCCAAGTTAATTGTCGTCAACCGGACAAGATAATTGTCGCACGTAGTAGCGGTTGTATTTCACCGGTCTAAGCCATTTGTTAAATGGTGTTTATTAGTGTTTTAAAAGTATACATTCCTTTTTCTTCGGTATAAAAGTTTTCTTGCATCTTTGCTTTTTCCATACTTACAGTGTCGAAAATTCATCTACAGAAATACCCTTCAGCAGGTATTATCTCCTTTAATATAGTGAGAATAACCATTCTCAATTTCAGGTGGATTGAGTTCTCATCTGATCAAATTCTGATGATTTAATGTTTAATTTTTGCTCTTTAACATAAAAATATAGAGTAACCCCAAAATTGAATACGCGGATAAATATCAGCATAGTTATTGTAGTAAATCACTGTATTATCAATCATACTTTTGATTGACTGTTTGATGAGCTTACAATAATGGCTTTCGGTCTATCTATCGATAAAGGCACAAGAATTGATGTATCTGCTTTAAATGGAATTGTAGAAATAAGGAGCAAAGATTTAGTTTCATTAAATAATTCTGTGCCGATGAATAGCATAATTACGAATAGCTTTAAGAAGCGTGAAATCATTGTTATCAAAGAAATTAAATCGATTTCGTAACTTATCATTCAAACTACCTTTTGAGAAAATAACATCTCTTAAAATATCAGGATCAGTGAACTTGCAAAATTGTGAATATTTTCGATAAAATCGTTGAATTTCACGTTGATCAAGCTCAGTTACGCTATTTTCATTGTTTTCTATATCGAATTTTTGATAATTGTGCAGATCTGGATGTATCACATGCCAATGTTATCCGGCCAAATGTTCGACTTCGTTTTCTCAGTGCTTAATAGCGATTCGCTGCCGTTTTAAAAGCCGTTTGATATATTTTGCTTCTGTTGTAACGATTTTTTATTGAGCGCGCAGCTTTTGCCTGCCACCAGCAATTAGTGCGGCATTTTCCCTAATTTTGACAATTTGTCGCACTCTATACATCATGTATTGTAATGCCTTCATGATCAGTAGGTCTTTATAGTGTCTCTCCTTCATATTTAGAATTTAAGATGTGACCCTGGTGTCTTCTTCTCTTTGAGAGGATGAAGACAGGAAGGGCTGGCAAAATAAATATGCCATTGCAAAACTGGCAGGAATTTTTTTATAATTAAGCAATTCAATATATTAGATATCACAATGACAATCATAAATTGCCCTATGTTGTGTTGAAACGAGAATCTGAAATATTTTACTGGGGTTTTCGGTTATAGTTTTTTGAATTGTTTATTTTTTTCATAAACAGCGAAAGTGTATCAATTTCTCATTACCAATTTCACAATTTAATGGATTCTAAACTGAATTCGAAATCATTCAAAAGGGCAAATTGTCAACAACTATCGTTTTAATGAAATCCGCAGATTCTGGTAGAACCTCTTCAGTGTGGTGCATCTTCTTCCAAGTGAATCATTAATACGGTAGATTTTGCGATCTTGTGGGTATCAGCATGTTGGATTAATAAGTTGATATTCCTCAAAAGTTCCCATTGACGGAAATCTTGGCGATTTCTATTATTCTGTCCATATTACTGAAACCAGTGGTCTCAACATCAATTACAACAAATTTTCCACCCGTTCGCCATATTGTATGGTTCTTCGTGACTTTGAAACCTTTATGCAATTTATTATGACATGTGTAACAAAGAGCAATTAAATTCGCGGGATGGTTCGTACCATAGCATTCTAAAGGAATGATGTGGTGAACATGTAATTCAAGTCCTCTGCCCGTCTTACCACAGACGGCATTAAAATTATCTTCCTCTTTAATATCATGGGCCTTATACATCGGCATCTCTACCAGTCAACCTGATCTGTCTTCTTGGAGATAAGTCCCAACTTAAGTGGTCACTTTGAGAAGATTTTTTTGATCACTTGTAAATGCATCTTTTTTGCCAATACCATATCTGAACCTCCCGGGACGGAAATAAATTCTTGAGGCATAAATTCACCTGACTTCGAAATCGAACATACGCATAGTCGGCTCCGTCTTTTCCGGCGGAGGTAATCTTCAAACTCGAATTGATGCAACCACTGCCAAAAGCTCATATTAAGTCTACCTCCGTTTCGTTGTTCGAAATTAATTTTCTCCATATTGATTTTCTATCAGTTTTTTTATATGCTTTTAAAATAATTTTTTTCATCAGAAATTAGAGCGCTTGGTAATGTTTAAATATGTTTGATAGAAGAATAGGCATCCTCAATGTTTCAATTGCCTTTTTTGAAAATACAATACTGGCAGACATGAACACGTCCGGTTGATATTTTACGAGCCACGGCGATCAGAAAGACAGATTTGACAAGCCGAGGTTTAATTTAAACGAATATTAAATGGACGTCCTATTTACATGAATAAAGGCTGGCAGTGACGCACCGTTCATCCGAAATTTAATCGCTCAAGGTGCTCAGCCCCAGTATCAGCCGGTCTCTTTGTATCGATCAAATGTGACTCTTTATATTCAATAATAGCAGCTATCTGCAAGCGGAGTATGCTTGTGATTAGCATGACTGTATAGCTTGTCAATATTCTACTCATTCTTTGAAAATATTTTATCGCCAAACAACTTTACGTCATAATCATTGCTTTCTGTATTCAATTGTAAGCTCTTCGATGTTTTATAAGACTCTTCTTTTTTTCTGTTTAGGTGATCTTGACTTATTTATCTTGAAGCCTCCTGGCTCTCTCATTAAATACTCTCGAAATAATCTGGTAGAATATAGCGAACCGATTTAGTATACCTTTTTTAACATACAATTTGTGCCTTCAATGCATCGTGGGCAATGTCATTCCTGTAATCCACAATAATGATACGTCCTATTTTGAATAAATGCTGGCCATCTGTATCTCCAGTATACGGCATGTTCTACAGTGCGGAGTATGTATCTGATTGATATTTGTTGGCATATCAAGATAATGACTTTTGCTTGATCAAATGGTAATAAATGTTGTTCAAATTGAGGCTTGGATCTTGACAGCGATCAAGTAGAAATTCTTTCCGCTAATCAAAGCCTATTCGCTTTCTCTAGCAAATACTTAGGAGATACGATGTCATGATCGTCATTAAAAAAGTCAGGACCCGCCAAGATGCTGGATCTCAAATTTAAAGCCAAGGACAGTAGCGAATACTCTGGATCAGTTCCTTGTTTGCCCAAAGGATGAAAAATAATGGTTCATTCGTAAAAAAGTTGAAACGTAATAGCTGTAATCTGTTCACATAAAAAATGCACCGGATTTAACCAAATATGGTAAGGTTTTGTTTCCGACAGAACCCGTCCTTATAAGGAGAAACCCGATGCAACTGGATACTATCACAAAACTGCTTGCTTTGCCTAATTTTAAGGTTGTCAAAGTGCTTGATCATGAAAATAGCCTTCATCTGTATGTTGATCTGATTGATCCCGTGGGACCGATCTGCTCTGCATGCGGCACCGTTCATCGTGGCCCTGTTCATAGCATCGACTGGATCCACGTTGAAGATCTCCCTTTTTGTGGCAGAAGAACCTTTCTCTATGTTCCCAAGCGTAAGGTCCGCTGCCCACGTGACAGTAAAATCAGGGTAGAGCAGTTTGAAGCGTTACGGGGTCGTTTTACCCGCCGCTTTGCTGAACAAGTTTACCGTTTGACATCTATTACCACCAACACGGAGGCTGGCTGGTTTCTTGGTCTTGATGACGAGGTTGTCTACCGCATCGATCGCGGCATTTTGGAAGAACTTGCCCGTGAAAAACTCTCTCCAGTAACAGCACTCTCGCACATGAGTGTGGACGAGGTTGCCTGGCAGAAGTGGCACAAGTACGTGACCAACGTGGTAGACATCGATCTCCGGAAAGTCATTTGGAATCATGACGGTCGCGGCAAAGGCACACTGGATGCTTTCTTTGCCGACCTGGGCAAGGAGAAGTCATCACAGATTGATGCTGTCGCCTGTGACGGTGCCCGAGGTTTTTTATCGTCGATCAGACAAAATGCGAAAAACGCCCTGATCGTCCTCGACCACTTTCATGTCAAAAGTTACCTGAACGATGCCCTGGACACGGTTCGCAAGGATGAACTCGGGAAGGCCAGAAAGGAGAAGAACAGTCCCCTTGCAGACCTTCTCCACTGCCGGAAAAAGTTCATCCTGATGCAAAGCAATCCCTCAAAGCGACAGCGAAATGTTCTGGATCAACTAGCCGAACTCAACGACTCGGTTTATCGAGCCATGCTACTGAAAGAACAGTTCCTTGAAATCTATCGGGCCGACTCTCGCAAATCTGCCCAAGCAGGACTCAGGCAATGGATCAGGGCAGCCTTCGACTCCAAAATCACGGCCTTTGTGGAATTAGGCAAAAAATTTTTCCGAAAACGCCACTTCATCCTGAACTTCTTCCTGCGCCGGATAACGTCAGCCATTTCTGAAGGCATTAACAACAAAATCAAAAGATTGAAGAGGATGGCCTACGGCTACAGGGATGTCAGCTACTTCCTTCTGAAAATCCACCAGCACTGTGGCCTCCTCAGCCCGAGGCTTTCAACTTAAATGCGAAAGAACCAAATATTGTTGCAAATTTAGTTTCCCAAGGCTGAAAAGTCTCTCACAATCAGCACATAGCAAATAACACTTGTGTCCGTCTTGAACACGTTGATTAGGAGCGTCTCCAAATCGAATAAAACCAGTATTGAATGTTTCCTTTAATATAGACGAAAGCTGGGATGATGTGGCTTTCTCTCAAATCTGTATTATTGTCGCAAAATGACATATACTTTCATTGTTTCCTTAACTCGCTAACGAGGATTTGCAGCTTTACGGCGAGTAAAGATAATCCCGCCAACAGCCGCTGGTTAGCCCTCATAGTTAATCTCAAAATTCTATTTTTTCTTTGATCGGTGTCTCAGTGTTTTGCACTGATGGTTGATCTATTTCTGCCTTTTCGTTTTCTATTGAAATACACTGCGTTTTTAAGTGCATGGCATCCTCAATGCCGTCCAGAAGATTGAACATCAGCATAATCCCGAGTTTATTTTTGCTTTGACACCACCGAGGACAACGGCCTTCTCAATTGGCACGTTAGATCAAGAAAAGCGCTTATTGAAGCTCTAAGATGAGCACTTTTTCTTTCGCGATGTCCCTTTTATATCCATTATGGTTGGTGGAGATGACAACAGGGCTACCACTATTTCCTTGAAATGCACCCAGAATCCATAAGAAATATATTGTGAGAGTGATGAAATATTTCCAATTTGAGTGTCACACGGTAAAACGATTGAAGCAATGCCGGATCGAATGAGTGGTGTCTCTTGATTAGCGGCCCTGAGCACGAACACCCCCTATTATTAGAGGAAAGCCGGCAAAAACTGCCGATCGCCTGCACGAACGGAACTCAAAGGTGCTATGCATGTTTTACCATTTTTCGAAGGCCGATCCTCAGGAATGTCTATAAATCCATATCCTCATATTTTACGCGATTTCGAATAACGCAGTTGGCAAGCAGCAATATCAACGTTATGATTAGGGTGACCATGCCTCACTAACTCTACAGTCGTATAGGTTTGCCAGATTTTAAGACGTGCGCGAACGGCGGTTCGGCTGATGTGCAGCAAGAACATGTCGATTTGAGATTAGCAGTGTTACATTGCATATTTCCATTATAAATCCAGTAGCGACTGGACAAAAGTCTTCCGGGCTATGACAAAAATCCAGAAAATTTATAGGGCAAGAATCGTCTGGTCCTTTGCAGAAATTAAGACATCCGGATTTCATCCGGCATCATAAGCCCGAGGCTGCTGTAGGCATTGGAGGTATTTTCGGGCAGGGTTCAGATGGCATATCACCACATTGCATCTCCACTAAAACAACAGCATTCTCCCAACCAGGGGGAAGCCCTATACAAAAAGAAGCGGATATGTGCAAAAGGATCTGATACACTGCAAAAACGAAAAGTACATAGTAAACGATATTATAAAAATCTTATAAAACAGTGGGGTTATTATTTTTCTTTTGCATAGTAATATTTTCCGACGAATTTTCAAAGGCTAACGATAAACTCACCTGGCGCCCGGGGCGTACGCCAGCCGTAACGTCAGGTGAAGTGCATGTGGGTACATATAAAACATTATTTCGTTTTGGCAAGCATCAAGATATTATTTATTTTTCAAGAGCGATTCTTTTAGCCTGTTTTTCTTCCAGGCTTAATCCTGAAGTATCCATCTAATGTAAAAGTCTCTCTTTTCAGATTCATCCTTAGAGTATTCCATCTGGATGGCAATATGCATCCATGCCATATCAATGTACTTCACGATTCCTTACGTCAATTGTGAACGGAAAATTTCTGAGCAGGCAAATGCCGACGAAGATAGGCAGATCTCAATGGAGGCACGTAGCATATTTATCACCTTTCGATCGTAATGTTTCAATGATCGCATTATGGTTTAAATATCTTATCTCAGGCAAGAACGCGTTTTTTAAATTCCGCAGCCATTTCTGAATTCAATTATTCGAATTGACTCAAGACTAACTGACCTGCTCCATCGAT
>CALNYM010000008.1:0-23754 GCA_942490765.1 uncultured Desulfobacterales bacterium | reverse complement strand
GGAAAGCCGGATGACTCCAGATCCTTCGTTATCAAGGGATTGCGGTAGATGATGACAGCTTCACCCTTGATGCCTCGGTTCTGAAGCCATCCGGCTTTTGCAACGATAGGGGTATTTTAATTCTAAGAGTTTAATGTATCAGGAGGTAACGATTCATGGCAAAAATCGGGATTTTAAGATGTGAAAAAAACGGGGACCGGTGTCCCATGACCAATTGTCTGCGGTGTTTGCAGGAGAAAAAGGAAGGGTTTGCACGTTATGCGGATACCGAACTGACCGGTATCTTGTCCTGCACATGTCCGGGTGACGGGGCAACCAAGCTGGCCGGGATATTAAAAAGCAAGGGCGCCGATGTGATTCATCTATGTACCTGCACCTTTGCCGGGAAAACGGATAACGGATGGACGTTGGGAAAAGGGTTTTGCAGCGACATCGATCATCTGGCCATGGATGTCGCTGCGGCAACAGGTCTGCCGGTGGTCAAAGGAACGGCTCACCTGCCGGCGGGATATAGGGCGCAGGTGTTTGAATAGCCTCTTAGGGTTCTGGCAATTTAGCCGTATCAAATAACGGTTGCGAGACCCTTAGGCCTTTTTGAAAGAACGCGTTTAAAATATCGGTCTTATGACCAAAAAAAACCTTGACACCTTTAAAGTCGATATCTATATTATAGTCAAATGACCAAAACGGGAGGTTTTAATTAGTGCCCAGACCCAAGAAACCCAGATTTGTAACCGGATATCCCCTGATGAGTGCTTTTGTACCCGAGGGCATCGCGGTTACCGGTGAATTGACTATTGCCATTGAGGCTATGGAAGCGGTTCGATTGAGTGATTTCGAGGGCCTGGACCAGGAATCCGCTGCCGCCCGTATGGAGATTTCCCGTCAAACGTATGGACGGGTGCTGGCCGAGGCCCGGCAAACCATTGCCGCGGCCCTGGTTACCGGTAAGATTTTGAGAATCGGCGGCGGGATATATGAATTAAAAGGTCAGGGCCGGTGTCGACGCCGCAGAAGAGGGGGCCGATAGCCTCCCTGAACCCAACAGTCAACACAAGGAGGGCAAAATGCCTGGAAGAGACAAAAAGGGTCCGGATGGTCAGGGACCCGGAACAGGACGAGGTCAAGGTGGCTGCCGACCTGATGGCACAACTGGAGATTCGGAGCGCGGTCAGGGACGGGGCCAGGGTAAAGGTCAAGGTAAAGGCCAGGGCAGAGGCCAGGGTCAGGGTCAGGGCCAGGGCAGAGGCCAGGGCCAGGGCAGAGGCCAGGGGCAGGGCCGGAGATAAATTTTTGGAAAAAAGATAAACGGAGGTGCTTATTATGCCTGGATTTGATGGAACAGGACCCCGGGGTGCCGGTCCCATGACTGGCGGCGCCAGAGGGTATTGCAATGCGGACAGGGCGGTTGGCAGCGCCAATATGCCCAGAGGTCGCGGGTATGGCCGCGGGTATGGAGAGGTTTCAGGCGGGGTTATGGTGCCGGAGGCTACCCGCCGCCGGCAGCGCCGTATTATGGCGGAACAGACTCCCAGCCGTCCATACCAAGGGCTGAAGCAGATTCTCTGAAAGAGACATTGAACGCCATTAACGAAAGGCTTTCGGCCTTGGAGAAAAAGATCTCTTCATAGCGTAAGTAATTTAAATTAAATAACATTCAGAATTAATCAGGGACGGGGCCTGACTGCCCCGTCCCTGATTAATTTATTTTGCGGCATCAGCGAAAAAATGATTTTTGATATATCGCATATCAAGATTTATCCATATAAAAATATTTCGCCGATGGCAAGTATCATCTTTTTTTCTCCCATTTTTATAATCTGTGTGAGTCGCGCTCCTCTGGCTATTGCAAAATATTCAACCCTGCTGAATAGTGCCCTTTAAATCGTGCCCGACTATTTTTTTTAATGTATGAAACCTCGGTCTTGATTTCTACCGGATAAGTCGATTCATCACTATAGTATTTCATTTTTATAATGTTTCCCGTTTTCAACCTTTCCGCCAACTTAGACTTCTCTTTCAACAGAATAAACATTTCATCAGAGGGTGTATGATATATTTTGAATTGAAATAAACAGGGTAGATCATCCCAACGGAACTCGACACTATGAAATTCCTCCTGTTTCAGGTGATGTCCATCCCTTTGTACTTCTATCTTACTGGTTGTGATGGTTTGATTCATAACTTAAACCTGTTTTCCTATCGGCATGCAATGTGGTAATTTTTCTTCCTCTTGCGGACTTCTTTAAGATCTTAATATATTTTCGTATTCCGTTTACGATGCCATCGCACAGATTATCCTGATATTTTAAACTGGTAAGTCTCCTGCATTCCCTTGGATTGCTTAAAAACGATGTCTGCACTAATATCGCCGGCATTCTGGCGCCTAAAAGCACATAAAACGGTGCCTGTTTTACGCCCCTGTTTCTGATTCTCTGATAATTTTTCCCCATCTGATTACAAAGAGAACTTTGCACTAGACCTGCCAGACGTCTGGATTCATCAATTTTGGTATTTTGCATAAGTTCAGTTAAAATAGACTGCAAGTCGCTAATATTTTTAGTTGAAGTTGAATTTTCACGGGCCGCAACCCTTATCGCCCCATTATCGGTTGTCAGATTCAAAAAATAGGTCTCAATGCCATAAATTTTTTTGAGGTTTATTTGATGATATAGTTTATGACTCTTGCCCTGCCCCTGCGTTTCAATTCAAGCGTTACCCTGGAAGCCGATCTCAGGTTTTGATAGAGACTCAACGCATCATCAACCGATTCAATCCGCCTTCCGTCAACACCTGTGAGGATATCCCCGTTTCTCAATCCCAGTCTCCGAAAAATAGATCCCGGCCTGATACGGGAGATGTACAAGCCTTCGGCATGGGGCTGTATTCTTGCCTGGGTCATAATTTTGTTTACATTGTCAGCAGCCTTTTCGATCAGGGCGCGTCTGATGGTTTTTCTCTGACGAACAGGCTGCCGAGAATTTTTGTTTCTTCGGCCGGAGCTGTACCGCTTTTCCATTTCAAGAAGTTTATTTTCGCCGTTTATATCCAGTATAACCTTTTCTCTTAAAATTTTTTCTATGACAGCATTTTGCAGCTCATCTCCCACATGATAAAGATCTTGAGATTTTTTTTTGCCGCTTTTTGTTTTTTCGATAATTGCGTATGAATTTTTAATATCGCCGGTTACAGTCCCCCAGAGTTTTACATCCAGTTGTGTATGGTCGAGTGTTTCAATACTGATCGGAATACTGTTCTTCTCTGTTTCGGATTTAAATAAATTGCGTTTAGCAATTACATCGTAATATGCAAGGGATTGATATGGTTCTCTTTCTGAAATCGGTTTTATGTGTCGAACCCTTACAGGCATTGAAGTATAATCGATCCCCGGTATTGCAATCTGGTAAAACAGTTGGACACTGAAAAATGCGGCTGTGGTTATCAATAAAATATCCGTCAGTGCAAATAATGGTTTCATAATTACAGACTAACTATCAAACGGTTCTGGTCTCAAGGCGCTGGATTCAAACTTTCGGGTTCCGGATCCAACTGAAGTTATACTTTTTCCTGCTTCTCCCCCATTTTTCTGCTGAACTCCTCGGCAAAGAATTTCTGAGTGCGGCCGATGCTGTCACGTACAAATTCCTCTCCGTCGCTTTTAAGGTATTTTAAAATATTTTTCTGAACATCCTGTTCATATTTGAAGGGGACCGGTATCAAATCCATCAAGCGGTTAAAAGATTCCTGAAGGTTTGTCGGTACGGTGATATCTTTTGCCATAAAAAATTCCTCGATTGTCGTCTTGGGTTTGGTTCCAATTCGGGCTGTCTTATTCAACAATCTCGTATTCGATATTATCTTTGTGCCGAACAGCTTCTCGACGGCACTGCCGTTGTTTTAAAAAGGCCTGTTCGATTCAGGTTTTGATTTGAATCACTTTTCTTTCAGGCTGATGAGGGAATCCCTTCAGGGAAGAGATATCATCTTTATCTCTTGAAAATGTGGGTGGACTTTGTGCATAGGCAAGCACCAGATCAGATGCGGCCGTTAATGAATTTATGTGGGTGCGCTCGTACCCATGGGATCCGTCGACACCCAGGCCGATCAGGGCTGACCGGGTATCGCTTCCGGCCTCAATGGCCGAGGCTGAATCGGATCGATAGAATTTCAGTACATCCTTTTGGAACAAAATCCCGTTTTCCCGACACAACCCGGCCAGTTTGCGGCTCAAATGGTAGTCAAAGGGCCCGGCTTGATCCATCATGACAATGGTTATTCCAAGCTCAGTTGAATGTTGCCCCGGTGCCACCGGTGCGCTGTCGATAACAACCATTTCGGCGATGTCTCCAAACAAAACCCCGGATGCGCCGATACCCACCTCTTCAAAAATGGTGAATAGCAAATGGCAATCAACCGGTAGGACTATCTCCCGGCTCACAATGCATTTTGCAACTGCCAGTAAAACCGCGACACCGGCTTTGTCATCAAGATACCGGGCATTGATAAACCCACTGGATGTAATTTCCGCGGTTGTGTCCAGAGCGACATAATCGCCGATTTCAATGCCGTATTTCTCAAGATCCCCTGAGTTATTACAATGCGCATCAATTCTTATTTCAAGCTGGTCCCAGGACACCGGTTGGGAATCCACCGCATCTCCAAATGTATGACCGGATGCCTTCAAGGGGAGGATGGTACCCCTGTATGCATTCTTGGCGGAGAAAATAGTCACGCGCGCACCCTCCGCAAAACGGCTCGACCAGGTTCCTACCGGAGCAATTGCCAGACGCCCGTTAATCTTGAGAGACTTTACCATTGCACCCAGGGTGTCAAGATGTACGGCAATCGCACGATCCAGGGTATTCTGTTGGCCCTTCAGGTTTGCCCTGATGGCTCCCCTGCGGGTGACATCAAAGGGAATACCCATTGCCTGGAGTTCGTTACCGACAAAATGAACAATCTGATCGGTGTAACCGGACGGACTGGGAATATTAAGCAGAGAAATCAGTGTTTTTCGAAGATACTCCTTATCAATTGAAAAACTCATTATGCGTTTAGGTTCTCCATGTTGTTTCTGGTTGAAGATGTTTCCGGGAACAAAAAATCAATAAATCGTTGGGCCGTGGGCTGCGGTTCATGATTGGCCAGTCCCGGTCGTTCATTGGCCTCTATGAACAGATAGTCCGGCTTCTGTATATCCGGCACGATAAAATCAATCCCGGTTACAGGAATTCCGATGGCTGTCGCCGCCTTTTCGGATGCTTTGGCGATATCCGGGTGCAAAATGGCGGTTACATCATGAATGGTGCCCCCGGTATGCAGGTTTGCCGTATTGCGCACAGTTATCGTATCTCCGGCAGGCAGGATATCGTCCATTTCGTAACCATTAATGTTGATACAGCGGACGGTTTCCCCGTCCATGGGCACTTTACTCTCGCCTCCTGTGGCCGCCAGGCGGCGGCGGTTATATTTTTTAACCAGATGCTGTATTGAATGTCGGCCGGTTCCGGTAATTTGAGGCGGCTTTCTGACAGCCGCGGCAACCACTTTGTAGTTGATAACAATAATTCTAAGATCATCTCCCTGAACATAAGCTTCGAGAATGATATCTCGGCAGTGATTGCGCGCTTTTTCAATTGCCTGCTCCAGCTCGTACGGCGATTGGATATCTACACTGATACCGATTCCCTGTTCCCCCCTGGCCGGTTTGACCACAAGGCGACCATGGGTGTTCAAAAAATCCATGTTTTTTTTATGATCTGTCGCTTCCTGCTGGGCAGGCGTTTTCAGGCCGGCGGCATGCAGGACGCGATGGGTCAGCCGTTTGTCATCACAGCGACTCATGGCAATGGCGGAAGTCAATTCAGAGAGAGATTCCCGGCAAGTTATGGAACGGCCGCCCATCTTTAATGTAAAATAACCATAAACCGCATCTACGACCTCCACGCTGATACTCCGGCGCCTCGCTTCGTCGGTTATAATACGGGCATATGGATTGAGGCTTTCTTCAGGCGGCGCAGCGACAAACAGGGCCTCATTGACCGTGTTTTTGCGCTTTATGCAAAATACCGGGATCCGTTGGAAACCGAGTTTTTCATACAGCTGGATAGCCTCCCTGTTGTCATGCATAACGGATAAATCCACAAAGGATCGTCCCCGTGCAAAATAATGCTCGATCAACTGTCTTACCAGAGATTCACCGACCCCGGGCGTATCGGCTTTCGGGTCAACAGCCAGTGACCAGAGACTGGAGCCGTTTTCCGGATCATTGAAAGCCTCAACATGATCCACTCCGGTCACCGTTCCGATGATCCCTTTATCATCCGCCGATTCGGCAACCATGTATGTCCTTGTCCTTCCCGCACGCCGTTTCAATATGAATTCCGGGTTACAGCCGGCCATATGCCGCTGTGCATATATTCGGCCAATGGCATTCGCATCTTCACGGGAAGTCAGGCGTCTAACAGTGAACGCCTGTGGCGGCACATCTCCTGTATGATAGTCGTGCGCCCAGAGTCTGAAAGCATGAGAAGGGTCCAGAAAAAGCTTGTCCGGCGCGATGGAAATCAGTACATGGGGGTCTCGAATATAAAATGCGATATCCCGCATCATCTCTCCTTCCATGCAGATGAGCCGTGCCAGTTTTTTACAGGAATCGAATGTGTGCCCGAAGAACAATCTACCCCACCCCATCTCAACAATGGTGTCCGACACCATTTGAATCGCATGGGGGCCGGTCACTTTCTGCCAGTTCCGCAGGGAGGGTCCGGCATTCCGGTTCAAACGGCTCTGTATATTATGGTTTTCTTTATTCATCATTTTTCCTCTGTTTATATGCTGTGAACCTGGAACCGGATGGTGTGTAATTGCGGATTATCAATGCCTAAGTTGCTTGAGACGTTCATTGGCCGCGTTACGAATTTCGGGATCTGGATCCTCCTTAGCCATTGTGGCAAGGTAAGCTTCCGTTTTTATATTATCGACAGCCTTTTTCCGAATTTCGGTGATGGATTCACCTTCAGGTCGCAGCTTTCCTTTCAAAGCCATATACATGTAATAAAGGCCCATAAAACTGAATACCATGGAAATAATGATCATCACCTGGGGCCTCGACGATTTCAGGCCTATCAACGGGATCTCAAAAAGTGCGGCTGCCGTAAAAAAAAGCCCGACAGCTATGATATAGGATGCAACGATCAGCGGAAATTTTCTTTTAAAAACCATATTGTTCCTCCTTGAATTTATAATCCCTGAAGGGTCAACCAATACTCCAGACTCGCCATTTGCCAGAGTTTTGACCCCTTCAGTGGCGTTAAATGCTCATTTGGTTTTTCCATCATTTTTTCAACATAATCCGGATTGAAGATATCCCGCTCTCTGCTCCTGGGCGCCAAGAGAATTTCCCGGACAAAGTCAAAATATTCATTTTCAAGATATTTCAATGCCGGTACCGGAAAATACCCTTTGGGCCGGTCAATGACCGCCGAAGGTATGATCGAGCGGGCGGCTTCCTTAAGTATGTGTTTCCCCCCCGCTTTAACTTTGTGCTTGGCCGGAATTCTCGCCGCCAGTTCAACCAGTTCATGATCTAGAAACGGCACCCGTGCTTCAAGACCCCACGCCATGGTCATATTGTCTACTCTTTTAACGGGATCGTCCACCAGCATAATGGTAGTATCGATCCGCAATGCCTTATCGACAGATGATTTCGTCCCTCTTTTTGCAAAATTTTTTTCAACAAAATTGAAGCTGTAATCCTCATCGACAAATCGGGGATGAACCGCTGCGGCATATTCGGTATAACTGCGGTCAAAAAAAGCGCCGACATATCCGTACACAGGATTGCAGCTGTCCAGCAAGGGGGGATACCAGTGATAGCCACCGAATATTTCATCCGCGCCCTGGCCGCTTTGCACCACCTTTACATGCCTGGAAACTGCCTCGCTGAGCAGATAAAAGCCGATACAATCATGGCTTACCATGGGCTCACTCATGGCACGGATACAGTGTTCGAGTGTGGGCAGAACCGTTGACGATTCCGTTTGAATTTTATGATGAACCGTGCCGAAAGTTTCGGCGATGATGTCGGAATATTCGAACTCATTTCCCTTTTCACCGTTCACACTTTCAAAACCGATGGAAAATGTATTCAGATTCTGCTGACCTAATTCAGCGAGAAGACCGACCACCAGGCTCGAATCCACCCCCCCCGACAACAGCACACCGACCGGGACATCTGCGGTCAGGCGCCGTTGCACTGCGTTTAAGAGTGTTTCCCGGATTTTTTCTTTCCAGTCATCAAAACAAAAATTTTTCTCTTCTTTACGGGAGGTAAACATCAGCTCCCAATAAGGTGCTTCAATAAGGGAACCGTTGGGTGACAGGGTCATATGTGATGCCGGCGGAAGCTTTTTAACCCCTTTCAAGATTGTGCGGGGCGCCGGAACAACGGAATGAAAGGTCATAAAAAAATTCAGAGCAACAGGGTCAATGCTCGTATCGACGCCCCCGCCGGCGAGAAGTGCCGGTAGAGATGATGCAAATCGAAATTCATCCGGTGTTTTAATATAATACAGGGGTTTGATGCCCAGGCGGTCACGAGCGAGGAAAATTTCCCCGCTGTCACGGTGAACGATCGCAAATGCGAACATACCGTTGAAATGATCGACACAGTTTTTTCCCCATGCATGATAAGCCTTCAAAATCACTTCGGTATCACCGGATGAGAAGAAAGCATATCCCTTTTTTATTAGATCGGATCGAAGCTCATCATAGTTGTAAATCGCACCGTTATAGACGATGGACAGTCCCAGCGTATTATCCACCATGGGCTGTTGTGCACTTTCGCTGAGATCGATAATTTTCAACCGCCGGTGGCCCAGAGCGGTGTTGTTCTGGATGAAAAGTCCCATGGCGTCCGGCCCGCGTCTGCACATCATTTCCGTCATGGCTGCAACCGTTTCGACGGATGCCTTTTTTTTATTTAAACCGATTTGCCCGCATATTCCACACATCGTATGATTTGCCCTCTTTTTAGGTGCCTGCTTTTTTTAATGACTTGTTGTTTCAATAGCGTATCATTTTGTGATGAAAATTAAATAAGGGGAATTGTGTATTTCAATGGGGCTGATCAAGTACCGTCATTGATGAAAAACTTGCGGCTGATCAAGGGATATAGTAATATCCTGTTTTTTGAGATTTATTTTTGTATGCCTGCTTATATATGCCGGATGCAGACAGCTCGGAAACAATTAACAATGATCAACGGTTAACAATCAATGACTAAAATTCCAAATGCCAAAACAGGAAGATATCAAAAAAACGACCGGTCCCGAAAAAAAGGTAAAATAAAAATCGCCCGGACCAAGGCATTTATAAAAGAAAGTTTGGAAAAACAAAGTGGCAGCGCACACGGGTATACAGAACCCGATATTGCCCTGGAGGTTGTGGAAAAAAAAATCGAGGAAGATCAACCGGTACGACAAGCCCTTGCTGCCGAGCATTTGTTTCGCAAAAGCATCGAAGATTCCATCCCCTTGGGGATTGCCGGATTCGATGATTCCGGAAAACAAATTTATGCCAATCGGATGTTTTGCGAAATGGTCCAATGGCCGGAAACGGAACTGATCGATATGCCTTTTCCTCAGCCCTACTGGGCATACAAACATATTGAGGGCCGGAATAATAAAAAAACATCTGTTTTTAACAGAATACGTTCGTCGAAAAATTTTGAAACTCAATTAAAGCGGCAGAGCGGCGAGCAGTTTTGGGTTCTGGTTTTTGTCAACATTCTCTCCGACAGCGCAGGGACCTCAATCGGCCGGTTGATATCCATCGCTGATATCAGCCGGCAGAAAAGTGCTGAAAACAAGCTCCGTATCCTTTCAACAAAACTCATTGATGCTCGGGAAAAGGAACGCAAGCATATCGCACAAGATTTGCACGACAGCATTGGTGGAAAACTCACCGGGCTCAAATACAGCCTCGAAAATATCGCCTCGGAGCTACACCCCGGGCGATGCAGCATCGAAGGTAAATTGGTGGAGACGGTGAAGGCAGTTCGCTCAACCATTGAAGAGGTCCAGAGGATTACAAAGAATCTTCATCCATCCATTCTTGACGATCTCGGTTTGATTTCAGCAGTACGGGGGTATTGCAGAGAATTTCAGCATTTTTATCCATCCATCAAAGTTCACCTGAAATTGGATATTGATGAACAGCGTGTGGCGGAATCCATTAAAATACTTATCTACCGGGTACTTCAAGAGGCGATGAACAATGTATCAAACCATAGCGATGCTGAAAATGTGATGGTTAGCATGAACAATTCGGCACGGAAGAATATATTGATGATCAAGGACGATGGTAAAGGCTTTGAACCGAAATGTGCGGCGGTTTCTTCCGGATTGTTTGAGCATTTTGGTTTGGAGAGTATGAGAGAACGCACGGAGTTGTTTGGCGGTCAGTTCATATTGCATTCGGCAAAAGGTAAAGGCACCAAAATCACTGCATCTTGGCCGCTAAAGGACTAAGGTTTTTTTCAACCAGTCCTCTATCGATGGCATATGCGGTAAGTGCCGAAGCGTTGTGAAGATCCAACTTATTCATAATATTGGCGCGATGTTTATCCACAGTTTTTGGGCTGATGCAGAGGAAATCCGAAATTTCAATACTGCTGTAGCCTTCGCCGACCATCTGTAACACCTCTTTTTCCCTTTGGGTAAGTGTTTCCCATGCCGAATTTGATTTGATGCTTTTTTTACCATCAAGATATCCTTCTAAAATTTTTTCCGCTATTTCCGGACTGATGAATTTTTTACCTGACAACACTCGCTTGATGGCCATGACCAGCTCGGCGTGTGTATCGTTTTTCAGACAATATCCATCGGCACCTTCCTGAAAGGCTGCAAGCACATATTCATCCGATGTGTGAAACGTCAATACCACGACTTTGGTCTTGGCGAACTTCTGTTTGATTTCCCTGATCGTTGCGATACCATTCATCCGGGGCATCGCCAGATCCAGCAAGATAAGATCCGGCCGGTATTTTGAGACGCACCGGATCGCCTCCAGCCCGTCTTCCGCTTCACACACGATCTC
Source organism: uncultured Desulfobacterales bacterium (assembly GCA_942490765.1). GTDB lineage: Bacteria > Desulfobacterota > Desulfobacteria > Desulfobacterales > 4572-123 > 4572-123. Next base: position 12,654 of record CALNYM010000008.1, on the reverse strand, counting down.
GAATTCGTCATTTTTTACGAGAAGTGACTTGAGGCCCTCGCGAACAAGGGTCTGGTCTTCCGCCAGTACAATTCGGCTTTTCTTAAGAGACATGACTTATCCATATACTATATTATTTTAAAACATTCGCTACTATACTGAATTAAATTTAACAGTTTGTTTTTCCAGAGTAAATAAAAATTTTTAAGCAGATTAATTAACCCCCTGCTTATGTACTGAAAAATGACATTTAAAATACATAATTGGATTTATTTACGAAATGCAGGGTAGCGGTTAAGCTTATTATAGGAAATAATCATTAATCGGTTCAAATCTCAATCCGATACGGATCATTTTAAACCATGTATGGTATTTTGTTGCTCGAAGACAATATTGCATTAAGGCAAAAGCTCAAAAAAATCCTTTCGGCTGCATTTTCGGGACTTTCCATACTCGAAGCATCCAGTGGTGCGGAATGCTTTAAAAAGATTGATTGCCATCAAGTGATCATAATCCTGATGGACATACACCTGGGGGATGACAACGGGTTAGAACTTACAAAAAAAATCAAGACGTTATTCCCACATATAGTTATTTCCATTCATTCGATCTACGACACTTTTGAATACAGACGCAACGCTAAACAGGCGGGTGCAGATTATTTTTTGTCAAAAAAAAGCAACTCGATCGACGATATGATTGCCATGTTGAAAAAGGAACTGGAGCATACCCTACATAGTCAAATAGCCCGAAATACATAGTTGAATGCATTGCGACTCGCCAACAAACTATAAACCTTGACAAAGGGACATTGATAATAAATTTTTTTTAATTTCCCCTAATATACCTTGCGCTTTGAAAATCCCTTGCCAAGCACATTGAATGTGTTCTCCGTTATCATGAAGGCCGCCGGATCTATCGTAAAAACGGTTTCTTCCAGGCGTTTTAACTGGTAGTTGTTCACCACCGTCATAATCACCTGTTTCGGCTTGCCGGTAAAGGCGCCTTTCCCATCTAAAAGCGTTGCACCGCGGCTCAGTTTCTGGGTTACGCTGGCGGCAATTAAATCGGATTTTTCAGAAATAATGATCACCAGTTTACGCTGGTTAAAAATACCCAGAAAATAATCCAGCACCATCGAAGTAACAAAACTCAGGGCCAGGGAGTATAATACCATATCGACTTCCAATATCCCGAAGCTGAATCCAAAAAGCGTCAGGTTGAACATAAAGGAAAAGGCGCCGATGCGGGTGCCGAATTTTTGGTTGAGGATGATGGCAATGATATCCGTTCCCCCCCCAGAGCCTAAAGAATGAAGGATGATGCCGCTGCCGGCCCCCATGATCGTTCCGCCGGCAAGTACAGCGAGTATGGGGTCGTGAATCGGGATGGTATAGGATATTAGATCTATGGCTCCGGACAGTATGGTCATGCCCAATACGCTGTAAAAAAAGAAGCGTCGGCTGATAAAAAGCCATCCAAAAGCAAAAATGGGAATGTTGAGGATAAAATACCACATACCCGGCGAGATGGTCGGATAAAAATAATACCCCAGCAGGCCGAGCCCCGATACACCGCCGGTAATAAATCCGTGGGGAATAACGATGGTCTTGATGCCGATACTGAAAATGATGGATCCAAAGGTGATGAGAAAAACATTCCAGGGGATTGAATATAGAAACTTGATGTGTCCGGTTTTCATTTTTTTTAGGTAACCCTTTCAATGTGGTGGCAAATACTTAAGCCACTGTTTTTCGCCCCGATGACAAAGGATCTGCCGACCGGAATCAGATCGATAATTGAACCGTGAGAATTTAAATGCCAAGTTAAGAAGTCAAGCCCTCAGGTCAAGGGGCGATGCGTTGTTTTTTTAATATAACCCAAAATTGAGCGATTGGCAGTAAGCTTTTAGCGATTAGCACAATAACTTTAAAATATTGTCAAATGTCATCATTTAGCCCAATGAGTGGAAAATACATTACCGGTAAACACCCAATATAAGAGCTAACCGCTAATTGCTAAGAGCTGATTGCTCATTTTGGTTTTGCACCGCCGGTTCACCGGCCTGCATGCGATTGTGCAGCCGTTGAGCCCGAAGGCAGAAGGTTTCCAGTTTGGCATTTATCAACTGGGGAAAAGGGGAACCATCGCTTTCAATGGCTAGAAACGGGAGGTCTTCCATATCCTGTAAAACATTTTTCAATTTTTCATTTTCCGGAGTTGCGGCGAGTTTTTGCCTGCCGGTCATCAGGTCGCTCAACAACGATTCTGAAAGGCGGTTGGGCATGCAGCCAAAGGGACCGATGGCGATGACGCCGCAGACCCTGGAGGCTATTTCGGCAAGGGCGCTGCCCACGGTCAAAATGGCTTCACCTGCCAGATCAGGGGAGATGAACCGGGCTGCATGATGGATCACCTCATTGATGTCCACCGGTGCGGCATGGGTCAGACCCGACCGGGAAAGGGCTGATTTGAGGCGTTTTTCATAATGGTTCATGAAATTTTTTCGTAAAATGAACTTGAGTTTATCGAGCCCGGTCAGACGATCGGCGACAATGCCGTGATCCATGAGAAAACTGCAGTAATGGACCCATTCGGCCACCGGAGAACAGACGACGGCAAAACCGCGTTTGGCCAGCATTGTGGTGAGATATCGGCGTGACAGTGAATCACGCCTGACAAATATTTCGCCGGTAAGGGCAATCGTTGGGACTTGAGCCACCGGACGTTTCAGGGAGATGTCGCCCAGGTGCCCGGCCGATAGTCGGACCTGCTTTTCAAAGTTTGAAAAGCCGCCGTTTTGCAGAGCCCATTGGATACGCTGCCACTCGGCCTGAAACGTCTTTTGGGCGGAATCCCTGTTTTCGGCATTGGCCAGCAGCATGCTGCGGATGTCTTCCATCACATCCGACACAATTACGGCCCACCATCCCTTTTGCTCGAATTTTTTACCGAAGCCGGAATAGTTGTTTTCAGACGTCAGTGAAAAAATGGCCACATCGGGCAGACCAAGACGCCGGATCAGATCCGCCATGAAGATTTGATACTGGCCAAAGCGGCAGGGGCCTGATCCCGTGGGCATGAAATAGACCACGATTTCGTCGCTGCGTTTTTCATTGCGGATATAATGGAGCAGTGTGCCGGTTGTCAGTATGAGCGGCAGGCATTCCTTGCAGGAGGTATTTCCACGCCCGAGTTTCAGAATCGTTTCGTCGGCCGGGGGAAGGGGTTTGGCGTTAAAACCGAGTCCGCACAGTACCGCCGCCAGGGATTCCGATGCAATTTTTCCCATGGAGGGCAACAGCACAGTGACCCGTGGGTCGGTCATGGGAACACGCTCCCCGGAGGATGTGATCACCACAGACTGCCCGTTTTGAATTTCAATCAGGGCGGCCCGAAACCCTGTTGTACCCTGATCGGGTCGCTTTTCGGGGGCAAGCTGCCGGAACGCGGTGACGATGTCCAGGAAGGCTTCTATGCGGGTGTCTATACCGGCATCCGCGGTATGACTGTCCAGCTCAAGGGTCAAAGAGGGTTTTCGGTCCATGCAGGTCCTGAAATACCCGATGATGAAAGAGTCCGGTCCGCAGGAAAAATTGGTGATGTACGTACCGAAAAGCTGGGGGTGCTTTTTGACCTTTTCAGCCGCCTGCAGGATCATCTGGCCCATGCCCCAGTACATGTGCGGCCTTGTTTTTTCTTCATCAAAATCCAGGAAATCGAACGGCAGGACCATGACGCCCCGGGAAGCCAGTTTGTGGGGAATGCCCATATGGGCCTCTTCTGCAAATCCATTATAGGGGCGGGCAAAAATGACCACTGCTGTTTTATCCGGGTGGGCCTCAAGCTCGGTCATTGCTTTTTTGCCGATCTGTTTCATTTCCGTGATGCAGTCTATTTGTTTTTTTACGGCTTTTTCAAAGGCCTGCAGGGCCGGTCCGGACCCTATTCCCATCTGCCGGGCCATTTTTAAAAAAGCAGGCTTTGCTGCGGTCAAGCCCAGGGTAAGATCCAGCAGGGGCGCAAGAATCCTGGTTCCCCTGGTTTTCAGAAGTTCAATTTCTTTGCCAAAGGTTGTCTGGAGGAGATAGGTTTCCCCCTGAACAAACGGGCATACCTGTGAGCCGGTTCCTTGAATCCGTGTGGGAACGGACTTAAAGTGGGGCAGGAAAATAAAATCCGGTGCAGGTTTGTTTTGCAGCAAATTATAAAAAAACCCATGCGCCAGTTCACACGGATAGCAGAATGCGGCATTGCGCCGGTCAATGCCTTTGGAAGATGGCGTGTCCGGCAAAATGATCTCGAAACCGAGTTCATCGAAAAAAGTGGAATAGAGCGGGTAGTAGGTATTTACCATGAAGCTTCGGTTGATGCCCACTGTTTTTCTGTGGTTTCCGGCAGCCCCGCAAAAGGGGCGTATTCCGTATTTTTTAAAAACAAGGTGCTGCCGGAGATGAACCAGATCCAGATTTTTGATATCATGTTTCACCTTATGTCGTAGATTGTAATACCGGTTGCAGGCGCCCCCGAAGGGATAGCGCCGGCCTTCGATTTCGATGAGATTGATGTTGCATCGACGGTCGCATTTTTCCCTGCCGCCGTTGCAGATAAATGATGATTTGTACAGGGCTTCCCGGTCCGTGAGAACCTGAAGATCAAAAAGGCTTTGGGTCATCAGACCGGCATCGATCCTTTTTTTGACTTCCAGGGCAACCCCGAAGGCACCCATCAGACCCGGCTCGGGTGGGACGATGATGGGTTTGCCCACAAGGGTGGCCATGGCAAGGGGGATTGCACGGTTATAGCATACACCGCCCTGCATAAATATTTTTTCACCCACCGGCCGGTTGCCCTTGACCCGGTTGGTGTAATTCATGCATATGGAATAGACCAGTCCGGCTACAATATCCGCCTGGTTGACGCCTTCATGAATCGCATTTTTAATATCCGAGGCAATGAATGCCGCACATTGGTCGTTAAAATTGGGCGGATGTCCGGCGCGCATGGCAATATCCGCGATATCGGTCATCTCTATCCCCAGGGTTTCAAGGGCCGATTCTTCGAGAAAGGAACCGGTGCCGGCCGAGCAGGCTTCGTTCATGGCATAGTCGGCGGGGACCCCGCTGGTGATATAGGTGTATTTGGCATCCTGGCCACCGATTTCGAAGAGCGTGTCGACCTGCCCGTCAAAAAAGACGGCCGCTGCGGCATGGGCGATGATTTCATTGATAATGCCGTCAGTCAGGGCATGAAGCCCGGCTATCTGTCTGCCTGATCCGCAGACGCCCAGTCCGATGATGGTAATTTTAAAAGGATCAACACGGGTCTTGATCTGGTGGTAAATGGCTGCATAGCATTTTCGTGAGGCCCCTACCGGGTCCCCGTTGGTGCGCAGGTAAATCGAGGCCAGCAGGGCATTGTCATGGGTGCGCAGCAACACCGCCTTGGTGGTGGTGGAACCGACATCCAACCCCAGAATGCAGATATCGCCTGCTTGTATGGTGCCCCTTTCCATGCTTTTGAACGTCACCAGATTTCCGGCATCCGTAAGGCTTGGGAGGGCGGCAAAAGAGGCAATCTCGGTTTTGAACAGCTTGTCGATACCGGGAAACGGCCGGGTTTCGTGGTCAAATGCCCAGAGCGCGGCGCCCAATGCTTCAAAACAGGGGGCCTGTTCCGGTATGATCAGGCCGGCTATCTGTTTTTGCAGGTATGCGGTCATCATTTTGTTGAGGGCGGTCCCGCCGGTGAGCATGATATTCTGCAAAGGGATTTTTTTAAGCAGTTCCAGTATTTTCTCGGCCATCATTTTGCAGAGTCCGGCGGTCACCGCTGATTTTAACACCCCTTTGTTGGTGGCATGGGTGCAGTCAGATTTGCAGAAGACAGAGCACCGTCCTGAAACGGGGTAGGGCGTTTCCACAGCGGCCCACTGGGCTGCCTCTTCAAGGGATACGTCCATGCGGCGCAGTTGCTGAAGGAAAAATTCTCCGGTGCCCGAGGCACATTTGTTGCCGGTGATGACATTGCTGATGCGGCCGGACCGATCCAGGACATAGACCATAAAGGTCTCCCCGCCGGCTGAGATAACGGCCGGACAGTTGATGCCCACAGGTCTGGTGAACGGGTATGCGTACTCGATGGCTTCGGGTTCGGAAATGGAAGAGAGGTTGATGAATTTACGAAATTTTCGGCCGGTGGCGCTGATTCGGTCAAATGACCCCATGTCAAGGGCCTTGAAAGCGGTCACCAGTGTTTGCCGGGGGTTTCCATCGTGGGGCAGAAAGGCGGTATCGATAATGCGGGGCCGCCCTTTTCCGCCGTTTGAGTTTTCCATTTGAACCATCGAAACAGTAGATGCCCCGAGGCATAGTCCCAGAATTTTCATGCTTCTGTCCTTATTTAGGGCGCATATGAAATGGACACTGTCTATATATTCTATTCAGATACTGAAATTTTGCAAGGGGAAAGTAAAGAGACCGTTTTTTTGTTTATTTTCAGAAAAAATATTTATCCCCGGCTTGACGGTCAGGTGTTAATCCGATTAGAAGAAGAGATGCGGTGATGAATTTTTGATAGATCAGCCCCGGTGTCTTATGCTCGGCAACCTATTTGACTGTGATGTGGATCAGATGATGATGGAACATAAAAACTATCCCACCTATGACTATGAAACCCAGCTGATGGTAAACAGAAAAATTTCCTGTATCGCCGGAATAGACGAGGCGGGCCGCGGTCCCGGGGCCGGGCCGGTGGTGGCCGGGGCCGTATATATTCCGGCAGACTGTATCAAGAGCCTTGCCGGCCGGCTCCGGGATTCCAAGAAAATGACCGAAAAACAGCGGGTTCTGATGTACGGGGTCATTGCCGTAAAGTGCCCCTTTGGTGTGGGCATCGTGGATAACCACATCATCGATGCCATCAATATTTTACAGGCTACCCAAAAGGCTATGGCCCGGGCCCTGGCCGCATTGCAAAAAAAAATGGGTGATGAACGGCAGATCGATTATGTTCTCATCGACGGCAATATGCGCATGAAGACGATCAGACAGCCCTGGGAATCCATCGTCAAAGGGGACAATAAAAGCCTTTCCATTGCCGCCGGCGCCGTTATCGCCAAGGTGACCCGGGATCGTATCATGGGCCGGCTGCATGATGAATATCCCCGTTACGGCTGGAACCGCAACAAGGGATATCTTTCCAAAGAACACATGCAGGCCATCAAAGATTTCGGTACAACCCCTTATCACCGGATGAGTTATCGGAGAGTCGGCAGATAGGCTGGCCTCCTGCGATGATCACGGGATACTCATGGACTGCCCCACCCGGGGAACAGTGGCATCGAATCCTTCCTTGATGAGAATGTCCGCAAAGGCCAGGGACTGCTCCTCCTCACCATGAACCACGGCAATTTTTTTAATTTTCAGATTGGATTGCTTCAGGAAAGTCAGCATCTCATTCTGGTCTCCATGGGCGCTGAACCCCCCGATCTGATGTACATGGGCCTTGAGGGGATATGCTTTGTTGAGGATCTTGACCATGGGGGCATCGCCTTTGCGGTCTGCGGCAGCATAGGCCTCGCCCTGTTCGAGCAGGCGCCGGCCAAGGGTGTGCTGGGCCATGAAACCGACAATCAGGATGGTGTGTTTGGGATTGTGGATCTTGTGCCGCAGATGGTGAAGGATGCGGCCGGCTTCACACATGCCCGAGGCGGACAGGACGATATGGGGGGTTTCATCCCGGTTCAGGGCCATGGACTCTTCCACCGAGCCCACAAACTTGAGCTGGGACATTGAAAAGGGGTTTTTGCCCTTTTGCAAAAAGGTGGTGTGGGTATCTTTGTCGTAGACTTCCGGATGCTCCCCAAACACCTGTGTGATCCGTGTGGCCAGGGGGCTGTCCACGTAGATGGGAACCTTTTTGACCAGTCCTTCCTGGTAGAGTTCATGGATATAGTAGAGCAGTTCCTGGGTCCTGCCGTAGGCGAATGCCGGAATGATGACGCTGCCCCCCCTTTCAAAGGTGGTGTTGAGGATTTTCTGCAGTTCCGGTTTGAGATCCTTGACGGGATTGTGGATGCGGTTGCCGTAGGTACTTTCCATGATCAACAGATCGATGTCCCGGTCCTCTTCGGAAAATGCCAGGGTGGGGTTCTTCAGGATCGGTTTTTCAAAGCGGCCGATGTCGCCGGTATAGCAGACGGTTCGGGTTCCGCCGTTGACCGCTGTGCGGATCACCGATATGGCCGATCCCAGGATATGGCCGGCGTCATACAGGGTGCAGGTCATCTTGTTGCCGATGGTAAAGGGGGTCTGGTAGGGATATCCCGAGAAGCAACCCAGGGCCTTGACGGCATCATCGCTGGTGTACAGGGGTTCGATACCGTTTAAGTTAAACTGGCCAATGAGGTCGTTGACGAGTTCTGCATCGATGCGGTGGCCGTTTTTTTTCAGTTTCCGGGCCGCTTTTTCATAGGCCTTACGCCCGCCTTTTCCTTGGGTTGCATTTTGGAAAGCTGACCGCGTACCAGCTTGTAGTTGAGGTATTCGGCATCGGATTCCTGGATGTGGGCGCTGTCGGCCAGCAGGTATTCACAGGCATCCCGGGTCACCAGGGAACAGAAAACGCGACCGGTGAACCTGTCCCGGGTCAACATGGGGATGCGGCCGGAATGGTCGATATGGGCGTGGGAAAGAACGACATTGGTGATGATGGCGGGGTCAAAGGGCAGGATGCGGTTTTTTTCCGCGCTCTCCTTACGGCGGCCCTGGTACATCCCGCAATCGAGAAGGATGCGGTCGTTTTCATTGACCAGCATGTGCATGGATCCTGTTACTTCCCTTACCGCTCCAAAAAAAGTGATGTGCATGAAATATCCTCCTGTGTCAGGGCCGGTGATTTTTTAATGCGCCCGGGGAAATCCTGGACGTCTGTAAATGATCGTCTTGTAATTTGATGTGTCCTATTTTGAACTTTTGTGCGAATCCTTAGAACGCTTTTGCTTCAACGATGGTGGTGCCGGGCGCGGGGGAAATGGCTCGGGATACCATTGCCGATGCCACTGTTTTGACATGAACCGGTTTGTAGCGTTTAAGGGCGCTAATGGGCGCTTTTGTAACCGTGGAGAGGATATGATAACTTATTTTTTCCAGTACCCGGACCTCTTCCCGCCGGCCACCGTATAGCAGTGTCGGTCGATAGATCGTTAACGATGGAAAATCAAGCGCCATAAGCTCCTGCTCTGTTTCGCCTTTGGTTCTCAGATAAAAGTAGCTCGAATCCGTATTGGCCGACTGTGCACTGACGACATGGAACTGACCCACCCCATGGCTTTTAGCCCAGATGCCGGCGTCTACAATCAAATCGTGGTCAATTTTGTAAAATGCCTGTTTTGAACCGGCCTTTTTCAGTGTCGTCCCCAAGGCACAGAACACCACGTCTATCTGATCCACACCCTTCAGGGCATCAAAAGCAAGCGGATTCGATATGACCGGCTGTACTTTGCTGCCGAAAAATTTATTGGGCGGACGCCGCACCAGCAGATAGACTTTGCCAAAGTGCTGATAGGCAGCCAATAAATTCACAATTTCCCGGCCTGTAGCCCCGGTGGCACCGAGTACGAGGGCTGTTGTCACGGTATTTCCCCTTTTGTTAAAAAACGGCGTTTTTGCCGTCATGGGACACACAAAGTATCGTATTTCATTTGAACCGTACCGCCGGTAGGGGCGCGACCGTGGGTTCAAGTCCCATATATGCGGGTTCTGTTAGTAACAGATTGATTATTAACATGAATATTTTCAAAAGGCAAGGGTGGCATATCGGGACATTTGAAGGCAATGGGTCTACCGGCCAGGGTGCTACATCATTGACTGACGGGCAGGAGCAACACGGGGGGGGTAGTCGGGCAATCTGGTAAATTACGCCCTGATGAAATTTGGCTCCTCGCTGTTTCGTGTGGGTGCCCCGGGACTGTACCGGTCAAATTTGCCCATATGTAACAGCGAGGAGCCTGAAATTTTTTTTTGACCCTATTGACAAGATTTGAATCGTATTTAAATTCCGGTCATAAAGGCTGTTTCAGGAGCCAAAAGTAACGGTTAATGTTTAAAAAAGGAGGTGTTACAATGATTTACCGCAGATTGTATAACTATCCCACCGGAAGCTTTCATAACACATTCGAACAGCTCGAAAATATGAGACGACAGATCGATCGACTCTTCGGCGATGAGTCCGGTGGCCAGGGCCGGTTATTGCAGGCCGGTGTGTTTCCCCTGATCAATTTGACCGAGGACGTGGATAAATTTTACCTGAGAGCGGAACTGGCCGGGGTCAAATCGGATGATATCGAGATTCAAGCCACTGCGAAAAGCGTATCCATTGCAGGGGAACGTAAAATTGAACCGGAAGATAAAGGAATGCAGTACCACCGTCGTGAGCGTGAAGCCGGAAAATTTTCAAGGATTATCACAACGCCTGTGGAAATCGATCCGGATCGAATCGAGGCAAAGTTGCAGGAAGGCATTCTGACGGTTCTTATTCCCAAGGCCGAGGCGGTTAAACCGCGTCAAATTACGATCAGTTAGCAGCAACAGCCAACCAAGGAGGTGACGGCCATGTTTGGTAAAAATACAAAAGAACTCAAAGTGCGGGAAAAGCAGGAGCTGAACACGCCTGCAGAACATACCCGATCAGGCCTGGTTTTTACGCCGGCTGTGGATATATTTGAAAACGATAAGGAAATTGTGCTCTTATCGGATATGCCGGGGGTAAAACCAGAGGTTTTTCGCATTGATCTGCGTGACAATACCCCTTACTTTGAAGGGGATGTGGCACCATTTGAAAAGTCCGGTGAAGAAGAGGTGATGATGGAATATGCCGTGGGCAAGTATTACCGTCAATTCTCACTTTCCGAAATGATTGATCAAAGTAAAATCGATGCAAAAATAAAAGATGGTGTACTGCGGCTCACCCTACCCAAGGTGGGAAAAGCGGCCCCGCAAAATAACGGTTACCGCAGGATGATGGCTCAGGCATTTGGATGGCTAAGAAATCTTCATACGCGTATAGCAGTTGTCAAGGTACATATGTGTTTGTCTTCGGGACCCCGCAAAATAACGGTTACCGCAGCATGATCAAGACGGGGCCGGTCCTTATCGCAGCAGACAGAACCGGCCCCATGACCGTTTTTTTACGCGGCGTTTGAATTAGACCTTTCAGATGTCAATGAAGGGCAATTTGCTGTTTATAAAATGGCGCATGATCACAAAGGGATAGTGTGCCATGCGCCATTCATAATTGCAGTCAGTTTTTCATCCTGCGGGCCTGCTTAAACGCATGCCACTCGTCATGATCCAGCTTGTTGTCATTATTTACATCCAATGTTTCGAAAATATCAGATGTCGCCTTGGGAAAATAGAGTTTGAACTCCTCCCAGCACACCCAGTCATCGCTGTCCATATCTATATCACCGAAGTGCGCGTTAAATGACGCCGGGTCCGGTAATGATGTTTTGTGATGCCGGGTGTTGCTTGAACAACCCACCGCAGCGATGAACAAAAATATGAAGCATATGATGTACTATGTTTTTTTCATAGAGCACCTCTCATTGATTTAACAGTTTCGTTTATAACTCGGCCCTGGCCCCTGATCCGGTTGAAGCCCGTAAGCAGAAATGCCGGTCGACCGGAGATTATGGCAATTGTCCTAAGAATATAGTGCCGTTTTTCTAAACATCAAGGCATAAGGGGGGAGAAACGTGGCATTTAACCTCGAACTTTTAAATAGTGCTTGAACGAAAATATTTTTTCAATACCGGCAATGGCTTCAGCTTATGTGGCTATCTGAAGATTTGCGAAAAAGCTATCAGCCATTAGCTGTCAGCTCTTCGCTGAATGTGTTATCCGTTTGATTTTTTAAGCTAAAGGCCAATTGCTAAAAAACCTTGATTTTAGAATAGCATCCAAGCCGCTGTAATTTTAGGTATTTTGAGGTTTTCGGTCAGGAACTAAATACCCTCAGTCGACGTAGTCGACAGACCCTTTCCGGGACCGTTCGTCAGCGGTGAACTTATTCCCAGCGGCGGCATACCCCACGATAAGCGCGCACTGGAGCGCATACCCGTCCGGAATGCCTGCCGCTTGCGCCAGGTCACGGTTGTCCTTTCCATTCAACGCCGGAGTGGGGGAAGAGGAAACATGACCCTAGACCCAGTCCGGTGGCTTCAAGGAGTACGTTCTCCGCAGCAAGGGCTGTATTGAAAGTGCTGAAGGTATCCCCGGTGGGCCCGGAAAACAGGATCAGCACCGGTGCGCCATAAAGCGGCTGATATCCCGGCAAAGATGCCCTTTCTTGCAGAAACGCATTGTCGGAGTGAGCCATGGCATCATGGGCCCGGTCATTGATCCGTTGCCGCAGTCCATGGTTACGGACGACCGAAATCTGAAAGTGACCCGCATTCGGCGCCCATCGGCCGGCCTCAATGATTTTTGCAAGATCATCGGGGAGAACCGGTTTATTCAAGTAGGCCCTTACACTTTTCTGTTTGCGATTGCCGCCGAAATTTTCATCGGTGTCCTTTCGTGTCTCTCTTTTTTAAGCTAACGGGCTATTTGTATGTTTTGCCGTTATGCCTCAACCAACCGCCAACATGCTGACCTTTTGATCGTGGTCCGGTCC
>CALNYM010000007.1:0-256601 GCA_942490765.1 uncultured Desulfobacterales bacterium | reverse complement strand
TCCTGTAAGTCCTGTCAAAATTCCCTGCGGTGTCCTCTCAGCGACTCCGCGTTTCAGCTCTCGTTATCTATTAACGCAGAGGCACGGAGCTGCAGAGGGGTAAGTCAGATTCTCGGCATATTTTACAGGATCGGCAGGATCTTAAGGATCCACATGATTTCATTGGCGGACCGCCAACCCTCCAGTAAAGTTTTGTTCGGTCCTTGAGTTCAACCTCTGGTGCTCTCGATGGATATAGCGGAGCATTATATATCCCGTTTATCCTGTCGATCCTGTCAAAATTCCCTGCGGTGTCCTCTCAGCGGCTCCGCGTTCTAATCTTTATATTCGTACGCAGAGACACAGAGCCGCAGGAGGGGCGCCTGATTCTCCGCTTATTTTACAGGATCGACGGGATCTTGAGGATTCGGGAATGCCTTGGACTTTGCGTACGCAAGCGCCCCCGGCCTGTCCGTCGTCGTTAAAACGATGGCGGGAAGTGTCGCTCCACCTAAAAGAACGACAAGGTGGAACGCGATCTCCGAGCGCGTTTGATCCAGTATGTGGTTGAAATAAACGGGAATTGCCGCATCGATAAAATCCAGTTAGCCTAGGATTTCGAAATAACACAAAAAAGGATAAACAAATGATACTGAAAAATTGGGCTGGTTTTTTGCGGTGGGGCTGGCTGTCATGTTTTTAACTGGGTGCGCAATGACTCCGAAGGCGATGGTTAGTTGCACGGGCCAGTGAATGGCCGTTCGTTTCAGGACTTAGGCCGCGCGCGTAGGTACGAATAGCAAGGTTACCCTTTTCGGCATCATCCCCATCTCTGGGTCGAATAATACTCGGGATGCGGTGATACGGCCATTCGATCTCCAAGACGGTGACGCAATGGTCAATCTAGTTGTGGAAACATACTCACAGTATTGGATCCTATTCACACGCTTGGTCACTAGCGCGGACGGAAACGTCATTAAATTTAAATAAAAATTGATCCGGCCTCCGCGTTAGAGTGACGCGGGAGGGTCCCCTGTCGCATGATTTTGCCCGCGAAAAACGCGACCGTTCGCGAGAACGGATGTTGATTCCTTTTCGCGAGAGGCAACGCCTCTTTAGCGTATTTCGCGGGCTTAAAATTTCCAGCCTCCTTTTTTTGATGAAGGGCAGTTATTAAACCTTAATTCGTAAGTAATAGGTTGGGTTGCCTTCAGTTGGAAACGCTGTGCGTTCCACCTCGAACAATCGCTCGAAACGGGGACGGCGGGAGTCTCGCAGGCTCAACCATTCCCGCCCTACAAATCCTGGACGAAGCCGATTCGAGATGAACCATGATACTCTGTCGAACCTAATATTTTTCCCGCGAAAAACGAGAACGTGCGCGAAATAGATTTCGATTCCTATTCGCGTGGGGCAATGCCTCTTTCGCGTGTTTCGCGGCAAATAATTCCCAGCCGTCCCTTTTTGATGAAGGGCCGTTATTGAATCTTAATTCGTAGGTAATGGGTTAGGTCGCCTTCGGTTGACCACCTCATAGAACCGCTCGAAACAGGGACGGCGGGAAGGTCTCTTGGGCTCCAACCATTCCCGCCCTACAAACCCTAGATGCAACCAGTTCGAGATGAACCACGATACTCTGTCGAACCTAAGATTTTGCCCGCGAAAAACGCGAACGTTCGCGAAACAGATTTCGTTCCTTTCGCGAGAGGCAACGCCTCTTTAGCGTATTTCGCGGGCCCAAAATTCTCAGCCTCCCTTTTGATGAAGGGCCGTTATTGAACCTTAATTCGTAGGTAATAGCTTGGGTTGGTCAGGGTGTCGATCCTGTTGCGCCATTCGGTGTTAGGCCGTGGGTTTGTTGCGCTGGTGGTTCCAATGGTAACCCAGTTGGTGGTGGTGAATCGGAATTTCCCTGCAGAATAACTTGTGCATGGTGGCCGCACTGTTTCGCGGATGTGGACCGTTAGTTGCTGGACGTCTTCGGTAATCTCAATGGCGCCACTGGTGGTGGTCGGGTTTAGGTTGAGTGCATATTCCGTATAGTTAGATAGTCCGTCGTTGTCGGGGTCGGCGGTCGCGCTGGCGTCATTTCCGGTGTATGCAGGTTGGCAGTCATCCAGTTGGCCGTGGGCATTTGTTTTGATGCTTTGACTCGTACAGGGCATTTTCCAGATGGCGCCATTTGCGTCCTCGACGCGAAAGACGAAGATTTTGTCGGTCGGAGTCGTTGTGTTCACGGTTCCGCGGGGCTCCCGTTACTTGCGGTGATGCCAGTTGGTAGGGCCTCCTCCATCTGCGGTGGTCCATGTGTAGGGAGCGGTTCCTCCAGTCGCGGCCAATGAGGCGGAGTAGTTTTGGCCAATGGTCATCGTGGGCAGGCTAGTGGTGGTGATACGCAGGTCGCTATCTGGAACGCCCACGCCGGTTTCCGTGAGAAGGAGAGTTGGCGTGCTGTTTGTTCGCCCAGCTCAATGGCGGATTTGAAGTCGTCGTCGGTGCCACTGTATTTAAGCGGAAGCCCGGTGGAGTAGGTGTGCATGAGGGCTGCGGCGAGCATGGAGTAGGGGTGGCTGAGATGTTGCCAGTCACGATAGGGTAGAACGTTGGTTTAAGCTCGTAGGCGGGCCCCGCGAGGTGGAAGGCGACGACTTGCCATCCGTCATAGTCGGGTTGATCAACCCAATAGGCATGGTTGTAGATTAGATTGATATTTTTAGCCAAGTCATCAATGGGTAGTTTTCCTGCACTGCTGCTGGAGTTGATATCTTGTTTGTCGAAATAGAAGCAACTGATGTTGGGTTGAATAGGGGTGGTTCCGGTGCCGAGTAAACTCGATGATATCGGTGGCTTTCATCTCCATGTTGCGGGAGTAGATCATGTGAAAATTGTCATAGTTAGCCGCGGCTTGGAGCGGTAGATTTGGCGTGAAGACGGTTTGGTTGATTTCGCGCGTATTGTTGATTTTATATTTTAAAACAGTGTGGCTGGTGTCGGAATGGGTTCCAATGAGGCTAGACAGCTGGGTGCTGATTCCGCCGGTGCTGGTTCCCGCGTGGCGGCATAGCCCACTTCATTATCGTGGAGATCGGTTTCGGTGAGGCTGGCGTAATTTGCAATTTCCCTTCGCGGTTGTAGTCGCCGGTGTAGTGATCGTTCGTTTGGTGGTCTAGAAGAACGGCTGTTACGGTATCGCTCAATGAATTTTTATCGACGCCTGCAGGAGGGGTGTAGTTGTAGTCTTCGCGCTGAGGCCGGTAATGCGGGAGAATATGCTGGCACCGATCAAATGGTGGTCTTCCAGCCCACGATACAGAGCTTCTGCATGAATCGCCTCGGTGGCAGGAACAACGCCGATCCCGTCGTTAACTTCAGCGCGGTAGCTGAGCTTGGTGAGCTCTGTTTGAGAGCTAGAGTTGGAGTACGTAGTCATCGACGAACCGGCCGGCGGCGAGAGCTTTTGCTGAACTGATAAACCCCTCAAAATGGTATTCTTCGTAGTATCTCGCAACACCGTCCTCATCTGTGAAGATGACGTAGTCATAGTTGTTGCTGGTGAAGAGCAAGTTGGCGGATTTGTAGGTCGGGTGGTGGTACCCCTCCATAAAGGCGTACGAGCTAGGGCTGATGGCGGACCATGACTGCGACGGTTCCGCTGGAATTAGTCGGGGTGTTGGGAGAAGATGTTTTCGACTTCTTCTTGGATTTTGTCACGATCGAGTGCGATGGTTGGGTCCTGTGGTTGGTGATAGGTCGATGCTTGTGATGCAAAGATCAGGATGCTGATATCTTTCGCCTGAGCGAGTGTCGTGCAGAGGATAAGGAGACCGGAGAGGGCGAGCAGTATTTTTGTTTCATGGTCAACCGAAGGTTATCGGTTTTGGTTGATAATAATAGGAAAGCTATTTAGTCAGGTTAACCTGTTAGTGATGAACATAATAAATCCGGAAGCTTTCATCACAAAAGGGTAGGTTTTCTCATGTTTGTAATGATTGAGTCTCCAGTGGCTAAATTTCACCCTGTATCCAATAAAATTTTCCACCCGAAAAAGCACGCACAGCATAACGGAGGGCGTTTTGGGTTTGGTTATTTTTCTTTATGCTCAGGATGACGTTGGAGGCGGCAGGTTTGAACAATACGATTATTCGTTTAATTACAGTGAAGGTCGGTATGATCGCGTTGAGCTGAATAGTGGGTATGGCGATGCTTGTTCACAGTACGATTTCCTGCGCCTAACAATGTAGATGGGCCATATGACCACCTACGTAGTAATCTCTGGAAATAAGGGGATAGAAGGAGCCCCAAACTGTTATGGAAAATGATCTTTGGGCAAGGACTGGAGTCGTTCCTTCGCGTTTTTCTCGTGCTGTCTTGGCCAGCAATCGTTTGGGCGGTCCATGCGGTCAAGAAGCGGCTCCCCTTTGATAAAAACAGAGAAAAATACTTCTTCAAGGCGTCTTGGGTTGGGTGGTTTTTCTGGTGGTTTTTCTTGGGGGGGGGGGGGCGAGTCTCCTTATGGGGGTCTGGAGCTATATTGATACGAATTATTTACTATTTTTCATACCAGCTTTATTCGGCCTGTTTCTAATTTGGCTGGGGGGCTAGCTTAAGCTGGCTTCGCAAGCAGACTGGTGGAGATTGATGGTACCTTTTTGATCTTCTGTAATGGGAAACAAATGCATCAAGTCCGCTTGCAGAAAATTAATCAATGCTCAGAGCGGGGTGATGGAGTGATGACCCTTGTGGAAGTCGGAGGACTAGCTAAACCGCTGGAAGTACCTGTTGTGTTCATGAAGGACTCCCATATATTAAAATGGTTGTTGAAAAAAACCGGGGAGAAATGGAAAAAGGGGTCGGAAGAGGGATGCGGGGTCAGGTCTCAGATTCAAGATTGACCGATGGAGCAGGTCAAGGTCAGGTCTGAATAATCAACATTGGAGGTGAGCGGCGGCTTTTGGAGTGGTCTCAGTCTGTTATAAATTAATGTCAGAGGATTGGATTGCGTGGGTACGGGTAGATGTTGATTGTTCAGACCTGACCCTGTTTTCTCTTTAAGGTGGAATATCGAATCTATTATAAATTAATGTCAGAGGATTAGTTGCGATGGGTACGGAGTGAATGTTGATTGTTCAGACCTGACCCTGTTTTCTCTGACCCTGTTTTCTCACGCCCTAAATATAATCCAGGGCAGGCTGGAGCGTTGACTGATGACCAGTTGCGAGAACGGCCGGTTTTCGAAAAGAACGCCTTTATGTTTCAATCTTCTATTTCGATAACATTGCTGAATTGTTGGCGAAGGCGATTCCGGCGACGACGCGAACGGCTGGGAAAAGAGGCCGTAGGCGTTTTAATGGGGGCTATGGACAGGCTGATATGAATGGAGCTGTTATTAAGAGACATGGTTGGCCAAGTGAACGTGGAACAAAGACGGAGTGGCGGCATAATGACTTGTTTGATGTTGCCTACCCTTATGTGTTTGAGGTGCTCACAAATTGGTTTCTGGAGAACAATATCAGAGATTATGTTTTGTGATTTTTATTGCATGTTTGGTGGGGATTGCCTTTGCACAAATTACGTCCGATGGAAAGTATGATAAACCAGTTGAAATGTCGGTTATTGTGTCTTCCGAAGGAGAGCCTGTTGAAGACGCTGAGTTTGGGGTAACTTTTGAAAAGCACTTTGGGCAGAGGGCTCATCAAACGTCTATGCATTGACCCGGACAAACGGATTTGCTTCAGTGTCGGAGCAGGTGTCTCATCTGAGGACACTGGATGGAGGGTGTTAAAGAGGATTACTATGAGCATCATGAGAATCTAAATTTAGAGTCTCAAGTGCGCCAAGGTTCGAATGCGAACGAATCTAACGGCAGAGTTAGAAAAAGTTAAAAACCCGTTTCGATGTATGCAAAATGGGAGAGACGAGACGTCCCGAAAACGGATGGTTTTTTTGGATATGATTGTGAGGCAGGGGACTCGGGTTGTCCCCATGGTCAAGGACGGGTTTCTGATATTTTATTTAACCTCGATTATGAAGCAACTGATGTGTATAACTATACGAAGACTTTGGGAATTGAATCTTCCCGGTGAATACAACGGAATTCAGCCAATGCCTAAGGAATATCCAGTGAATCAGGGCAGTAAACTCCGTTCATCTCATGAAGCTCCAGCTTCTGGTTATTTGAGTCACTTGAGCATGTCGAAGTTTCGCAAGGACGAGTCATAGAGGAAGGTGAATTTTCGGAAGAAAATCGCGAAGGATATTATTTTCGTATTCGTTCTGAGGTGGATGAGCAGGGAAACCTGATCTCGTCCCAAAACATGGAAAATCTACGGAAGCCTCAAGGTTCGTGGGGGCGTCGGGCGCGGTCTATCATTGGAATTTCTTTACTACTACAACCCCGGATAGGACGCCCAATGTTGAGTTTGATTCGGATCCAGAACTTATTTCATACGGGGCCTGCGGGGCGAATTCCGCGCTGTTTTATTGTTACATCGCCATAAGTTGGTGGGTGCGGGGTGCGGAAACGAAGCGCCGGACGGAAGCTGACTGATTATAGCTGATGAAGGAGAAATTGAAGAGAAATTTCGGAAGATAGGTGCGGGGATTTTTGGTGAGTAGAGTGATGAATATGTCGAAAACAGCCGTTTTAGAGGGGCAGGGCGTGGCGAGTCAGCCGTCCATGTTGGACGGAGGGCTGTACTCTGATGATGTTCGCTGGAACAGGATTCAGCCGGTCGTACCACGGACTCGCAAATCGCTGTTCCCGCTTGATCTCACCAGCGGTTCTCGGCACAAAGTCTGGCCTCAAAACCTTGTTTCCAATGTCAGCCCCTTGATGCGGTCGCTCGTTATGGTAATACGCCAGAAAAGGGGTCAGTGCCATTCCGGACTGACCCGAATGGCTATGACGTTCGTGCCATTCGTGGATGATCACTCCTAAACTGTCGATTCCATCGTTTATTCAGCATCTCGGTTGAATATCGGGGGCGTGGAGAGTATTTTGGGCGAGTTGTGAAACGAATGAAATTCCAGATGAGTCAGTGGATCCGAAGTGTTGCATTGTCTGTGTCGCTACTGGCGTGTTGCTTGCCAGTGAATGCGGGGATCCAGCTATTCTCGATACCGATGCCAATAATGAACTCGATGATCAGCACGCGATTGCCTACTTCCTATTCAATGCAGACGTTTTTGATGTCCTCGGCGTGACGGTGAATAACACGGACTATGGCGGCGGCATTAGCGGGCAGTATGCGGAAGCTTCGCGCACGATGAAGATGTGCGGGCGGGCCGATTTGTTGGTCCCGCTCCACATTGGGGCAAACGGCGATTATAATAACATCAAGGGACAGCTGAATAACCCGCTGCACGATGGTTATTCCGCGGTGGATTTTATTATTTCAACCGCTCACAACTATTCGGCGGCGAACAAGCTGGTGCTGCTTCCGATTGGGAAGTTGACGTATGTCGCTTGCTGGCCATCGATAAAGACCCAACCATTATCCCGAAGATTCGCGTGGTGTGGTTGGGCAGTAACTATCCGTCTTCGGGCGGAGATACAATCAGTGAACGATATCCCTTCTCGTCACTTTTGTGATCGAGTCGGGGGCTCAGTTCGAGATGGTCACGGTACGTTCGGGGAGCAGCACCTGGGGTCCGCGGCGGTAAAAGCGTCTCTCGGTGATATTCGAATCTGTATGCTAAACCAAAAACCGAGTGTTGCCTGCGATTACGGGGCGACATGGTGGCACCCTTTAACTCGCTTCGGGGACTATTCGGTCAATTTATTCAATTATGTGGGAACCGATCGTTCCATGTATGACTGCGTTGCGGTCGCAGGTGGTGAAAACGCAACCTGGGGGGATCGCACGCAGCTAACCACAACTCCCTATTTGAACTCTAACGGATCGTGGTCGGTTCCACCCCTCCAGTTCGAATCCTGTTTCGATTTGGGGAGCGGTTTGGATTCGGCGCCAATAATGGGTGACTTCTATGCGTCGATGAGAGACCCATTTCTCGTGTCGGAAACGCCGCCTCAGCCGGTGTTACCAACCATTCAGCCGTCGGACTTTGCGCATTGCAGACGTGACCCCATGTGAGCTGTCTCATAGCTGGACCAATGGGGATGGAGACGGACGGATTGTTCTGAGAAAGAGGGCGGACTGGTCGATGCGGAGCCCGAGGATCAAGACACCTCTGTTACGTCACCGGAGTTTGGCATTGGTGAGTTGGTGGGGTCAGGAAATTATAATGGTGTATGCAGGGGATGGAACCAACGTGACCGTGACGGGGCTTTTGCCTGACACGGAGTGCTACCATCTGGCCATTTATGAGCAGAATGGCGCGGGGAGTTCTCTGAATTATCTTCAGGATGAACCTCTTCGTGAAATATCACGATGCCATCCGAGCAACCGGTCGACTATAGCCTTCAGATCCCTGCACTACATCAAGTACCTGGACGCGGCCCGCTGGTCGACTTTCCGTTGATGGTGAAATCAACCCCGAGAACACCGGTAACTACGCTGGGTTTTTGGATTCGAATGGTTACGATCTTCGCTACTGGAGCCATTCCGACCGAACCGGAATCGGAGTTGGACTATGAAATTGAAGAGTTTGATTCGACGGGCAGGAACGTCGGTGATCTGGGTCAGGTTCAGAAGCTAGCGCGCATAATGGCTCCATTTGGGCGAGCTGGGGGGATGTGAATCATCCAACAAGCGGCCTATACAACCAATGGCGCGGTGTGGTCTGCAGACTGCGAGGCCGTGTGGCACCTGTCGGAGACGCCGACCGCAGATTGTCAGGATGGCACGGGCAATGGATATCTCTGGTGACACCACTCCGCCGCTTGGATACCCGATGGAGTCCAGCGACCGAAGCCAGTCGGATTGGCGGATGCTTAGATTTCGATGGCGTGGGCGATCATCTGATCACGCGCTCTCACGGGGCTTTCCGAAACAACGACCTTTACACTGAGTGCATGGGTTCATCTGGATTCTTCGAACGAAGGGGTCTTTGTTGGTGCCCTCGGTTGGGGCGAAGGCTGGCCTGCGTGGTGGTTGTCGGTGGGTGCAAACTCGATGGAATTGGTAGCGCAGGGCGTCTCGGGTTTGGAATCCGAACGCGAATTCGAGCTTGTGTGGTTCAGCAGGTTCATCAGGTGGAGGCGTCCTCTTGTCCGAGTGGGTTCATGTGTCGGGGTTCATGATGATGCCGGCGGATATGAATTATCTGTATGTGAATGGTGTGTTGGTCCGCTCCGCAGCATTCCCAGGCAATCGATGGAATAGCGACTCAACGGTTCGGATTGCATTGAGCAACATGGCGCGAATGCGCGGTTCCGAGTGAAGCGGGCGCATGGACGAGTTGCGCGTCTGCAGTACGGGCCGCTCGGCCGACTGGATTTTGGGTCTAAGGATGAAACCGCGGCGATAACCATGATCAATTTGTGCAGTACCAATACAACCGTGAGGAGGCGCAAGAGCTATTGATTGCATTCGAAGCGAACATGGGGCGGTTGCTGGCTTTGGCTCAGTCAATGGCATGTATGCGCGCGGGACTCGGGTGACTTTGAATGTGGTTCCGATCCCTATTATCATTGGGGTTATTGAGCGTGATATTCCCGACGGTCTCGAGTATAACTGGCCGTTGGATCTCGTGATGGATCGCTCCTATACCCTGACTGCAAACTTCGAACTCAACCGAGCTTACAATGGGGTGCCAGAATATTGGCTTCGCAAGTTATGGATGGACTAATTCTTTCTGATGCGGCGGCTGTTGCTGACCCCGATGGCGATGGGTTGCTGACGTGGGAAGAATATTTTGTTGGATCCGACCCGCTCGACGCCACCTCTCGGTTGGCCCTGACCGACTGCTTGATGCTGGAGACCAACCGCGTCGTGTTGCGATGAAAAAGAAGCGGCCAAGACGATAATCAGGGGTCCCCTGGTCGACTATATGCATGTCGTCGATGAAGAGGAGTTTTATGAAGGGGAAAGAATTGTCGAGGAGGGGAAGCACGGTAATCGGATATGATTATTTTGGAAGGCCAAGTTGATATTGTTAAAGAGAGCGCCAAGAGGACCTTTGACAATTCTTAAAATAGGTGACGGTGCATTTGTCGAGCCTGGATTCCCTCATGACGAGGGGAAGCAGGCGCAGTGCTCTCGCCATTGCAAGGGTAATGTTCAACTGGGTGTTCTGGATTCACAACGCCTTTCAAGAGAATATTCCGCCATGTCATCGCAGTTAAAAAATATAATGACAAGTCTGGACAGAAGATTGAAACGAGTGACCGAGAGGCATGTTGAGACTTCCATTATTCCCAATATGCCGGAATACCTGCTTAATGACGTAAGACCACTGATAATGCAGGGGCAAACCGAGAAAAAGTTGTTTAAAATTATAAATGGAAAAGCATTTATCGTAAGGCAGACCGAGCATGGCATGATGCTTCTCTCGGAACTTGGACATGGAGATCACTTTGGCAATATTCCATTTGTGGATATCGGACATGAACCGTATTCAGATTCGGTGTTT
Organism: uncultured Desulfobacterales bacterium; assembly: GCA_942490765.1. GTDB lineage: Bacteria > Desulfobacterota > Desulfobacteria > Desulfobacterales > 4572-123 > 4572-123. The sequence goes on along the minus strand of CALNYM010000007.1, from coordinate 246,089 downwards.
GCCTCCCGGGAACTTGAAACAATCCAGGTTGACGTGGAGAATCTCCAGCAGGAATATGAACAACTGTCTTTAACTTTCAGGAATATTGTAACAAATGTGGGGACCTGTATTTCAACGAATGATTATGTGCAATACCTGCGAAGACAAAACGCTGAAGACAATCAATAACATCAGACGTTTTACCTTACTGGAAAATTGATGCGAGCAAAATTGAAAAAAAAACCATCAGAGAATTGATTCACTGAATCTGTCTTATTTGTGTGTCAACGAGAATAACGAAATCGTAAAGCAGGGTATGGGGAGAACCCTCAATGTCTCTCAATCCGGAATACTGCTGGAAACTGTTTTCCCCATAGAGGAGCATCAACGCTTGTCTATATCAATAGGCCTTGATGACGATCTGGTGGATATTGAAGGAAAGGTGATCCATTCCGGTAAGGGCCAGGAGGAAAGATTTGAAACCGGAATCGAGTTTCTTGATATGAATGAAATGACACTTGTGGTTTTACGGCGGTTTGTAATTTCTTTCTCAAAATCACAAAAATCAGTTTCTTAGCGAAGTGACGTTTATATTGTTTTTTAATTATTCATAATAAAATATTTTTGTGGATAGATACTAAATAGGCAAAAAATAAGGAGCGAAGGCATTTTCAATGGAAACAAAAAAGGTTGTGTTTGAAACCGACTTTCAAAATTTGAATCTGGTTAAACGAGGAAAGGTCAGGGATATTTACGACCTTGGTGATACATTGCTGATGGTGGTAAGCGACAGGATTTCTGCCTTTGATGTTGTTATGCCCGATCCATTGCCAGGCAAGGGAATCATTCTGACCCAGATTTCACTTTTCTGGTTTGATATTATGAAATCTATCATTCCAAACCATATTATCACAGCAGATGTTGATGCGTATCCCTCAATCTGCAGGCCTTACACAGAGTCACTGCGTGGCCGGAGCATGCTGGTAAAAAAAGCTGTCCCTTTGCCGGTTGAATGCATTGCCCGTGGGTATATTTCAGGCTCCGGATGGAAATCGTATCAAAAATCAGGACATGTTTGCGGTATCACATTACCCCCAGGTCTTAAGGAATCAGAAAAACTACCGCACCCCATTTTTACACCTTCCACAAAAGCCGATGAAGGGTTACACGATATAAATATAGACTATAAAGAAGCTGAAAATCTCATCGGCACGGCATTGGCCGACCAGGTCAGAAAATTAACATTGGCAATATATAAAAAAGGTTCCGAACTGGCTGCCAGCAAAGGTATTATTATTGCCGATACAAAATTTGAGTTCGGTCTTATTGGAAAAGACCTTATCCTGATTGATGAGGTCTTAACGCCTGATTCATCCAGATTCTGGCCCAAAGCATCCTATACCCCGGGGGGTGCTCAAAAAAAAAGTTTTGACAAGCAATATCTTAGAGATCATCTGAATTCCCTGACTTGGGACAAAACGCCTCCCGGGCCATCCCTGCCGGAGGAAATTATCACCCAGACAAGAAACAAATATCTTGAAGCATTGACATTACTTACCGGATCAAGACATGGCCTTTAAAGCCTGTAGTGTAAATCTGGCGTCAATTGATGAAGAAGACCGTATACCGTTTATCCACCTATGATAATACAGATGATCTGGTTTTATCCATCGAGAAAACGGGCCTCATTGCGCCTCCGGTTTTGTAGGAAACTTCCGGCAGGTTCAAGATAATCTGTGGATTTCGACGGATAAAAGCGAGTAGGCAACTGGGCTTTGTCCAAAATTGACAGTAGACTGCTCAGTGCCCACAACACTCATTTGGAGTGTATCCAACTATCCATTGCTGACAACTCGATGCAAGGGCCCTTAATCTGATCGAAATATCCCGGGCACTGAATCTGCTGGCAGGTTGCTTCAATGATGATGCGCAACTGGTTAAGGCGGCAAGGGCACTGAATCTGCCAGACAATATTGGTGCCATTCATAAAATTAAAAAATCAGCCGGCGAAAGATTCAGGACAATCTGCTTTCAGAAAATATTTCTTTGCCGGTGGCCCTGACCCTTGAAAAAATGGAGACCAATGATGGCCTGGCCATCAACGATTTATTTATAAAACTCAGGGCCAGTTTGAATAAACAGAGGGAAATCGTTACGCTAATTACCGAAATTTCATCTCGTGAAGAGATTTGGTCAGGATCTGATCAATGTCCCCGTTGTACAGGATGTGGTTGCCGACCCGGAATTGGACCGCAACCAGAAAACAGCCAAACTCCGGTTTTATCTAAAACAGCGCCGGTATCCGGCTATATGCAAGGCTGAAAAAGAGTTTGAAAAGGAAATAAAATGCCTGAAGCTCGGATCAGGTATCAGTCTTCTCCCGCCACCGCACTTTGAGGGTCATATTATACCCTTAAACTGTCGTTTAAAAATCTTTCTGAAATTAGAAGGCACAAGGAAACACTTAATCGAATTGTAGATGATCCAGCCCTGGAAAAACTACTGCGATAAGATCAAGTTCCTGCCATCCGTTTCTTAATTCAATATCCCTGTTCCATCTATTCATCAGCCATGGGCTATGCCTTTTCATCAATTCCTGTCATTTGAACGATTAACAGGGTCCTTTCCAAGCCGGTCATAGCTCATCAGATCGTTTTTCTTCAAAATCCGCATTTATCTGAACTATTTGTTTTATCAATAATATCGATACTACAAAAGGTCTCCATACCGTGTAAAAGAAATAAGATTTAAAAAAATGAATAAAAAACACTTGACAAATTATTAATAAGAACTGTAAGGCTGTATAGGGAATAAATAGGATTCATATTATAATGGGAATACAGGAGAGAAAAAATCGAGAAAAAGAAAGAAGGCGCCAGCAAATCATCGTTGCAGCCAAGAAAATTTTCTCTTCAAAAGGGTTTCATAAAACAACCATGGAAGATATTGCCAAAAAAGCTGAATTAAGCCCCGGCACCCTTTACCTGTATTTCAAAAATAAAGATGAATTGTTTGCATCACTTTCCATGAGGCTTCTTCATTATCTGTCAATCCGTATTAACAATATCGATTTAAATGTCGAATTGACTTCAAAACAGCGTATGGAAATCCTCAAAGATGCCTTTTTAGATGTGTATAAATTTGATCCCCTCATCCTCATCAACATGTTTCATCTACAATCCAGTGAGACCCTTAAAAACTTGAGTCCTGAACTGCTTGCCGATATTCGGAGACTATCAAACAGTGCATTGAATGCCATTGCCCAGATTTTTGATGAAGGGATAAAAAAAGGTGAATTTGTTGATAAGAATCCTGTTTTACTGGCGCATATTGTCTGGAGTCTGTTTTCGGGTATTGTTCTATGGGGAGAAAACAAAAAAATTATCCGAAAAAAAGAGGAGCATTTATCAGAAACCCTGGAAACAGCATTTTATATATTTGCCCGCGGTATAAAAAAGAATGCCGCCACCAGTTGCTAACTAAGGCATGAACAAAATTTATCTGACCGAAAAAATTCAAGCTGTGCTCGAGTATATAATCTTTTAAAGAAAGGGGGGATGACAAAAAAGTATTTATCGATCCGGCACAGGGACGATCGCAGGTTGTTCATTTTAAAAGTTAAACACCTGAGGCTTTGCAATGAACATCACAAATTCAACTCGAAAGGGGGATAAGGAATGGCAGAAAAAAAAGTGGTACAAACATCAGAAGCTCAAATTGCTGTGCACTGGCAGGAGGAGGAGTATTTTCATCCTTCTACCAAGTTTATTGCCCAGGCCAATATGGCAGATGAAGGCGTCTATGAGCGTTTCAGTCTGGATAATTTTCCCAACTGCTTTAAAGAGTATGCTGACCTTCTTGACTGGTATGAATACTGGGAGACCATCCTGGATACAAGTGACGCGCCCTGTTATAAATGGTTCAAGGGCGGTAAAATTAATGCCAGTTATAATTGTATTGACCGGCATCTTGCAAAAAATAAAAACAAAACAGCCATCCATTTTGTTCCGGAACTGGAAGAGGAAAAGGTTGAGCATATAACCTATCAGGAACTTTATGTCCGGGTCAACGAAATGGCGGCCCTGCTTCAGGATTATTGCGGGTTGAAAGCCGGAGACAGGGTGACGTTGCATCTGCCCATGGTCCCCGAACTTCCCATTACCATGCTGGCCTGTGCCCGCCTGGGGGTCATTCATTCCCAGGTGTTCGGTGGTTTCAGCGGGAAAGCCTGTGCCGACCGGGTTGAGGATTCAGGCAGCAAGTTTTTAATTACCATGGATTCCTATTACCGGGGGGGCAAACTCCTGGATCACAAACAAAAAGCAGATATTGCCGCCGAGCAGGCTGAAAGCATGGGGCAGAAACTGGATAAAATTCTGGTCTGGCAGCGCTATCCTGGAAAATATTCTGCGGCGACCCCTATGGTGGAAGGACGTGATTATTTTGTCAATGATCTACTGAAAAATTATTACGGTAAACGGATCGATCCTGTCCCCATGCCCGCTGAAGCACCACTTTTTCTCATGTATACCAGCGGCACCACCGGTAAACCCAAAGGGGCCCAGCACAGCACGGGCGGTTATCTGGCTTATGTCACCGGTACTTCAAAATATGTCCAGGATATACACCCCGAGGATGTATATTGGTGCATGGCGGATATCGGATGGATTACAGGTCACTCATACATTGTCTACGGTCCACTGGCCCTGTGTGCATCCAGTGTTATTTATGAAGGCATCCCCAACTATCCCGATCCGGGACGGCCATGGCGGATCGCCCAGGATCTGGATGTCAACATCTTTCATACGGCACCGACGGCCATTCGGGCGCTGAGAAAAATTGGTCCGGACGAACCCAAGAAATACAATTACCATTTTAAACACATGACCACCGTGGGTGAACCCATTGAGCCCGAAGTCTGGCGTTGGTATCAAAAAGAGGTTGGCAAAGGTGAGGCTGCCATTGTCGACACATGGTGGCAGACCGAAAACGGCGGTTTTCTGTGCAGTACCCTGCCGGCCCTCAGGCCTATGAAACCCGGCAGTGCCGGACCCGGCGTACCCGGTATCCATCCGATTATTTATGATGATGACGGCAACGAGATTGCCCCGGGATCGGGCATCGCCGGTAATATCTGTATTCAAAACCCGTGGCCCGGTATGTTCCAGACCATCTGGGGAGATCGTGATCGCTTTGTCGAAACCTATTTTGCAAGGTACTGCAAGAATCCGGGCAGCAAAGACTGGCGGGACTGGCCCTATCTGACCGGCGATGCTGCGGTCAATGCCCCGGACGGGTATTATCGGATACTGGGACGTATCGATGATGTGATCAATGTCTCCGGTCACCGCCTGGGCACAAAGGAACTCGAATCTGCGGCCCTGGTGGTTCCTGAAGTTGCCGAAGCTGCTGTGGTACCGGTAAAAGATGAGATCAAAGGCGTGGTCCCGGATATGTATGTTGCCTTGAAACCGGGCTTTGAGGCATCTGATGAACTTGTTCAGAAAATCATCAGACACCCTGGTCAAGGAAATCGGCCCTATCGCCAAACCGCGTAGGGTCTGGATCGTACCGGATATGCCCAAGACACGTTCAGGAAAAATTATGCGCCGGATACTGGCCGCCATTTCCAACCAGGGCGATGTGGGCGACACCATGACCCTTGCCAACCCTGAAATCGTGACGGCCATCCAGGAAATGGCCAAAAAATAAATTCTGAAATAACATTACCGACGGATAATGCCAAACCGATCCGGCGGGAGTGGCAAACCACTCCTGCCGGGACAATTTAAAAAAGCAATAAACCTATACGGATCATATTGGTTTTAAAAAAACAGTAACCAACGAAGAAAGGAGGGCATAAAAAATTTCTGATGCTTAAAAAAAGATAAAAATCAATACCCGGATATCCGGTCAACTTATTAAAGATGACACAGGAGGAAATAAAAATGGGCAACACCACGTGGGTTTACGTTTTTTTGGGACTTTATATAATATACTGTTTCTATTGGGGGCTTAAGGGATATTTCACCGAAAAAACCTCCTCGGGCTATTCAATTGCCGGGCGCTCAATTCCGTTTTTTGCCTTCTTGCTGGCGGCAACCGCCGCATCATTCAGCGGGTGGACCTTTATCGGTCACCCCGGATTGATATGGCGTGACGGCCTGGCATATGCCTTTGCTTCGTTTTATGTGCTCACCATCCCCATTACCGGTACGTTTTTTTCCAAACGAACCTGGCTATTGGGCAAACGCTACGGATTTATTACTCCCGGCGACATGTATGCCTATTACTTTAACAATGAAGCAATTCGCTGGCTGGTGGTCGCTACTGCCGTACTGTATTCCGTTTTTTATTCTGCCGTACAGCTGATGGCGTCGGCCGCTCTCTTTCACGTCATTGCCGGGGTGCCCGTTACATTTGGCGCCATATTCATGGCCTTTATCGTGTGGTTTTATGTTTGTACCGGCGGACTGAAAGCCAGTACATGGGTCGGCGTTATTCAGTTCATTCTGCTGGTCGGCGGTATTGTCATCCTCGGCTTTTTTGTGGTTCAGGCGCCCCAGTTCGGTGGATGGACCGGTTTTTCAGCCAGTGTGGCCAAACTGGACGCCAAGCTTCTTGAAGTACCGCGGGTGATTAATTTCGGACTCGGGGGTGCCGAGGGCGAATCCGCATGGACTGCCGTTATGATATTGACCTATATGTTTGCCCTCATGGGCATCCAGTCGTCACCGGCCTTTACCATGTGGACATTTGGCATCAAATCTCCTAAACCCCTTGCCTGGCAGCAGGCTTTCATGTCTACCTTTGTGGTTGGTTTTGCGCTTTTCTTTTTTACCGCTTTTCAGGGTATGGGCGCAAAAGTCTTACAGGTTGCCGGTGTAGAGGCTTTCCAGAGCGTTAACCAGGCGACCGTTGTACCCTTATTGATGAAAAATTTCCTGCCGCCGGTGATGTTGGGAATCGTCTTTATGGGTGCCATTGCAGCCATCCATTCCACGGCAGCCCCGTATATCGGTACCGGTGGTTCCATTCTACTGAGGGATGTATACTGGCGGTATATTAAAAAACAGGAAGCCAGCCATAGTGAACAAATATGGGTTAACCGACTCCTGGCCACCTTGTTGACCATTCTCGCTTTGGTGGTGGGATTAACATCCAAGGCGGCCCTGGTTATTCTGGGGGCCCTTGCCACGGCATTTGGATTTGTCATGTATGTGCTTCTCGTTGGGGTTATCTGGGGCTTCAGATTTCCTTCAGTGGGAGCGATGCTGGGGGTCCTGGCGGGTATGATATCCGTGTTTCTGACTTATAAAATCTGGCCCAATCCGCTTTCCATGCACTGTGCCTTCTGGGGAACCTTTGTGGGTCTGGTGGTTGCCTATCTATGCAGAGGCTTCGGAATAAAGGACAGTGAGGAAACCATTGAACGCCAAAATGAGGTGCGGGGGTTTCTCGATGATATTGACGCGCCCAGCGAGACCGGCAGGCAATGGCGCGGCATTATGAAAATAGTCGTTCCGGTCTGGTATTTCTTTGCCATTGGCCCGGCATGTATTCTGGGGAACAGTGCCTTTTCTTTCAGCGGGTTTACCCCTCTGTGGTCATGGCAGATCGCATGGTGGATACTGGGTATAGTAATGATGTGGGCATTGTGTTTCAAAGCGGAAATGTCCACCACCAATGAAAACCAGATCGAACGTGCGGAAAAGGAAACAATGATTGTGATCAAGGAAGCCTGATCTTGGGTCAAATTTTATAATAAGGAGATATTGTCATGAAACGAGAAGATATATGGATGATCGTCCTAGTCGGCTTTTCAATACTGTTTACGGCATCATTCGGCTGGGGAGTATGGGGCTAATCCTTACTTAAAACATATAAATCCGGCCGGAAGAATGGTTTGATCGATTCTTTCGGCCGGCCATTCCCTGCTTGATCTCTTTTAAACAGTGCCATATCGTTAAAATAACCTGAAGCCCTTATGCGAAAGGAGAACTGCAATGCGTCTTAAGCCCAAACAAGTGCAATGCAATTGCGGTCATATCTCTAATCTGGAAAATAGAAATGTGCGGTGTGTAAAATGCGGTCAACTCGTTTTTTACACCGCAAAAGACAAAAAAGCACATAAAAGAAATCACGTTTATGTGGTCGGTATGATCGTTGCCGTAATGACCTTTTTAACTTATATCTTTATTGAACTTATTGCGGTCCCGTTATTGTAGCACACCGGCTATGTTGTTTTAATTTTTGTATCGGCTTTGCATACAATCCTTTCCACCGGTAATCTGTGTGTTTAATATATCCGGGACAAGTTCAGACCTATATTAAATTCCAAACTTTAACCATGCCTTTTGTACGTACAGTCAAATTCCTTTCCGTACCATTCACTGACAAAATGGGTATAGTATACAATTATCTCATGGCGAATGTCCCTGGAGTCCTTAAAATAACGCCATAAAATTGGCAATTTGACAATTCTGTCGGTGCGACCTGAACCCCCAAAACGCCTAATGTCATCCACAGTTGTCAATATCCAAATAAACATTACAAAAAATTGATATGAATATGGACAGTCATATAGATTCTGCTGAAAAAAAAATACTGATTATTGATGGTGACTATGGCGTTGTCACGCCCCTTGAATTTCTATTGAAACATAACGGCTACAGTGTCCAGATTGCCTATAACGGAAAAGAGGCCCTGGAATTGGTTTCTATTTTCATGCCGGATCTTATTTTGCTTGACATCCTGCTGCCTGTGATCGACGGGTTTGAAATATGTCAGATGATCCGTGAAAACAGCCGATATCGTCATATGAAAATTATATTTTTAACGGCCATTGTTCGTGATGTGGATATTGCAAAAGGCCTTACCTTAGGTGCTGATGCCTACATCACCAAACCTTTTTCCAACGCAGCGCTGATTAAAACCCTGAAAGATGTGTTCAATGGTATAAAAAATGGAGCTACGGAATAAATTCTGGTGGTTTGTAGGGGTTACCCTTGGGATCGGTTGCCTGATTCTATCCGGCCTGGTTGCTTTTTCCTGGCAGCAATTATCAGCAGCGGAACAGCACCTTTTGTTTGATATTGCAAAAAAAAATATTGTCTATATTTTCAGTGCCTTTATACTCTTAGCGGCCGGTCTTGGGTCTGCTCTGGATGCCATTTTCCATTTATACATACTGCCCATGGGCAAATTGATTGAGGAAACACATTTAATTAACACCATCAATCCCTCCCATCGGATTAAAATTGAAGGCAGTCGCAATATTTTAAAGCTGGCGCAGATCATCAATGAAGGCGCAGATCAGGCTGAACTGTTGCAGAACAACATTCAGGCCACGATAGATCAGGCCAGGTCGGATGCCGAGTCGGAAAAAAATATCCTGGCGGCCATTATGGCGGAATTGCCCGAGGGTATTTTAATTTGTAATCGGGATGGCCGGATTCTTTTATATAACACACAGGCAAAACAAATTTTAAACACTGAAGAGTCTATCAAAGATATTGATACATCAGAAAAGGACAATATCAAAGCAAGCCTGACAGAGGATACCTTTATCGGACTGGGACGGTCTGTTTTCAGTGTTATTGACAAAAATCTGGTCGTCCATGCCATAGATGAAATTACAGAGAAGCTTAACCGCAAAGACAAAAATGTCATATCCAGCTCTGTGGCCGTGGGCAAAGCTAAAAATTTGCTGCGTGTGGAAGCGGTGCCTATTTTGAACCAGGAACATATTTTTACAGGGTTTATTTTGATACTGAATGATATCACACGTCAACTTGAAATAGACAGCTGTGTGGGCCTTCTTTTACAAAACCTGACCATCGGTATTCGAAACGCGCTGACGGGAATTCGAACCGCAATTGAAACCATTATTGATTATCCTGAAATGGATGAAAAAACACAGTATGATTTTAACCATATCATAAAAAAAGGCGCCATATCCATCGGTAATGATCTGGATCACATTTCTCTGGCATATTATGGTTATTTCAAAAACAGGTGGCCGCTGATTCAAATGCCTGCCAAAGATTTATTCAAAGGGTTAAAGGTTAATGCTGAAAGCAAACTGGGTATCTCACTACATATTGAAGATCTCGATAATACCCACTGGATTCGGGTTGACAGTTATTCATTGATGCTGGTCATGCTTTTTGTGTTGCATCAATTAAAAAAAGAAACCGGTAACGCGGCCTATTTTTCAAACCTGGAACGTACCGGCGATGTCATAAATTTTGATGTGATCTGGCAGGGTACCCCCATCCCTATCGATACACTCAGGGCCTGGGATGAAAAAATTCTGATGATTAAAAAAGAGGGCTTGCCATTAACCCTGAAAGAAGTTTTAAGACACCATGATGCGGAATTATGGTCCTATGCCTGTCGAAGGCAGGCCGGCCGCGCATACCTGCGTCTGTTTCTTCCGGCCTATGACCCGTCCGGATATGAACCGGTTAAAAAACCGACTGTCGTCACTCAAAGCCGTCCCGAGTTTTATGATTTTGATCTGTTCAATCAAGAAACCCAGAGCGTCCAATTGGATAATCGGCCATTACGGGGGTTAACGTTTACGGTTTTTGATACGGAAACAACCGGACTGAATCCCCGAGGAGGGGATGAAATTCTATCCATCGGTGCGGTAAGGGTTGTAAACAATCGCATTTTAGGTGAAGAAGTTTTTGATCGGCTTGTCAATCCCCAGCGGCCTGTATCAAAAGAATCTGTTAAAATTCACGGCATTGATCCGGCATTGCTCGTTACAAAACCGACCATCGATATCATTTTGCCCCTTTTTCATCGTTTTTCCCAAGGCACCGTTCTGGTGGCCCATAATGCCGCCTTTGACATGTGTATGCTGCAGTTAAAAGAAAAAACCACCGGCATCAAATTTATAAACCCGGTTCTCGATACCCTGCTTCTTTCTGCAATCGTCCATCCTGCACATGGAAATCACAGTCTTGAAGCTATTTCAGAACGAATCGGCGTTCGGGTTGTGGGAAGGCATACTGCTTTGGGAGATGCCATGGCCACCGCTGAAATATTGCTTAAGCTGATTCCGTTGCTGGAAAAAAAAGGCATCGTCACCCTGGCCCAGGCGCGACGGTTTTCACGGAAAACATATTACGCCAGGCTCAAATATTGATGCAGTTGTAAGAGACCTGAAAAACAATTCCTTCTGCCAGACATTTTCATAAACAGGAGACTGCTCCATCCATGAAAACTCAATATGCCTCTTTTATATCCGGCTGCCCGCCCTTTGATCTGCTGCCGGATAATGAAATTATGACAATAGTGGGCCAGATAACTGAATTGCCATTGACAAAAGGCCATATATTATCTGTCCAGGGAAAGACGAAAATTGATAAAATATATCTTATTAAAAATGGGGCACTTGAACTGTATTATGAAAAATTCAGTAAAAAAACCCTCACCGGAAAGTTGACCACAGGTAACATTTTTGGCGGCATTTCGATCTTAATGAATTCGAGCATATCCGTCAGGAGTGTTGTGGCCAAGAAAGATACCACCCTCTATGTAATTGACGGCAAGATATTCCGGGATATCTGTAACCGGCACAAACATTTTTATGAATATTTTGTAAATACATTCAGCAAACGCATGCTTGATGAGTCCTATGCAACGATTGTCGCTACCAACCAGGCATTTCTTTTTTTATCTCAAACAGTGCCGTTTTCTTTTTTACCCAGAAATGAACTGGAAAAAATAGCATCCAGGATCGATACCTGTCACTATCCTGAGAACACCATGCTTTTTATCCAGGACAAAACAGAGATGGACGCTTTGTATGTCATTCAAAAAGGAGCGGTGGAACGGTATTATGAAGAGGGGGATAAAAAAACGCTACGGGGAATTCTGGGTGAAGGGGATGTCTACGGCGGGATTTCCCTTCTTTTGAACAAAGAGATTTCCGTACGCACGCTGAAAACGATTGAAAACACATATTTTTACAGACTACCTAAAAATCATTTTCTGGCTATTTGCAAACAATATCAATCTTTTAGCGAATATTTTACCGACACCTTCGGTAAACGAATGCTGGATCGGTCCTATGCCGCCATCATTACCAAGACTTCCTTGCCCAAAGCAGCGGATATCGGTTTTCTTGATCAACCGGTGAAGAATTTTTTTCAGAAAAAACTCGTTACCTGTGGCGTTGATACCTCCATCCGAAAGGCCGCCAACCTGATGTCACAGAATCGTGTCAGTTCAATTTTTATCAAAAACCCCAAACAACACTTTGTGGGTGTTGTAACGGATAATGATTTGAGAAAAAAGGTCGTGGCCAGCGGTTACGATATAGATAAACCCGTTGCAGACATCATGTCGTCACCATTAAAGACAATTTCAAACGAGGCCATGGTATTTGAAGCGTTGATGACCATGATGCAAAAAAACATAAAACACCTTGCCGTTAGCGATACCAATGAACGTATTTCCGGTATTATTACGAATCAGGATCTTTTGACAGCCCAGGGCCAGTCACCGTTTTATCTGATGCATGAAATTTTAGCAGTCACCGATAAAAAAGAAATATTCAATAAACATAAACGATTACCGAAAATCATCCAGGGCCTGATCAACAGCGGTGCCAAGGCAAAAAATATTAACCGGCTGATAACCGCCATCAGCGATGCCAGTTTATATAAAATAATTGAATTTGCGCTTGATGAACTGGGACCGCCGCCTGCGAATTTTATTTTTATGACCCTGGGCAGCGAGGGGCGCCGGGAACAGACCCTTAAAACAGATCAGGACAATGCCATTATTTTTGAAGATCAGCCGGAGCACTTGGGAGACCGGGCAGGGGCGTATTTCCTGAAAATGGGTGAAAAAGTATGTAACTGGCTGGATCAGGCCGGATATGATTTCTGCAAAGGAAACGTAATGGCGAAAAACCCTCAATGGTGCCAACCGCTGTCCATATGGAAAGGTTATTTTTCGAAATGGATTTTCAACGCTGATCCCGAAGATCTCCTTCAGGCAAGTATTTTTTTTGATTTCAGGGGGGTATATGGAAACCAGCAGATCATAAACGATTTACACAGTTATCTTTTTGATAGCCTCGTGGGGTGGGCCGGTTTTTTTCGTAATTTAACTGAAAATGCCCTTCATTTCAAGCCGCCCATTGGTTTTTTTCGCAATTTTGTTGTGGAATCCAGGGGCCGCCACCGGAATGTCTTTGATATCAAAAGAGCCATGTTGCCCATTGTCGATTTTGCCAGGATTTACGCATTGAAACACAATATTAAAGAAACCAATACCCAGGAGAGACTGGTGCAGCTGTACCGGAAAAAAGTCATCAGCCGACATGAATATAATGAACTCGAACAATCCTACAGTTTTCTCATGCAATTGCGGTTTGTCAGACAAATTACGGCCATTATAAAAGAGGAGGCTGCCGCGGACAATTATGTCAATCCTAGAAAACTTTCCAGTATCGAACAGACCATGCTCAAGGAGATATTCAAGCGCACGGAAAAATTTCAGGCCAAATTAGGTTTTGATTTTATAGGCATAAATTGATAGATAGTGCCCTTCCATAAATTCGACGTTCAAAAGATGGGTACCTTGTGGTGATTTCAATCCCAAAAGGTCATTTATGGAGGTAAGTTAAGCCAGTTGGATAAATATAGGGCATTAACGCTTACATTGCTCACTTTTGATAAATTCAACAACCGGACAAAGCAGACATAATGACCATAAAAAAAATATTTATTGACCATCAAATTGCAAAATCGCCATTGGTGACAGATCTTTGTTACCGTTTTAAAAATATTCCGACGGTAATGATGGATGACATTCAGGAAGTGTTTAAATCGATTTCCAGTGCCCCTGACCCTGTTCAAAGAGGAAAAGAAGTGCTGGTTTTGACCCGGAACCGAGGCGGATTTATTCGTAAGTGCCCGGGAACCCGTTGTTACACCTGTTGTGATTACATGATCCTCCATGTGGGGACATTTTGCAGCATGGACTGTTCCTATTGTATCCTGCAAAGTTATTTTCACCCGCCGGTTCTACAGTATTTTGTGAATCATGACGACATGATCCGTGAACTTGATCTTTCATTTAAGACAAAAAGGTTTCGCCGAATCGGCACCGGTGAGTTTACCGACTCAATGATCTGGGAAAACTGGACCCACCTGGCCCAGACCCTGGTCCCTCAATTTGCCGGCCAAAACCATATGATGCTGGAGCTTAAGACAAAAACAGTTGCCGTTAAAAATTTACAGAAATTAAATCATCAACAAAAAACCGTTATCTCCTGGTCGCTCAATACCGAAAGGATCATCAGTACAGAGGAAAGACATACCGCACCGCTTTCCGCACGGCTTAAAGCGGCTGCCGAGTGTGAAGCATGGGGATATCCACTGGCGTTTCATTTTGATCCAATGGTTATTTACGATGGTTGTGAAGCGGAATACCGCCAGGTTGTGCGGCGCCTTTTCGAGCATGTTGATCCGAATAATATTGTCTGGATCAGCCTGGGTACGTTCCGGTTTATACCCTCTTTAAAAGCAACCATTCAAAAACGGTTTGTACATTCCAAAATTATTTATGGCGAATTCATAAACGGTCTTGACGGTAAGATTCGGTATTTTAAGCCCCTGCGTATTGACCTGTGCCGAAAAATGGCCGCCTGGATAAAAGAGATCGCACCGGATGTGACCGTTTATTTTTGTATGGAAGATGACGATGTCTGGCGGAAATCACTGGGTTTTGTGCCGGAAGAAAAGGGGGGCTTGCCCAAAATGCTGGATGACAGCGCCATTCGGCATTGCCGGCTTTTATAACAGATGACGCATGCCATGCCCCCATGCCCCATGGATTTGCTATGAAAACAGTGAGCATAACCATCGGTTGTCTTGCGACCCTTGTTCTTCTGTTTGCGCCGGCAACGGTGTTTGCCCAAAACTGGTACACGGTGCGATGGGTCATTGACGGCGATACCGTTGTTTTAAAAAACGGTCGCACGGTGCGCTATATTGGCATCAATGCCCCTGAAATTGCACATAAAAATAAAACTGGAGAACCTTTTGGAAAATTCTCATCCCGAATCAACAAGCAGCTGGTGCAGGGGCAAAAAGTTCGGCTGGAAACAGAGCATGAAACACAGGATCGTTACGGCCGTCAATTGGCCTATGTTTTTCTTGAAGACGGCACGTTTGTGAATGAAATCCTTGTGCAGATGGGTGCGGCATACGGCCTGCCACACTCTTTACATATCAAATATAAGGATACATTTCAAAGGGCACAACACAAGGCAATGGCAACGGGAAGGGGGATCTGGCAAAATTGGCCCCAAAAGCCTGAAAAATTATTGGGCAATAAACGTTCCGGCAGATTTCATTGCCTGACCTGTCCCTTCGGTAAAAAAACCGGAAATCACAACAGAGTCTATTTCCCAAACCGATGGGAAGCTTTTAAGGCAGGTTTTGCACCTTGTAAAAAATGTATAAAACAATTCAGGGATTGAACCTGTGCTGTGGTTTCAATCCCTGAATTTTAAAACATATAAATCACGTTTGAACAAATAAGGCGTAAGGACCCCGTCGTTGTTTCAAACTATTCCTGGCTTTTCTTGACCTCTTCCACGATCTTTTCCGCAAGCTGGGCCGGCACTTCATCATAATGTGAAAACGTCATGGAATACATCCCGCGGCCACCGGTCATGGAGTTAAGATCCGGTGCATATGTCAGAAATTCGGCCATGGGCACATTGGCCTTGATAACCTGATTTTTACCGACATTATCCATTCCCAAAACCCGTCCGCGACGACCGTTCAGGTCGCCCATAATATCGCCCATAAAATCATCCGGTGTGGTGACCGTCACTTCCATGATCGGTTCCAGAAGAACCGGTTTGGCTTCCTTGCAGGCTTTTTTAAATGCCAGTGATCCGGCCACCTTGAAGGCCATCTCCGAAGAATCCACTGCATGAAAGGAGCCGTAGTCCAGTGTGGCTCTAAAATCGACACATTCAAAGCCGGCCAACACACCTGTGACTCTGGCTTCCTGAATTCCTTTTTCAACCGCCGGGATGTAGGTCTTGGGAATAACACCACCGACAATCGCATCGACAAATTCAAAACCTTTACCCCTTGGCAGGGGCTCTATTTGAATCCAGCAGTCTCCATACTGGCCGTGGCCGCCGGACTGTTTTTTATGTTTACCCTGGACCCGCACCTTTTTCTTGATGGTTTCTTTATACGGCACCTTGGGGGTATTGAGCAGCACCTCCACATTGAATTTGCGTTTCATCTTTTCAATGGTGGTTTCAATGTGCACCTGTCCCATACCGGACAACAGAATCTCTTTGGTCTCCGCATTACGCTCGAGCTTCAAAGCCGGATCCTCTTCTATCAGCTTGATAAGAGAACTGTAAATCTTATCCTCATCGCCTTTTGCTTTTGATTCAATGGCAAAGGAAATAAGCGTGGAAAGGGGCTCGGCGCATTTATATTTTATTTTGGCGGTTTCATCACAGATGGTGTCGCCGGTGGTGGTCTCTTTCAGTTTGGCAATCGCCACTATGGATCCTGGCCCGGCACCTTGAGTGGCCGGTTTTTGCTCTTTTCCGGCAATGGTCAATAACTGATTGTAGCGTTCCCTGGCATTCTTGCCGGTGTTGTAAAAATTCCCATCGGACCCCATAGTGCCGGAAACCACTTTAAAAATGGAAAGTCGCCCGGCATAAGGATCGGCGACGGTTTTAAACACGAATCCGGAAAACGGCGCATCTGGATCTGGCATCCGCTGGATTTCAGCGCCATTATCCGGATCAATGCCTGTTTTGGCACCTCGATCCATGGGTGACGGCATTCCACTGACAAAAAAATCCATCAATAGATCAACACCGATATCTTGGGTCGCAGATCCGCACAGTACCGGCACAAACACCCGCGAGAGTATTCCGGTTCGAAGGGCGGCCCTGATTTCATCATTGGTCAACGCTTCCCCTTCAAGATATTTTTCAATGAGTTCATCATCTGCTTCGGCAATATTTTCAATCAATGCTTCATGCTCGCTTTCGGCCAGATCCTTCATGTCCGTCGGGATCTCGCCGACCGTTGCCTTTCCATCGGCGTAGGTATAGGCTTTCATGTTGATCAGATCGACAACACCTTTAAATCCATTTTCCCTTCCGATGGGAAGCTGCAGAATAATTGGTTTCGGGTCGAAACAAGTGCTGGCATCTTTGAATGTACGGTCAAAATCGGCTCGCTCGCGGTCCAGCTTGTTTATAAAAATAATGCAGGGCAGATTAAATTCACGGACAAACGCCCAGGCCTGTTCGGTTTGAACCTTAACGCCGTCCACGGCATCGATAACCACAACAGCCCCATCGGCCGCCTGCAGGCAAAATTTGGTATCGGTGAAAAAATTTTGATCACCGGGTGTATCGATAATGTTCACCAGGTGCTTGTTCCATTTGAACTGGTGGAAACCGGTGCTCACACTGGACATCCGTTTTAACTCTTCCGGTTCAAAATCCATGGCGGTATTTCCATCTTCAACCCGGCCTATGCGATTAATAACACCGCTTTTGAAAAGCATTATCTCAGATAGGGAGGTTTTTCCGGCCCCCCCGTGGGAAACAAGAGCGATATTTCTTAATTTTTCTACCATTTCACTCATTTAGGCTCCTCTCTGCATTGAATTTAAAAACCGATTTTATATATGGTTGTGATTGAAAAAGCAAGATAATTTTCCATAAGGCAATTGTTCCGAAATCACACGTGAAGCGTTACATTGGTGGAAAAGAATATTTTATTAACCGCTTTATTTGGGTTTTGTTATTAACCTATTAATATTTAAGCCAAATAATAAATTCTTGATTGCCTTTAGGCCCCAAAACAGGCGAGGGGATAACTGAATTGCAGATTAATCTGTTTTCAGTAAAAAAAGTTTTTAAATCCCGTATCACTTCTGAATGCAGGGCCGTATCCCTTACAACGCCGCCCTTGCCGACTTTTCCTTTGCCGACTTCAAACTGCGGCTTGATAAGTGCCAGAATTTCAGCCTCCTTTTTCAATAGATGCGTAATCGCCGGAACCACTATTTTAAGGGAGATGAAAGACACGTCAATGGTAACAAGATCGATGGGTCGGGTTATTACCTGTGGCGGCATATGGCGGATATTGGTGCGCTCAATGACAACAACGCGGGGATCTTGCCTGAGCTTCCAGGCCAGTTGGCCATAACCGACATCGACTGCAAAAACAGTTGATGCGCCATTTTGAAGGAGGCAGTCGGTGAACCCGCCGGTTGAAGCGCCTACATCAAGGCATGTCCACCCGTTGACGGCGATGCTGTTTTTTATAAGCGCCGCTTCAAGTTTAAGCCCGCCCCGGCTGACATAGGGCATATCCGTGCCCTTGATAACAATACGATCGTCTGATAAAACCAGAACTCCGGACTTATCGGCCAACTGGTTGTTGACCAGTACCTTGCCGCCGATAATCAACGCCTGGGCGCGCTGGCGGCTTTTGACGAGCCCTTTTTCAACCATAAAAAGATCGAGACGTTGTTTTTTTAAGGCCATTTTCGATATACAACCCTGCATCGCCAGGCGATGATTTATTTTGGATTCAGCCCAGGGGCCATTAGTTTTTCAGCCGCACTGACAATGGCAGGTGCATTGATCCCATATTTGGTGCGCAGCAATTTTTGGGGGCCATGCTCGATAAACATATCCGGCAGTGCGATACGCTTTACCCTCACACCTGTTATGCCTTCATCATTCAGACACTCAAGTACGGCACTGCCGAAGCCCCCCTGACAGACATGCTCTTCAACCGTAATGATACGCGGAATTTTTTTTGCCAGGGCGCATATCAACTCACCGTCAAGGGGCTTTACAAAACGGCAATCCACCACTTTTGCCGAAATTCCCTGGGTCGCAAGCAGGGTATGGGCAGCCAGTGCCTCATTTACAGGACCTCCAATGGCCAGAACAAGGATATCTTCACCTTTTGTCAATACCTTTGCCTTGCCTATGGCCAAAGGATGAATGGGCGTATCCAGATGAATGCCGGTGCCTGGTCCACGGGGATAGCGAAGTGCAATGGGGCCGTCATGCAAAACCGCCGTAACCAGCATACGGCGCAATTCATTTTCATTGCTGGCAGCCATGACCACCATGTTGGGCATACTTCTTAAATAGGCCATATCGAAAAGCCCGTGGTGGGTGGGGCCGTCCTCACCGACGATCCCTCCCCGGTCAATGGCAAAAATGACGGGCAGGGACTCTACGCAAACATCGTGCAATATCTGATCATAGGCCCGCTGTAAAAACGTGGAATAGACTGCCACCACCGGTTTGAATCCTTCGGTGGCAAGACCTGCCGCAAATGTAACACCATGCTGTTCGGCAATGCCGACATCGTAAAATCGATCCGGAAATTTTTTGGAAAATTGAATCAAACCGGTGCCCTCGGGCATGGCAGCAGTGACGGCGATTATCCGGTTGTCATTTTCGGCAAGCTGAACCATCGTATCTCCAAAAATTTGGGTATAGCTTGGTTTACTGCCTGATTTGATGCAGTTCCCGGTTTCAATTTCAAAACATCCGACGCCGTGAAAATAAATCGGGTTTTTTTCGGCCGGTGGATACCCCTTGCCTTTCTTGGTCGTTACATGCAACAGCACCGGTTCGTTGAGATTTTTGATATTATTTAAAATTTTGATCAGATGGTTCAGATTGTGGCCGTCTATGGGACCGAAATAATCGAAATTGAACGCTTCAAAAAGCATCCCGGGGGTGACAAATGTCTTAAAGGATTCCTCGGACTTTTTGGCAAACTGATACAGTTCTTCACCAAATTTGGGCAGGGATTTAAGAAAATCCCCCAGTTCCCGGCGACGGTCCTGAAGGTATTTTTTTGATAGCGTGCGGCTGAGAAATGAAGACAGGGACCCCACATTCCTGGAAATGGACATGTCGTTTTCATTGAGGATGACAATCAGGTCTTCCTTACGGATATCACCGGCTTGGTTGAGTCCCTCATAGGCCAGACCGGAGGTCATGGAGCCGTCACCGATAACGGCGATGACCTTGGCTTTTTCCCCCTTCAGACGTTTACCGCTGGCAATTCCCAGTCCCGCGGATATGGAAGTTGAACTGTGGCCGGTTGAAAAACAGTCATAGGGACTCTCACTCATGCGCGTGAATCCGCTGATGCCGTTATGCTGGCGAAGTGTGGAAAACTGCTCCCGGCGACCGGTTAGCAGCTTGTGGGCGTATGCCTGGTGTCCGACATCCCATACAATTTTGTCAGCGGGCGCATTAAAGACATAGTGAATGGCAATCGCCAGTTCAACCGTTCCCAGGCTGGATGCCAGGTGCCCCCCGTTTTTGGAGACCACCTTGACAATCCGTTTGCGGATTTCAGCGGCAAGGCCCGGCAGTTTAGACAGGTCTAGTCGTTTAAGATCCGCCGGCGAATTGATGGATTCCAGTAAACTCAAAGTCTCATTAACTCCATTTTATAAATACCCCTTATTTCTTTCGTTGAACAATATACTCTGCGATAGCCCGCAGGGGATCGGCCTGCCGGCCGAACGTGTCAAGGGATAGCAAGGCACTTTCAATCAGTTTGGATCGATAGGCATTTGATGCACCAAGGCCCAGCAGGGCAGGGTAGGTGGCTTTGTCACACTGTTGATCGGTACCGGTCGCTTTTCCCATGATTTCAGGATCGCCTTCAATATTTAGTATATCATCGGTGATTTGAAAGGCCAGCCCGATATTTCGTGCATATTTGTCCAGGCGGTCAATTTTTTCTAATGACGCATCCACCAGCAAAGCCCCGGCATTAACCGATGCCCGTATCAAGGCCCCGGTCTTTAAGGCATGCATCTTTTTCAGTTGATCCAGAGAAATCGTTTTGCCCTCAAATAAAATATCCCGCATCTGCCCCTCGATCATTCCCTGGTATCCGGCTGCCCGTGAGATGACGTGTATGATTTTTATCCATTGACGGGTGTGTTTTACGTGGGCTGTTCCGGCCATGGCCAGAATTTCAAAAGCCAGCGTCAGCAGGGCATCGCCAGCCAGTATGGCCGTGCTTTCATCAAAAGCGATGTGACATGTCGGGTTGCCTCTGCGAAGCCGGTCATTGTCCATGGCCGGCAGGTCGTCATGAATCAGTGAATAGGTATGGAGCATTTCAAGGGCACAGGCACACTCTAAAATTTCTGCATCAACAGCAGCACCGGAGATCGCTTCGGCGGCTGCCATGCAAAGTATGGGGCGGATACGCTTCCCCCCTGCCATGAGTGAGTATGCCATGGCGCGGCCCAGTCTGTCGGATTCTTTTCCAGGCACTATTTTTTGTTCAAGTGCTTTGTCAACCATCTGCTTTCTTGAATCCAGATATGATTTCAAATCAAACATACACGTTACATCCTGTGTCAGTGATGCACCTGAGTTTTTAGAAATAGGCCTGTTCTATTTTTCTACGAACCGGAGACTGATTTATCCCCTATGCTTTTGTGTCAAAGGGCTGTTCTGTAATATGACCATCCTCGGTTTCCATCAAAAGCATGACTTTTTTTTCTGTTTCATCCAGTTTAGTGCTGCAGAACTTGGAAAGGGTAACACCCTCTTCAAATCTTGCCAGAGATTTTTCAAGGGAGAGGTCACCTTTTTCAAGATCCTGAACAATTTGTTCAAGTTTATTCAGTGCTTTTTCAAATGTTTGTTCAACCATTTAATTTTTTCCTTTGACGGCGGCCTGTAAAGCGCCCGTGGCCAGAATAATCTCAAGTTCCTGTCCCATGGACACATTATTGGCATCTTTGACGACACACCGGTGGGGAATTGTCCGTGTAATGCTGTACCCCCGAGCCAGAATGTCTGTTGGGTTCAATGCATGGAGCCTTGCCGATATCTCTCCAAGCAGCGCTTTTTGGGTAGTTAACTCTTTCTTTACCAATAAAAAGGTATCTATCCTGATTTGTTCAAGTTTCTTTTTATGCGCGTCAATCAGATGCATGGGGTTGTTTGACGCGAGTTTTTCAGTGCGCCAGGCCAACCGTTCACGATAACGTTGAAGATACAGGGTCAATGACCGGCCTATCCGCATTGTGTAATCATCTGTTTTCAACCTTAAATCCTGGATATCTCGCACAGGATTTCTGAGGCGATCCAATGAATTTTCAAGCTGACCCCGCAATCGATCTATCCGTTTTTGCATTTTTGTACTTAGTGCAAGGGAGAGTTCCCGGCATCGGAAAAGAAGATCTTTTTTTTGGGGAACAGCCAGTTCTGCAGCAGCTGAAGGGGTGGGTGCTCTGAGGTCTGAAACAAAATCACATATGGTGAAATCGGTCTCATGCCCAACAGCCGAAATAACGGGTATCCGGGATTTAAATACAGCTCGTGCAACAGTTTCCGAATTAAACGCCTGCAGATCTTCAAGGGAACCGCCGCCCCTGGCGATGATAATCAGGTCTGTATCCGCCGTTTTATTCAGAGAGAGCAGCGCCTTTGCGATTTGCGCCTCAGAACCCTTGCCCTGAACTTTTACCGGCCATATATCAACGGCCATATTGGGAAATCTTCTATCAACAATGTTCAGCATGTCATGGACGACAGAACCGGTGGGTGATGTGATCATACTGATTTTGGAAGGTAAAAAAGGGAGAGGGCGCTTATGTTCCGTTTCAAACAACCCTTCATTAAACAGCTTTGTTTTTAATTGCTCATAGGCAACCTGCAGTGCGCCGGTGCCTTTGGGCTCCATATGTTCAAATATAATCTGGTAGGTACCATGCGGTTCATACACATTCAGCCGGCCGAGCCCGGTTATCGCCATGCCGTCTTTTAAACCAAATTTTAAATTTCTGGTTTGCCCCTTGAACATCACTGCTTTGATCTGCGCACCGGCATCCTTCAACGTGAAATAGAAATGACCGGAAGAAGGTACTCTCAAATTTGATATTTCACCGAAAACCCATACAAAAGGAAGGCGCTCTTCAAGTATCGTTTTAATGTGAACGGTTAATTCGGAAACCGTGTATAGTTTTTTACTGAATGTATTGTCGCCGATGGTCACTGCATGCTCTTTTAAATCTTTTAAATTTATGGTGGAATTATTTTTTTTGTTATTCCGGCCCGGTAATTGAAAAATATAAATTTAGCATACCGATGGAAAAGGATCAATCTATTATAGAAAGGGTGACCGGAAAAAAGACCGTAAATTAAATGAATATTTATAAAGTCCGATAATGTATATTATGTAAACTTTATCAGGAAGCCTTCATGATGCGGCCTTTAAGGCGAGATATCGATGTGAAATTATCATATTGAAAAGACGTTGACATTTGATCAAAATTTCGAAATGAAGCGATTTCATTCGTCGATATGTTTAGAATTGGTTTTATCATTGAACGGTTTTTGTTTTATGGATTCCAGATGCTGACGCACAGCCGGTACAACAAAAATATTTTCCAGGTTCCTGGTGGCAATGACAGATGCCAGAACCTGGAGTTTGTCGGCAACGGATTTATGTTTATCGATGATCAGAAATTTTTGGTTTTTAATTTTGCAAAATCCGCTTTCAACATGGATACCGGTGGTTTTAAAATTCTGTTCCGACACCGTAATTCCCAATTTTTCTGCAAGATCCTTAATTTCCAGATAAAGCTGTTCGGGCTTCATGATATATCGATTTGCCTTTTTTATGCCATATTGGTCATTTTTTTAATTTATTATTATAATTTAAGATTTTTAGGGCCGTTTTTCTAAACAATAACATCAGGTTTAAATCTGGCTTTTTTACTGTCTGCCGGGACCTTTTACTTGAATATCCAGCAGGCTGTGTTATCGTTATAAATATTAAAACACCAATAACCTTACATTTTCAGGAGGCAACATATGCAATCAATTCCCATCCAAAAAACACAGGCCAATGTTCGTGTAAATGAATTTATCCGGAGTGTCTACAACTGGATGGCCATTGGGCTTTCACTTACCGGTTTTGTGGCTTTCTATGTTTCAAACAGTGAAACACTGCTACGTCTTATATTCGGTAACAGGTTGGTATTTTTCGGACTGATCATTGGAGAACTGATACTTGTATTTTATCTAAGTGCCAGAGTTCAAAAAATGCAGGCCTCCACGGCTACCGGCGTATTTATGCTGTATGCCGCTTTAAACGGCGCGACACTGGCCTCTATCTTTCTCATTTATACGCGGTCATCCATCACATCCACCTTTTTTGTCTGCGCTGCGACATTTGTCACCTGCAGCATCTACGGCATGACCACCAAGAGAGATCTGACATCCCTGGGCGGATTCATGACCATGGGGCTTATCGGTATTATCATTGCCTCGGTGGCAAACATGTTTTTCCGCAGTTCCGGTATGAGCATGATTATCAGTTATATCGGTGTAATTGTTTTCGTAGGACTCACTGCCTATGATACCCAGAAATTAAAAACCATGGCCCTTACACAACCGGCAGATCTTAACTCCGGTGCTCGAAGAAAAGGGGCAATATTGGGCGCTCTGGCTTTATATCTGGATTTTATCAACCTTTTTCTGATGCTGCTCAGAATATTGGGAAACAGGGAATAAAAATTTATTAAAAACGATGGTGCTGCTCACAAAAGGTCTCTGCAGAAATAATACGGTGGAGACCTTTTTTAATTTAATTTTTTCTTAACCACAGCGGCAATCTGGTGACAATACCTTTCCGTTTTTTCTTTATCGGGCCCTTCGACCATGACGCGACATATAGACTGGGTTCCCGAATACCGCACCAGTACCCGTCCCTCCTGGCCGAGACTGTTTTCAACGCTGCGAATTACATCTGCGATGTCTCGATTGCTTTGAATATCCACCTTTGTTTTTACAGTCACATTGATAAGGATCTGGGGGTATACATGCATGATTTGGGCAAGTTCGGACAGGGGTTTTGATTCGGACCGGATAATCGCCATAAGCTGAAGTGCGGCCAGGATACCGTCACCTGTGGTGTGATGTTCCAGAAAAATCATATGTCCTGAGTCTTCCCCCCCCAGTACGGCGCCGCCTGCACGCATTTTTTCAAGCACGTAACGATCACCGACACCCGACTTGATATGGGAAATCCCCATCTGTTTTAATGCAACGCCAAGCCCCAGGTTGCTCATGATGGTGCTGACCACCAGGTTGTTTTTTAATCTGTTTTTCTTTTTTAAAAACATGGCGCAAATGGCAAGCACCTGGTCGCCGGTTAAGATGTGGCCGGTTTCATCCACGGCAATCAGCCGATCTCCGTCCCCGTCAAAGGCAAAACCGACAGCCGCTTTGGAAGCCACCACTTTTGCAGCCATTTTTTCAGGATGCTGGGAACCACAGCCATCATTGATATTTCTGCCATCGGGGTGGTGAAACAGCGTAACAACATCGGCGCCAAGATCGGAAAAAACACCCGGCGCCAGCTTTGATGTCGCACCGTTTGAGCAGTCAAGTAAAATAGTTACACCCTGAAGTGAAAGCGATGGTTTAAAATTACGCTTCAGGAAATCGCCATATTGGGCTAAACTATCCCTGATTCGGTTGACCGTTCCGACCGCCTGAACATCCCGACACAGCAAATTGTTTTCTTTGCTTAGAATAATTTTTTCAAGTTCAACTTCCTCACGGTCTGAAAGCTTGCAGCCGTTTTGTTTAAAAATCTTGATGCCATTATCATAAAAAGGATTGTGGGATGCTGAAACAACAATGCCTGCGGATGCCCCCATGGATGAGGCCAGACAGGCGACACCGGGCGTGGGAATAATACCCGCCAGCAGAACCTCGCCGCCCATGGAACAAATTCCCGAGGCGAGTGCATATTCAAGCATATCTCCTGATATTCGCGGGTCCTTGCCGATGACGATTCGTAGTTTTTGTCCTTTTTGCTTAAACAAAACAGCAATGGCCCGGCCTGTTCGGACGGCCATCTCCGAAGTCATCGGGTAGGCATTGGCCACGCCTCGTATGCCATCAGTGCCAAACAATTTTGCCATATCTTTGAACCTGCCTTTGTCAATCACAATCATTTACGATATCATCCACAATGCCCTGCAGCCACAGGGTACCGTCTTTTGCAACCAGCGGATCGATTTTTTTAATCACATGGATATAGTCCATGCCTTCGTGTTGAATAACACTTTTGATTTTAGAGATAAACTGATCCCGTAGCCGCCTGTCTCCGACATAAAACAATGAATTTTCAGCACCGGCTGCAAATGCAGACAACGTGTTGCAAACCGTGTCGTTTTGCCGCTCTTTTCCCGTCCCTGCTTTTTGAATAAAAACGGTCAGTCTGTTTATTCTTTCCCGGATACCCATTTGAAGTTTTTCCGTGAGACCTGCCAGCAGGGCAACCGGAAAAACATCTGAAATAAACAGGGATCGTATATGAACATACCATTGCATCAATGCCCAGAGGTTGGCGATATAAATAACATTGTTGGTGACGATGCGATTTAACCCGGTATACCGGCCGATTTTAAAAGGGATATTGACATTGGATTTAGCATTTTCAACAATGAGTCGCTCGGAACGCAGTTCATCCCTGCGACAGATGGATCCGGCGGCGACGATGGTGCCAAATGCCAGACGGCAGGGGCCGACAAGCCCGCCCTGCCCCCCTAAAAACACCGGTGGGCTGTTTAACATAACGCCCCGGGGAATATCGCCCACCAGAGATGCGGTGGCTTTATCCTGGTTGGGTGTATAGTTAAAATGAATATAGGAACTGCCGACTTCGCT
Source organism: uncultured Desulfobacterales bacterium (assembly GCA_942490765.1). Classification (GTDB taxonomy): domain Bacteria; phylum Desulfobacterota; class Desulfobacteria; order Desulfobacterales; family 4572-123; genus 4572-123. The sequence continues at coordinate 219,325 of CALNYM010000007.1, read as the reverse complement.
GTGATTTTTTCGACTGGTGCCGCCGGCCATGAGGCAGTCGCAAAAATTGATAAGACTGCCAAGGGTTACAAAGGGCAGTAAAATGGTTTGTTTCAACCCTACGGTGTGGGCCCCGCTGGCCTGTTCTTCAAGGATTGTTCCTTCTCTGACATGAGCGCCGGATCCCATGACGGCATTTTTTAAAAACACCGCGTCTTTAAAAAAACCGCCCTTTAACTGAACACCGGGTCCGAGCTGACAGTTTTCAATGGTCACCGGTGCTTCTAAACCCAGCCTTACGTTAGGCATAATCAGCGTCGATGCGCCGAACAGTCGGCATCCAGGATAAATGATGGTCTGTTCACCTGAAATTTTATCCGGATTAATCGTTGCATCGATATGAACGTTGTCGGGGTCCGGAAATGTCACACCTTTCTTGATCAAAATGTCAACCATTGAGCGGTCGCTTTTTTTTCCCAAATAAAACCTCGCTTATTATTCTTGATACTCTCGTAAAATTACATCATGATCAGACATTGAGCCCATATCAGGAGACGTCGATAAGGGATAAAACCAACCGAAGGATTACCGTCCAAAGAGGGTTGTGCCTTCAAAAAAGATACCCTGTCGTGGTTTTGAGACCGGAAAAAATATATAAAATAGATGAAAAAAACCGGCCACATAAGGCGCTATTAGTTTTATCCTATTGAAATAAAAACAATAAATGCATGTACAGCATTACGATTAACGCCGATTTTAAGTATAAAGAAACGGATATATGGTGTCAAGCGATAGTTCTTCGATCGATATAATGTATAATCTACTCTGATTATACCCTAACTATTTGGATCATCATGCAAATATTGCTTGACAAGTGTTTTTTTATGCGTTCTATATAAAGAAGATTAATAGAAAACTGAATTAGGTGCGTAACGACTATGTCTGATGCCTCTGCCAAAAACTGTGCTCCCGATAAAAAAATACTTCCCAAGACAAGTATTTCACGGCAAATCCTCGAAGAGTGTATAAAAAGAAAAATTTTGCCGAAACCGATTTTGCGGGACTCGCCATCAGATGAAAAATCAGGTACCCAAAAGAAAAACTGGTATTTCCCCGAAGGGGCCGTAAACCGTATTGAAACGATAAAATTATGGAAAGATAAAGGATGTTCAATGGAAGAAATAGCACAGAAATTCAAAAAGGAATCTCCCGTTCTTGAAATTTTTCCGGAAAGACGTTTCGAAAGCACAGCCCCCGAAACGGAAGCGGATCTCGAAGTTCCCTCCCCCCCCTCCAAGATGGAGACACCCGGTGCGATGAATGATGCCGCCCTGACGTTGACCATTGATAGTATTGATGCACCGGCCTATCTCATAAACAATAGCTTTGAAATCGAGTGGATCAACGCCAATGCCGAAGAGATTGTCTTTAAAAACAATGTGAGCGCTATTAACAAACTTGATTCAAGAAATATTTTCAAACTGCTCTTCAGTTGGGAGTGCCACCAGTATCTTCGCAACTGGGAAGAGGTAATTGCATTTCACATGCGTTTTTTTAAAGGTAATTACCATCGAGAACATATAAACAGCCTTTACAGTGGGATTACCGAAAGCGAAATAAAATTTCTGATCGACAAATATGACAAAGAAAATTCAGTCCAAAAAGAAACCATTAATAGTGCACCCTTAAATTTTATTCTTCAGGATGGCACGGTAATTTCCTATCGCGTCTATACCATGCTTTTTCGTGAGGGACTGTTTTTCATCTACCTCCCCTCGGAACGTATGGATGACGATATTATGGATTTTCTTTCCCACCGTCAAAAAATCATCAATGACTTGCTTTCACAGAGAATGCCGGCTTTGGTGTCATTATGCGTACTGGTTGCCGACCTGCAGGATTCCGTTAAAATCAGCGCGGAACTGATGCCCGAAGAGTATTTTGAATTGATAAACCAGCTGTGGAAGACGCTGGGGTCTTCTTTTGAAAAATATCAAGGTATTAACGGCAAGCATGCCGGTGACGGCATGTTGTATTATTTTATTCAAAAACCGGGTCGTAACTATATTTCAGATGCGGTCAACTGCTCGCTGGAAATCAGAGAGAAAATGATTCAGTTCAGCAGCGAATGGAAAATACGCAAAAGGTGGCGCAATGAACTGTATCTGAATATGGGTATCAATGAGGGGCAGGAATTTTTTGGCACCATTAAGTCTGCGGGCAATATAGAATTTACCGCTCTGGGGGACAGTATCAATTATGCGGGAAGATTATCCGACTTTGCACGCTACGGGTCAATCTGGGCAACCAAAAATATTATCAGCAAAATAGACCCTGAAGATATGAAAAAAATTGATTTCGGTGTCCAGCGTCAAGAGCATGACCGAAAAATCTTTATTCAAAACTCTTTTTCACGTATTCTGGATATGGTGGATGAAAAAGACCTCGACTATTCCAAATTTAGGGATATTGCAACGCTGCCTATAGCTGAAATTTTTCGGTCATAGCCGAGCTGCGTATTCGTACAAAGCACCCTACTTCCTGTTTATTTCGGCAATCATCAATTCTATCTTGTTTGCCATTTGAGAAATATTTTTTTTCGGATCCACGTTTGAATCAGTAACGACGGGTTCATCATTTTCTTCCCCAGGCAACAAGTCATAGGCCGTTATTTCTTCCATGCCCGTTTGCGGTTCTTCAACAGCTTCATTGCTGAAACTATTTTCAGGTGCGCTTTTTTCGCTGTCCGTATCCGTTTCATCCACCGGTGCTAATGCAAGATGATTTCCCTTCCGGTCAAAAACAATCGACAGCGGTACCATGGCTTTAAAATAAAGCTTATAAGCCACCTGCTTATTAAAAACGATAATATCTCCCCGACGCGTTACGATTGCTTTGAGTATATTGAGATTATATCGCTGTTTAAAAATTTTTCTGATTGATCGCAAGTCAAAGCCCCTGCGCAATTCACTGATAAATCTTTTTTCACTTTTGATGATACAATCCGAATTAGTGACTTTCACTCTCAGTTCCCCGCAGTATCGACATTAATGGTGACCCTGTTTCTGCCATCCTGTTTTGATCGGTAAAGTGATTTGTCGGCAGTTTTAATTAATTCATCCGGTGTTATTTTCTCCTCGCCGGTTAAGAAGCCAAAACAACCGATACCGAAACTTGCTGTAATATGAATCGATATCCCATTAACGACAGTTGCTTGATCCTCAACAGCCTGGCGGATTCTCTCGGCCAGCGCCAGGGCGCCTGTTTGGTCGGTTTCGGGCAAAACAACTAAAAATTCTTCTCCGCCGTAACGCACCACCCAGTCTATTTTTTTTCGTACAGACTGCTTCAGACAAAATGAAAAATTTTTTAATACCACGTCACCGGCTCGATGGCCGTAGGTATCGTTGACTGTTTTTAAATGATCAATATCACACATGGCAATTGACATTGTGCGACGGTATCTTTTCGATCTTGATATTTCAACGGGTAGATATTGCTTGAGATATCGTTTATTGTAACAACTGGTAAGGGGATCTCTAACGGACATTTGCTTGATTTTTTCATTGGCACGCTGCAGGGATTTCTCCAGTTCCAGAATACGAATACCGGTATTGACACGGGCCATTAATTCAGCATGGACAAAAGGCTTGCTCAGATAATCATCCGCACCGGCCTCCAGGCCGGTAATAATGTCATCCTTGGCATCCCTGGCCGTGAGTAGAATAATAAAAACATATCCGGGCAATTCCTTATTTCTTAACGCCCTGCAAAGCTCAGGGCCATTCATACCTGGCATCATCCAGTCTGTAAGAACAATGGGAAAAAAATCATTGTTAAAAAGGGTCAGCGCTTTAAAACCATCTTCAGATGTAACAACTTTATGCCCGGATTTTACCAGGGTATTTTCAAGAAGTGTTCTGCCGATGGGATCATCGCCGGCAACCAAAATGGAAAATTTATTTTTCATTTTATTTTTTCAACAATTTACCCTGTATAATAGTCTATCACATATAACATAAATAAATTCAAATTAAAATATACGGGGGACCTGTTTTATGAAAAATTGGTTAATTTTTAAAAACATCATCTGAACGATATCGATAAATAAGGCTGAAATGCTTTATAACTACCACAATTTTTTAAAAATTATGGCGTGGTTTTTTTATTGACATTACATTTGATATATCTTAGCGAAGACAACGGTTCATCTGAATCATCATTTTTCCATAACTCACAATCATTGCCTTAAAAAACAGATAACCGCTTCAGGCTGTAAAATTGTTTTTAACTTAACAAACCAAAGGATCACCTTCCCATGAGCAACGCTTCCGATACGATCACCATTAATGCCGTTGTTGACATATCCGCGATCGCCCTTCAGGATATTGTTAAAATGGCCAAACAATTGACCGGACCCAACGAAAAAGGCGTTTACCGGGTGGATACCGCGGATGTCGTCAGTGCCTTGATATCCGGCTTTTTAAGAGACGCTGATTTTGAAACATATGTGAAAGATGAAAAAAACTATAATCTGTGATAGTTTTTTGAAAAATAACGACAATTTTTAGTTTCAAGGCGATTAACCGCCCAAGGAAAAGAGACATGACATACGACTGTATCGTTTATGAAAAAGTTGACCAAATTGCGATTATCTACCTGAATCGTCCCCATGTTTTGAACGCCATGAATAAGCAGTTATGGCTTGACGTTCAAAACGCGTTGGAAGATGTAAAAAAAAATCCAAACGTAAAAGTGCTGATTATAACAGGCAAGGGGCGGGCATTTTCCACCGGAGCTGATTTAAAAGAATCTAAAAATAGAAGCCATGAGGACTATCGTGATTACTTGATGGCACTTCAGGAAGCCTCAAGAAAAATAATCCGTTTCGAAAAACCCACCATTGCCGCGATTAATGGGTATGCCCTGGGGTCAGGCTACGAACTTGCCCTGGCATGTGATATCCGTATCGCTGCTGAAGATGCCCGAATCGGATCACCTGAGGCAAGGGTGACGTCCTCGGTCACCGGGGGGGCCATGCGGCTGGTGCAGAACCTCATCGGCCCGGGTAAAGCAAGAGAACTGCTCTTCACTGCCGACTATATTGATGGCAAGGAAGCCGAAAAAATTGGACTGGTGAACAAGGCTGTAGCCCCCGGCCAATTAATGGACGAGGCCTTTCACATGGCTGAAAAAATCAGCGCCAACTCCTCCTTTTCCCTTAAAATGATCAAGAAAGGATTGAATATGGCCCAGGGAGAGGTCAGCCTCGAAGCCCTGATGGAGTACGAAGTTGAAGCTTGTCTGGCCTGCGTGGCAACCAAAGAAAGAGGCGACGCTTTGAATAAATTTGAAAACCGAAACCGTTAAAACGGGGGATTTCCATGTTATCTCATGTTCTTGATGCCGATTCTGTGGCTGTTGTCGGGGCTTCAAAAAATGAAACCAAAAGAGGCTTTCAAGCCATCCGGACCTTGACTGAAGAAAAATATGAGGGCCGGATTTATCCCATCAATCCGAAAGAAACATCCATTCTTGGATTTAAATGCTACAAAAAAATTACGGATATTAAAGAGGCGGTGGATCTGGCGCTGATCACAACGCCTGCCGCAACGATTCCCGCTATCCTGAAAGAGTGTGCAGCCAAGGGCATACACGGCGCCATTATTATAGCCGGCGGTTTTGGTGAAACAGGCGCTGAGGGGAAAAAAATTGAGGATGAAATCGTCCGTATTGCCAAAGAAAATAATATTCGACTCATCGGCCCCAACACATCCGGGATGATGAATCTGACAAAAAAAATAAATCTTGTGGGGTTAAGGGATACGCCAGCCGGCGACATTGCACTGTTGACGCAAAGCGGCAATATGGCCCTGACCTTGATTACCGAAGCGAAATTAAAAAGCCGCAAGGGATTTTCCTACTATGTCGGCGTGGGCAATGAAGCGGATCTTAAATTTCATGAATACCTGGAATTTTTCCGAAAGGATCCAAAAACAAAGGCAATTTTGATGTACGTGGAAGGCATGCGGGAGGGGCGCCAGTTTTTGCAGCAGGCATACAATACCACCATTGAAAAACCCATTGTTTTACTCAAGAGCGGGCGCTCCTCCATCGGAAAAAAATCGGCTGGGTCCCATACCGGTGCATTGGCGGGCATGTCCAGAGTGGCCCGTTCAGCTTTCCGGCGGGCCGGGATAATCGTCATTGATAGCCCGGAAAAACTTTTTCCGGCAGCCGAGACCCTTTCCAGCCAGCCCCCCATAAAAAACAACAGCATTGCGATTCTGGCTGACGGGGGTGGCCATGCGACGATTGCGGCAGATCTGTTAACCGATCTGGGCGTTACGATTCCGGAATTTAATGATAAAACCAAGGCCCGTCTGAAGAAAATCCTGCCTGCCGCTGCAAGCGTTATAAATCCTGTGGATGTCGCCGGCGGCACGGATTCAAATCCAGGTGTGTTTGCCGATTGTGCCCAGATTATATTAAATGACCCGGGTGTCGGCGGACTTTTAATTGTCGGGCTTTTTGGCGGCTACGGCATCCGTTTTGCCGAAAGTTTGACCATGATTGAAGAGGACGCCGCCCATCGCATGGGCAAAATGGTGAAAAAATGCAACAAACCCATCGTGCTGCACAGCCTGTACAGCTCCATTAATTCGCATCCGCTGGCGCTTTTGCGGTATTATAACATACCGGTATATGACTCCCTTGATATCTCCTGTAAATGCATCGGCGTTTTGGCCGAGCGGGGGAATTATCTCCGCTCCTATCACGCCAAAACCAACTTTGTGTTTAACTGGGGCAAAAAAGCCACCGACGAGGGTCGGCAGATGATCAAGGGGTGTATTCAAGAAGGCCGTCGCAACCTGTTGGAGACCGAAGCCAAAAGACTGCTTCAACTGCATGGCGTCCCCGTACTCTCCGATCGTCTTGCCAGAACAGCGGATGAGGCCGTAAAATTTGCCGCTAAAATTCACGGGGAGGTGGTTATCAAGATTGTATCCCCGGACATTCTGCATAAAAGCGATGCAGGGGGTGTTCGCACCGGGCTTAGCAATGGAACCCAGGTCCGGACGGCATTTAAAGAAATCATGAAAAATGCAGTGAACTTCAATAAAGACGCCGACATCAAAGGCGTCCTGGTCTCCCCCATGGTCAGCAGCGGCGTTGAGGTGATTATCGGCACTAAGATAGATGACCAGTTCGGACCGGTCATCATGTACGGGCTTGGCGGGATACTGGTTGAAATTATGAAAGATGTCAGTTTCAGAGTGCTGCCCATCTCAGCCTTAAGTGCCAAACAGATGATCGAAGAAACAAAATCGTTTCCAATTCTAAAAGGCATCAGGGGGCAACTTCCCAGCGATGTCAAAGCGATCAAAACGTTGTTGCTGAAATGCTCGGAATTGATTGAATCTTATCCTGAAATACAGGAAATGGATTTAAACCCGGTTATCGTCCATGAAAAAGGTCTTAGCCTGGTGGATGCCCGTATTATACTAAAAGAGCACACCGCTTAATCCCGATATCCCGGATACGGTTATCCTGTTTATATTTCTTGACACTTTAGTGGTTTTTTTTTATCTTTCTGACTATCTGGGATAAATCTCGCCGATAATCTGTTTGCGTCAATGACTATTCGATCGAGGGGCTGTGTGAAAAAAATAAAAACGGTTGTATTGAATCATTTTGAACTGATCGCCATTGGCGTCATTCTGACGGTTTTCTTTTTTATTAATTATCATATTCACACCCGGGTCACCTTTTTATATTTATATTTCCTCCCCGTTATAATGGCCGGCTATTTTCTGGGTCCACGCCTAAGCATCACGGTACCTTTTATATGTATCGCAGCGGTTACGATTTACTGCATCTGGTCACCTGACCTTGATATGGCCCTTAACAGTAAAATGAATCTGTACCTGCATATCATCGTGTGGGGTGGGGTTTTAACCCTGGTCGGTATTTCCATGAGTAAAACCAGTTATATTAAACAGGAACTCCTCCTTGTCCAAAAAAATCTTGACAAAGCCGACAAAATAATCAGCGATTATGAAAAAACATTCGATGATAAACTGAAAACGCGTACTCAAGCACTGGAAAGGTCGAGTCAATCCATTGAATCGCTGAAAGTCAAGTTGGAGAAAACACTGTATTCGACCATGGATGCCAAAGTTGCAAAACTGTTAATTGAGGGTCGTCTGCGAAATGAAAAACGCAAAATCAGTGTTATGTTTTCCGATCTTGTCGGTTTCACCGGGTATTCCGAAGATCGCAGTCCTGAAGTTGTTGTCCAGGACTTAAACAGTTATTTGAGCTGTATGGAACCTGTCATGCTTGATTATCACGCCCACATCGACAAATACCTGGGCGATGGCATCATGTGTGAATTCGGCGCCCCCCTGGATTATGAAAATTACAGGCTGCTTGCTGTCATGGCAGCAATCAAGATGCAGGAAACACTCACTCGCCTCAATTATCCCTGGCAAATGCGCATCGGCATTTCATCCGGACCGGTCATTATGGGGATCATCGGCTCCCGCCGTCAAGCCTATACCACTATTGGAGACGTGGTTAATCTGGCATCGCGGATTGAAAAGGCGTGCCCTCCCGGATCAGTTCTTATAGATGAATTTACCCGCCAGGGTGTCGAACGGTTTATCGATGTTCGCCTCAAAAAAGATATAACCCAATCAGAACATGTTGATGAAAAAATGGAAGCCAGCCTTGATGAAATGCACCGCAAACTCAATCTGGCCACCAGTGCCGATGTACGGGCAGATCTTTTTTATAAAATCGGCCGACTGCATATGTCTTCAAACGAACCCCACGATGCCACGCATTATTTTGAACAGGCACTGCTCATGCAGCCGGATAACACAGAATTGAAAGTGGCTTTTGCCGAGGCCACGATTAAAATGGATATAAACGACAAGATTAAGGTCAGGGGTCGAAAAAAACGTATCGCCGTTTATGAAGTGATCGGCATCAAGGATGTTTTGCTGGATCGCGAAAAATTTCCGGCTTCCTTTCTGGGTAAGTATCCCCATGTGGAAGAACTTGTTGAAATGCCGGTGGATATCATCATGCCGGTGGAAACCATGGATGGTTGCATTGGACATTCCAAGGTTGTCGCTTTGTTATCTTATGCCGTCGCAACAGAGCTGGGGTTATCCGAAAAAGAAAAAAAAGAAATCTTAAACAGCGGTTTCGTGGCGGATATCGGAAAAAAAATTCTACCCCATCACCTGCTCAACCGGATGGGCAGTCTTAATTCCGACGAAATAAAAATAGTACAGCAGCATTCCACCGAGGGTGTCCGAATACTTGAAGACCTTGGCTATACCTCCGAACTGATGAAGGATATTATCCGACACAGCCATGAAAACTATAACGGTTCCGGATATCCGGATGGGCTCCAGAAAAAAGCAATACCCATTGGGTCAAGAATTATTGCAGTGGTAGACACATATGATGCATTGACATCATGGCGCCCTTACCGGGAGAAATGGGATCGACATGCGGCTTTGGAGGAATTGCTGAAATGTGCAGACAAAGGACTTTTTGATCCCAACGTTGTAAAGGCCCTTGTAAAGGTAATGGAATGAATCACCCCGCTGCAAGCAGCGGGGTATCAGCAAAGGATAAAATTGTCTTGGTTTATTCCGGAATTCGATATACGACGGCACCCCAGGTGACCCCTGCCCCCAGGCCCAGGAAAAGAAGGGTGCTCCCCTTGCCGATGAGTTTCATTTCAAGGGCTTCATCCATGGCCAGTGGGATGGTGGCCGCAGTTGTATTGCCGTAACGCTGGATATTATGGAACACCTTTTCCTCGGGCAGGTTCATCTTTTTCTGATAAAACTGGTTGATGCGCATATTGGCCTGATGCGGAATAAAAAGATCGATATCATCCAGGGACAGATCTGCTTTTTCAAGCACCTCGTGGGTGACTTCGGGGAGTCTTTGGAGGGCCATTTTAAAAATCAATTTACCATCCATTTGAGGATAATGACGCCTTTCTGCCAGCATTTTTTCACTGATGCGCGGTTGCAGGCGAGATGCCGGGGCTTCCGTCCAGAGGCTTTTGGCAAATTCACCCTGGGCATGCAGGCATGATGCCAGCACGCCCACTTTTTCATCGGATTCAACCCCTTGGATGCATACGGCCGCTGCGCCGTCACCGAAGATAACGGCAACATCACGGCCCTCGGTGGAAATGTCAATACCGGTGCTGTGTACTTCTGCTCCCACCAGCAGAATTTTGTTGTAAAGCCCGCTGCGGATAAAGGCATCGGCGGTACTCAGACCATATAAAAAGCCGGTGCACTGCTGGCGGATATCCAGTGCCGGCGTCGCCTGCAAGCCCAGTTTATGCTGCAGCAGACAGCCCGACCCCGGGAAAAAAATATCCGGGCTTAGGGTGGCGAAAATAATCAGATCAATATCCCCGGCAGTCCATCCGGCCCGCTTCATGGCAATAAGGGAGGCTTCAAGGCCCAGGTCGGAGGCGCCTGTGCCGCCCTCTGCCTCAATCCAGTGTCTTTGTTCAATACCGGTACGTTTCTCTATCCATTCACTGGACGTATCCATCCACTGGGTAAGGTCATCATTGGTTACGATTCGAGGTGGGAGATAGCGTCCGGTTCCGGTAATTATAGATTTTTTCATATTATTTTCCTTTTTTGGGTGGTCGTCAGGCACATCGGTCAATAATGTTGCGTTTACATGAGGTGGTTTAATAATTCAACAAGTTTTTAATTTTCAAACCGGTACGGCCGCTTTATATAACAGCAGTCTTCCTTTAATCGCATAATGTTGTATAACAGCCGGAATCATGACGGCACTTCCTTTTTTGAGTTCGATGGTATGGTTCTCCGAATCCAGTATAGATCCCTCTCCCTTTGTACACAAAATAATCTCCAGGCTTCTCTTTTCCGGCCCCTGGTAGCGGTTAGACCCGTCAAGGCGGATAACGGACAGAATAAACTCTTTTGCCGGGCAGGGGTAGGCCCTTTCAACTGAATTTTTGGCCCATGGGGCAAGAATTTCAATTGTTTTTTCCGAAAAAGAAAGCGTCCTGATCAGTTCCGGCACATCCAGATATTTAGGTGTCAATCCGCCCCTTAATACATTGTCCGAATTGGCCATAATTTCCAGGCCCGTGCCCTGGAGGTAGGCGTGCAGCTCACCAGACGGAATAAACATGGCCTGTCCCGGATCCAGGCAGACCAGATTCAAAAGGATGGGCGCAAAAATACCGGTATCACCGGGGTATTCGTCAGAAAGCCGAACCATCCATTTAAAAGCCGGGTCCTCCCCGGAAAGCATTGTCGCATTTTGGATCACCTTGCCGATAATATTTTTTTTAGAATCTGCATCCAGACTCATTAAATATTTAAAAAACCGTTTGAGCCCTTGAGAATCAGGCATCTTTTCAAGGGCATCAAGTTTTTCCGATACTTCAGGACCGCATACCTTCCGCATTCGGGAAACAATACCAGATACCCTGCGAAATCCGTTTAGCCCCCAGAATCGGGTCAAGGCGCAGATACATTCGGGTTTGTGATGGGTGTCTCTGTAATTTCGGTTAAAAGCATGAATGGGAATTTTTTTGGCTTCTTCCCTTGCAAATCCTTTGCGGGCCTGAGCCCGGCCAGGGTGGACCTGAATCGAAAGCGGGTGGGCCACTGCAAGGACCTTGAAAAGATAGGGCAGTTGATTGTTAAATTTTTCCGATACACCTTTGCCAAGCATTTCAACGGGGTTTTTTTTGATCAATTCCTGTAGGGATATCCAAAACTGGCCGAATTTGACCAGGGAAGGCGCTTTGGGATGAGCCCCCATCCAAAGCTCTGCCTGGGGGTTTTTCGACGGCAGGTCTTTGCCCATTAGTTCGGCAATAGTCGTATGCGAGCCCCAGGCATATTCCTGAATGCTGTTTTTTAATAACCCTATTGTTATCATATTGGACTCTCCGGGGTCGGCATCTGATAAAAATATGCTTGCTTTTACGGATGATTCGAATCTACAATTTACTATCAATTGTAAAAACGGTTGCGTTCACTTTGACGGTCTCGTAAAAAGTCCAACTCCTGCGTTGCGCTGCAGCCCGTAATCATTCAACGTACGATAAGTACGCCTCATGATTGCAAAATTTGCGCGCCTTGAATTTGAAACCTTTACGAGACCGTCTAAATCCGACTTTTATAGAGACATCTGCGTAAAAATAACATATGGATTCTGTATGAAAAATCGTATCATTTCATTGGGAATATTATTTTTTATCGGCACCACATCCGTTCTTTTTTTTATAATAGCGCTGGTGATATGGGCTTTCACGGTCCTGTTCGACCGGCGGCTGGTGGTATTGCATCTATTTACCTCTTTCTGGGCATCCCTTTACCTGTGGGTGGTGCCGGCCTGGTCAATTTCCATTAAAGGACGGGAGAAAATTAAAAGAAATACAACTTATCTGGTGGTGTCCAACCATCAGTCACAACTGGATATCCTTGCCGTTTTCAACCTTTTTTTCCATTTTAAATGGGTATCCAAAGCTGAAATTTTCAAACTTCCCATGATCGGCTGGAACATGGCCTTAAATCGGTATATCAAACTGAAACGAGGGGTCGGTGAAAGTGTCCGATAAATGATGCTTCAGTGTGAAAAGACGCTGGCACAGGGCAGCTCGATCTATTTTTTCCCCGAAGGCACCCGTTCCAGGACCGGTCTTTTGAAGCCGTTTAAAACCGGGGCGTTTATCCTGGCGCACAAATCAAAAATACCGATTCTGCCCATCGTTATTAACGGCACCAAAAACGCCCTGCCCAAACACAGCCTGAACTTCCACGGCCGGCATGCGATTATCGTCGAAGTTCTGGATGAAGTCCCCTACAATGATTATGCCCATTTTTCCGTGGCGGAAACGGCTGATTTTATCCGCGATAAAATAATTGAACATGTTGATGAACACAAGGCCCCGCATGATGCCAGAAAATGCCCCATAGGGCTTACTCCTTGACACGTTCAACATATTGGCCGGTGCGTGTATCGATTTTGACCAGAGCGCCCTCCTCGACAAAGGGCGGGACTTGAAGGACAAGACCGGTTTCAAGGGTTGCCGGTTTCGAATCCTTTGACGCGGTATCTCCTTTAATCCATGGGTCTGTTTTTTCAATCCGCAGTTCAACAAAATTCGGCAGGGTAATGCCGATGGGGTTCCTGTCAAATAAAAGGGCACTGCAGACCGTGTTTTCCTTGAGGAGGTCCTTGGCTTCGCCGATCTGATCTTCTGTTAAAAATTCCTGTTCATAGTTGGCGGTATTCATGAAGCAATAGCTTCCCCCGTCATAATACAGGTATTCCATCTCGATTTCTTCCAGATCAGCTTCCTTGAATTTTTCCCCGGATCGGTAGGTCCTCTCAAATTGACTGCCGGTGATCATATTTTTGAGTTTGCATTTGTATAAAGACTGTCCCTTGCCGGGTTTTACAAAGTCAAACTGGGTAACCACATACGGATCGCCATCGATCTCAATTTTTAAACCTTTTTTCAGGTCTCCGCTTTCATACATTTTTTAACTCCTTCTAAAATTTTGTATACCGGTCATGCCCGAAAGGGCACGCCGAAACATGAACGTTATGAATGGTGAGCAGTGGGAGGTGATGGTTATTTGTCGTTTGATCGATTTTCAAGTGCGGCTTCAGCCCTTTGGACCTCTTGAATAAACCTGCGGACCTTGTCGATGTCTTTTTTAAACCGGATGGGCGCCCCGCCGCCATTCACGGCGTTTGTGCCCGTGCAACTGTCTATTCCCGCAGGCCCGGTTTTTATCAGGGCATCATAGGTATTGCCCGGTGTAATGCCACCGGCAAGGATAACCGGGAGTGTACTTTCTTCAACCAGATCAGCGGCCACCTTCCAGTCACACGTCCTACCGGTAATGCCGATAAAGCCGATTTCGGGTTGCTGTGCAGCGGTTGCCTCATCTTGATTCAGCAACAGGGTGTCTGTTAAAAAAAAATCGCTGACAGGTTCAAAGATTCGGGCCAGTTCCAAGGTCGGCACTTTTTTGCTCATCTCTTTTTGACCGATGGGAATCGATCGTAGTATTTTAATTTCCGGAAACCGCTGCCGGATATTTTGTTGCAGTGTTTTAAAAAATTCGCAGTCCCCTCCCCTTTTGCCGCAATGAACCAGATCATCACAAAAATGGACGATGTCCGGCCGGTAATAATCCAGCGCTCTGCAGATATCATCCTGGTTTCGAAACAGCATGATCAAGCTGCTGTTGGCGTTGGTGGATGTCACCAGATCAATTGTTTCTTTGATCTGGGGTATTTTCCATGAATCTCGCCTGGTAATGACGCTGCCGATTCTATCCACGCCGAGTTCAATCATTTCATGGGCCTCATGAGGCGTCTGTATCTCATAAATTTGTGTTATTATTTTTTTACTCATGGCGTTTTGGTATTGATAATCTCCCCCATAATCTTAATCTAAAAAAACGTTTCATGATGCCCCCGGCGATGGGTAAAAGGTGGGGTTCAATTGGTATTCCCGAGGCTGAAAAGTATATATCAAGCCCCGTCCTTATGGCCTCCGCCCATAAATTAAAGTTGACTTTTTCAACGTTCTCTAACATATTCACTTAGTTTTCGCAATTTGTTTAACCGCCCTGATGATCGTAAAACAATAAACGGGCAACACCTTATTTCGAGGTCTTTATGATACTAGTCATTGATTTTGGTTCTCAGTACAATCAATTAATTGCCCGCAGGGTACGGGAGGCCCATGTCTTTTGTCAGATCGAACCGCCTTCCATCAGCATGGACGCCATTCGTACCCTTAACCCCGACGGCATCATTTTATCAGGGGGACCGTCAAGCATTTATGATGAAAATGCGCCTAAAATCGATGGGGCTGTTCTGGATTTAAACATTCCAATCCTGGGTATCTGTTACGGCATGCAGTTCATGGTGGACGCCCTGGGGGGCATCGTGGAACGTGCCGGAAAACGGGAATACGGTTTTGCCGAATTCGGGGTCAAAAAACAGGAAGGCATTTTTAAAGATGTGGATAAAAACACAAAATGCTGGATGAGCCATGGCGATTCCATTGTCACGCTGCCCAAAGGATTTTCCATTGCAGGATCCACGGCCAATACCGCGATTGCGGCAGTGGTCAATAAAAAAAAGAACCTTTACGGGCTTCAATTTCACCCCGAGGTCGAGCACACGGCCCAGGGAAAAACCATGCTGCACAATTTCCTGTTCACCGTCTGCGGGTGTCAAAAAACCTGGGATATGAAATCCTTTGCAAAAGACGCCATCTCCCAGGTCCGGGATACCGTCGGGGACAAAAAAGTGATTCTCGGATTAAGCGGCGGTGTCGATTCCTCGGTGAGTGCTGTTTTAATCAACAAGGCGATTGGTCAAAATCTTACCTGCATTTTTGTGGACAACGGCCTGTTGCGCAAAGATGAAGCGATAAAGCTTAAAAAGATACTGCGGCAGCACCTGAAAATTAAAATCCGGTTTGTCAGTGCCCGCAACCTTTTTTTAAAGGCATTGTCAAAGATTACCGATCCTGAAAAAAAGAGAAAAATCATCGGTAAGGTCTTTATGGATGTGTTTGAAACGGAAGCCAGGAAAATCAAGGGCGCTGAATTTTTGGCCCAGGGCACGCTTTATCCCGATGTCATCGAATCGGTATCGGCCTTCGGGGGCCCCTCGGCTGTTATCAAGTCCCATCATAATGTCGGGGGCCTCCCCAGGAAAATGAAACTCAAGCTGGTCGAGCCCTTGAAATTTTTGTTTAAAGATGAAGTCCGCCTCCTGGGTGCGGAACTGGGTATGCCCGACGAGCTTATCTGGCGCCAGCCGTTTCCCGGACCGGGCCTTGCCATTCGGATCATCGGCGAAATTACCCGCAAACGGCTGGACATTCTAAGAGAAGCGGATGCACTTTTACTTGAAGAAATAAGAGCCAGCGGTTATTATAAAAAACTGTGGCAGTCCTTTGGTGTCTTGTTGCCCATCAAAAGTGTCGGGGTCATGGGGGACCAGCGGACCTATGAAAATATCATGGCCATACGGGCGGTAACGAGCAAAGACGCCATGACGGCGGACTGGGCAAGGCTTCCCCACGCGCTGTTGGGAAGGATATCCAACCGGATCATTAACGAAGTAAAAGGCATAAACCGGGTGGTTTATGATATCAGTTCAAAGCCCCCCGGAACGATTGAATGGGAATAAACGACTATGGTTAAGGATCACAGATCTGAGTTTAAAATTCGTATCGACGAGGATGAACCGGCCCGGACTTTATTTCACCCTGAAGTTGAAAACCAACAGATCGATAAACTTCGCCGGCGAATTACGTTCATGTCCATCTTTACACTCTGCCTGCTTGCCCTTGCGCTCACGTATGCTTATATCGACATTAAAAAGCAGTTGGGGAGTTTTCACTTCAGCGACACCCGGGATGTTGAGTCCAGATTTTCTTCTTTGTCGGTGAAATATGCTGAACTTGAAGCTGATTTTTCAAATAAAATAACCACCCTGGAAACTGCCGTGGCCGCACTGAAAACAGGCCTTGACCAAGCTGCGGTTTCCCTGCACAAGTCTTCTGCCGCCTTAGAAAAAACAGTACAGACGATTCAGACTGCAAAAGCCGATAAAAAAGAGATTGCCGGTTTAAAAAAAGAGATTGCCGCCACAGCCGCCGCATTTAGTCGTGACACGGAAAATTTTTCCGACAGGCTCAAAAATATGGACGATGAAAACGCTGCAGCACTGGTGGCATTCCAGAAGGCGATGGCATCTGCAGACAAAGAAATGGCGGACCTGCAGAGTTCTGTTTCGGACCTGGCCGGCCTTTCAGCCCGCCAGCCAACCCAAAAAGAGATAGATGCGAAGCTTCGTGACCAGTCGCTTTTTTTTCAAAACCAGGTGGATGAACTGACAACCCTGTTGAACAGGAATGACGATAAAATAGAAGCCCTGATCAGCCGGATGGATGCGTTGAAAAAAGATTTTACAAAAATTGCCGGTATCGCACCGGGTTCACCAGCGCCCGCTCCCCCCATTTCAACTGGGTTACCGGAAAAAAATGTGTCCGGTACCCCGGCCACGGTCAAGGACGGTGTCAAAGAGCAGAATATTGAATAAGCCATCATCCTGCCTCCCATCCCGCTTCCCATCCCTGCCCCACTGTTGCGATCTTCCTTATTTACAGATGAGTGGATAAAAATTTCTTGCAATTTTATCTGAATCTGTTATCCGTTTTTTACCCAGCTCAGAGCGATTGCAGACACCGCTATTTTACCTTTTCACCCAATTTTTACAGCGAATGAGTAGGACTCGAATACCTGTGTTTAGCGACGTGGTATATCTTTGGTGAGGGAAACATGACGAAAGCCGATTATCCCGGGAAAGACATTTGTTTTGACGAGGACCGGGCTCGAATGGTCGTCCGCATAGCCGAAGCGGCCCATGCGCATACCATTATCTGTGTCACTGAAAGTGGGAGCTTTGCGAAACACCTTCTGGGCTTCACAGATCAATACCGTATCATCGCCGCCACGGCGACCCCCGAGACCTACGATGCCCTGACTGAAGCCGGGCTGGTGACACTCCGTCTGCCACTTCACGCCATCGACAAACACAGACAGATCCGCCATGTTCTCTCTGTCGCGCTTAAATCGAACAGTGTTTCGGCTGGGGAACTCGTCGTCTGTGCCGTGGGCCAGGACGTCTACCCCGGCGAGGCAAACCTGGTTGTTGTGATCGAGGTGGAACCGGACCTTGAAGAACTGGTTATTACAGATCTCGTGAAGCTGACGGACGGGATTCGGCCCAAGGCCCTCGACCACGCTGTCGCCATTGCCTGCAAGATCGGCCGGGCTGCCCGACGGGGGAAGCGAATCGGTGCCATATTTATGCTTGGCGATTCCCTGAAGGTGCTTGAAGGCTCCAGACAACTCATCCCAAACCCGTTCAAAGGACACGAGCAGGCCAACCGGACGCTCATGAACGTGGACATCCACGACGCTATCGTCGAACTGTCTAAGCTCGACGGCGCCTTCGTCGTCCGCGGTGATGGCTTCATCCAAACGGCAGGGGTATTCCTATCCGCCTTCAAGGTGGAGATGCAGTTACCCGTGGGCCTGGGCGCGCGACATGCGGCGGCGGCTGCCGTCACAGCCCGCACTGCTGCCACAGGGGTCGTCGTCTCAGCCACCGACGGCAACGTTCGGGTGTTTTCTGCCGGCAGGATGGTGCTGCGAATGGATCCGGACATAGAGCATGGTCCAATTCACATGGGCGCGTAAGGTCGGGCAGGCCATGGGTCACTTTCTACGACGAGCTGCGCCATCTTCCTATTCCTTCACCTCATATTCAAGGGTGATGGTAACGGTCCTGTTAAGGGCGCGGCCATAGGGCAGGGTGTTGTCATAGAGCGGATTGTTCTGCCCCACGCCGGTGTAGCTGATCTCCACGCCGTTGGTTTTTCCAATGGTGGACATCAGCTGGTCATAAACGGCTTTTGCCCGCTTTTCCGATAATTTCAGGTTGTATTCTTCTTTTCCGATGTCATCGGTGTGGCCGGTGATGTTCAACTTTATCTCCGGAAATGCCAGGACCCTTTCGGTGATACGGTCGACGATGGCCTGGTTCCGATCCTTTATTTTCGCACTGTCAAAATCAAAGAGGATCAGGGCGTATCGTTCCAGCACCTTGTACCCCTCTTTCCGGGCGGACCGCTCCTCTTTCCGGATGAACGTCACCGGGGCATCGGGCGCCCGGGTATTGAATTGCCGGCCCTTCATATCCGTCACCTGGATTTCAGCCGAAACAGCTGCGAACGCCTCGAAACTCAAGAGATCCGGATTCTCCAGTGCAAAGATGTAATCGGGCGACAGGGGGCCTGTGCCCGCCATGGAACGAATCGACGTTCCATCCCCCATAAGATCGATTTTCCAGCGCTTCAGCTCATAACCGGCCTGGATGTCCGGCACAAGTTTGATGCTCCTGGCATTGCTGATGGCCTCGACATGGGTGCTCCTGATCACATCGAGAATTTCGGGGGCGTCTGAAAGGATCTCTACGCGCCGGTTCTCTGCCCTGCCCTGTTCCGTTTTGCCGGAGCTGGCCGCAGCGGGCAGGTTCCGAGCGGTCACCGTCATTCTCTTTGAATCCACGCCCCAGATATATTTCAAATAGGCATGCACGGATTGTGCCCGGAGCCGTGACAGATCCGTCCTGTTTCTTTCAGGGCCATAATTGGCATTGCAACCGACAATTTCAATGACGGCGTCGGGATTGACCGACAGTCGTTTTCCAATGATATTCAAAATATTGCGGTATTTTTCCACGGGGTCTATGAGCGCACTCTCTGAAAAGGCCTTTGCAGCGGCCTGGTCCCCCATCGTTACGTAATTTTCCGGAATCAAATCCTGTTCCGGTTCGAAGTAGATATAGTTCAACAGAGGGGAACTGTCTATGGTGGTCAATTCCTCGATGGTGAAAGATGACGGCGTCATGGCCAGGGCACCGGCGGGCGGAGGGAGGATGTCGTGGATAATCGGTCGTTTTGATACGATGACAGTACACAGGGCCGGGTTTGTTTCAAACGTATCACCATTGATGTCCGTGACGTTTAACCGGGCCTGAAGCTGGTTTACGGTTGCCAGTTTTTGCCGGTCCAGGCTGTCGAGGGTGAATGGGTAGGCCGGGGCAAGGGCCCCTTCACCTTTTAACGCGGTGATCGGTTCGGCGTTCCCCAAAATATTCAGCTCCCAGGCCGCCACACCGTATTCAGCCTTGATCTTGGGCGTGATATCGATGTAATCCACCTGGTCAGTTTCGTCGATAAAGGTTCCTGCAACGCCCGCCTCTTTATCGGGCGCATCATAGATGATCTCCACGCGGCGGTTTTCAGCATTGGCGCCCAGCTGCCCCTCGGGGGCCGGTTTTTCCGGGAGATTTCCGGCCTCTGTCCACATCCGGGATTCTTCCACCCCCCATATTTCATTAAGATAGGTTTTAACGGCCAGTGCCCGGCGTTGGGACAGCTCCAGGTTGTCCTTCTCACCTGCCCTGTTATCATTGAACCCCATGATGCGAACCTTGAGACCCGGGTCCGCGGCCAGGTCATGGCCCACGATGTTCAGAAGGTTGAGATAGCGGTCCATGGCGGATTTCAGGGTTTCCGGGTTAAAAGAAGCGGCCTGCTCTTGATTTTTGAACAGAACATAGGGCTGGGCAATATCGCTTTTCCCGGATTGAAAAAATAGCGTGTTTTTCAGGGGAGAGCCGTCTAACATGGTCGCTGCGTCAAGATGCAGCTCGGCAGGCGTGATACCGATGGTGCCTGTGGGCGGATCAAGAAACCGGTACGTGGCCACGTACCGGTAGCGGAGCCGTGTGGAAAAAGATTGAAATATCGGTAAAAGATCGGTGGCCGCGGTGGCCTTCCACACCTTGCCGCCGTGATCTTTTGCAAAGGTTTCCATAAAGGGATTCAGCCCGGCGCCGGGCATGTAGTCCACCACGTAAGCCTCGAAGTTGGAGACTCCCCTGGCCGCAGATACGACCACATCGCCCTTGAACGCGCTGTTGATGTCCTCGCCGTCCGTGAACACCACGAAAAATTTGTTTGCCTTTTCCGGCATTTCCCGCATGGCGGCCATTCCGGCAACCATGGCTTCGTAAATCACGGTTTTTGAGCTCATTCCTTTATCAAAAGCGTCGTCGAGAAACGCTTTCAGGTCGATAGCGTTGTTGGATGTCAGGGTTTTCACGTGCAGATCGCGCCCGTCGATCTGCATGGTATGGTCATCATCAAAGACGATCATGTGAATGGTGTCAATGGGGCGCATGATTTTTAAAAAGGCCTGCATGGCAGATAACAGCGGTTTGATGGCGTTGCGTCTTTTCATGGAAGATGAGTTGTCGACAACCATGACAATGTTCAGTCCCACCTTTTCATTGGTTTCAAGGGGCTCGAACGTTAAAATTTTCGCCTTTTTCGACCCGAGCTTAACCTCGATGTCATCAGCGGTGAGCCCTCGAATGGGGTTATCGCCGGCATCCAGGACGGTGACCAGCAGCTGATTCTGGTCCATGGTCTGGTAAGAAATTTTGGCATCGGCCGTATTTGACAGAACCTGTAACACTTCATCGGCATGCCCATTGGATGAAGACAGGCCGAAAACCAGTACAAACAGCAACGACATAATCAATCGTTTCATATTTTTCTCCTTTACATGCCGGGTATTTTTTTTAAAATGGCTAACCGCAAATTCCCCCGGCTTAGTTTTATCAGTTGGCATCAATTATATGACGATGGACGTTTTAATGTCAAGAATGTCAAATGAACCCTCGGTGATCAGGCGCTATTCTATAAGGACACGTGCTCCGAATATGTGTTGTATATCAACTGCTTTTAGGATAATTTGGCTGAATAAACCCTATCGTTGCAAAAGCCGGATGGCTTCAGAAGATAGGCATCAAGGGTGAAGCTGTCATCATCTACCGCAATCCTTCGGAGACTTCCTTTATGCAAACAAAAACAAAAACCCTTATCGTTCTGATTGTTCTAAGCCTCGTGGACATGTTTATTCCGGTACCGATTCTCGGAATGATCCTCCTGTCCGTTGTGATTCAGCGGCCACCCTGGTTTATGGATGTGGTAAAAAAGATCTATGATTCGTGACGGACAAGGTGATGGTGTCATAAAAACCCGCCCTGTAACCATCAAGGGATTGAAAGAGGGGCTGCATATACCATGGCAAAGAAAAAAATATTCATAATTGTGCCATTTTTAATCCTCCTTGGATTGGCCGGCGTCTATTTTTTATTTCCCGGAACGGTATTTAATCTTCTGGTAAAGGCGGAAAGAAGCGCCGGCGGGCTTAAACAGCACCGCATTGATGTGAAAGGACTGCACTTTGCGTACCTGGAAGGGGGAACAGGCGATGTCGTCGTATTGCTCCACGGCTTTGGTGCGAATAAGGACAACTGGACTCGAATGGCCCGGTATCTTACACCCCATTTCAGGGTGATTGCACCGGATCTGACGGGTTTCGGGGAAAGCAGTCCTGATCCTGGAGATGACTATTCGATCAGCGTTCAGGCCAGGCGGGTAAATGATTTTGTCCGCGCCCTGGGGATCACCTCATTCCATCTTGGCGGAAACTCCATGGGCGGCAACATCGCAGGTGCCTATGCATCCCTGTATCCGAAGGACCTCAAAAGCCTCCTGCTGATTTCCCCGGGCGGAGTGGCCTCCTGCGAACCCAGTGAAATGTACCGCCGCCTGAAGGAAGGAAAACAAAATCCACTGATTGTCAACAGTGTCGAAGATTATGAGCGACTGCTGGATTTTGTTTTTGTAAAACGGCCGTTCATACCCCTTCCCATTAAAAAAGTCCTGGTTCGAGAAGCGATGGCGCATCAAGTGCTCAATCGCAGGATTTTCAAACAGCTCCGCAATTCTTTGGATCTTCAGCCTTTGGAGTCCCTGGTGAAAGGACTGTCGGTAAAAACCCTCATTGTCTGGGGCGCGCAAGACAGGGTGCTTCACATATCCGGTGCAAAGATTCTGGAATCGGTGATGCCTAAATGCGATGATAGCGATCGTAGATAATGCGGGGCATGTTCCCATGATTGAGAAACCGGAGAAAACGGGAACGTTGTATTTGAGTTTTCTTGAGTCAAAATAGCATTTATTTTGCCTTAAAAACCTGGTCCTTTGGGCCAGGTCAGAGACATATGGCTATGCCTTGGCGTTTTGTAAAAAAAAAACAACAAATTCCAAGCACCAAATTACAAATAAATCACAAAATATAAGCACCAAATTACAAACAAATTACAGGCACCAGTTTACCAATAAATCACAATAAACCCCAAATTACAAACCGGTTCAAGGTGATGTTTTTTGTTTGGGATTTGAATTTTGGCGATTGTTATTTGTTTGAATTTTGGGATTTGTTATTTGAAATTTCTCTAATTCAATGAATTCCCATAAATCAAATCCCCTTTGGAGATAACCAAAGCCTGTCCTCTGGACCAGGATTCTTTACCCCCTTCATTCATCATTCTACTACCCCCTCTTTCCTTCCTCCCTTTGGGTTCGCATTTTTCTTTTTGGTTGAAACAGGTATTTAAATAAAAAAAACGGCATTTTTGGAAGCATTGGCCTTTAATTCATCATTCTTTAGAATTCAGCATTCATAATTCTTAATTTCCTCCCCTTTTATCCCTGTCCACTTTTGTGTACTTTTTTTCCTTTTTATATGTGCATGAAAATTTCTTGCAATTTTAACTGAATCTGTTATCAGTTTCAAGTCAATGCAACTCAACTCAGGAAAAAAAGATTACCCACACCGCTACTTCTAACCTTTGGCACCCATTGTATCATTTTAGTGGAAAAAATAGTACGCGAATATTTTTACAGCCAAAGCAATCGACCAATCTTTTATTTAATCAGTACCTGAACAAAACTATCTAACAGCTTAAATGATAAGACTTTATTGTAGATTCAGATAAACGAAGATTTAAGCTTTTAGTAGTTAGCTTATTGGCTTTCAGCATCGGAGATGATGAAGGAATCCTTTGGCTAACAGCTAACGGCTGATCTTCAAAGAATTAAATCTTTGGTAATACCCGATTTTTCAGAGGCAGATGAGTTTTCGGCCAAACAACAATTAGATTGTTGCCTATTTTCAATAACTTCATTTCCAGTATTTTCAAAACAAAAAATAGAATGGTTATATGTCACAGTACATAATGGATATAAAAATTTTTAATCAATATTTGCAGCAACATAAAATAAATAGATTTGATATATATTTTCCAAAAGGTAAAAATAATTAATAGACGTCATGCCATATAATATTCGTTGGGATAAGTATGAATAGACTATACAGGCTTCTCGCATTTGGATACTTCCCTAAGGAATTACCTCCAATATTTTCGACTCGAGATTTCGCCAAGCACACTTATAACCAATCTGACATTGAAAGATTGTCTGGAAATCGTTGGCAAAGATCATCGCCTTACTTGCTTCAACAGAAACCTCACTATAGAAGAAAATTAGACATACTTTGCCCACAAGCAATTCTTGGCCAAGCATCTATTATTTCATCAAACTATTCTGACATTAGCGAGTTATTTCTGAATCATCCAGGCAACTGTAGCCGCCCGGCTTTTAACCGTAAAACAAAATATAATCGGGCTGTTCGTCCATATGCAGGCAAAGGGTATGTAAAAAGAAGATTGGGAATTGGTGTTCTCGATTTCCAATAATTCTAAAATTGGACATAAAGAATTATTATAGGTCGATATACACCCATTCCATTCCTTGGGCAATCCATGGAAAAGGTTATGCAAAAAATCATTTAAGAGAAAATAATCTGGGAAATAATTTGGATCGTGCTGTCCAGAAAGGTCAGGATGGCCAAACAATAGGAATTCCAACCGGCCCAGATACTTCTTTCCTTATCTCTGAAATTCTTCTCTTTGTCGCATTATAGATCAGTAATGTCCGGTTAGGTTTTTGCAGACCGGTTCATAAATGTTTAAAAATAAATAAAAAAAGTGACTTTTTCTCTTGACAAGTAAGTGAAAATTTTTTTGGCGACCTGTAATATTAACTATTATTACAGGTACTTACATGCCACGATCATTTCAGCCACACCAAGAGAAACTCCGTCCAGATTCGCTTTTACATTTTTTACAACCCGTTGAGGATGTTATCCCTGAAATACCAGTGCTTGCATCCCGTGGAGACAAACCACTCAAAATGACCTTCGATGACCAACTTAAAATGCTGATTTTCTATCATCTCGAAGAGCATGTCTCGGCTCGTCACATGCTTCAGGTCCTTGAGGAGGATGACTTTGCCCGCAAAAACATAGCACCGGAAAATGGCATTAAAAAAAGCAGCTTCTCTGAAGCCATCAACACAAGAGGACTTGAGCAACTCCAAATTGTTTTTGAAAAACTCAGCCAAAAGGCATCTGGCATACTCCCCAACAGTTGCCCTGAGTTCGGCAACCTTGTTGCCCTCGATGGCTCTCTAATCGATGCAACTTTGTCCATGTGCTGGGCGGATTACCGCAAATGGTCAAATAAAGGTAAAATCCACTTGGGCCTTGATCTGAACCACGGTCTCCCATCGAAAATTTTCTTCACGGATGGCAAAGGGGCTGAAAGGCCCTTTGTCAATCCCATTACCCCTGCCGGTCACACCGTGGTAGCCGATCGAGGTTACCAGGAACATGCCCTGTTTGATCGCTTGCAGATTGGAAATAAGCATTTCGTTATTCGAATCAAAGCCAAAACGATCAAAACCATTGTCAAGGCAAATGATGTATGCCCGGATAGCATCGTTTTTTTTGATGCCGAAGTTCTGCTTGGCACCAAGGAAAACAAAAATCAGTCACAAAAGCCGGTGCGACTCGTAGGATACCATGTTGATGGTGTCGATTACTGGATCGCTACGGATCGAAGAGACTTGACTGCCGAGCAAATAGCTGAAGTTTATAAACTCAGATGGCATGTTGAAAATTTCTTTGCCTGGTGGAAACGCCATTTGAGAGTCTACCATCTAATTGCGAGAAGCAAGTACGGTTTGATGGTGCAAATTTATGCTGGCCTCATTACGTATCTTTTGCTTGCCATTCACTGCCATAAAAACCATGGTGAACCAGTCACCATAAAACGGGTGAGAGAATTACGGATTAAAATACAAAACGAACTTCGTGCCTCTGGAACCGAGCCAGATCCTCAAATTTTTAAAGAACAGAAAAATATGCATCTATATGCAAAGACCTAACCGGACATTACTGATTATAGATTCTCTTATTGATGACGATCAAATAAAGCAAGATCGTTTTATTAGATATTATGATGATATTGAGTATGGCTGTGAGGAAGAGGGTGAGGCTCATAAAGTATTAGGGCTTTTTGTGAAAATGCCTTAAGAGATTTCGAGTTAGAAATAACCGAGAAAGTTGAAATGCTTTCGGGTCCCAGTGCAATAGAAGGCAAAAAGGGCTATATAGGTTTCGTGATATACAAAAGAAGGAAGGCATTAAGGCAAACGAGATTACCGAAATATTTTCCTTTATTGCAGAGGTTGCTCAGCGATACCCTAATGATCATGTGTTTAGATATTTTTTAAGAAAAATGAAAACCTCAATGGTAGCCGAAAATGCCTGGGAAGTTTATCAGCGAATTTTATTATCATTATTACAAGAAAATAGAGGCAACGCGCGTGAAATATATGACCAATTTAAATATTACAAAACTATCGGTTGGAGATTAAACAAAAAGGCTTTGAAAGAGGCTCTGGACAGAATACCAACTAACAAGAGGTGCTATACGGAGTTGTCTTGGGCCGTTTATGGCTACCTTACTTTTAATATAAATCTCAGCAAAAATCTGGCAGAAAGAATTCTATATCGTGGCGATATTCATATTAAGAGTAATAGTTTTAAAATTATAATTGACCGTGGACTCTCTCAAAGCAGTCATTAATTCGATGGTTCGCACTTGGGAAGATAATATTTTAAATTCCTCCGAATGGTTACTTTCTTATGAAGTGCTGGTAAATAAATGGCATAATCGTTACGCTCAAATTAGTTACCCAGAAAATTTCGAACTCTTTGAGCACATACGGGATAATGAAGTTTCATTTATCGATACAACTTGCAACTGTTGCAAATTTACCTCAAATATTCAAGAAGCACTTGCCAACGGATGCAGTTGATGATGAAGAAGAATGTGAATTCACTTTTGAAGATCCAGAAGATGAGGACCGGGATGACGTTGACGATGAGGATTCTGAAGAAGATGAGGAAGTATCGCCTTACTAAAAGATAAAAATGACTGTTTTAAAGTTTTAAACATGAACGGGATCAAATCTTGAATTGAGGCCTAATGCTTCGATACGAAAAAGTTACATGATAGTCCATGGCAAGACAAATGGCGCATTTCAGGTACGATCCGGTGAAGTGGCAAAAAATAGTAAAAATGTCTGAGGGTCCAACTCCTATATTTTGTGACATGAATGGCGGGATCGTTGTAGCCTGCCGTAAAATCGATCAGATGACGGTAACGAACCCTTTTGACAAAAACGGATTCTTCGTGTTTTTAAAAAAATGGTTAATTCGTTGAGCCTGCTGGTCAAAGCCTGGATGGAGCGCGCCGAGAAATCGACCAACTGATAATATTCAAGAAACTGACAGCAATAGTGATGAAACATGATCGACCTCCTGTTTGTGATCATGCTTCATCATGAAACGCCCATTAATAAAAGGCAAATTACGCTAACCGCGAGGTTTGTTGGTTAGAAACTTTAAGGATAGATCACAATGCCTACTGAAGAAGCAAAGGGATTACTCGAATATCTCGATAAAATTCATTCGCGGGGGCATGAATACCTTGCTCAAGTCGAAAAAGCTACTCGATGATAAGGAATTCGAATTTGGGCCCTATGAATACCGAGCGAAGCTTCCAGAAAAAGTTTTGAAAGAGGGCGATATAATAATCAATCAATTAGTCGAACTCGCACCTCAGGCTGTTGAAGCTGTAAGGCGTTCGCCTATGCTTTCTGATTCGGATGTTAAAGAAGTTGGTCATGCTGTTAAAGGTATGCGTGCTGCGCTTCGCCTTGCCGATTATAGGCATTGGGATCCAGAGGTACTCCACGATGAAGGTCAGGTTCTAGGTGTTAGACCCGGCGGTCAATCTGAAGAAATTGCATTGCCGGTCCAAAAAGCAATTGGAGCGCTTCAAAGATTGGAAATAAATCGGTTATGAAGTATTTCGAACTTGTCGGAGCCAGTGTTCAAGAAAGCCGTGTCGCAATAGTTGGCAGCGGCCTATCTGCTCCTGCTGGCTATCGTCCCGGCACAGCATTTATTATGATGTCAATGCAGGCTGAGAAACCAGAGCTAACGGATGTTGCTGATACTGTAAAAAGGTGTTTTTGCGAAATACGGAATTGACGCAGTTAGGGCTGATGATATCGAACATGAGGATATCATAACAAAAAAGATTTTTGACGCTAAGGACTTTGAAGCTTTTTTGCAGATTTGACTGAAGAAAGGCCAAGTACCGTTATATCCCCTTATGTCAAGATATTTTTATTTCAAGTATAATCAATATGTTATAGTTTTTTAAAAATTTAGGACATACCTCGCCGGCTGTAAATGAAAGAAGTATTTCGGCAGTTTCTCTTCACGGCGAACACCGATGCTAATCGTTACGTTTATCCGGCATCCCATGCACTTGCATGACCACCCATCATTCCTTATCCAGCATAAGGGGTTCAAAAGAGAGGCCCGTTATTGTCCCTCCCGAGGTCTTTTGCCTCAACGTTGGTGATCGGGCTCTCAAGCCGAAAATATTAAAATGTATCGCTTCGCTTCTTTCTGATTTTATGGGTTTTTTAAGGCATGGGTGGGAAACCTTGAATAATAAATGTGGAGCGGGAAGCCGCGACAGCGGCTTCCCCAGGTGCATTATTCAATGCTCCCCACATCCGGCTATCCCTTGGCAGGTTGCTCCCCAGCAGAGCCTGCCTCTGTTTCACCGGACAAGAAAGACTGGACAAGGCGCGAATTGTCCCTCCCGAAATTATACAAATCTTAACGGGGTTGAAAGCGCTCTTGTCCAGATCACTGTGTCAACTGCTTAAATATGATGGATCAAATACTTCATTTTTCTTCATTAATGTCCAGGCGATGACCAGCATTTTAGCTGCCAGCTTTACTCTCATTTTGGTCCTGATGCCCCGTTCAGCCTCTCGGCCTTTCAGCATCCGATGATAAATTCGTTGAAAATGTTCGTTATGGTAAGTGGCGATCAGGGCCGCCTGGTAAAGGGCATATCTCAAATCTCCGTTTCCCCGCTTTGAGATGACCGGCACAGCGCTGTTACTTGTTTTGCCGCTACGGCTGGCATTTAAATCGAAACCGGATAGGCGGATGACCTGCTTGCGGTTATTGAAACGAAATGGATTGCCGATCACAGATAGAACCAGAGCGGCAATATAGGGGCCAAACCCCGGTATGCTTTGCAACGGTTTATCTCCCTGCATACTGCTGCTTATTTTTTCAATTTGCGCCATGGTCTCGCTCATCATGGTCCTGACCTGTCCCAGCTTCTCCACAAGCATTTTTGCTTCAAACCGATCCGAGGGGGTAACCGGCATTCCCACAGAAATGCCTGCGGCATCATGAATAGTCTTCAGACGGCGGGTTTGACGTATCCCTCTATCGGTTTTGGTGACATGGCGGACAAATGTATCAAAATCAGTAGCGGCTATTTTTTGGGGATCCAGATACCATTTAATGATCGCGAGATTTTCTTCCAGTGAACTGCCCCAGTGGCGATCCATCTCAGGGAAGAACTTGGCCAACAGGCTGTTGCGTATACGCATTCGAAGACTGTGCTCTTCTTTCTTAAGTCTTTTTCGCAAGGAAAGAAGGTTTCGAAGAGCCATGATTTCAGGTCCTGGATTATCGTAAAACTGGCATTTACCCCGTCCTACGAGATCTGCCACATTGGCGCTGTCCTTGGTGTCATTTTTATCCCACCGGCCATTTAACAGATCCCGGTTGTCGCTGACCGCTTTGCCCGATACGAACACCACCATGAATTCTTTTTGAATCAACCAACTGGCAAGGGGTTTATGATAATTGCCGGTGGGCTCAAGGCCAAATACGATCCTGGAGAGTTTATGTTGCGCGCATAACCTGTTTACCTGGGTGATAAGTTTGTCGTATCCTGCTTTATTGTTGTCAAAGATCAGTCTGCGCCACAGGGTTTTTCCCAAGGGGGTTCCGAAAAAGGCATGGTGCCGGTCCTTGGCGATATCAATCCCGACAATCAAAGTATCCGTGGCGCTGCGAATCGTCGATCGAAATTGACAAAATTGCTTATACCTGCTAACGTCTTCAGTCATCTGATTAACCTCCTTTTAGCTAAGAGTTTAGAATTGTGGAAAATTCGACTCTATGCTATCAGGAGGTTATTTTTTTATCTACGCGAAAATAATTTTTTTTAATGCCATGTTGCCAGGCGTAACCTTTTGTTATTTTGATATATAACGTTGTTTACAAAGCATACAAACCCGAATATAAATGAAAAACGAGAAAAAAAAACAGGCATGGATAAGTGGTGAAAAACAGCAGGCACAAGAGCAAAATGGCGACAGGTTAATAATGTTCTATAATCCACCCCCCAAATCAGCGAGCAGAAGAAATTTCAGGCAAGCAGGCGATTTATCATGCCTGGGGTGTTGAATCATTCATTTCAGTTTAACCTCTTCAGCTTCTTTTTTATTTCTCAAGCCCCCTCCCCTGCAAACTATTGTTACCCGTCTTCATTCAATTGCCCTCATGTCCCGGACTGCTTTAGATGGCTTTCCTTTTGGAGATGCTGAAAGAGAGTATCTCGTTTCGCTGCTCAACCGGCTTCGCAAGGTCTATTTCACGAAATACTGGGTTTTTGCTGCATGGGAAATCATTCCATTTGCTGACGCGCATGCTGCCGGAAGCTGACTTTACAGACAAAGAAATCAAAAAAAGCGCCTTTGGGGCCTTTGGGGAGAGTATAAACCAGGCCACTAAATTACACCGTCCCCGTTTTTCCATAAACTAAGCCATATAAACGGCTACAGCGTAGCCTTGTTCTATGAACTGCTTCACCTTCCGAATACCATCGTGGGCCGATCTTCCCGGTCTGAAGCCACAACTCAATTCCGAAAAGCAGGGGGTCCAATATCCGTCCCATAATTCGCGCTATGGCTTGCTGAACAACCCTGTCCAACTCAATTGAAATACCAAGTGGGCGGCTACTGCCGTCCGGTTTTGGTATTCCACCCGGAGAACAGGGGAAGGAATGTAACGCCCTTCAAGGATGGTTGAACGTATCGCAGGCCAATACTCACGATGGGGGTCCGGAAAGACCTCAACGGTTACACCGTCGATACCGGGGGCGCCCTTGCCTTCTAATGGTACTTCATGTTACGCTTAATCTCAGGAACACTTACAGGGGACTTTAGCCCCATTAGTTCACACCCATGCCGGGCGTACACAACAGCATGAACGCGGACTGGGAAAACGTTGCCTGAGAGCCCAGCCCCCCGGATTTTGTGACATTAAAGGAGGGATTGTTGTAGTCTGCCGTAAAATCGATCAGATGACGGTAACGAACCCTTTTGAAAGAACGGATTCTTTGTATTTTTAAAAAAATGGTTAATTCGTTGAATCTGCTGGTCAACGCATAGATGGAGCGCGGCGAGAAATCGGCCAACTGATAATATTCAAGAAACTGGCAACAATATTGATGGAACATGATCGACCTCCGGTTTTTAATCATGCTTCATCATGAAACCCCCATTAATAAAAGGCAAATTGCGTTAACCGCGAGGTTTGTTGGTTATGTGTAAATAAAGGTATTAACAAACGAAAACCATGAAACTTTCAATCTCTACTATTGTCCTTTTAGCTTATATCACGCTGGTATTGTGGGGCTGCAGTGGTATAGCTACGAAAATTGATACCACTAGGACAGGCTATATAGAAACTGGTAAAGCATCATTCTATGCCATGAAATATCAGTCTCGACAAACAGCCAGCGGGGAGATCTTTGACCAATCAGCCTATACGGCAGCACACAATAAGCTGCCTTTTGGAACAAAAGTTAAAGTCACTAATGTAAAAAATGGTAAAAGCGTAATAGTCAGAATTATTGATAGAGGCCCGTTTGTGAGAGGGCGTATCATTGACCTAAGTCGTTCCGCATTCAGTAGCATTGGTAATACGACTGCGGGTGTTATAGACGTCAAAATAGAAGTTGTGGATTAAAACACATAACGAACCACGATCTTATCCGGTGGTTGAACAAGCTGCATTGCGGGTCGGACCAAGATAACTATCCAAAAATATTTGAGATGAATAATAAAAATGACTGTTTTAAAGTTTTAAACATACCATTTTGATAGCAAAATGATCACTCTAACCAACGAGGATATTTACCCATGAAAGTCCTGCTTATTTCAGCCAATACGGAACAGTTCAACATGCCGGCCATGCCTCTGGGGCTGGCATGTGTGGCCGAGGCCGTAAAAAACAGTGGGCACGATGTCACTATGTTGGATTTGATGTTTGAAGCGGATGTCAATGCCACACTTAAAAATGTCATTGCAGAATTCCGTCCGGAATGTATCGGTATTTCGGTGAGAAACATTGATGATCAGAATATTGAAACCCCTCAATTTCTGCTCGAAAAAGTGAAAGAGGTTGTAACGGTCTGTCGGGATTTATCCAATACACCGATTATTCTTGGTGGTGCCGGCTACAGTATGTTTCCTGAAAGTGCTTTGGCTTATCTTGATGCAGACTATGGAATAGAGGGCGAAGGGGAAATTGC
This sequence comes from uncultured Desulfobacterales bacterium, assembly GCA_942490765.1. Lineage (GTDB taxonomy): Bacteria > Desulfobacterota > Desulfobacteria > Desulfobacterales > 4572-123 > 4572-123. Next base: position 186,886 of record CALNYM010000007.1, on the reverse strand, counting down.
CTTCCCCGCTCTACTGACACGAATAGAGAACAACGATGATTTTTCCGAAATACCAGGACTGTATACTCGAGCTCACGGTCAACATCAGCCAAAAACATTGAGCAACAATCTGGACAAATTAACACTGCCGGGAACCAGCATCCTTTCTGCTTCCGCATCCCAGAATCATGAACCTTGGATTCCGGTACAAACCAGGCGTGGCTGCGCTCTCAAGTGCAGCTATTGTTCCACCTTCACTATTGAAGGCGCTATCCTGCGAAAACGTTCACCGAATATTGTCGCAGCCTGGCTTGAGAGTTGGGTGAAGGCCGGGTTCGCTAATTTCTTCTTCGTGGACAACACCTTCAACCTCCCCCCCCTGCCTATGCCAAATCGATATGCCGCCAGATTCTTGATAAGGAACTGGATATGCATTGGCGTTGTATTATCTATCCAAGAAATATTGATGACGAATTGGTTGAACTCATGGCCAAGGCGGGTTGCAGGCAGATAAGCCTGGGCTTTGAAAGCGGCTCCGAGCAGATACTCAGGAATTTAAACAAGCAATTTTCACTGGAAGATGTGCGGACAATATCAGCAATGTTTGCCGATCACGGGATTGAGCGCATGGGTTTTTTATTGCTGGGCGGCCCCGGTGAAACAAAAAAGTCCGTGGAAGAAAGTCTTGCTTATGCTGATTCTCTGAAACTTGATGCATTGCGGCTTACGGCGGGTATCCGTATTTATCCAGACACACAATTGGCTGAGACTGCTAAAAACCAAGGGGTCATCACCTCTCAAAGCAACCTGCTTTATCCACATTTTTACTTGTCGCAAGAGCTGGAAGGCTGGCTTCCTGAACGGTTGAAAGAATGGCAGGCGTCTCGATCTTATGTGATTATGTAAATCAACAATGTGGCCATTAATACATCGGCATAGCCCAACGAACAAGGATTGTGTGAGCGCAGCGAACTGAACCGTATCCGATCTGATGGCTCGCAATGCCGGTCACGTACCCGTGGCGCATTAACCGGCACCGGGCCGATACCGGTTTGAATATTGCGTTCAGGCAGGTACCCGTTTCTCACGATTCTTTGATGCCCTGATTCATCCGTTAACTCTTTATAGTTGTTAAGAAAAATCTCGATCTCCGTCTCCAGGGCCTGCGCTAATAACTTTCTGGCTCCCTGGCGTAAAATGTCTGTAATGGGATCGTCAAGAAAGGTCTCTGGCTTTTTTAAATCAATTACGTTATCTTTAGTGGAAACAGCAGAAAGCGGTCAACAGGATTGGTATGTGATTTGAATCCACTGTTTTCCCATACCGTCAAAACGATATTATCTTGGTATCTGATACAAACATCTGCCGGGGCCGAAAACAAGACGATAGTAAACGAGGAGGTATCCATATGATTCAATATAACGGAGTCAACCACCTGGCTATGGCCACGGGTGATATGGACAAAACCATCCGTTTTTGGCGTGATTTGCTGGGAATGCGCTTGGTCGCCGGGCTTGGACGCGCCGGGTACAGGCATTATTTTTTCCAAATTTCAGACAAGGACCTCCTTGCCTTTTTTGAATGGCAGGGAGTGGAGCCGGTAAAGGAAAAGGAGCACGGCCGGCCGACCACGGGACCGTTCATATTCGACCATGTCTCCTTCGGAGTAGAAGCGGAGGAAGATCTCTGGGAGTTGAAAGACAAGCTTTCGGCAGCAGGATTTGACGTATCCGAGGTCATCGACCATGGGTTTATTCATTCTATCTACGCCCACGACCCCAATGGAATCCCTATTGAGTTCAGCCACAATGTTGAGGGAATGGACATTCGCGAAAATCCCCAAATGGCCGACACCCAGCCTTCAGGAATTACCCGTGAAGGTTCTGAACCCCAAGCTGGAAAATGGCCGCCGGTTGATCGACCCACCCCGCCGGAATTGCGGGTCTATTATCCGGGAGCCGGCAGCGAAGCCTTTCACGGTATTAACGAAAAATCTAAGGGGAACAAATAATGTGAGAAAGATCGGATAAACCGATTAAATCAAGGATTATAAAACCCTAACATCAGCTTTGAGAAGGATGCTCATTTCGCTGCGCTTCATTCGCATCTCTCAAGCTGGGCGTTCGCCAGCAAAAACTATAGTGGGAAATTTATGGTCCGCGTTCCCCCTGATGTCCATCGCGCTCTTGCTATCAAAGCAGCAGAAGCTGGTGTCAGTTTGAATCGTCTCGCAAGTTCTAAATTAAGTTACTAACTCAAAAATATAACGAACAAGGTTTGTGTGAGCGCAGCGAACCACGATCTTATGATGTGCTTTTATTTTATTCGCGGTGTCGCTCGCGGGTTTATTGATTTTTAAGTATTGTGGCCATCGAGTCCAGGCTGTGACGTAAACAAAGGCATCCTGTTTGCGGGATGCGGGAAAGGAAGTGCATCATGAGTAAAAAAGACAAAAAAATCATTCTGGTGGCACAGTGTTTGATTAATCCTTACTGTCGCGTGCATGTGCTTGGGCAGAATTTTCCCTTGTCGCATGAATTAGTGGATTATTTAATGGAATTGCGGGTGGGCATTATCCAGTATCTCTGCCCTGAAACAACCGCAATGGGATTACAGCGCAATCCTCAGGGCCGACAGCAGTATGACAATATGTTTTTCCGGAATCACTGCAAGGAGCTTCTGCAGACCCCATTTCTGATGGTTGAGGAATTCTTGAAAAATGGCTATCGTTTGGTGGCCTACCTCGGTCTGCGAAACAGCCCGACCTGCGGTATTCACTGGGGTAAACATAAGGTGAACCGATATAACACAGAATCCCCCATGCCCGTTGACAACCCCGATCCAAAAGAGCCGGTACTGATGGGGATTATGGCAGAGCTTTTGTCTGAAAAATTTCATGCCTTGAACATGGACGTGCCCTTTCTGGAATTGCCGATTCAGCAGCCGCCGGAATCGGAAGAAAGACAAGAATTCTGGCTGACTTTGAAACACCTGGTGGAGCCGCGCAATCCTGAATATATGAGGTAGACCGGAAGTTGAAAAAAAGATACGGGATCTGTTACGGCAAAGACAGGGATTTTGCAGAAGGCCAGGTCCCCTTTTTCCGAACGAAGTGGTTCAGTCTGTCCGATGCGTTTTTGATCCCCAAATGTGCACTTTAAGGCTCAAAAGGAGTCATCAAGTTATGTCGATACCATTTGATCAAATAGAAAATGCCTTTTTTTTGTAAGCATGGATCAACAATACATGGAAAACGCTTATTTTTGCAAAGATACGGGATAGATATTTTATACATCGGAGATGGGTGATTCGGATGAACTGCCTGAGGACATTGAAGCCCCAAAGTATATATCTTTCCCGCACAAAAATGATCTTGATCTTGGCAAAAATCTTGTAGTGGCATTCGTATCCGAATTTCTACCGAACGATCTTGACAGGTTTACTCAATTTTTCGGCGTCGCGGCGCATATTCACGATATAATTTTTATCTGAGAAGGACCTGCTTGATAAATGGCACAAATCTGAAGACGAGCGACAGAAGGCAGCGCTTAAAAAGTGGTGCGTTGAAAATGATATTAAAATTGAAGGTTAGCCACGCAGTGAAGGGGATGCGATGAACTGGGCGGTTATTCCGAAACGATTTTTTTACGCCCCCCTTACCGCAACTGTCCCCAATAAGAAGCAAGAAGGAGCAAGTTGAGTCTCAAAACGTTCCAACTTCCTTTTGGTCAATTCGTGCTTAAAGGAGACAGATACAAAACAGGATGTGAGGCCGTAGTGCTTCATGGCGCCGGTAAATCATCACGTGCCCGTTTTTCACGGCTACGTGAATCCCTGAATGACCATGACATACCGTCTGCCAGCTTTGACTTTATCGGCCACGGTGAGACGGGAGGGGATATTTCCGATTCCACCCTGCATGGAAGGACGGACCAAGCTGCGGTGGTCATACGGCACACCTGCATAGAGCCCCTTACCCTGATTGCTGCCAGCATGAGTGGTTATACCGCCATAAAATTAACAGAAGTATTTTCAGTGAGCAATTTGATATTGTTGGTGCCGGCTGTGTATACGCCCCGAGCATACGATCTATCCTTTGGTCCTGAGTTCTCGACAACAATCCGCACACCCGGCAGTTGGCGGGACTCAGATGCATTCAGCATCATGTCTGAATTCAAAGGGAACCTTTTGGTCATTGCTGCTGAGGTTGACGATGTAATACCATCAGAAGTGATTGAGCGGATCTATGCATCAGCAAAGAATGCCAAGAGCAGACTGCTTCATATCGTTCCGAATTCGAGGCATTTATCACTTTTTTCCAGAGATCAAGATTTTCTTTTGGTACGAAATATGATTATAGAAGTATGTCGAAACGGACGGGATAACAACCCCGTGCTCTCGCCCAGCTAAACCCGAATCATCGGGCGTTTCCATAAGAAAGTGCGTTTTTGATATAGCGGATAAATAGGACCCGAATATTTTTGCAGTTCAAGTAACCAATCGATTTTTTCTCTTAACAACTTTAGCTTGATTTGCTCGGCAATAGACTGCGGTTGCTGACAGAAAATTCATACATACTGCATGGAAACGAAAAATTGCAGGTTACAATTTCAATTGGCGCCACACTCGTTAACGAAAAGGACACTATTGATAGCATCATTAAAAGGGCTGATACGCTTTTGTATAAATCCAAGTCAGCAGGAAGAAATTGTTTAACAATAGGGTGAATATGATTGTCGAATAAAGCGTTCCACCGGACGCGTCAGCTTTGAATTTTTTTTTGGTTGGAGGAATTATGTTTAAGGTAACGAAAAACGGAACGAACCGTTTAGACATTGAATTGAGGGGAAAACTAAATTCCGAGGAAATGCAAACTGCTTTAGATGAACTTGTTGACAAGGCCAAAGGAATTGAAAAAGGAAAGATGCTGTATGATGTTATTGATTTTCATCTGCCATCATTGGGTGCAATAGCCATTGAGTTTTCACGTTTACCATTGATGTTTGGATTTATAAAAAAATTTGATCGTGCCGCAGTTTTGAGCGACAAGCATTGGATTAAAAAAATTAGTGAATTTGAAGGCATGTTAATTCCGGGTCTTGAAATTAAAGCTTTCCATCGATACCAGAAAGAAGCGGCGGAAGCCTGGTTATCAGAGTAGAATAAAAATATACTTTAGCCAATCGGGTAGCCGAGGGTTCCCTCCCCTGCCCCCACACCACCTTACAAGACGGTCCGCATCGGGCGGTTCATCAAGGTTACGCCCATGCCGGGCGTTGGCCTCAAAAACAGGCATAGGATCAAGCAATGGCAATTTTATCAAAAGGTAGACTTGTAAAAATGATGCTGGAGAGGCTTTTAGAGCTTCCAGACGGCGCAAAACATCTAAAAGAGAATGCTGCTTTACGATTAGGTATGGTTGGCCAATTGTCGTCCACTCGCGAAATAAGCGCCGCATGGAACGAAACAAAAAAGAAAGCGGCGAAACTTCATCCTGATAGATTTATCCTTGATGGACGAGGTGCATTGCACTGGAATGATGGCAGTGTAAAAATCCTGGACAAAAAAATTTCAAGCGTAAATTATAAAAAGCTTAATGAACTTGCAGAAACTGAAAATTGTAATGTAAATTCAATGGTATCCAAATTAATTTCGTCTTATAAAAAAAACACCTGAAATATGAACCCATCAAGCACTGACAGACATCAGGTCCATTTCATATCCCTGGTACCATTTCTACTTATTGCTTTCGGCATAGCGTGGGGAATTCTGGCGCTGTTTATTTTTCTCCCGGATCTGATGAATTCGATGTTCGGCAAACTGACCGGGCAACATCCACTTTTTTTCTTATCCGTTTACGCACCTGCGATCGCCGGTGTCATTATCGTCATGTACACCGCTGGTAGCAAAGGGTTGCGGCGTTACCTTACCCGGTTGTTGCTCTGGCGCACCTCTCTTTACTGGTATGCATTTTTGTTTTTTGGCATTCCGTTGATATATTTCGGCAGCGCCGCTTTGAAGGGAACCATTCTCACGGAACCATTCCCATTTTCCTCATTTCAGGCATTTTTTGGCGCTATGGTATTAACTGCGATCAAAGGCCCCATCGAGGAATTCGGTTGGAGAGGACTGGCCCTGCCGTTGCTGCAACGAAAATTTGCGCCCATCTGGGCGGGGCTGATGCTTGGTGTTATTTGGGGTCTTTGGCACTTGCCTGCGTTTCTCTTAAGCGGGACGCCGCAAAGTGCTTGGTCATTCACACCATTTTTTGCCGGCTCTGTTGCGGTCAGTGTGATCGTGACCGCCCTATTTAACAAATCTCACGGCAGTATTTTACTGCCTGCAGCATTCCATTTTCAGCTCAACAATCCATTATGGCCCGACGCTCAACCTTACGATATGTAAAAAAAAAAAAAAAATAAAAAAAAAAAAAAAAAACAAAAAGGTAAGAAAAACCCCCCCCCCCCCCCAAAAACAAAAGAAAAAATTGTAACCCTTAGCCAGGAACCCCGCCGGATGCCGGGCATGCAGATTCTGGCCAATGGCCAGGAGGCGGTTGCCACGGGCATTGTTTCGGCTCTGGCACCGGCGGACGTCATCATCAGCAACCACCGCAGCCACGGTCATCTGCTGGCCAGGGGCGCGGACCTCAATTCTCTGATGGCAGAGATCATGGCCAAGGGCACGGGCATCAACGGCGGCAAGGCCGGCACCCTGCATCTATCCGTACCGGATCTCAACGTACTGATGACATCCACGGTGGTCGGTGCAGGACCACCTCTGGCCATTGGTGCAGCCTTTGCCCAACAGTACAAGCGTACCAAAGGAATAACCGTGGTTTTTTTCGGCGATGGTGCAGCGGCCGAGGGAAGCGTGCACGAAGCCATGAATCTGGCCGGCGTCTGGAAGCTCCCGCTTTTGTTCGTCTGCGAAAACAACTGCTGGGCCGGTGCCCAGCGGCCTGAAGCGCACTGCGCTACCTCGCACATTTTCCAGCGTGCCAAAGGATACGATATGCCCGGAACGAGTGTGGATGGCAATGACGTGGAGGCCGTTTACAATCTCGGCGTCGAGCTGGCTGCATACTGCCGTTCGGGCAAGGGGCCTGCTTTTATGGAGGCACTGACCTACCGCATGCGCGGCCATGGTGAACAGGATCACCAGCATTATGTGGACCCGGCGGAGCTTGCGACCTGGGCGGCCCGGTGCCCGATCGTTCGCTACCGCCAACAGCTGCTCGATGATAATGTGCTCAACCAGGCCCGGATCCGGGCCATTGACCAGGATGCCGAGGCGCGTGTGGCAGCCGCCGTGGCATTTGGTGACGAAAGCCCCTACCCCGGACCCGAAACCGCCCTGACCGACGTATTCGTCCAACCGCCCAGTGCCTGAAAGGAGTCATGCCATGAGTCAAAAAACATTTGGACAAGCCTTAAACGAAGCCCTTACAATTGCCCTGGAAATTGATGAGACTGTATTTCTCGCCGGCGAAGGCGTGGGGGTTTCCATCCACCAGGATCCCAACGCAGCCACCCACGGTCTTTTGGAAAAATTTGGTCCACTGCGGGTAAAGGATACACCGGTCAGCGAGGCGGCCATCGCCGGACTTGCCGTCGGTGCCGCCTGCATGGGCCTGCGGCCGGTAGTGGAAATTATGTTTTTTCCATTTATTACCCTGGCAAGCGATATGCTGGTGAACCATGCCGGGAAGCTGCGGTATATGAGTGGCGGTAAATCCAGCTTCCCGTTGACGGTACGGGTCAGGGCCGGCGTCGGCTTTGGTGCCGGCAGTCAGCACTCCCACAACCTTGAGTCCTGGATCGCCCACAGTCCGGGCCTGAAAATCGTCTGGCCGGCCACACCGGCAGATGCCAAGGGGTTACTGCTCAGCGCCATATTTGACCCGGACCCGGTCATCGTGGTAGAGGACATGATGCTCGGCCGGATGCCCGGTGAAGTGCCTTCCGGCGACATTCGTACCCCCCTGGGTAAAGCCCGCATGGCGTCGCCGGGGTCCGACTGCACCATAGTGGCCTATGGCGCGGCCCTGTACACGGTAATGGCGGCGCTTAAGCCCTTGAGTGACATGGGCATCTCCTGTGAGGTGATTGATCTGCGGTCCCTGGTACCCCTGGACAAGGCCTGTATTCTCGACTCGGTTCGCAAGACCGGTCGACTGGTGGTGGTGCATGAAGCCAACCGGTTTTGCGGGTTCGGTGCGGAACTGGCCGCCATGGTCGCCGAAGAGGCATTCGACCTCCTGAAAGGCCCGATCAAGCGCGTCGGTGCACCGCAAATCCCGGTACCGACCGCACCCACCCATGAAAAAATTTTCAAGCCCGGCCCCGAAGCGGTGGTCTCGGCGGTTCGGGGGGCAATGGGGAGATAACGCCTCTTACCGCTGTGAGTTTGATGGTAAAACGATCACTTTAAGGGTGAAAAATAATTTTATTTGAGATGTTTGTCCTATAAAAAATGATTATGAGGTCGGCCGGAAAACGTCATGATGGCCGGGAAAGGTGCCCTATGATCACGCATACACGCTTCAAACGGTTGTCTGAAAACGACTGTCAAAAATTACACTGGGCGAGTGTGGAGATCTTAGAGCGCACAGGTGTTCGGCTCCACCATCAACCGGCTATTGATTTGCTGAAAAAAGCCGGGGTATCTGTTTCTGATGGGAACCGGGTCCGCATTCCACTGGCATTGGTGGAACAGGCCCTTGCCACTGCGCCACATGAAATCACGTTGTACAACCGTCATGGGAATCCGGTTGTCCCCCTTGGAAGCTATCGGCGTTTTTTCGGCACAGGCTCGGATTGCCTGAACATCCTGGACCATCGCACTGACGCGCGTCGTCAACCCTTGCTGCAAGATGTTATCGACGGGATGACCCTCTGTGATGCGCTGCCACACATCGATTTTGTGATGGGCATGTTCCTCCCGGCAGATGTGCCACGCATGGTGGCGGATCGATACGTGATGGAAGCGATGTTGAATTTCACCACCAAACCGATCATGTTCGTCACGACGGATCTGGCCGGCTGTGTGGACGCGGTGGAAATGGCTGAAATGGTGGTTGGCGGCCAAAAAGCGTTACAGGACAGGCCATTGGCCGCGTGCTATATCAACGTCACGAATGGCCTCCAGCACAATGCCGAGGCGCTTCAAAAAATTCTGTACCTCTCGGGGAAAGGTTTACCCTCAACCTATATCCCGGTGGCCCTTGGCGGGACAACAGCGCCCATCACGCTGGCCGGCAACATGGCCATCTGGAATGCCGGCTGCCTGGTGGGGCTGGTCTTGTCGCAGTTGAACCGCCCCGGTGCGCCGTTTATCACATCGGGTTGGGGCGCCAGTGCACTCGATATGCGAACCATGGTCAGCCCGTATGTTGAGCCGGAAAAACAGTTCATCGCGCAAGATCTGGCGCACTTTTATGATCTGCCCATGTTCGCGATTGGCGGGTGCAGCGACGCAAAGCTGGTGGATCAACAGGCCAGCCTCGAAGCGGCGTTGACATTACTCACCAATAGCCTGTGCGGCAGCCATCTTGTTCACGACCTGGGGTATCTCGAATCTGGATTGACAGGATCTCTGGCCCAGCTCGTCATCTGCGACGAAGTAATAAGCTGGATCAAGGCGGCCCTCATGCCGGTTGAGATCAATGATGAGACGTTGGCCCTTGATGTGATCGATGCGGTCGGACCCGACGGTGGCTTTCTCGACACCGATCACACGCTAACCCATTTTCGAGATCGATGGTATCCCACCCTGATCGACCACCACAACTATGAGGGATGGAGAGCGAAAGGCGGGCAAGATCTTGGTCAACGCGCTGCTGCAAAGGTTGATCAGCTATTGACGACACATCTCCCGGAACCCCTGCCCGCTGACATTCAAAAGGCGTTGCGAAAGATTGTTCAACGGGCAGCGGCCAGATAGAGAACCGTATCATGCCAAGGAGTATGAAATGCTCAAAAATGGAATAAATGTCATTAAAAAGAAAAGAGTGCACTATATTGTCGAAGATGGCGGCAGGCTATTGAAGTTTAAGCCTTGGCTTGGTGACGCCTTTTCGTTCCTATATGATTTCATCATGAAAAAATCTATTTTTCCCAAAAAATTTGGCGGCGATATTAACCGGCATTATGAAATCCTCAGTAAAGAGCTGAAAGGCGTTCATGAAAAGCGTGTCCTCGAATTAGCGACAGGCAGCGGCAGTGCCGTCAATTTTCTGCCAAACGATAACCACTATACCGGTACTGATATCAGCCCGGGGCTCCTGAGAAAAGCGGTAACGCGTTTTCAGAATGCCGGTTTTAAAAATGCAGCGTTTTATGTAACGATTGCAGATGACCTTCCTTTCGATGACACCCTTTTCAATGTCGTTCTTTGTATCCTGTCGTTGAATTTTATCAGTAATATCGACACCGTTTTTCAAGAGATAAAACGCGTTGCAACGCCTGGGGCAGTTTTCATTTGCAGCGTTCCGGTGCCGGAGCGAAAAAAGACGCAAAGTCCCATCAGGGGGACGTTATATTCAGAAGCGGCGTTGGAAAGAATATGCAAAAAACATGGTTTGAGCTACGATGCCATATCCTCTGAAAATGGCGCTCTGCTTTATTTCAGGGCAATCATACCATAATCGCATTGTAGCGTAAAATTTTGCGTAACAAGGCGAATGCTCGCGCCGAAGCCCGAATCATTGAAAATCTCCATGAGGCAATGAAACTCGGTTTTGATTGCAAAAAGAGCACCTTAGGTATTTTCTTTAAACAAACAGAATGTAATATCGGGCCCTACTTATTTTTTCCAGAATGAGGTGCCTTGCATTTTTTTGAGCGCCATTAATTCTTTGGTTGCCATTCGCAGTCTTTCAGCCAGGATTTCAGAAATTACCCGGTATAGAATATAACCAAATGCAATTTTGTCCTTGCCGGTAATTTCATCCACATACGCGCTATCTACGGCAACACATACCGTTTCTCCTTCGGCAATGGCAGCAGCTGAACGAGGCGCATTATCTATGAACCGCATTTCTCCGAAAATATCCCCCAACCGTTTGAGCACTGTTACGGTTTCCCCTTTTTTGGAAATTTTAACCTTGCCGCTGATAAGAAAAAAAACCCACCGATCAATGTCCCCTTCCCGAATAATCGTTTCTCCGGAGCGATACACCCGCAACTTGCTCATATTGAGCAAGATTTTAAGTTCTTCTTGTGAAAATGGCTCAAAAACGGGTATTTTCCTTAAATCTTCAATAATTTTCAGGTTTCCAAATAAATAATCAGTCTCTTTCATTTGTTGATATCCTTGAAAAGAAATTGCCGATTACCGACGGATTTTGAACCGCAACAGCGAGCGCTAACCCCGTGGCTTGCCGCGGGGTTAGCGAGCGAATCTAAAATAGACAGAATTCCTTACGGTCGAAGATTCCTCGCAGCTTGCTGCGAGGTTCTTCAATAACTTACCTTTTTTTTATCACTCTATATCCAGAAGTCAAATATAGCCACACAACGATACAGATATCTCATTTTAGAGGAAAAAGCAAAAAATGGAACGCCACCCAACTAAATTTGGTCTTATGATATCCGAAAAAACACAACTATTTCAAAATCAGAACCGAAAAAGGTACGCCATAGATCTGCAATTTGGGGCCGGTAGACGGCAACCGTGTTCTCCCCATTTTGTATGTCCGTATACAGCTCTTTGTGTTTTTTCAATGTCAACGTTCCTGTCAAAATATGCGATCGACACCGCATAAACTGCATTTTAATCGTGATGTCCCTCCCATCCGGTGATTGTTTTTAAAATTTGAAACCGCTGTAAAACTTTATGCGGCCACCGACCGTCCCGTTTATTTGTCAGATTCTATTTGCCGCCGGGTTTCGTTCTGGTGTATGAAATAGAGTTGCATCGATCAAAATCGATAATTTATCAGTGGCTTTTAATGCCGCTTATTAATGCTTTTTGCGAAATGGTCAGGAACATGAGATCCATCACGGCAGACAATATGCTGACAATCGGGTGGCGGGAGTGGGTGTCGCTTCCGGATCTGAATATCCCGGCAATCAAGGCCAAAATCGACACCGGCGCCAGGACTTCGGCGCTGCACACCTTTGATGTAAAGGCATTCATGGCCGACGGACGGCAGCGGGTACGTTTCGGTATCCGCCCGCTTCGGCGCAGAAAGCATTTGGTGCGGTACTGCGAGACAGATATCCTGGAGCAGCGGATGGTGACCGATTCCGGCGGCCATCGGGAGCTTAGATATGTCATTCAATCTCGTGTTTCATTAGCAGGTCTAATCTGGCCCATTGAAATTACCTTGACCTGTCGTGACAATATGACTTTTCGTATGCTCCTCGGTCGCACGGCCTTAAAGAACCGTTTTCTGATTGACCCTGAAAAATCGTATACCACCGGACACCTGCTCGCAAAGGCATACGCCAAAAATTCAAAATCAAGGGAGTTAAAATGAAAATCGGCATTCTTTCCCGCAAACCGGAGCTTTATTCGACCCATCGTCTGGTGGAAGCCGGTCAAGAACGCGGTCATGACATGCATGTCATTCATCCGCTCAGATGTTACATGAATATCACTTCCCATAAACCATCCATCCATTATAGAGGTGAAACGCTGGAAGGGTTTGATGCAATTATTCCCCGAATCGGCGCGTCCATAACCTTTTACGGAACGGCCGTGGTTCGGCAGTTTGAAATGATGAACGTTTATTGCCTCAACGAATCGGTGCCCATCAGCCGCTCCCGGGATAAGTTGCGTAGCCTGCAGCTTCTGGCCCGGAAGGGGATCGGCCTGCCGGTGACCGGTTTCGCCCACTCCACCAAGTTTACGGATGATTTGATTAATATCGCCGGCGGCCCCCCGCTGGTGGTCAAGCTCCTGGAAGGGACCCAGGGAATCGGTGTTGTTCTAGCGGAGACAACCCAGGCCGCACAGAGCGTGATTGAAGCTTTTAAGGGATTGAACGCAAATATTCTGGTACAGGAATTCATCAAGGAGTCGGCGGGGACCGATATCCGTTGTTTTGTGATCGGCAACAAGGTTGTGGCGGCCATGATGCGAAAGGGGGAAAAAGGAGAGTTTCGGTCTAATCTGCATCGCGGTGGGAAAGGTAAGGTCGTTCGCATTACACCGGAGGAACGGTCAACCGCCATCAGGGCCACCCGGGTTATGGGGCTCAATGTCGCCGGGGTTGATATGCTTCGGGCAAACCACGGTCCGGTGATCATGGAGGTCAACTCCTCTCCTGGTCTGGAAGGTGTTGAAAAGACGAACAATAAAGATATTGCCGGTCTGATTATTCAGCACATCGAAAAAAACGCCGCATCCGGCAAACCCCCCACCAAGGGAAACGGCTGAAAGGGACTGGGCAATGCCGAAGCATATACAGATCAACGGTGTGGACGTCAAACCGGGGCAGCAGATGACCATCAATATTCCGGTGGCGCGCCTGCACACCCATACGAAAATGAATATGCCGTTACAGGTGATCCGCGGCCGCAGGAAAGGCCCTGTGGTTTTTGTCAGCGCCGCGGTCCATGGAGATGAAATTCTGGGGGTTGAGATCCTTCGCCGCCTGATCCGTCATAAGCCGTTAAAGCGTATGTGCGGGACTCTCATCGCAGTGCCGGTGGTCAATGTGTTCGGTTTTATCGAACATTCCCGATACCTGCCGGACCGAAGAGACCTGAACCGGTTTTTCCCCGGAAGCGGGAAAGGCTCCCTGGCATCCCGGCTTGCATCGATTTTCATGACGGAGGTGGTGGATAACTGTACCCATGGCATCGATCTGCATACCGGGTCCAACCACCGCATCAACCTTCCCCAGGTGCGGGCCCATCTGGATGATGCCCAGACCCGGGATCTTGCCGTCGCCTTTGGCGCACCGGTGGTGATCGATGCCAATATGCGTGACGGGTCCCTGCGACAGGCAGTCATGGAGAAAGGGATTCCCATGCTCCTGTATGAAGCCGGTGAGGCGCTGCGGTTTGACGAAGCCGCCATCCGTACCGGGTTCAAGGGGATCTTGTCGGTAATGCGGCGCATCGGCATGCTGCCGGAGATCCCTGCTCCGTTGAAAACGATTGATCCGCTGATTGCCCGATCAACAGTATGGCTCCGGGCCTCCAAAAGCGGGATTCTGCGGACCCGTATCCTTTTAGGAGATGCCGTCAGACAGCATGACCGGGTGGGGGTTATCTCCGATCTTTTCGGTGATAATGAAGCGGAACTTTTTTCTCCGGTCTCCGGGGTGGTCATCGGCCGGCTGGATATACCGCTGGTCCATGAAGGTGACGCTGTGTTTCACATTGCCTGTTTCGAAGAAGAAAAAATAACCGAACACCCTTTGGACGGATACGAAGAAGCGGCCGCCGGGATCCGCTGAATAGGGTTTACGGCAAAATGTCCGGGGGCGGTTCATCTGACCCTATCATGATGCACCTCTATTGAAATAAGACTTGATAAATACCGGATAGGATGGTTCTATGAGACCTTCACCGGAAAGGGTTGACGCACCGTAAAGTAGCGCCTGCAATACGCAGTGGGCCGTGTTGTGGTCAGATCGTTGAAAGCCCGGAATTCTTACGAGGCCGTCCAGCATGGAGGATAGATCATTGAGTGCGCCAATAGACAAAACCGAAGTGGTTATACTGACTGCCCGATACCGTATAAAGGGCGATATTGCTCTTTATATGAATGCCCGCCTGACAGACTATATAACCGAAGCAAAAGGGTTTATCGCGGTGACGGATGCGGACGTGATGAAACTTGACGGCACCACGATTTTTCATGCATCTTTTTTGAATGTTCAAAAGGACCATATCGAAATCATTGTGCCGGTCGATATGATAACCGCCGGGAGCGTGTCATAATCGGGAGACATGCCGGATGAGACCCTGATCAGCTTCGCTCTGAAAGCGTTTGCATGACCGATAAAAGGCGGGTATTGATGGCGATTCTGGAAAAAATTTTCAAGGCCCGGCGGGCCCACCATATCCTGACCATCGAAGATCCCATCGAATTTATCCATCCCGTAAAGCGCGGGACGGTCAATCAGCGCCAGATCGGCCGGGATACCCTTTTTTATGCCAATGCCCTCAAAGGCACCCTGCCGCTGGCCAACATGATCCGCGACGGCAAGACCTTCCAGATCCCTTCGATGATGCAAACCGGAAAAGGCGTCGGCATGAGAATAATGGATGAAGCTATCCTGGAACTGTTCAACGCCGACGCGGGCCGGCTGCGGGCGAACCGGAGAAAATGCCATCATGGCTGTAATCGATACATATTTCATGGAGACAAAGGCGCAGGGGGCAAGTGATCTGCACATGGTAAGCGGGTTTCCGCCGCTGCTCCGGCTGAAGGGGGAGTTGTTGCCCATGGCCTATCCGGTGCTGACGCCCGCGTCCAACCGCAAAATTCTTTTCGAGATCCTTTCGCCAAAACAGCAGGGTGCAACCCCCCCCCCCCCCCCCACCAACCCCCCCCCCCCCCCCCCCACCCCCACCCCCCCCCCCCATCCCCCCCACCCCCCCCCCACCGCCCGACCCCCCCCCCCCCCCTCCATCCACCCCCCCCCCTACACCCTTCCCCGCCGAACAGCAGGCCCAGACCCGTACCATGCTGTCTGAATCCTTAAAGGCGGTGATCGCTCAGCAGCTTATCAAAACCAAAGACGGCGAGGGCCGCTGTGCTGCCGTGGAAATCCTTGTCGGATCTTCTGCGCTGGCCAGCATGATCAGGGATGGAAAGATATCGCAGATCGGTTCCATCATCCAGACCGGCACATCCGTGGGCATGCAGAGCATGGATCAGCACCTCATGGAGCTTGTCAAGGAAGAGGCGATAACCAGAGCGGCGGCCCGCGAGAAAGCCATCGATAAAAATCTATTTGAATGATCGCCGGATGTCCTTCAGTTCAAAGCGTTAGAAAAACCTGCCCCTAAAAATGATGACGGCTTGATCAAAGTTGATGACCGCAAATGATACCGGTCGGTTTAAGGACCATGATAAACATATGTCACAAAAAAAATTAAAACTAAATATTCTTGCAGGGCTTTTCACAATTCATCGATTTTCCGCAAATCATGAAATTCCGGAACAAATCTACAAGAGCAACTTTTACAGCATTAGCAAAACTGAAGATGAATTATCAATCGTTTGTCATTCTTCAATACGGCTTAATTCAGAAAAATCTGAAACGGGTTGGTCTTGTATTAAGGTTCTGGGGCCTTTGGAATTTTCCTTAACCGGAATTTTGGCTGATATCTCAGCAGTTCTTGCTAACGCTGAAATTAGCCTGTTTGCGATATCGACATTTGATACAGATTACATCCTGATAAAATCAGAAATGCTGCCGTTTGCGACTGAGGCACTGCAATTATCCGGATATCTTATACCTAATTGAAACTGAACCATTTTATAAATAAGAAGGATAGGTGTAAATGGCCAGATTACAACCCAATACCGCTGAATCGCTAACTTCCCAAAAGGGCCTTGCCGGTAAGTTGCCAAGCGGTATTTGGGTGCTCGGATTTGTCTCGCTGTTTATGGACATATCATCCGAGCTTGTTCACAGTCTCTTGCCTGTATTTATGACCACGGTGCTCGGCGCATCCATGGTTACGGTAGGGATCATCGAGGGCCTTGCCGAGGGGATCGCTGCGGCCACCAAGGTATTTTCCGGCGCGGTCAGTGATTACTTCAGAAAACGCAAGCTTCTCGCCGTGATCGGTTATGCACTGGGCGCCTTGACCAAACCGATATTTCCACTGGCAACAACCATTGGATGGGTGTTCGGCGCACGCTTTGTCGATCGCATCGGCAAAGGCATTCGCGGCGCGCCCCGTGATGCATTGATCGCCGATATTACACCACCACCACTTCGGGGGGCGGCCTATGGTCTGCGTCAGGCGCTCGATTCAGTAGGGGCCTTTATCGGGCCACTGATGGCGGTTGTATTTATGATTTTGTTTGCAAACGACATCAAAGCGGTGTTGTGGGTAGCTGTAATCCCGGCGTTCATCGCGGTATTTCTGCTGATGGTTGCCCTCCGTGAACCCGAGCCGACCCAAAGTACCACAACTCCCAGAAATCACCTGACGTTGAAAGATGCCAAATGCCTGCCCCTCCGATACTGGCTGATTGTTATACTGGGGGCCGTTTTTACCCTTGGCCGCTTCAGTGAAGCGTTTTTAATTCTTCGCGCTCAGGACGTCGGACTTTCCATGGCGTATGTGCCTGCCATTTTGATTGTGATGAATATCGTCTATTCATTGTTTGCCTATCCGGCGGGCCTGGCGGCTGATCGGCTTTCAGCGCGCACGCTATTGGTATTCGGGCTTGGTTTACTGGTCGCCGCTGATGTCATATTGGCGGTGGCCGATGCGCCCTTTCTTGTTTTCCTTGGTGTGGCGGTCTGGGGGCTGCATATGGCGTTCACCCAAGGCTTGTTGTCGAAACTGGTTGCTGACACGGCACCGCCTGAGTTACGCGGGACGGCCTTTGGGATATTTAATCTGGTCAGCGGGGGGATGCTGCTCCTGGCAAGCGTTATTGCAGGGGCACTATGGAGCATTTACGGTGCCTCGGCGACATTTATCGCCGGAGGGTCATTTGCAGCTCTCTCGGCAATGGGGTTGCTCTTTTACCGTCCGAAGGTTCGAGTTACATGACACCGGTTTGGAAAGTGATCAAGCCTGTTTAACCAGGTACTCCGGCCGACGAAAACCGACAAGACCAACCCTGGCCGCTGGGTTTACCCTATCGTTGCTAATATTTACATTGACCTGGCAGATATTTTTGCAACAGATCTTTTTGCCTGTTGCTTCGTTCCGGAAGAATGTAGGCGGCACATCTTTTTTCGATTTCTTTGGCAACATTGACATCTACAGGTATTTCTAAAGAAAAATTGTTCGAGTCTATTCCTTTTTTATCAAAAATATGGCTTATTCTGTTTTCTTTTCTGTAGATGGTTGCAGAACCGATGGTCAGAAAACTCTTGGTTTCCAGAGATTCTACCAGTTTGTCTTTAAGCAAGGGGTCAAAAGAAAGATTCAGCCCCTGAAGTGTCCGGTTACAGTTGGTCATTAATTCTTCATCAAGAATCATTTTTTTAAAACTTCCCCCTGCAAAAGCAGCCATATGACCGGGATAACACCATATTTCCTCCACATGGGTCATATAATAGGGTGCTATTGCGGTTAAACAGGATTCAAAGCCGCCTTGATAATCATTTCGGGTGCCGTCGGAAAAACATCCGCAAAGAACACAGTTCATTTCAAAATACAGGCAGACCTCGTAAAACATAATCTGAACATGGAGATATTCCGGACTGCCGTATGCCGGCTGTAATGACCGCATGTCTGTCATGGTGGAAAAATTACTGAAACCAACACTTGTACCCGGCTTGAGCAGCTGAACATAAACCACCCCTGCCAGACAAAGGGCCATGTCGTGTACAACGATGCCCAGCAGGCTTTCGGGGCCTGTCATAAAGGACAAGGTACAAGGGAAAATCGTGACGGCTTGTTCTTCTTCAACCAGAACGGTCAAGTTTATCAGGCTTTCTTCATCGTAAGACAAGGGCGCATTGGGGCAGATCCCCTGCCCCATAACCGGGGCGCTCTCATCGTCTTTGATCGCCTTGATCAGCTGTATCGCTTTTTTGGCACTGGTATAAACGTCGCCGTTTTTTGTGTTTGATTTTGTGGCACGCAGGCCTAAATTCGGAAATTTATCCGAATATTTCAGCATCATGGCGATTTGACTGATATACGGGTCTTCACTGTCGTTGCCCTCGGGGTCGACCACTCCGGGATTTACAGACGCATAAAGATCACAGGTTTCGGCAAGCTGATACATTTTGACGGCATCTTCAATGTTGCCACGCCGGCTTTTCCCGGTGCTATCATCTAAAATCATGGGGGCGTTGGAAAACGGGGATGCCGCAACAAGCCGCCTGTTCTGTGTGGGTGTATATTTGACCTTTGGGAGCAAATCCATAGCTTTTTTCAACAAGGACGGGGAAATAAAAACTTTTTTCCCATCTATTTTTACACCATTTTTTTTAAACAGTTCTCTGGCGCTCTCCAGTTCAAATTCTACGCCAACCGTTGCCAGTATGTCCGTGGCCTTTTCATAAATGGATTCGATGGTTTCGTTGTTTAGTAACTTGGGCATTTTTGTATACTTCCTTTTTATATAGTAAGAAATACCTGTGATTACGGCAAAGGCACAATTTTGCCGACATTTTCCCTGTTCATTGCAGACCTTGCCTGTTAAGGCAGGCCCTGATACACCCTCTGGCGGGCTTCTGCCGCTTTCAGCAATGGCGTCACGTTCACATCTACATAATCAAAAACCCGGGCCTTGTTCTTACCCGGGGCCGGCCGCAGAACCCTTCCCAGGTATTGTATAACTCGCCCATTGAAGCGTATGGGCGTTGCCAGAAACAGCGTGGACAGGTCTCTGCAGTCAAATCCCTCCCCTATCAGTTGACCGGTGGCAATCAAGACCTTTATCTTTCCCTGGTTGAGTTTTTCCGTAACGTCCTTTCGCTCATTCTGGGAAAGATCTCCGGTCATCAATTCGGCATCGACCTTAAATTTGTAGCGCAGGATCGCGCGCAAATTGTCGCAGTGTTTTTTTCGATCGGAGAGCACCAGACAGATACCCGGGTTGCTTTGCGTCTCTTCGACCACATCCGAAGCAATCAAATGGTTGCGAGCGTCATCGGCGGTAAGTTCCGACAACATTTTACTGTATTCGTTCACCGGATCGTAATAGGGTTTAAAGTTTGTATATCGTATCATAACTTCGGCTTGCAGTATATGCCCATTTTCAACCAAAGCCGATGGATCCACCTCATGATGTACGTCCCCCAAATGCCAGAAAATCAATTTCGACAATTTATCCCGGCGCCAGGGCGTTGCCGAAAGGCCCAGCATATACCGGGCATCAAAACAGGTGACAGCTTCCGTAAATGTACGACTGGGACAGCGGTGGCACTCATCCACAACCAGGTAGCCGATAAAAGGGGCCACCTCGTCTGCACACTTATAAAGACTTTGCACCAGTGCCACGGTAATTTTTTCGCCGATTTTATTTTTGCCGCTGCCGATAAAACCGACCTCACTGGCGGGTATGCTCAAAAAAGAGGTGATCCGGTCGATCCATTGAAAGGCCAGGTCCTTGGTGTGGACGACAATTAAGGCCGGCTGACGCCTTTGGGCGATCATGAACAGGGCAATGATTGTCTTGCCGGAACCGGTGGGCGACGTGAGCGTGCCGAAATCCTTTTTCAGCATGACCGCTGCGGCCTGTTGTTGAAATGATTTCAGTTGTCCGTTAAATGAAAGCTCCACAGGGGGCAGATTCCGCCGCTGATCTTTGATCTCACAGGGCAGGTCGTGGTGCCGACACAACAGAATCATACGGCGCATATAACCGCGGGGAATTCTCAGACCGTTTTGTGAGCTCTTTCGATAAAATCGCAAAAATTCAGGGGTCCCCTTGTTCCATCTTCCCATACGGTTGTTTTCCAGCCATTTGGGATTGGGAATCTTGAACTTTGCCATAAGGCTGTCACGGATTTCCAAGGGCAAATCCTGAATACGAATATCGTTTTTAAGATATATTTTCAAATCTTTATACCATAAAACATAAAGTTATTAACTATAGTTGTTTTGTATTGCTTGATGGCTACTTCCGATCCTTACCCAGTTTTTCAATGGCCTCATCATAAGATGAAATCAGGTTTTTCCAGGCAAATGCCGTCATGGCTTCGGCCATCTGTTTTTGTTTTTCCTGAAACGGCTTCAGGTGCGACAATAAAAAAGAAAGCCGGGATTCAAGGTCCGCCTGATCCGTATAGATAAAATCTTCATGAAACCGTTTTGGGATAATTTCAGGATAACTCAACCGCCCTGGCAGCAAGGGAATACATCCGCTGCAAATGGCTTCGACAACGGAAAAACCGAAATTTTCCTGAATGGCGGTACTGATCACGATATCGCCCTGCCCCAGCCATGCCAGATATTCTGCTCGTGACGAAACCGGCCCGAATTGAACGATCTGTCCCTTGAATTGTTCACAGGCTTTTACATAAACCGTTGGCACCTTATTAAAATTCTGCCCTAAAAGTGCAATACGAAAATATCCCCTGCCGGCCACACAAATTCCGGATCTTATCAAACTCCCATCGATGATCCATATAATTAAAGGATCTTCATGAGTCAGGGACTTGTACCGGAGAATCGACACCTGGATAAAGCACATTGCTTTTACGTTGAATTGCCTTTACAACCCAATGGGGCCGGTATTCAGGCAGCCTGCCGAGAAATTCAGGCAGGGCTGCTAAAAAAGCGTCCCGATGACTGCGGGAATTGAAAAGGACACAATCGGCGGCCAGGGCACTGGTAAATCGTAAACCCGTATTGCAGGTCAATTTTTCTCCGGGGGCCAGGGGAAGGTCAACTGATTTCAGAAAAAGAGAATGCGGGCGGACAACCGAGGCGAGGCCGCCGGCCATGAGATCGGGGATCAGAACATCATATTGGTCCATGGCGGACAGATGGTCGTAAAAATACAGGGCCGCTCCGCGCATCCGCCATTTCCAGAACCGGGCCGGCAGGGAAACCAGGTCGATGCGATGCCGGGAATGGGACGTCAGGCCTTTTACAAAACGTTGATGGGAACCACCGCAAAACGGTTCCAGAAACAATACTCTCAATTAAGTGCTCCCGATTTTTTGTTTTTTTCTATCACAACGCGATAACAATGGCAATTACCGACGGCAATGTCATTTTAACGGTGCCTCGTGTCTATCCATAAATTTCGTGAAAATCCATATACTTTATGATAAAAGAAATCCCCATGCGAATTCCCTCACAAAAACACTGCGATCAACTTATTCTGGAAATGAACATGATGGACCACATTGTGGACCATAGTTGCCAGGTATGCCGGGTAGCGGTCTTTCTGGCAGATCATTTAATACAAAACGGGGTGCATTTAAACCGTGAACTGATCCGTGCCGCGGCCATGCTGCACGATATCACCAAGACCCGCAGTTTTGAAACCGGTGAAGATCATGCCCGAACCGGGGGGCAGCTGCTCACAAAAATGGGGTATCCGGAGGTCGGGGACATTATCAGGCAGCATGTGGCCCTGGATAACAGCCCCACTGACGGTGCATTGGGTGAAACCGAAATCGTCAACTATGCCGATAAGCGGGTGCGTCACGACAAAATCGTTTCTCTGGATCACCGAATGACCTATATTTTGGATCGTTACGGCAAGTCACCGGAACATCGCGTGCGAATTCAAAAACTCTGGCGGGACGCGGCACGTCTCGAAAAAAAAATTTTTAAGCGACTGCCGTTTCAACCCGGGGACTGCTGTAAAGACGGCCGGATACACGGTTTTGCACGGAAACGGATTCAATTCTGACCGTAACGATACTTTCCTTGAGAGCGTCGGTACCGTTGATCAGCACCGGAATATAGTTGTGGGTCGTTCCCTTTAAAAGGCCTGTTTCCCTATCCCGTTTGGCCTCAATCAGAACCGTTGCCACTTTCCCGATATTATTTTTATAAAACAATCTCTTTTTGGCCATACCAAGGTCGCGCAATCGGCGGCATCGCTCTTTTACAACATCATGTGCCACCTGATCCGGGTATGTGGCGGCAGGGGTCCCTGACCGGGGAGAAAAAGGAAATACATGGAGGTAGGTCACCGGCAGTTTATTGATTAACTGATAGGTATTTTCAAAAGCGGCATCGGTTTCACCGGGAAATCCAACCAGCAGATCCGCACCGATAGCCCCATTCGGAAGCAGTTGGTGTATCTTTAACACAAGATCTTTAAAAAAAGTATTGTTATAAGGACGGTGCATTCTTTGCAAAACAGTATCATCCCCGCTTTGCAAAGGGATATGAAAATGATGACAAAAGAGGCTGGATGAGGCCACCAGACGAATAATCTCGCCGGTTATCTCACAAGGTTCGATGGAACTGAGCCGCACACGGTCCATGGGCGTTGCCTCATGAATCTGCCTCAGCAGTTCAGCCAGAGCGCCCGGTGGAGAAAAATCAAGCCCGTAATACCCCAGGTGAATGCCGGTCAACACGACTTCTTTAAACCCTGCGGTGTGCAGCTTTTTTATATTAGCCATCACCTCGGCGGCAGGCATGCTGCGACTGCGCCCCCGGGTATAGGGCACAATACAGTAGGTGCAAAAATTATTACAGCCGTCCTGAATCTTTAAAAAGGCCCTTGTTCGTCCCCTTGTGACAGGACACGGAAAATGGGCAAACTTTTTTTCAACGGCAATATCATGACCAATCATGACCGGATGCAGATTTTCCTGCTTTTCAATTTTTGACACCATGGCAGGGATGTGGTGTTTATCCGAGTGACCGATGACATAATCGACACCGGCAATTTTTCCCAATTCCATGGGTTCGGTCTGGGCATAACAGCCGGTGACGACGATACACGCCCCCGGATAGGTTCTTACCGCCTTTCGAATGGCCTGCCTGGATTGCATGGAGGCCTTTTGAGTGACGGTGCAGGTGTTGATAATGCAAAGATCGGCATCGGTTTCACCATTGGCGGAATGCCACCCGGCGGTGAGTAAATATTGTGCCAGTCCATCGGACTCATATTGATTGACCTTGCAGCCCAATGTCATGACGGTAAACTTTTTCATATTTTAATCCTTCCCTACCTTATCCAGCCGCCGCCAAGCACTTCATCACCAATATAAAAAACAGCCCCCTGGCCCGGTGTCACCGCCGCCTGAGGGGCATTAAATCTGATGTCGGCACCATTATCAGGCATGGGGCACAGCGTCGCTGAAACCGCCTTGTGTCGATAGCGCAGACGGACTTGGACCGCAAGGGAATTTTCAGGCCGGTCATTGATCCAGTTGATATTTTCAACATGGCATTCTTCAACCAGCAGGTCTTGTTTCCATCCCACCACAAGACAATTCCGCCGGACATCGAGCCGAATAACATAATAGGGCTCGGCTGCCGGGCAATTAATCCCCCGGCGCTGGCCGATGGTAAAAAGATGCAGTCCCTGGTGTTGCCCGATCACCTTCCCCTCGGTATCTTCAATCATACCCGGCCTCGGGTTGAATTCAGGCCGGCTGTCCAGAAATGCGCCATATGAATTGTTTTTAATAAAACAGATATCCTGGCTTTCCTTTCGGTCGGCCGGAACCAGATTTTCTTTTTTTGCCAGTTCCAGGACCTCTGATTTTGTCATGCCCCCCAATGGAAAACAGGCCTGTTTCAACTGTGCCTGGGAAAGCAGGGCCAGAAAATAAGACTGTTCCTTGAGCAAATCGACGCCTTTGTATAGATGACACCGGCCCATTGAATCCTTGTTTATCACGGCATAATGCCCTGTGGCCAGTGCATGGGCACCACGGGCCAAAGCCGCTTGAAGCAGTGTACCGAATTTTATGCGCGGATTGCAGAAAAGACAGGGATTGGGTGTTTTGCCATCCTGGTAAGTCTGGATAAAATAGTCGACCACATTCCTTTGAAACGGCGCACGACAGTCAACGACATCGATGTCAATATCAAGATGATCGGCGATGGGGGCCAGTTTTTTCAAAGCCATCGCTTTATACTCTTCAAAAGATGCCGCGCGGTCTGCCGACGCCGGTTTCTCGTGTGAATCATGTGCAAAATCCGTTTCATAACCGGTGATAAAATGAAGTCCGATAAGTCGGTGGTTCTGGTTCTGCAAAAGGCTGGCAGCCACGAGAGAATCAATTCCGCCGCTGAGTGCCACTGCGATTAGCGACTTCATTTACAAAAAAACAGGTGGTGTTGATCGAATTTCCATGGCCCGGGCAGGACAGGCCGGTATGCACAGTTCACAGACACTGCACTTTTTCTGATCGAATTCTACTGCCATCTCGGGGCGCTGAACAAAAAGAGCCCCCGTGGGACAGACCGCGGTACAGGCACCGCAGTGGGTACATTTTATTTTATCGCGTTTAATCTCCTGATCGGCATTTTGAACCTTCAAGCCCTGGGTTTTGAGAAATTTAACACCTTCTTTGAAATTTTTCCGGGAGCCGGAAAGCTCAAGCACCATCAGCCCTTCCTTGCGGGGAAGGATGGTCGCATTTAAAATATTGAAAATCAGATCATACTCTCGGGCGAGCATGCATACGATGGGGTTTTGTACGACGGTTTTGGGAAATCTTAAAATAAGTATTTTTGAATACACAGAATTCCTCCGGAAAATTCTTTATTTTTTAACAGAGTCATATTATTACCTGAATCGAGCTGGTTTTGTTCGGTCAGTTCCCATACCGGTGCTTTCAAAAGGTGCCGGGCTTCAGGTAGATCAACTAAAAAAAAGTGTCCAATTTAACGTACCATTGTAAAAAGTATTCGGTTTGATGTCAACATTTTGTCTAATTTCGTTGAACCAACCGATAATGCTATCCGGGTAACCCTATGAATCGTTACGCCTACCGGGCTACAGGCTTTGCCATTAAAACGATCTCCGGCCTGTCAAATGCCAACGTGCATCTTCACGGCACTGAGAATCTGCCGGATGCGCCGATTATTTTTGTAATCAACCATTTTACCCGAATTGAAACCCTTTTGATGCCCTACTATTTGAACCATCTGACCCATCGTCATATCTGGTCCCTGGCAGATGACACTCTTTTCAAGGGGGCCCTGGGCGGTTTTCTGGACAAAGTCGGAGCGGTTTCGACGCGACATCCGGACCGGGATTTACTCATTGTCAAAACACTGCTCACCGGTGAGGCATCATGGATCATCTTCCCTGAAGGCCGGATGGTAAAGAGCAAAAAAATTATCGAGAAAGGACGCTTCCTGATTTCATTTGCCGGTGGCAAACACCCCCCCCACACAGGGGCCGCCACACTGGCACTGCGAAGTGAGTTCTACCGGCAAAGACTGAGGGCCTTGTCAAAATCCAGCCCTGCCGAGACAGATCGCCTGCTGGAAAAATTTCAGTTAAAAAATATTGCGGCTGTTTCCGGAAAAGGCATCCATATTGTTCCGGTCAATATTACCTATTATCCAATTAATACCCGGGACAATATCCTCAGTCGCATGGCCCTTCGCCTTGCAGGGGATGTTCCCGACCGTATCATTGAGGAACTCATGACCGAAGGCAGCATGCTGCTGTTCGGGGTGGATATTGATATCAGATTCGGCACCCCCATTTCAATTATGACCTATCTGCGACATTCAAAAATCGGCCGGGATATTGCCTCCCCGGCCAAAATAAATTTTGATGATCCGATTATTTCCCGCAGAAAAATGCGAAAAGAAGCATTACGCTTAATGCAGCGGTATATGTCCGATATTTACAACATGACAACGGTCAATTATGACCACATTTTTTCATCGATGCTGCGCATGATGCCCCGGGCCCGGTTTACAGCAGACGATCTAAAACAAAAGGTCTATCTGGCAACCGGACAAAACAGGGATAAAATGGGTGCTTTTTTTCATAAAAGCCTTGAAAATGATGGGCTGCACCTTCTCACCGATGACCGGTTTCACAGATTTGAGAACTTTTTAGCGCTTGCCTGCGAAAAAGGAATCATTCAAAAACAGGGAACCGGTTTTGTCAAAAATTCAGCCAAGTTTCTGTCACTGTTGGATTTGACGCACATCAGGGTCGACAACCCCATTTCTGTAATGGCAAATGAAGTTCAGCCGTTGACAAAACTGCAGCGCTGCATCCGCCATACAGCATGGCTGCCAAGATTCTGGCAAAGACGCAAAATCGCATCTGATCTCATTCAAAAAGAACTGATTGAATTCAGGCAGGATTATAAAAAATTTTTCATCGACAATGAATCAAAACCGCAAGCCGTCGGCCGCCCGTTTCTATTGCGGGGCAGATCAAAAAATATCGGGGTCGTGCTGGTCCACGGCTATATGGCGGCGCCTTTGGAAATGAAAGCCCTTGCCGATTATCTGGCAAAAATGGGCATCTGGGTATATGCCCCGCGTTTAAAAGGACACGGCACCTCTCCTGATGATCTCGCTGTGAGAACTTACCGTGACTGGATACAATCCGTTGATCGTGGCTATGCCATCATGCGCTGCCTGTGTCGGCAGGTCATCATCGGGGGATTTTCCACAGGGGCCGGCCTGGCACTTGAACTTGCGGCCCGCATTGACGATGTGGCGGGCGTGTTTGCCGTCAGCCCACCCCTGCAATTACAGGATTCTTCATCGAAACTGGCACCGGCTGTGGATACCTGGAATCGCTTGATGACAAAAATACGTCTTGAAGGTCCTAAAAAAGAATTTATTGAAAATACACCTGAAAACCCGCATATCAATTATTTGCGCAACCCCATCGCAGGGATCCGGGAACTGGAGCGGTTGATGGATGTGGTTGAAAAAGGACTTGCCGATATCCAATCTCCCGCCTTGGTGGTGCAGTCCCAGCAAGACCCGGTGGTTGACCCGAAAGGATCAAGAAAAGCCTTTGAAAAAATCAGCAGCGACGATAAACAATATATTTTGTTTAATTTTAAGCGGCATGGTATCGTGCTGGGCAAAGGATCGGACAGGGTTCATCGGATGATTGGAGCGTTTGTAAGGGATATCGACAAAATAAATAAGGGGAAAACAGGGCGTTACCATCGCCCGACTGAGGACTCACGGCAACACCCTTTTGGGCGGCCAACACGTTTGATTTAAATTCGTACGATTTCCGTTTCCAGTTTTTCAGACAGATCAATGGATGCGGTCAATGTATCATTGATATTAAACATTTGGACTTTAAGGGTCTTGAGTGATGCCGGAGATGCATTGATGGATTCTGTGCCGGACAATAAATCCTGCAATTTTTTGGCTTTGGCACTGAGACCGTTCAGTTTATCGACAAAGATACCAACTTCGGCTGCCCATTGTTTCCGGTTATCGCCGTTAAAAACACTGCGTTCTGCTTCCATTCCCTTCACCAGGTCTTCTATGCCGTAATCTTCCGGATTAAGCGTAATTTCATACATACTTGTGCCTCCTTTAATGATCGTGCAAATTTATTTGAAAATACCCACCATTTATTACTTTTGTGTTTTGTTGTGTCCACCAAGGGCATTGGGCCGTTCTATCGTTGCCGGATGTTTCTGCATGCCTGTTAAAATTAATAGCAATATTCAAGCCAAAGACTTGGATTATAACTAACAATTTGAAATTTAACAAAATATAATTCAATTTGATACATGAGATGACGTTGATCCGGTTTAAAATGTACATTGAATGCCCATGTTGCCGACACATCACGTACAATATTCCTTTAGACCTCTTTGGCCGGATTGCGTTTTCATAAAGCCACAGTTTATAAAAAATACAGACAAAAGCCTTGAAATTAATCGCATTTTGATTTAATTCATGGTTTATTTAATTCATTTATAGTAACCGAAATTTAAACGGTTATAACTGATATTTTCCAATTTTCATTCCGGTCCCAATGTAACCGGCTCCGGTTGGTATCGAAAAACTGTTAAACAGATAACAAAAGAGAGGAGTGATATCATGTCATGGTGGGACTCTATCGATACTGTTTCCCGGTTTAACAACTGGATGCAGTTTGCCGTGATTATCTTTGCGTTTTTAGCGGGTATCAGCGGTTTTCTGGTCTGGTTTTCCGGAAATAAAATTGCACTTCAGCAGACCAAATTGACTGCGCTGGCCCAACAAAAAACCAAAACCTACGAAAACACCTCTTTGAGTGTTCACAAGGAGCTTGTTGCGCTTCAGCAAAAACAGTTTGAGACAGAACAACTGCTTAAGGTTGCAAATACCAACCTGGCCAGGTTGGGCAAGCAGTTGAAAGAAACTCAAAATAAACAATTTGAAGCAGAAGAGGCGCTCCGCCGCATGGTAATTAATAAAGAGCGGATATCTGATAAAGTTGAAACACCGGCCGTACCTGTAAAGCCCCCTGTATCATCAAAATTTGACGAACGCTTTCTTGATATCCTGAAACAAGGCCCTGAAGGCATAATTGACATATACGCAATTCAGGGCGATACCGACTCAAATGCGCTTGCCGCCAATTTTGATACCTTATTTAAAAAAGCCCGATGGACAACCAATGGCGTGGCGCAAAGCAGCTTTTCCCAAAAAATCGAAGGGCTTGTTCTGGCCTTTCACAGCAAGGACACGGCACCGTCTTATGCGGCCTTTCTAATAGATGCTTTCAACAAACTGGGAATTGCAGTTGCCACCCGGGTTAGCAGTAAATACCCGGAATGGTCCCTGTCTCTTATTGTCTCGAACCTTCCGGTGCCAGCATCAGATGGCAGCCAGGATTCACCCTGACCGGCAGTGTTTCTCATTAACGTAATGCCTGGTCTGCAGAACCAAACGCTAATGACCAACCACTAACCGCTCAACTTAAATATAATTTACAAAGAGAGAGCAGATGAAAATACTGATATCCGGTTCGCTGGCCTATGACAGGATAATGAAGTTTCCCGGAAAATTTCGAGACCACATTCTTGTCGATAAAATTGATACGCTGAATGTATGTTTTACAGTGACCGGATTTGATGAAAAATTTGGTGGAACGGCCGGGAATATCGCCTACAATCTGGCTTTATTGGACGAAAAACCGCTTATTATCGCAAATGCCGGAAAAGATTTTAGCAATTATAAACACTGGCTCGAGCGACACGGCCTGTCTCTTTCCGGCATCCGTATCATTCCCGATGAATTTACCGCCGGTGCCTTTATTACCACCGACAGGTCCGATAACCAGATCACAACCTTTAATCCGGGCGCCATGGGCCATGCCTCCGGGTATCATTTTAACGACATTGATCCCGCAGACACCCTGGCCATTATCTCTCCGGGTAACCTTGAAGATATGCTGATCTACAGCCGGAAATATAAAAAGTTAAAGATTCCCTATATTTTTGATCCCGGGCAGTCCATTCCCGCATTAAGTAAAAATCGACTGCTTGAAATGATAGACGGTTCAAAAGTATTCATCAGCAACGACTACGAGCTGGAAATGGTCAAGGCAGCCACTGGTATGGATAACAATGAAATCCTGCACCACACTGAGATTATGATAACAACCCTGGGTGAGAACGGCTCGATGGTATCTTTCCCGGATCAAAATGTCGCAATTTTACCAGTCCATCCTTGTTGTGTGTCCGATCCCACCGGGGCCGGGGATGCATTTCGCTCCGGGCTTATCAAGGGCATGGTAATGGGCAGGAAAATTGTTGAATCTGCCATGATGGGCTCAACCTGCGCCAGTTTTGCTGTGGAAAAATATGGCACCCAGGCGCATTACTTTACGAAAAATCAATTCTGGACCCGCCACAACAGCTAAATGACACATCGTACAATTATAAATTTATAAGGGAAACGTACATTATCAAGCCAACAAATTCAAACCCGGCTGCGGTACTTGAAGTTCGGGATCTTGTCAAACATTATCCCGGTGTAATCGCCGTTGATGGCATCAGTTTTGCGATTCCCCAGGGCATCTGTTTTGGTCTTATCGGCCCCAATGGTGCCGGCAAAACAACCACCATTGAAATAATAGAGGGCATTATTCCTAATTATTCTGGAGATATATTATATAAAGGCTTACCCAAAACATCCTCTTTTAAGGAAGAAGTGGGAATCCAGTTCCAAGCCACGTCCCTTTTTTCGTTTTTAAGCGTACAAGAAAGCCTTGAAACATTTTACAACCTTTACCGGGACCCAATGCCCCTTGAAAACGTTATCCGGTTATGCCGCCTGGAAGATATCTTGAATCGCAGGAACGACAAACTGTCCGGGGGGCAAAAACAGCGACTGATGCTGGCCATCGCCCTTGTCAACGACCCGGATCTTCTTTTCCTGGATGAACCCACAACAGGCCTTGACCCCCAGGCCCGGCGGCACCTGTGGGAGATTGTGGAAACAATCAAAACCCAGGGCAAAACCGTCGTTTTGACCACCCATTATATGGAGGAGGCACAAATCCTCTGTGAAAAAATCGCCATCATGGATCAGGGGCGGATCATCGCGCAAGGGTCCCCGGACGAACTTGTGGGAAAATATTGTTCCGGTGTTACCATCAGTTTCCCCAAAAATGGCGATATGCGTACCAATGAATTATTTCCCGCTAAAATCAGATTGATTTGTCCTGATATAAAAATAATAGATACCCCCAACCGGTATGAAATTATGGTCACAGAAGTTAATCAATGTCTCACGGCACTCCTGCGCGACGGCATCAACCTCTCGCTGATTACGGTCAGACCCCAGACCCTTGAAGATCTTTTTCTTAAACTCACCGGCAGACAACTGCGACAATAATGATAACCGATAATGAAAACAAGACTTAAACGTTTCTACTCAATTTTCAAGGCCCGCAACAAAGAGTATTACCGTGACCGGGCCGCCTTTGGGTGGAATTTTGTTTTTCCGTTTCTGATTATCCTGGGTTTTGCCATAATTTTTCAAAATAAAGGTCAGACCGAGTACAAGATCGGAATAATTCCACCCGAAATATCGACGACCCAAGTGCAGGGACTCCCACCGGAACTTGAAAAATTAGAACTGAGCACGATGATTGAATTCAACCATCGGGAGACCGGTTTTAGCAAGCTGAAGCATCATAAAATTGATCTGTTGATCGAGAAGGGGTCACAACCGCTGCACTACTGGCTCAACCAGA
Organism: uncultured Desulfobacterales bacterium; assembly: GCA_942490765.1. Lineage (GTDB taxonomy): Bacteria > Desulfobacterota > Desulfobacteria > Desulfobacterales > 4572-123 > 4572-123. The sequence continues at coordinate 155,167 of CALNYM010000007.1, read as the reverse complement.
GTTCTCCCAAAAGCAATATTGCAGAAGCACTGCTTTTAAAGGCCCTCTATCCTCCGAAAGGCCACCTATCGTTGGTGTCCCAGTCCTTGGTCAATGGCCCCCGAATCAACTATATCAACTGGCTTTTCCCCGGGATCATTGCCATGAGCATGATGTTCAGCGCCCTTTACGGTGTCGGTTACACCATTGTCCGGTACAGAAAAAACGGTGTTCTAAAACGGTTACAGGCCACACCGCTCACCGCATTTGAATATCTGTCAGCCCAGGTGGTTTCCCGGTTGTTCCTTATTTTGAGCAGTAATTTAATTCTTTACGCCGGTTGTTCAGCCATTTTCAAATTCAAATGCGTCGGCTCCTACCTGGATCTGATTTTGATTTTCACACTGGGGAGTATCTGTATCATTTCCATGAGCCTGCTGGTAGCGGCCAAAATCAGCAGTGAGGAATTTGCCAACGCCGTCCTGAATATGATTTCATGGCCCATGATGTTTTTATCCGAAGTCTGGTTTTCTCTGGAGGGAAGCGGTCACTGGGTTAAATTGATTTCGAATTTTTTCCCGCTGAAACATATAACCGAAGCCATGCGACTGATCATCAACGAAGGTGTCGGGCTCTATGATTTGAGATACCATATTATGGTCCTGGTGGCCATGTCGGTGGTTTTCATGGTTATCGGTTCTTTATCATTCAAATGGACAGAAACCTGACCCGGACACATCCAACCCGATTGAATAGTGACTATTTATGGGTATCGCCCTAGTCCGGCGTTACGACCGCTTTGCGCCGAGTTTTTTGAGCATCAAAATGAAAGCATCCCGGGGCACCCATACAAAACAATGAGGAACCAAATTTTTTGACATAAAAAACACGAATTTCAAAATTTAGTTGTTAAGATCGACAACGGGGGCACATGGAACGATCCTTGATTATAGGTGTTATGGGTGGGGGCACGGCAACAGCAGAAGATGCCGCTGCGGCATACGACCTTGGCCGTTTGATCGCAAAACAAGGCTGGGTACTGCTCAATGGCGGAAGAAATTCGGGAATCATGGAAGCGTCGGCCAGAGGCGCCAGTGAGCATGGGGGTGTAACAGTGGGCATTTTGCCGGATGAAAATCATCGCCGGGCGTCCGAATATATTGCCATACCCATTGTTACAGGCATGGGTAGCGCCCGCAACAGCATCAATATCCTGTCCAGCGACGTGGTTGTCGCCTGTCCCGGCGGCCCCGGCACACTTTCGGAAACAGCCCTGGCGCTTAAATACAATAAGCCCTTGATTCTTTTTAATTTCAAGGCCGGCAACAAACTTGCCGACTTAGGCAGGTCAGATCAGGTAAAGTATGCGCGAACGGCAAAACAGGTGATTGAAATAATTAAAATCATCGTTTCAACCGCAAAAGTAACCGCCGTGGCCCCGTTGATCTGACAGGGTTATGACGCTATCGAATTGCGTGAATGCAAAAAAGAGGCGTTGTCACTATCTCAACTGTCTGTGCTGGCGTGCAGGGCACGGGCAAGCGCAAGGTCCTGCCGGGTCGTTATCTTGATATTAGGTCCCTGCCCCCTGATCATCTGGACTGCCTGACCGGCCAATTCCACCAGTTGGGCATCGTCTGTTCCCGTCACGTTTTTTTGACGCGCCGCTTCATGGGCGGTTTTAATCACAGGGTATCGAAACGCCTGGGGGGTCTGGGCCATCCAGACATTTTCCCGTGAAAGCGTTTTCGCGACATGGCCGTTGCCATCTACCCGCTTGAGGGTGTCGGTGGCGGGGGTACCGATGATACAGGCCCCGGCCATCACAGCGCCCCTGATGCATCCGGTGATATCCACCGAATGGATAAAAGGACGCACACCGTCATGAATAACAACAATGTCGTTTGGGCCGGCATCCGTGTTAATTGCCATTATTCCGTTGTAGACGGATTCCTGACGCCGGGCCCCGCCGGGCACAAGGCGTATTTTTTCCGGAGATTCGAGATGGGACAAAAGGGTGGACCGACAAAAATCAAAATCCTGTTTCGGGATGCATAAATAGATCTGGTCTATCTCGGGGCAGGATTCAAAAACCTTCAGGCTGTGCCACAGGATGGGATGATGGCCAAGGAGCAGATATTGCTTGCGGATATCGCTTTCCATCCGGTTTCCGACCCCAGCTGCGACAATAATGGCGATATTCATTTGACTGTCTATCTTCCCCGGACCAGGTATTTCAGTTCCTTGGGCAGTGGAATGCCCTTACCCATCCTGTCTTCACCATAATTAACCCCGGCCAGAATCGTAATATCCTTTAAAGCCCGGCTGTCACCTTCAAAAACGACCTGATCCAGGCCCTCTTTGTTGATTTTCCCGCCGGCCCATTGAAGATCCAGAACACTGCCTGCGTCAAATCGATCCGATGCAATGCACAATTCCACCTGCCCGCCATAATGCTGAACAATTTTTGCAACCAGCAGACTCGGACGGCTGTGGAAGCCCAGTTTGACCGGTATACCCACCGTAATACGGTCTCGCTCAATATTTTCATTGAGGATTTCCTGTGCCAGTTTTTTACCATTGTTCAGAAAATGACAGACATAAAACAGACCGTAATTCAGGGTGCGGTCCAGCATCATTTCGGGGTTGACCAACTTTCCGAGCTGATCCTGAACCCTTTTGTAGATATTTTTATAACCGGCCTCGTGAAGGTGTCTTTCATAAAAATGAAGCAATCGTCCCATCATTTGCAGCAGGTGAAACACCACCGAAAAACAGCCGCGCAAAGCCTTCAGCTTCCGATTACCGAACAGGTATCCCCCATGGATCACATAGGTATCAAAGGAAGATTGCAGATTGTGCACCAGCATTTCAAACTGCCGAATTTCCACCTCATTAATCTGTTCGGGCACAATTGACCGCATTTCATCGACAGTATAGGGCTTATAAAACCTGAAATGATCAAAATTAGCCGCTATACCCAAAAATTCACTGGCAATTTTGACAATATTTTTTTTCTGTTGGTCCTTGTTTTTATCATCAATATTATACTCCAACATCTCATTTGTGGTAACAGCGGGAAAATTGGAATATTCAAAAGATTCATCGGGCAACGGGATATTCAGCCGCCGGGCCTCATCAATAATCACCGGGGCCAGCTTTGTTATCGTTGACATTAAAAAAGTCAACGTTGCATCGCCCTCCTTTTTAAACTTCTCTTCGTCATCGATAAGATAAAAGCCAAGCCGATTGGTAATATGTTTTTGAGAATAACTCGCCACATTCAAATGTCTGACGGCAGCGGCCAGTTCGCGATAAAAATACCAGTCCTTATTGTTTTTGGCACCATGAAAATCAAGAAAATCCTCCAACAACTGGGAAGCACAGATCATTGTGGAATACAATTTCTTGGTAAAGGTATACCCGGGCATGTCCACATCGACAATAAAACCGCAGCACTTCAGATAGTCATGGGAAAAAATCCCGACTTTTTCAGCAAAAGAGATATCACAGGAACTGCCTTCTTTGATGGTCATGGCTTACAGCATATCCTTCTGGGATTCCGCAATGGCCTTGTCCAGACTGGCAGCCAGCCCCTGTGGAAGCCCTTCTATATCTACATTTAAAAAACCCCTTACAATGGTGGAAACCGCTGCTTCCTCATCCAGTCCCCGGGCCATCAGGTATTCTATCTCACGCTGATCAATTTTGCCCACGGCCGCTTCGTGGGACATCTCCACGCCGGGCAGATACCCCCGCAACTCAGGAATGGCGTGCATCAGGCCATCTTTCAGGATAAGTCCCTTGCATTCCAGATGCGCTTTTATGCCATCCGCTTTGCCCACCAGATCACCACGGGCGATAATGGTCCCTCCGGCAGCAATGCCCCGGGAAATAATTTCAGCCCTTGTTTGCGGCGCATTGAGTATAATCCGGGACCCCACGTCAAGATAATCCCCCTTCCCTGCCACCAGTATACTGTTAAAACGGGCAACGGCCCCTTTGCCGTCGAGATGGGTTGTGGGAAACATCTCAAGAGATCCCACCGGTTTAAGGGAGATATAGTTGGAAATCAACGTTCCGCCTTCCGCCACATGGGTCACAGAGCGGGGCCGGACATTGATGTTTTCCCCCCAGTCATGAATCATGGTAAAGGTTAATTTAGCGCCTTTTTTGACATAAAATTCGGAAACTCCGATGTGCAGGCCTGAATTTAAATGATCTGCCGTAGCGCATCCGGTAATAATATGAATCTCAGAATTTTCCTCGGCAATGACGATATTGTGAACATTTTGTGAAAACCCCTCACTGGAAATATACAGACAGGACTGCACCGGATCTTTTACCTTAACCCCGGACAATGCCCGGATAAAATAGCCTCCGTGGCGTGTTTTACTGGCATTTTCAGTAAACTGATCCTTATCCGGTGAAATGCTTTTCCACATATACTCAGACAGCCATGGATAGGTGTCACGGGCTTTGGCAATATCCATTACTTCCACACCCTGCTGAGCGCTCTTGCAGTGAATAATGGATTGATCCTTTTGAATAAATGTGCCGGCACGGGCATGTTCATCCGTATCAATGCCGACATTTAAAAACTGTGCCGTTTCTTTCGGCCCGATGTCAGAAAGTTGTTCGACATAGGCATACTTTTCAGCATCTACAGTGTAGTCGTGGAGGTCTATGGTATGGGTTTTATCTACAGGGCACATCTGGCACACTCCTTATAACCGTATTCACGAATCCATTTCAAAATTTCTCTGGCATTTCTTGAATAGCACAAAACACCATCAAACAGGACCTGCCCTTTGTCAGCGGTGATATAGTCCAGAATATGCCCGGTATGGGTAATGACCAGTGCGGATTTTGCCTGGGCCTCAATAATATTTTTATGCGGTTTCTCACGAATACATCGGACGCTCCGGTTTAAAAGATGGTTAATGGTTTCCCCCAGAAGAACAATACTTTCAAGGTCCACCCCTGATTCAGGTTCATCCAGCAACATCAGATCAGGCTGCTGTGCCATCAACTGAAGCAGTTCAGACCGCTTTATCTCCCCGCCGGAAAAGTCCTGATTGACATCACGGTCGAGAAAATCTGCAAATTGAAGGTCCTGGGCCAGTTCATCGACATTAACCGGCCTGCCGTTCCCGCAAATTTTAACGATATCCCGGGTTTTTAGACCATTGATCGTGGGCGGTCGTTGAAACATGACACCGATGCCAAGACGGGCCCGCTCGTGCATCGGCATATGGGTGACATCCTCGCCCTTGAAGGTGATTTTGCCATGGGTGACACGATACCCGGAAAATCCCATAAGGGTCATCATCAGGCTTGTTTTACCTGATCCGTTGGGGCCAAAAAGGATATGGGTTTCCCCTTTGGGGATTTCCATATTGATATTTTTTAATATCGGTTTCCCACCGACTTCAACTTTAAGCTCTTCAATTTGAAGCATTTTTTATTACTCCGTGACATATTGTTTTATTCGTCATCTGTTCTAAAAAAGACAAAAAAAAGCAAAAAAATAACGGCCAAAGCAGTCAATAAGCCGAATTTTGTGCCCGGCCAAGGTTACCCTTATAGGCCGGGTAACGATCATTCATCTGGGACGCCGGTTGCCCGACGCCTCTAGCGACCTACCCGGGAGCTCGGGCGGGCAGCCCTCAATCACTCCCCTATTTGGTCTTGCACCGGGTGGGGTTTACATAGCTTCTTCGGTCGCCCGAAGAACTGGTGCGCTCTTACCGCACCGTTTCACCCTTACCCTGCCTGCCGCCTTCTCCGGGACCAGGTAAAATCGATACGAATAGATCGACATTGGGGCGGTATACTTTCTGTTGCACTTTCCTTCACGTTGCCGCGACTCCACGTTATGGAGCACCCTGCCCTGCGGTGTTCGGACTTTCCTCGAAATCCGAGATGGATTCCGCGATCGTCTGGACTGCTTTGACCGCTAAATTGTTTATCCTGTTGCTATAAGGCGTTCAGTTCTTATTTTTTATATACAAAAATCAAAGGCCCTGCCAATAGACAATCCGTTCGCAATGGGGACAAAATCTCAAACTGTCGCATCGCTGGATTTCATTAAATGTCTGCGGTGGAATATTCATGTGGCATCCCTCGCATACGGCATTTTGAACCGGCACGATGGCTGGTCCAAAAACCTTTTTGTTGACCTTGATAAATTTTTGTAAAATATCGGGCTTTATTTCTTCACAGCCACATTCCCATTCCTGCTGAAGGGTGCAAAGTCTGTCGTTGTCCACGCTGGCATCACTTTGCACTTTTTCTTTTTCAGCTTTTATCTCCTCACCAATCTCCACAAATTGCTTTTTCCGGTCATCAATGGTTTTCTCCAGAGCATCTATCTGCTCAAGGCTACTGAACATGGATTCTTCGTAGGTGACAATTTTTTGTTTTAAATCATCAATCTCCTTGAGCATGCTTCTGTATTCCCGATTTGTTTTGACAACCTTCATTTTTTCCTGGCTTTTTTGTATCATGGACTGGCAGACCTGTATCTCCCCCTCATACGCCCGATACTCTTTTTGCTTGATTTCCAGAGCGGTACTGTCTTTTTCAATACCCTCTTCATAGGATTCAAACCGGTTGTCCAACGCCATTATTTTATTTTCGACATCCTTCAGCCTGCCGTTTAATTCATTCATCTGAGTTTTTATTGTCTGAAGCTTTACCAAGCGTTTTATCTGATCCTTCATACTTGCCACTTACCACCTTTAATTAATGGTTAAACAAAAATATTGATGCGCGCCTAAAACATTTAAGAATCCGTTTATCGCAGATATTGCCATCGCCTGCAAACAAGAAAACGACACCTGGTGGACAAACTGCAGCTTTATTTTCTTTTAGGGGCCATCAATACAACATAAAATTTGTATTGTTTTGAAAGTTAAAATTTTAGTCACTGTGATTTTTTATTGTTGACATAATAAACACGAAATTCAGAATTAAGCGCCTAAAAAAATAAATTAGCGCTATTTTTCCTGAACTGTTTTGTAGATATGCCAAAATGGGTCCTTTTCTGTTGTACAACCCTCAATGGCTAAGTCCATTTCACGATGAATCGCCATCTCATGCAGCCTTTTTACAACAGGATCTACAATTAACTGTTCTGATGCAAAATGCCCTATATCCACCAACCCTAAATTTGCACATTCAATATCTCTGGCATCATGATACCCTATATCCCCGCTGATATAGACCTGGGCGCCGGAGGAAAAAAAATGGGGCATCAGTCCACTGCCGCTGCCGCTGCAGACGGCTGCTTTAAATACAGAAAGACCCGGATTTCCGGCAACTTTGACGGTTGCAAGTCCGAGCTTTTCCCTGACAATGACTGTAAAATCTTTAAGACACATCTCTTTTTCAAGTTCACCGACACGCCCCAATCCATGGTGATTGTCCGGGGGTACCTGTGGATAACCGTTACAGGCCGTGGCCGTTTCCGCCAGAACAGTGGTATTTTTTAAACCAATCCGCTCGGCCAGCACATCATTGACACCGCCGACAACGGCATCAAGATTGGTATGGGCCGTAAATATTGCGGTTTTGTTTTGAATCGCCTGAGACAGTACACGTCCGGTGGCAGTATTCAGATCAATTGATTTCAGCGGTTTGAAAATAAGGGGGTGATGGGTGATGAGCAGATCCACACCGTTCTTGCAGGCAGCGGCCATCACCTGTGGGGTGGGATCCAATGCAACCCATATTTTTTGTACGTTCCATTCAGCCAATCCGACCTGCAACCCGATATTATCCCATTTTTCGGCAAGAGCAGGCGGAGCGATTGCGTCCATCATGGTAATGATGTCGGCGACATTGGCTTTCATAACACATTCTTCCCTGTTGACATGGATATCATGCAATAATCGCTTTGAAGCAAATCAGATTCTGTCATGGCGTCAAATAAATTTTAAAAAAAAGGCGTGGTGTATTTTAATCACCACGCCTTTTCAGCTTCATATTCGCGTCTGCAAAGCTGTTTCATTATCTGCCTTTCTCAATCATACATATCTGATTTCGCCTGTTTACAAAATTAAAAATGGGCCCACCTGGAATCGAACCAGGGACCTACCGGTTATGAGCCGGTGGCTCTGCCAGCTGAGCTATAGGCCCATACGACACACTATCGATAGCCTGATCATTTACAAATATCAAGCAATCGTTCATTTGTTTCCTTAACTCGGATTTCTTACTAACTTTAGAAAAATTTTTTGTCAAGTGTTATACTCGCCGTATCCCGGTTTTTCAGATTTCAATAAAACTTTTTAATTTACGGCTGCGTGTCGGGTGTCTCAACTTTCTTAATGCCTTGGCTTCAATCTGTCTTATCCGCTCACGGGTAACGGCAAAATCCTGCCCCACCTCTTCAAGTGTATGATCTGCCTTTTCCCCGATACCAAAACGCATCCGAAGCACTTTTTCCTCCCGCGGCGTCAGTGTTGCAAGCACTTTTCGGGTCTGTTCAGCCAGATTCAAGCTGACTGCGGCATCCGAGGGCAATACAAATTTTTTATCCTCGATAAAATCTCCCAGATGGCTGTCTTCTTCCTCTCCGATGGGGGTTTCCAGTGAGATGGGCTCCCGGGCAATTTTCAAAACCTTACGGACTTTCTCCAATGGAATTTCCATTTTTTCGGCAATCTCGGCAGGTTTGGGTTCCCTACCGAGCTCCTGCACCAGATAACGAGAGGTCCGGATTAATTTATTAATGGTTTCAATCATATGAACCGGAATACGAATGGTCCTGGCCTGATCGGCAATGGCACGCGTAATGGCCTGACGTATCCACCAGGTCGCATAAGTGCTGAATTTATACCCCCGGCGATATTCAAATTTATCCACCGCCTTCATCAAGCCGATATTGCCCTCCTGGATCAAATCCAGAAATTGCAGGCCCCTGTTGGTATATTTTTTCGCAATGCTGACAACAAGCCGCAAATTGGCCTTAATCAGTTCACTTTTAGCCAGTTTCGCCTTCCATCTTCCCTCATCAACCCCGGACATAATTCGTTTCAGGGTCCGGGTATTGGCTTTAATTAAATTTTCTTTTTCCGCCTGCTCTTCCTGAATCTTTCTCAAATCACAGAAAAGCGCGATCAGATCGTCTTTTTCCAAATCACAGTGACAACCGATACATTTTAAGAACTTCTCTTCCGAAGCCAGATTTTCCCGAAGTTCGGTAACAGATGTGTCAAAATTTTCCGCACACATGCCGATCAACTTATTTCTGATATCAAACCATCCAATGTGCTCCGGTATATTTTCCTCTATTTTATCAATCATACTACCTTCGAGTCGCCAGCCCTGCAAGGCCTCGAATATCTTGGTATTACGCCGCGCGATACATCTTCGGATTCTGCGCTGTTCATCAGGATCAAGGTCATTTGTAAACAATTTTTCACGATATTCTCTGTTTTCCGCATCTATATTTCGAATAACATCAATCGTATTCATGAAGCTTTCTATCTGCAAAACTTCATCAACATAGGTATCCCCCTCATCAATATCTCTCAACACATGCTTGGGACGCAGTTCCCCCTTTTCAATATGGTCTCCCAGATCAAAGATACAATTGACGCCAATGGTGGTTTCAAGTAACGCTTTTAATACATTCTGTTCACCGGCTTCGATTTTTTTGGCAATCTCCACCTCTCCTTCTCGGCTTAACAGGGTCACCATACCCATTTCACGCAAATACATTTTAACCGGGTCCGTGACCGAACTGAATTCACTGACCGAACCGCTTTTGGCCCTGTCCGCTTTTCCCACGGCTTTCTTTTTGGCCGTCAAAATATTCTGTTTTTCCTCATCCACGATCTTTACATTCATCTTATCGAAAAGAATCAGCGTATCATCCATCTGCTCAGTGGAAAACATATCTTCGGGAAGGGCCTTATTGATTTCGTCATAAGACAAATAGCCCTGCTTTTGGCCTTTTTCTATCAATGCATGTATTGTTTTTTTATCGACGGGGTCTTTATCATCCGGCTTTGGGCCGGTAACGCCCCGGGCAGCCTTTTTTTTGGATTTTTTGTGCTTCCGGCTGCGCTCCCCCCATTTTTACTATTAGGTTTTCCGGACGCCTTTGCTTTTGCAGTACCCGTTTTGCCTTGATTTGCCCCTATGTCTGTTTTGCCAACCATTTTTGCTTCCTTTGGTGATTCTTTTTCAGTGGATTTTCTGGCCATAAAATTTAGCCTCCTGCAACAATGGAAAATGTTGGGCCGTAATGAATTTCCGGTTTTCTCACCCGGTTTTTTTTTCCGGGCCTGAATTTGTTTTTTGTTTCATCTGTTTCAACAATTGCAAAAGCAATGCATGATCATTGTTTTTTTCAGCCGCCCGAATCTCCTTGAGCAGCGTATGGTCTCTGCGCTTACAACTGTTTTCAAATTGTGACAACAATTTATAACAGCCGTTATCATCCCAGTCGACTTCCTCGATAATAAGTGAAATAAGGGTGTTCCTTATTTCCGGATCATCTATTGCCGCCAGGATATCGGCTATCCGCCCGGTGTTCTTTTTTTCTTGCGTGGTCGAGCCAGGCCCATCATTTGCAGCCATATGATTCACAATAACCATGTTTCCAATGGATCGCAAATTTTTATCTTCAAAAAAATCAAATATTTTGCGTTTAATCAGTTCAGGTACGATTTCAGGGTATTGAAGCGCCATGACAATAATCTGTTTTTCCAGACGCAGGCCTTTTCCAGCGCCGGTACTTTTATCGACCGGTGGTGGTTTCGCACCGGCTACAGGATGTTGCAATGGACCTGCAGTTGACGCTTTCCTGACTTTTTCTTTAATGGCAATTTCGTCAACACCCATGTGTTCTGCAAGCTCTTTTATGTAAAGCGAGCGTTCCACATCATCCTCAACGGCCGCTAACGGTCCCAAAAGATCCGTAATAATTCTAATTTTGCCATCTACGGAAAGCCCATGTGTCTCAATGGCCGAATCCATCAGGAACGGTATGATCCCCATTGCTTGTCCGGCCAGTTCAGTAAATCGTGCAGCACCGAATTCAAGTAGATATGAATCCGGATCATGCCCGGTCGGCAGTACCATAATGCGGGCATCCACATATTCCGTCTTGAACAGGTCAATACTCCGCTTGGCTGCTTTGATTCCCGCAGCATCGGAATCATAGACCAAAATGGCCTGTCCCTGCCTGCCCATAATGCCCTTTAAAATGCGGACATGTTCCGGGGTCATGGATGTTCCCAGGGTCGCCACAGCATTTGTTATCTGGTGCTGATGAAGGGCCAGGACATCAAAATACCCTTCCGCGATATATATCTTCTTCTCGGCCCTGGCCGACCGGCGGGCCGCATGAAGACCATACAGGGAACGGCTCTTGTTGTAAATCGGGGTTTCCGGTGAATTAAGATATTTAGGAAGGGCTTCATCCATGACCCGACCGCCAAATCCGATCACCTGGTTGCCTGCATTGAAAATTGGAAAAATAATACGGTCCCTGAAACGGTCCCAGGTTTTGTTACTGTTTTCTTTTGTGATAATCAGGCCGGATTTTTGAACCAGGACCTGGGGGATTTTGTTTTTGGCAAAAAAATTAACCAGACTGTCCCAGCGCCCCGGCACATACCCTAGTTTAAACGCATCAATAATCTGGCTTGTCATGCCCCGCTGCGTCAAGTATCGCCTGGCATTTTCCCCTGAGGCACTTTTTATCAGTATGTGATGGTAAAATTCCATAACCCGGCGATTGAGGGCATACAGGTTTTCTTTTTCGGATAACAGCCTTTTTTGGGCAGGTGCCATTTGGGGCATGGGAATGTCAATGCCGCAGCGTCTCGCCAGCATCCGGGCCGCATCCGGGAAACTCATCCCATCCTGTTTCATTAAAAAATTAAAAATATTTCCACCGATACCACATCCAAAGCAGTGAAATATCTGTTTGTCGGGATTTACCGTAAATGATGGGGTTTTTTCTGAATGAAACGGGCAGAGTCCAACATAATTTTTGCCGGCTTTTTTTAATACCACCGATTCCGAAACAACCTCGATAATGTCAGCAGCGTTTTCAATGGCTCGGATTGTTTCTTCGGGTATAAAATTGGTCAAAACACCCATCCTTCTGTAACAGGCAAATAGAATGATTAAACGATCGGCATATTAAGGCCGTTATTGATGCGTTAAAGGCGCTTTTTCAACCAGTTCTTCAAGGCCTGTTTCAGCCATTTGACCGGCCGTCACCCACTGTCCCTTTCTTTTTACAAACCGTTTTAAATTCAAAAGGTTTTGATCCAGCGATTTCTGGGTTTCCTCAAATTTTCCACTCCACAGGAGGCGGCCACTGCTCACCTGGATAAGGTGAAGGTCAAATGTCACCGCAGCCGGGTACGCCACCGAATAATTTCCACCGAGGCGTTCTTCGAATCGATAGATATGCCCCGTTATCACGGCATCAGCACCCAGTATACGTCCGGTTTCAACAAGCATTTTTTTTTCCGGTAATACCGTCTGGCTTGGGTGGGTCAATGTAGAAACAACCCCAAGGGCATTTGAAGGCGGTATCATCCGGCATGCACACCGTTTGCCGATCAACATTGTCAGATGATCGGTAAGGGTACTTTGTGCAGCATCGGCAACGGTGCCGGTCATATATACTTTTCCGTCCAAAGGGCAGCGAATGTTCACATTGCTGCCATAAACAGCGGCCATATTTTTAAACGGTAAAACCAGGACCGATGCCATGGGAACGGATGCAGGAACCATCGGTACAGGTTTTGCCACACTTTTGCAACCGGCCCCCAAAACACAGACCATAAGTCCGTATATGATGCAACCCATTATGTTATACGATCTTGTTGTTTTCGGCATAAAAATGCACCCGCTAAAAGTCAATTTTTTTAAAAGATACCGATTAGACGGTAAAGACGACTTACAATATACCTTTCGAAGAACGGACATCGGTAAGGCGATTGTCAAAACGCACAGCCTGATCAAGGGATCTCCCGAGGGCCTTAAAAATCGCTTCCATGACATGATGGTCGTTTTCACCGTAATTAACATTAATATGAAGATTAAGCCCCCCTTTTACGGACAGGGATCTGAAAAATTCTTTGGCCAGCGCCATATCGAAAACAGTACCGGCGTTCATGGCATCGGGACCATGATATACAAAAAAAGGACGGTTCGACAGATCAACGGTCACTTCTGCCAGCGCATCATCCATGGGCGTGACGGCATGCCCGAATCGATTGATTCGCCTGCGATCGCCTAATGCCTTGTCCAGCACGCTCCCCAGAACAAGTCCCACATCCTCCACCGTATGATGAAAATCAACCGCCAGGTCTCCCCTGGCCCTGATAGAAAGATCAAAAAAACCATGGACTGAGAACAATGTAAGCATGTGATCAAAAAAAGAGATGCCCGTATCCACATCGGCCTTTCCACTGCCGTCCAGGTTCAACTCAATCCTGATCTGTGTTTCGCGTGTCTCACGCTCAATGGATGCCAGCCGTTGCAAAGAGGGTGTTGCTGATATTTTATTCAAAATTCACTCCATTGATATTTAGGGTTAGTGCCTATGAAAAATATAATTATTCACACGTAACAGCCACCTTACACCGTCATAAACCAAACTATTATATCCAATTGTGCGAAATTAACAAGGGGCAATTTTATATCGCATATAATTGAATTTCATATGAAGCATGACGGTGCGCCGGGTACCGTTGCTGAATAGGACATATAGAAATAACTTGACGGGCAGGACAATCGGGCTGTATTTGAATCACAAACAAAATAAAGCTGCGATTCAACTTCTTTAAAATACCGCTAAAACCAGGAGCGCTGTATGCCGTTAGAATTTTCCCGCCCTTTGCGGATATGCCTTTTAAGCTACCGCAGCAACCCCCATTGCGGGGGCCAGGGCGTATATCTGAAAAATTTAAGCCGGGCCATCAAGGACCTGGGCCACTCGGTGGATGTTGTTTGCGGTCCGCCGGACCCCCTTCTTGATAAAGATATTCGAACCCACCATATTCCCTGTCTTGACCTGTACAACCCGAAAGACCCTTTCCGGACGCCAACGCTGGCTGAACTTAAAAATCCCATCAACCTCGTCGAATGGCTGGGCACATCAACCATGGGGTTTCCCGAACCGTTTACGTTTGGGCTGCGTGCCTATCAATTTTTAAAAAACCGACTTCATGATTATGATATTCTCCATGATAACCAGAGCCTGGGATACGGCGTTCAACTACTGGGCCGATTCATTCCCACAGTTGCCACCATTCATCATCCGATTACGGTGGATCGCGATATTGATATAAAAGCGGTGAGACCTTTTTGGAAAAAATTAAAATACCTGCGCTGGTATTCCTTTATTGGTATGCAGAAAACAGTGGCTCGTTCCCTTTTAAAAATAATTACCGTTTCAACGTGTGCCCGGCAGGATATAAGCCGCGATTTTTCGATACCTGTGAAGCGTTTCAGTATTGTTCCCAATGGCATTAATACCCGTCTTTTCTATCGTCTTCCGGAAATCAACCGGCAAGCAGACCGAATCATCGTAACCACCAGTGCTGACACGCCTTTAAAAGGCCTTTATTATCTTTTGCATGCCGTTGCCCGCATTACCAGGACCCGGGATATCCGGCTCGTTGTCATCGGCACCCCGAAAAAAGAAGGGGGCATCATCCGGTTGATACGAAGATTGGGTATTGCAAACCATATTACCTTTACCGGGCATATCAGTGATGCAGAATTTGTTCGTGAATATGCCAGGGCAACCCTTGCGGTGGTACCCTCGGTATATGAAGGATTTGGTCTGCCCGTGGGGGAAGCCATGGCCTGCGGTGTCCCGGTGATCAGCACCACCGGCGGGGCACTGCCCGAAGTTGTGGGCGATGCCGGTATCCTGGTGCCACCGGCCGATGCAGCAGCTCTTGAAAAAGCCATTGTCAACTTACTGGATCATCCCGATTATGCCGCACGGCTGGGCAGGGCTGGATACAAGCGGGTACAGAATCATTTCACATGGAAAAAGGCCGCAGAAAAAACCGTTGGCGTCTATCAGGAGGCCATACGTGATTACCGTTAATTTTAAACGATTGAACGTCAAACCCGGTGCCCGCATACTGGATATGGGAAGCGGACCGGGCCGTCACACCTGTGCGGCCTATGGCCTAAAAAAGGTCACGGCCATCGCAGCCGATCGTAATTTCAACGATCTGACAGAAGCGAGAAAAAGACTTCAATACCACGATGAGATGGGGGTTCACGGCGGGGGACACTGGGCCCTGTCCTGCGCCGATATTCTTGATCTTCCCTTTAAAAGTGAGCACTTTGATCTGGTTATCTGCTCGGAGGTCATGGAGCATATCATAGACGATGGCCGGGCCGCCCGGGAACTGATTCGGGTATTAAAACCCAATTGTCCCCTTGTCGTCAGCGTCCCCCGCTTTCTGCCCGAAAAAATCTGTTGGGCCCTTTCAGACGACTATTTCAATGCCAACCAGGGCCATGTTCGAATTTACAAAAAAAAGAAACTGATAGGCCTGCTGCAGGCTTCAGGCGGCGTTATGCGCGGACATCACTACGCCCACAGCCTTCATTCACCCTACTGGTGGCTCAAGTGCCTTGTGGGGCCCACACGTGAAGATTCCCTGCCGGTGAAACTCTATCATCGTTTCCTGGTCTGGGATATGATGAAAAAGCCTCTGATAACCCGTGTGCTCAATGCACTTCTTAATCCGATCATGGGAAAAAGCCTCGTTGTTTATTTTATCAAGAAATAAGGCGGGATGGGCACATTCAGTGAGAATTGAATAGCGAAGCTGTTCTATCCATTTAATCTAAAAAGACAGAGCAAAGCGATACCGCAAATTTTCAAGCCATCACTATTCAATTTTCAGTTTTTAAGGGTTTCACCACACTTGTACCGCTGCAGAACCCCCAGGGTTTCGGTCATGGGCAATTTTTTAAACAGGCCCGAGGCCATGGCCAGCCGATACACCTCATAGGGGGCCTGACCGCCATCAGCGGGATCCGGGAAGATATCATGAATCAGCAGGTATCCCCCGGGAACAAGATGCGGCGCCCAGGCATTGTAATCTGTGAATGCGGTTTCAAAACTGTGGCCCCCGTCTATAAATACAAGCCCCAGCGGTGTCGCCCATTTTCGGGCCGCCACTTTGGACCGGCACACAAGGGGGACCACCGTGTCTTCCAGGTCGGCCTGGTGCAGGGTCTTTCTAAACGGCCTGAACGTATCGACACAGCCGGCATCCGCATCAAACAGTTCCGGATCAAAATATTCCTCCCCTGGCTGCTGTTCTTCAGACCCCTGGTGATGGTCGATGGAAAAAAGAATATTCCTATTTTTCTTGCATCCGGCCCCCAGATAGAGTGTGGACTTACCGCAATAACTGCCGATTTCAAGACACGGGCCCAGCAAAGACGCCTTCATGGCCACATCATACAGGCGGTAGCCTTCTTCCGGGTCTAAAAATCCTTTGGTCTGGTGGATCAACGCCTCATTGATGTTGATTTTAATTTTCATCATATCCCCGTACCAGGACCTCCCTGGGTTTTGCACCATCTGCCGGACCCACCACGCCCTCTTTTTCCATTACTTCAATGATCCGGGCCGCCCGATTATATCCGATGCGCAGATATCGCTGTACCATGGAGATGGATGCCTGCCGGGTTTTCGAAACCAGGGCAACCGCCTCATCATATTTTTCATCGTATTCCTGTTCACCCTCCTCCGCCGTTTCCTTGACCGGTGCCTGGGTGACCTCCTGGATATATTCGGGTTTTTTCTGGGTCTTTAAAAATTCAGTAATTCGGGTAATTTCGGGCTCGGAAATATAGGCGCCGTGAATACGTTGCAATTTTGCCGTACCCGGCGGCAAAAAAAGCATGTCGCCGTTTCCCAGCAGATTTTCCGCACCATTGGCATCAATGATGGTTCTCGAATCCGTTTTGGAAGAAACCTGAAACGACAATCGGGTGGGGAAATTGGCCTTTATAATCCCGGTGAGCACGTCCACAGAGGGCCGCTGGGTTGCCAGGATAAGATGGATACCGCAGGCCCGGGCCATCTGGGCCAGTCGCATCAAGGCCACTTCGACATCTCTTGATGCCACCATCATGAGATCGGCAAGTTCATCGATGATGATGACAATAAACGGAAGTTTTTCCTCAGTGATGGTGTCATCGCCCTTTTTCAGTTTTTCAATTTTCTGGTTGTACGCGTGTATGTTCTTACTCTTGTTTTCAGCCAGTCGCTCATATCGGTTTTCCATTTCTCTGACGGCCCAGAACAGGGCATTGGTGGCCTTTTTAACATCCGTCACCACAGGGGTAATCAGATGCGGAATGCCGTCATATGTGGAAAGTTCAATTCGCTTGGGATCAATCATGATAAATTTCACATCCGCCGGCGTAGACTTGTACAATAAACTGCAGATCATGGTATTTAATGCCACACTTTTACCGGCACCGGTGGCGCCGGCAATGAGAAGATGGGGCATTTTATCAAGTTCAGCGGCCACCGGAACGCCGACAATGTCCTTTCCCAGACAGATGGTCAATTTGGATTTGGATTTTTCAAAGGCCGGAGATGTCACGATCTCCTTGAACGGAACGAGTTCACGGGTGGTATTGGGGATTTCGATACCGATAACGGCCTTTCCCGGAATGGGGGCGACAATACGGATACTGGTGGCTCTCAAGGCCAGGGCCAGGTCATCGCTGAGATTAACGATCTTGTTGATCTTGACCCCCGGGGCCGGCTCATACTCAAAAGTCGTAATGACGGGTCCCGGGGAAACCGTGACCACCTTGCCGTTTACATTGAAATCCTCGAGTTTTTTTTCAAGCAGATTAGACTGCATGCGCAAATTGGCATGGTCCGCTGCAACAGTCTTTATTTCAGGGCTGTCCAGCAGATTAAAAGAGGGCAGCTGGATCCCCTGTTTTTCCCGCATGAAATCAAAGACGGCCTGTTTCGGGACCGGCACCTGGGGGATGGGTCTTGGCTTCGGGGCTTTAATTTCTATTTTTCGATCTTTTTGCGTTTTTCTTTTTTCCAGTGCTTTGGATCGTGTTTTCGCTTTTTCTTTCCGCTCTTTATATCCGGCCCAGATCGATCTCATTGATGTGCCCACAATGCCGGCCCAGTGGCGAAACCGCTTGAAAAATACAATAAACGAAAAACCCGTCGCCAGAATCAGACCGATCATCCATAAAATAATCAGAATCAACGCACCTCCGGTGATATTGGAATAATGCACCAGAAAGGCCTTAAGCGGTATTCCAATAATACCGCCGGCTGAAAATTTATGACCAAAAATAAGATAATGATTTTGTTTGAGGGCCAGCAGTGCCCCGGATGTAATCAGCAGCAGCAGTCCGCCAGCAGCGGTCAGTATAATCACGATTCTGGGAGAATCACCAAAAAAATGGATACTGATCAGCAGCAGGAGTATGGGAAACCAAAAGGCCCCCAACCCAAACAGGCCGATCAGGATACCGGCGATCTGGGCACCCAGGACGCCGAACATATTGTGAACGTCACCGGCTGTTTTGGCATTGTTGATGGATGGATCGGCGGGATTGTAGGAAAGGAGGCTGACCAGGGTAAACACAACAAGAAAAAAAAGCAGGATTCCAGTAATTTCTTTACGCATGATGTCTTATATCTTTATAGTTTCCGGAAAAGTATTTGAACGTGACGCCGTCAAACTTCAATAATAAAAGGGATGATGACAGGACGCCGGCCAATGGTAAAGAAAAAATACTGCTTCAGGGCCGTGCGCACCTTTGAACGGATAACGGCAACCCGGTCCGGGACCTCGGGGCCGATCTCCTCGACAATCTCCAGCACCACACATTGGGCGTCTTCAACCAGATGACCGGTGTCATGTTCAAACACAAACCCGCGGGAAATCACATCCGGTCCGTAGATAACAATTCCGGTTTCTTCATCAAATGCCATTGTAACGGCAACCAGTCCGTGTTCCGACAGGGCCCGTCGCTCTTTCAGAACACTCCGGCCGACATCTCCGATTCCCTTGCCGTCCACAAGCACCCGTCCGGTCTGAACCCGGCCTTCAACTCGTGCCCCGCCCTCTGAAAACTGAATTATATGACCGTCCTCGGCCAGCAGTATCTTGTCGTGTTTGATGCCCACCTGCTCGGCAAGGCGTGCATGCAGAATCAGGTGCCGGTACTCACCGTGAATGGGAACAAAATATTTTGGCCGGGTCAAATTAATCATCAGTTTAAGCTCTTCCCGGAAGGCATGACCCGACACATGGATGGCGGATATTTTTTCATAGATAACATCCGCCCCCCGCTTGTACAACCGATTGATAATACTGGCAATGGCCTTTTCATTGCCGGGAATGAATTTGGAAGACAGGATGACGGTATCGTCTTCCTTGATTTTGATATGCCGGTGCGTTCCGGCAGCCATCCGGGCCAGGGCCGACATGGGCTCTCCCTGACTGCCGGTGGTAATCATCATGATATCGTTGTCCGGATAATGGCCTATCTGATCGATATCGATTTCCATCTCTTCGGGAATGTCCAAATATTTAAGATCTCTGGCAATATTAACACTGGTCTCGATACTGCGGCCGTTGATGACTATTTTTTTGCTTCGGGCCCGGGCAATATTGATAACCTGCTGAATCCTGACAATATTGGAGGCAAACAACGCCACAATGACACGACCGGTACTCTTGGCGATAACCTTGTCAAGGGTTTCGGAAATCTCCTGGGCATTGATGGTATAACCCTCTTTTTCCACATTGGTGGAATCCGATAAAAGGGCCAGCACCCCTTTTTCACCATAGCAGGCAAACCGGTTGACATCCGTTATCATCTCGTTTCCCGCGCTGTGGGAAATTTTGAAATCGCCGGTATGCACAACAACGCCCAAGGGTGTCTTGACAGCAATGCCGACACCGTCCACCACACTATGGCCCACCCGGATAAATTCGAGTTCGAAAACCCCCAGCCTTAATTTTTCGCGCGGGGAAATCTCGTAGAGCCGGGCATTTTCAAGCAAATTATGTTCGTTGAGCTTATGCCGGGCAAGGCCTAACGTAAACGGGGTTCCAAACACCGGTATATTTATGTCACGCAACAGATAGGGCAATGCGCCGATGTGATCCTCATGACCATGGGTTAATATGATCCCGCCAATTTTGGACTGATTCTCCCGTACATAGGTCATATCAGGGATAACATAATCAACACCGAGCATATAATCTTCGGGAAACATAAGCCCCGCATCCACGATAAACATGGAATCGTCATACTCGAACACCATCATATTAAGGCCGATTTCACCCAGCCCGCCCAAAGGGATTATTTTTAACATGGTATGCAGTTAATTTCCAAAAAAAATTAAAAGCCCGATATCGGCTATATTTTTATTTCAAGCGCGTCCAGCATGCTGTCGATTCGACGTACCAGCCAGAGAAATTGTTCGTCTGTAGCGTATTTCATACAGTCGCACCTCACTGTGTTGTGGGTGCGAACCAGCAATTCACAGGAGATCCGGGTGGGCTCGAGCTCGATGACAAAATAAAAGGGCCGGCATTTCAAATGCGCCAGTTGGGTTTCATTCAAGACATTCTCGTCAATTAAAAGCCAGTATATCCCATCAATGGCGGCGTCATCCGCATTTTTATCAAGCCAGGCCCGAATTTTCTCATAATCTTCAAATCTTATTTCATCAATCACATATTGTTTCATAATTTTTAATTATTACCATAATATACCATCCCGTGCAAGATTTATATACCGTGAGCCATGTACTGATCATATAGGCTCTTGACTGAATTTAAGCACTGAATTAGGATCTTTATCTGATTCGTTTAACTTCCGGGCCACTTTTTTGTAAAAATAACACTATTTGAACACAGGATACCATTATGCAAGATTACGAGGCAAAGGTTAAAGAATCTGCCGATTTTCTCAAAAAACACCTTGACCGGTTGCCGTCCATTGGGATCATGACCGGAACCGGTCTCGGGGAAAGTGTTGACACCGTGAGGGTGTCCCACACGTTTCACTACCGTGACCTGCCTTATTTCCCCGTCTCAACTGTTGACGGTCATAACGGTCGGTTGCTCTGCGGCACCCTGGCCTGCCGCCAGGTAGCTGTTTTACAGGGAAGGTTCCATCTTTACGAAGGATATTCGCCCCTGGAAGTCACCTTTCCCGTGCGGGTTCTGCAGGCCCTCGGGGTCCGATCCCTCATCGTCACCAATGCGGCCGGCGGTTTGAATCCCGTCTTTAAAGCCGGAACCCTGATGTTGATTACCGACCACATCAATCTTTCCGGTGCCAATCCGCTGGTGGGTCCCAATCATGACCACTGGGGGATCCGCTTTCCGGATATGAGCCGGGCCTATGATGCGCATCTTTCAGACCTGGCCCGACGGGGGGCCAGTACATCGGGTATCGGTCTGGCCCAGGGGGTTTATGCCGGTCTGCTGGGGCCGTCTCTTGAAACACCGGCTGAAATCAGGTTTCTCAAGACCATCGGCGCCGATGCAGTGGGCCTGTCCACCATTCAGGAGGTCATTGCAGCAGTCCATGGCGGTATGCGTGTTCTGGGTTTGTCCACCCTGACCAATATCAACGACCCTGACCATCCCTGCCCGGCTATTCTTGAGGAGATCATAGAGATCGCCCGTAAAGCGACCCCTGCCCTTGAAACAATCATCAAATATGTTGTGGAGAATATGAATGACCAACCCTGACGCTGAAATCGAGCCTGAGTCTATACCGATTGCCGATCTGCTGATAACCGGTGGAACCGTCCTGACCATGGACGTCAAGGACACCCGAATTGAAAACGGGGCCGTTGCCGTCAAAAACGATACCATTTTGGCCATGGGACCGGCGGACATCTTTTCCCGGTGGCAGGTGTCCAGAAAAATAGACGCGGCAGGCGGCATTATCATGCCCGGCCTGATCAATACTCACACTCATGCCGCCATGACCCTTTTTCGGGGTCTGGCCGATGACCTGCCCCTTGACCGCTGGCTCAACAATCACATTTTTCCGGCCGAAGCCGTGCTGGATTATGAAAAAGTCATGGCCGGAACGCTCCTTGCGTGTGCGGAGATGATCCTGTCGGGCACCACCTGTTTCTGTGATATGTACCTGTTTGAAGCGGCAGTGGCCCATGCCGCCGTCCATGCGGGCATGCGGGCTGTGGTGGGAGAGGTGCTTTACGATTTCCCATCACCCAATTACGGGCCTCTGGAACAGGGATTTGCCTATACAAAGCATCTCATGAACCAGTTTCAACATGATCCCTTAATTACCGTGGCCGTGGAACCCCATTCCCCCTATCTATGTTCTCCGAACCTTCTCAGCAGGGCCGAAGCGCTCTCCCGGGAACATGGTGTCCCCCTGGTCATCCATGTTTCTGAAACCGCCAGCGAAGTGGTTCAAATCCGCGAAAAATACGGCCGCACCCCCGTGGGCCACCTGGCCCATATCGGGGTTTTGTCTCCCAGGCTTCTTGCCTGCCATTGTACTGTTTTATCCAAAGAAGACATTGACTTGCTTAAAAAATTCGACGTCAAGGTGTCCCACAATCCTGAAAGCAACATGAAACTGGCCTCGGGCATTGCACCGGTTCCCGAACTGCTGCAGGCCGGCGTCTGTGTGGGGCTGGGCACGGACGGGTGTGCCAGCAACAATGATCTGGATCTTTTCCTGGAGATGGACACCGCCGCCAAACTGCACAAGGTCAACACACTGGATCCCACCGTCACCGATGCCCTGACAATTCTGAAAATGGCCACCTGCCAGGGTGCCAGAGCCCTGGGTCTGGAAAAAATTACCGGCTCTCTGGAACCGGGTAAAAAAGCCGATATAATTGTCATCAACACGTGCAAACCGCACTTAACGCCCATGTACAACCCGATTTCACACCTTGTTTATGCTGTCCAGGGCAGTGATGTCAGCCATAGTGTCATTAACGGCCGGGTTGTTCTGGAAGATGGAAAATTGCAGTCTCTTGACCTTGCCGAAATCATGGACACCGCATCGGCTATTGCCGGAGATATAAAAACCCTGGAATCGTTGCCATGATAGTTGACACCCTCATTCACAACGCAACCATTGTTACGGTTGATTCCGACTTTACCATCATCCCCTGTGGCTTTGTGGCGATTCATGGCGGCAGGATTGTCCGTGTGGCACCTGAGCCCGCCACCGGATTTACCGGAGCCGTAGAAACCATCGATGCCCGGGGAGCCCTCCTTTTGCCGGGTCTGGTGAATACCCATTCCCACCTGCCCATGACCCTGTTCCGGGGACTGGCCGATGACCTGCCCCTGGACGTCTGGCTCAACAGCCATATCTTTCCGGCCGAGGCCAGGTTCATTAATCCGGAAACAGTCCATTACGGCACCTTATTGGGGTGCATGGAAATGCTGCTCTCGGGGACAACTACCTGTTGTGACGGTTATTTTCTGGAAGATCATGTGGCCGGGGCGGTTTTTGAATCCGGCATCCGGGCGGTTCTCGGCCAGGGTGTTATCGATTTTCCGGCCCCGGGGGTCCCCGACCCGTCAAAAAACATTTCCGTGGCCTTGGCGTTTATAGACAAATGGAAGGATAAAACCGATCGCATCACCCCCTCTTTGTTTTGTCATTCCCCCTATACCTGCAGCCTGGAAACCCTTAAAAAAGCAAGCCGTGCCGCCCTGTCAAAAAAGGTCCTGTTTCAGATTCATGTTGCGGAAACAAAGGCTGAGACAAACCACTGTTTGAAAATAAACGGCCTGAGTCCGATTCAATATCTCGACAGTCACGGCCTTTTAACGGAAAACACCCTTCTGGCCCATTGTGTCTGGGTGGATACGGCCGATATTGAAATCATGGCCAGACGCCGGGCCGGTGTGACCCACAACCCACAAAGTAATATGAAACTGGCCTCGGGTATTGCGCCGGTGACATCTTTTTTAAATTGCGGCATAAATACGGGTCTGGGAACCGATGGCTGTGCCAGCAACAATGATCTGGATATGTTTCAGGAGATGGGATCGGCGGCCAGGCTTCACAAGGTTCATGACCTTGATCCGGTGGCCATGGACGCAAGGACCGTTCTGGAAATGGCAACCATCGGCGGGGCCAGGGCCATTGGCCTGGACCATGAGATCGGATCCATAGAGCCGGGCAAACAGGCCGATCTCATCGTCATCGATCTTTCCAGACCCCATCTGACCCCCATGTACAATCCGGTATCCCACCTGGTGTATGCCGTAAAGGGATCGGATGTGCGCGATGTTTTTGTAGCCGGGGAGCCCCTTGTCCGTGATCACAATCTGGTCAAACTCGATGCCGAAAAAATAATGCAGCACGTTTGCGCCATCGCCAAAACCATAATGATATCGTAAAAAAGGAAAAATACCATGACAACAGACACAGCTGCCATGCGCCCCATCTGGCTGGGTGATGATTTAAAAACCGTTAAAATTATCGACCAGCGCCGACTGCCCCACGAATTTATTATCAAAAATCTGAAAACCGCAGACGATGCCATCATGGCCATCCGGGAGATGTATGTCCGGGGCGCGCCCCTTATCGGGGTCACCGCGGCTTATGGCGTATTTTTAGCGGCCTTGAATTGTTCCGGAGATCTGTTACCGGATGCATTTCTTGTGGACCAATGCCGGCGACTGAAGGCGGCCCGGCCCACGGCCGTTAACCTGAACTGGGCTGTGGACCGCATGTTGCATAAAATTCTGGCCGTGGAGGGAAAAACAAACCGCATTGACATCGCCCGCCAGGCCGCCGGTGAACTGGCGGATAAAGAGGCTGACAACTGTCGCCGTATCGGCCTGGCCGGATTGAACCTCATCAAGGCTATCAGGGACAAAAACAGTGGGCGGACCGTTAATCTGCTGACCCACTGTAATGCCGGCTGGCTTGCCTGTATTGAATACGGCACGGCCACGGCCCCCATGTACGCCGCCTTTGAAGCAGGTATCGACATCCATGTGTGGGTGGATGAGACCCGGCCGTTGAATCAGGGGTCGCGTCTGACCGCCTGGGAACTGGGCAGGCGGGGAATAAAACACACGGTGGTCACCGACAATACCGGGGGCCACCTGATGCAGCATGGCATGGTGGACATGGTCATCGTGGGGACAGACCGGACCAGCTGCACCGGCGATGTGGCCAATAAAATAGGCACCTATTTAAAAGCACTGGCGGCCCGGGACAACGATATTCCGTTTTATGTGGCCCTGCCCTCCAGCACCTTTGACTGGCAGGTCAAAGACGGTGTAAAGGAGATTCCCATAGAAGAGCGGGACCCTGACGAAGTCAGGTATGTTCAGGGCCTGCACAATGGATCTGTCTGCAGTGTCCTGATCCCGCCGCAGTCCAGCCCGGCAGTCAATTTTGCCTTTGATGTGACCCCTGCCCGACTGGTCACCGGGTTTATCACCGAACGCGGTATCTGCCGGGCCAACGCCGGAGATATTCAACGGCTGTTTCCGGAAAAGTATTGACTTTTATCTGCTTTAACTTTTATGGGCTCTATATGATCACAGACCTTGAAAAAAAAATAATCGCCTCCATTCAGGAAGATATGGACGTCTGCCGGCAACCGTATCTTACGATCGCGCAGAAACTCGATATTTCCGAGCCCCGGCTTCTGTCAGCCATTAATGACCTTGTGCGGCGCGGCATTATCCGTCGTTTCGGTGCCACCATCCGGCACCAGAAATCCGGATTTGACGCCAATGCCATGGTGGCCTGGCAGGTTGATGAAGCCCGGGTGGAACAGGTCGGTGAAAAATTGGCCGGGTTGCCCCAGGTGACCCACTGCTACCGCCGTGATCCATCGGAAAAATGGCCTTACAACCTCTACACCATGATCCATGCCGAAAATGAAGCTGCCTGCAGGCAAATGGCCCGGGACATGGCCTCGGATGTCGGGGTCGATACCTATAGCCTGCTTTTCAGCCGCCGGGAATTAAAAAAAACCTCCATGAAATATTTTCCCGAATGATTACCCCGCCGCATATCCTTCTGGTAAATCCCTGGATCCACGATTTTGCCGCCTATGATTTCTGGGCCAAGCCTCTGGGGCTTTTAACCCTGGCCGGTATTTTGCGGCAGCACGGTTTTAAAATCTCCTATATCGACTGTCTGGACCGGTTTCATCCCAATACCACGCCCTCTGCCCGGCATGCCCGCCAGGGACGGGGACCCTATCTGAAGGCAAAAATCCCCAACCCTGTTGGGCTGGAGGATATCCAGCGGACCTATTCAAGATACGGCATTCCCCCAGAATGGTTTTATGAAGATCTGAAAGCACTTGCCCCCCCCGATCTCATCCTGGTGACATCGCTGATGACCTACTGGTATCCCGGTGTTCAGGAAACCATTGGGGCCATAAAAAAGGTTTACCCCGATGTACCGGTTGTTCTGGGGGGCATCTATGCGACCTTGTGCCATGATCATGCCATGGACCACTCCGGGGCAGACCTGGTCATTGCCGGGCCCGGCATCGCATCCATTCTGGACATAGCAAAGGCCTATACCGGGTATTGTCCGGTGCCGGCATATGATCCCGAAGATCTCGATACCGTTGCCTACCCTGCCCTTGATTTACAGCATGAGATTAATTATGCACCGCTGCTCACATCCCGGGGATGCCCGTTTTCCTGCGCCTACTGTGCCTCTCATATTCTGGATCCCAAAAGAATGCTGCGCAGCCCGTCCTCGGTGGTGGCGGAAATCCTGCATTGGCACAAGCATTATCATGTTATTGATTTTGCTTTTTATGATGATGCACTGCTGGTAGATGCCGAAAACCACATCATTCCCATCTTAGAGACGGTGATCAAGCAGGGCCTGGCGGTGCGCTTTCATACCCCCAATGCCGTTCATATTCGGGAAATGACCCCTCTTCTGGCCCAACTGATGTTTGTCGCCGGGGTTAGAACCATTCGTTTAGGACTCGAAACTACGGCTTTTGATAAACGCAATGACCTGGACCACAAGGTAACGGCCCATGAATTCAAGCAGGCCGTTGCGTGTCTCAAACAGGCCGGTTTCAGTCAGGACCAGATAGGGGCTTATCTGCTCACGGGCTTGCCTGATCAAAGCCTTGAGGCTATTGAAACGTCCATCCACGTGGTAAAACAAGCCGGGATAACACCGGTGCTGGCCCATTATACGCCAATCCCCCACACCGCTCTCTGGCACCAGGCAGTCCGTGCATCCCGCTATGACCTTGAATCAGATCCGATTTTCACCAATAACGCCCTCTTCCCCTGCCAGCAGACGAACTTCTCCTGGGAGCCCCTGACCCGGTTGAAACAACTGATTAAAAGGGAAAAGTGAATATTTATTCATTATCCTTTATTGAGATGAAGGTGATATAAATCCGCTGACCACTCTACTTTAATTTTGCGCCAATTTTATATTTTGCCTTTTATTTCAATTTGTTAATTATTCGCAGGAAATATCCAGCAAAGGGGTGTTTTTTCTTGACACAGTGATATATGCTTTGATAAGTGAATGAACATTCATTCATATGTGGTTCAGTGCTTCGAATTCGGGTTGCAGAAAAATTATCAAAATCCGTTATGGGTGTGTCGGATAAATTATTTTAGCTGTGATCCTCAAACCGATTTAACGCATTTTGATGTTACCAATCTATTATTTAAGGAGGTAATTATGAGTAGAAAAATTAAACAGGCTGCAGTTATCGGTTCAGGCGTGATGGGCGGCGGTATTGCAGCACTTCTCGCCAGCGCCGGCATCAAAACAGTATTGCTGGATATCGTCCCTTTTGACCTTACGGACGAAGAAAAAAAAGATCCGGCGGCCAGGAATCGGTTTGTAAAAGCCGGACTCGACACCATTCTCAAGTCAAAACCATCTTTGCTGATGCAAAAAAAAGATGCAGCGCTTATCTCCATCGGCAACCTTGAAGATGATTTTGACAAACTTGCCCATTGCGACTGGATTATTGAAGTGGTCGTGGAAAACCTTAAAATCAAGCAGGACCTTTTTAAACGTATCGAGCCGGTTCGAAAGGCTGGCAGTATTGTTTCTTCCAATACTTCGGGCATACCCTTGAAATCCATGTCCGAAGGGTTGAGCCTTGAATTCAAACAGCATTTTTTGGGCACCCATTTTTTCAATCCGGTGCGTTACATGCACCTTCTGGAAATTATCAAAGGTGAGGAAACCCTGGCTGAAGTCATTGATTTCGTGGCTGATTTCGGTGAACGTATTCTGGGCAAAGGAATTGTCTGGGCAAAAGACACCCCCAATTTCGTGGGCAACCGCATCGGAGTCCAGGGTATGGTAAAGGCCATGCAGCTCATGGTGGAAGACGGCCTGACCATCCCGGAAGTGGATGCCCTTTTCGGGAAAGCCATGGGACGGCCTAAAACGGCGATGTTTAAAACATCGGACCTGGTGGGTCTGGACACCATGGGTCATGTAGCGAAAAACACCTATGAACTGGTCACCGAAGACGAAGAGCGTGACAGCTTTGTGATTCCCGAATTTGTCGACAAGATGATTGAAAAAAAGCTTCTGGGCAAAAAAACCAAAAGCGGTTTTTACAAAACCGAACTGACCCCCGAGTGGAAACTGATCCGCAAAGTGATCAATCCGGCAACCCTGGAATATGAAGATATGGGCAAACCCGATTTCCCCTGTCTGGCCGCTGCTAAAAATGCCAACACCCTGCCCGAAAAAATGAAAGCCATCGTATACGGCGACGACAGGGGCAGTGTCTATGCGTGGAAAGCGGTTGCCAGTCAACTGATCTATTCGGCCAACCGGATCCCGGAAATCTCCGATACCATCGTTGAAATCGATAACTCCATGAAATGGGGTTATAATTTTGAGATGGGACCCTTTGAGACCTGGGATGCCATTGGTGTCGCCGAGTCCGTGGCCAGAATGGAAAAAGACGGTCTGGCCGTCCCGGAAAAAGTCAAGAAAATGCTGGCAGGTGGCAACACCGCCTTTTACAAAACCGAAAACGGCAAAACCCTTTTTTATGACTTTGCCGTTGATGCTTATAAAGAAATTTCTGTAAGTAAATCAATTATTTCACTTGATGCCTGTAAAGGAGCAGGCAAACTGATCAAAACCTGTCCGAGCGCGTCCTTGATTGATCTTGGCGACGGTGTTTTCTGCTTTGAATTCCACACCAAGATGAATGCCTTGAACGGTGAAATCCTCGAATTCATGCATGCGGTTTTAGATTATGTGGATGCCAACGGCACCGGACTGGTGATTGGTAACCAGGCCGGCGGCATGCCCGGGGCGTTTTCCGCCGGGGCCGACCTTAAATTTATGGCAAATCTTGCCAAAGAGAAAAAATATACGGAAATGGATGCCTTTCTGGCCGGTGGCCAGGCCGGTATACAGCGGGCACGGTACGCCTCCTTTCCGGTAGTGGCCGCCCCCTATGGTATGACCCTGGGCGGCGGATGCGAAATCTGCCTGGGTGCGGACCGCATCGTTGCCCATGCTGAACTTTTCATGGGCCTTGTGGAGATCGGCGTGGGCCTGCTCCCCGGTGGCGGCGGGTGTCTGAATCTTTACAAAAAACTCACCGACAGTATTCCCGATGCCGTTACCGACCTGGACCTGACAAAATTTTTCCTGCCGTCATTCATGTCCATTGCCATGGCCAAGGTCTCCATGTCTGCGGCTGAAGCACGCGCAATCGGATTTCTCGGACCCAAAGACAGAATCGTTTTCAACCGCGATTATCAAGTCGGCGAAGCCAAAAAAGAGGTCCTCAAAATGCTTGACGAGGGATATACGCCGCCGGTAAAACGTCCACTCAAGGTGGCGGGCAATGCGGCCCAGGGTATGGTTAACGCAGAGCTTTTCAATATGCAAAGCGCCAAATATGTCAGTGAATATGATGTCTTTCTGGCCAGACGCATCGCCTTTGTCATCAGTGGCGGCGACGTGCGGGTCAACAGCCTGGTGGATGAAGAACTGATCCTGCAGCTTGAGAGAGAGGCATTTGTGGACTTCTGGAAACAGGAAAAAACCATTGCCAGGGTGGACCACATGTTGAAGACAGGCAAGCCCCTGAGAAACTAGTCCGTTTCCCCTCGGAAATGGTCTTTTTGCCCACGCTCATCGTTATGCTCAAAAAATAATCCTTGGAATATCGAATATATACCTCCGGTTATTTTTTGTGCATGCCTTGATCCTGAACAAAAATCCTTATTCCCGAGTGAAAACGAGTCAACTCATTATCGAAAATCAAGGAGGAAAGCATTATGAGAGATGCATATATTGTTACTTCGGTTAGAACACCCGGCTGCAGACGCAACAAAGGTGCCTTTCGCGATACCCGGCCTGAAGATCTTCTGTCTTTTATTCTGGATGCCGCCGTTCAAAAAACACCGAATCTTGATAAAAAAGCGGTGGATGACGTCATGGTCGGCTGCTCTTTTCCCGAAGCGGAACAGGGGATGAATATCGGTCGCATCGGCGCCCAGCTCGCCGGATTTCCCGACGAAGTATCCGGGGCCACCATCAACCGGTTTTGTTCCTCGGGCCTGGAAGCCATTGCCCAGTCATCCATGCGGGTGATGGCCGGCTGGTCCGATGTCACCATCGGCGGCGGGGTTGAATCCATGACCATGGTGGCCATGGGGGGCAACATGCCCAGACCTCATCCCGGGTATACCGACAAGCGGCCCGATCTCTATACCTCCATGGGGATAACCGCGGAAAATGTAGCCAACCGCTACAAGATCACCCGGGAAGCCCAGGATGAATTTGCCTATAATTCCCAGATGAAGGCAGTGAAGGCCAAAGCGGAAAAGTTGTTCAAGGAAATCGTGCCCACCCCTGCCACCTGCTTTGTCAAAGGGGAAAACGGCACCTTTAAATCCAAAACCATTTTGCAGGATTTTGATGACGGCATCCGTGACACCACCACCCTTGAAGGGCTGAACAAGCTTCAAGCCGTATTTGCCGCCGGCGGGTCCGTAACCGCGGGAAATTCATCCCAGACCACAGATGGTGCCGCATGCAGCATCATCATGTGTGAAGACAAGGTCAAGGAACTGGGTCTCAAACCCATTGCCAAGCTGAAGTATTATACCACCGTGGGGTGCCGGGCCGATGAAATGGGCGTGGGCCCGCGGTATGCCATTCCCAAGCTGCTGAAGCTGGCCGGACTTTCCATCGATGATATCGGTGTGTGGGAGATCAATGAGGCCTTTGCCTCACAGGCCCTTTACTGCATCCGTGAACTGGGGCTGGAAAAATACATGGACCGCATCAATATCCACGGCGGCGCCATTGCCCTGGGCCACCCCTTAGGGTGCACCGGTGCCAAACTCTGCGCCCAGATCCTCACCAATATGAAAGATCTCGGCGTTAAATACGGTGTGGAATCCATGTGCATCGGCGGCGGCATGGGGGCGGCTGCGTTGTTTGAACTCTGCGACTAAACCGGACCTCATATGTTTATACAAAAAGAAACGGCCTCAAATTTGAGGCCGTTTCTTTTTTATATCAACCGGGTACAAACAAAATTTTACCCGTTGTCCCGTTCAAATGTTTTCATAAAATCCACCAGGCTTTCGATGGCGGCTAAAGACATCGCATTATAGATGGAGGCCCGGCATCCCCCCACGGAACGATGTCCCTTGAGGCCGCCAAAGCCCTTCGACAAAGATGCCTTGATAAAGGCCTGCTCTAAGTCTTCGCTGGGAAGACGAAAGGTGACATTCATCAGGGAACGGCTGTCCGGGTCGGCCGTAGGACGGTAAAACTCACCGGAATCGAGCAGATCGTATAGCAGACCGGCCTTTTTCTGGTTGATGGCTTCCATTTTTTCCAATCCGCCAATGGTTTCTTCCAGCCATTTCATGACCAGCTGCAGGGTATACACGGCAAAACACGGCGGTGTATTATACATGGAGTTTTTGCCGACAAAGGTATTGTAGTCGAGCATACTCGGCAGGCCGTCGGGTATTTTTGCCAGCATATCCCGATGAACGATCACCATGCAGACCCCGGCAGGACCGATATTTTTCTGGGCACCGGCGTATATCATGCCAAAGGGCTCAGGGTCAAAGGGCCGACTCATAATATCCGAAGACATGTCCGCAATCAGCGGGACATTGCCGGTATCGGGGAATTCGCGCCATTGGGTACCCTTGATGGTGTTGTTGGATGTGATATGGACATAGGCGGCATCAGTGGTAAATTTTATATTTTTGGGGATATAGGCATAATTCCGGTCTTTGGATGAAGCTACTACCGTCACTTTTTTACCCTGAATCCGGGCCTCTTTCACGGCCTTGCTCGACCATGTGCCGGTGTCCACATAATCGGCTATTTGATCATCGGGCAGAAAATTCATGGGGATCATGCAGAACTGAAGGCTGGCACCGCCCTGCAAAAACAAAACCGTATAATTGTCATCCAGTTTCAAAAGTCGCCGGGTGCGGGCAATGGCATCTTCAATGACATCATCAAACCAGCGGGAACGGTGGCTGATTTCGGTTATGGACATGCCCGAGCCGGCAAAATTTAAAAAAGAGCCCTTAATCTCTTCCAGAACGGAAAGGGGCAAGGCCGCCGGCCCGGCATTAAAATTATAAATTCGATCGTCTCCCATCCTTTTCCTCCATTTCACAATATCAATCATGATAAACGCGTAAACGTTATTTGAGATGGCTAAGTAAAAATCTTCATCTACAAGGCATAGCGATTTTCAGGGATGAAGGCATACATTATGGTATGTCGAGTCTCTGAAAACCGCTATCACGAAGTAGATGGAGACTTTTTGCGACGCCATCAGTCATATTTTTTAAAGCACTCTATTACCTTGTCAGTATCCGTATATGCGTGCTTTCTCAGAACAAACGCATAGTACAAGCCGCAATGAATATGTCAATACTATTTTTAAAAATTGACAAATTCGATGCAATTATCTAAACCCTTTATCATTTCTTGCTTGAATTTTTATTTGTGTGTCAAAAAAATGAATGGACCCTCGCTAATGAAAATATATAAATATCCTTCCGCATCAGCCCAAAAAAGAATTGCCGTCATTGCAAACCGGGAACTGGGATTTACGAAAAAAGAGATTGCAGCGGTTTCCCGCATCCTTGAGGATGTAAAAAAGAACGGAGATAGGGCCGTCATAAAATATGCCACCCGGTTTGACTCCCCGGGCATGACCATCGATGCCTTGAAAGTAACCCGAAAAGAGATCGATGCCGCATCAAAACAGGTGGATAAAGATTTTCGCCATGCCCTGGATAAAGCAATCGCCAATATCGATTCCTTTCACCGGCGGCAACAAAGCCAATCCTGGATCACCACGGATGAATCCGGCACGGTTCTCGGGCAGCTGGTGAATCCGGTGGATGCGGCAGGGATATACGTACCCGGAGGCCAGAGCGGCCAGACCCCCCTGGTCAGCTCCGTACTCATGGGGGCCATTCCGGCACGGATCGCCGGTGTCAAACGACTGCTCATGGTCACCCCACCCACGGTTCAGGGCAATATAAATCCCTTTCTGTTGACTGCGGCAGCGAAAACCGGCATCACTGAAATTTATAAAATCGGCAGTGCCTGGGCCATTGCGGCCCTGGCCTACGGTACAGATACCATCGGCAAGGTGGATGTCATCGCCGGACCGGGAAACATCTATGTCACCCTGGCCAAAAAAATTCTGGCAGGCCGGGTGGGCATCGACATGATTGCCGGCCCCAGTGAAGTCCTTATCATCGCCGACCAGAATGCCGATGCGGAATTTATTGCGGCAGATCTGCTTTCCCAGGCCGAACACGACCCCCTGGCGTCAGCCATCCTGGTCACCGATTCCATTTCCGTTGCCCGGGCCACCAGTCAGGCCCTTGACCGGCAGATCAAAAAACTGACCCGGCAGGAGATCGCAGAAAAGTCCCTTAAAAATTTCGGAGCCCTGCTGGTGGTTCCGGATATGGCCACAGCCGTGACCATTGCCAACAAAATAGCACCAGAACACCTTGAACTTCAGGTGGATGACCCCTTTGCCCATATAGGGCGCATTCGCAATGCCGGTGCCCTGTTTTTAGGCCGATATACACCTGAAGCTGTAGGCGACTACATTGCCGGACCCAACCATGTATTGCCCACCGCCGGCACCGCCCGTTTTTCTTCAGCGCTTTCCGTGTCGCATTTTACAAAAAAAACCAGCCTGATTCATTACCCGAAGGCGGCCTTTGATCGTGATGCCCGTGACATCATGTGCCTGGCTAACACCGAGGGCCTTGAGGCCCATGCCAAGTCCATTGCCATTCGAACCCGAAACTAAACTTCTCAACGGGATCGCCCGACTGCTCAGCTATAAGCTGCGCAAGAGATCCTCCCGTCTGGCGGATTATATGTTGCCGGTGAGTTGACAATATTTTTTTTAATCCTTAGACTACCCGGGTATGACTGAAGATGTTCAACCGGCAGGCCCGGTTTATGACAATTATTGTTTGACCAAAAATCAAAACACGAATTATTGATGAACACGTAAAAAGTCGGATTTAGACGGTCTTGTAAAAAGTTCAAATTCAAGGCGTGCAAATTTTGGTGTCATGAGGCGTACTTAGCGTACGTTGAATGATTGCGGGCTGCAGCGCAACGCAGGAGTTGGACTTTTTACGAGACCGTCAATTATTTAACCCATAAAAAGCAGATTCCTTATGCCCCCTATCATATCCATTGTCGGGAAATCCGGATCCGGTAAAACCACTTTTATTGAACGTCTGATCCCCGAATTAAAACAACGGGGTTACAAAATCGGAACGATCAAGCACACGGTCCATGACTTTGAATTTGACAAACCAGGCAAAGACAGCTGGCGGCATAAACAGTCCGGTGCTGATGCCGTGATCATTGCCGGCAATACTAAGTTTTCCATGGTCAAGGATATTAATTTACCATGCCTGGACGATTTTATGCTTTATTTCAGGGAAATGGACCTTGTCATCAGTGAAGGATATAAAAAAGACAATAAACCCAAAATCGAAATTATCAGAAGCGGCAGATCCTCTGTTCCACTGAATCTGAAAAAAGAAGAGCGCCTGGCCCTGATTACCGACACCGATGCTGACACGGGTGTTCCGCGCTTTGGTCTGGAAGATATTGCCCCTGTTGCCGACCTGATCGAAAGAGAGTTGTTGTGACACCGGCAGATCTTGACTGCCTGAAAGGCTGGTTTGTCGATTATACCAACAGTTACCTGACAGGCGCCTGTGACCATGATCGGGCCATCCGTCTTAAGATGGACCATACGCAGCGGGTATGCCGGAATATCGTCATGCTTGCCCGGGCCATGGATCTTATGGAAAACGATTTGCTGCTGGCTGAAACAATGGGACTTTTTCATGATATCGGACGATTTGAACAATATGCCCGATACGGCACCTTCAACGACCTGGCATCGACCAATCATGCCCATTTGAGCCTGCGACAGATGGCCGCCCACAGGTTGCTGGCGCCCTTTTCCCGGACCGAAAAACGACTGATTATCGGGGCTGTTGCCTTTCACAATGCCGCAACACTGCCTTTAAAGAGAAGTGACAGGCAACTTTTTTTCATGAAACTGCTGAGAGATGCCGACAAACTCGATATCTGGAAAGTGGTGACGGACTACTACCATGACAACAGCGGCCGTCGCAACACCACCATTGAACTGGGTCTCCCCGACACCCCTGCCTGTTCGACATCCGCCCTTAACGCACTGCACCAGGGAGAGATCGTCCTTCTGAAAAACCTGAAAACTTTAAATGACTTCAAATTATTGCAGATCAGCTGGGTGTTTGATCTTAATTTTGCCCCCTCTTTTCAAGCCCTTTGTGATCGTGGGTACATTTCCATGATAGAAGCCGCCCTACCGGCAACACCTGAAATCGCAGCAGCGGTAAAACAGGCTCAGATGTATGTAAAAAATTCTCAAACCTCAAAACAATTTGCCGGTCAGCCAGTACATGGCCATTCCCACAATCACGGTGCCGCCCAATGATCTGGTTTTCAAGGCAAATATAAACGTTGGTATCGCCGCTAAAAGTTCCGGTTGCACCAGTATCATTTGACGGGGCTCACCCGTAGTGATCAGAGACGGTAATAACAGTGCACTCAAAATGGCGGCGGGAATCAAATCCAGCCATTCCACCAGCCATGTCGGCAGTTTTCGATTGGACAGACAAAAAAAGGGTGCCCAGCGGGGAATAAAGGTGACAAGCCCCATCATCATCACCAGAAGGAGATACTTATCGGTCATTGATTTTACCCTTTAAAGTCGATTTTTTAAAAACCCTTTTTAACACTGTCCCGCATGTTGCAGCCAGTATCGATGCGATCACAACATACATATTGCCGGGCAGCAAAAGGGACAGAAAAACCGCAAAAACACCGGCCAGTATGGCGACAAACAGGTATTTTCGGCCGTTGAGCTGAAAAACCAGCAGACAGATAAACATGGCGGGCAGCGCATAATCGATCCCGAAGGCACCGGCGGGTATGAATTGACCGCCAAAGCCGCCGGCAACCGTACTGATGATCCAGACCATGTTGGCCGTATGATTTAACACCAGAGACCGATCAAGGTCCCAGTTGCCTGCTTTTAACCTGGAATAATTTACGGCAAAGCTTTCATCGGTAACACCGTAGGCCAGCAGAGAAAGTTTTTTCCGGGACGATTTTTTATAATAAACCGCAAGGGCCGAACTCATCAGCAGGTGTCTCAAGTTTACCGTAAAGGTCGTCAATATAATGGATGTCAGTGCGGCACCGCCGTCAAGCATGGATACGGCGATAAACTGGGAGCTGCCGGCAAACACCAGCAGGGACATCAAGAATATTTCCATCGCCCCCAGGCCGGCCTTCTGGGCCAGTACGCCAAAGGCAAGGCCGATGGGGATATACCCCAGGCATATGGGCCAGGCTGCGGTAAGCCCTTCAACAGCTATGGATTTTGATTTGGTACACATAGTGTTAAATTTTTTTTAAAATTATATTGACATTTAAATTCAAGATATGCATTATTCATTGTTTATACATATCTATTAGATACTGATAACGATCCTTCACCCTGATACCTGCTTTATCCGGTACGTTATGAAGGATTTTTTTATTATTTTAAAACCGGTCTTTAATCAAGACCTGCAAAGTGCTCATTCGGAAACAAAGTTGCTTCCCAAGCTCCGGGCGACACTCAATGTAAGAGGAACAGTCATGGCAATCAATACCCAAAACGTCAGAAACATCGGTATCAGTGCCCACATTGACTCGGGCAAAACAACGTTGACAGAAAGAATACTTTTTTATACCGATCGAATCCATACCATCCACGATGTCAAAGGCAAAGACGGTGTCGGTGCCACCATGGATTCCATGGAGCTTGAAAAAGAACGCGGCATTACCATAGCCTCCGCAGCTACTTTCTGCAAATGGAAAAATCATAAAATAAATATTATCGACACGCCCGGCCATGTTGATTTCACCATTGAAGTCGAGCGGTCCCTGCGGGTTCTGGACGGCGCTATCCTGGTTCTCTGCTCAGTGGGTGGGGTCCAGTCCCAGTCCATTACGGTGGACCAGCAGATGAAGCGGTACAAGGTCCCCTGCATTGCCTTTATCAACAAATGTGACCGAAGTGGCGCGAACCCGGATCGGGTCACCGCCCAGCTCCGGGATAAACTAGGGCATAATGCCGTGGCCATGCAAATTCCCATCGGGATCGAAGCCAACCTCAAAGGGGTCGTCGATCTGGTTACCATGCAGGCCATTTACTTTGACGGTGATAACGGCGAGACCCTGCGGTTTGAAGCGGTACCCGACGCGCTGCTGGAAAAAGCCAGCCAGAAACGGGAAGAACTCATCGACGCGGCATCCATGTTTTCCGATGAACTGATGGAGGCGGCCCTGGAAGAATCGGTCAGCACGGATCTGATTATCGATGCCGTACGCAAAGGCACCTTGAGCCGTCAGCTCACACCTGTTTTTGTGGGGTCCGCCTACAAAAACAAAGGGATTCAGCCGCTTCTGGATGCCGTCAACAATTTTCTGCCCTGCCCCGGTGATGTGGAAAATGCCGCGATGGATATGGATCAGGACGAAAAATCGGTGATCCTCAGCTGTTCCACTGATGACCCCACCGTTGCACTGGCATTTAAACTGGAAGACGGACAGTATGGCCAGCTCACGTATATCCGGGTCTATCAGGGCATCATTCACAAGGGCGATACCGTCATCAATGTCCGTACCGGCAAGAAAATCAAAATCGGCCGGCTTGTGCAGATGCACGCCAATCAGATGGAAGAAATCGAATTGATTCCCGCCGGTTTTATCGGTGCCCTGTTTGGCGTTGACTGTGCTTCGGGGGACACTTTCGTCTCACCGGGCATTAATATCAGCATGACCTCCATGTTTGTCCCCAATCCGGTGATATCCCTGGCCGTCGTTCCGAACGACAACAAATCCCAGGTGAACATGTCCAAAGCATTGAACCGGTTTTGCAAAGAAGATCCCACCTTTAAAACCTATGTGGATCCCGAAACCAATGAGACCATTATCGAAGGCATGGGCGAACTGCATCTTGAAGTCTATATCGAGCGCATGCTCCGTGAGTACAACGCCCAGGTGACCTCCGGGCGCCCGCGTGTGGCCTACCGGGAAACCATTACCCGCAAAGCTGAATTCAATTATACCCACAAAAAACAGACGGGTGGGTCCGGCCAGTACGGACGTGTGGCCGGTTACCTGGAACCGGTGGACGATCAGGATTTTGTTTTTGAAAACAAGGTGACCGGTGGATCCATACCGACTCAGTACATCTCATCGTGTGAAAAAGGCTTTAAGCTGTGCATGGCCAAGGGGCCCAAAATGGAATTCCCGGTGACCGGGGTAAGAGTTGTCATTAATGACGGTGCCAGCCATGCGGTGGATTCTTCTGAAATGGCCTTTCAGGCAGCGGCCCGGGGTGCTTTTCTCGAAGGATACGCCCGGGCCGGATCGGTGATCCATGAGCCGATTATGAAAGTGGCAGTGGAGACCCCCACGGAATTTCAGGGGGTGGTCATGGGGCTTTTAAATCAACGACGCGGTATGATTGTCGGGTCCCAGGAAGAAGGTGTTCTCTGTGTTATCGAAGCACAGGTTCCCCTGGCGGAAATGTTCGGTTATTCAACAATCCTGCGTTCTTCCACCCAGGGCAAAGCCCAGTTTACCATGGAGTTCAGCAGTTATAAAAAGGTGCCCCAGAGCATTTCGGAAGAACTGGTTAAAAAAGCCGCTGCGGATAAAAAAAATGTCGCCTGATGCCTTGAACAGTGTAGATGCTTTGACAGGTGGCTTCAGTTGTGCCCACCCGGATACGGATGGGTACCCCCTGCAAGGCAGGGGGCTTGAATTTGCTTACATTTCGCAACAAAATTAATCATCGCATAAAGTCGGACGTCTCGGGTTTGATCAATAGCCACCCTTTGGCGCCGGCATGCGTTATTACCCTGAAAGAGAGGAGTTTTAAAATGCTAAAGAGGGATCTTATACTCCGTAATCCTTTGAGACTCATGGGATATGAAACAGAGGACATTCTTCCCGAGGGCGGTTTTGGTGCCGTACTCGCGCGGGCCGGTGTCGGCAAAACCGCTTTTGTGGTTCAACTGGCACTCAACAGTCTCCTCAGGAATAAAAATGTGCTTCATATCAGCCTGAATGATCCGGTGGAAAAAGTTTGTCTCTGGTATGAAGAAGTCCTTCGCAATATCGCAGATCAATACAAAATCGACCAGATCAACCAGCTGTGGGAATCCATCCTTCCCCAGAGACTGATCATGACCCTCAAAGTTGACGGCTTCAGCGTTCCCAAGCTCAAGGAACGGCTGTCGGACCTTACCGAGCAGAAGATTTTTTTCCCCCAGATGATTTTAATTGACAATTTTCCGTTTGATGACGATGCCGTCGAGGCCCTGACCGAATTAAAATCCATGGCCCTGGAAAACAAGCAGCACATCTGGTTTACGGTGAAGACCCACCGCCATGAAATGACAGCCCCGGAAGAGATGCCTGCCCAGATCAAACCGGTCAGCCATCTGTTTGACACCATTATTCAGCTTCAGCCAAAGGATAAAGAAGTATACATCAAAAATCTTAAAACGCCCCCGGCACCCCAGGAAGAGACACTGCTGTTTCTGGATCCCACGACCATGTTAATAAAAAGAAAAAAATAGACCCATAAAATTACGAAAAGAGGATAGCACTTCCTCCTTCTGTTTCCGGAGAAGAAGTGTTACCCTATTTTTTAACTTTTCCCACAGACGCAATATAAATAGAGAATTCTTCTTCACCATCAAGGCCGAGCAGTTCGTCCAGTTCTTCCTGATCATAGGCGGCGATGGCACAGGCGCCGGCATCTATCGTCTCACAGGCAAGATAAAGATTCTGGCAGACATGCCCGGCATCCAGAGCAATTACCTTGTGGGCTGCAAGTCCATATCGCCATTCCATACGGTAAGGAATCGCTACCCATATAAAAGTGGCCGCGCATTTGCCCGGGTAAGGCTGGCCCAGACAGGCAACAACCATCTTCTCTGAGAGCATGTCATCTGAAAATTCAAACACCAGTTGATGGGAGAGCGGCAGATATCGATAGATGCCGGCGTCAAGACCATCCACATTAAAAATGGCCAGGTACGTCTCAAGGGCATGACGACACCCTGCAGAGGGGACATTCC
Organism: uncultured Desulfobacterales bacterium; assembly: GCA_942490765.1. Classification (GTDB taxonomy): domain Bacteria; phylum Desulfobacterota; class Desulfobacteria; order Desulfobacterales; family 4572-123; genus 4572-123. Next base: position 114,404 of record CALNYM010000007.1, on the reverse strand, counting down.
GATACACATGACCATGGACTACTTTCCCCCTCACGCCCTGGGTGCACCACAACAGATACGCCAGCTCCTCCAACGAAAGGCTTTTTTTCAGATAAACCCGATGGCTCTTTCTGTTGCCTATCGCTTTAGTGATGTCTGCCGGTGGGATATCCTTCCATGTTTCAGGACCGGGTAGATCAATCCGGTTTGCGTCATTCCGGCATGATTTTTCAATGGGCGGGGGCGGAAGACCCTGATTCTGGTCCGTAAATCTGAAAACAATTTTTTTCCGGATACTGTCTTTGAGAAAATACCGGTACATTTTCAACTTTTCTTTGTCCATGTCCAGCCTCATTTATGGTTATAAACCTTGCCTTTTATTCCCTTCCTCACCCAGCCACTTCTCTCCTCCTTTCCTTCAATCCTATATTCCCCCCAACCGAAGCACGCCCTTTAAAAAACTCATATACTGCCTTTCCATTTGTGTCAATCAATCATCGTCTGTACCTTCTCCCAGACCAAATTTTTTCTTCAACTGGAAAGCGCGTTCAAGATATTTTTTGAGTTTTTTCTGGGCGGCACCATAAACGGTGCCTTTGGGATAATTATGGTTTTTATCAGGTTGGCCGGCGGGAACACCGGTCAATATTTCAATGCCCTCCTCGATAGTAGCCACATGGTAAATGTGAAATTGCCCCTTTTCCACGGCGTCAATGACTGCGCGTTTGAGCATCAGGTTTTTCACGTTTGCCTTAGGAATGAGAACGCCCTGTTTACCGGTGAGACCTTTTGCTGAACACACATCAAAAAATCCTTCAATTTTTTGATTCACGCCGCCAATGGCCTGGACCTGGCCTTTCTGGTTCACCGAACCGGTCACTGCAATGCCCTGCTGTATGGGAATTTCCGCAAGACTGGAAAGGATCGCATACAATTCGGTGGAAGAGGCGCTGTCACCATCAATCCCCCCGTAACTCTGTTCAAATGTAATACTGATGGCCAGACTCAGGGGATAATTCTGAGCAAATGTTCTGCCCAGATACCCGGAAAGGATCAAGACACCTTTATCATGGGTCTTACCGCTCAACTTGGCTTCCCGTTCAATGTTGACGACCCCCTGTTTGCCCATATAGGTTTCAACGGTTATACGTGAGGGGCGACCGAAGGCCATATCGCCTATCTGATAAACAGCCAGGGCATTGACCTGGCCTGTTACAGCACCTGCTACATCAATCAAAATCGTCCCGTCCCGGAAGGATTCATGGGCTTTCTGTTCGTACAGGTTGTGGCGGAACCGATGTTCGGTAAAGGCCTGAGTCACGTATTTATTGGAAACAAGGGTTGCTTTATTCTGACGTGCCCAGTAATCGGCCTCCCTTAGAACGCTGGCAATAGAGCCAAAGCGCAGGGAGAGTTTGGTTTTATCGGCGATATATTTTTCCCCGTATTCCACAATGGCGGCAACGCCTCTGGCCGTGAAGGGCAGCAGGTGCTCTTCCTTGCAGACACGGGCAACGAAACGGGCATACCCTTGGATCGTTTCGTCATTTCGCTCGACTTCATAATCAAAATCAGCTCTGACTTTAAATATCTTGTTAAACTTGGGATCCTGGTTTTGAAGCATCCGGAAGGGGTCGTAACTGCCCATTAAAATGACCTTGACCTGCAGCGGAATCGGATGGGGCCGCATGGATGCCGTACCGAATCCGAGCTCCGCCGCCATATCCTCAATAAAAAGATGCTTGTTCTGCAATGCCCTTTTCAAGGCATCCCAGACAAACCGGTTTGTCAGGACCGATTCAATTTCCATGATCAGAAAGCCGCCATTGGCCTTCAATAAAGATCCCGCCTGCACCATGGAAAAGTCGGTGGTGACAGATCCCATATAGCTTCTTTTTTCAATCTGGCCGAAAACATTGTAAAAAGTTGGATTGGACTCAAAGATCACCGGGGCGCCCTGTTCAAGATTACGATCCACGAGAACGTTTACCCGGTAACGCTGAAAGGATACCGTTACTTCAGGCTGCAAACCCGTTCCGGGTGATGGGCCTGTCTGCCCTGATGTGAGAAATTGATTGGCGTTTTCCACGATGTCTGCCTGCACCCCGTCCAGGTATTCGTGGATCTCCGGGATGGTTTTGAACTCATTTCGAATCCTGTCCAAACGGTCTTTGACCACCAGCAGTGTTGTTTTCTCCATCAATTCTTCGAGGTCGCTCTGCATGGCCTGAGTGACCTGGTTGACGTCCCGCACCGTGGTTTCAATCTCTGCCTGAACGCCATTCATCGCCTCTTTTATTTCGGCCTTTTTTTCATCGGAAAGTGCCTGAAAGCTTTCCGGGGTCGCTGGCTTGCCATCGATGAGAACCGCGGTTTGAAGTCCCTTTTCAGATTTTAAAATCTGTATATTTTTTTTCAGGGCCAATTTTTCCAATTCCTGAAAAACCTGGTGCTGACGCTCTGAATAGTCCTTCTGGATGTGGGCCTGTTTTTCCTGGAACGATTTATTTTCAAAGGCTTTGGGCAATTCGACTTTAAGGTCATCGATGAGTTTGTTCATGGTTTTGGCAAAGGCGACACCCTTCCCCGGAGGCACCGAAATCGAAAGGGGGCAATAGGCGTCGTTAAAGTTATGGACCATGCACCAGTCATTGGGTGTCGGCAGGTGTTTGGCATGGCCTTTGACGATATCGCTGACAATGGTGGTTTTGCCGGTGCCTTCCTGGCCTGTGACAAAAATATGGTAACCGGGGCTTTTCATATTCAAACCGAAATCAATGGCCTGAACGGCCCGTTTCTGCCCGATGACATCATTTAAAGGCTCAACTTCAGCGGTCGTTTTAAAAGCAAACGTCTTTGAACTACAAATTCGCCTGAGATCACGGGGGGACAGTTCAAATTTTTCCAGCATAGTCATCTCCTTGATTAACGAGGGTGCCAAACCACTTTTAGAGGGATAGCGTGGGATATTATTTTTGAGCTTTAAATTGGCGTGTCGGCTGCTTTTATTTCTTACAATTTAACATCAATAATTGTCATGCCTTACCTCCTGGTCATAAAACAAAAATCCTCATTTCTGAATAAGCATCACGCGAAGTGAAAGTTTAAAGTAAATAAGGCTAAAGTGTCAAACTATATGTTTGCAGGAAAAATCTGATATGTGCTATGACTAAAACAATACCACAGCAAGGCTGTGGTATCCGTAAATGCACAAAAAATGCAGTAAAAACTGAAAGGAGTGGAGATGCGTGCAAAAACAAAAATTGGTATCATTATCTGTGATCGTTACCGCCGCTGTGCAGGAGGCAAGTGTTTGCGAGCGATGAAAAACAAGGAAGGGGCTTTTAGCATATACACGGACACCGAAGTTGAGCTGGTGGGGTTTACAACCTGCGACGGCTGTCCGGGGGGCAATATCGAATATGCCGGTGAAGAGATGGTGAAAAACGGCGCAGAGGCGATTCATCTGGCTACCGGTCTGGTGGTGGGGTATCCCCCCTGCCCTCATATCGACACCTTTAAGGCCTTTCTTGAAAAACGATATGGGGTCAAGGTCGTTGTCGGTACCCATCCCATTCCAAAAAAATACCTTGATATGCATACGCATCTCGGGACATGGGAAGACGCCGCATGGACACCGCGGGTGTCACCGACCCTGAGCGACGAAGCAACACGGGCCAGTTACGATTGAGCCTTGTTGCATTTCCGGCTTTGCAAGGCGGCAGACGGTCAGCGGTTTTTTTCCCATTCGAACCGTTATTAAATTTCAGTGGGACAGATTATAGAAGGATAATCGGAGACGGACGATGATGCACAGGACATTCACCCGGATTTTTATTTTCTTGCTTCTGGGGCTGCTGGTCGGTGGGGCCTGTTCCCTGTCGTCTGTCTTCGCCCAGGAATCTCCCACGGAAAACGACACCCGTCTTGTGGATCTGGGACGCGCCATGGAAGACGCCATTATAGCGGAAAAAGCCAACGTGGTGCGGTACAAAAACCAGCTTAATCGCTTTCAGCGTGAAAAAATATATCTGACCGCCGGCATCAACGGATACCAGGCGCAGTTGTCCACCTATGGGAACCTGCTCCTGGCTTCCGGGGTGGACATCACGTCCATCCAAAAGGCCTGGACCGAGCTCAAGGCATCTATGGTGGAACTCCAGAAAACCATGGATGAAATGAAACCCCGTCTGGAAGAAATTGCCGGTGAGATCGGCAATATCAATCAGCAGAAGGTCCTGGCCGAAAATCAAATCGCGGAACTTCAAAAAATCGGCCTTAAGGATGAGGCGATACTATCCTTGCGGAATCGTGCAAAGGAACTGTTTACGGTTCTGGGTGAAAAAGAAAAATTGATCGCGCAGCTTCGGCAGGCTATTTCCGATGATCTTGAACATCTGAACCAGATACGGGAATCTTTTTCGACGCTGTCTGCAAAGTTTGAAAGCGCCCTGGCACAACGAAAAAAACAGCATCTTTTCGAGCGACAAAAAACGCCTCTTTCCGTCGAGGCCCTGGTGGTTCTTGCAAAAGAAGCGGAACGATTAGTCAACCAGGCGCGTATCCTGGTCCGGCCAGGATTCTGGATCGAAAAAGCCAGGGAACTGTGGAAAAACACCGGCCTGGTACTGATTTCTCTCGGCCTTGGGTTTATAGTGGCGCTGATGCTCCTCCGCCGCATTCTGCAAATCATTGCCAGGGCCGAAACCCATACGATCACCCGCCGGCTCGGCCCCTGGCACTTGCTGGTGCTGCAGGTGGTTCACCGCTCATTTCTGCTGACCGGTGTGACCCTCCTGTTGTATCTGTACGCCCATCTGGACCTGCTTTATCTTGCAACCCCCGTGTTTCAATTGCTGACCGGCCTTTTTCTGGTGGCCCTGACCACGCGATGGGCAAAACGACTGCTTTCTTTCTGGCCGGACCAATTTGCGCTGCCCCCCCGGGTAGGACCCCGGTTACAGCGGCTTATCACGACGATTCGTTATTTTTGCTGGGTGCATCTGCTGATTGGCGGGATTATGGGAAGTGCGCCATCGTGCCTGCTGCTTCTCCGGCTGGTCTTTGAAATCTGGCTGCTCACCTGGGTTTTCACTTTCTGGCGAGACGGCACCCTGACCCGGCGCCAGGATCTGGAAGAACCTGTTCATCGACGTTGGATAATGGTCAATGTTATTTGCCGGGCCATGGGATATATTGTCGGTGGGACGGCCTTGTTTATGGACCTGGCCGGTTACGGGCCCCTGTCCGTGCATTGGCTTTTATCATGGGGCCTGAGCGCTGTTATTTTCCTGTGGTGGGTCGGATTTTTCCTTCTGCTCCGAGAGTGGGACCGGTATTACCGGGAAAAGAGTGCATTGGAAAGAAACGAATTTCTTTCCGATGAGTACCCGCTTCAATGGCTCATGATCCGCTTTGGTCAGCTCGTCTGGTTGATCTCTCTGGTGGTCGCCCTGATCCTTGCCTGGGGCGCCCGACAAGTTGTTCTGGTGCGGATATACGAAGGGCTGGGACATCCACTGGAGATCGGCAGCATGCACTTCAGCGTTCTCGGCGTGCTTTATGCCTTCCTGGTGTTGTTGATCACCCAGGCGGCGGTACGTCTGTGGCGGTGGATTTTTCAGGCCAAATTTTTAAACCGCAGTGGAATGGAAGTCGGTCTTCAGGATTCCATCACCACCATTACCATCTATATCATATGGATGCTGGGTATCCTTATTGCCCTGCACGTCTTCGGCATCAGTTCTGCCTCTCTTACAGTGGCTTTCGGTGCCCTGGGCATCGGACTCGGTTTCGGTCTGCAAAATATTTTCAACAATTTTATCTCGGGCATCATATTGCTTTTTGAACGACCCATTCAGGTGGGAGACGATGTGGAGATCAACGGTACCTGGGCTTCGGTCAAGAAAATCAACGTCCGTTCCACGGTGGTCCAGACCTATGACAACGCCTCTTTGATCATTCCCAACTCCGAATTCATCAGCAGTCAGGTGACCAATTGGAGTTTCAAGGACAAACGCATACGCATAAAAATTGTTGTGGGCGTAGCTTACGGCTCCGACGTGGCAATGGTCCGGGACACACTTTTAGAGATCGCCCGTCGAACGCCAAAGGTTCTAAAAAACCCGGCACCGGACGTCCTCTTTTCCGATTTCGGGGACAGCGCCCTGATTTTTACGCTTCGCGCCTGGACCGATATCGATAATATGCTGAAGGCCGCAACGGCTATTCGTTTCGAGATCGACCGCCTCTTTCGTGAGCGAGGCATTGAGATCGCATTTCCCCAGCAGGATATCCATATTCGCTCCACCGTCACCGGTGGCCCCCAGCCGTTGCCGGCTGACCCCGGGGAACCGGTTGTTGCAAAAAAGGACCAAGAATACGGGGCACCCCAGGGAGGATAAAATGAAACAACTAGTGGTGATTCGCCATGGTGAGAGCACCTGGAATCGTGAAAACCGGTTTACCGGATGGACCGATGTCCCCCTTTCGGACAAAGGGGTTGAGGAAGCCCTGGCAGCGGGACGAACATTGGGGAAAGAGGGGTATCGGTTTGATGTTGTCTATACATCGGTTCTCAAACGGGCCATCAAGACCGCATGGATCCTCCTGGAGCAGATAGATCTGATGTGGATACCAATAGTTCACAGCTGGCGGCTTAACGAGCGCCACTATGGCGTGTTGCAGGGACTTGATAAAAACGATACCGTTCAAAAATACGGCATGGAACAGGTGCATCTCTGGCGGCGCGGCTATGCCGTCAGGCCCGGGGCCCTGACCCGGGAAGATCCGCGCTATCCGGGAAAAGATCCGCGCTATGCAGACCTTCGTCCCGGGGACATTCCACTGACGGAATCCCTGAAAGACACGGTGACGCGTTTTATACCCTTCTGGCAGGACACCATCGCACCGGCGGCAACGGGCGGAAAACGCGTTTTGATTGTCGCCCATGGCAACACTTTAAGAGCCCTGGTCAAATACATGGAGAACATTTCAGAAGAAAAAATCGTTGAATTGAACATCCCGACGGGCATTCCCCTGGTATACGACCTCGAAGACGATTTAAGACCGATCAAACGGTATTACATTGGGGATTCAGCAGCCATTCGAGAAGCGACCCGGACAGTGGCTGATCAGCTGAAGGGGCCGGTATAAGCCCTTTTCAGTAATGGTAAACAAAGCCTCGTTCTTTGGGCGTAAAATAATCGATTTTTATGGTTCCTCTCTATTTTGTGTGGGTGCCCCGGGCTGTAGCCGGTCAAATTTACCCATGCGAAACAGCGAGGCGCCATTTTTTATCGAGGACCGGAATCGAATTCGACGATTCGCGCGAAATGCCGATCCGGGCCAGGCTCAACGTGGTGGAAAAGGATACTTTCAGGCCCCACGCGCCCCCCCATATCATAGGTGAACGCGGCCAGTGCCTGATGTCTGAGCCAGTAGCCGGTATAGACCGGCCCGGCGGCATCGTAGCAGGAGTGAAAGTGTATAAATTCTTCCTGGGGTTGTGGCCGGGTGGCCCACCAGACTGCCGGAATGTGCTCGTCCATGACCGGTACCATACGGTCATCATCGGATACGGGCAGCGGTATCCCCTGCGGCAGAGTGGTCTGAATCGCCTCGCCCTCATAGAGCTTGGCACCATCGGGTAAATCTTTGGTGTAGAACTGGTGCTCATTCAGGCAGATAAAGGTCATTTTAGTCAAATCATCGGGATTTACCGGTTTAAAATAATATCCGACAAACGGTCCGAGATTGAGTTGCCGCCCGCCTTCGGCAATGCGGAGCATCGCATAATACCCATGGGGGACTTTTTTCCGGTCCATGGTTTTGCCCGTCGCCGCAGGCCACAAACAAAAAGAGAACTGCGACCAGACCATATTTAATGTTACGATTCATTTTGTTGCCACAAACGCCCGATCATGAACACACCGCCGGCAAAGAACACCACCAGAACGATAAGCGCAGCGCCGGCGCTGTTGAATAAACCGTCCAATGTAATTTGGCCGATATTGGTGGGAGAATAGAGCAGCGGCACCAGCAATTCATGAAAATGGGCAAAAACGGCGGTACCGGCAAAGCCGCCCAGCAAGGCAGAAATAGCATCCCCCCGCCCTTCTCCGGCGGCGGCCCAGCAGGTTCCCGGACAGTAGCCGGTCATCCCCCAGCCAACGCCAAAGATAATTGCCGCCAGGCCGGTGGCCACAATACTGGTGGGCAGCGGCAGAAAGCGGCCGATACCGGCAAGCTTCAGGCCGAACACCCCGATGGCACCGAAAATAACGGCCAGCAGCATAAACTGGGGGATTTGTGGTTCAATCATTAAATGCGCTCTGGCCATTTTGTCCGAGTTGGTAGCCCCTACCCGTTGAATGACAAAGCCAAAGGCAATTCCCGATATAAGTCCAAGCAAAACTTTATCCATGTGTCTACCTCACTTTCTGCTTGCCGTAGATTAACCTGGCCGTCAGCATGGCCATTGCGAAAATCACGACGCCAAAATAGATCCCGCTGATGGCCATCTGCACCGACCCGGATATAAACAACCCGAGGGTACACCCCCCTGCCAGCCGGGCACCGAAAAGAATCAAAAAACCACCACAGAAGGTAACGGTATACCGTTTCCAGCGACTCGGCCCGAATTTACGCTCCCATGTTTCGGGCACGTCACGGATCGGTTGGGGAAACGTCCGCCCGGCGATAAAACCGCCGATGGCCATGCCCAAAACAAACGCCATCAACCACGACCCGGGTCCGGGAATCGCCTGATAATGCGCTTTGGTGGCGACATAACCAGGGGCCACCCATTGCAGCAACCCTTTCAGGGCACTCACAAATCCGCTGGATGAAGCCGGCGGGCCAAAGGTGGCAAAAATAAATACAATGATGCCGGCCAGGGCGATCGATGCCGGCAAAATTTTCCAATAATCTGAATTGCTGTCATTTTTCATCGCTATTATCCTCCGCATGAGACATATCCGTCGGAACGCTTGGCACCGGCTTGGGGTTTTTTCTGATTATCCAGCGGCATACCGTTGGCCGTGACCAGCGCACTCGCTCCGGGCAACGTGCCCATAAGCCTGTGGGCATCAGTTTCAACCGGAAAAAACAGACGGTTGTTGCCCCACTCATACCAGGATGATTCGTAGAGGGACAGGTTTTCGAATCCCATCAGACGCAGGATGAAATAAGAAAAAGACCCCCTGCGTCCCGAGTGACAATACATGATGACGCTGCGGTTGGGATCAAGTCCGGCATAAAGGGCCTGGAGATCCGTGTAAGATTTAACCGCCTTGATTTTTGTATCGATCCAGTTTTGTCGATAGTCGACGTTGTAGGCCGTCGGCACATGCCCCAGTTTCAAAGGCCCGCCGTCCAGGCCTTTATTCGCGGCCGTGCCGAGATATTCATCCGGTGAACGGACATCCAGTATCTGATAGAAAGGATCCCCCAGGCGCGCCTGAATAAATGCACCATTCGCCCAGCGGTCCAGGCGAAGCTCCTGTATGGGGGCCTGGTATAAAACCGGATCGGCTGTGCGCGGCGCTGTAACGGTTTTAAAACCGGCATTGGTCCATGCTTCGATACCGCTCTCCAAGACGATCTTTTTGTCGTGTCCCAGCACATCCAGAACCCAGAAGACATAGGAGGAAGTGGCCCCGCCGTCCCGATCCAGGGTGTCGTAAAGGACCACGGTATCGCCGCGTGCAATACCGGCCCGGCCGAGAATCTCCTGTGCCCGGTCAACACCGACAAACACACCGCCGATACCCCGTGCCGCCGCCGACTCTTGAAACTGCTTCCATTCCAGATGAATCGCACCGGGAATAAAAGCATCTTTCAGGTATTTATTCTCCCGTACATCGACGATCACGAGTTTGGGATCGTTGATATGACTGTTCAGCCACTGGGCTTTAGCGATGAAACTGGCATTGGGATACGCTGTTGATGTGACGGTTTTGGCGGAAACCAATGCCCAGAATACACCCAGAACCAACATCACTGTGATGATACTGAATCTTAGTAAATGCTTTTGTTTCATGAGTTTGCTGCCTCCTTTTAAAAATTATTTATTTCGATAATAGTAATCTCTGATCACCGGATCGTCAATGGTAACGGCATCTTTTAACCCGGATCATATTCGTCATACCGGTCACCGAAACAGGGTGGCCCGCCGTGATGACCGCCAAATCGCCTTCAGCCATATCGCCTGTCTCCAGCGCCTTTTCAGATACTTTTTCAATCATGTCATCGGTATCCCGTGGATCCGGAATCAAATGGGGGAAAATGCCACGAAAAAGGAGGAGCCGCCGCACGGTTGTCAGGCTGGGGGTAAACGCAATAATGGGCTGTTTGGGCCTGAACCGGGAAATATGGGTGGCTGTCCGGCCGGACTGGGTGGGCGCCAGTATGGCCGCTGCATCAAGGTGGTCTGCCAATACGCAGACGGCATAGGATACCGCATCTGAAATTTCTTTTTCAGGCACCATTTTAAGATATCGATCATGGGGGTAGGTCTTTTCCGCTTCCGCTACAATACGAACCATATATCGGACGGCCTGAACGGGATAATTGCCGGCAGCCGTTTCTTCGGAAAGCATCACCGCATCCGTTCCGTCCAGAACGGCATTGGCGACATCCGAAGCCTCGGCTCTGGTGGGCCGGGGCGCATCCACCATGGATCGCAGCATCTGGGTGGCGGTAATGACCGGTTTGCCAATTGCATTCGCTTTTTGAATCAATCGTTTCTGGATACCGGGAACTTCTTCTAACGGTATCTCTACCCCCAGGTCACCCCGGGCCACCATGATCCCATCGGCAGCCTCCAGGATCTCTTCATAATGATCGATGGCCTCATGCTTTTCAATTTTGGCGATGACCGGTGTATTTTTATTTTTCTGATGGATGATTTTTTTTATATTTTGAATGTCTGCCGCAGTTCTGACAAATGACAGCGCGACATAATCCACATCATGATCCAGGCCAAAATGCAAATCCTCATGATCTTTGTCGGTCATTGACAGCATGGGAATGGTTCCGCTTGGCAGGTTAATTCCCTTGTGAGACGTCAACACGCCACCGGTGATGACCTCGCAATGGATTTCAGATCCGTTTATCGAGCGCACCCGAAGTTCCAGAAAGCCATCGGCAAGCATTATTCGATCTCCGGCCTTCACCGCTTCGCCTAAAAGCGGGTAGGAAACCGATATACGCTGCAATGATCCCTCAACCGTCTGATCGGTAAGAATAATCATCTGCCCCGGTTCTAGTCGAACCCCCGGCTCAGGGATATCCCCCACCCGGATTTTGGGTCCGCCCAGATCCTGTAATATAGCAACCGGTTTGCCCATTTCCCCGGCAATCCTTCGGATGTTGTTAATTTTTTGCTCATGGTCACTGTATGTTCCATGAGAAAAATTCAACCGGGCCACAGACATGCCGCTTGCAATCAATTCCCCAATGGTCTCAGGTGGTTCGCTTGCCGGACCGATGGTGCAGACAATTTTTGTTTTTGGAAGGATGATACCCAAAGTGGTTCTCCTGTTATTTCAAATTTATGCAGGACACATATTCCATAATCACTTATAAATTTGATAATTGAACCTTGGGGAGGATATTTTCAACATCCCTGCGATGACAAAGCTCCGTGCCAGGCGTTTGAGCAGTTGCCGTTCCCGCAGCGCAGGATAGTCGAACGCAGTCCGCAAGGTCTTGGCCCCGGGAATGCGCCAGTACAAATCCGCCCACCGCCGAATCTCCTGCACCGACTGTGCTGTCTACCGCCACCGGAGGCGCAACTGCCTTTATTTTTTGTTTGGCCGATGACAGCAGCAGTCCTTTTTTCCCTCTTGAAACAAGAATATAGGGGATTCCGTTCTGGTGGATTTTTTCACAGACATCTATAATTTCCGATTCGGTCTGCAACTCCCTTTCCGCCAGCCGGGAAAGCTCATACGTGTTCGGTTTAATGCACGTCGGCTGATATTCTATTGATTCACGCAGTGATTTGCCATCTGTATCTAAAACAATAAAGGCCCCCTTTTTTTTACCGGCAAGAATCAGTTGCCCATAAAGATTCGGTGAAACGCCGCGGGGAAGGCTCCCGCTCAGGATCAAGTAATCCATATCCTGGATTTGGTTAAAATTCTGATAAAACAACCCGATTTCTGTTGCATTAACTTCCGGACCGGCGGCACTGATAACGTACTGCCGGCCTTTCGTCTGTTCACGAAGAATAATATTGGTGCGTGTTTCTCCTGAAATTCGGGTCAAATCGTTCATGACCCCCGCATTGATCAGCAATCCTTCCAGTTGTAAGCCGTCATAACCGCCGACAAGCCCAAGGGCAATCCCCTTACCGCCCAATTCCCGAATTACCCTGGACACATCAATGCCTTTACCGGCAGCATACGGCGTTTCAGACTGTATACGGGTGGTGTCTTCGGTAAGTAACTGGTCAACGACAATAAAACGATCCAGTGCAGGATTTAAGGTGACGGTATAAATCATCTTTGATGCCTTCCATAATTGACGGTCTCGTAAAAAATCCAACGCCTGCGTTGCGCTGCAGCCCGCAATCCTTCAACGTACGATGGTTACGCCTCATGATTGCAAAATTTGCGCGCCTTGAATTTGAACTTTTTACGAGACCGTCTAAATTCGACTTTTTACGAGTTTATCATAATTTAATACTGAACGATCTGTTCCAGGGAAATTTTTATAAAATAAAGTCGGTTGCCAGAAATTTGCTTTTATGCTCCCGCACGATGTCGGTGATGATCTTTTTATTCATTTCCGTCTGTTTGGCGGCAACCAGTGTCCGGATGGAAAAAACCCGCAGAGCATCGGAAACGGAAAGGGTGCCCTCAGCCGAATCCTTTCGGCCGGTAAACGGAAACGTATCCGGCCCCCGCTGGCACTGGCTGTTGATGTTGACCCGGCAGACCTGGTTGACCAGGGGGTCGATCAATCGGGCGATCTGATCCGGATCACTTCCGAAAATACTGACCTGCTGACCATAGCTCGAATGGATCATATATTCAATGGGCTCGCTGATTTTATCGAATGCCAGGATGGGAATCACCGGTCCGAACTGCTCTTCATGATACACTTTCATCCTGTCGTTGACCGGATACAGGACGGCCGGGAAAAAGAAGCTGCCGGAAATGGTTCCCCCGGCCGGATTGACAACCCTGGCGCCATGTTCAACAGCATCGGCCACCAGTTCCTGCAGGTGGTGTGTTTTGCCTTTTTCCGCGACCGGTGTCACGAAAACCCCTTCCTGCCATGGCATTCCAAAAGACAGAGCGTTAACGGCCGCGGCAAAGCGTTCGAGAAACGCCTCCACGATACCTTTTTCCACAAAGAGGATCTTAAGGGCCGTACACCGCTGCCCGTTAAAGGAAAGGCTGCCGAGAACACATTCTTTGACCGCCAGATCAAGATCGGCGCCTTTCAGCACAATGGCCGGATTTTTGGCCTCCAGCCCGAGCACGCAGCGGAGGCGATGGGGATTGGGATGCTGTTTTTTCAATGCGTTTGCCGTTTTGCTCGTCCCGATGAGCCCCAGTACGTTGATCTTTCCCGAGGCCATGAGTGGGGGAATCATTTTTCTGCCCTCACCGTAAATAATGTTGATGACGCCTTTCGGAAAAACATCGCAAAAGGCTGACAGCAGCGGTGCGTACAAAAGCGCCCCGTGTTTGGGTGGTTTCAGTATGACGGTGTTTCCCATGACCAGTGCCGGTATCAATGTGGTGAAGGTCTCGTTGAGCGGATAATTGAACGGTCCCATGCAGAGCACAACGCCCATGGGGGCACGCCGGATCTGGCCGATGATCCCCTCCTGGATGGTAAACCGGGAAGAAATTCGATCCAGGTCTTTGAGCGCGGCAAGGGTATCGTTCACGTATTGAATGGTCCGGTCGAATTCCTTTTTTGAATCCTGAAGCGATTTCCCGATCTCCCACATCAGAAACCGCACCACATGATCTTTAACCTCAATCATCCGAAAAACGAACTGCTCCATGTGATCAATTCGTTCGGCCACGGACAGGGTGGGCCACATTCCCTGCCCATGATCATAGGCGGCAATCGCCGCATCAAGGGCCTGAAATGCTTCCGCCTCAGTCAACATCGGATATTCACCAATGCAAAAGGGGTTGAGGCCATTGTCGCCGGCCACCCGGACCGGTGAGCGCACCTCCTGGCGCGGGCCGTCCCAATTCCGAATCTCACCGTTTATGAGATAACCGGTCTGAATACAGGGGATATCTTTCAAAAGTGCTTGCGGTATATCCGAGGCCCGTGGAAATACATTTTTTATTTTTTCAATCAGCACCATGACGTGTTCCTTCCGAAAAAGTATCTTTCAGCGTCTTTTGGATTCCCTTGGAATAAAATTTATCGATATATTCCTTAACCATTCTACGGGCGGAAAACCGGGCGGCATTGCTTTTCATCGCCGCCTTCATTACCTTGACCCAGTCAGTGGACACACCGTTTTCAGCCTGCTTATAATACAGCGGTAAAATATTGTCTTCGATAATGCGGTATATCTCTTCCGCATCCCTTTGATCCGGATCTGCGGCGCCTTCTTCACTGGTAATCGCCCATCCGTTTTCACCGTTAAAGCCTTCCAGCCACCAGCCGTCCAGAACGCTCAACTGGGGGACACCATTTAAAGCGGCCTTCATGCCGCTGGTGCCGCTGGCTTCAAGCGGCGGCAGGGGGTTGTTCAGCCAGACGTCCACCCCATGCACCAGATATTGGGCCAGTTGCTCGCCGTAATCTTCAACAAAAGCGATTCTGCCGCCCAATTGCGGATCACGGGCCAGGTTTACCAGATTCTGCAATACCCGCTTGCCCGGGTCATCCGCGGGATGGGCCTTGCCGGCGAAGATGATTTGGATAGGACGCCATTTGTCCTTCAGGTGTTTCTTGAGCCGCTCCAGATCCCGAAAAATCAACAGGGCTCTCTTGTAGGTGGCAAATCTGCGGGCAAATCCAAAGGTCAGTACCGATGGGTCCAGAAATGCACCACCGGTCAGCATGACGGAAGCACTGGCACCCTCGGTGGACCATCGCCGGCGGGCGCGCTCACGAATGGCGTCAATCAGTTTTACCTTGAGCCAATAATGGGTCTGCCATAGCGCTTCATCCGGAATATCATCCAGACGCTCCCATGTGGAGACGTCATCATGGGCACTGAGCCATTGCTTGCCCAGATGCTTGTCCAGCAGCAGCTTCATTTTCGGCTCGATCCAGGTGGGCACATGCACGCCGTTGGTCACATGGTCTATGGGGATATCCGTCTCCGATACACCGGGCCACAGACTTTGCCACATCCGTCTGGATACTTGCGCATGCCGTTTGCTCACAGCGTTTTTGCATCCGGAAAGTCGAAGGGCAAAGGCCGTCATGTTAAATCCGGCATCGGGTTGCTCCGGATGAACCCCCATTTGAAAAAAAGCCTCCCGGTCAAGTCCCAGCATGGGCCAGTAATTATGAAAATACCGTTCCATCAACGGGTATGGGAAGACATCGTGCCCCGCGGGTACAGGGGTGTGGGTTGTAAAGATGGTGGCGTCAGTCACCCGTTGACGCGCTGTAGCCAGATCATTACCCGGGGCCAACTGTTCCCTGATTCTTTCCAAAAGGGCAAAGGCGGCATGTCCCTCGTTGAGATGCAGCAGATAATGCTCGATCCCAAGCGTTTTCAAAACAATCGCGCCGCCGATCCCCAAAACGATTTCCTGGCGCAGACGCTGTTCCAGATCCCCGATGTAGAGCCGGGCGCTGATGTTTCGGTTCCAGGGGTCATTCAGCGCCACATCGGTATCCAGCAAGTACAGGGAGATTCGCCCCACACTGACCTTCCACACGGCGACATGGATAGGGGGATCGGTGATCGGTATCGTAACGGTGAGCTGTTGGCCGTTTTCATCCATGACCCTTGAAATGGCCGCAGCATCCCGATCAATGGGCTCATTCAGATTTTCCTGCCAGCCATCATCACGAATCTGCTGCCGCAGATACCCCTCCGGGTACATAAAACCGATGGCCACCAGAGGAACACATAAATCACTGCACTCCTTGATGTAATCGCCTGCCAGAAAACCGAGCCCCCCCGCATAAAAGGGAAGAGACCGGTGAAGACCGTATTCCGCTGAAAAATAGGCCACGGCATATGTATGGTTTCCAGGAATGGGCACCATAAGAGAGCATTCTCTTTTCTGCATATAGTCCTTGAAGGTCCCCATTACCGTATCGTAGCGCTGAAGGTATACCTCGTCTGAAACCGCTGATGCCAGAATTTCCGGTGGCAGTTCACGAAGCATCTTGTCCGGATTGTGACCACTGTCTTTCCATGCCTGCCGGTCCAGTGATTTGAACAGCATGCGTGCACCAGGGTTCCAGCTCCACCATAGATTTTCCGCCAGCTCCGCCAGCCCGGCGATACGGGCTGGGAAATGGGCAAACACTGGATAATCGATTTCCATGTTGAACCTCTCTTTCAGATTTTTAGCCGGCGGGTCGGCATTTCCAAGGGGTGGGCCGGCACTTATCAATGTCTGCTTGGAATGAATAACTGCAGGAAAGGAATTTTTTCTATTGTCTGTATTTTATAACTCTTTCATGCATCATAAATCAACAATAATCTCAAATAGACGATATCCATAGGCAAGCGCATTTAAAACGGTTTTTCCGCTGTACGAATGCCAGGAAACATGGAGCGGACCAAAAGGCGAGTCACATCGAATCCGGTGATGGTTTAACTGTTTTTGCTGACCGCGGGTGGTGCATGCATATGTTTCCATTGACAGCCGGTGCATATTTTGAGATCTTGAATTATGTGCTGGCCAGACCGTGCATGTACAAGAACAGTCAATGACCTGGCTGCAACTTCTCTTCGATAAACGGTTTCAAACACCGGAACTCCCATCTCAGTAACCGTACACGCCCTCAAACTGCTTTATGGCTCCGGCAACGTCAATTCTCCCCTTTGATAACGAAGGGTTGCGGACAGATTGGCAGAGTACTGGATTACTGTACCGATAATTCCGACGGGAATGTCGGAACCGTTATGTTCATCCATAGCTATGGAGGAAAAAATGTGGTTAACTGCAAGAAGGCGATACCATAAACTGCTTCCGGTTTTAATGATTTTTTCAACACTGTTTTTTTATTTTCCAGCCCGGGCTCAGCACATTGAGCCATCACACGCCAAATTGAAAGCAACATCCGCAGAAACCGTATCAGACAATGAACCGGCAGCAGGCCCGCCGGCAGTCCAGGCGCCTGAACAGTCTAAAAAAATTGACCGGGCCGGCGAAAAAATCGGACAGGGTATCGACAAACTCACGCGACAGGCCTCTTCAAGTATTGGAAGCTGGATTAACGCAACGGTATTTGCCGGCATTACATGGCTCAAACTGATCCTGAGTCTTTTACTGCTTTTTGCTGTTCTGGCCGTTGAACGGATTATACGCCTGACTATTGATCGTAAAAGAAAAAATAAAGAAGATGAAAAACAACAAAAACAAATAAAACACCTTGTGCTTGAAGCCGTTGCCAAGCCGTTGTCAATGTTTATATGGGTTTATGGGGTATACTTTGTTCTGACCCCGTTGTTTGTCCATTTTCGAAGTCCTGATGGCACAAATCTGGTTCATGTCATTGCACAAAAAACGGTTGACGTGGGTGTTGCCATCGCATTATTCTGGCTCATTTTCAAACTGGTGCCCATAGTGGATTTTCAGTTTAAAAAATGGGCTGCCTCGACAGAAAGCAGCCTTGATGATGTTCTGGCCCCCATCGTCGGCAAAACAATGCGGGTCTTTATCATTATGATCGGGAGCATATTGATCATACAGAATCTTACCGGTGTTAAAATCGGCCCCCTGCTCGCCTCTCTGGGCATCGGCGGGATAGCGGTGGCATTGGCGGCCAAGGATTCCATCGCTAATTTTTTCGGCACCCTGACCATTCTTTTTGACAAACCGTTCCAGGTCGGTGAACGTGTCGTCATTGATAACTACGACGGCGTCATTGAGGATGTCGGATTTCGCAGTACGCGGATCCGGACGTTGACAGGACACCTGGTGACCATTCCCAATGAAAAACTGGTTAATTCGGGCCTTGAAAATATCAGCAAACGGCCCCATATCCGATGGCTGACCAATATCACAATAACCTATGACACCCCACCGGCCAAGGTTGAAAAGGCCGTGTCCATCATAAATGATATTCTCGACAGGCATGAAGGCATGCATCCGGATTTTCCGCCACGGGTTTATTTTAATGGGTTCAATGACTGGAGCCTGAACATTATGGTGATTGCCTGGTATCACCCGGCCGCTTACTGGGATATGCAGGGCTGGCTGCAACGGACCTGTCTGGAGATATTGAGAAGATTTAACAAAGAAGGCATCGACTTTGCGTTTCCCAGTCACAGTGTATACCTGGCCAGCGACAATAAACACCAGTTTAACCTGAAAATGCTGAAAGGAGAAACCGTCACCTATATTCCTGAAGAAAGAAGCCGTGACGGAAATGTTTAATTTTTGTGAATCTCTTGAGGAGAAACGTGTGGTTCCCTGGGAAGAAATAGACCGGGCAAAAGTACCCGGACAGGAAAACGCGGTCATCCTGCTGAAACGCGGGGCTGAATTATCCATCCGAACCGCCGGAACAGAGTTGATGAACAGCCGGTGTCATGGTTCCGAAGAGGCGATGGCCGTAATCACGTGCAACCGTCTTAAGCAAAAGTCCGATGTAAGGATTCTCATTGGCGGCCTGGGTATAGGGTACACCCTGGCGGCGGCCCTTGGACATTCAAAGCCTGACACGCGCATCACCGTAGCGGAGCTGATCCCGGCTGTGGTCAGATGGAATCGGGAGCATCTCGGACACCTTGCCGGAACACCCCTGGATGATTCCCGGGTATCTGTCCGAACAGAAGATGTGGTGATAACCATCGGAAAACAAAGATCCGCCTGGGATGCCATTTTACTTGACGTGGACAACGGTCCCGACGGACTGACCCGAAATGCCAATGATCGCCTCTACGGCAACTCCGGTTTGAAATCAGCATTTTCCGCTCTTTGTCCCGGTGGGATTCTGGCCATCTGGTCTTCGGCACCAGACCCGGCCTTCACCCGTCGACTGAAACAGTGCGGATTTCAAACGGAAACCGTCATCGTGCGTGCCCGCAAAATCGGAAAAGGCACCCGACACACCATTTGGCTTGCCACAAAACCCTGACGGTCTCGTAAAGGTTCCAACTCCTGCGTTGCGCTACATTCCGCAATCATTCAACGGTCGATGGTTACGCCTCATGATTGCAAAATTTGCGCGCCTTGAATTTGAACTTTTTACAAGACCGTCTAAATCCGACTTTTTACGCAATGGGTCAAGAACATATGATGGAAAACAAAATACCGGAATTGGAAATTTTTTCGGACTTTATCTGACTGTGGTGTTATTTCAGTATCGGAGATATTGAACGCCTGAGCAGAGAGTACAATATAAAAATTAAATGGCGCGCGTTTCCCCTGCATCCTGATATTCCGGCAGCCGGTATTCCCCTTCGGAAAATGGTCGGTGGTTTTGTGGATATCGAGGCAGTAAAAAAAAATTCCGTAAAAATGGCTAAAGACCGCGGCCTACCCTGTTGCGAGATGGAAACCATATACAACAGCAAACCAGCCCAGGAGTTGAGTGTCTGGGCCGGATCCAAAAACAAGGATATGGATTTCCGCAGGGCGGTATTTTCGGCCTGTTACGGCGAAGGACGGAATATTTCCGACCTGGCTGTTCTCAAAGCGATAGCTGCATCGCTTCAGCTTGACCCTGCTGAAGCTGAGACGGTATTGGAAAAAAGCATGTATACGGATGTTGTTGATAATGACTGGTCACGAAAGCAGGAATTGGAGCTTGTCGCAGCCCCGACATATTTCATTAACAACAACCGGCTGGTCGGCTGCCATCCTTATGAAAAAATGAAAGATTTTCTTGTCAAAAACGGGGCGCAAAAAAGAAACCCACATATAATTTAAAATGACGCTGTATGTGTAATAAAAAAGCACCTCATGAACAGATGAGATGCTTTTTATTTTGTAATGCGGTATTTTTTCAAACAGTTTTTTTATGCGGCTTTTTGAATCAGGGTTTCCCTGGTTTTTTCGACTTCCGTGCTTTCAAGATATTCTTCAAAAGTCATAAGCCGATCGATGATGCCGCCGGGGGTGATTTCGATGATCCGGTTGACCAGGGTGTTCACGAATTCGTGGTCATGGGAAGTGAACAAAATGACCTCTTTGAACTTGAGCAGGCTGTCATTTAAGGCCGTGATGGATTCCAGATCAAGATGGTTGGTGGGTTCATCCAGGATCAGGACGTTCGACTGGGACAGCATCATCCGTGAGAGCATGCAGCGCACCTTCTCCCCTCCGGAAAGCACGTTTATTTTTTTTACGGCCTCTTCTCCGGAAAAGAGCATGCGTCCTAAAAAGGTCCGGGCAAAGCTCTCGCCTTCTGTGGGAGGCGCAAACTGCAAAAACCAGTTGATAAGGTTCTGGTCGCCCTTGAAATAGACGCTGTGTTCCTTGGGAAAATAGGAATGGGTAATGGTGACGCCCCACCGAAAGGTACCGCTGTCGGGTGCCATCTCCCCTGCCAGGATCTGGAAAAGGGTGGTCTTGGCCAGGCTGTTTCCGCCCATAAAAGCAATCTTGTCCCCGCCGTTCACTGTAAAGCTCACATTGTTCAGCACCTTTTCACCATCGATGGTCTTGGTGATTCCATCCACTTCCAGAATCACATTGCCGCAGGGGCGTTCCGGCTTGAAGGAAATAAACGGGTATTTTCGGGATGATACCGGCATGTCTTCAAGTGTTAGTTTCTCTAAAAGTTTCTTCCGGGAGGTGGCCTGCTTGGATTTGGAGGCATTGGAACTGAACCGCTGAATAAAAACTTTTAATTCATTGGCCCGATCCGTGACCTTCTTGTTTTCCGCCTGCTTATGTCTCAGATTCAACCGGCTGGCCTGGTACCAGAAATCGTAATTCCCCACGTATACCGAGACTTTGCTGAAATCAATGTCGGCAATGTGGGTGCACACCTGGTTCATGAAATGACGGTCGTGAGACACCAGGATGACCGTGTTCTGGAACCGGTCGAGAAACGCCTCAAGCCAGGCAATGGACTTGATGTCCAGGTTGTTGGTGGGCTCATCCAGGAGCAGGACGTCCGGGTTTCCGAACAGGGCCTGGGCAAGGAGTACCCTCACCTTTTCCCCGCCTTCGAGTTCCTTCATTTTTTTTACATGCATCTCTTCGGCAATACCCAGAGAATTTAAAAGCACTGCCGCTTCAGATTCTGCCTCATAACCGTCCATGTCTGCAAATTCAGCCTCAAGCTCACCGGACCGGATGCCGTCTTTTTCGGAAAAATCGGATTTGCCATACAGCGCATCCCTTTCGGCCATAATGTTGTACAGTTTTTCATGGCCCATGATCACCGTGTTTAAAACCGTCTGATCGTCAAAGGCAAAGTGATCCTGTCGTAAAACCGCAATCCGCTCCCGTGGGCCTACGGAGACAGTTCCCGAATCCGGTTCGATATCCCCGGATAAAATTTTTAAAAATGTGGACTTTCCGGCACCATTGGCGCCGATGAGGCCGTAGCAATTGCCCGGTGTAAATTTTATATTGGCGTCTTTGAACAACACCCGCTTACCATAGGCGAGGGTGACATTGTTTGCACTAATCATCGTTGATTGTTTCCTTTTCGTTAAATAAAAAAACCACAGGAACAAATCCTGTGGTTCGGAAGTCGGCGCAAGCTATCACCCCTTTAAATGAAAAGCAATCTTTTTTTGTAACCGTTAACGGGTTCAGCACGACTTCACTCCTAAGAGGTAATAAAAATTGAAACGGCGCTCCCGGGCCGACCAAAACTTGCACTTAACCGGCAAGTGCTTATCGTAATTTTATGGATCCGTAAATTCAAAGATCCGGGATGCTCAAAAGGAGGGCTTCACAATGAAAATCAAATTTTGTATTGCAGCAGGTCTGGCGGCCCTGTTTTTCTGTCTGCCGTCGGTTTTAGTTGCACGTGAACAGGCCCCTGCAGATATTGAACCCGGATTCAGCAGTGCCCAACTGGCCCAGATGCTGGCGCCCATCGCCCTGTATCCGGACCCCCTGCTGGCCCAGATACTCATGGCATCGACCTACCCCATAGAAGTGGTCGAGGCGGACCGCTGGGTTAAACAGAACCCGACACTCACCGGCCCTGCCCTTGATGACGCGCTCAAGGGAAAACAGTGGGATGTGAGCGTAAAGTCACTGGCCCATTTTCCTCAAATCCTCGCTCGCATGAATGACCAGATCGGGGAGACCTCCATGCTCGGCAACGCCTTTTTAGGCCAGCAAGCGGATGTCATGGATACCATACAGCAGTTACGGGTAAGTGCCCGGGCTGCAGGGAACCTTGAAACCACTAAAGAGCAAACGGTAATTTCAGACCAGGAGAGCATCCGGATCGAACCGGCCAATCCCCGGGTTATTTATGTACCGGCTTACTATCCATACCGGGTTTACGGTACCTGGTGGTATCCGGACTATCCGCCTTTTGAGGCCTGGTATCCGATCTGGTACCCGCCCACGGGGTTTGTGACCTTCAGCACCGGTCTCTGGGTCGGTGCCGCCATCGGCTGGTGTGACTTCAGCTGGCATCGCCGCACCGTTAATGTGTACCATCACCACACACAACGGTTTTACACAAAAGATTATTTCCGTCGCCAAAATTACCGGCCAGGACCAAATGTCTGGCGCCATAATCCCGTTCACAGAAGGGGCGCCGTCTATGGTGAAGGCCGCACCAGTCCCCGCTTCCGCCGACCTGCCGGTATGTCCGTGCAAACCCGCACCCCTGTTTATAAATCCGGCCCAAAGGGACCCGCCCGGGCAACTCCCAGCCCACGAATATCCCCTTTTAACCGGCCAAGAATTGATTCATTGCAAAAATTACAGGGGTTCAAAAAACATAACATTCATCGCCAGAAGAAATTTAAAGACAATCAGACGCCTGCCGGAGCAGCAAACAGACAGATGCGCCACAACTTGCCGGTGGTTGGCCAGGACAGCTTAAGGGGCAAAGGACAGAACACCTGGGCAAAAAACAGATCCGTTCCAAATGTTCAAAACCGCTTCAACCGCAAATCATCAAACCCTGCGGTGAAAAACAAGATGAATCCGAAAAATTTCAAGGCGACTGCCCCAAATATCCCCAAGCATAGCAACCTCAAATCCGGGGACTTCACACCGAAAAAACAGGCACAACCCCGGAAATCGGGCTACCGTTATGGTACCACTCCCTGGCAAAACAATGGTTTTACCCGGGGCAATTCCACACAGTCTCGCTGGCAAAATGGTAATGGACGTTCGTTTCGGTGAACACCATTATTTTCTTTGTGACATGGCCTTGCGCTCCGCGGTCAACTCCGCCAGCAGTTCTTTAATTGACCATGTTTCGGATGTAGGGGTCAGAGCGGCCCACAGGGCCGGCTTCATACCGGTTTTGCGGGCCATGTTCATGAGCCGGTGAAGTTCGTTTTCGGTAATGCCGGAAACGATAATGGCTCTGGGTAATGTGGAAGATATATCGCTGCCGGTATTATCAGGCAGGGAAAACAGTTCGGCCAGAACCGTTTCAGCCTGCCCGGATACGGCCCAGACAATGGGGATGTCCTTTATGCCGGCGATTTGAAGCAAATTTTTAAATTTAGGCTGCGCTTTACTGTCAAATCCGCAAACCAGCAGTTTTCGTGGTCCGTAAAAGGGCTTGTCGGAATGCGTCACCTTCTCGAACTTTGCATCGGCCATTTGCTTTCTCCTGTCTGTGTGCAAAACCGTATCGGTCTCTACTTCCCAATGGATCCCATAATGCCGCGTACTGATGCCGGAATATCTGCCGGCAAAACGACCACTTTTGAGTTTTGAGATGTCGATATGTTTTTGACGGCGTCAATGTATTTCTCACCAAGCATGTACATCACCGGCAATTCGTTGGCCTGTATCGCCTGGCTGACCTTTTGAATCGCCGACTGACTGGCTTCGGCGAGAACGACTTTTGCCTGGGCATCACGTGTGGATGCCTCCAGCCGGCCATCCGCCTCCAGGATAGCGGCACTTTTTTCACCTTCGGCACGCGTGACCGTTGCCCTTCGCTGCCTTTCCGCCGCCGCCTGCTCCTCCATTGCTTTCTGCATGGTTTCTGAAGGGTTAATATCTTGAATTTCCACCGTCTTAAGGGTAATCCCCCAGTCCGCAATATCGTCCGATATACTCGCTTTGAGCTTGGCTTTGATCTGATCCCGTGATGACAGGGCATCATCCAGATCCATTTCACCAATAATGGAACGCAGAGATGTTTGAACAAGGGTTCTAATGGCCAAGGCGTAATCTTCCACACCATAGACCGCCTTTTCCGGTAATACGATATTGATATAGGCAACGGCATTGGCGATGATGACGGCATTATCCTTTGTGATAACTTCCTGGGACGGAATATCAAGGACAATATCTTTTGTCGTTACTTTATGGGCAACGCTGTCAATGTAGGGAACAATAATGTTAAGACCGGGTCCAAGGGTTTTGTGGTATTTCCCCAACCGCTGGACCACAAATTTGGATCCTTGTGGCACGATGCGGACGCCAAGAGAAATTGTTACGATAACCATAACGACAAAAACAGATACGATAATAAAACCAGGCATGATTTCTCCTTTTTGTTACATTGACAGGTGACGGTCCCGTAAAGGTTCCAACTACTGCGTTGCGCTGCATTTTGCAATCATTCAACGGTCGATGGTTACGCCTCATGATAACAAAATTTACACGCCTTGAAATTGAACTTTTACAAAACCTTGCCGGCGGCGGTTCAATACTTGATGTATTGGGCTTTGGGGCAACACGTGATGGCCGAAAGGAAGCAATTGTTCACTTTATAATTTGCGGTCCTAAGTTGAGATTCGTTTTTCAACAATCAACGTGTTTCCGGAAATATCTTTGACAAAAACCCGATCCCCGGGAGCCACGGCATCATCACAAATAAAAGGCCATTCATCAGATCCCAGAAGCGGTGTCGTGAATCGAACAATACCGTGTTTTTTCGCAGCAGGAATTTTGATGACCTGCCCGCTTTCACCCAGTATCGCTTCTCTGGAAATCCCGGCCTTGGTGCGATCGGACATCAGCGGGCGTAAAAATTTAAACCAGAGAAACGTAAAAAGGCATGAAGCCACCGCCCATATAAACAGTTGCCAGCTAAAAGAAAGTTCCGGAAAGAAAAAAAGAACCCCCCCCACGATAATTGCGCCTGATCCGAACCAGAAAATGGTGAAGCTGGGCATAAAAATTTCAGCGATCATCAGCACCATTCCAAAAACGATCCAGTACCAATAAAAAATTTGGAGTGTCATGTTTTTACCCTCTATAACGGTTTGACAATCTTCCGGCATTCCCGGGATGATATATTCAAACCAAATTGTAAGCGTTTACAGGGCGCTGCAAATACGAGGCGGAGGGACCGCAGTCGTACTGCCTGTACTTCAAGTGCCCGACAACAAAGCAGATGCGGTGCCCTGTGAACGCTTACTATTTTTTTAAATCATACTTTTGGGCCAACGCCGTTTTTTCATCAACAGGAAGAGAGGCCATATACCCCTTCCATCCGGGACACCAGTTGATATGCCATTTCCACAACCGACCGATAAATGAATGGGCATTATTATCATATTTAGCCCTTAACCCACATTTTTCACAATTGTGCGTAGCCATCAGAAAATTTCCTTATTATGATTGACGGTCTCGTAAAAACTCGACTTTTTACGAGTCCATCATGATTATATCCGTAATTTTAAAGCATCTTGGTTTCAGATTCTTCTTCCAGCCCTGAAGCAATATCTGCCAGAAGGCGAAGCGTCATAATGTTATCCCGTATGGTGCCCGCTTCATTCATTTTTTTATCATTAAAATTCAGACGGGATTGGACCGTAACGGTTATCATCCACCACTGCTCAATTTTGGATAGCACTTCGGGCATTTGGACAAAAAGCAACAGCGGGTCGCTTTTGCCTCCAGCGGTTATAAAAACAGGACTATCCTGAACGAGCCTATTCCTACAGGCGTTGATCACATTCAATTTTTCAATATCACTGTCATCAATGGCTTTAAATTGTTTGAGCCATTGAAGCGAGGCCCAGAGGGGGCGCTTATCCAATGTCAATACGTTGGTCCTGTATTTTTTATTGATGACCGGTTCATCGTTGCCGGAACCTTCTATAAAAAATCTTTTTACCCGCTCAATAATGCTGTCCTGCAGTATTTCAAAAGCTGTGATAAACAAGGAGGCCACCATGAGATCTGTATTGGGAATTTCCGGATTTAAAAATCGTTCCCATATAATTTTGGTATCCTCGTCCATAGAATCTAAGCCTTTCCCGAGACGTTGCTCGGGAAAAGAGGTCCCTTGGGACAGCTGATATTAACCATGAATTCCAAGTTTGACGCTATTCTCAATTACTTGGAGAGTACTCAAAACTATTTTTTACCATGAAGGTCAGGAAGACCATGAAGAAATCATTATGTTGTCCTTCATGCCCTTCCTGTCCTTCATGGTAGATCAAATTAGGGCTTGACCATCGACAAAAAATTATCGACAAAACGTTGTCGATGTTGCGTTGTTAAGCGCCTAATCAGTTTTCAATAATTGCATCAAATTCAACACCGCTGAAACTCTCAATTTCCTGATATATAAAAATTTTCCGAAACGCTCGATTTTTTTTCGAAAACAATTTTTTCGTAGATCAATGAGCGACTGTTGTCCAGATAATCTTTCTCAATATCTTTCTTGGTATATCCAAAACAATAACATACCAGATCGTCATCTTTGAATTCACTTTTATCCTGGGGACAGGGCCCAATCTCAATCATTTTTTTGGGTTCCTCGCTATTTCATACCGCATCCGGCTGCCAGACAGGAAGATGGCAACATGAATAGTTTCGAATAAGCCCCCCATTACCGGGTGAGTTGCCGATATTTTATCCGGGTTGGCTGGCCCGCCTTTATCCCCAGGCGGTTTTTTCTGTCCCGGTCATAATCTGAATAGGACCCTTCAAAAAACAAGGTCTGGCTGTCTCCCTCAAAAGCCAGGATATGGGTGGCAATCCTGTCTAAAAACCAGCGGTCATGGCTGATAATAACGGCACAGCCGGCAAAATTTTCCAGTGCTTCCTCCAATGCCCGCAGGGTGTTGACATCAAGGTCGTTGGTGGGCTCATCCAGTAATAAAAGGTTGGCTTCCTGCTTCAGTATGGTGGACAAATGGACCCGGTTTCTTTCACCCCCTGAGATATCTTTGACCTTTTTTTGCTGATCAGATCCGGAAAAATTAAATCTTGATACATAGGCCCTTGAATTTATTTCCCTTCCGCCTATAAGCAATTTCTCATTACCACCCGAAATCACCTCAAAAACAGTCTTTTCAGGGTCAAGGGTATCTCTTTCCTGATCCACATAGGCCAGTTTAACACTCTGGCCAATCTCAATTGTTCCCGCGTCGGGTGTTTCTTTATTTGTAATCATGTTAAAAAGTGTTGTTTTGCCGGCCCCATTGGGTCCGACAACCCCCACGATGCCCCCGGGAGGAATGATAAAGCTCATATTTTCCACCAGCAGCTTATTGCCAAAGGCCTTGGAAACACCGTTTGCCACAATGACTTTTTCGCCAAGCCGGGGTCCGGGGGGAATGAATATTTCCAGATCGTGTTCCTGTTCCTTAATATCTTTTTTCAAAAGGGTCTCATAGGCTTTGATCCTGGCCTTTGATTTGGACCGTCTGCCCTTGGGCGACAAATGGATCCACTCAAGTTCCCGGGCAAGGGTCTGTTGACGTTTGGATTCGGTTTTCTGCTCAGTGGCCAGCCGTTTTTGTTTCTGGTCCAGCCATGAAGAGTAGTTGCCTTTCCAGGGAATCCCTTCACCCCGGTCCAGTTCAAGAATCCATCCGGCGACATTATCTAAAAAATACCGGTCATGGGTGACGGCAATAACGGTTCCCTCATATCGATTCAAATGCTCTTCAAGCCAGGCAACGGATTCGGCATCAAGATGGTTGGTGGGTTCGTCCAGCAAAAGGATATCAGGTTTCTGCAATAACAACCGGCAAAGGGCGACCCGCCTTTTTTCACCACCCGAGATCACAGCCACCGGCGTATCCCCGGCAGGGCATCTCAATGCATCCATGGCCATTTGCAGCCTGGAATCAAGATCCCAGGCATCCAGGTGATCCAGCTTTTCCTGAATTCGGCCCTGTTTTTCGATGAGTTTGTCCATTTCATCATCTGACATGGGATTGGCGAATTCCTCTGAAATTGTTTCGTACTCGGCCAGCAGGTCAACGGTCTCTTTAACCCCTTCTTCAACAATCTGCCTGACCGTTTTTGTACTGTCCACAAGGGGTTCCTGTTCAAGATAGCCGACTAAAAATCCTTTGGAAAGCATTGTCTCACCGGAAAACCGGCTATCAATACCGGCCATGATTTTTAAT
Organism: uncultured Desulfobacterales bacterium; assembly: GCA_942490765.1. GTDB lineage: Bacteria > Desulfobacterota > Desulfobacteria > Desulfobacterales > 4572-123 > 4572-123. Next base: position 85,807 of record CALNYM010000007.1, on the reverse strand, counting down.
AGCGAACTTTTCCCGGAACCGTTTAACCCAAGGACACCAATTTTTGCCCCGTAAAAATAGGACAGGGAGATATCCTTGAGCACCTGTTTCTGACCATGGAATTTACTCACATGAAGCATGGAATAAATTATTTTTTTGGTATCTTCCGTCATTTATAGCAACTCCTTTTGGGTTCAATAAAAAATAAGATGATCAACCTCCAAGGCCTAAACGGTTGTATCCATTTCCTGGAGATTGATGATTGTATTGCGCACCAGGTCCCGCAGGTCATCAACGGAAAGTTTTTTATAGGCGTCATAGTAAATGGGCCTGCCGATGCGGGCAACCATTTTCCCGGGATTGAGATGCCAGGAATGTTTGTTGTTAAACCGGTAAAATCCGGAAAAGGAAAAGGGTAGGATATCGGCCCTGGCCTGCCGGGCAAGGAAAAAGGGTCCTTTTTTAAACGCCCCTATTTTACCCGTCAGGGTCCGGTGCCCTTCGGGAAGAATGATGATGGAATCCCCTTTTGCGAGGGCTTCTCTGGCCTTGTCCAGACTTTTGATGGCCTGGGCGATATCTTTTCTGACAATGGGGATACACCCCCAGCGTGTAATCAAAGGCCCCCACAGCGGCAGTGAAAAATGATATGCCGCCTCAATGCCCACCATACAGATGGGAATGGCGACGGGAATGGCAAAAAGATCAAAAAGGCTCTGGTGATTGCCCATGACCAGATACGAGCGGGACGGATCAATGTTTTCTGTGCCTTTCACCGTTAATTTGACACCCATTATCCTGAGTTGACTGCCGAACAACAATCCGACAAGCCGATAGGTTTTTTTCTTTGGAAGAACCAGAAGACAAATCCAGACAATGACAAACACCATACAAAAATGGATCAACCCGATGGTCCACAGAAACACGGATCGCATGGTTTTCAACAAAAATACCTCACCTGTTCCGGATGGATGTTTATTTCAGTGGGCGTTGTACCGAAAATTTCTCCGTCGGGAAGAAGCACTTTGGCCGGCATCGTCGTGACCGTTGCCTTTCTGGCCCTGAAAAATTGTACGGCCGGGTTTTCACCGTGGGTACCCTTGAATATTTTCGGGAGCGTCGCCAACAGGCTCATGCGGCCAATGGGTCCGGTGACCACCACATCAAAAAATCCGTCATCGATCTTTGCATCGGGGGCCATGAGCATGCTTCCGCCGGTATAGCGGGAATTACAGAATTCCACAAAACAATTTTTAGCGGATATCCGGTTTCCATCTATTTCAATTGTCATATCGTGAAAACAGAGCTTAGCGGTTTGCACCAGCACCCCGATGACATAACTCAAGTTGCCCAGACGCCTGAATTTTGAGGCTGTCCGGGCCACATCCGTCACAAATCCGAACCCGGTAAGGTTCACAAAATAATGGCGCTCCCTCCCTTGGGTAAAACTGCAAACATCCACAACCCGTGTTTTTTGACCGACAAGGGCGCTGATTCCGTCCTCTGTCGTCAGGATATTGAGGTCCCTTGCAAAAGAGTTTCCCCGGCCCACCGGGATAATGCCAAGGGGCGGTATCTCTTCGGATTTAAAATTTTTCAAAAGCGCGTTCAATACCTGAAAATTGGTTCCGTCTCCGCCAAGAGACACCACTGCATCATAATCCCTTACAGGGATATCATCCAGAATATGTTCAGCATGCCGGTGGTACTGCGTAATGTAAAGATCATATCCGATTTTTTCTTTCTTTAGCCGCATTTCCACTTCCGGTATTACGCCTTTCCCTTTCTGACCACCCGAAAACGGATTGGCGATGAGCCCTATTTTCATATCAACGGTTCCCTGTTTCCAGTCAATACATTTCGTACTTAACCAGCCGACCGTCCAGTCCGCCGGCCTTGATGGGCTTTTTCCATGATGCCTTCAGCCCTATTTTTTTAATATACGCCCGGTCTCCGAAATAGATATAGGCCCTTGAGCCATTGCATTTTTGTTTCAGGAAATCCCCCAGGTCCTTATAAAATGCGTCCAGATCCTCACCTGCCCCCATACGAATACCATAGGGCGGATTAGCGACAATCACCTGCCGTTCAAGAACCGGCAGCGCTTTAAAATCCGTTTGTTCAATCCTTACCGCCTTTCCGTATTGCAGCCCCATAATGTTTGTCCGGGCCGCGATAACGGCGTTTTCAGAGATATCACTGCCGGCTATCAATCCCCCGGGAAGGGGTCGGATATCGGTATCTGCGGTTTTTTTCACCTGCTGCCAGATCTTGTCATCAAAATCAGGCAGACATTCAAAACCGAATTTATGCCTGAATATGCCGGCCGGGATATGACAATAATGCATCAGGGCTTCACATAAAAGGGTTCCGGATCCGCACAGGGGATCGTACAGGGGCAGACAGCCGTCCCATTTTGCAAGACGAATAATGGCCGCCGCAATGGTTTCCTGCATGGGCGCCGAGACCGTTTCTATCCGGTATCCCCGGCGGTGAAGCGCGCCGCCGGCCGTATCAATGCTGATCATCGCCTTGTTATGCCGGATGTGAAGGTTCAGCAGAACATCCGGGTCCCGCACAGATACGTCAGGGCGCGTGCCGGTCTTTTCCCTGAAATAATCGGCAACGGCATCCTTGAGGCGCAGTGAGGCATACTTAGAATGCGTGATCGTGCTGTCGGAAACATTGCCGAATACGGCAAAGGTACGGTCCTTTTCAAAAAAATCTTCCCACCTGATCTGCTTTGCATGTTTATACAATACATCGGTGTCGGGGCAGGCAAATGATGTCAGCGGGGCAAGACATCTAGAAACAAGCCGTGTCAAATAATTGATCCTGTACAGGGCCGCCTTGTCCGCCGTGAAGTTAATACCCCGATATTCTGTAACAATATCCGTTGCACCAAGCTCGGACAACTCTTTAACACCAACGGGTTTTATCCCTTCGGCAATCTGGGCAAAATAACGTGAATCCTGCTGATATTGATAGGTTGAAACAGGCCGACTGCCTTTTTTACGTCTGATGACGCGATTTTTGCTTTCCATTTTATAATTCATCCGAAAATACTTTTTTTATACAATCATCATTTTAATTGTTATCATAAAAGAGCAGTGTTAGGTATGAAAATGTTATCTGAAGACAAGGTGGCCCTATTTAAAGAGTGAAACAGCGAGAAACCAAATACTTTCTAACGCAACGGGAGGAAAGCAATGGAAAACGATAAACATCTGTATGTACTGTGGACAAATGACAATCCGATGACAGCAGAAAAGATGGTCTTCATGTACACAATTAATGCCCTTAAAAATGGCTGGTGGGATAATATCACCCTGATTATATGGGGGGCAACGACAAAACTGGTAAGTGAAGATACCGCCGTTCAAAAAAATATCAAAGCGGCATTGGATGCGGGGGTTCACATCACGGCATGCAAAGCCTGTGCAGACCAGCTCGGGGTAACTGACATACTGAAAAAGCTCAATATTGAAGTAAAATATTGGGGCGTCCCCCTCACGGAAATTTTAACGGAAGATCGGCGCTTGTTGACGATATGAAACAGACGCCTTCGTCAAAGGTTGATCCTGAAAATATAAAAGGGGTTCTTTGCGGGATTTCGGCATATCTGATCTGGGGGCTGAGTCCTGTTTATTGGAAGCTGCTTCAGTCGGTGCCGGCGTTTGAAATCATCAACCACCGGATCATATGGTCTTTTCTGTTCCTGGTTCCATTACTGGTGATCAAACGCCGCTGGGGAGAGGTCATCGCCGCCATTGCAAACCCGCGTACCTTGTCGGTCCTGCTGTTCAGTTCCCTGCTGGTGGCATTCAACTGGTTGCTCTATATCTGGGCTATCAATCACGACAGGGTCCTTCAGGCCAGTCTGGGGTACTATATCAATCCGTTGGTCAATGTGCTGCTGGGTATGCTGTTTTTAAAGGAACGGATGCGTCGTGCCCAGATTGCTGCCTTTGTACTGGCGGCTGCCGGCGTATGCTACCTGACCCTGTACTATGGCGATTTTCCATGGATATCGCTGGCACTGGCATTCAGTTTCGGTTTCTACGGCCTGATCCGCAAAATTATCCCTGTGGGATCTCTGGTGGGCCTGTCCATTGAAACCCTGCTGCTTTCTGTTCCGGCGTCTATCTGGCTGTTTTACCTGAATCGTTCCGGGGCCGGCACGTTTCTGCATGCCGGCCCTATTCTTGACTTGATCCTCATGGGTTCGGCCCTGGTGACGGCCGTGCCCCTGCTGCTGTTCACCCAGGGGGCCCGACGGTTGAATCTGTCCACCGTGGGCTTTTTACAGTATATTGCCCCTACCTGCATGTTCCTGCTGGGCGTGTTTGTCTTCAAGGAACCCTTTGCAAAAGAACAAATCGTCAGTTTTATACTGATCTGGACGGCCCTGGCAGTCTATTCCATAGACTCCGTTGTTTCCAGCGGCCCTGTGGTGCGCACCACCTGATTTTATATGAGAACGATTTAACCGGCGCCAAAGGTGGAAGGCGGAAGCACAACCTGCAGTGATGATATAGAGATGACACCGCCGGCCAGGCAGGACTGTTGTTAAACCCCGGCTTTTAAAATTTCATACCGGGGTTCAACATATGATGAAATTTACAGTCCCAGCAGACCTGTACGGATGTTCTTTTTGGCTTTTTTACCGACATTATAGCGATAATACATCTGTGCAAATTCTTTTCCGGGAATTGTTCCGCGGATCTCACCCTGATATTCAAGGGTCAACCCCTTTCCGGGAATATAGGTGGAGGCGGATGTCAGACCGGGGGCCATATCCTTGTTCAGCCAGGAGGCATATTTTTCAATATCTGCCTTATGGGCCTGGACCATATCCGGCGGGTTGCATTTTTCGATCAGATCGATGAATCCCTCTTCAAGTTTTTCCGCGGTGGCTTTGCTCGTCAGATAATGGGTCAGCAAATACTTGACCTGTTCGGATTCAATGACCTCTTTGGCATCATTGGTGTTTTTTTCCAGGTAAAGCCCGCAAACAAAAACTTTGACAATGCCAAGCGCTTTTCTGTAAGCGACACCATTGAGTTTGAGGGTCTTTCCGGCGATCACTTTTTCTCCGGGAAAGGTAACGCCCAGAATTTCCTTGTCACCGGCAAATCCGATGCCGCAGAAACAAATGCTTACCAATATAATCATCATACCGGTCAATATTTTTTTGGACATATGCCACTCCTTTTTTTATGATTTTTTATTCCACACCTGGGTCCGTCCGATAAGGGATATGCCGATAAATCCCCTCACTTTCAATTCATCACCGTTGAGCGTCATCTTGCACGAATAGGTTTTGCCGTTATCCGGGTCATAAATTGTGCCATCCGCCCATTTATTCTTTCCCTTGAATGTAAAATTGCTGACCAGGTTCAATCCGATTATTTTGTCGGTGCGCTTTGATTCATCCGGATTATTGTCATCCAGCTTTTCACTACCGTCTTCCTTCAGGGGCTCTTTGAGCCATACGATTTTACCGCAATACAGATCATTGCATTTGTAAATTTCCACCAACGCCTTGGAATCCTTGGTATACCATTCTCCCAGAATTGCGTCCCCATCCTGAGCAAAAACAGTGGCAGCCAAAAACAGTGACATACAGGCAACCAGCATAACCAATTTTTTCATTTAACATCTCCTTTTATCCAGTGGGTTTTGGCGAATTTTTGATTTTGTGCAACCATACTAGTTTGACCGCTATTTTTCAAGTAAATATTATTTATTTTATTATTCATACCCCTTATTTATTTATGACGTTTAAGCGAATAATATTCTATATAATCAGGGTGCCGATGATTTCAGCCATGGCGGTGATCCCCTTGTGGGCCAGAAAGGATTCGATGCCGTCCAGAATATCCATGGTGGCCCCGGGGTTTACGAAGTTGGCGGTACCCACCTGGACGGCGACAGCCCCGGCAATCAAAAATTCCAGGGCATCTGCGGCCGTCATAATGCCGCCAATGCCGATGACGGGAATTTTCACAGCCCTGGCAACCTGCCAGACCATGCGCAGGGCCACCGGTTTGATGGCCGGGCCGGAAAGTCCGCCGGTGATATTGGCAAGCCTGGGCCTTCGGGATTCGATATCCACAGCCATGCCGGTGATGGTGTTGATTAAAGATACGGAATCCGCCCCTGCCGCTTCCACCGCCCGTGCGATTTCCGTAACATCGGTGACATTGGGGGTCAGTTTGACCATGAGCGGTTTTGTGGTCTGCTCCCGAACAGCCTTCACCACTGCATGGGCCGCCACCGGATCGACCCCAAACGCCACACCTCCGGCCTTGACGTTGGGGCATGAAATGTTGACCTCTATGCCGGCAATACCGGTTATGGTTTCGATGCGGGCAGCCAGTTGCGCATACTCCTGGACGCTGGTTCCGTATATATTAACCAGGGTGGGTGTTGACAGGGTCTCAAGAAAAGGCAGTTTATCACGGACAAAGGCATCGAGCCCCACATTTTCAAGCCCGATGGCATTGAGCATGCCGCACCCGGTCTCAACAATTCTTTGGGGCGGGTTTCCTTTTGACGGTTCCAGAGAAAGCCCTTTGACAATGACTGCGCCCAGCCGATTTAAATCGACCAGGTCATTAAATTCACGCGCATACCCAAATGTGCCTGAAGCGGTCATTACCGGATTCTTTATTTTTATGCCGCCGATGTCCACGCTCAAATCGGGTCTGTTTGTTTCCATGAGGTTTCTTTCTTTGATTAGTTTCCGGCATGATTACGAATAAACGTTCCCAGTTCTTTTTTCTGGTCGGAATCCAGGGATTGAAAACCAAGGCTGTTGCGCGCCATCTTCACCCGCTGCCGGTTTATTTCAAAATAATCAGTAATCCGTGACACATGCCGCACCGGAATATTATTTAAAAAAATACCATCGGAGATCTGCAGGACATCGATTTTGGCATATTCGGGCAGGGGAAAACCATCGGGATCAGATAAAAAGGCCATCCCGCCGCTGCTGATATCCGTAAGTTCTCCTATAATTCCCCCGGAATCACACCGTACAACCGAAAAGGATCCGACAGGAATCTGAAATCGTCTGAATTTTCTTTTCTCCTTTTTTGTCTGTTGCTGACGCATATCAACCCTCCTTATTTTCAGGTATCCCTTTTACAAAAATACAATACCCTTATGGACTTTATACAATACAGAAAAGACAAAACCCCTGTCAAATAAATCCCGATTTATTTTCAGCATATGAGTGGATCCACGTTTTTTTAAAGAGATCTGCCCTATCTGGGTTTTCTTTCCGGTTGAGCATCCAGCCGTGCCATGATATACAGCATGACAAATTCACAACCGGGTTAAAAGTTAAAACGAATGAAAACACAACATGCCATTGCAATCGTCGGAATGGGCGGGGTATTTCCCGGGGCCAATACCCTGGATACATTCTGGCAACATCTAATTCAAAAAATCGATGCGGCCGGCCCGGTGCCGGCGGAACGGTGGATTGCACCGGCATCGGCCATGGTCAGTCCATCCCCCATGCCCGACCGCGCCCTTTCCCAAAGGGCCTGTCTGATCAAAGGATTTGAATTCGACCCTGTTGGTCTGGACCTCGATCCGGATCTTGTAACGGATCTGGACCCCTTGTTCCATCTGGTTTTGCATGCCGGTCGGCAGGCATTTGCAGGAGCACGGACAGCCGCTCTGGACAAAAATCGCATGGGGATCATTCTGGGGGCCATTGCCCTGCCCACCGATTCGGCGTCCCGTATTGCCAGGACCATCCTGGGACGCTCTTTTGAAGAAAAACTGTTCAAACCGGGCATGGCAACCAATTCAAAATTCACCGCCATCCCTCGCAACCAGGCACTGGCCGGACGGGTTACGGCCCTGCCGGCAGCTATTCTGGCCCGCGCCCTGAATCTGGGCGGGGGGTCCTTTACCCTGGATGCGGCCTGTGCCTCCTCACTGTATGCCGTAAAACTGGCCTGTGACGAATTATGCGCCTTCAGGGCCGACGCCATGATGGCCGGTGGCGTCTCCCGGCCCGAATGCCTTTACACCCAGGTGGGATTCAGCCAGCTCAGGGCCATTTCCCCTTCCGGGCGTTGCGCCCCGTTTGACAAGACCGCTGATGGCCTGGTGGTGGGTGAAGGCGCTGGTATCCTGGTGTTAAAACGCCTGGAAGATGCCCTGCGCGACCAGGACACCATATGGGGCGTCATCCGGGGCATCGGCGTTTCCAATGATATCGAAGGCAACCTCCTGGCCCCGAGCAGCGAAGGTCAGATACGGGCCATGCAGGCAGCCTATGAGCAGGCCGGCTGGTCCCCTCTTGATGTGGATCTTATCGAATGTCATGGCGCCGCCACACCGGTGGGGGATATCACGGAATTATCGAGTCTTGGGGCGCTCTGGGACAATCTTGACTGGAAGGCCGGACAGTGTGCCATCGGCAGTGTCAAATCCATGACCGGGCATCTACTCACCGCAGCCGGGGCCGCCGGCATGATCAAAACCCTGCTGGCCATGCATCACAAGACAGCTGCCGCCGTCCCTTAATTTTACAGCACCCCCGGAAAACAGCCCGTTACACAACAGTCCTTTTCACGTGCAGACCCACCTTCAGCCTTGGTCTGCCAGGGCCGATAAAACCCCTCGCCGGGCCGCTGTCAGCGCTTTTGGATTCGGCGGGATCAATGCCCATCTCCTGCTGGAAGAATATTGCCCCCCCACAAACAGTGAAAAGCATCCATCTTCCATTGAAGTTTCCCCGGCCGTCAAATCTATTGATAGTGATGCGATGGCCATTGCCATTGTGGGCATGGATGCCCGATTCGGTCATTTGAACACTCTTCACGATTTCCAACGGGCCATATTAAACGGCACCAGCGCGATCCGTCAAAGGCCTGAACACCGATTCAAAGGCGGGGATCATGCGGCAACCCGGCACCTGGGCCAAAGTGCCGCATATGGTGCTTTCATGCAAAATATTACCCTGGCGCCGGGTCAATTCCGCATACCGCCCAGAGAGCTGGCACAGGTCCTGCCCCAGCACCTTGTCCTGCTCGAAGTTGCCGCCGGGGCCATGCAGAGTGCCGGTCTGCCGCTGAGGCAGCCCCGCAACCGCATGGGCGCTGTCATGGGTATCGGATTTGACTACGAGGCCACCAATTTTCATCTGCGCTGGAACCTGATCAACCAGATTGAAGGCTGGCAAAAAGATCTGGGCCTTTGCCTCGACGCCGAGCAGACCCGCCGCTGGCTGGAAGCCCTGCAAAACGAGATGACCCCGCCCCTGACCCATGCCCGCACCCTGGGGGCACTGGCCGGTATCATCGCCAGCCGGGTTGCCCGCGAATTCAATCTGGGCGGCGCCAGTTTTACCGTTTCCGGTGAAGAAACCTCGGGAATCAAGGCTCTGGAGGTCGCCGTGAGATCCCTGCAGCAAGGCGAAACCGACGTCATGCTGGCCGGGGCCGTGGATATGGCCGGCGATGTCCGCAACATCGTCTTATCCCACGTGTTGCGGCCCTTTGCCACCGGCGATACCATACACCCCTTTGATATGGGGGCCGCCGGCTGTCTGCCCGGTGACGGCGCAGCCTGCCTGGTGCTCAAACGCCTGAAAACGGCTCAAAAAGATGGCGACCGAATTTATGCGGTCATCAAAGGGCTGGGGCATGCCAGTGGCGGGGGCATTGATGGCCCTACAGGCCACAAAACCTATACCCGGTCCCTTGAGCGCTGCTTTACAGAGGCCCATATTCTCCCCGAAACCCTGTCATACATGGAAACCCATGGCAGTGGCGATCCTTTCGAAGACCGGACAGAGACCCGGGCACTGCATGCTTTCTTTACCCGGTTCAACTCCCCCTGCGCCCTGGGCGCCCTGACACCGGTCATCGGACATACCGGTGCCGTCGCCGGTCTGGCGTCTGTTTTGAAAACCGCCATGTGCCTCTATCAGGAAATCATACCGCCCCTGATCGGTTTCAAGCAGGGGGCTTCAGACCACTGGCAGTCGAATTTGTTTCATATTCCCATATCGCCCCAGTACTGGCTGCGCAACCGTGATGAAGGCCCCCGCCGGGCCTGTGCAGCGGCCATGACAACGGATGGAAACTGCAGCCATGTCCTGCTGGAAGGATTTGACGGTCCCATGGCTGAAAAAACACAAAAACAGATGGATCGGGAACGCAAATACCCCCTGGGCCATTTACCGGCGGGTCTGTTTGTGGCCCGGGGCCATACATTGCAAGCCGTAACCGCTACCTTAGGCCGGCTCAAACAATTTGTCGAAAAAAATCAAAAGAAAGCCTGGGAAAAATTCGGGGATCACGTTTCCATGGATTCCCTGGCCCGGTCCTGGTATGCCCTTGAAAGGTCGGATGCCGATGAAAAATATGCCGCCACGATAGTGGCGACTGACCTGAAGCATCTGTTAACGCTCATCGACCAGGCCAAAGACAGGGTGGCCGGCAATGGCAAAGTCCCAAATCAAGGGGGGGCCAACCTTTTTTTCACTGCATCTCCCCTGGCCGAAACCGGCAACGTCGCTTTTGTTTTTCCAGGCTCAGGCAACCACTATCTTGGCATGGGCCGCCGTATCGGGACCTGCTGGCCCGAAATTCTCCGGGGCATGGATCAGAAAACCGGACACCTGAAAACACAGATGCTGCCGCAATATTATATCCCCTGGCGCAGTTGCTGGCCCGACGGCTGGGAAAAAGACGCCCGGGACAGCATCACCGAAGACCCCCACCGTATGATTTACGGTCAGGTGATGCATGGCGGCGTCATGTCCGATCTGATCCGAAATTTTCAGATCCGGCCCGAGGCTGTCATCGGCTACAGCCTTGGGGAATCCGCGGGATTTTTTGCCCTGGAGGCCTGGCCGGACCGCGGACAAATGCAGCAGCGACTGTCGGCCAGCACACTTTTTACCACGCAACTGGCCGGGGCGTGCACAGCCCTGCGGCAGGCCTGGCAGATACCTCCGGATGAAGCGGTCAACTGGTGTGCGGCCACTGTCAATCGGCCGGCTGATCAGGTTCAAAAAATCATTGAGCGCTACCCTGACACCCGACTGCTCATCATCAACACCTCAACCGAATGTGTGATCGGCGGCCGTCGGCCTCAGGTGGAAGCCCTCGTTCAGGAACTTGGCTGCGAGGCGGTTTTTTTAGACGGCATCGTCACGGTCCACTGTGATGCCGCCGGTCCGGCCCGGGAGGAATACCGGGCCCTGCATGTTTTTCCCACAACAGCCCCGGACAACACCACTTTTTACAGTTGTGCCAAAGCCCGGGCCATTGATCTGACATCGGCCAGCGCCGCCGATGCCATTTTGAACCAGGCCCTTTCCGGGTTTGATTTTTCCGCCACCGTAAAACAGGCATGGGATGACGGGGTCCGGATCTTTCTGGAAATGGGTCCCCACAACTCCTGCACCCGGATGATCCGTCATATTTTATCCGATCGGCCCCACATGGCCATGTCTGCCTGTTCCCGATTTGAAGAGGACTCTCTGACCGTTTTAAGGTTGCTGGGGGCATCCATTGCCCAGGGCGTTTCCGTAAACCTTGATTTTCTCTATCCGGGTCTTGGTCCTGCTGAAGAAAACGCCTTAACGCAGCTGAAATCCGTTCCATCGGCGGTTAATCCCATTGTGCTTCCCGTGGGTGGCCATCCGCCCTGTCCGGAGCTGCCGGCATTAGCGGCGGATAGAGAACCCATGGCTTCCCCTGCCCTCAGTCCCCTTCCCTCTGCGGAATTGATTCACGGCATGACCAAAAGCATGGCAGCCACTGCAGACGCCCATCGGACATTTCTCGATTTTTCCATGCAGGCATCCAGGGCCTTTGCCGACACCTTTGAACTGCAAAACCAATTGCTGGAAACCGTGATTACCCATAACATACCCGATCCGGCCGGCCTGGGGCAAACCATGGCCCCGCACCCCATACCCCAGCGGGCGCCGGCGTATTCACGTGACATGTGTATGGAATTTGCCACAGGCTCGGCAGCCCGGGTCCTGGGACCGGCGTTTGCCGTTGTGGACAGCTACAAAGCCAGGGTGCGGCTGCCGGATGAACCGTTGATGCTGGTGGACCGTATTCTCAGTGTGAGTGGGGAGAAACGTTCCCTTGGCAAGGGCATGCTGGTGACCGAGCATGATGTAAAACCCGGGGCTTGGTATCTGGATGGGGATCGTGCCCCGGTGTGCATCGCCGTGGAAGCCGGCCAGGCAGATCTTTTTCTGTGTTCCTACCTGGGCATTGATCACGTCGTAAAAGGAGAGCGGACCTACCGGTTGTTAGATGCCACGGTGACCTTTCACCGGGGGTTGCCCCGGCCCGGCGAAGTGATCCAATATACCATCCACATTGATCGGTTTATCCGCCAGGGAGAGACATGGCTGTTCTTTTTCAATTTTAAAGGCACCATCGACGGTAAGCCGTTGATTACCATGAAAGACGGATGTGCCGGTTTTTTTACCGAACAGGAAGTGATCAATTCCGGGGGTATTATTCGCAGCGAAAAAGAAACCCGGGCCAAAGCCGGCAAGGCACCCTCTGACTGGCAGATACCGGCCCCTTTTGCACCCACGGCAATGGATGACGATGCATTGGAAGCCCTGCGCCAAGGGGACCTGGAAAAGGCATTTGGCCCGGATTTCAAGGGGGTCACTCTGCCGGCATCCCAGCGACTGCCCGGGGACCGCCTGCGCCTCATCCACCGGGTACCGGTCTTAGACCCCCGGGGTGGACAATATGGTCTGGGCCTTGTGGAAGCCCAGGCCGATATTCATCCCGATGACTGGTTTTTAACCTGCCATTTTGTGGATGACCGGGTCATGCCCGGTACCTTGATGTATGAATGCTGTGCCCAGACCCTTCGTGTATTGCTTCAGCGCATGGGATGGGCATTGCCCGATGCACCCATCGTTTTTGAACCGATGACGGGTATCGAGAGCCGCCTGAAATGCCGGGGCCCGGTGACGCCGAAAACCAAACATGTCATCTATCGGGTGGAGATAAAGGAGATCGGCTTTAATCCGGAGCCCTATGTCCTTGCCGACGCCCACATGTTCGCCGATGGCCATTACATTGTTTTTTTTGAAAACATGTCTCTGAAACTCAGCAATACAAACCGCGACGAGATCCGGGCATTCTGGCGGGGACGTAAAACAGGCCACAAAATTGAAGATGAAATCCCGCGGGCCATGGTTCCCCCCCTGCCCGCGCCTGTTTTTGATAAAAACCATATGAAGGAATTTGCCACAGGCAAACCGTCACGGGCCTTTGGCCAGGCTTACCGCCCTTTTGACCATGACCGATTTATTGCCCGACTGCCCGGGGAGCCCTATCTTTTTATCCACCGGGTCACAAAAGCCGATGTCCGGCCCTTTGTCCTGACATGCGGGACCTGGATAGAATCCCAGTGCGACGTGGCAGCGTCAGACTGGTATTTTGCCGCAGACCGGGGCAACACCATGCCCCTTTGCATACTCAATGAAATCGCTTTGCAGCCCTGCGGCTGGAGTGCCGCCTATATGGGGTCGGCCCTGAAAAGCAGTCATGACCTGCGCTTTAGAAACCTGGGCGGCCATGCCATTGTATACCGCGATATCCTTCCCGCATCCGGGGTCGTCTCTGTGCGCACCCGCTTGACAAAGGTTTCCGGCGCCGGGGACATGCTCATTGAAAATTTCGATTTTGAAATCAGGCAGGCAGGTGAACTCGCGTATGCGGGCAAAACCCATTTCGGATTTTTTACCGAACAATCCCTTGCTCAGCAAAAGGGTATTACCGCCATGGCGACGTCATGGCCTGACAAAAACGAAATTCAAAAGGGCGCCCCCGAAACACTGCCCCGGATAGCCCCGATTTTCCCCGGAGACCCGGACACGACACCGGTTTCAGGGGCCGTGATGCCAGCCCGGGCCCTGAGCATGATCGATACCATCGATGCCTATGCACCCGAAGGGGGGCCGGACAAACTGGGGTTTATCTGTGGCAGCAAACAAGTCGATCCCAAAGAATGGTTTTTTAAAGCCCATTTTTTTCAGGACCCGGTCTGCCCCGGATCTTTAGGACTGGAATCTTTTATCCAGCTCCTTAAATTCACGGCATTGAAACGATGGCCCCACCTGGCTGCCACCCATGGATTCTCCCTGGTTACGGGTACACATCATGAATGGACCTATCGCGGGCAGATCCTGCCGAGCAGTTCCCTTATCCAGGTCGAGGCCTGCATCACGGCGGTTAAAGAAACACCCGAGGTGCTGATACTGGCAAACGGTATCCTGAAAATAGACGGGCTCTGCATCTATAAAATGGACAATTTCGGAATTAAGATGGTAAAAAATAACCCATGATTTATACAAATGTTTTTATCGAATCCATCGGCTATGAACTGGCCCCCAATGTGGTCACCGCAGGCGATATTGAATGTCGCCTGGAGCCGGTTTACAAGGCCCTGCATTTTAAAAAAGGGCAACTGGAGGCCATTACCGGTATCTGTGAGAGCCGGTATTGGAATCCTGATTTCAAGCTTTCCGATGGTGCCATATCTGCGGGCGCCAAAGCCATCGATGCCGCCGGCATGGATCCGGAAGAGATCGGTATGCTGATTTACGGCGCTGTCTGTCGGGAAAATCTGGAACCGGCAACAGCCTGTGCCGTAGCCCACGGCCTGGGCCTGGGATCAAAGGCACAGGTCTTTGATATCTCAAATGCCTGCATCGGCATCTTAAGCGGCATGCTTCAGGTGGCCAATGCCATTGCCCTGGGTCAGATCCGGGCCGGCCTTGTTGTGGCCTGTGAATCCTGCCGGCAGATTGTGGACACCACCATTGATAATCTGCTTCAAACCCGGGACATGGACACCTTTAAACAAACCGTGGCCACCTTGACCGGCGGATCGGGTGCAGCGGCCATTATTTTAACCGACGGCTCCTTTTCCCGTGACGCCCACCGGCTCCTGGGTGGCGTTGCCAGAAATGCCGTGCGCCATCATCGCCTCTGCATCTGGGGACCGGACACCGGTATCCCGGCCAGTGCCCGGCATGTGATGCACACTGATTCCGTGGGTGTTTTAAAAAACGGGGTGGCCCTGGGCGTAGAAACATTTAATGCCCTGCGACAGGAACTGGCATGGCCTGATGATAAACCGGACAAAATTATCTGTCACCAGGTGGGTGCCACCCATCAAAAAACCATTTTAGAGGCGATCAACATACCGGCGTCAAAAGATTTTACCACTTTTCAGCATCTGGGCAATATCGGCACCGTATCATTGATCGTCACCGCTGCCATTGCAAAGGAGCGCGGGTTTCTGACAAAGGGCGACCAGGTGGGTTTCTTAGGCATCGGCAGCGGGTTGAACTGTCTGATGCTGGGGGTGGACTGGTAAAATGAACTGCGACATCTCATCTTTCAAACACCTCTACCCGTTTCAATCCCGCTTTCTTTCAATTAACGGTCATCGCTACCATTATCTGGATGAAGGCAGTGGGCCGCCTGTACTCATGCTTCACGGCAACCCCACGTGGTCCTTTTACTATCGCAACTTAATCACGGCCCTGGCCCCCGGCCACCGGGTCATTGTGCCGGACCATATGGGGTGCGGCCTTTCGGACAAACCTGTTGTTGCCGACTACGACTATCGGCTCAAAACCCGGGTCCGGGACCTTACCGCCCTGATGGCGCATCTGGATATCCGGGAGAAAATCACATTGATCGTACATGACTGGGGTGGCATGATTGGAGCGGCCTGGGCCCTGGCGCACCTTGAAATGATCGCTCGGCTGGTGATCACCAACACCTCCGGATTTCTGCCGCCAAGGGGCAAACAAATCCCGCGACGGCTGAAAATTCTTCGCCAGATAGCCCCTTTTGCCGTTCCGGCGGTATTAGGCGGTAACCTTTTTGCACGGTCAGCCCTTTATATGGCACCCCACAAAAAGCTTTCCCGGGGTGTTAAAAAAGGCCTCATCGCCCCCTACAACACCTGGCGCCATCGGTTGGCCACCTTGAAATTCGTACAGGATATCCCCCTTTACGAAGGGGACCCGAGTTATGGCCTGGTCAAAAACGTGGATGATCATCTTCACCGTCTGGCCGCCTTTCCCATGCTTATTTTATGGGGCCGGCACGATTTTGTATTTGATCTGGACTACTACCGTGAATGGCGCCGCCGGTTTCCGGCGGCGGAGACCCATCTTTTTGATGATGCCGGCCACTATCTGCTGGAAGATGTGCCGGAAAAAATTCATTGACCGGGTGCGGGAATTTATTGATTAAAGAGGTAGTTAGGACAAGATTCATGAGCGATATCAAACAATCCCCTGACACAGACAATAAAAACGGGGATTTTATCAATATTTCCTGCCATCTTAAAAAAATAGTCGCGGGCCAGCCCTACAAGCGGGCCGTGGTCGTTCCGGTAAGCCGTGATGGGGCCGGGCACGTGACCTATTCCCATTACACCTTCTTGCAGCTTGACAGAGAATCGGACAATATTGCCGCAGGTCTCAAGCGCATCGGTATCTGTCGGGGGATGCGGACCATCCTGATGGTAAAACCGAGCCTGGATTTTTTTGCCCTCACCTTTGCTCTTTTCAAGACCGGTGCCATTCCGGTGATGGTGGATCCGGGCATGGGCATCCGGCGCATGCTGGGCTGCCTGCAGGAAGGCCGGCCGACAGCCTTTATCGGTATCCCAAAGGCCCATCTGCTGCGCAAGCTCTGCCCCGGATATTTTAATACCGTCAAGATCTGGGTAACTGTTGGAAATCGCTGGTTCTGGGGCGGGTATCGATTAACGGATCTGCAAAAGGATCAGCCAAAACCCTATGTTGCCGCTCAAACCGGTCGGGATGAGACCGCTGCCGTTTTATTTACCACCGGCAGCACCGGACCGGCCAAGGGGGTTGTTTACACCCATGGTAACTTCGATGCCCAGATACAACAGATCAAATCTCATTTTAACATCACGGCCGATGAAATCGACCTTCCCACTTTTCCCCTGTTTGCACTCTTTGACCCGGCCCTGGGGATGACCGCCGTCATCCCTGACATGGATCCCACCCAGCCGGCCCGTGTGAATCCTGCCCGAATCATTGAAGCCATCTGGAACCAGGGCGTCACCAACATGTTTGCCTCCCCTGCCCTTTTACACCGGGTAGGGGCCTATGGCAGGGCCAACCATATAAAACTGCCCTCCTTAAAACGCGTGGTCTCCGCCGGTGCCCCGGTATCCCCGGCCAATATTGAGCAATTTTACGGCATGATGGATAAAAAAGCCCAGATCCATACCCCTTACGGTGCCACCGAAGCCGTCCCCATCGTCTCCATCGGCAGCCATGAAATTCTGGGCGAAACCCGGGAGTTGAGTGAGAAAGGCTATGGCATGTGTGTGGGCCGGCCCATCAATGATATCATCGTAAGATTGATTAAAATAAGTGATGGCCCCATCGAAAACTGGTCGGAAGAAATTCTTGTTCAAGAGGGCGACATCGGTGAAATAGTGGTCAAGGGAGAACTTGTCACGCGTCAGTATTTCGGACGGCCAAAAGAGGATGCCCTGGCCAAGATCAAGGACAACGGGGAGGTCTGGCACCGCATGGGGGATCTGGGCTGGCAGGACAAAAAAGGGCGCATCTGGTTCTGCGGGCGGAAGAGTCACAGGGTAACAACCAGCAGCGGCGACATGTTTACAATACCCTGTGAATCGGTTTTCAACAATCATCCGGCGGTTTTTCGGTCTGCGCTGGTGGGCATTGGGCCAAAAGGCGAACAGCACCCTGTGATCTGTATCGAAATCAACAAGGACCACGGCGATGAAGACATGGAGACCCTGGAAAGGGCGCTGCTTAAAATGGCCCGGGAAAACCCCATGACCGCTCCTATAAAAAACATTTTATTTCATCGCTCTTTTCCGGTGGACATCCGGCACAACGCCAAAATTTTCCGTGAAAAACTGGCCGTATGGGCCGGTGGTAAAATTAATAAAATGTGATTAACGACAAAAAAGGGCAACCACAAGGGATTGCCCCTACGGGTAAAACATCGACCATATGACGGATTCGTTTAAATCTATAAATGACAGTATAAATATAAAACCAATAAATTGATAATATCAAAATTTCAAATGATATTGGATATCATTCCGTAGGGGCGACCCTTGTGGTCGCCCGAAATATTAATACCAAATCCCACAAAAATTGGGTTAACGACAAAACGGGCGACCACAAGGGATTGCCCGACAGAAGATCAATTCGATTGAAACGATACGATTATTCACGGGCTGGATTGTATTTTGTCACGATATGTTGCCAAAACAGGGTAAATTTGATTGGGAGAATAAAAAATGGAAAAATAACAATAAATGACGCAGGAACAATGGTAGAAAATGAATGGACAAATTTACCCAATCGTTTTACCAACATACAATTACATGAATATATAATTATGCCCAACCATTTTCACGCGATATTGCAAATCGTTCCCGTAGGGGCGACCCTTGTGGTCGCCCGAAACGATATCACCCGAAACGATATCCCCGAAACGATATCACCCGAAACGATATCCCCGGAATAAAAATACCGTAAACAATAATGTCACCCAAAACAAAAATTGGATTAACGACAAAAAAGGGCAACCACAAGGGATTGCCCCTACGGGTAAAACCGTTGGCCATATGATGGCGGCATTTAAATCCATAACCACAGTTAAATACATACACGGTGTAAAAACAAAAAATGGCAACCATTTGATAAAAAATTGTGGCAACGCAATTATTGGGAGCATGTTATACGAAATGGACATGAATTAAATAACATTCAAAAATATATTCAATATAATCCAGAAAATTGGCAAAATGACACTTTAAATTGCGATATTTGAAATCGGTACCGTGCGGGTAAAACCGACGGTGAATTGACACCATCCAAATTTCAAATCAATCCCAACGATTTTCACAAAATATTGAAATTTGGTACCGTAGGGGCGACCCTTGAAACGATATCGCCCGAAACGATATCACCCGGAATAAAAATACCGTAAACAATAATGTCACCCAAAACAATATCACCAGAGACAACAATATCGTTACCGACAAAAAAAGGCAACATCATGACCCAGACCAGTCCCGAAAATGTACTGGTCACCGGCGGCGGCGGGTTTCTCGGCAAGGCCATTGTCCAGCGTCTGATTGAAAACGGCTGCCATGTGACCAGTTTTTCCAGAAATACCTACCGGGAACTGGATTGTCTGAACGTTCATCAGATTCAAGGCGACATCAGCAATCCAAAGGCTGTTACAAATGCATGCCAGGGCATGGACCTGGTTTTTCACGTGGCGGCCCTTCCCGGTGTGTGGGGAAAATATGCCGACTACTATACCACCAATGTCACCGGCACTGAAAATATCATCGCCGCCTGCCGACAGAACCACATCCCCCGACTGATCTACACCAGCAGTCCCAGTGTTGTTTTCAACGGCAAAGATATGGAAGGCGTCGATGAATCGGTATCTTATGCCCCCTGTTTCCATACCCATTACCCCAAAACCAAGGCACTGGCCGAAAAAGCGGTTTTGAAGGCGTGTGCCCAAGGGTTAAACGCCATTATCCTGAGACCTCACCTGATATGGGGCCCCGGGGACAACCATCTGGTACCCCGGATTATAGACCGGGCCAACCGTCTCTGGATTGTCGGTGACGGAAAAAACCGCGTGGACACTATCTATATCGACAATGCGGCGCTGGCCCATGTCCTGGCGGCTGAAAAACTGGCCGCAAATCCAAAGCTGTCCGGGAACGTCTATTTTATCAGCCAGGACGCGCCGATGCCGTTATGGGAAATGGTCAATCATATCCTGATCGCCGGCGGCAAAAGCCCCATCACCCGCAAGATGCCGTTTCCCGTGGCCTGGATCGCCGGGGCAGTACTGGAATTTTTTTACAAAATCTTTAAAATCGACGGTGAACCCATGATGACGCGATTTTTGGCCGGGGAACTGTCCACGGCCCACTGGTTTGACGTCAGCGCCGCTAAAAGGGATCTCGGGTATGTTCCCCAGATATCCACGGTCCAGGGGCTCGATCATCTTGAGCGATGGCTGAACCCTTAAAACCATTTGTTTGCAGCAGGCGGGCAGGTATTTTTCACCACAGAGGTCGGAGAGAACGCAGAGGGGGATTGGACCGAAGTTTCATAATAACGTATATTGAATATTAATGTCGAACAGGGAATATCGAATGTCGAAGTAAGGAATCGCTTTGCTCCATCTACGTCCTCTGGGCGTGGTCGGTGGTTGTTGGACCCAAAATAATTTTCTCTGCGGTCCTCAGCGTACTCTGCGGTAAAAAATATGAAAATTGCATTTCTCCATTATCATCTCAGGACCGGCGGTGTCACCACCGTGCTGCAACAGCAGATCAAGGCAATTTCCCCTTCCTGTGAAGTGATGCTGCTCACCGGTGAGAAGTCAGAATCCGCCGGCAGCATTACAACCCGAACCATTCCCGGGATAGGCTATGACATCAACGGAGATATGGGGCAAGATCATCGCAACATCGCCGATGCCGTGGTCAATGCCATTTTCGATCACTGGCCGGACGGTTGTGATGTTTTGCATGTGCACAATCCCACGCTGGCCAAAAACAAAAATTTTCTTAAAATTTTAAAATCGCTTCAGACCAGGGGCATCAAGTTGTTTTTGCAGATCCATGATTTTGCCGAAGACGGGCGCCCCAATGCCTATTTTCATGATGAGACGTACCCGGAAAACTGCCACTACGGGGTTATCAACTCAAGGGATTACGACATCTTGATAAAATGCGGTCTGGATCCCGACGGTCTGCACAGGATTTTCAACACCATCACGCCGCTTCCCTGGAGACACAAACCGGCAAGGGCCGACTATGTCCTGTATCCGGTGCGGGCCATCCGCCGTAAAAATATCGGCGAAGCAATTCTTTTATCTCTGTTCCTGCCCGGCGGAGAATCGCTTCACATTACACTGCCCCCTAACAGCCCCATGGACTGGAAAAGTTATAACGACTGGAAGCGTTTTGTCAGGTCCCACCGCCTGCCTGTGGTATTTGAAGTCGGTGTGCAACATGATTTCAGGGATCTTATCGGCCATGCACGGTTCCTGATCACCACCAGCGTCACCGAAGGTTTCGGGTTTACCTTTCTGGAACCCTGGACTGCCGGCAAAGTGCTGTGGGGTCGCAAACTGCCGGAAATATGCCGGGATTTTGAAAATGCCGGCGTCAATCTGGACCATCTGTATTCAAGCGTTCTGATTCCCCTGGCATGGATAGACCCCAAGGCATTTTGCGCCCGATGGCAAACCGCTTTTCAAACAACCTGCAACCGATTTGATATGGCGCCACCCGATACAAAAATCAACCAATTCCTGGACGGCATCATATCCGGTGGCAGAATCGATTTTGGCTTTCTGGATGAACCCTTTCAGCAGCAGGTCTTGTCTCGGGTTATCAGGGACAACCTGGCCCGCAGGAAACTGATTCGGCTGAACCCCTTTCTCGCAGAGCCTGGAAATGTAAAAAATCCCATTGAACTGATTCGTAAAAATCGGCGCGTGGCGCTGGACACCTACTCCGAATCCGCATATACTGAAAATCTACTGGCGGTGTATCGAAAAATTATAAAAAAACCGGTCAGCCAGCAGATTGACCGGCCGCTTCTGTTACGCTGTTTTCTGCAACCGGACCGATTCAACCTGCTGAAATGGGGTGTCTATGCCGGATAAATGCCGTATCGCCGAACACATACGTCCCCTGGCGCCGCTGTCCACGGGTCTTGAACCATCAAAAAACGGCATTAACGGCATCTGCTGTGTTCTCTTTGATATCTACGGCACATTGCTTATCAGTGCTTCCGGGGACATCAGCCTCAGTGCAAAACCGGACAAAAATATCCGGCGCCTGGCCAGGCTCCTGGATAAATATGATCTCCCGGGCGACCCAAAACAATTACAAGAAAATTTATGGGCCGCTGTCAGGGCAGACCATGCTAAAAACAAAAAAAAAGGAATTGATGTTCCTGAAGTGCGGATCGAAGAGATCTGGCGGCAGGTGCTTAACATAAATGACCTGGAACGGATAAAAAATTTTGCCATCGAATATGAATGGCTCGTCAACCCGGTCTATCCTATGCCGGGCCTTTCAACCATGCTGGGCAAACTAAAGCAGATGGATATGCACCTGGGAATCGTTTCCAATGCCCAGTTTTATACGCCATTGTTATTTGAGTGGCTCCTTGGATCAGACATGGCAGATCTCGGGTTTGAACAGGACCTGATATTTTTCTCATATGATCATGGCTGCGCCAAACCATCCCAGGCCCTGTTTAACCGGGCGCTTAAATCCCTTGAATCCAAAGCGATATCCCCCGCCAGGGTTCTTTATGTGGGCAATGACATGCTTAACGATATTTATCCTGCGGCCATGTGCGGCATGAATACCGCCTTGTTCGCCGGTGATGCCAGGTCCCTTCGTCTGAGGGAAGGCCACCCTGATTGCCAGGGCCTCTCGGCTGATCTGGTGATCACCGACCTCAGGCAGATTCCAGTGCTTATACATCAGGGTGCAGACAAAAATAACAAAAAGGAGAACAAATGACGTTGGATAATGCCACTACAAGCCAGATTCTTGAAGCGTCTCAATCCCGGGTCATTCAACATGACCCGGATGCCCAGGCCAGTGCATGGTTGACAACTTTTTTCATTGAAAATCATCTGGATTATTTTACGTTTCCCGACCATGCCGCCACCCCGGAACAGATACGCTTCATGGTCTACTGCGATGAAGACTGCCGCTACTATCCCTGCTCTGACAAGACATTTGACGCCATTATGGCACGCCGGCCGTCGGACTATCTGAAAAAAGAATATGCGTTGGTTCTCGAAACCATCATCGGTCTTATCGATCGTCAGATCGATGATAAAATGGAAAAAGAATATTTAACGTCTCTGATCCGCATCAAATACAACCATGAAACCAGAGATGATATCATGATCCCCTCAAGGGTTCAAAAACGCCTGCTGGGCATTTTTTTAAAACGCACGCAGATCGAAGATCCCTTCCGTCAGGAAAAAATCCTTCGTAACAAGAATGCCAGGGACGTGCTCGATTCAAAGGCATTTAACGATGCCATCGATCATATCGAGTGGTCTGACCTGGAACCGGCTGCGGCCGATCTGCCGGCCGTCAAACACCATATTGAAAAATTAGAGCTTTCCCGGCGTCTTACGCTTTTAGGCCACAAAATTTTATGGGAATCGGATGCATCAAAAAAATATTCAAAAAAAGCGTATCTGAATTTTTTTAAAAAACCCCTGGCCGGCAACGGTGTAAAGCGTCTATTTGATTTTGTGGGTGTGTCCGTCAACGGTCATGAAGCGGAATCCAGTGGAAACCGCAATATCCTCTGGCTTGCCGATGAATCCGGTGAAATCATCTTTGACCTGAAGGTAATCCGCTATCTGGCCGGCCTGGGACATAAAATCATCATCGCCTTTAAGGAGGGCCCTCTTTTTACCAAAGCTGATTTCTTTGATGCCCAGGAAGATCCCATACTCAATTCCGAACTGACCGATGCATTGCTGATCAGCGATAAAAATATCGGTAAAAATGAACTGGCCCGAACCCTTCGCAGTGAGCACCATGTTCTGGCCCTGTCCGATGGCACCTCTGAAGAGCTGAACCTGATCCTCGCATCAACCACTTTCTCCCGTATTTTCAAAGAAGCAGATGCCGTTATCTCCAGGGGATTGATCCAGAAACGGCGGTTGTTTGAAACCCGCTTTCAGTTCACCCAGGACATTTTCAATATCTCAACAGAAAATGATGACACCGTGACTGTATCGTTCAAGCCCAGGCATCCGGATGTGATCAAATTTTCCCATGCAGATCTCGACAAAAAAGCCCATGCCATCATCGGCCGTATGGAGGATGCCAAAAACAAGGGCATGACCGTCATGTTCTACAGCGGCATCATCGGTTCCATTCCCGGAAAACTGGATATCGCCAAAAAGGTGATGTCCGTGTTCGTCTCCTTTCTCAAGGAGCAGTCGACCCTGACTTTTATCATTAATCCATCGGAGCATTTCGAACCGGGCATGGATGCCGATGATCTCATGTATATGTGGGAAATTGTCCAGAGCAGCGGGCGCATCAATATCTGGCGGTTTCAAAGCTACCAGGACATCACCCAGGCCTTCAGGCTTCTGGGCATGAAGATACCCCCTGAATGGGTGGGGAAAGACGCCACCTACAGCACCGGCTGCACCCAGGAAATGCGCATTGCATTGCGGGTACAGAAACGCTTTCCGGAAATGCAGATCATCGGGCCGGACAAGGAAAAATTCATGCGCCGCAATGAATACGGCGTCGGCAAGCTCTATGACCGGCGATTGAGCGATATCAGCCAGATGACGTGAGGCCTAATCTGGCAAGGCCAGGGCCAAAGTGAATATTGAAAAGTGAAAATTTAGTTGCCTAATCTAAATCCACCGCTATTTTGCATTTATTGCAGCGCTTGGCACCGCGAAACAGCCGGTGATCGCAGCTCGGGCAGACGTAGCGGGCCTCTTCGTCTTCGATCCATTTTTGTGTTCCGTGTTTCCGCCAATGGGGTACGGCCCGCAGGATCACTTTTTTACCCACGGGCATGGGAAAGGAGTCAATGTGCCCGCAGGGAAAATCATCACATTCATGGCACCCGGCATACCCTTTTTCTTTTGTGCAATCCTTGATGGCACAGACCCGGCAGAAGATGGACACCCGGTCCGACAGACAACCGTCGCATTTGATGTCTTCAATGGTCAGATGCGCCAGGCCCGGCATATTTCCCTGGTAAACCCCCAGTAATTTTTCCAGAAATCCGGTGTTATCGTCCCGGGTGGCAAAATACACTCCGCAGACACCGCAATACAGACCGCAGGGTGCGATAAAGTTCGGATTGAGTTCCATTGCAGTTCTCCTTTCAAAATAGCAATTTTTTTTACCATGAAGTTCATGAAGCACATGAAGTTTAATTCATTTCAGCCTTGTTTTTTTGTCATAAACTTCATGGTGAATGGTCACGATAAATCAAGCGCTTGGTTTTTGTTCAGGTTCATATGGCCATAGACCCGGCAACAGACTCCCGACGTTCCTTGCTATAAAGCAATTCCACCAGCGTCAGTGCAAATTCAATGACCGTCCCGGCACCTCGACTGGTAATACAGTTACCGTCCACCACAACTTTGGATTTAATTTTATCGGTATTGGAAAGCTGGTCCGTAAAGGCCGGATGACAGGTGGCCTTTTTGCCCCGGAGAAGACCGTGGTGCTCCAGAACGATGGCCGGTGACGCACAGATGGCACCATAAAGTCGTCCCGCTGTATACTGGCGCTTTAAAATAGTGACAAGTTCCGTTGAATCTCTCAGGTTATCAGCTCCGGGAATGCCGCCCGGCAAAGCCACCAGGTCGTACTTAACGCCTGCACAATCGGAAATCAACGCATCGGCAATCATTTTAATACCGCGTGAGCCCACAATCTGAAGCTGGCCCACAGAGGCCACGGTGACCTCCGCATCCGCCCGCCTCAATACGTCGATAATGCCCACAGCTTCCAAATCTTCGGTACCATCAGCCACCGGCACCAGCACTTTTTTTTCCATGCAAACCTCCTTTTAAAATTACCATCTCACCGGCACCCGGACCGTATTGCCGGCCTTATTGCTGAACAGCAGATATCCATTCGTCAAGCCGTATCGGTAAAGATCACGGGTCACCCTCACATCCTGGGTGCAATATTCTATAATTTCAGATATCTTCCCCTGTTTCCACCAGCGCAGGGCCTGCAGGCCGTCGGCGCTCTTTTCCGTGCCAAGGGTGGCCCGGGCCAGATTATCCAGGGAAAGCCGGTATCCCAATTGCTTATGGATATCCTCAAGGATATCCAGGGTGGGCAGGGTTTGAAAATTAAAATCCGAATATCCGGAAAGCACCAGATAATCAAACCGTTTGATGTTAAATCCCACCACATGATCAAAGGTTTTAAGATACCGAAGCAGGGCCGGCATCTTGTTTTCGGTAAACGCATCAAATGTATCGGTCCTGGCATCATAGACCACCGCACAACTGACCTTCATCCGGTGGGCCCGGTGCCAGCCCCCCACCTCCTGGGCTGACAGCTGGGTTTCGATATCGAGAACCCCGAAACCCGCCCCCGGGAACGGTCGCGGTTTCGGTGTATCAACGGGTGCGTTGAGAGACGCTATTTTCCCGGCAGGTCTGGCTATGGGCTTTCCCTCCAGCAATAATTGCAGCAGAAAAACAGCGGCGGCTTTGTCAATGGGCCGGTTGCCCGAACCGCATTTGGGGGAATGCACACAGGAAGGGCATCCGGTTTCACAGGGGCAGGAGGTGATAATTCTCAAAGTAGATGCCAGCAGATCTCCAGCCCTCTCAAAGGCCTGCCGACAAAGCCCGGCCCCGCCGGGAACCGAGTCATGGATAAATACCGCGGCGCTGTCAATCTGGGGGTGATAGACCATGGATATGCCCCCCAGATCATTGCGGTCAGCCATGACCAGCAGCGGAAAAATGCCGATGGCCCCATGTTCGATGGCGTGAATACCGCCCATAAAATGCATCTGCCGGGATTCCACCGCCTTCCGGACGGCCTGAGAAACGGTAAACCATATCCCTTCGGTTTCAAAAACAAGGGGCGGCAGATCCAACGGCAGGGAATTGATCTTCCGATGACCGCGAATCTGCCACATATCATACCCGGTGACCTGATCGGTCACCTTCAGGCGCCCTGTATAAAATCGGGTCCCGCCCACGGCTTTTTCATCATAAATTTCCAGGATTTCGGTATCCTTGTGGGCCTTGACCCGGGTATAATAATTGACTTTGGCCCGGGAAACCTGCACGCTGGCTGTGGCAAGATCCAGATCATCCACACTATAGGTGACCCCGTTATGCAGATAGATGGCCCCTGGATGGGTTTCCCGAAAGGCCCGATGGGTATCGATGCTGCCCCGGTTGTCCCCGGTGCCTGTTTCAAAAATCGTTAACTGGCTGCCCGACCCCCTCAAGTCCACATGACGCTGGGGTCTCATGCGGCTGGAATAGATCTCTTTGCCATCGCCGCTTATCACAAGCGACCCCTTTTTTGTAAGCCTTCCGACGGCTTTTTGAAAGGCCGGGTCCTGCATCAGGGGTTCATGACTATCAAGGGGCAGCTCGGCGGCCGCACACACCAGATGCCTTTCAAGAATTTCAGGATTATGCGGATTCACCACGGCCGCCTCGGGTGACCGCTGCATGAAATCCTCTGGGTTGTGCATGAAATACTGGTCCAGGGCATCTTCACCGGCCATCAGGACCAGGGCGGAATCCTGGCCGCTTCGCCCTACCCTGCCGCTTCTCTGCCACGTGGCCACGATGGTCCCGGGATACCCCACCAGCAGACAGAGATCCAGATCACCGATATCGATACCCAGTTCCAGGGCACTGGTGGATATCACCGCCAGCAGGTCCCCTTGGGCCAGACCGGTTTCAATGGCCCTTCGTTCTTCCGGCAGAAAACCGGCCCGATAGGCACTGATCTTGCCGCTGAAGGCACCGGCGCTGCTCTGGGCCCACATGGAGATCAACTCGGTCATTTTGCGCGACTGGGTATACACAATGGTACGCAACCCGCGATGCAACGCGGCCTTCAGCAGCAAAATAGTGGTCTGGGCAGGCCCCTCCATGGAATCGACAAAAACAACATGGCGCCTGCCCTTGGGGGCCGTGCTTTCGGTTATGGTTTCGACCTCGAGACCGGTAAGCCCATGGACCAGTTCAGAAGGATTGGCCACCGTTGCTGAACAAAAGACAAAAGTGGGACTGGATCCATAATGCCTGCAGATACGCAGAAGCCGCCTGAAAACCTGGGCCATGTGAGAGCCCATGACGCCGCGATAGGTATGCACTTCGTCCACCACCACCATTTTCAGGTTTGCAAACAGTGCCTCCCAGTTATGATGAAACGGCAGCAGGCTCAGATGCAGCATTTCAGGATTGGTGAGCAGCGCATTGGGCACGGCCTGGCGTATCTTCTTGCGGTGCCAGGCGGATGTGTCCCCATCATAAATCGCCGCCGATGCATCGATCCCGCCGTCCGACGCCAGGGCTTGAAACAGGCGCAACTGGTCCTGGGCCAAAGCCTTGAGGGGGAACAGGTAGATGGCACGAGCCTCCGGATTTTCAAGCACGCTTTCCATCAGCGGCAGGTTGTAAATCAATGTCTTTCCGCTGGCCGTAGGGGTTGCCACCACCACATGTCGCCGTGATCGCACATGATCCACAGCCGTTGCCTGATGTTGATAAAGTGAACGGATACCCTGGGCCGTGAGTGCTTTTTGTATTTTTAAAGGCCATGATTTGTCTGCCTTTGCCAGAACCGGCGGGGTTTTATCCAGCACCGTATGAAAAACCACCTGGCGGCCCAGTCTTTTGGATTCGGCAAGGGACTGGATATATTCGTTGATGTCCGGTTTTTGTTTCATTTCATTTATTGGTAAACTCTTAAAAATTCGGATTTAGACGGTCTTGTAAAAAGTTCAAATTCAAGGCGCGCAAAGTTTCCAATCATGAGGCGTAACCATCGTGCATTGAATGATTGCGAAATGCAGCGCAACGCAGGCGCTAACTTGGACTTTTTACGAGACCGTCATCTCGCAAAAAAACGGTGCGTGATTGGAGGTAAACACCACCGGATCATTTTTTAATATGGCCGCTATGGCCGGGTGCCGCTTGAATTCACGATCCAGAAACTGCCGTACCCGGTCCCGATGCCAGCCCCTGGGGTGAACAAAGGCCCGGTAAAGACTCAGGTCCCCGGCATAAAATTTTTCGGTGGACAGGGTATTCACATCCGGCCCGTAGGCCGGCAGATTAAAAATGGCAAGATTTAAGAATCCGATCTCCCGGGCATGGGCCACTGTGAAGTCAAGTGTTTTACGGGCGGCATCAAGGGTCTCAAAAACAGTACCGAAAAGAAGGTAAACATAGGTTGCGATGCCGGCCTTTTTCAAATTTTTCAAAACCACTGCGGCAAGATCAGGATCAATGCCTTTTTGCATACCCTCGAGCACCGCCCCGTCTCCGGATTCGAGTCCGAGTTTGAGCATGACACACCCGGACCGTTTTAATTCGAAGCAAAACTCAGGATCCGCTAAATATTTGGAAATTCGTGCAAAACCGTACCATGGGGTACCTGAAAAATCCGCCGTCAATTTTTTCAAAAGGGCCGGGCTGATGGCATTATCCAGCAAATGAATGAGATGGGGGCGATTTCTGTGAATCAGACGCCCAAGGTCGGCCATAACCCGGGTCGAGGGTACCGGACGGTAAGAATTTCCCTCTGCTTTTTCCGGACAAAAAGAGCAGCGGTTCCAGTAACAGCCCATTGATGCGCTGTAGGGCAGGATTATCCCCGGAGACAGGTATTGTGTTGGCTGAAAGCCTGAATAGTCCGGGGTATAAAAATTTTGGTGTTTAATGGCGCCCGCGGTTTCAAGCAGTGTTTTTTCCCCGGCACCAGCCACAAAATCATCCACCAGGCCGCCAAAGGGATTTTGCCAGGCGGGATTTCTTAGCCAGGTGGTTACCAGACCGCCGCCCAAAAGAATTTTAATATTTGGCCTGACCTTGCGCAAAAAACCGATCATGGCAAAGGTGCAGATGGCCTGACTCAGGTAATTCAGGGAAAACCCTATAATATCAGGTGTATATTTTTCCATCAAAGACAGTAGCCGCGTTTTAAAAAAAGGATAATACATATTTCGGTCAAATGTTTCAGCGGCCGTGATCAGATCCGCACTTCTTACCGGCAAAAGATGATCATCCTGATAATTGGCCAGGCCGATAAGCGTGTTATCCATGCCGTCCAACCGATGCAGCACCCGGTTAATATCCATGACGGTTCGTTTGTACCGGTCAATATTTTGATAAATGTGGGGATCCTGCATGGCTGCAAGGTTTTCCGGCAGATGAGATACGGCCCGCCGGGTCCAGGTATCCTTACCGGCAACAGGCTGCTGGAACAGATACCAAAGTCCTTCGACATTAAAATCCACCACTTTGTTCGGCACATTGTGATGATTGAGGGCACCGGCCAGCCGGGCCAGTCCCGGGGGCATTTCACACGGCTTTGCAATTGGCGGGTAGATGAGCAGCATCATTTTTTTAAAAAGGGTCCTTTAGGTAATTATCTGATTGACATAATCCTAATTTCACATCAAAATCAAACGTTTTATGAACGGCCGGATTTGGAAGCCACAGCCACATAGAGATATCTTGTCTGTTACGATCTGTTTTTTTGCAAAACGATAATCTCATAAACGGTATTCTGTCCATTGGTGGGCACAGCCCACCCTACGATAGATCGAGCCTGAAATTTTTGAACAATTATGGAGAAACATAAAATGGAGACAACGACTGAAAACTGCCCGTGCGGGTCCGGCAAATCCTATGCAACCTGCTGTCAGACCGCTTATTGATGGGACCTTTCCGGCGCCAACACCGGAAGCCCTGATGCGATCCCGTTATACCGCCTTTGCCAAAACTAAGGTACAATACCTGCTTGACACGGTTCACCCTAAAAAACGCAAAGATCATGATGCCGGATCGATCCGGAGATGGTCGGAAAAATCAATCTGGCGCCAGTTGACAATCAAGGATACCCGGGAAGGGGGTGCTGAGGATAACGAGGGAACCGTCGAGTTTATCGCTGAATATATTGAAAAAGGCACTAAAAAACGGCACCATGAAATTGCCCGGTTTAAAAAACAGGATGACAAATGGTATTTTTACGATGGTGAGGCACCCGAGCAGAAACAGGTGGTGCGTTCAACGCCCAAGGTAGGCCGTAACGATCCCTGCCACTGCGGCAGCGGTAAAAAATTTAAAAAATGTTGCGGAAGATAATTATTCCGCCACCTTCTTGCTGCGGTATTGAATGTATGCATTCCGAAACGCTTCATAGGGGTCCAGGGCCGCATCTTTCAATGCTTCATAATCACCGATGTGAAAAGAGAGCCCGTTGACTTTATCATATGCGTTGATGCCCAGGGATGCCTCCGTCGGCTCTACATAGGTCACGGGATTCAGAAAACGGTCGCCGAACAGACCCACGGAATCTCTTAATGTCGAGGGGCCCAGAACAGGCCACACAATGTAAAAACCGTTGCCCATGCGATAGCGACCCAGCGTCTGTCCCAGATCTTCGGACACCGGATTCAGGTCTGGATAAAACTTACCGGCGGCATCCCAGAAACCGAGCACACCCACAGTGCTGTTGAACAAAAAGCGCCCCAGTTCATCAGTGGCATTCTGGTCCTTGGCCTGGAGCAGGCTGTTGACAAAACGGGCCGGAAAAGCAAGGTTTACAAAAAAATTTTTGACGCTGTTTCGGACCACCTGGGGCACTACAGCCCGATATCCTTTTGCAACGGGTTTCAAAATCCAGAAATACAGTTTGTCATTAAACTGAAACATCACCTTGTTCCAGGGTGCCAGGGGATCCGCTATACGGGTACCCGCTTGTGTGTCCCCCTCTTCTTCGTCGAGAAAATCAAGGTTATTATCTAAAAATTCGGCATCCACTTGAGGCAGGTCCTTTTGAACCGTGGCAATTTCCTCGGCTTTCACGGCTGCCGGTGAACCGGATGAGGAGAGCCCGTCTTTGGATGCCGTAGATGCGTTTTGGGTTGCGCAGCCCAAACCCAGAAGCAGGCCAAACACAACAGGAAAAAAAACAGAATATTTCATTATTACTCCGGATTCTCCCCTTTTTCAAGTTTAACGATCTTGTCCTTAAGCCGCTGGATCAGGTATTCCGGCTTATCCTTGTTCAGGATCTGGGAAAACTGGGAACGATAATTTTTAATCAGGCTGACGCCTTCAATATTCACGTCATACACCCGCCACACCCCATTGTTCAACATCATGCTGTACATCACCGGTATATCCACGGTCGCCCGGTGAATCGCGGTTTCGACCTGAGCTTTAACATCGGAAATTTTCCGCTCTTTTCCATAGACCACCGTTTCATTGGTATATTCACCGTAAACCTTGTTGTAATAGGTTTTTTCCAGAAGATCGGCAAAAATGTTCCTGAACTCCTGTCTCTGAGGCGGTGTAAATATCCGCCAGTTCCTTGCCAGAGCGCGCTTGGCCATCTCGGTATAATCAAACAGATCATTGGTAATGGCCGTTATTTTCTGCCGCTGAAGATCCTTTTTGTCTATTTCTTTATACTGAGGGTCCGCCAGCAGTTCCAAAATTTTTTCCATTGGGTTTTTAAGGGCTTCCATGGGCTCCACGGCAGATGCCGACACAGTAGTTCCCAGACACATCAATACAACTGCTATATATAAAAATTTTTTCATAACTACCGGACACCTCCGTTTCCTGGACATTATTGGCCGTTAGCTTTTAGCTATAAGCTTTCGGATAAAACTGTTCAACATTTTTAACTCAATGGGCTTTCTTCCATACTGTCAATTTTCTAAAATCTTTAATTTTTACGCCTTCTCAAGGCTATCGGCTAAAAGCTAATCGCTAAAAGCTGATTTTCCTCAAACCCCGCCGAACACATACTTACTGATCAGTTCCTCGATATCCACCGCTGATTCGGTATCGGTAATCATATCCCCGGGCTTGAGCATCTCATCAGAACCACCGGCAATAATCTTGATGTATTTATCCCCGATAATACCCGACGTCTTGACGGAAGCGATGGCATCGTCGGCTAACGTCAGATCGTTTTTAATCTTTAGTCCGACAACGGCAAATAATGTTTTCCTGTCCAAAGTGATCGAATCCACCTGACCAATCTTGACACCGGCCATTTCCACCTCGGCACCCGCCCGCAGCCCGCTGACGTTATTAAAACGGGCTTTGATCAGATAATGATCATCTCCTAAAAGTTCCATCTGTCCCAATTTGATGGTTAAATACCCGACGCACAATAATCCTATGAGAACAAAAACACCTACCGAAATTTCAGTTGTCGCTTTTTTCATAGCCCTATCTTTCCATGCATATTTATCGTTAAGGTTGTTTAGACTGAAGGTTGAAGGTCGTTTAGGTTAGCGGAATTCTGAAAATCGGTGGGCACAGCCCACCCTACAATACTTACTTCTACCTTCAACCTCCAACCTTTTACCTTCAGCCTTCAACCTTCCGCCTTCTACCTTACTCAACATATCCGAAAATCATAAAACTTGTTCTGATCCGATTTGGCAATTTCCAACATCTCTTCCATACTGTTATTCGGCTGTGCCTGGGCAAACCCGGCGCTGACGGAAAAACAGAAACCTGCCTGCAACCGATCCCCGAAAACATCTGCGCTTTTCAGATTTCCGGCCATCCTGGCACAAACATGACGGGCCCCGTCCATCTTTGTATCGGGCATCAGCAGCATAATCCGGTTCAGCCCCATGCGGCTGCAGGTGTCGTTATGCCGCAAATTGGTTTTAATATGTTCGGCAAAATTTTTCAAGACCCGCTGGCCTTCGGTATGCCCCCACTTCGTATTGATCTCTTCCATGCTATCCACCTTGAACAAAACCAGTGAAAAAGCAGTACCGTCGCTCTTCAACTGCTCCATTTCAGACTGGAATTTTTGTTTTCCGTGGGTATGGGTATCCAGACCGGTCAGATCATCCTGTTCTGCCTCCAGGCCTTTAATAAATTTATTGACCACGGGATCATCACTGTTTTTAATTTCATCAGGCGTGCCCTGAAAGTGGATACGCCCCTCATCCAGCATGGCGATCCGCTGGGAGATATAAAACACATCCGGAATTTCATGACTTACCACCACGGCCGTAAAACCAAGTTTTTTTTGATAATCGCTGATCATGCTGTGTACGGCATTTTTCCGGATCGGGTCCAGACCGGTGGTGGGTTCATCAAATAAAACAATTTCCGGATCGGTTACCAGGGCTCTTGCCAGCGCCACCCGTTTTTTCATCCCGCCGGAAATCTGGGACGGATATTTCTCTTCGACATCATGCAAATCGAGCTGTGACATTTTTTGAGATACTTTTTCTCTGATCGCGGCGCCGGAAAGCAGTGCCCGCTCTTTCAGCGGCAGTGCAATATTGTCATAAACAGGCATGGAATCAAAAAGGGCCGTTCCCTGAAACATATAACTGAACCTGTTTTTCAGGACTTTGCGATCAGCCTTTTTCATATCATCGATGGATCGGCCCTCATAGAGAATACGGCCTGAATCCGGTGTAATCAGACCGATCACATGTTTTAAGAGGACACTCTTGCCCCCGCCGCTTTTGCCGATTACCGTCAAGACCTCGCCCCTGTAGACGTTCAGGTCGACACCGTTTAAAATCACCTGGTCCCCGAATTTCTTGTGTACATTCTCAAGTTGTATCAACGGTTCCGGCATACGTTTCCCTTACGTTCATTGACAAAATATATTCACCACAAAACGTTTTTTATAAAGCCCCTGTCCTTCCCTTCAGCCTTCAGTCTTCAACCTTTAAACCTTACAACAATATCGAGGTCAATGCATAATCGGCCACCAGTATCAATACACTGGACATGACCACGGCAGTGGTGGTGGACATGCTCACGCCCCGGGCCCCGAACCCCTCTGTGCGGGTATGGGTGGTGTACCCCTGAAAGCAGCACACCAGAACGACAATGGCCCCGAAAACAACTGATTTTATAAAACCGCTGTTGATATCCTGCATGACGACGCTGGATTCGATCCGACCGAAATAGGCCCCGGAGTTAATGCCCAGCAATACGGAACCGGTCAAATACCCGCCCAGGATGCCGATGACATCAAACAGGGCCGTGAGCAATGGGAAACTGATCAACGCCGCGGCAATGCGGGGGCTGGCCAGAAACCGAACCGGGTTGATATCCATGGTGACCAGGGCGTCGATCTGTTCGGATATTCGCATGATGCCGATCTCGGCAGCCATGGCGGACCCGGCACGGCCGGTGATCATGATGGCGGTCAGGGTTGGCCCCAGCTCCCGGATCAGGGAAAGAGACACCGCGGCCCCCAGCATCCCCTCGGATCCGAATTTAACCAGGGTGTAATATCCTTGCAACCCGAGTACCATGCCGGTAAAACCGCCGGTAAGGCAGATCACGAAAACCGACTTGGCCCCGATGAAATAAATCTGCTGGATAATTTTAGACATCTGGGAGGGGCGGGAAAATATCAGGACAAATGCCTGTGCAAAAAAAAGGCCCATCTGCCCCATTTCCTGCAGGCCGGCAATGCTTCTGGCACCCATATTCTGTAAAAGTGTTTTCGGAGATATAGTATTCATTTATTTTAATTTTGCCCAAAAAGACAGCAGATTTTTCTGATTTTAATTTCTATCCAATTCAAAATAGCGGGCAGCAGATATCCTGTCAATATGTAAAATTAATCGCCTTAAGAAATAAGACATCTGAGACATTTAAGTGACCGAACAGCCGTCCCCACCGCGCTATGGATTATCTGTTATCCCTGAAACGAATGGCCCGGCTAAATACAAGACCGAATCCTGTCAGCACCAAAATGGCCGCAGGCAGCGCCATACCAGGAATTCTCGCAATGGTGGAGATATAACAACCACCGCCACCGCCACTTCCACCACCGCCACTTCCACCACCGTCGCCAACACTTCCACCGCCGCCGTTGTTATCGGCCTTGACACCTATACCAAAAACAGACAGCGAGTATACCCCGAAAGCCACCCATCCCGTCAGGTCATCACCAATATAATCAACGGAAAGGATATCTTCAGGTAAAACCGCCGTACCATCACCTGCAATCAATTCAGCACGGGTATCGGCGTGATAGATGGTAACGTCGCCCGATTCGAAATCACCGGGGGTCACCGCCCCTATATTAAACGGCAGGGTCAATATCAGACCGTTGGGGAATTGTGTAACAGACTCGGCTCCGTCTTCTGCCGTAATGGCGAAAATAAAATCTGATCCATCCGTAGATTCCGTTTTTTCATATTCAATATTGTCGTCAAAGGCCAAATGAATCAGGTCCTGGGCGTTCAAATCAATATCCGGGACGACAATTGGCAGAAAAGCACCTGGCACTGTTATCTCACCGTAGGCCTCATTATCGACCGCCGTCAAGGTATATTCGTCCGCTTTCGGATCAGATGGCAGTTCAAACCTGAAATCAAACCTGAAATCATCCTCGGTTGCCGTTTGGACCTCAATGACATCAACAATTTCCCCTTTAATAATCAGGGAAACAAAGACGGTATCATTGTCTGAGCTTACGCTTCCACTGATGCTCAGATCGTCCGTCGCAGGGTTATATCCTTCGCCGCCGGGGGCATCTGGTTCACCTGGATCAGTGCCATTTAAAAATTCCTGAAGGTCGGAATATCCGTCCTGGTCCGAATCATCCGTACCGTCTGTTGCTTCGATGCCATCAAAATACGCTTCTTCCCAGCTATCTTCCATGCCGTCACTGTCGCTGTCAATTTTAAAAGTAACCGTACCTTGTACTACTGAACCGATTGGGGACGTTGCATTCGGATCAAGAAGAACGGGAAATGCAGCCGGATCGGCCGGTTCGGAAATTGAAAGGTTAGACCCTATAATCATAGGGATCGCCTCAGCCGAATCATAACCTGCAGCCGCATTGTCCAGCACCGTTGCGATGACATTTACATCGTATGTATCAGCAGGTGCGCCGCTGTTCAGGGAAAAAGTCAATATAAAAATCGCTGTTTCATTTCCTGCAACAGCCGGCATGCAGCGTGCTGCAGCCACCCTTTGCCGACGGTTACCGTGCTGGTTACCAGCGGCTGATCATAAACGACACTGTCCACTTCAACGGAAGAGGGAGGATACGGTGCCGGTAACAATGCCGCCCACTGGTTGGCAAAGGTATCAAAAAAAGTACTTTCAATACTGTTCAGCGTCAGCTGTCATCATATGCAATAGTAAAGGCGGCCCCGGCAATGGTTTCGGGATCGTCCACCGTTATCGGGATCTGGACAACCTGATCAGACCAGTTCCAGTTGTTTCCTACCGTCAAATACTTGTGCTGAAACAGACCCGGACAGACTTGCTGCCAGCAAAAAGGCCAGCAGACACACGAACAAAAATCTTTTAAACATTATCATAAAATGCTCCTGTCTATATTTATGGAAATATATTCATTTCATTTACATAAAATATATGCCCCGCTGCCACCATAAAATACGGATTCATCGTTCCACCGCCGAATAGGGATGCCCGACCATTCTGGGCATTGAAATAACATCAATTCAGCTACGCGTTATGGTTTTAATCTGGCATGTAAAGTTTTCACAGTGTGTTGAATCTCTTTTAATTGATCATTCATAAGTTGGGATTTAATAATTTTGAACGTTGTTCGGGTTTCTTTTTTCAGCTCTTTTTTAACTTCAAATGTAATTGAGAATATTGGAAACCGCCTTCCCTTGATCCCCCTGGCCCCAGCCATGACGATAATCAAAATACCGGGTTTGTTATCATTCACGATATAGATCATAGAAGATGTCTGTTGAGCGCGTGCCAATGCTTTGTAGGTCAACAACTTTTTATTGTATTGCATGACAATTTTTACCCCGGCGAGGTTATCCACAGTATCGATCATAAGTGGTATATTGATGGTCTGGCCGGCCTTGCCTTTGATTTCCGGAATGGAAAGTTCAGTACCGACAGATGTGGCCACCTGAAAGGTAATGGCTGTCGCTATAAATGCGGCAAGGATAATTACAGATAATTTAATGCGCATAAGTGATTACCCGATACGGACAAATGCTTTTTTTCTACATAAAATCGGCCGCCTTACCGACGGCTGCCGTTATCACAAAATTCCCGATATTATCTGCAGCAGAAAGACGGCATCGGACAGGCCAATCCGGCCATCACCGTCCGGATCTGTTTCAGCCAGGGTTGAGGCCCCACAAGATACATAATCCGCACCGCCAACAACTCTCAGCACCATAATTAAATCCGCAAGGTCAACCTGCCCGTCACAATCAAAATCTCCCTTGCGAGCTGCAGTGACTGCGGCATAGGCGTTTACCCGGCCCCCGGTCACTATCTTGCCCGCCGCACTTTCCACCGGGTCCACCGTATCCATGATCATCGATTTTAATCTGCTATAATCCAGATTCGGGTTGACCGCCAGCATCAACGCGGCAAGACCGGTCACATGCGGCGTGGCCATGGAGGTACCGCTCATTTCGTCATAATTTGCCGTTGACGTGATAACCTGATTTACCAGCGTTACAACCGGCTGCTCATCAAGTATGGACAGCAGTGTTCCACCATCGGCCTGTGAGATGGCAACAACCGGGACCCAGTTCCCCGGATTTTGTAATGTAAAACTATTGATATCTCCAGGCACGTTATTGTAAATAATGACGCCTGTGGCGCCGGCATCCATAGCCTTTTCGGTTTTTTCGGAAAAATCGATGTCACCCCGTTGAATCAGGGCCATATTTCCGGATACTGCCGCAGGAAAATCGTCGGATGACTTACCCAGTCCGCAGTCATACACTCTACCGGTGATACCGGCCTCATCGGTACGACCACTGAACTCGATTTCTTCAGCTGCAAAGGTTGATATGCTACCGTTAATATCAATAGTGAGCAGCGCCTCGGAAATGCTGCCAGCCAGCACAGTTGATGTTATTCCCACTCCCGGTGCCATCACATCCACGCTGGTTTCTCCGAAATTGGAATCACTCCAGAGGCCGCCATCCTGACCATTGGCAGCCACCGACAAAATATTGTCCAGATCATATCCCGCAGGATAATTATTGATATTTCCGTCGATGTCAGAGCCGTCGTTGCCGGCAGCGCACACGGCTAGTATGCCCTGTTCACCCAGAAGCGACAGCATCTCCTTTTCCGAATCAACAGAGGAAGGGCCGCCGTAGCTGCAGTTGATCACCCGGGCGCCGTTTTCCATGGCATATTCCATGCCCAGGATAATATCAACCGTGGTCATGCATTCCTCCCCCTCCGCCTGTATTTTAATGGGCATAATTTTGAGATTCCAACATACCCCGGCCACCCCCATACCGTTATTGCCCCCTGCCGCAATTATGCCGGCCACATGGGTTCCGTGGCTGTCATCCCCCAGGGGATCATTGTCTTCATTTTCCCCGTCTCCGGCAAAATCCCAGCCCTGGATGTCATCCACAAACCCGTTACCGTCATCATCTACCCCTCGGACACCAGCTAATTCCGCGGTATTGGTCCAGATATTGTCAGCAAGGTCCGGATGGCTGTAATCCACGCCGGTATCGATCACCGCCACCACAACGGCATCGCTTCCGGTGGCGATGTCCCAGGCTTGCGGTGCCTGGAGCATGGCCATGCCCCACTGCTGGTTGAAAAGAGGATCGTCGGGCACGGCATTTTTATAACGAAGGGCATTCTTTTCAGCGATGTCCACAAGGCCCGACTGCAT
This sequence comes from uncultured Desulfobacterales bacterium, assembly GCA_942490765.1. GTDB lineage: Bacteria > Desulfobacterota > Desulfobacteria > Desulfobacterales > 4572-123 > 4572-123. The sequence goes on along the minus strand of CALNYM010000007.1, from coordinate 46,300 downwards.
GTACAGCATAGCCGCCTCATCTTCGTCCATATCTTTTTTTAATGCGATTCTCTGCAATCGGAGACTCTTGATCGTCTCCAGAACCCGGCTTCCCAGAGAGGTATGGAGTGTTTGGATATCAGCCGGAAGGATATTTTTCTTCAACTTCACCAGCAATTCGCCGGGCTTATACAGCAACCGCCCTTTGGCGTCATACATCTTTTTATCAGGGGACAAAACGTTTCCCTGCATTGTCGCTGTTTTCGCTATTTTTGTCTGGGGTGTTTTTGATACCGGCGGCAAAAAGGGATCGATATTGTCGGTCTTTATGCTTGATGTCGCACGCTCCTGCGTTGTATCAAATCCATATCCGCTGACAATCGTGTAAGCACCGGTCTCCGAATCAAGGGTGTAAACAACGGCCCGGTTGGCACAGATTTTTTTCAAAATCTGTTCAAGATCGGCGTCTTTCATATCCAAACTGATTTTAGCGTTGATTTGGGGATCGGCAGACAGAACGACGCCGGTTTTGCGGCTCAATTCAGCAAGGAGATCCTTGATGTCGGCATTATCGGCATGCAGAAAAATGCCCGAGGAACTGACCCGGATCTCAATTTTCCCGCTCAAACCGGGGCTGTTTGATTCAGACGGCAGCGGCCTGGGCCATGGGTTGAGAGAACAAAAACAAAACAAAAAGTTCCGATAACAAGAAATATCCTGCGTTTCATTATATTCCAAATATCATTCAAAGGGTTGTTGTTTAAATACCATACCGCTTCTTCATAATTTCAGTCACCCACGCTATCTGATCCATACTGCCCTTCCTGAAACCCCAAAGTCCTATTCACGGAGATACGCTGCCCGCTGCAATCCCCATACCGCATCTCCCACATCCACCCGGCCGTTCTGGTTACCGTCGATTTCACCCAGGTCTTCAATTCCACATCTATTCCGGCCAGAACCTGCAGTGCCTTGATCACACCGGAAATATCCCCGGGTTCACCTCGGTAGCCGATTTCATAGATCAACGGCGGTGCATTGTAAGAGGTGACCGACATATGCGATTCATTTCCAGTGGCAAAATAAATGGTATCAAAGGGAGTTTTGTCGAGAATCGCATCATCACCTGCAATATTGTAAAAAAGATCTGTCGTGTCGATGTCGAGGGCGCTCACGGTGGGCACAAAGCAATGATCCGGATACAGGGCAACGATATCACCATACCCTGGGTCCACATCAGCCAGTTGCTGACTGGTATCCCGGGTACCGCCGGGTGCATTGTCGTATGGTAGTGTTCCGGAAACAGATACTGTTTCAGATGATGCGGTACCAACAATGGGTTGAATTTTGCCGTCAAAAATGAGGGCGGAATTGTTTTCATCCGGAACCGCCCAAACATTCCCCGTGATATCGACCTGCCAACTGCTGTGTTCATAATCAATCATCTGCTCGCCAGGACCAAAGCCCAGCCCGGTACCATCACCCCGGCCATTGGCAAAAGCCACTTTCCTTAGATTTTGTGGATATTGTCCCAGATCGGCCAACTCCGTGTACAGACCAGACTGAAGTGGATCAGCCCCCGCCTGCCCTGCCCCGGTCTCCTGATGATGATAAACCAGCATTTGTCTTGCGGCCGGTGATGTCTCGGAATCGAGAACACCGAGCAGATATTCGGCCTCCGCACTCTGGCCCGCAAAAAAAGCCAGCCAGTGCTGAATCCCCAGGGGGATATTGGCCCCCTGCTGGGGCGCATCAAACGAGATAAAGGTGCGGGTGTCGTGGGGAATATCGTGCTGCTCCATATACGCCAGGGCGTAACGGGCCACCAACCCGCCCATACTGGCGCCTGCCACCACCAGCGGCGAATATCCGGCTTTTTCGGCATTTACCCGCTGGATCAGCTTGACCAGCAGAAAGGCATTGCGCTGGATGTAATCCATGGAGTTATGAAAATTCAACAGCACCAGATCATACCCCTGACCCCTCAAGTCTTCCAGCAGGTTTTGTTCATTCAGATACCCGTAGAGTTCATCCCAGTCCATTTCATTTAACATGTCAAAGCCTTCCACCAGTACAAGGGGATGCTGCAGGGTCTGGTGGCTATCGGCACGATAGATAAAGGCTTCCCCGGATGCAAGGCCCTGCTCATATGGATATGGAATCGCTTTGAACGGCCCAGGTGTCGTCCGGCATCGGGGTATCAAGGGCCTGGACATCCAGGGTAAACCGACTTGTCTGTTCGCTGCCGTCCGGTTCAATGGCGGTCAAAAGGATGGTTTTTTCCCCGGTTGTCGAGTAGCTGGTCGAAATCTCCTCGTCAAAAGCCACTTCCCTGGGGCCCCGACCATCGTCCAGATCCAGCCTGATGCCTGTAGGGGCTTTTTCCCAATTTGAAAAATAAAAAGACCGATCCAGGACAAAGGTGATAGCCCCGCCGCGGCGGGTAGTCGCTTTCATCAGCGATGCGACAAAAACGTCTTTTGTGTCAAAATCCGCGGCCAGGAACTCGGGCACGGCCAGCGCTGACCTTTTGCCGGCTGCGTGCCAGTTCCCGTTCGACGGCTTCTTTTTTCAAGGCATTGTATTTCATATCCAGCAGACCGATGGAATGAACCTTTCGGGCCCGATATTTTTGTTTGGCGGCAGCCCTGACCGACGCAAGGGCAGGCAAAAGGGGTTTGTCCACCGTGCTTTTGCGCAGTTCAAAAAAAACCTGGCGCCACTGTTTCAGTTTCAGCGTCTTGGAATCGGCTCCACCGCTGTATTGATTGATTTTACAAAACGGCACCACTTTATCGTATAACAGTCCCGTGGGCACATTCTGCCGTGCCGTGGACGCAATAATGCCCTGACCGGTTCTGATTTCTATCTGACCGCCAGAGATATCATCCATGACGGTTTCACCGTAAAGATTCCCTGCCGAAGCCGGCAGGAACAGCAGTAGAATACCGGCGCAAATCCTGATCTTCCAAAACAAATTATTTTTTTTATTTTTCACAGTGATCTCCAATTGTTTTTTAAATGTGGAGACAGACGTGCCCAGACGGGCAAGTCTATTGCAGTCCGTGTTCTTAAACCCTTCCGGGCAAGCGGCCAACTATAGCAAAACCACCTCTACCAGGGCACCTTTAACCAGCCCTTCGGTATTCAAGCCAACGCTAATGAGACCATCGGCCTTGACCATAGTATTGATCAGGCCGGATTTGCCCAGTATGGGTTCGGCCCACCAGCCGTCTTCTTTTTTAATCAGTTTCACCCGGACATAATCGGTACGCCCCTGGGCCGATGATAAATTTCGGCTCAAGGCTGCCGGCACCGGCACGGTTTTCCGGTTTTCCGGGGACAAACCGCTGATCTGCGCCACAAAGGGGTTTACCACAGCGTGAAAAACAACCATGGCCGATACCACATGGCCGGGCAGCCCCCAGATGGCTTTGTTTTTCGACCTGGCCAGGATAGTGGGTTTACCGGGACTGATGGAAATGCCATGCACCAGTATTTCCGACTGTTCCAGCGCTTTCAGCACCTCGATGGTAAAATCCCGGACCCCCACGGAACTGCCTCCGGAAATCAGCAGCATGTCGGTCTGCTGCAACGCCGTTGAACAGGCGGCAAAGAGGCTGTCATAGTCATCGCCGACGATGCCGAAGGGCATCGGCACAGCCCCGCAGTCTCTGATCAATCCGGAAAGGGTATAGGTGTTGATATCCCGGATGCGTCCCAGGCCCGGTGTTTGTTCCATGGGGACGACTTCATCACCGGTGGACAGAATCCCGATCACGGGCTTTCTATAGACAGACACCCGGCCGATGCCGAAAGCGGCCAGAATGCCTGCCTCCTGGGGCCTTATGGCCGTCCCCCCGGATACCATGACATGGTCTTTCCGGATATCCTCGCCCCGGGCCACCACATGCTGGCCCGGCGCCACACTTTTATAGACTTCCAGGGTCAGGTCGTCGATCATTTCCGCATGCTCCACCATGACCACACCATCGGCCCCGTCGGGCAGCATGCCGCCGGTTGAAATACGGGCGGCTTCACCGGGCCCGATGGAAAAGGCCGGTTTTTCTCCCATGGCCACGGTTCCTTTCACCGTAAGATAGGCCGGGTTGGCCTCGGAAGCACCAAAGGTGGAAACAGCCCGAACCCCGTAGCCATCCATGGTGGAACGATCAAACCCGGGCAGGTCGACATCGGCAATGATGTCCGATGCCAGTATGCGGCCAAATGATTCGAGCAGGTCAACGGTTTCTGTGGCCACCTGTGGAAAAACAGGTGCCTTTTCCAGCACCTGTTCCAGATTCATCACTTTAAAAAATTCTTTCATCGCATCAACGTCCTGTTATAATAATTTTTAAAAAAGAGTTGAAACTATAACAGAAAGCACTTAAAATACAACTATATTCAAACGCCGGTATCGGCAATACCCTTTCACCCCATGGACGCTTACCCGTCCTGCAAAGGAGGTCGCCATGATCACAGCCCGAGATATCATGTCAACCGATTTAATTACTGTCGGCCCGGATATGGAAATCGCCAAAGCCACCCGGCTTCTCCTTGAAAACCGTATCAATGGATTGCCGGTGGTCGATGATGCGGGCAAGCTGGTGGGCATCATCTGCCAGAGCGATCTTATCTCTCAACAAAAAAAGCTGCCCATCCCTTCCATCTTTTCCCTTCTGGATGGCTTCATTCCCATTACCTCCATCAAGCGAATTGAAAAGGAAGCCCAGAAAATAGCCGCCACAACGGTTTCCCACGCCATGACCCCAAATCCCGTGAGCATCGAACCGGATACCGGTATCCAGGCCGTGGCGGCGCTCATGGTGGACAGCAATTTTCATACCCTGCCGGTGGTAGACGATGGTCAACTGGTGGGCATCATCGGCAAAGAGGATGTTCTTAAGACGCTATTAACGTCTCCAGAAAATACCTGACATAAACCGTACCCTTTGCGGCCGGCGTCCGGCCTTACCAGATGGTACAAACTGTAACCAGGGAACCAAAGGAGAATTATCATGCGTATTAAAAAAATTGCCTGCTGTACTGATTTTTCCGAAAATGCGGAATTTGCCTTTGAAGCGGCCGTGGAAATGGCTGAAAAGTATCATGCCAGACTGGAACTGCTCCATGTGTTGCCGCCGGTCATCAACCCCATGCTGTCGGACAGCGAATGGATCATACCCGCCGATTCAAATGACTCTCTGCTCCTTCAGCTTGAAGAACGGATGGAACAAACCTACGGGAGCAGAATCGATGCGGATATCAAACATAAATTCGTGGTATTAAGTGGTCACGTGTCCACCGAAATACTGCGGTACCTGACGGAAAAACAGGTTGATATCGTGGTCCTGGGCGCCTACGGCCTCACCGGCATGGGTCTGGTATTGTTCGGTTCGGTGGCCAAACGGGTGTCCCACAAAGCCCCCTGCTCGGTAATGGTTGTCCGTCAGGCATCGTAAAATAAGCTTTTAGCTGTCAGCTATTGGCATTCATCCCAAAACGATGAAGTAATCCTTTGGCTAACAGCTAACGGCTAACGGCTAATTGCCAGCAACTATTCCCTGAGCAGGGCCATTTTCAAAGTGGTATGCAGGCCGTCTTTCCAGGGCCATAATTTGGCAATGACGGTCAAATCACCGGTTTTCTTTTCAAACAGGGTCTGTTCGATCCGTATACCACCGGTCTGCCGGGTTAAATCCATATCTTTTGAATTTGGAGTGATCCCTGCATGTTTTCTGGCATCTCCCAGAACATCAGTCAATACCTGTTTCCAGTCTGCTGTCCCGATTGTAAAATACGAGTTCGAAGGTAATCATCAGTCTGTACCCTGTTCTGATAAAGTTCCAGATGACTGACTTTTAAAAAAAATTCTTTTATCGCCATGTGTTCGTCACAGACAGGGTTATTTTTTTTTTTATCATATTCGTTGAAAAACAAGGGCTATCTCAGCCACTCACTGAATATTCTTTCCTTTTGGGTCCGATGGTAGCGGATAAAAGCGTTCAGGCAAACCATGGCCCGTTTCGCGGTCAAAAAAGTGGGCACACCGCCTGAATCCAGTATCTGGCCGAATTTATGGTACACGGCATCCGCACCGGACGTCACATTCACTGAAACCGCTGTGGGTTTTTTGTATTTATGAACGATTCTGACAATCCGCGCAGCAATATTGTCGGTATTCCGCTCAATTTCATCATCGGTTGTATGGATGACGGCCCCGTGGGGCACAATGGAAACAAAAAGCGCATCCACGGCATCGGATTTCAACACCGTTTCCATGCACTGTTCAAACATTTCATCACTGGCCATGGGTGTCAGGTCCAGCAACGGTTCGGCTGTGACAAAATCAGGTAAAATATGACGGAGATCCGTAAGGGTTTTATCATCAAACGCAGATAATTCAAGATCGCCAAGATTGTCTGCCGCATACGTTTTTTCATAACCGGCATTGGCAATAATCGCCACCTTGTTACCCGTCACCGCAAAGGTGCTTAAAAGTGCAAAGGTTTTGATAAAATCGCCATGATCGATCATGCTGTCGGCAACAATGGCGCCGGCCTGCTTCATGGCGGCCTTTGCCACGGCATATTCTCCGGCAATGCTGGCGGTATGGGATTCGGTGGCCTGCCGACCGGCCGTGGTCCGTCCGGCCTTGTAGACGATCAACGGCTTGCGGCACCGGGCGGCAACATTGAACAACTTCCTTCCGGCACCGGGCTTGAATCCCTCGATATAACAGCCGATCACATCCACCATGGTGTCATGATCAAAATAGGCCACCAGGTCCCCGATATCCACATCCAGCTGGTTGCCGTAGCTGACGATCACCTTGGGTGAAATGGCGTTTCGGAGGTTATAAATTTCCGTTATCCCCAGGGCGCCGCTCTGGCTCAAAACAGCGACATTCTTATTTTTTTCAAGGTTAACGCGAAACTTTTCCTCGGGAATAAAAAAAGTATTGACCCCGGGTGTCACGGAATTTCCGGCATATACAATCCCCAGGCAGTTGGGGCCCATGATCCGCATATGGCTTTTATCTGCAATATCCATGATCTGTGCCTCGATATCCAGATTTTTTTTAATCTCACCAAAGCCGCCGGGAATGAGGATGGCAGCCTTTACATGCTTTTGGGCACAGGCCTGGACCACCCCCAGTGCATGCTCGGCCGGAACGGTGATAATTGCCAGATCGATTCGCTCTTTAATATCGGTTACCGAAGGATACAGGGTTATTTTTTGACCGGCAATGGGGACGTTTCCCCCTCTGGCGTTAACACCATGGACATCTACCCGGTTCAACCCCATAAGATTTTTCAAAATGATGTTGCCGGGTTTACCGCTATCCGATCTGCTGACGCCCACAACAGCGATCCCGTGGGGCTCAAAAAAAGAGGTGATGGAATCATCCGGCCGAAGTGGAAGCGTTCCTTTTTGAGGGTTTCTCGGTGTAAAACGGGCATATCCGTCCAGGGCAATGAACATGCCGTCGGAATCAAATATAAAAGGGTTTATTTCAAATTCTCTGATGCAAAACCGGGTTTTACCGTTGCCATAATTTGAAAAAGCAGTTGCCAGATGGCTCAGCTTTACTTCGGCATTGACGATTTTGGCGATATAATCAACGGCGCCTGTTTCAATATATTTTTTCTGTATTTTGGTGGAGGCCAGCAACGCCGTGGACCATTTTTTATCGATGGGTGCCAGAATCAGATTCGGAGGGGAAAAGTGAGTGGCGAAATGTTCTGCATCACTGCCGCCCTTGCTGAATGAGATGACCGGTCCAAAGGCCTCGCTTTCCCTGAACCCCAGAAGCACTTCGTTGCCCAGCTCCTTGGAATAGTCGATACATTCAACGATCAGAATGCCTTCCACATGGAAGCCGTCTTTTTGAAGCCGGGACACCATTTCATCAACCGTAAATCTTACAAAATCAAGATCCTTGTAGATTATCTTAACGCCATTAAATTTTTGCTTATGGGTAATGTCCCTGGATATCACTTTCAAAACAAGTTGTTTACTGCCGAACAGGGCCAGGGTTTTACGGGTAATGGCTTCTTTTTCCGTGACAACCAGATACGTCGGAACATTTAACCCCAGCAGTTTTAGGACAGCATACACCTCATGTTCGAACAGCATCTGTCTTCCTTCTTGATCCGCCCGTATTAACATTTTTGCAATCGCATTGATCACACCAGGCGCAAGCCCCTTGTGCATGCCTTGTCCTCCATTTTTATGCCGCCGTCCGGAATATTTTTTACGCACCCCTATACTGCTGCTGTGGTATTTTATACCAGTTTTAACGATTTTATAAATGAAAATCTTGAAAATTTCTATCAGCAGTGATAAACAGGTGCAAATTTTAGCATTACGATGCGATGATGATCTCGTGAAAGTTTGATTTAGACGGTCTCGTAAAGGTTTCATAATGTCAAAGGCGTAAATTTTGGTGTCATGAGGCGTACTTATCGTACGTTGAATGATTACGAAATGCAGCGCAACGCAGGAGTTGGACTTTTTACGAGACCGTCATGCGATGACAATGCAAATAGAAATGGATGGCAGATCATGATCGATATCTTATTCAGTTCCTGGGGTGACGAGGTTGTTGATAATCGTGGGAAAGCGCCACAATCTTATGTACCGGTGAATGCACTTGAACTGCCGGAACACTTCAAACAGGATGAAAAAATTAAAGGGTTCATGGGGTGGTATGGCATTGTCCTGCGCTCCGACGACGTGGATATCGTTGATCTATGCCGGTCATACATGGAAGCAGTTCACAGCAATTCATGCGGTAAATGTATCCCCTGCCGCACCGGCACCGGCATTATGGCCGAAACCCTGAAAAGAATATGCAGGGGTGAGGGTCACAAGGAAGATCTGGCATTCCTGGAAGCAATGGCTGACATCGTGAGTGCGTCTTCAAAATGCAGTATCGGCCAGACCGGTCCCATCCCTTTGCGCCATGCCTTGAAATATTTTCATACCCAGTTTGCCGACGCTGTGGGCAATGGGAACACCATCGCCGCCGGCGCATACCATTCCAGGCTGACGGCACCGTGCATGGATGCCTGCCCCATTCATCTGGATATTCCCCGCTACATCGAGTATATCAAAGAAGCCCGGTTTGAAGAATCCCTTGATGTCATCCGGGAGCGGTTGCCCCTGCCCGGGGTCGTGGGCCGTGTCTGTGTGCGCCCCTGTGAAGAAAATTGCCGTCGCGCAAACCTGGATGAACCCATATCCATAAAATTTTTAAAACGCTTTGTTGCCGATCATGAACTGGCCCGGCCCAAACGCCCCCAATACCCGATCACGGCGTCGGAAACCACCGGCACCGTCGCCATTGTGGGAGCAGGACCCGCCGGTGTCACCTGTGCCTATCATCTGGCCCGTAAAGGGCACCGGGTCACCGTTTATGAACATCTGGATGAACCCGGCGGCATGTCCGCCGTGGGCATACCCGATTATCGCCTGCCCCGGGGTATTTTACGCGGTGAGGTGGATCAGGTTCGAAAAATGGGGGTTACCTTTCACTACAACACCACCATCGGCAAAGATATAAAACTGTCACAACTGGAAAAAGAGTTTGACGCCCTGTTTATCGGTATCGGCGCCCAGGACAACACATCCATGCGGGTTGAAGGAGAAGACAAAGGATACAAAGGATTTATCCCCGGGGTTAAATATCTGCTGGATATCAACCAGGGCCGGGACCCGTATCCCGAGGGCAAAAAAGTGGTGGTCATCGGCGGCGGGAATGTGGCCATTGACTGTGTCCGGTGTTCTTTCCGCATCCAAAAAGAAGATGTCAACCTGGTGTACCGCAGAACCCGCAACGAGATGCCCGCCGATGAGGTGGAAATCAAGGATGCCGAAGAGGAAAATGTCCGGTTTCATTTTTTGACCACCCCGGTTCGCGTGCTGGCTGAAGGCGGCAAAGTGGTCGGACTCCAGTGCATTCGGATGAAACTTGGCGCACCCGACAAGAGCGGTCGGCGCAGACCGGTTCCCATTGAAGGCTCGGAGTTTGTATTCGATTGTGACACGGTGGTGCCGGCCATCGGTCAGCGAATCGATCTGTCGCTGCTTGAAGGCGCGGAAGATATAAAGACAACCCCCTGGAAGACCATCGTGGTGGACCCGGTCACCAAACAAACCAGTCGACCGAAAATTTTTTCAGCAGGCGATTGTGAAACCGGTCCCGGCGCACTGATTACCGCCTGTGCCGGTGGTATGCAGGCGGCGCTTAACATTGACCGCCTGATCAATGGCCAGGCCCTGGATTATGATGATGCCGCTTATTTTGATAAATTTTTCAAAACAATGAAAGTGTATGACAGCCGGGAAGAAATCAATATACCCGACAAGAGACAGCGCAAACAGCTTACATTGCTGACACCTGACGTCCGAAAATATATCTTTGACGAGGTGGAAAGCGGATTTTCAAACGCTGAAGCCATTGCCGAAGCAGATCGCTGTCTGCGCTGTTACCGGGTTGCCACCATCGCCGTATAGGGAGCGGTGGCAATTTCAGCTGAACCGTACGCTTCAACACAAGATTCTAACGGGGCTTAATCTCCTTTTTTATCAATTCTTTCAAACCCGCCAGGGTTCCTTTCCAGACGGCATCCTCGCCGGCCATAATGGACACGATGATGTTTTTTTCAACGCTGACTTCCAGTACGATCTCTTCCTCTCCAATCTGAAAAACAGCCTCGGCCCACCGCTGGGCCGGCAGTCCCGTCACTTCACAATCATAATCGGTCCGGATTTCGCCTGTCATCCTGATCTCACTCATTGTTGTCTCCCTGGTATTTGTCTATCTGGTTTGAATAATTGTATTTTCATTATCAACTAATTAGCCTCTCACAAAGGGAAAATCAAGCCAAAGATATTTGAAATTAAAGAATCGGGCCTTCGTATAAACGGTGCTGGCTTTTTTGGATTGATTGCGCTATTTTTATAAGGCTGATGTTCTTTTAGTAAAATTCAATGGGTAACTGTCTAAGGCCAAATCCGAAAACGTATAATGAATACATCCAAAAAAATATTTTTATGGGGGTCAGGGGCAGCAAGTGTATTTATCGTCATGCTTGCCCTTTTTTTTCTAATTGCCCGGCATGCCGCTAATTTAGAGTTCGTAAAGACCGAAGTCGTTCATAGTTTTTCAGAAAAAACGGGCGGGCAACTGGCATATGAAAGGGCGAAAATATCTTTTTTTCCCCGGGCCCGAATTGTCTTTCATTCGGTAAATTTTTCAATCCCTGAAAAAATCAGCGGCACCGTGACATCACTGACCCTCTACCCGAGGCTGCTGCCTTTACTCAAAGGAAGCGTTCAACTGGCAGAGATCAAGGCCCTGGCACCCGATCTGATCGTTGTCAACCCCGAACCACCGGCTGAAAACCCCGATAAAAAATCCAGCCCGGCGAAGTCAGGCGGCCTCGGGATCGCCGAGCTGGGCGTGATGGTCCCGGACTTTGGCGTCGATATTAAACAGGGGCATCTGGTATTTTCAAAAAACAACCAGCCGGTTTTTTCCTTTCGGGAAATCAGGGCCCGCATCACCGGTACTGAAAAAAAATCCATTATCCGTCTCGACTGTCAATCAAACCTGTGGGGCAGCCTATCCTTTGATGCTGACTTGAACCGAAAAAATTCTCAAATTAAAGGCCAAATTGCCATCCATGAATTGCACCCGCACAAAATCACAGACCACCTGTTTCCCCAGACACCCAGAAAATTATCCGATTCGCAAGTCGATTTGGACCTGGATATCCAGGGGGTATGGCCGGATGCCATTCATGGCCGGATAACCGGCGGTATCCCAAGCCTAACCCTGCAACGGGGAACGATTCAGACCGTCATCAAAGCCCGGGCATTGAAGGGGGCTTTTCGGATAGACAGGGATATCATCCAGGTAACCCTTGATAATATCGATCTGGACCATCCCCACTTGAGTCTGTCCGGAAAATTTCAAAAAAATAAAAACAGTTCCCAAATCAGCCTTGACCTGGAAGGCAGAGACATCGATGTGGCGGCGGCTCGCGAAACCGCACTGGCGGCGGCAGGCGATATTCCGGTCATCGGTCATATTTTTGATATCGTGAAAAGCGGCCATGTACCGGCCATCACCTTTGCGGCCCATGGCAACCGCTTTGCCGATCTGGGCCGCCTGGAAAACTTTATCCTAAAAGGCCACCTTGTGGACGGCGGCATTTTTATTCCGGGTCTCAGGCGCAGTGTGGACCAGGTCATCGGCGATGTGGTCATTGCCGATGGCATATTGGAAGGAAAAAATTTAACCGCACGGCTGGAAAATTCTACGGGTAAAAACGGCCGTTTAAACATCGGCCTGTCGGGCAAAAATGCCCCCTTCCATCTCGATATCACCGTGGATGCCGATCTGGCCCAGTTACCGCCGGTGCTGAAACAGGTGGTGGGCCATGAACAATTTTTAAAAGAACTCCACCGGATCGATCATCTCAAGGGAAACGCAACCGGGCAACTGGTGCTCGGGGAAAGCCTGGATGCCATCACCGCCCAGGTGATGATAGCGGGTTTTAATCTATCGGGCACCTACAGCCGAATGCCCTTTCCGCTTGAGATCAAGGGCGGGCATTTTTCATATGATGCCCGTGGTATCACTGCGGATCATCTGACGGGAAAAATCGGAAATTCTGCCTTTTCCGCCCTGACCGGGCATATTGATTTTGGCGATACGCCTTTTATCGATGTGTCAAATGGCGAGCTCACCCTGAGTCTGGCGGAATTTTTTCCATGGATCAGCACTTTTGACGCCGCTCAAATACCCAAGTATATTCAAACTGCCGCAGGCGGTCTCGCGATATCACAAATACACCTGAAAGGCCCCCTGTTCGCCCCTGCAACCTGGGATATTGACGCCGTGGGTTCTTTTCAAAATCTTGTTCTGGATTCCAGTTTTTCACCGAATACCATTACCCTGAAAAAAGGTCACTTTCATGCCATTTCCAAGGCAGACGCTAAAACCTTTTCCTTCAGCGATACGCGATTGGCCTTTCTTGATGGCACGCTGGCCGGGTCCGGGCTGATCACGCTCAATGCCGGGGGGCGCCATAAAATTGAGGCGCTTTTCAAAGGCGATATCGGACCGCTTTCAAATAACTGGGTATCCACCAGGCTCAACATCCCTTCCGAACTGGCATGGCGGTCACCACTATCGGTTTCATCGGCGTATCTCTCCTGGGAAAAAAAGACACAGACACTCTTTATGGGGGATTTAAAATTCCCCCAGGGCCCGGACCTTCATCTGGACCTTGTTCAGACGCCCGATACGTTCAGGGTGAATGAAATGACGGTCAAGGATGAAAACTCTAGTGCCTCGGCCAGTTTATACATCAAAGACAAGACACTTGATTTCAATTTTAAAGGCCGCATCGACCAGATGACCTCGGACAGAATCTTTGTCGAGAGCAATCTGCCCGACGGATGGGTCGATGGTGATCTCAGCGCACATATCCGGCTGGATCAGCCCATGGCATCCACCGTGCAGGGTAACCTCAAGGGCGGCAACCTGAAGCTGCTGCGCATTCTGGGATTTCCCCTCGATATCGGCGCCATAGCGCTTACTGCAGACCAACACCGTGTAAGACTGACATCCGCCGTTGTGGCCCTGGACGAAAACCATCTGAACCTTAAAGGAGACGTTCTTTTTTCAAAAGAGGGCCTGCGCCTGGACATGGATATGGCAGCCGATCAATTGAATGTCGATCACATCCGGAACATGCTGAAAAAAACCGGATATACCCAGCACACCAACATCCGTGATCCTTCCGACAGCGGGCCTGTAACACGCGATGGGGTGTTTGATTATCCGGTCACCGGGATCCTCAGATTAACGTCGGCATCTCTGGTATACGGCCAAACCACATGGCAGCCGTTTCAAGCCGAAATTCAACTGGACCGGGACAATATCCATGTCAACGTGACCCATGCCAAAATCCACGGAATTTCAACACCCGGCCAGGTCGTGATAAAAAGAGCCACCGGCGATCTGGCCCTCGAATTTAAACCCGAGGCCAAAGACCAGCCCCTGGCACCGGTGATCGACTGGCTGTTCAAAGAAGAAAAAAAAGCGACCGGCCTTTTTGAGCTCAGCGGCGTGATCAAGGCCCTGGGTCCGCCGGAGATGATGCCGGCCTCACTGACGGGTGATTTTGAACTGATTGCCAGAAATGGCAGTATTTTCAAGGCCACGACACTGTCTAATATCCTGACATTTCTCAATAGCACTGAAATTTTATTCGGAAAGAATCCCGGCATCGGAAAGGAGGGGTTTGCATATAAGACCATCACGCTGAAGGCGGCCCTTGACAACGGCAGACTCACTTTGAAAGAAGCGGTCATGGACGGCGCATCCATGGAACTGATCGGTCAGGGGTATGTCGATCTGATCGGGAAAAAGCTGAATTTAACGGTGCTTGTGGCCCCTTTAAAGACCGTTGATCGTGTCATCAAGATGACCCCTCTGGTGGGTTATATCCTGGCGGGTTCCCTTGTCTCCATCCCCCTGGAGATCACCGGCGATTATGCGCAGCCGAAAATTTCGATACTGCCGGTAGCGGCAGTGGGCAGGGGGTTGATGGGCATCCTCGAAAGAACGGTCAAACTGCCGCTGAAGATAATCGAGCCCATGATGCCAAAAGAAAAAATCATCAACCCGGCCAAACCGGAACCCATTATATTGAATAGTGAAAATTGAATATTTGCGGCTTGCTATTTGTTGTTTCGCTCCCAGCCGGAGACCGGTGGGGTCGGTGTTTATTCAATGGCCAGTTTATCAATCCGGTAGCGAATGGAACGAAAGCTGATACGCAATAATTCGGCGGCTTTTTGTTTGTTGTTGCCGGTACACTCCAGGGCTTTTGTCAAATAGGCCCGTTCGATCTCGGCCAGGGTCTGATCAAGATCGACACCACCATCGGCAACCTCATTCAAATCAAATCGTTTCCCTTTTACACCTTCAATCCATCTGCGCTTGTGAATGGAAAGGGCCAGACTGTCCGGGAGCAGGATATTGGTGGTGGACAGGGCCACACTGCGTTCAATCAGGTTCTCCAGTTCGCGTACATTGCCGGGAAAATCATATTTATTTAAAAGATCAATGGCATATGCCGAAATTTTCTGAATGCCCTTACCCGACGCTTTGGAATATTTTTCAAGAAAATGCTGGGCCAGTGCACGCAAATCCGCCTTGCGTTCCCTTAACGGCGGCATTTTTACTTCAATGACATTCAGCCGATAAAACAGGTCTTCCCGAAAACGCCCTTCGATCACCTCATCCTCAAGGTTTTTGTTGGTGGCTGAAATAATGCGCATGTCCACGGTGATATCCTCATTGCCGCCCACCGGTTTGAAAACCTTTTCCTGAACGGCCCGCAAAATCTTCACCTGGATGGGCGTACTGAGTTCGCCGATTTCATCTAAAAATATAGTGCCGCCGTCAGCCTCCTTGAAAAGCCCTTTTTTATCGCCCGTAGCCCCTGTAAAGGCACCCTTTTTATAACCGAACAGTTCGCTCTCCATTAATGTTTCCGGAATGCCGCCGCAGTTAATGGCAACAAAGGCTTTATCGGCACGGCTACTCTGGCCGTGGATGGCCCTGGCAATCAATTCCTTGCCGGTACCGCTTTCACCGGTTATCATGATATTGGTGCTGGTCCTGGCAACCTGATCGATCATCTTATAGATACGCATCATCCCGGGGCTGTTACCGACAATTTTACCAAAATGAAGGGTCTTTTGAAGTTCATCATCTAAAATCTTTTTTTCGGACTCAATGGTCTTAAGATCAAGGGCATTGGCAATGGTCTGTTTTAATTCATTTTTATCAAATGGCTTAGGGACATAATCATAGGCACCGTCATTCATGGCCGCCACCGCCGTTTCGGCAGATGCATAGGCTGAAATCATGATGACCACCGTATCCGGGTCCTTTTTCTTGACTTCCCGCAGTACTTCCAGGCCGGTGATATCCCCCAGCCGAATATCGCACAACAACAGATCAAAATGTGTCTTTTTTATTTTTTCAATGGCTTTACGTCCGTTCTCGGCCAGATCAACACGGTACCCTTCCCGCTTCAACATCAGCTCAAGAAGTTCCCGCATGCTGAGTTCATCATCAACAACCAGAATGTGCGGCTTTTTAAAAGGCATGATGGAATCATCCGTTATTGGGTATTGGGTTATTGGTTATTGGGCTATTAGGTTCCGGGTTCTGTTTATTCCTGAAATACGATTTTTCCGCCCACCAGGGTCATGACCGCCCTGCCTTTTAGGACCCACCCGTTAAAAGGGGTGTTGCGACCCTGGGACCGAAACCGCTCAGCATCAACCGTATATGACTTTTCAGCGTCGATAATCGTGATATCAGCCCTGTTGCCTGGCGAAAGCCCGCTGTCAAGGCCCAGTATCCGGGCAGGATTGACGCTCATCAGAGAGATCAGTTCACTCATGCCGATCACGCCGTCTTCAACAAGTTTAAAAGAGAGGGACAAGGATGTTTCAAGCCCGATGATACCGTTGGGGGCCTTGGCAAATGGCGCCTGTTTTTCAATAACGGAATGGGGGGCATGGTCTGTGGCGATCACATCGATGGTTCCGTCTGTAAGCGCCGCTCTCACCGCTTGTCGGTCTGCAGCGGATCTTAAGGGTGGATTCATTTTGGCCCGGGTCCCGTATTTTGCCACGGCTTCATCCGTCAAGGTAAAATAATGGGGCGCCGTTTCAGCTGTCACCGGTACCCCTCTATCTTTGGCATTGCGCAGTGCACGCACACTTTCCCGGGTTGATACATGCATGATATGTATGGGGACATGGGTCAGCTCGCACAGGGCGATATCCCGCATGACCCCGATGCTTTCCGCTGCATTGGGAATGCCGGAAAGCCCCAACCTCACCGCCGTCGGCCCTTCATTCATGGCACCGCCCGCTGCCAGGGCAAGATCTTCACTGTGGACGAGCACGGGCAATCCGGCCCGGGATGCGCTTTCCAGGGCCTGTCGCATCAGACGGCTGTCGACCAGGGGCAAGCCATCATCGGTTACGGCAACAGCCCCGGCGCGCTTTAATAGGTCATAGTCACACAGACTGAGCCCTTTAAGGCCCCTGCTGAGGGCAGCCACCGGATAAATCCGGGCACTTTCCGCTTTTTGGGCCTGGTTGATTACAAATTCGGTGTTTTTCGGATCATCATTCACCGGCATGGTGTTGGGCATGGCGCAAACCGCTGTAAAACCGCCATGGGCAGCCGCCATGCAACCGCTCTGGATGGTTTCCTTGTATTCATACCCGGGCTCCCGAAAATGAACATGCATATCAATCAATCCGGGGGAAACAATTTTCCCTCTGGCATCAATGACGGCAAGATCCGGATAATCGTCTGATAATGGGGTCAGCCCACCGTCAGCAGCAGTAGCCACACGGACAATGTTCCCTTTCTCAATGAGAATGTCCGCAATGTCATCCATCCTGCCCGGATCAACAACCCTTCCGCCTTGAATCAAAACCGGTTTCATGAATCCCCCGTTAAAGCTGTTCACGGTTGTCTAAAGCTGTTCACGGTTGTCGGTTTACAGTTCACAGTTGATAAACTCGTTAAAAGTCGAATTTAGACGGTCCCGTAAAAAGTTCAAATGAGCGCTACGCTTCACTGCGTGTCAAGGCGTGCAAATTTTGTAATCATGAGGCGTAACCATCGTACGTTGAATGATTGCGGGCCGCAGCGCAACGCAGGCGTTGGACTTTTTACGAGACCGTCACAGTTTGCCGCGAAACAATACAATGGTTACAACGGCTGTGGAAAATTCTATTTTAAAAGGTTTCCGATCCTGTTCCACCTGACGACAAAATTTTCACCACTCCAGGAGCCTTCACTGTTCCATGACCAATAGATAATAAAGGCTTTACCCCTCACCGCGTCAAGGTTGACAAATCCCCAGAAACGGCTGTCATAACTGTTATCGCGATTGTCTCCCATGACAAAAATGGAATCTGCCGGAACGGTTACAGGCCCCATGTTATCCCGGGGCTGATATTGTGCCGGATAAATACGGGCATCCGTATGCATGATATGGGGATTTTTCTGCAACTGGTTATTGACATACACTTTTTTGTTGTGAACCCGGATAACGTCTCCGGCCACCCCCACCACTCTTTTGATATAATCCTTGTCCGGCTCTTTGGGAAATTTAAAAACAACGATATCGCCACGCTTGGGATCTTTAATCGGTATGATGGTTTTATCTATAAACGGCAGCTTTACGCCATAGATAAATTTATTTACCAGGATGTGATCACCGATCTGCAGTGTTTCCTTCATGGAACCCGAAGGAATTTTAAACGCCTGCACCACAAATGTCCGGATGAACAGGGCCAGCACAATGGCAATGAGGATGGCTTCGATATTTTCCCGCAGGCCGCTCTTTTTCTTTACCTGAACTTCAGGTTTGGCAATGGTTTTAGAACTCAACTTTTTTATTATACCTTTCGTATTTCAAAACCGTTTATGGGCTCAAAAGATGTATCCTTATCCCCACAAGTCCTTTTTTGAACAGCGTATCTACGTCATTAGCATTAACATGACCCTTAATATCAGATTCCCCCAGATACCGGCAGCAATATCATCAAGAACCACACCGGCGCCCCCGGGTATGGTTTTTTCAAGCAATCGGGCCGGAAACGGCTTGAAGATATCCAGAATTCGAAAAATCAAAAAGCCCGCCACCACCGTCAGCGGATCAAAGGGCAGGCCCAGCAGGGTCACCATCATTCCGGCAATTTCATCGATCACAATACAGCCGGGGTCTTTCTCTTTTATCTGCCGTTCAGCTTCCTGGGCCACCCAGATAGCCAGCACGATAAACGTGATGATAAAGATGGCGCCAAAAGAGGTGCTGCAAAGAGACAAAAAAAAACAAAGGGGCAACCCCACCAGTGTTCCAAAGGTCCCCGGGGCAAAGGGAATGTTTCCCACAGGACCGCTGGTGGCCAGAAACAGGATGATTTTTTCTTTAGAATTCATGGCCTTTTTCTATAATCTGGCATACTTTTTGTCAAGGTATTTGGGGGTCGGTTCATCCTTGATAATCCCGCAAAAAATATTTAAAATGGCTAAGTAAAAATCTTCATATACAAGGCGTAGCGATTTTTCAGGGACGAAGGCATACATGTAGTATGTCGAGTCTCTGGTCAAGCGCTATAACGCAGTAGATGGAGACTTTTTACGACGCCATCATCCTTGATCAAGGGCCTTCTGGATTTGTGAGTACGCCAGGCGTATGGGGATGCCTTTTTCAAGGGCAAGGGTCCTGCATTCCTCAAACTCGGGTACCATGCGCGTTTCTCCGTCCGGCCCCCCTACCCGTTTACCCTTTATCTCCCCGAATGGTGTCTGGATTGTGACACTGTCCCGAGGGAGCAGACATCGTTCCATTTCATGAAATCGCACTCCCAAAGAGGTGGTTTCAGATAAAATGCGGTGAATAATTTTTTCCCGCAGATCAGGTGGGCACAGCACCTGAATCCGGGTGCCCGGCCGGTTTTTTTTCATAAACACCGGGGTCCACACCACATCCAGTGCCCCGTCGGCAAACAGCATTTCCATGAGAAAACCGAAAATTTCCGGATTCATGTCATCGATACAACTTTCAATCACCGTCACCCGGTCACGGGACAGGGTATCGCATTTGCCCGCATCTGCCCCTGTGCCCACAGTGATTCGCAGCAGGTTCGGCCGGGATTTTATTTCCCTTGTGCCGGCACCATAACCGATTTTGTCAACGACCATCTCCGGCCGCGTGCCAAAGGATTTTGCCAGGCAGGTAATAATGGCAGCCCCGGTGGGCGTGACCAGTTCACTATGAATATCAGTGCCATAGGTGGGTATCCCCTTTAAAATGGCCAGTGTTGCCGGAGAAGGCACCGGAATGGTGCCATGAGAACAGTTGACAAACCCCTGGCCCAGGGGCAATGGCGATGCCACGACCCTTTCAATCCCAAGATATTCAACACACAGCGCCGTTCCCACCATATCCACCAGGGCATCGATGCCGCCGACCTCGTGAAAATGTACTTTTTCCAGGGAGCACCCATGCACGGCCGCTTCGGCCACAGCCACCCGTTTAAACATATCCAGGCTCAGGCATTTCACCGTTTCAGACAAGGGGCTCTGAAAGATCAGCGCTTTAATCTGAGCATAATTTCTGGATTTTGAGTCTTCCAGAACCCTTACAAAAATTTTTGGGGCTTTGATACCGTTACGGAAAACCGAATCACTCTCAAGTTTGAATCCGTCCAAAGGCAACCGACAAAGCGCCTCCTCCAGCCATTTTACCGGCACGCCTAAATCGACAAAGGCCCCCAGGGTCATATCTCCGCTGATACCGCAAAAACAATCAAAAAAAGCGATTTTGCCATTTTTCATATATCATCATCCAAGGTTGATGTTCTCGTAAAAAGTATTTGAGATGGCTAAGTAGAAATCTTCATATACAAGGCATAGGGATTTTCCAGGGATGAAGGCATACATACGGTATGTCGAGTTTCTGGAAAATCTCTATAACGCAGTAGATGAAGACTTTTTACGACGCCATCAAGGTTAAAAACCATTGACACACATCACTATGGCCTGTATTATCCATTTTTCAAAAATTAAATACGGAAGTGCGCAGCTTACTGGTGAGGCTCCCGGACTTCAAATCCGGTGTGAGGCGCTAAAACCGTCTCGGGTGGGTTCGATTCCCATGCACTTCCGCCACCTTACCTTCTCTTATCCCTTTTACTTCCAAGCAATCACGACACGCACCCTATACCCAAAAGCGGTCAAAAACAACTGCAAAACAACGACCACAGCCAAGGATCGTGTTTTCTAGAAGTCCCCTCGAATGGCATAAAAGCAAAGAACTATTCAAATGCCTGCTCTATGCAAGTTATAAACCGGCAAAACGAAGCGATTTTGATCATTCGATATTCAACGTTCGATGTTGGACGTTCAAAAAATGTTTTGTGATAATCTGCCGCTATTGAAAACGTATACTTATTCTCGCCGGAACGGTAGATCATTACGGGTGACCGGGCTATGTTGCCCTATCGCCTACCCCGGGGGTTGCCCTGTTTAGGCGTTTGATGAGAACGCGTTGCTGAGGACTTCTTTTTTCCGGCCGGGCCGTTTTTACTACCGGATCGGGGTTTTGGTGCCGGCCTTACGCTTTTGCCGGAACCGGTGGTCTTTGCCCTGCGGATTTTCGAACGCTCTTTCACCGCTTTTCGTCTGCTGACCCACTCTTTTATGGCCGGGTCTGCCTTTTGTTCGCTGGACGGACTGTCGGGTCGAAAGAGAACAAAATCCGGCACCGCGCTATCTTCTGTGTAGCCGTCAACTTTTTCCACCGGAATCTTCCGGTTGATCAATTTTTCAATGGCCTGCAGATAAGGCTTTTCATCCTGGCTGACCAGGGAGACGGCAATACCCCTGACCCCGGCACGGCCGGTGCGGCCGATACGGTGAATATAATCCTCGGGAACGCCGGGCACATCGTAATTGACCACATAGGGCAGATTGCTGATATCCAGTCCCCTTGCGGCGACATCCGTTGCCACGAGAACGCGGATCTCACCGCTTTTAAATTCTTTAAGGGTCCGTGTCCGGAAAGACTGGCTCTTGTTGCTGTGCAGGGCTGCGGCACTGATCTTTTGGGCAGCCAATTTTTCCGTGAGTTTATTTGCCCCGTGTTTGGTACGGGCAAACACCAATACCTGGGTCCAGCCCCCCCGGGTGATCAGGTGGATGAGAAGGGCCCGTTTATTGGCCCGATCCACCAGGTGCACCTTCTGATCAACCGATTCTGCCGCCGTCTGGCGGGGCGTCACCTCGATATGGGCCGGATCCTTGAGCATTATTGCGGCAAGATCCCGGATCGGTTGGGTGTAGGTGGCGGAAAACAGCATGGTCCTGCGTTCTGATGGAACGATGTCAAGGATCTCGGAGATCTCATCGCTGAATCCCATATCCAGCATTCGGTCCGCCTCGTCAAAAACCAGAAATTCTATCCGGGAAAGATTCAATGCCCCCTGGGCGGCAAGATCCAGCAACCGGCCCGGGGTGGCCACCAGAATATCGATGCCGCGCCGCAATCGTTCGATCTGGGGAGTTGTGCGAACCCCGCCGTAAACCACGGTGCATCGAAGGGACACCCGCCGGGCATAGGCCTTGATGCTCTCTCCCACCTGAAGCGCCAGTTCCCGTGTGGGGGTCAGGACAAGGGCACGGGGATGCCGCCCTTTGCTGCTTTGGCGGCTTAAAATTTCCACCACAGGCAATGCAAATGCGTCTGTTTTGCCGGTTCCGGTCTGGGCCCGGGCCAGAATATCCCGCCCGTCGATAATAGCGGGAATGACCCTGGCCTGAATGGGGGTGGGGGTGGTGTATCCGTTTGCTTCAATGGCCTTGAGCAGTTCACTCCCAAGGCCAAAGTCATTAAAGGGCATATCATCATCCTGAAGGTTATCTGGGGTCATTAAATGGCCACCGCACCGCCACGTGTCAGCCACTGGTCAGGCGCATTCCAGTCGGCGGCTTTCCACGGCATCTTTTGCGGAGATACCAGGTGGATGATGTCCCTGAAAAACGCCAGCCGCTCGGCGTCGGTCATGGGCACGAAGGTTTCGGCAATGGCCAGGTTCTGTTCGAGCTGGGCCATGGTCTCCATTCCCACGATGACCGTGCTTACGGGCAGGCTGAGGGTGTACCGCAGGGCCCGCTCCACGTCATGGGTCAGACTGCCCAGCCCGTAAACCTTCATGCCGATGGTGGCCACGCCTTTGGCATTGGCCACGGGCAGAAATTCCTCGGCAAAACTGAGCATTAAATGATCCAGGGCCGACAGGGCCACCAGGGCACTGTCAAAGGGAAACCGGTCAAGGGCCGTCACCAGCAGCTGCGGATCGGTGTGACTGCTGATGCTGATGTGACCGACCAGACCTTCTTCCCGGGCCCGAACCGCCGCTTCAAGGGCCCCGCCTTTGCCGGTAAACGCATTCAGACGGCCATGGTCGGTAACGTTGTGCAGGCGCCATTCATCCACATGGTCTGTCTGCAGGCGCTCGAGACTGGTCTCCAACTGGCGGCGCGCTTCGTCCGCACGGGTATCCCAGGCCTTGGTGGCAATCCACATCTCGGACCGCCGGTGCCGGGCCACCTTGCCCAGGCGCGTTTCGGCCTGGCCGTCCGAATAGATCCAGGCGGTATCGAAATAACGGATGCCCCTGTCGATGGCCGTATTGACGATTTCAACGGCCGTATCTTCGCTGCAGCCGTGGCTGTCCACAATCCGCTGCCCGCCAAAACTTAAAATCGGGAATGCTTCACCCGTATTGCCAAAGGGTCGGGTTTCCATGATGTCCTCCTGTTTTGTGTCAATGGCCAATGGCATCGGTTTTTACCTGCCCTGCCCCGCCGCAACGGCTGGGGAATGCGGGCCGATCGCCTTATTTTTTACGCATATCCTTGAGGTATATGGCCGTAAAGGGGCCATCTCCAACGGTTCGCTCTTCGATCTGAAACAATCGGGTCGCCCCCACCAGTTCCCCCAGCTTTTTATAGCCGTAGTTGCGTGGATCAAACCCGGGGGACCGCTTGGCGATGTTGCTGCCCACCGACGCCAGGTGGGCCCACCCACTGTCATCCGAAGAGGCTTCCACTGCGTTTTGCAGTAAATTGAAGAGTTTGGTGTCCTTTTTCAGTTCGGGGATGGTTTTGCGCTTGATTTTTTCACTATGCTCATCCTTGGAGCGCAGCACCTCGGTGAATATGAATTTGTCGCACGCCGAAACAAAGGCCTCCGGGGTCTTCTTCTCACCAAAACCGTATACAAAAAGACCGGCTTCCCGAATCCGGGAGGCCAGCTTGGTAAAGTCACTGTCGCTGGACACGATGCAGAAGCCATCAAATTTTTCCGTGTAGAGCAGGTCCATGGCATCGATGATCATGGCGCTGTCCGTGGCATTTTTCCCCGTAGTGTAACCAAATTGCTGGATGGGTTGAATGGAAAACTGCAACAGGACCTCCTTCCACCCCTTTAGCCCCGGCATGGTCCAGTCCCCGTAAATTCTCTTGACGCTGGCGGTCCCATACTTTGCAATCTCCGCCAGCAGCCCTTCGATGATGGACGGCTGGGCATTGTCCGCATCGATCAAAACAGCCAGTTTTTCAGTTTTTTCATCTGCCATAGTGCTCCTTTCGATGGGGTTGATTATGACAATACCCCCCCTGTCCGTGCCTGCTGTAAAACCGTTCAGACGTATTCTTTTTTCATTATTTTATTGAAATAGCAAGCGTATTCCGGCTCCGGTATCAGTCCCCGGGAGCCGTCAACGGTCATAGAATGTGCGCAAAAAACGTAACCACAGCGCAAAAAAAAGCGACACGTCCCTGGTTATGACGGCGATAAAACCGATTAACGCTTATAATTAAAAAGAGTTGTAACTTAGGCATCTTTATTGCTTTATTAGATACAAACTTGAGGCAGAAGGCCTTGTCCCGAGTTGATCGAACAGGTGTTAACTCTGTATTGATTGACACCGATACTATTTTTTAAAGGCCTAAAAAGAAAGTGATTGCAATGAAAGCAAAATACGACTCAGAATTATTGCCCCACTCGGAGCGGCGATTAGATGTTGAAAGACGGGAATTCTCCTATTCCCAGCATATACCGGAACGAAGACTCGGACATAATCGCAGACAACGCAGTGACAATCAAAATAAGTAGATGACAGGCAACATCATCCCGCCCCCGATAATACACTGAAGTTTTTTGGGTCCCTGGTTGTTTTAAGTAACTCACCCCGTGCTACTTTTATCCGTTTTTATTATAAATGCCACAGACATAACGTCGCATAGGATCTGTATGGCCGCCATTGTTCGGCCATGTCAATAATCTCTTTTTTTGACGGGACCTTACCATCTGTTGAAAGTGCTTTGACAAGGCCTAAATCACCGGCAGGAAAGCTGTCCACCATACCCAGCCCCCTCATGGCAACATAATTAACCGTCCAGTCCCCGATGCCTTTCAGGGCAGAAAAATTTCTATAAAACTGTTCAAAGGTCTGGTGGGGTGTCAGGCGGACATTTTTACAAAGGATGCTGCGTACAACGGTTTTCAGTGTTGCCTGTCTGGTTCTGGTGATTCCAAGGCCGTCAAGCGCCAAATTCGATAATTCCGATGGGTTTGGAAAGAAATAATCCAGCCCCGGGGGAAAGCCCTTATCGCATTTTACGGCCGCTTTCCGGGCAACCCTTGCCGCTAACGTTGTCGCCGCCTTTACCGATATCTGTTGTCCGAGCACGGCCCGTACAACAAACTCGAAGGGATCAAAGGCAGCGGGCAACCGCGGCACATGGCCGTTCACCATTGCCTTTGACAGCAATTTATCTTTTGCAAATCTTTCATTTATGGCTGTAAAATCGGTATCGAGGTCAAAAACCTTACGGACCCTGTTTTGGATTGCCTTGGTGGATTTTATGTCGTCACAGCCTATCCTTAATTCCAGGGCTGATTGCTCGGGGCTGTCCGTTACCGTAAAAAACCCTTTTGCAGCGTCCGTCCTGAATGTTCTACTAAAACTTTTTTCCGTGACCACTTCGACACCTTCCAGCTCTCTGGGTTTCATGAAAGACAGTGTCTGCTTGAAATCAAACGGTTTTTGGTATCTCAATAAAAGTGTCACAGGATCGGGTCTGCCTGTTTCATTGAAAAATTCTTTTTTGACCCGTTTGGGTGTCTTTTCAACTATCTTTTTAAAATCGATGATATTCGCCTCTTTGACAACTGGAGATAGTCAAGACGGTCTGAAGCATACCCAAGGTTTTACATGAGTCGCTCCGTGACTTTATTTCCATTTAATTTTGCCGACACGAAACAGTGAGGCGCCTATAATTCTCTAAAGCGGTTTTCTGATATTGCCTTTTTACATGGAATTAGAGACTCCCCCTTCCCTGTGACTCGGGCAGTCCTGCTTAACTTTAATATCGGGCCCCTCTTCTGACCTCTTGATAGGGGATGAAAAATGATGGCTGGGCGTGCATCAGGGGGCGAGTTCTTTTGGTGTCTCAATGGCCGCCAGATTTTCTGACGCCCCGGTTTCCCCTGAAGTTTCAGTCTTTTCGGTGGCAGTTGTTTTTTCCGGCAGCAATTTGTTCGGGCTGAGCATTAGATCCGACTGTTCAACAGCATCCACACCGGTGGCCGTGATGGCATAACCGCCGGTATCGGTCAACTGGATCCAGCTTTTTTCTCTTTAAATACCAGATATGAAACGCCAACTCCTTTTCAGGCCATTCGAGGAGTTTTTCCAACCGCCACGTTCCGACCCCGCCGTCTTCTACATTCTGTCGCCGGGCAATGTACATAATGGAAAGAATGGCGTCGCGAATTTTCTGGTCGTTGGCAAAACCACTGGCCGATGCGGCCCGGGAAACTGACCTGAAGGCCTTTACCGTCTTGTTTTCATATTCGGCATCGTAGGCGGCCCGTTTTTCCGGATCGGACAGAACTTCAAAGGCCTTGGACACCACGCTGAACTTGTCTGCATCACAGGTCTGGTCGTTGTCGGGATGATACCGTTTGGCCAGTGCGCAGACGAAAAAAACCTGTTCAACCGTTTCAAAATCGGCATTGGTATTGACTGAAGGTCTGCGTAGTAGTCTGTAAAAACGTCTGCATGGTACGTTTGGTTCCTGGCGTGTCAGGTAGTCAGTGTTCATCCGGGAAATACGAATTTTCGTCTGGCGTCAAGGCCTGAAAAAAAATAACCGGAGAAATCGTAATGATATTCCGACTTAAAACAACCAAGTGCCTTTGGGAGAGAAATTCATGTTGCTTGGTGCGTCCTCGATACGGTCATAACTGAATTTATCATTCAGAGGACTGTGTCCTTCTCGATCAACACTTTTATACCACAGCATATTCTTTCAGCTCGACAAAGCTGTCATTTTTTTGATATCCGAAACTTGTTGGTGCCATCTTGCGGTCGTCTTCACCATGGCCTTTATGATAAAAGATTCTGGTTTCCGGGTAGTTAAAATGGCTGGTATTGGTTAAACGGGCTATCCTGAATCCGTTGATGGATAGATGCTTTCCAATTCTTCCTGCCATATGACGCACACCGTTGCCATTGGAAACTTCAATATTAAAACCCTTCTTTCCCCCAGGAGGAACGCTGCCGCTTTTGGATGGGTCCGGCACTTTAGTGCCGATTGTTTTTGTCGAGCTGTTAAAAAATACGGGAAAGGACTTAAAATCAGTAGAATCATTTATTCTATCCACTATACTTAACGCGTCTTGCCGGTTTACAAAACAGCCCATCCTGACTCGATAGTAAGGCGGTGTGGTTTCCGTTTTGTTGATATACAGATCCTGGTAGCCCCGGTGTTCCATCAGCGTTATTGTATTTTCTGCATTTTGTTCGTTTCTGAATGCTCCTATTTGCACGGTATAAAGGATCTGAAAGATTTTCTTTGGTATATTTTCAACGACTCAAAGCAACCTCACGTCTTGGTAGTGGCTTTTGGGGCAAAGCCCGGAGATTGCGGAGATTTTGTCGACCATAAAGCAGTACAGCCGGAAAGACGGGCGATATTATTTCTGGCACTTGTTTCGCCAATGGCCAGTTTAAATTCCCTGAAAGCCAGATCAAACTGCCCTTTGCGAGAATAGGCCAATCCAAGGTTGTTATGATATGTCCTTCTTTTCATGATTCAGTGCAATAGCCTTTTGAAAAGCCTGGATCGCCAGATCCTGATTTTTTGTTGAGAAGATATGAAAAACCCATGTTGTTGTAAACATAATCTAATTTCGGGTTCATGTTTAACGCAGAATGATAGGCCTTGATCGCGAGATCGAACTGTCCCAGGCAATCATATGACATCCCAGGGCATTGTAGGCCTTCTGATTGGCCGGATGTGCATAAATCAGACGGCGAAGTTCATCTACCGTAAAGGTATGTTTCCCTTTTTTTGAAAATATCGGGCCAGACGATATTGAGCCTGTGCCTCTCCATCGATTGGTTTGACCGAAGACATGAATTGGGAGAGCCGCATCTGCCGCCAGATACGATCTGTTTTGCGAACGGGCAAATGATTGATGGTTACCCAAATTTTTTAATGCGGTGCATCCCGTCATAGAGAAGAGGAGCAGACTTAATGATATAATTCCCCAAAATATCCGGCCAACAGAAACATTTTTCACCATGATGCCCCCACATTCTTTTGGTGCAGAAAATTCCGGTTTCTTGCAATCATCAGGATCACATTCAGGTTACAGCCGGCCGAAGTTTTCCCGAGCTATTTTTAAATTTTCACTGGCCTTGACGTAAAAAGCGGGATCGATCTCAATGGCTTTTTCAAAGCAGGTAATCGCATCCTTGAATTTACCCTGGTTTAGATAAATACATCCTAGATTGTTGTATGCCCGGGCATCACCGACGCCCTGCTTGAAAACCTGCAGGGCTTCACTGTAATGTCCATTGCAGGACAGGGACAGGCCCAGGTTGTTATAGACCTTGCTCGGTGTATAATGATTAGCTATGGCATTTTTGAAAGCATTGGTCGCTTTTGTGCACATGCCAGCCAGAAAATAGGACATGCCCAGATTGTTGTACAGAAACCCTTTGTCCGGTCTGGTGGCGATGGCGGTTTCATATTCCTGAATGGCTTCAGAATAAAGTTTTTGCCGGTCATACAGGGTACCCAGGCAATTATGCGCCTTCCACAGTCCGGGATTTAAACGAACCGCTTTTTGTAAATATATTTCAGCTTCAGTGTAATTTTTTAGCTGAAAATAAGCCTGACCCATACCTTCATATGCCAGGGCGTGACGCGGAGCACTGTCGATTACCATCTGGAACTGTTTGACAGCGTCTCCCGATTTTTTTCCCTTGAGTAGAGTCAGTCCTTTTTTATAGGTGATGCGCAGATTATCGGGATTGAGATTTAACGATTTTTCGTATTGCAGATACGCCAGATGCAGTTGCCCGCGTTTGAGCAGGGCATCTCCAATAATCTCAAATTCATCAGCCGTCATTTCAGGCAGGGCATCATCGGAAAGGACGCTGTCTTCCCGGGCAGCTTTCTGAGCCGGCGTCAAACCCTGAGTAAGATTGTTTTTCAAAGCTGCTTTTTTGATGTCCGGCTGCATGCTCGTATGAACAGTTGTACATCCCATAAAAAATATTGATACGACGGAAAATAAGAGCACCAGATATCGTTTTTGCCGGAAATGCAGTGAAACGCTGACTGGACAGGTTTTCATCAGTTTCTCCCCTGTGGATTATTTCATTAAAAACGTCTGATAGATACCGATGGCTGCCGGCCCGGCAATTACACCGAACAGGGCCGGAAAAATAAATAGAATCAACGGAACCGTCATTTTGACGGCCATTTTTCCAGCCAGTTCTTCTGCCTTTTGAAAAACGCTGGGTGCGAAAAGAATCCGAATAAACGCGCAGTGCATTGGCCACACTGGTGCCGAATCGATCCGTTTGAATTAACAGGGTAACCAGACTTTCAAGCTGATGGATATCTGTTCTGTAAGCCAGGTTCCGCAGCGCATCCTGGCGGGATTTGCCGGCCCGCAACTCCAGGTTGAGAAGCGTAAACTCTTCACTTAACACCGGGCTCGTAAGCTTAATCTCACCGGCGACCCGGTTGATGGCCGCATCCAGCCCCATTCCTGCCTCAACACAGATGACCATCAGATCCAGTGCATCGGGCAACCCCACCCTCAGTTTGTCTTTTCTTTATCCGTTTTCAACCTCAGCCACAGGTCCGGCAGATAATAACCGATCAGGGCAATGAACACAGCGATCGCCAGGGTAACATTACCGTTGACGAGTTTAAAACTGTAAACCGGAGCATGAGAAAAGCCAGTACCGGAAAAAACGTCAACATTGCCTTCATGCCGTAGAAAGCGGAAACCGCAGAGCTGCTTCGCATACCGGCCTTTACGAACCGGGCCTTCATTTTGGTGTAATCCGCCGATTTTTCGGTAGCGACCCGCAATCCCAGTTTTTTTAAAGTGTTGGCAATACCATTTTTCAGCAGTGACGAATTGTCCGGTTCAGAGAAAAGATTGTGCGCGGAAACCGCGGCTGTACCGCCGCCTCTTATCCTGGCGATCAACTCTTTTTTCCGGCTCATCCGGCCAAAAATCCGGACAATGCTCATGCAGAGCAGCAGCAGGGCGATAAACGCGGAAAAGGGAAGAATCAGCGTAGTATATAAGTTGTCTGGAACCATTGTCCCCCTCCTCTTGGCTATACATCTATGGTGATAATTTTTTTGATGGCATATATACCGCAACTCATCATGATACCCGCAACAACCAGGCACAATCGCCCGACAGGCTCCATAAACAGAACCTTAATGTAGTCGTGGCTGGTAAAATTAAGTGCCAGCAGTACCAGGAACGGCAACCCCACCAGGATGGCAGCGGATATGCGCCCTTCGGCAGTGAGTGTCCTGACTTTGCCTTGAAATTTGAATTTATCGCGGATAAGGCCAGCCAGACTGGAAAGCAGTTCAGCCAGATCACCGCCGGATTCCCGCTGCAGAATAATTGCCACGATAAAGTATTTTATTTCCGGGCAATCGACGCGTTTGGCCATATTTTTCAGGGCGGCGGGAACACTGACACCAAAATTGATCTCATCGATGGTTTCCGAAAATTCAGGTCCCAATGGGTCATTGAATTCATCAGCGGCAAGTTTCATGCCGGTAGTAAATGCATGACCGGCCCGCAGCGCTCTGGCGATCATGTCCAGGCCCTCGGGCAACTGGCTCTTCGAAAGTTTGCGATTTGCTTTTTTATCATGAACTTGCTACAGACTGATAAAGGCAATGCGCCCAGAAACAGAGCTGCTGCCAGCCCGAGATAAGGACTTTTCAGGAAAATCGTCACCCCCAGGAACCCCATTGCAAACAGCAGAACGGTCATCAGCAGATAAAAGCCGGCTGAACTGGGCGCATTAGCCTGAATCGTCAAACGATCGAGCCTTGAAACACCGGGCACGTGGTGGAGAAAGCTTGTCAAGAAACGGAATGTCGCTCAAAACACTGTTTTTTAAAATCTCAGAGTCTCCAGCCCCGCCGGTTTTCACAAATGTATATTTGCGCAGCCGTTTGCGAATTCTGGCCCGTTTGGGTGAGTTCATATTTTTATAGGCATAGGTCAACAGCTCGATAATGACGATCGACATGGCGTACAATACAATACCTGCAATAAAAAGATTCATGATGGCACCTTTAAAATCAGACGTCTACGGCATTATAAGGATCGAAAATATCATCCGGTACGGCAAAACCGGCGGCCTTGAAACGCTGCACAAACTGAGGCCGGATGCCGTTGAACTGGAAACGGCCCCGCACCGCTCCGTCCGGGTCTATGTGGGTCTGTTTAAAAGAAAAATTTCCTGCATGGTGATGACATTGCCTTCCATGCCGGTGATCTCCTGGAGGCTCACCAGTTTTCGGCTGCCGTCGGCCAGGCGGGAGACCGTGAATGACCACGTTTATGGCCGAGCGATGTAGCGGCGCAAAAATTCCCGGGGATGTCGAAATTGGCCATGGCCACCATGGTTTCCAGGCGCATTAAAGCATCGCGCGGTGAGTTGGCATGGATGGTGGTGAGGGAACCGTCATGGCCGGTGTTCATGGCCTGGAGCATGTCGAAGGCTTCCTTGCCACGCACTTCGCCGACGATGATCCGGTCCGGCCGCATGCGCAGGCTGTTGCGCACCAGGTCGCGCTGGACGACTTCCCCCCGCCCCTCGATATTGGGCGGGCGGGTTTCCAGGCGCACGACGTGGTCCTGCTTGAGCTGCAGCTCGGCGGCATCCTCGATGGTCACGATGCGCTCGTCTTCCGGGAATGAAGCGCGACAGCACGTTGAGCAGGGTGGTTTTACCGCTGCCGGTGCCGCCGGAGATGAGCACGTTCAACCGGGCCTGGACGATGCCCTTGAGCAGTTCCAGATCTCCGGGATGAGGGTCTGGTATTCGATCAGGTCGTCCAGTTCCAGGGGATTGACGGCGAACCGCCGGATCGAGAGGATGGGACCGTCCAGCGCCAGAGGCGGGATGATGGCGTTGACACGCGAACCGTCCGGCAGCCGGGCATCCACCATGGGGGAGGATTCATCGATGCGCCGGCCCACCGAGGAAACGATCTTGTCGATGATCTTCATGAGGTGGTCGTCGTCCTTGAAACGGGCGTCGGTGGACTCCAGCTTGCCGAAGCGTTCGACGTAGATCTGCTTGTAGGTGTTGACCAGAATATCCGAAACCGTGGGATCCTTGAGAAAGGGCTCCAAGGGGGCCCAGTCCGATGACCTCGTCGACGATTTCGGTGAAGATTTTTTCGCGTTCGTCCATATTGAGGGGAAGGGCATAATCGGGTCTTCGCGCAGGATTTTTTCGACGACCTAGCGAATCTGGTATTCAGGGTCTCGCGGTCCAGCGTGTCGATGATGGCCAGATCGACGATGTCCAGCAGACGGTTGTGGATATGGGCCTTGATTTCAAAATATTCATCCGGCATGTAGTTTATCGAAGAAGTTCAGCCGCCTGATTTTTCATTTCAATGAGTGCATTCACGGTTGCTTC
The DNA here is from genome assembly GCA_942490765.1 of uncultured Desulfobacterales bacterium. Taxonomy (GTDB): domain Bacteria; phylum Desulfobacterota; class Desulfobacteria; order Desulfobacterales; family 4572-123; genus 4572-123. The sequence goes on along the minus strand of CALNYM010000007.1, from coordinate 13,621 downwards.
CTCGCCCTGCTTGGGAACCGCTCAAAGGGTTATTTCCTGAAAAAAGACCATCGGTTTTTGTGATTTTTTCTTTCCACGGAGCCGTTAGCAGACCGCCAGATCGATAAAACTTTTTGGCTATTTTCGATCTGGGGGGCGGCCTGCAGCAAGGGCTGTCCGTTGCTTATAGCCGACATGGTGGTCTGGTAATCATTGGGAATGATCCAGAACAGTTCCCGGTTCAATCCTTTTTCCGCATCTTTGATGGAGATCTCCCCTTTTTTCAAATAACGGTTGGCAATGACCTTGTATCCGATTCTGGTCGCGAAAACCCAGTTCGATGAATGATTTGACCAGCCGGTTGGTGTTGGACAGGCAGGGCAGGCTGAGAATCGATACCAGCAGCACATTGTCGGACATCTGCAGTACTTTTAACGCGGTTTCATTGGTGGATTGACCGGCATCTACAATCACATAATCGAACATGCGCTTCATCAGAGCCCAGGCGCTCCATGATTTCCGGGGTCGGGGACTGGTGACCGTTCAGGTAGGCCGGGGACGGAAGGATGTGTACGCCGCTCGAATGTTTTGAAAGCACATTCATAAGAAAAGTATCGTCCAGCCGGTCGATGTTTTTGGTGATTTCGCCCCAGTGAAATTTGGGCTGAATTTCAAGGAAAAGCGGTATTTCGCCAAAGACAGTATTCATGTCCAACAGAGCGACCGAATGGCGTTTGCTGTTGGACAGAGCCACGGCCAGATTAACCGATACGGTGGTGGTCCCTACGCCGCCCTTGCTGCCGAGCATGCTGATTATCTGCCCGTTTCTGGCAGGTACAGTGCCGGCACTTTGATGGCGCGCTTCCGGTACCGGTCGAGGGCCTGATCCAGTTCCGCTTTATCCAGCGGCTGGGACAGAAACTCCTTGACCCCCAACCGCATGGCCTTCACGAGCAGATCGGGATCGATCTCCTTGGCCGTCAGAAAAAGCTCGCCTGTTTTTTCCGACTCGAGAATTGTCTGAATGCGCTGAAAATCAGTACCTGCATCCGGTCCGATCTCATAAACCAGCAGGTCGGGTCTGCGTTTTTCAGTCAGGGGCAGCAGATGAAAATTTTTGTTCTGCAATATGACCCTTTCCAGTTCTGCAGCCAGTCTGTGACTCTTTACGGCAAGTTTGATGTGGCTTTTGGCTTCGGCCATGAGATCTGTCTCCCGTCTGTAAAAAATGGTCTTCTGTAAAAAATACTGTTCCAGCACATCATTCGACCAGCCCCGGGATGCTGCCCCAGGTACCGTAGCATAACCGCCCCCGCCGTGCCCGGCGCCAATCTCGTCGCACAGCACCGTGGCCACCAGTACCGGTGGGGTCCGGCCACACCGGTGATCAACACCGTTGTGACGCCTACGATGGGAATGGGTTTATTCGGGTTGTCACCACAATCCAGATCGTATACCACGACCTTTGTTTTCCACACCCCGTTTAGGATTCGTCATACCGCCGGCTTTCGTACAGAGCAGCCAAAGAATCCGACCTGGACAGGTCTGCCGCCCACAAATTCAAACACAGGGCTCTCGTTCAAACTGAAACCCGGCGACTCAAAAGAACCATCGGTAAGGCCGATGATAATATCATCCAGTTTGTCCGCGTTGGGCGGACGATTATCAAATGTGTTGTCAAAATAGGTATTCCAGCCGGCACAGCCGTCAGTGCCCGATGTCGGGTAAAACTGGATGTTCTGGTCGCAGAAAGAGCCGTTGGAAAGGTCGTTTAACACGTACCATTCCCTTGAAATCCCCACCGGTATGTCCAGTTCTCCTTCGTCAATAGTACTTAAGCCCGGTGAGGGCGGCAATGGCATCAGCGGTGGCATCGAGGAGTCAATATTGAATATGCGGGCAAAAAAGGTGGGCAGGGCTCCGTTGCTCTGACCGTCTGCTGCTGCGCCGGCCATTTTTGTGATCACCCGAACCGCATTGGGGCGTGTGGACGCCTCCGGATCAAAGGCGCCGTCAATCCATCGGCCGATTATGATATCCCCGTTCTCGATAACAAAACCGGCCTTGTTTTTTTCGGCGACATCGCGGGCGATACTTTCGATAAGGTTTGCCTCGACTGCCGTGAAATCCGGCTCCAGATACTGGCGGCTGAGTTCGCCGGCACCGGCCAGTGCGGCGGCATCGGCAATATTCTGCAGTTCATTCTGCTTGACATTGCGAAAACCGATATCGATGGCAAACGCGGCCACACCGATGAGTACCGTCAGCATGAGGGCGGTCATGACGGCGGCAACGCCCTTCTCATCTCTGCCGATAATTTTGTATCGAGAAAAATTTTTCATGATAAAAGCCTCGTGTTCCGGAGCTCGGTCCGGATAATTTTATTCCAATTTCATGATAGACACGGCCTGCAGTTGGATCGGGCCGATGCCCAGCGCGGACAGAAACAGGAATTCATAATCATAGGTCAGGGTGATGGTTAAATTGTCACCCGGGTTATTTCCGGAACTGGATCCCGACAGGGTCAATGCCCCGCCGTTGCCAAAGGAAACCAGATGGTCGGCACAAAAATCATTGGCCACGTACGTGCCCGTGGAAATATGGACCTCGCTGCCTCGGTCGAGTCCGATGACGATGCCGGCCCGGGCCCCTTCGCGGGCTGCATTGGTAAGCATATGCCTGTTGAAAAACAGCAGACCGAATTCGATCATTCCAAAAAGCAGTATGAGCAGCACCATCAGAATGACGGCCGTTTCAATGGCTGCCGTGCCGGTCTGGTTTTTCAGCGGGTCAGAACGGTTCATGGGGTACTTGCCTTTGTCTGTCAGGTACATGGATCTGGGGCGACTCATGTCGTCGCCGCCGGATCTACCGGTTCCATTTTCATGACGGTTGTGCTGGTCAGGGTGGTCGGTTCGAATCCAATGAGCGCTGCAAACATGAAGTCATGCCGAAAGGTCACCGTTACCGTCAGGTCATTTTGAAAATCGCCACCGCCTGCAACCTGGGTGTCAAGGGTGTCGTTTGCCGGAACCAGACGGTTGGTGCAATAGGCGGCCACGACGGTTGTCACCGGTGTCGCGGATCTGGCAATGCCGGCCCGGGCCCCTTCGCGGCTGGCGTTGGTGACCACCTGCTGGTTGTGCAGCAGCAGGGCGAAATCGATGGTACCGAACAGGAGCGGGATGAGAACGAAAATAATCACCAGAGCAAATTCGATGGCCACAGCGCCTTTTGTGTTTCGGATCATCATCTCTGCATCCTCAAATCAAGGTTATTTCTTGCCGATGCCGGATAAATTGATGTTGTATCCGGACTGGGCCGAATTGTCGCCGGAAAAACTGCCCTCGTATTGCCGGACAACGTTTTCCGCGCTGGTGCCGGCAAGCCCAGTCAACCGGTTCCAGATTTTCCCGGCGTCAGGGTCCAGGGTCTGGTTGAATTTGGCACTTTCAAATGATCTGCCCCAGTTTCGGTCCAGCAGGGTTTGTTTCTGTTGCGACGTACTGCAGCCGATAGTCAGGATCAGGGCTGCGCCAATGCCGCATGCCAGCAGATATTTTGTATTCATGGGAGGCCTCCTGTAAAAAATTATTCCGCGTCAGGTGTTGAATGCCCGAACTCGCCGTCAAGATGGCCGACAGCAACTGGCGGGGTGCCTTTTGTGCGTCCGACGGTGCGTCCTTCCAGAAAAAATTCAACATCGTTGGGTTCCACGAAAAAGTCGGTCGGCAAAGTTTGTTTTTCGGCATTCAGGGGTTTTACCAGTCGCGGGGTCACGATGATGACCAGTTCGGTTTCCTGTTTTCTAAAACTCTCGCTGCGAAAAAAGGCCCCCAGTATGGGAATATCCCCAAGAACCGGAAACTTCTGAATGTTTTCCAGGATGTTTTCGCGCAGCAGACCGGCAATGGCAAAACTCTGCCCGTCGCCCAGCTCGATGGTGGTCGAGGCCCGGCGGGTGGTCAGGCCCGGAATCACAAAACCGGAAAATTGAACGGCCGTGGAAAAATCCAGCTCGGAAACCTCCGGGGTCACCTTGATGTTGATTTTGTCTTTGCTCAGCACAGTCGGCTCAAACGTCAGCCCCACGCCAAAGGGTTTGTAATGAATGGCCACGGTCCCTAATCCCTGGGGAATCGGCACGGGAAACTCGCCGCCGGCCAAAAAATTGGCGGTCTGCCCGCTCTGGGCCACCAGGGTAGGTTCGGCCAGGACCTTGGCCAGGCCGTCTTCCTGCAGGGCATCGATGAACCCGGTCCAGGTGGTATTGCCGGAATTAAACCGGAACAGGGCATTGACCGCCGGAGTGACCTGGGTGCCAAAGGCTGGATGAACAAAGATATTGGAATCACTTGGCCCGACGATGTCCACCAGTTTGCCGAGCAGGCCGACCCCAAATTCATCACCGTTGGTAGCGGCAAAATTGATTCCCAGGCGTTTGGAGGTACTGCGGGCCATTTCAGCGACCCGGACTTCCAGCATCACCTGGTGAACACCGCCCACGGTGACCAGGTTGGTGACCTTGCCTTTTGGGGCAAACGCCCGGGCCAGGGCCAGGGCGCGGGCCATGCTGCCAGCACTGGAAACCCGGCCGGCCAGGGTGATGATATCCCCGGTGGACAGCACCTGTAGCTCATTTTCAGATGGCAGCGCATTGTGCAGCTTTTCCTTGAGCTGCGAAAGATCATACGCCACATCCAGATCGTAGACCGAATCCACCTGGCCGTTTTTCCAAAGGGTCAGGTTCGTGGTCCCGGCGGTTTTCCCGGTAAGATAAATCTGGGGGGCGAAAGCAGCGTGAAATCAGCCACCTCGGGGTCGGCAACGGACACGCGTTTTAAGGCGATATCGCTTTTGAGGATGATGGACTTGCCGGACAACATGTGGATCTTTCCCGCTGCGGTGGCATCCACCTGAATGGTTCCGGCATAGGCGATGAAGGGGAAAAACAGCCCCAGGAGTGCAATCGCCATCAGTGCCCTCAAGGAGATGAATTTTTTTCAACCGGTTCATAACAGAAATCCTTTCATTTCAAAGGCTACCTACAGCCGTAGTTTCTTGCTGACGTCATTGCCTTTTGATCACTTCTATGGTCATGGTTGGCGCAGGCGCCCGGCGTCGCTTGGCTTTGACCCGTTTTTCAGGTTCCGGGCCGGCTCAAGGAGGCGCCAGGGTCTGGGAAATGGTGGCCCCCCGGGTAAGGATGCTCTCCCGTCTGTGGGGTTTCGCAGGGCAAACTGCAGCCGGCCCCGGGTGGACGCCAAGGGTGAGTTTTTCACCTTCTTCCGGCGTGACTTCCAGGGTGTAGACATCCACGGGCGCGGGCTCGCCCTTGCCGTTGTCGATGATCTGGGTTACAGGTAGCCAGGACCGGGACATTTTCCAGAACCATTTTGGTCTTGTCTTTATCGGTTTTGGGGTCCTTAAGGTGACCAGTACATCCACGCGGTTTCCGGATTGATAAACCCGGAAATACCGATGACCTTGTCTCCTTTGACGGCAACGGCCCGCTTGCCCTTGGCCAGCACCGCGGAAACACCGCCGGTCTCGATGCTGTCAGGGGCCAGCCGGTGATCGAGAATCGGTTCCCCCTGTTTGATGGAGGTAATGGTGATCCGCCCGTCGAGCAGTGCGGGTTTATTGAAATGACCCTGGGGAGCGCTTTCCTTTAAAAAAGACGCTGTTTTCAGCATTTCAGGGTTGAGTTTGGTGCCCCAGGGGATATCCACGGCCGCTTCACACTCACCGGCACGGCTTCGGCTTTCACCTTGACCACTTCTTTAGGGGCTTTCTGTTTCTGTATCCACTGATACAGAAACATGCTGCCGGTAATGGCGATGACCACAGACAGGATAATAGGAACAGCGGCTTTTAAATTTCCCATGCCGGACCTCCTTTTGAAGGTATATTAAAAAGTGATTAACTGGGGCGTGCCTGATATCTGCAGGCCCATATATATAAATGTTCCCAGGGCAATGGCGATGCCGTAGCATAATTTGGTCTGCACGGCGCCGTCAGGCCGGATAAACATTGACAATTTCGAAGTTATGCGTGTTTTTTCGAGCAAGCACTTCAACCAGAAGGCAAGGTTGAAAAAAAACTTGTTTTTCAGAATGACCAAAAGGGCGTAAAGCCCCCCTACCAGCGTCGTGTACAGGATCGCTAAAATTACCCCATGGGGACCCAGAACAGCCCCAACAGCTCCCATCAGTTTGGCATCACCGGCCCCCCATCCAACCCATTAGGTAGGGGATGAACAGAATGGCTGTGCCTATCAAAAGGCCTGATATACTGAAAATGAATCCTGTCAGGCCCCTGTATAGTAAGGTGGGTAGTCAATCCAATAATAACCATCAGGGAAAAGTTCAGCCAGTTTGGTATCTTTTGCTGTGATAGTCTATAATCATTGCTGTCAGCAAAGATCCGATTAGCACAAATGATAGAATCGTATGGTAATTGGAATTCATGTCAGTTCCTATATGTCGATGCATGAATACTATTTATTGCGAAGCGCGGGTTTAATACCCCGCCGCTTGCGGCGTAGTTAAAAAAGTGGTACGAATAGGCTCATGGGTGAGCTAATTCGAAAAAGCCATAACGTATCGCTATTAATGTACCATTTTGTATTTGTAGCGAAAAATATAGACGACTTGTCATAACTGAAGAGGTAGATACGGTTCTTCGAGCAAGTTTGTATAGAAATATCTAAGAACGCTACGAAATTCGTTTTTTGAAATAGGTGACAGAAGGGGATCATGTCCATTTTTTGATCCAATCCGTTCCGTCGTATAGTCCAACGAAGATAGTGACAAAAGTGAAAAGCATAACAGCAAGAGAGATATTTTCCAAAGTCCCATCCGTAAAAAAACAGTTGTGGGGTGGGGAATTTTGGACCGATGGCTATTTTGTGTCTACTGTCTGGGTGAACATGCAAATGAAGATGTAATCCGTCAATATATCCAAAGGCACGGCAAACAGGGCCCCTATACGCAATTACACAAACAAGAAGTGGTGCACAAGCAACTGGAGCTCTTCTGACTCCCGATACCCCGCTGCTTGCGGCGGGGATTATTTATTATTGCCAAGTCTTATGGGAGTGGTCCATTTTGATTTAGCCCCCAGGCATCCGAGGTTAGCTGGATGCCTGGTAGTAATTTAAAAGAAACTCTAAATTTTGATCTTTTGGAGTTTATCCGTTGGTCCGCACCCAACCTGTGTTGACACGTTCGAACACTCCATCCAGAGATTCTCCAGTAAGGGTTACCGTAGTAATAATTGCAAGTGCAATAAGAGACGCAATTAGTCCATATTCAATCGCGGTCACGCCATCTTCCTCTTTGAAAAATGCCATCAGTTTTTTCATCTTCTTTTCTCCTTTTTTTGGGGGTTGTTTGGCATCCTGTTGTTGATGCCCTGAAAATAAGTTCTACTGTTTATACCTCAATTACTGCTGCGGATTTTTGTTATCACCTCCCTTTCCTGTTTTTGGGACTGCCCCTTTGCCGTGGCCGGTGCAGCATGTTGTGTGAAAAAAATTCTGCGAACTTTTGTTCTTTTATTTTTACTCTCGCAAGTAAGATGCCAATAACAGCTTTTCGCTGAAGAATTTTTTAGAAAGTTGTGCAGGTGAGCGATTTCAGAAGGATTGAAGCTTGGGGAATGATTAATGGAAACAGGTCGATTGAGGATCGGTGTGAAAATATAACATACTGATATGAATAATAAATAAAAATGAACATGAAACAAATATGAATAATGGTTGTTTCACATCTAAAAAATGGAAATGTAAAACAATACAAAAAATAAACGATTAACTGCAAACCGTTTCTGGATATTCTCTGGAATCAAACATGTGACAAAAAATTCCATGACAAATAACGAATCATATTATCCGACAATTGGAAACTCTAATTACATAATAAATTGTGTAATTAAGCTACATAGTCCGGAATATTTTCTTGCAATCCAGCACCCAGAGATTCTATATTGTCCCGTAACCAGCAACTATGATTGGATTTATAACATGCGCTACAAGAAAAAAAAATTAAAAGCTGTTGTTTCTGGTTTTGGGAATGACCTTTTTATCCTGCCAGCATCAGTCCGCGTGTGGTGCAGATGTCCATACCCCGTGAAGAAGGTATGGCCCTGTTCCATGATGCCGAAGGACTGTTTCAGGCCAAAGCCTATACAGAAGCTTTACAGGGCTACAATGAATACCTGACCGCATTTCCGCAAGGCACATTTACCGATACGGCCCTGATGCGGATCTCTGAAATCCAGGACTATCAGGGGCATAACGATCTTGCCCTGAAGACCCGTAAGCGCCTGATCCGGCTTTATCCGGAAAGCCGGCATGCAGACGACGCCATGCTCGATATTCTCATTTTCCAGAAAAAAAAAGGCAGATTCAAACAGGCTGTGCTGCAGGCAGCGGATATCATCGAAAAATCAGAACTCCCCGGCTCATATCGTCCAAACGTATGTTATTTTAGGGGATCTCTATGTGACTGCCGGGATTCCCACCGATGCCATTTATTTCTACACCCTGGCCCATCACAAGGCCCCGGCGAAAATGCAGAAAGACATTACCGCAAGGCTGGACAACGCGGCAGGTGTTCTGAAAACAGAAGAAATATTTGTCTCTTTCTTCTGCTGCGAGTCAAAGACTTCCGCTGCCGCGGGGCTATCTGCTCTATCACCTGGGCCTCAAAAGAACCGAAGCAAAAGAAAACAAAGAAGCCGTGGATGTACTGACAGGCTTTGTTCAGACATTCCCCAGGCACAAAAATGCGGATCAGGCCAGGGCAATTATCACCCGACTGACCCAAAGAGAGGCGTTTAACCGTAATGCCATCGGGTGCCTGCTGCCCCTGAGCGGACACTGGAAAACGTACGGAGAAAAGGCGATGGAAAGCATCGAGATGGCATTCAGCCAGTATAATGACAAACATCCGGATGCGCCCGTTGACCTCATCGTCAGGGATACCGGGGCCGATCCGGCAACCGCTAAAATAGCGGCCCGGGAACTGATTCAAAAACGCGTTGCCGCGATTATCGGCCCGATGGCGACCAGTGAGGTTGTGGCAGCAGAGGCCCAGGCAAAAAAAATTCCCATGATTGCCCTGTCCCAGAAAGACCCGCTTCCTGAACTGGGGGATTATGTGTTCAGGAACTTTTTAACGCCGCAGATGCAGGTGCATGCCATCGTCACCTTTGCCATGGAACAGCTCGGGCTGTCCCGGTTTGTCGTTCTTTTTCCCAACGAAAAATATGGCCAAACATTTGAACACCTTTTCAGGGAAACCGTCATCGCCTCAGGCGGTGAAATTGTTGCTGCGGCATCCTATGAAAAAGACCAGACGGATTTTGGTGACGCCATCCAAACATTTGTTAAAAAGGAAACCCGGGAAGAGACCACGAAAAAACATCAGGCCGAAGTGTTTGAGGCGATTTCTGATTTTGATGCGGTGTTTATTCCGGATGCACCGGAAAAAGTCAGGCTCATTGCACCGCAACTGGTTTATTACGACATAAAAGATGTTGTTCTTCTGGGAACAAACCTCTGGCATTCCCAACAATTGATCGAAATGGCGGATGGTTATGTTCAGGGGCTGTTTTTACAGATGCCTTTATCTGGAAAGCCGGCGACCGCAAGGGTGAAAAATTTCATATCCCTGTTTGAGTCGATTTACCAGAAAACGCCCGGTTTTATGGAAGCCATTGCCTATGATACAACCACTATTCTGCTGAAAATGGTCAGCAATCCCGAAATCAAGTCCCACAGTGACCTGAAAACGGCGCTGGCCCAATTGACGGATTTTGACGGGGTGACCGGGCTGACTTCCTTTGATCAAACCGGTGAAGCCCACAAAAAGCTCTATCTGTTCGAAATAAGGGAGACAATGAAATTTTTGAAATAGAATAGAACCTAAGATAAGCGATAGCTCTTTAGCAATTAGCAGTTAGCTCTTATATTTGGGCATTTACCGATAATGCGATCTTCACCCGTTGGGTGAAATGATGTCATTTGGCAATATTTTGAAATTATTGTGCTAATTGCTAAAAGCTTACTGCTAATCGCTCAATTCAGGTAGAAAATGTCTTGAAGGCTGAAAACATCTTGAAGCGGAACAATTTTGTCAGGCTGCCCTCACCCTTCTTCAAGCCGGATGGTTCAGGCCGAGGCATCAGCGGTGAGCTGTAGTCATCTACCGCAATCCCTTGATCGAGGACCTGATCATCCGCTTTCCCATAGGGTAAAAAATTGTGCCCTTTTGTGCTTTTCCGGATATCACCATCGTTGAATTCTTAAAATTGCATCATTCTCGTTGAACTCTTTCTCTGGGGATTTAGATCAATAGCGCATGTTTCTTTTTTATGCAACTATAGGGTTTACTCCCTCCCCTACTCCTACTGCCCTGTAACTCGGGCACCCTGCTTCGCTTCGATATGGGGCTTGATGTCCAGAATCGGGGTGCCGTCAAGCATATCCAGCCCCTTTACACAAATCACGTTTTCCGTCACCGAGATCACGTCCAGCACGGAAAGCCCGATGGGATTCGGGCGTCGCGGGGAACAAATGCTGAACACGCCCCTGGGATGGGTGTGATGCGCAGGGGACTGAATCAGGTATCCGGCTGTATAGGCAGGGCTTTTGTGAAAATTAAACAAAACGACAATGCGCTGCCCTGCTTTGATGTCCTTCAGGCCGCCCTGGTATTTTTTATGGATCACCAGACGGCCCTCTACATCCGACAGGCTCCAGTGTCGCGGCAGGTCCTGTGCAGGGGTGCGCACGTACCCGATGGGGATCATTTCAATTTTCATTTTTGTATCCTCTCCAGCCTGGCCACGGACTCGATGTGAAATGTATGGGGAAACATATCCACCGGCTGCACCTCCAGGACCCGGTACTGATCCTTGATCATGTTAAGGTCCCGGGCCAGGGTCGCCGGGTTGCAGGACACATACACCAGCCGCGGCGGTGCCATCTCAAGGACCTGCCTGACCACGTCCTTGTGCATGCCCACCCTGGGCGGATCGATAACCATGACATCCGGCACTTTTGTAATTTTGGACAGGCAATCCTTGATATCACCCGGGATGAAACGACAGTTGGAAACATGGTTCAGGGCACAATTTTTTTCAGCATCTGCCACGGCACTTTCCACAATTTCAATGCCCATGACCTGTCTGGCGCCACTTGAAAGACAGATGGCAATGGTGCCGGTACCGCAGTACAGATCAACGACCGTTTCACTGCCGGTGAGTCCGGCATAGTCCACCACCGTCTTGTAAAGCCGCTGGGCCCCCAGGGTATTGGTTTGAAAAAAAGAGTTGGCGGATATTTCAAATTCGAAATCGTTAATCTTATCTTTCAGACACCGCTCGCCGGCCAGCAGGATTTCCGATTCGCCAATGGCAACGCTGGCCTTGCGGGCCGAAATATTATTGACGATGGAAACAACCTGGGGATATTTTTCCATCAACATATGGGCAAGGGGGTTGACCGCCTCCAGCCGTTTTTCAGCAGTGACGATATTCACCAGCCACCGGTCATGGGCCGCCGAATGTCTGAGCATCAAAAACCGCCAGAACCCTTCATGGCTGCGCAGGCCGTAAACCGGCATATCCGATTTTTTTATATATTGCCTGACATCTTCAAGGATGGCATTGCCAAGGTCCGGAAACAGCAGACAGGCGTCTGTGTCCAGCACCTTGTGATAGGTGCCCGGCACGTGCAGCCCTATAGCAAAACTGATGTCGGTCCCCTCTTTATCCATTTCCTCGGGCAACAGCCAGCGGCGGTCGGAGCAGGAAAATTCCATCTTGTTGCGATAGTTAAAAATATTCGGCGACGGGATGACGTCATGCACCACTATATTCTGAAGCAATCCGATATGCTCAATGGATTCGATCACATGATTTCGCTTGTATTCAAGCTGCTTTGGATAATCGAGAAACTGCCACTTGCAGCCGCCGCAAACCCCGGAATACCGACAGGGCGGCGTTACCCGGAAAGAGGACGGCGCCATGATCCGGAGCACCCTTGCCTCGGCAAAATTCTTCTTTTTTTTGACAATCCGTATTTCAGCCCGATCCCCGGGAACCGCCTGGTCCACAAACACGGCAAGACCGTCTACCTTGACCAGTCCGCGACCCCCAAATGCCATATCCTCAACAACAACTTCAAGCTGTTGGCCTTTTTTTACAGTCATCTTATTTCCCACTTCCTATTCAATGTCATTAAGCTTTATACAAACTCATCGTTTTTATCCTCAGACCGTCTGAAAATTCGTGGCACACTGTTGCTTTCCCCTCAACAACGAGTTCATCAAATTTAGTCAATCAATTTCCAATGTTTTTTTCCATAAATCAGTATATCACCCGCATATTCGGAAAGTAAAAGCGGTACCCTCAATGGGCAAACCGAACCGCCGGGGATAAGGCCATTTTATTGTTGCATCGGCAGGAAATAGCCGTAGAATAAAAACAGCATCCACATCCATTCGGGAACGAGCGATAAAAAAGTTCGACCGCCTGGCGCACCGCAGTTATAATTTTTAGCGCCACGCGAACGCAAAAATCATCCCGAGGCGGCCCAATAGAGGCAGACATAAACCGTACGCATTGAATATAAAAATCCGACCCCAGAGGGGCCGGTATTGCGTTAAGCCAAAGGGCATAGTTTACTGTTTACTTACGTGCTCGTGACCGTGACCGTAATTGTGACCGTACACGAAACATCGCAACTGTACGTCTCTTAAAAAAACGAACCGGTTTAAGTGTTTTACTCCAGCAACCTTCCTCAATACCACTTTGCCGGCGCCAAGATCGTTTACGTGTACGTTCACGAGCACGTTTACGGCAGATTTTTAAAGGCATTCTGTCTGTTCGGTGGGCACAGCCCACCCTACGATGGCTGATCTGGCTCTGAAGGCCGGGTTTTAGTTGTTATAATAAAATATTAATTGTATTCAGGGATTATTTATGATTGAATTAAATACAAAAAATACAATTTGTGAAAGAATCTCATTTTTATCGGGCAAACTGACCCTGACAGGGACCCTTCACCTTCCACGGGTTGAAGCGCCCCCCACGGTCATCGGCTCCCACGGGCTGTTCAGCAGCGGCGATTCCCCCAAACAATTGGCGCTGGCCAAAAGATGCACGGCGCATGGCATCGCCTTTTTCAGATTTGATCACCGCGGCTGCGGGCGCAGTCAGGGCGATTTTGGCAGGGTGACATCCCTTGACTCCCGGATGGATGACCTGCGCTGTGCCGTGCAGCTGATCCGTGATCACCGGGACACGGGGAACCGGATCGGTCTTTTCGGCAGCAGCATGGGCGGCGCCGTATGCCTGGCCCTGGCCAAAAGCCTTGGGGCAAGGGCTATCGTCACGGTTGCAGCGCCGGTGGACAGCGCATCAGTGTCCCTGTCCCCTGCCGAAGATGAAATGCTGCCAGATGGTGTTCTCAATAAAAACGCTTTTTGTTTTGATATTTCCGGTTATCTTACAGAAATTCACAACTGTTTGATTTTCCATGGAGACAATGACGAAGTGGTCCCGGTATCCCATGCAAAACGCATTTACCGACACGCCAAAGACGCCAAAAAACTGATTATTCAAAAGTCCG
>CALNYM010000006.1:0-84262 GCA_942490765.1 uncultured Desulfobacterales bacterium | reverse complement strand
AAAAAACCTTTGGAATCCCGGTTTTGTCGAGATTGAAATTCGGCTTTTCGGACGAATCTCCTCCAAGATCCTTCTCCGTAGCCGTAACCTCGAGAGCAAATAATGAGTTTGGAACGGTTTTCGAATAGCCAACATGATCATTCCCCGGTCGAAAGGAAGACTTTTCTCCATTGCCTGGGTAACCGCTGAAATCAAATTTTCTTTTTGGCGGATATTTTTGCGATGGCCTGACCGATTTCCTGGATGAGGACGGCATCGTTATAAAGCATGCCTCACTTCCTGTCCATGTAATCGCTGGACTGGTTGCTCTGGGTTTGAACCGGATCAAAGGAGTTGAAGATTGCTCTGGTAAAAGCTGACTAGATCCAAACGCCCATAAACGCCTATAGCAATGATACTTGGTTGCGAAAATCCACTGGGGCAGGAGGGAAAAATAAGATCGCCAGTGACGCTCCGACTCCGTGACAAAGATATGGGAAATATATTCACAAATCGCGTTTCCAGACAGCTGATGGCTGTACGATCCCAGGAGATCAAGATACCGGCATTGTGCTGTCGCCGTGGTGCCAGCACTCCGGGTGTTCGATCTTTGCCAGATTCCCGGTAAAAAACTGCGGTATGGCCTCCAGGAGGCCAGTTCGGTTTTCGTGACTGATAGGGTTTTTCCTGGATGCCGGGATGGGGCACAGAGATGACTTCCGCCTGGTGGGATCCGATCCGGCGCATTGTCAATGCGGCTCCTTTTGAAAAAATCCGGGCGATTTTGGCCACCAGCCGGTAAGCGGTCTGTGTCGTTAAAAAACCTTGCGCGAACTGGTTGAAGTAGCCAAGTCCACCACAAGACGCGATGTATTTGTCGGCTTTTCGGGCGATTTCCGGGTCGCCCGTTTGCTGTCGTGCACTTTCATAAAAGCGGTCAATCTGAACCTGTGTGAACCAGTGGCTCCGTCTTCCACTTCGTCCATTCCGATGGCGGAATGTGTCAGAATTGCATTCAACTTGGCTTCCGGATGATACCGCTGCAGGTATTCGATCCAGACTTTGATATTCCGACTGTTATAAAGAGGGCGTGAATCCACCATAAAACGTTTCCTCATCTTTGGCATCCGCTAGTTGCAAGGATAATTTTTGCATCCTTTACAAGACCGGCTTCAAATAATTCAGATTCCAGAGAGTTGCAAAAATCAGGGGATAAGGAAGGCATTTGATTTGGAGAGTCTCCCCAATCCACAGGGGAGGTGTAAAAAATAAATAGCAAAACAATCACCTTAATGAAGAAATGCAAATTAAATATCTACGAATTTGTATTCTGATGAAATTACAATTACTTGCATTTTTAAAAAGTATCATTCATCAGTAGTTTGGTTGCGCATAGTCTGGGATCCAGAATAAATCGACCTTCAAAATACTCCAGGATCGGATAATCATACTTGAAGTGATTAATTCTCAAGAATATATCCGGTATCTTTGAATTTTTCAGAGCCTCCGGACGTTATGCTTGGGATAATTTGTTAAATATGGCCATTGAAAGCTACTTTAAAAGTTCTCTTACGGCTTTAATTAGTTCCGGCCAATCTATCGGTTTGGAGAAGGTCCGCTCCGCGCCCATGGTTTTTGCAATATGCAGGTAGGCATCCGGAACATTCCTCCCGCCACCTGAAATTGCAATGATTTTAACATTCGGAAATTCTCTTTTAAGTTCAATGATCATCTCAATCCCTTCTTTTTCGGGCATAACAAGATCGGTAATAACAAGATCCGGCCGGGTTTCATGATAAAGTTTTAGCCCTTCTTTTCCATCGCATGCTTCGATAATTTCGTATCCTCTTCCTGCCAGCTTTTGGATGAGCAGTTTACGGATTTCGGATTCATCATCAATCAAGAGGATACGTCCGGCGGTTTGATCTTGCTGTTGATCATCCAGAACTTTCCTGACTATTTTGGCCAAATCACCATTACCACAGGTTTGTATGCAAATTCCTTGATTCCAATTTCTGCCTCATCAAATCTTTTGCTGTAGCCGGTCACAAAGAATCAGGGATATCAGGTCTAATCTTCATAAGTTCGCGATGGCCAGCTTATCACCGGTCATGTTCGGCATAGTCATGTCCGTAATGACCAGATCGAAATCATTTGGTTTGGAGCGCAACAGTTCCAAGGCCTCTATACTGCTGGTCCTTATTGATACTGTATATCCAAGTCTTTCAAGAGCTTGGCCCCCCATTTTGGCTATGGGGGCTTCATCGTCCACAAATAAGATCCGTTCTTTACCTGTAGGGAGCGTTTCTGATTGATATGGGTGGTGCTCTTGACGCTTTCTGGTTACCGGCAGATAAATCGTAAACAGCGTTCCTTGACCTGGTTTGCTGTCGACCGAAATCTTTCCGCCATAGCTCTCAATTATACCGTGGACCATGGCAAGCCCCATACCGGTTCCTTCTCCCGGGCCTTTGGTCGTGAAATAGGGATCGAAAATGGAGCCAATGATTTCAGGAGCGATCCCTGTGCCGGTATCCGATACCTTTATTTCAATGTAGTTCCCCGGTTTTAAATCCAGCTTTTCCCGGTTTACGCCCCTATCCATCACGACGTCTTTCAGGCTGAACTCAAGAATGCCGCCTTTATCCTCCATGGCATGAGCGGCATTGGTGAACAGGTTCATCAGAATCTGGTGAACCTGCGTGGCATTACCCATTATCAAAGAGTCACTTTCGATGGTTTGCTTGATTTCAATCGTGGTAGGAATAGAGGATCTGATAAATTTAAGCACTTCTGTTGCAATCATATCGACCTGGATCGGTTTTAATTCCTCCTCTGATTGTCGTGCAAAAGCCAGTATTTGCCTGACAAGGTCCTTGGCCCGTTTTCCTGCCGTATATACCTCTTGAAGATTGTCTTCAATGTGAGTTCCTTTTTCAACCTCGTCAAGCGACAGTTCAGTAAATCCTATGACCGATGACAGAATATTGTTAAAATCATGGGCGATGCCCGCAAGGGTGCCGATGGATCCCATTTTTTGTGACTGAAACAGCTTTTTCTCTAACCGTGTCCTTTCGTGGATTTCTATGGCCAGCTTTCGGTTAGACGCCTCCAACTCCGCGGTACGCTGATTGACTAATTGAAGTGACATTTGCAGGCGGTGCTGGAGCATTCCAGGGCATATTACCATGGCAACGCCAATCACAGCAAAAACTGCCCCGGCAGCGCACCATGAGACGGCAGATGTTGAGTTCAGAGTTAATAAAGGAGATAGGGGAAAAGGACACAAGACCAGAGCTCAACCCAGGGCCTAACGAAAGCAATGCTTGCAATACTAACGACAACAGCAACCAGGCCCAGCCGCATTCCCGAAAGCACGGTGGTAAAGACACAAAATGTGATCAAAAAATGAATCCCTGCACCACTCAATCCAAATCTGAACAGAGTGCCACCGCCCAAAATATAGATAGAAACCCCTCAGAGTAGCTGTTTGTACGGAGTTGAAAAGAAAGTTTTTTCGAGAATAGTGCAAATGAGGACGGAGACATAGACAGCCACATAGATTAGTAAGATGTGCAGACGACCCTGGGAAACCGTTTCAATTCCTCCAGCGACAATCGCCGGCAACCCGAAGATTGAAAGTGTATACAAAATACCCGTGAGTAGTTTGTTCCGTATTAAATCGATTGCCGGCTCATGAGTATCTGAGACAATAGAACTCTCCCCCAGCGCTTCTTCGGTGCGCTTATGCACAGTAACGCCTTCTTCTAAATCCTTGACCCTTTGTTCCAATTCTTCATAGGTTGGTTTTCTGGACATTTTTAACACCTTTCATGGGGAAGGATATGTTGCAGACGCTTATGTATACTTCCATTATCTACAGCATCCGCCATGTTCAAGGCTACTCGCTGAATCCTTAAGTCTCTTGGCCTCCGAAATTTCAACGATAATCATACTTGAATTCCATTGTACAGTATTAAATCCTCTGCAATCTCCCCATTATCATCATAAATAACCATGTCCGGATAATATTTTTCAGCACATTCCTGGCAAATACTGTGGCTGAACTCAACATCGGAATGTTTATGAATATATGATTCGATTTGATTCCAGTAACCTTTGTCATCACGGATTTTTTTGCAATGTGAACAAATGGGCAATATCCCTCTCAGTGACCTCACTTCCTCCAGAGCGACTTGAAGATCTAATATCAGCTTTTCCCGCTCCCTTTCAGACTGTCTTTTTTCGGTAACATCCCGAAAGCTCCAGACGCGTCCGGTAATTTTTTCCGCTTGAAGTAAAGGGTCTCGAAAATCTTTCAAAATCTTTCCATCTTTAAAATAGAGCCAATCCAAATCTGCTTTGGGTGAGTTATACAACGCCTGGACTTTTGCAAGAAAAGCATCCGGCTCCGTCAACTGGTTCAGGGCAAAGTCAAGGGTTTTCTCATCATTTCTTTCGTGAATAAGGTCGTCTGGTATTTGCCACTGTTCAAGAAAATGCCTGTTATATAGCATGATCCGATTTTCGTTATTGGCCACAAGAATGCCATCGGCAGCTGATTCAAAAATGGCACTTAAAATATCTTTGGTGCTTTGCAGCGCTAATTCGATCTGCTTGGTTTTTGAAATGTCTGTTGCGATCCCTTCAATGGCAACCGGTTTTTCATTACCATCACGGATCAGAACATTTCGTTGATGTATCCATCTTGTTTCTCCAGAATTATGTATAATTTGGTACTCGCATACCGAGGGCATTTTACCTTCCATGAGCAAGGCCCACTGTTCTTTAAAATAAGCCTGCCAATCCGGATGAATAATTTGTTGGATCAAAATCGGTGAATTATAAAATTCTTCGGGCTTGTATCCGAACACATCGACAGACGCGGACTCACGAATTCATAGCGTCCGTCGGGCAAAGACATGCGATAGATCATATCTTTTGCGTTTTCCGTTAGAAGCCGGTATCGACTTTCACTTTTCCGCAACGCCGTTTCAGCTTCCGTGCGCCGAACAATGTCCACTTTGGCCATTCTATGCAGAACGGCGACGGAGACCCGATGAGAAGACACAAGGCGAAAATGATCGAACCGAAATTCTCGTCGTGGGCATAAATGCCATTTATACCTTCATCCACACTGTTCAGATGTACAACATGCCATACCGCCTGCTTTCCGGATATCTCGATGGCATTCCTTTTTATGGAAGCATAATACAGATAGCCACCTGTCGCCGTCGACAGAATGGCCAATATGGATAGTATCAAAATTATGGATCGGAGCTTCATGGCACCTTTCATATTGTGCTGACAATTATTTTTAAGTTCTGCCTTTTGCTTTCTTCCCTTTTTCAGTGGATGTCATTGATTCTTTTCAGCGAAATGCCGGATAGCTTGCTCACCGCATCAATGACCGTATTTCTTGAAAGCGGCTTAGGTATAAAAAGATCAGCGCCGGCATCTAGAATCTTTTTACGATTTTCTTCATCGCTATATCCGGAAATGGCAATTATTTTTGTGTTCATTGTATCGGGATTTTTTCTCATTTGCCTGCAGACCTCAAAGCCATCCATATTGGGCATAAAAATATCGACAATCATAATGTCAGGCTTGAATTTGATGGATTTTTGCCCCGCCTCGAACCCGTCTGCAGCCCCGACAACCTCATTGCCCTCTGTTTCAAGTATATGGATTATAAATTCCCTGATCTTTGGATCATCATCGACCACCATTATTTTTGCTAAGGATAAATCGCTCTTCTTTCTTGGTTTCCATCCCTTTATTATGAATAAAATCATATAGATCTTTTTTAGTGACCCGGTAATGACCACCAGGTGTGCGAGATGATTTTAATTCTCCGGATTTGACATAGGACCAGAGCGTCCAACGAGTGATCGTGCAAATTTCTGCTGCCTTACCCAAACTGAGCACGTCTTCTTTCATATTGATAGTATCGCTTTCTTAAAAAGATAAGTTGGAAACGTTGGAAACGTTGGAAACGTTAAACGTTAGGCCAGAAGGCGAAGTATGTCAAGAAAAAAATTTTACTATTTAAACCAGTGGCGCCTCGCCGTTTCGTATGGGTAAATTTGACCGACTACAGCCCCGGGATCCACACAAAATAACGAGGAACCAAACCACTAATTGGCCATTTTCTGTATTTCGATACACTTCAGGTCATAAGTGGAAATTAAAAGAGTAGCGAAGGGATGGGATTAAATAAATATTATCGGCAGATATTACGTTCCAACGTTGGTAGGGTAAGACGCAACAATAATCAGACTATTGTTGCGACCTGACCGTTTCATGGATTCACGCTGTATCCATGAATTTCCAGGGTATTTAGAATATTCAACCATGGGGTAATGATACTTAACTTTTTTAGCCTCATCAAGCACCTTTCGGATTGTTTTCGCCAGATCTTGTAAATAAATGCCTTGATGCCCATTTCTAAAGCCGATTCATCAGATATCTTTTTGCTGTAGCCGGTACACAGAATAACTGGGATATCAGGCCTAATCTTCATAAGTTCGATGGCCAGCCTATCACCGGTCATGTTCGGCATGGTCATATCGGTGATGACCAGATCAAAATCATTCGGTTTTGTTCGGAACAGCTCCAAGGCTTCTATGC
Source organism: uncultured Desulfobacterales bacterium (assembly GCA_942490765.1). Lineage (GTDB taxonomy): Bacteria > Desulfobacterota > Desulfobacteria > Desulfobacterales > 4572-123 > 4572-123. The sequence continues at coordinate 77,653 of CALNYM010000006.1, read as the reverse complement.
TGCTGGTCCTTATTGATACTGTGTATCCAAGGCTTTCAAGAGCTTGGCCCCCCATTTTTGCTATGGGGGCTTCATCGTCCACAAATAAAATCCGTTCTGTACCTGTAGGGAGCGTTTCTCTGATTGATATGGGCGGTGCTCTTGACGCTTTCTGGTTACCGGCAGATAAATCGTAAACAGCGTTCCTTGACCTGGTTTGCTGTCGACCGAAATCTTTCCGCCATAGCTCTCAATTATACCATGGACCATGGCAAGCCCCATACCGGTTCCTTCTCCCGGGCCTTTGGTCGTGAAATAGGGATCGAAAATGGAGCCAATGATTTCAGGAGCGATCCCTACGCCGGTATCCGATACCTTTATTTCAATGTAGTTTCCCGGTTTTAAATCCCAGCTTTTCCCGGTTTACGCCCCTATCCATCACGACGTCTTTCAGGCTGAACTCAAGAATGCCGCCTTTATCCTCCATGGCATGAGCGGCATTGGTGAACAGGTTCATCAGAATCTGGTGAACCTGTGTGGCATTACCCATTATCAAAGAGTCACTTTCGATGTTTTGCTTGATTTCAATGGTGGTAGGGATAGAGGATCTGATAAATTTAAGCACTTCTGTTGCAATCGTATCGACATAGATCGGTTTTAATTCCTCCTCTGATTGTCGTGCAAAAGCCAGTATTTGCCTGACAAGGTCCTTGGCCCGTTTTCCTGCCGTATATACCTCTTGAAGATTGTCTTCAATGTGAGTTCCTTTTTCAACCTCGTCAAGCGACAGTTCGGTAAAGCCTATGACCGATGACAGAATATTGTTAAAATCGTGGGCGATGCCGCCCGCCAGATTGCCAATGGATTCCATTTTTTGGGCTTGAAGTAATTGAGCTTCGAGCCGCTTTCTTTCATTTTCAGCCCGCTTGCGTTCGGTGACGTCAACGATTGAGCCTTCCACGCATCCCTGTTCAGGGAAAATCGTTGCTGAAAAATTTATCCAAATAGAGAGCCCATCTTTGCGAATGATTTTCGTTTCATAATCGAGAACAAACCTATTTTCTTGCAGAACCTTCAACAGTTCTTCACGTCCGTTGATATCAGCCCAAGCATCGGCAGCATTAAACTCTGCCATGCACTCCCCCACATTTGAATATCCAGCCATATTCGCATATCGTTCATTTATCTCAAGTAATTTACCATCAGAAATCCTATTCCTAAATAGTGCGACCTGGGCGTTGTCGAATAATGCTTTGTATTTTATCTCGCTATCCTTGAGAGCCTTTTCTGTTTTTTTACGCTCTTCAATTTCATTCTTCAGCTTTTTGTTGAAAAACAAAAGAAATAAAGCACCGATACCCACCAATAAACTGGCCCCAGCCGCAGCACCAACGACCCTTTTCACCCAAGTATAATCCGCTTCGAGATGGGGGGCATATACAAAGCCTTCAAGGGAAAAATCGGAATCAATCATTCTCAATTTTTCATATGTTCGTGCGATGTGCTCCCATCGGCCGGTATTCATATATCCGAGTTCGACCACATCGGCCATGATCAGCTTTTTGGACATCTCTGCTTCAAACAAAAGGTGTTCACGTGAGTGTCGTCTGGTATACTTGGATAAAATCAAATCGATGATTTCCTCCGTATTGTCCAGAGCATATCGCCACCCTTCTAAGGAAGCGCCCAAAAAAGCGGACACAACTTCTGGGTTTTCATGCACAGTTTTTTCACTTGTAAACAAGGTGTCGCCATAAAAATCAATCCCCGCCGAGCGAGGCGAGAATACGTTGTATTCAATTCCTCTATTTAAAAGCACGAAGGGTTCATCTGTTGAATATGCAGATATTGCATCCACCTTTCCTGAAATGAGGTTTGAAACGCTGAACTCATGGGGGAATATTTCTATTTCGTTTAGAGGTACCTTCGAATTCAAAATATGCTAAAAGTTCCGCAGAATGCGCTTCCATAGCAATGCGTTTTCTTTTAAGCGCATGTATGTTTTCAATCCCGCCGGCTTTGGGGGTGAGTATAATCAACGGAGAATGCTGAAAAATGGAAGCCAGCGCAACAACGGGTTGACCTTTGGCTCTATGGAGAATTAAATCGGACATGGCGATGCCGAAATCTGCTTTCCCGTTAATAACCTGGCCCATGGATTCTACACCGTCTTTTGCTTCTATGATTTTTACATCCAATCCTGCTTTTCGGTAGAAACCCTTTTCCAATGCTGCGTAATAGCCGGCAAACTGAAACTGGTGTTTCCACTTAAGTTGAAGCGTTACAGACTCCAGACGCTTTGCTGCGACACTCAATTTCTCTTTGGAAAAACAAGGTTCTGCTGAAAAAAATGCGAACAACAGCGCAATTATAACCGAAACTTTTATTTCAAATACGCTTGTCATAGTTAAACCATACTTGCATAGACAGAAAAATATCTTCTATCCGATTCATTTTGCCTATATTTCTGGTATCCTTAACAATCTCGTCCTTTAAAAAACTCAACCTTTGGATAATGAATCATGAGTTGCGCTTTTGGACTCATCAAGCACCTCTCCGACCTTAGCAGCCAGATCACTTTTGGAAAACGGTTTTGCTAATGTTACAAACGCCTCTTCATCCAGCACGCCCCGGTGGGCGATCACATCGGCCGTGTACCCGGACATGAACAGGGTCTTGATATCCGGGTAGCGGGCGTGAAGCCGCTCGGACAAGTCACGGCCGTTCATCTCGGGCATGATCACGTCGGTCAGGAGCAAGTGAATACTGTCGCAGGTAGATCTTGAACGTCGTGCCGTGGCCGAGCTCGCTGTAGACGTTGATGAAGCCGTCGTTCTGCTTGACGATGCCGTACACGGTGGCCAGCCCCAGGCCGGTGCCCTTCGCCCACGCCCTTGGTGGTGAAGAACGGCTCGAAGATGTGCTCAAGCGTCTCCTCGTCCATGCCGCAGCCGTCGTCGGTGACGGTCAACCGCGTGTAGTCGCCGGGAACGGCTCCCGGATGGTCGGCGCAGTAGGCCTCATCGAACACGGTGTGCTCGGTCTCGATCGTGATCTTGCCGACCCCGCCGATGGCGTCGCGGGCGTTGACGCACAGGTTGGCCAGGATCTGGTCGACCTGGGACGGGTCCATCTTGACCGGCCACAGGTCGGCGCCGGCAGCCAGACCAGATCGATGTCCTCGCCGATCAGGCGCCGCAGCATCTTGAGCATGCCTCGACGGTGCCGCGTTCAGATCGAGCACCTTGGGCGCGATGGTCTGCTTGCGGGCAAAGGCAGAAGTTGGCGGGTAATCGGTAGATCGCTTGGCAGCAATGAGGATTTCCTCGAGATCGGCATGCAGCGGATCCTTCGGATCCACCTTGCCCAGAGCCATCTCCGTATAACCGAGGATCACGCTGAGGATATTGTTGTAATCGTGGGCCACGCCGCCGGCCAGTCTGCCCACGGATTCCATCTTCTGCGCCTGACGCAACTGTTCTTCCAGTCTTTTTCTGTCCTCGGCGTTTTTGCGCTCATCGGTGATGTCATGAAATACGCAATGCGTCTGCTTGAATTGCCCGGTTTTGTCTTTAGCGATTTTGCCTCTAAACGAAACAAGAATTTTAGTGCCATCTTTTTTCTGCATGGTAAACTCGGTGCCAAGTACTTCACCTATTGCTTTAAAACGAGGAAAATTTTCTCTGAAATGATCCGTACAATCCGGATGAAGAAATTCTGAAAAGTTTTTCCCGATGACATCCCCCTTTGAATATCCCATGGTGGACAGCCATGTTTGATTGACATCAATAAAATTACCGCTTTGATCAAGGGCCTGGTAGGCTAAAGGGGCTTCTTCAAACAACTCGCGGAACCGTTCCTCACTTTCGAGAGACGCCTCCGCCAATTTGCGCTCTGTGACGTCTTGAGTTGTTCCGACAATGCCCGCTGGCTGTTTGTCCATGCCTTGTACAGGCCTTACAGTGTTCGTGGTCCAAATTATAGCGCCATCCTTGCGGGGTTGTTGTATTTCAAACTCAATTGGTTCCCATCCCTCGGAAGAGCCCGATTCGATGAGCTTTAATTTTTTATCATAAATTTCGATTACTTTTTCAATCGAATCTGGAGATACCCTTTCACTCAAAGTCTGATTTGTTACCTCCTTCAGGGGTATATCCCCTTTGCTGATAAACAGAAGGGCTGACATACGTATTGTGGAAGTTCATGTCCATCGTCCATACGACATTTGAAATATTCTCCACGATTAACTGATATTGTTCTTTACTCTTTATCAATGCCTCATCGGCAAATTTGCGCTCGGTGATGTCGTTAAAGGTAACAATAAGGTTATCGGGAAGAAAGGATGCATACAGTTCGCAAATGCGTTCAGAGCCATCTTTGCAAGTTCCCGGTATTGCCCCGTATTGACGGGCTGACCGGATTGGCGGGCTTCTTCAAGAAACGGTTTCCATCTTTCAATCACGTTGTTCCGGTATTGGGGATCCGGATAGGCAATCTGATACCACTCTTCGGCTGTTGGCGCAGTATGTCCAAAAAGATCCAGTGCACTACGACTCCAATAAAAGATTTTGTCATCTTTCAGGTCGACAACTGCAACCGGAAACGGTGTGGCATCAAGGACGTCACGCAATTTGTTTTCACTCTAGCGAAGTTCTGCCTCTGCCTCTTTACGCTTGGTAACGTCCTGTACCTGAGTAAAAAAATATAAAGGCGATCCCTTGGCATCTCTGAGCAACGAAGTCGTGAGATAAACATCAATTATGGTTCCATCTTTTCTCACATATCTTTTCTCAAAACTTGCCGTTATAATTTCTTCGTCAATTAGCTTTCTAACAATTTCAGATCCGATGTTACGATCATCCGGATAGGTTATCTCTTGAAAATTCATTTTGGAAAGATCTTTATCAGAGTAACCGATGATTTTGCAAAACGATTCATTTGCCTTGTGGAATTTGCCCCCAGGTTCCACCAATACCATTCCAATTGAAGCGTAATCGATGGCATTCACAAGAAGTTGCCTGGACTCTATAAGTTCTTTTTCTGATGATGCGGTATGTTTCAAGGAAAAAATGACGATCATGGCGGATACCATTATGATTATAAGCAGAATGAAAATAAAGATGATATTTAACCTCGAACTTGTTTTTTCTGCCTGGCTCGTAAATGAAGCCGCCTTGTCCCTTGCATAATTCATTAATCCAATCATTGTTTCTTCTAATTTGACAACATGATCAGCGCCTTGTCCGATTGTTATGTTGGCCGCCTTGTCTTTTTGCCCAGCAAGAACCAGACTGATGACGTCTTGACGAATTGGACGCCAATTGCCGAATAGAACACGGGCTTCATTTTCAAGCTTTTTCCCCTTTTCCCCGATGATCCTATTTTTCACAAGATCAAGGTATTGATATGTTTTTTGCTCTTCCAAATTTACATTTTCTACAAAGAGACGAATTTTTTCTGGATCTTTGAAAAGCACCACATCTTTCATGTTGCGATGCATTTTTATTATCGAATTGTTTGCTTGGAGGGCTGCGTTTGAGACGACCAGGGGATGGGAATAGATTGTTTGGGCCAAACCTGTAATCTTATGGAGGCTATAAATAGAAAGAAGACCAATAAATAGAATTATCGCTATTAGCACACAGAAACTTAAAATCAATCGCCGTGTTATGCTCGTCTGTTTTGAACTTTCCATAATCTCCTCATCTAATGATCTAAAATTTACTTCCTGCAGATATTTCTAAATTTCAAACTCAACATTACCTGCACTATTCTTGAGCTTGTTCATCGCTATAAAGGTCCATATCGGGATAATATTTTTGGGCGCATTCCGGACAAATGCCATGGCTGATTTCGGTACCAGGAATGTTTATGGATATATGATTCGATCTGATCCCAGTAACCTTTATCATCACGAATCTTCTTGCAATAAGAACAGATCGGCAGAAGCCCGTTTAAAGTGTTGACTTCGGCAAGAGCACGTTGCAACGCTATAACCAATTGGTTTCTTTCTTCTTCTACCTGTTTGCGCTCGGTAATATCAAGAACAATGCCACTCCATACAATCCTGTGAATTTCATTTTCTGGCTTTTTCTGTACTTGGCATCGAGGTTAGCTGTATCCATTTCACTCCCACTGGATGGTGGAACAATTCGGACCTCAGATTGAAACAATTCGCCGGTTTGATTTGCTGCCCAATCTTCTCGCTTTAACCGCTCCAGGTCCTCCAAATGGACCATATTCCATAACAGATCCGCTTTTTTCTATTATCTGTTCCGCATTGTATTCGAAGATTCTTTTGCATTGTGGACTGATATAGATAAAACGACTACTACCCTCCGGCAATATAATCATAGAGAGCACAGGGAATGGTGTTGATAAGCCTTTCGTAGCGGTGTTTGATTTCGAGCAATGCTTTTTCAGCTGCCTTTCGCTTCCGGCGTTCCTGATCTAATTCCTGAATCCGTTGTTCCAGTTCTTCATAGGTCGGTTTTTCAGACATGATTTTGGCCTGTACAGTTTCTCTATCATTAGAATTGTGATGTCTTTCATTATGGTTAACTATTCTCGAACTCAAGAATAGTGCAACTATTTTGAACTATTAGAAATGAACCAAGTGCGTCCGGCATTCTGTCCGATAAGATTAATTCGAGGGTTATTTCAGAAGATGTGTATTATTAACTATCAGGAAATGAATAAAAGCACAAGATATTGATTAATATGTTCTTTATCACCAACGGTTCACATTATACCAAATTCCAAAAACGACCAAACAAAAAGGCCAATCCAAAAAAGCTTGAATTGGCCTTAATCCTTTTAAAATGGCGGAGAGACAGGGATTCGAACCCTGGGTGGAACTTTCGCCCCACACTCGCTTAGCAGGCGAGCGCCTTCAGCCGACTCGGCCATCTCTCCGTTTTTTTCTGTGGCGGAGGAGGTAGGATTCGAACCCACGGAGCTGTGACACTCAACGGTTTTCAAGACCGCCGCTTTCGACCACTCAGCCATCCCTCCACATGGAAAAACTGACTGTTACCATTTAGTAAAATTCAGGTCAATCATTTTTATTGTGAAAACGGCAAATTTCTTAAGTTACCGCCCTTTTTCAAAACCCTGGGAAAGGGCTCCGGCAAACCACCGGGTTGACGGTTAAAATGTTACCTTGGGGACGGCTTTTTCCGCCTCGGGTATCTCATAATACTCGGCCTTTGAGACGTTGGCAAATGCGGCATAGAATCGACCCATAAAGGTCCGAATATAGGTGTTCAGGAGCTGAACCGAATCATTGTAGCGTTTTCTTTCCACGGCGATCCTGTTTTCCGTTCCCTCCAGGCTGTCCTGAAGCTTTAAAAAAGACTCATTGGCCTTGAGGACCGGGTATGTTTCCTTGAGCAGCAGCAACCGTGAGAGGGCCCCCTCAAGCTGGTTGGAGGCCGCCACCTTGCCCTTTACATCTTTGGCCTGAAAATACTGGGTCCTGGCCTGGGCGATATTTTCAAACAACTCCTTTTCGTGTTTGGCATATCCTTTTACCGTTTCCACCAGGTTGGGAATCAGGTCGTATCGTCTCTTCAACTGGTTTTCAACCTGTGCCCACTGTCCCTTGACGTTTTCATCCATGGCCACAACATGGTTGTAACCGGCGATGATCTTGCCGAACATCAAAAGACCGGCAATTAAAACAACGCCCAGTACGATCAGTATCACTTTAAGCGATTTTGACATCATTATCCTCCCAAAATTTTAATCTGCCCGGATCAATCGTTGTCAGGGCAACGGTTTTTTAATTCACGTAATTCTCAATTTTATGTTCATATACACTTGACGCGATACAGCCCCGGGATACCCATTGTTAAATACAGAATGCAAGAATGGAACCATTAAGTTAATTACCATCCCCCCGACGTAAAACTCCATCCCCCGGACCACCATCCCCCGAATCCGCCGCCGCCACCGCCGCCGAAACCGCCACCGCCCCCGAATCCGCCGCCGCCTCCCCATGACCCCCTTCGGCCACCGAGCATTGACGCTAAAAAAAACATCATGAACAGTCTTGGGTTTTTAATAAACAGAAATGCGAGGATGATCAGTATGATAATACCGAAAACGGAGCTAAAGGGCCCCCCGGATTTTCCCGGGGAAGTCTGCCTTGCATCAAAATTTACCGTTGGCATACCGGTGATGGTAACCCCGGCATCTTCGGCAATCTTGTTTGCCATGACAAGGGCCGTGGCAAAAATCCCCTCGGCATAGGCGCCTTTTTTAAAATAGGGGACCAGCACCTGGCGTCCCAGACTACCGGCCAGACTGTCGGGCAGCACGCCTTCAAGGCCGTAGCCGACCTCAATTCTGTATTTTCGATCTTTGGCCGATATTAAAAACAGCACGCCGTTGTCTTTTCCCCTTTGACCGAGCCGCCATTTATCATGGGCGATTTTCAGGGAAAAATCCTCGATGGATTCACCATCGAGACTTGTGATGGTCAGAACAACCAATTGGGCCGTTGTCTTTTGCTCCAGTTCCTGAAGGTATTGGTTCAGCTTGTTTTCGGTGGCGTTGTCCACCAGACCGGCCAGGTCTACAACATAGTTGGACGGCTTGTCAGGAATGTCGACGGCCATACCCGTTGCTGTCACCAGAAGACATAAAAGCAGAACTGAGGCAAAAACCGCGTTTTTACGGATGAATCTCATCTGTCATGTCTCCCAGTTTCTCAATTGCCATATAACAGTCTTTAAAAATCGTATTCAGCTGTTCTATGGTCGGTTTTGCTTTCTGCCTTTTATGCTTTCCGATGGTCCGGAATATATTAACGTCTATTCCCGAGGCCGTCTCAAGGGCTGCCAGCACATCATCGTTTTGGACGGGCACCGGTTTGCCGAGAACCAGCAGGATGCCCCGAAAGAGCGGCATAAATCCTGAAAAAGAGTCCGCAAACATGTTCGAAAGCAGCCTGCGGTCCCCCATGGACGCGATATAACCTTGCCGGAGACCGATTAACCTGACTTTCAGTTCTCTTTCACACTGGAGCCGGAGGTGAGGCATATCGATTTCAAGATCGCAAAACAGATCGTCGCCAAGGACTGTTTTATGCAGCCGTTTTATATTCATGAATTCAAGGGGAAAAACATCCAGCGACTGGTCAATGTAGGCCCGGGTCATGATCAATGGTGCGGCCACTTTTTTTTTGCGATATTTTTTTCCCAGCGGCGCCAGCAGTTCAAGAAACTTCAAATCCATTTGGTTCAGGACAAAAACAGAGTTGATGTCTGATTTTTCAGGATCAAAATCGTCGGTCAGCGAACTCCCGGTAATGGTCACCGAGTGAATATTATCCGGACAGCAGCTGATGATCTCATCCTGAAAGGGTTGAAACTTTTCAGCAGCGACAGGGTGTAATGTTGGGTCCGTCATTAAAATCTCCTTGGTTGGTACGATTTAATAGTGAAAAGTGAATCGTCAACATCCAATGATAAGCAGGAATGCCCTTGAAAGCAAGGTCTGTAATGAGACTGGTTATCGGTTATCAGTTCACGGTTGACGGTTACAAAACAAAGGTATGGAGGTATAGACAAACCGTAAACTGTGAGCTGTAAACCGTAAGCCGTTAACCGATAACCGTGACCTGTATCACCGCGGATAGCCGGTAATTTCCCGGATGCGGTCGTAAAAGGGTTTCAACCGGCCATACATTTTTTTATATACGTCGTTGAAAAGGGCGTCATAGAGCCTGTGGTTTTTATGATCGGGTTCAAAAACATCCCCCATGTGGGTCATGGCGTGAACGGCCGTTTCAAAGTCAGGATGCAGTCCGAGTCCCACGGCGCCGTCGATGGCGGCCCCCAGTCCGGAGGTTTCATACAGATGGGGACGGGCCGTGGGCAGTCCGAAAATATCGGCGGTGATCTGCATGGCGCTGTCACTCTGGGACCCGCCGCCGGATACCCGCAGTTCAGTGATGGTGGTTTTGGCCCTTTTCTCGATGCGTTCTTTGCCTTCCCGCAGGGCATAGGCCAGTCCTTCCATAATGGCACGGTACATATGGGCCCGGGTATGGACATCACCAAACCCGATAATGGCACCCTTGGCCTCGGGCCCCGGCAGCTTGAGCCCCGGGGTCCAGTAGGGCTGCAGCATCAATCCCATGGCACCGGGGGGCACATCTTCCACCAGACGGTCGAACAGTTTTTCCACTTCGACACCGGCCCTGACCGCCTTTTCCACCTCGGCCTGGCCGAATTCATCCTTGAACCAGCTGACCATCCAGTAGCCCCTGAATATCTGGACCTCAAGGGTGTGGAACCCGGGCAGGGCCGACGGATAGGCGGGCAGCAGGGGGATGGCTTCCACATATTTCTTAAACGTGACGTTGATGGTGGCGGTGGTGCCGTAGCTGAGGCAACCTGTCGAAGGGGCCAGGCTGCCGCACCCGAGCACCTCGCAGGCCTTATCCGCCGCAGCGGCGATGAGCACCAGGCCTTTTGGAATCCCGGTGGCCCGGGCCGCCGCACTTGAAATTTCACCCAGCCCCTGACCCGGCGGCAAAAGCCTTGGCAGCAACCTGCGATCCATGGGCAGGGCCTTCCACTTCCAGTCCCAGCTGCGTGCCCAGTCAAGCCGCCGGTAATCAAAGGGCAGGTAGCCCACCGTACAGCCCAGGGAATCCGTAAAAACACCGGTGAGACGATGGGTGAGATATGCCGAAAGCAGCAGATATTTATCGGTTTTTTTCCATATCTCGGGCTGAAAGGTCCTGATCCAGTTGATTTCCGCTTCCTGCTGGAGATACGCGATGGTGCTGCCCAGGCGGGCAACCTTGAAAAGAGCCCCCCACCATCCGCCCAGGGGGGGCTGGCCATAGGTTTTTCGCTGATCAAGCCATAAAATAGCCGGGCGCAGGGGCTGGCCGTGGCGATCCAGGTTGATCATCGTGCCCCGCTGGGTGGTCAGGGCAACGCCGGCAAGGCGTTCTTTCATACCGGGGTCTTGCCGCCACAACCCCTGGCAGGCCTCACACAGGGCCTTCCAGAAAACATCCGGGTCCTGTTCGGCCCAGCCCGGGTGCTCTGAAAAATAGGGCGTAAAGGTGACCTGCTGCCGTGCCACAAGCTGCCCTTCAAGGTCAAACACCAGGGCCTTGATGCTCTGGGTTCCGTTGTCGATGGCCAGAATAAGATCTTTTCCGCTCATGGCACCTTTCACTGTCAATCAAGTCCCAATGTGCCGCCCGGGTTCATGATATTATTCGGATCAAAATGTTTTTTCACGGCCCGCAGGATGTCCATCTGCATGGTTCCCAATATGCCGGTCCATCCAGGGGCTGATCATTTTCCCCACACCATGATGATGGCTCAGCGAACCGCCGTTCTTTTCGATCCGGTCGATAATCCCTTCCTGAAATTCCACATATTCTGTAATGTCGTCCATTCGTGCGATAAAGATAAAATAAAGATTCGTACCCTGCGGATAAAAATGGGAAGCATGGGTCATGCAGATTGTGCCGGGTCGGTTTTTAATGAACCCACGCACTTTTTGATGCAGCCGATGCAGATTGTCCCAGGTGACCCCGGCTTCCAGCGTGTCGATGAGAATACCGTAATCATTCAGGTCTTCCCGCATATAGGGGTCGGTATAGCGGCCATGTTCCCAGTTTTTAACCGGATAGCCGGATAGATACATGGCACCATATTTTCGGCATATTTTTTTAATTTGTCTTTTTACATTCGCGGTGAACTTCTTTTCCCCTTCTGTGGTTCCAATACACAGACAGCGCCGCATAGGCTTGTATCCCTTATAGGAAATCAGTTTGCTGATCGGAGTTCCTTCGATACCATACATTTTCAAAGCCAGATCCGTTTCTTCCGGATCCGAAATCCGGAACACCGCCGGCATACCGAATCCACCCTGACAATCTCGCGGGCTCCGCCGCCACTGTTTTTTCCCATGTCGGGAAAACGAAGGCAAACTTTCGCCGGTTTTTCCGGCCTGTGCCGGAAAATTTTCAGCGTCGCGCCGACCAGCACCCCGAAAGCACCTTCACTGCCTTTCATGATGTCATTGATTTTCGGTCCGGTTGCCGTGCCGGGGAATTCCAGGGTTCTGAAATTACCGGAGGGGGTAATATATTCCTGGCTCAGGACGATATCATACATATCGCCGTAATAGGTGGATGCCTGCCCGGCGCCGAGGGTTACAATCCATCCGCCGACCGATGAATATTCAAAAGACTGCGGAAAGTGTCCGCCGGTATACCGGTGTTCGGCCCCCAGTTTCTCCGGAGCGTCATTTAAAATTGATTCATACGCCGGCCCCATGATGCCGGATTCAACCGTAATGGTCTGATTGGTTTCATTGAAGGACAGGACCCGGTTCATATGGGTGCTCATGACCAGGGTCGCCCCCCCTTTGTATTCCTGAATCCGAAAGTGACCGAACTACCGCCCCCAAAGACATACAGCGGCAGTTTTTCGGCCCTGCAGAACGCAACAACCCCCTGGACATCTTCCCGGGTGCGGGGATGCACCACCACATCGGCCGGTGCGTCGTTGATCCCCTGTCTCAGGCAAAGGAGTTCTTCCATGGTTTTGCCGCTGGCGTATTTCACCCGGGCATAATCATCGGACATCACATTTTCAGGACCGACGATGGCGACAAGTGCCGCGACTTGTTCCCGGGTCATGCCCATGGGCCGGACATTTCCCACCGGCATATTACCCGTGTGGCATTTTGTTGCAAAATCCGCATCGGTGAGCAGGAGCCGGTCTTTTAAGAGCTGGTAGAGTCTCTGGTTGGGATGTTTGAACCCGGCCGGTGCCCCCCATTTAAAAATGCTGCGATAACTGCCGGCCAGGGGCGGATCACCGATCCAGTGGGGTTGAAAATTATCGTTTTTTGGCATGAGGCACCTTTTTTGCCGGCGTTGATATCACTGTTCCGGACATGGCAGGCATTTTATAGAACCGCTGCCACAGGTCAAGATAGGCCTGAATTTCCACCCCCCAGCGCTCCGGGCCCCATGACAACGACGGTTCACACAATTTTTGAATCCGCTCCAGATACCGCCGCCCGCCCCCGGGGGTCAACAGACCGAGGCGGACCCTTCTTAGCAGCAGATCGGGAAGATGACGGACCCATTCATATTTTGCGGCAAAGGGCAGTTCCGCCCATAAAATAGCGGTATCGCCAATGGTTTCAAGATCATCGGGTGCCGCCGCACCAACCAGCATCGCGGCAGAATTGCCGTACCGGCCGTAAAGCCGTCGCCATGTATTAGCGGACAGCCCATGATCTTCTGTCGGCCTGTGGGGCACCGGTGAAAAGGCCGGCATGCGTGATTCATTTTCCGAAAATTCGGGCAAAAACGGCCGGGCCGCTTTCAACGCATCCACGGCCAGGCAACGAAAGGTGGTGAGTTTTCCGCCGGTCACAGTGACAAGGCCCCTGTCCTTCCACACGACATGTTCCCGGGATTCTTTGGAGGCATCCTTTTTTCCGCGACTGAGCACCGGTCTGACCCCCGCAAGGGTGGCGATGCAGTCACTGGCGGAAATGGCCCTTCCGGAGGGAAAAACGGACCGAATACCGTCCAGGAGATACGCCGCCTCTTTGACGGTGATGGCCGGTTCGGCAAAAAGGTCCTGGTCATGATCAATATCCGTGGTACCCACCAGAATCACATTTTCCCAGGGAACGGCAAAAACACTGCGATGGTCGGCAGGGTGGCGGAAACTGATACCGCATGTGAGGGGCAACACCGTCCTTGGCAAGATAAGGTGACTGCCGCGCAGGGGCCGCAGATGCCGCTTCTTTTCAGGTAACGGATGCAGGCCCTCGGCCCAGACGCCGGTGGCATTGATGACGGCCAGGGTGGTCAATTCACGGGTAATGCCGCTTTCCATGTCCCTGGCCCTGACACCCTTGACATGCCCATTTTCATCCCGCAGAATCACAACGGCCCGGGTATAATTCAAAACAGCGGCACCGGCGGCCACCGCTTCGCCGAGCAACCGCAGAACCAGTCGGCAGTCATCCGCCTGGGCATCGAAAAAACCGTAACCGCCGAGCAGGCCGGTACGCCGGACCCCCGGGACAAGGCGCATGAACCGGTCTTTGGGATAATACCGATGCCCGCGTTTCAAGGCAATCAGATCATACAGGCCAAGCGCTGTTTTCAGGGCCAGACGGCCGGGTTTTTGATGATAAAAAACAGGCACCAGAAATTCCAGCGGTTCCACCAGGCCCGGTGCCTCCTGCAACAGGTGTTCCCGCTCAATGACCGATGCCCGGGTCAGGTGCAACCGGCCCTGTTCGAGATACCGCAGCCCGCCATGGACCAGTTTGGAAGAACGGCTGGAGGTGCCCCAGGTAAAATCGTTTTGTTCCAGCAGCAGCGCATCCAGCCCCAGACCACGGGCTTCACGAAGAATGCCCGCCCCCGTAATGCCGCCCCCGATAATGATAAGGTCCCAGTTTTGTTTTAAGTTATTCAGACTCATAGGCCGCTTTTGATGGTTCATGACCGATGCCCGGGTTTTCTGAATTGTCGATCCCTGTTTTCCTTTGTACCCGGATGGCGGCTTTTTTGCAAGCCGCTGTCATCGGATACAGATCCAGACGACCGAATATTTGTCGGATAGGGTTATCCCGACTCAAAAGAAGGTTGTTGAAAGCATTTTACACTCATGTTATCTATCGCTCATCTATAAACAATTTGCCCTGTGGGGAACGACTATGAAAGATCTTGAATTATGAAAAAAATTGCCATTCTCCCGGGAGACGGGATCGGACCTGAAGTGATGCAGGCGGCAGTCAAGGTAATGGACGCCGTTCAAAAAAAATACGCATTCAAACTCCAGTACCAATACGGGGATGTCGGCGGTATTGCCATCGATAAACACGGCAGCGCCCTGCCGGATGAAACCCTGGCCATCTGCCGCTGGGCGGATGCCATTTTGTTTGGTTCGGTGGGGGGCCCCAAGTGGGAGGCGCTGCCACCGGAACGGCAACCCGAAAGAGGTGCCCTTTTACCCCTGCGCCGCCATTTTAAGCTTTTCTGCAACCTGCGGCCCGCCGCCATCTTTCCGGCCCTGGTCGCTGCCAGTCCGCTTCGGGCTGATATTGTGGGGACCGGTTTTGATATCCTGTGCATCAGGGAACTCACCGGCGGGATCTATTTCGGAACGCCCAAGGGAAGAGAGGGCACAGGGCTTGCTGAAAAAGCGTTTGATACCATGGTGTATACCCGCGGGGAAATCGATCGGATTGCCAGGGTGGCGTTTTCTGCAGCCCGAAAAAGGCGCAGTAAGGTAACCTCCGTTGACAAGGCCAACGTCCTGGCCAGCATGGTCCTCTGGCGGGAAGTGGTCAATGAGGTGGCCCTCGACTTTCCCGATGTAGAACTGAATCATATTTATGTGGACAACGCCACCATGCAACTGGTTAAAAATCCGCACCAGTTTGACGTGCTTTTGTGCGGTAACATGTTCGGCGATATCATTTCAGATGAATGTGCCATGATTACCGGTTCCATGGGCCTTCTGGCGTCTGCGAGCGTGAATGAAACAAACTTCGGGCTCTATGAACCCGCCGGCGGTTCGGCCCCGGATATCGCCGGAAAACAGATTGCCAACCCCATTGCCCAGATCTTATCGGCTGCCATGATGTTCCGATACAGCCTGGACCATGAAGATGCGGCCCGGGGCATTGAAGATGCCGTTGCCCGGGTACTTGAGGCCGGTGTCCGGACATCCGATATCGCCAAGAAAGGAGAGGCTGTCGTGGGGACGGTGGCCATGGGGGACCGGATCATTGCAGCGTTGATGGATCTGTAATTTATGACAACCGCGTAACCGGGAGTGTACGATGAAAAACATGCTGGTGACCGGCGGGTGCGGCTTTATTGGCTCCAACTTTATCCGATTTCTTCTGGAAGCATCCGATTTTTCAGGAAAAATCATTAATCTGGACAACCTGACATATGCCGGCAACATTGAAAACCTTGCCGGCATCGAAAAAAAATTTCCCCATCGGTATGTTTTTATCAAAGCAGACATCTGTAACCAGGACATACTCGCTGACATTTTTCAGACCTACACGGTTGACACCATCTGCCATTTTGCTGCCGAGTCCCACGTGGACCGGTCCATAGCAGCCCCCGACGCCTTTATCCAGACCAACATCACAGGTACATTCAATCTTCTGGAACAGGCCCGGAAAAACCAGGCCCGGATGAAACTGTTTCACCATGTCAGCACGGATGAGGTCTACGGCAGCCTCGGGGAAACGGGCTTTTTCACAGAGCACACACCCTATGACCCCAGCAGCCCCTATTCAGCGTCCAAGGCCGCTTCGGATCATCTTGTAAAAGCCTACAACCGCACCTATGATCTTCCGGTGACCCTTTCCAACTGTTCCAACAATTACGGCCCATACCAGTTTCCTGAAAAACTGATCCCCCTTGTCACGTTTAATGCCCTGGAAGGTAAGGCGCTGCCGGTCTACGGTGACGGCCGTAATGTCCGGGACTGGCTGTACGTCATGGATCACTGCCGGGCCATCTGGGCGGTCATGTGCCACGGCACCCGGGGAGAAACCTATAATATCGGCGGCCGGTGCGAAAAATTCAATATTGATGTGGTGAACATCATCTGTGATATCCTGGATGATATCACCCCTGATGCCCGTATCGGGCCGCGCAGGCGTCTGATTACCTTTGTAAATGATCGTCCGGGGCATGACCTTCGATATGCCATTGATTGCAGCAAAATCGAAACGGAACTGGGATGGGTTCCCCTGGAATCCTTTTCCAGCGGCATCAAAAAGACCATTTCATGGTATCTGGATAACCAGGCCTGGGCGGCAAGGATCAAAAGCGGGGAATATATGACCTGGATCAAGGAGCACTATGGACAACACGTCGAAAATAAAAAATAAAAAAGGCAAGGACGCCATCATCTTTCCCCTGGATGTGCCTTCGGTGGAACAGGCCCGGCACTATGTGGAACTGCTGGGTGATTATGTGGGGATGTTCAAGGTGGGACTGGAGCTGTTCATCCGGTCGGGCCCGACGCTGATCCGTCTGATTCAAGACAGCACCCGGGCCGGCATTTTTATGGATCTGAAACTGCACGATATCCCGGCCACCGTGTTCCGGGCCATGGAAAGAATTGCCGATCTGAACGTTGATCTGGCCACGGTACATTGCGGTGAAAACGCCGCCATGCTGGAAGCCGCCGTCAAGGGCAGCCATGGCCGGGTGGGGGTTCTGGGCGTAACGGTGTTAACCAGCGTGGACAGCGACGATATCCGCCGGGCCGGGTTCCGACAGGAATATTGTGACACCCTCTCTGCCCTGGTAATGAAAAGAGCGGCCATGGCCAAAGCCGCCGGGTGCAGCGGCGTGGTCTGCTCGGGTCTTGAAGTCAAAGCCATCAAGCAGCAGCTGGGGAAAAAATTTTTAGCGGTCACCCCGGGTATCCGGCCCCTTAGCACCGTTGCCGGCCAGGATGACCAGCGAAGAATTACAACGCCGGCCCAGGCCATTGCCAACGGATCCGATTATCTTGTTATCGGGCGGCCCATTCGGGATGCCGACGATCCCATCTACATTGCCGAAAAGATCGCCCGGGAGATTGAAGAGGCGTTGACAAGGGAAAAGTGACTATTGAGAAGTGAAGGCATTCTGCCTATTTTAATCCGTAGATCAAGCAGATTACAATGCATCTTGGTTTATGGGTACTGGGTTTCAGGTTCAGGTCATTGTAGGGTGGGCTGTGCCCACCAAAAGACAGAGCAAAGCGATACCACAAATGCTCACTTCCCAACTTCAATATTCAGTGTGGTTATAGCTTTGACAGGGTATGCCAACAATTTTTAGAAACCCAAAAAATGCCGGGCACAGATAACCACCAGAATACAGCCACCAAGGACCAGCACAAAAAGCAGTTGATCCTGTTTAAACCGTTTCATGCCCCCGCTCCTAACTTTCATGCTCTCGCACACGTTATTTGAGCTATCTAAGTAAAAATCGGATATACAGGTAGAAGGCCGAAGGTAATGCCGCCTGTCAAATAGGCAAAATGCCTTTAACCTTCCGTCTAAACAACCTCTTACCGTCGACCTGAGATAAAGTCGCGTCTCTGGACAACCGCTATAACGCAGTAGATGGAGACTTTTTACGACGCCATCACTCTTTATCCAGACCAAAAGCCGTATGCAGGGCCCGAACCGCCAGTTCGGCATATTTTTCCGTAATCACGCAGGAAATTCTGATTTCAGAGGTCGTGATCAAACGGATGTTGATGTTTTCCGCCGACAGGGTGCTGAACATTTTAGCCGCCACCCCGGAATGATTCTTCATGCCCACACCCACCACCGATACCTTGGCAATGTTTTTATCGCCCAGCACCTCCTCGGCACCGATTTCGGCACCGATCTTATTTCCAATTTCCATGGCCGTATCATAATCTTCAACCGGCACGGTGAACGTCAGGTCATTTTTTCCATTTGAACGTGTATTTTGAACAATCATATCGACCTGAATGCCCGCTTCCGCAATGGGGGTAAAAACAGCCGCTGCGATTCCCGGTCGGTCGGGAACTTTTCGGAGGGTAATGCGGGCTTCGTTTTTATTGCAGGTTATGCCGGAAACCACCAGCCGCTCCATTCCGGAGTCTTCACTGACAACCATTGTTCCTTCCTCCTCGCTGAAAGATGACCTGACATGTACCGCGACCTTGTATTTTTTGGCTACCTCAACCGATCGGATCTGGAGAACCTTGGCACCCAGGCTTGCCATTTCAAGCATCTCTTCGTAACATATTTTATCAATTTTTCTGGCCCGGGAGCATATGTTCGGATCCGTTGTATAGATCCCGTCGACATCGGTATAGATCTCACACATATCGGCATCCAGTGCCGATGCAATGGCAACGGCAGAAGTATCGGAACCGCCGCGTCCGAGTGTTGTAATGTTGCCGTCGGGGTCACAGCCCTGGAAACCCGCCACCACGGCTATCGTGTGTTTTTTAACCATATCCATGATGGGGCCGGGGCCAATGCCGAGAATCCGGGCATTACCGAAAGTACCGTCGGTAGCCACCTCTGCCTGATAGCCCAGAAGGGATTGCGCCGGGTAGTTCATGTCCCGAAGCATCATGGCCAGCAGCGCTGCCGTGGTCTGTTCACCCGTTGCCAGCAGAACATCCAGTTCCCGTTTACTGGGCGCGGCAGATGCCTGGCCGGCCAGTTTGATAAGGTTGTCGGTGACACCGGCCATGGCCGATAGGATTACCACGACATCGTTGCCCTGGTCAAAAACACGGGTCACCCGTCCGGCAACATTTCTTATCCGCTCAATATCAGCCACCGAAGTGCCGCCGAATTTTTGAACAATCAAACTCATCTTCATTCCTCAACTTGGTTTTTCATTTTTTCCAAAAGGCGTCCTGGGGCCGCACCATGGCCCAGTATGCTGATTTTGCGCGAGGTATCGCTTATTATCGTAAAATCAACCGCCAAATAGTCCCGGGGCAGATCACCCGCCAGCCGTTCAGCCCATTCTATGGCGGTAATATTGTTTTGGCGAAGAATGTCATACAATCCGATCTCTTCCATGTCAAGGGCTTCGTTTAATCGATATAAATCAACATGAAAGAGCGGCAGTCGCCCCGGATATTCATTTATCAGGGTATAGGTCGGACTGGTCACATAGCAGGTGTCCGGCACATCCAGTCCGGCGGCCAATCCCTGGACCAGAACAGTCTTGCCGCTTCCCAGATCGCCGTAAAGGGCCAGGATGGTGCCGTTGACCATGAGTTGCCCGATTTTTTTTCCCAGGGCCCGGGTCTGTTCGGGTGAGTGGGATAAAATCTGGTATGTTAACACAGATGTCAAAGCGTTTTGATCAGATCCAGCATATCCCGGACCGCCTTTTCAAGCCCGGTGAGCACGGCCCTGGCCACGATGCCGTGCCCTATGAGAAATTCATCTATCTCCGGCAGTTTCTCAAAGGCCCTGATCGTATGATAATCCAATCCGCGGCACACCGTCACATGCAGATTAAGCCTCTGGGAAAGCTTAATGGCATCGACTATTTCATCAAAAGCCCGTTGCTTTTTGATAGTCGTTTTTGCGTCACGGAACGTGTTTAAATGCAGGGTTACCTGATTGGCATTAATTTGATGGGCAATTCTGATCTGCTCCGGCTCGGCATCCACCAGGACACCGGCCGACAGCCCGTTATTTTGAAAGGTAGAGATAAATTCAGCAACGGAATCCTTATGCACAATCAGATCGAGCCCGCCCCCGGGGGTGGTTTCTTCATATTTTTCCGGCACCAGGACAATACGGTCGGGTTTAAGGTCAAGAGCGATGCCCGCCATTTCAGACGTCGGGGCAATTTTCAAAATAAACAGAGATTGGACAATCTGCCTGAGTATCCGGACATCCCGATCCTGAATATGGCGCCGATCTTTCCAAAGATGAACCGCCACGCCATGGGCCCCGGCCGTCTCGATGAGGACGGCAGCGGCAGCGGGGTCCGGAACGGCCGATTTGCCGATTTGCCGCAAGGCGGCGATTCTGTCAATGTTGACGATTAGTTGAGACATTTAAAACTCCTCGCCCGGTAAGTGATCACGGTTTACAGTTATGGTCCACGGATACAAAACAGCGATCGGATTTTGACGGTCTCGTAAAAAGTTTAAATTCAAGGCGTGCAAATTTTGTAATCATGAGGCGTAACCATCGTACGTTGAATGATTACGGGCTGCAGCACAACGCAGGAGTTGGACACACTTTAATCGGCCAAATCTTTCACCAGTGCCAGCAGTTCATGGCTTTTGGCGTCCATCCGAAAGGCTTCGGTTTCCGAAAGTTCATGATCATAGCCCACGAGGTGAAGAATACCGTGTACCAGAAGTTCAAGCAGGCGTTCATCCACATGGATCCCCGCGATATCGGCTTCTTTTTGTGCCGTGTCCATGGAAACCACCACATCGCCGAGCAGTTGGGGTGAAATGTCGGCAAAATCACCTTCTAACATCGGAAATGCGATGACGTTGGTCGGGCCCTCGCGGTGGAGGTATTGCCCGTTTAACGTTGCGATTTCAGGATCATCCACTATCAAAATTGAAAGCTCCGCATCAGGAAAGTCCAAGGCGTTTAAGATGACCTGAATCATCGCCTCTATTTTTTTCGGCGCTATCTTGTACCGATTTTGTCTGTCGTTGATCAGAATGCCCATTTTTACCCTTTCCATTGTCCCTGGTGGTGTCGGCATATTCTATGCGGTGGTGGTATATACCGCTTAACATGGCATAATAACTTCGGGCAATTTTATGCAGATCCTTTAATGTCAGTTCACATTCATCCAGTTGCCCATCGGAAAAAATTTTATTGATCATATTCTGAACCAGCCCCCGTATCCTTGAAGGCGTCGGATTTTCCAGGGTTCTGGAGGCGGCTTCAACCACATCCGCCAGCATCACAAGGCCTGCCTCACGGGTTTGCGGCTTGGGTCCGGGGTATCGGTAATTCTCTATATTGACATTCTCCTCACCCTTCAATTGCTTGGCCTTTTCATAAAAATAACTGATGAGGCTGGTGCCATGATGCTGACTTATGGTGTCGATGATGACCTCGCCCAATTTGTTTTTTTTGGCAAGTTCAATCCCGTTTTTGACATGGGAGATAAGGATCAGGCCCGACATGGACGGTGCCAGTTTGTCATGCCGGTTTTTACCATTTGACTGATTTTCAATAAAATAAAGCGGGTTTTTGAGTTTACCGATATCGTGATAATAGGCGCATACTTTTGCCAGCAGCGGATTGGCGCCGATTTCCGAGGCCGCTGCTTCAACCATCGTCCCCACAAGGATGGAATGATGGTAGGTCCCGGGGGCTTCGAGCATAAGCCGTTTAAGAATCGGCCGGTCAAGATTGGCAAGTTCGAGCAGTGAGATATCCGTGGTATACCTGAACGCCATTTCAAAAAGCGGTGTTATGCCCAGGGTGACAACACCGGCACTGATGCCCCCCAGCATGGCAAAAGACCAGTCCCATAGCAAGTTGAGCCCGACAAGCTCTCCCATATAAAGCGTAATGACCGAGGTCAGGATCAGGTTGAGAAACCCCACCTTTACCCCTGCCTTGATCAGGCTTTTGCGTTCCCTGCAGGTCTGGGTCCAGAATGCCCCCATGAGGCTGCTCAGGCAAAAATAGAGGAATATTTCAAACTGATTTTGAAACAAAACCGCCGTAAGGGCAGATAGAATAAACGCAAAAGGGACGGCGATCTGAAATCCCATAAACAGACAGACGATCATTGCCCCTGCGGCTACGGGAATCGCTCCTGTCATGGACGCAACTGAAAAAGCATAAGAGGCACTCAGCGCCAGGGGCTCGGACAAAATAGCCGACACTTTAATAATAACAAGAAAAATTATCAGGACACTGGATAGAAACAAAATACTTTTGTTGTAATTGCGGGCAATCCGGGGATGATTATGAAGAAAGGAAAAATAGGCTATGAGGAGGAGACAGAGAACCACCAGGGCGGCGCCCAGGCCGTTGGCGATGGCCTGATCATCATTGGTCTGGGCCTGCAAATTTTTAAGTTTGAGCAACTGAATCTGGTTGACCCGTTCGCCCTCCCGCATAAGCATTTCGCCGGCTTTGATTTTATATAAAATGGGCAGGATTGACTCGCCCACCTTTTTTTTTCGTTCCTCGGTGGCACTTTGATTCAGTGTGATATTCGGCTGTATAAGGCGCTGGGAAAAATCAACGACAAGGTTCAGCAATGTGTAATGCATCTCCTTGAGCAGCGGCTGGCCGATAATTCTCACCATGGACTTGGACTGGTCAAGGCTGTAAAACTGCTTCAAATTAAAAACAATGGTTTCGGTTTTGGTGGAAAGGTCTCTTAAGGTGATGCCTCTATCCGATTCTGCGAGCAGAATCTGTTTGTTGGCAACCACGCCATTGTCCAGAATAGCGGTGATAATCTGGATAATTAATGCCGGAATTTCCTCCGAAAACCGATTGTTTTCAAGAATCCGATAGTCTTCTTTACTGACACTGATGCCGATTTTTTCTTCAAATTCGGTCTTTTTCTGCCAGATTCTATCCTTCAAGGACGCTTTGGGGGCCGGCGTTTCAACCATCGGTCCGGCGTCTGCACCGGGCGCGTCGAGGGGGGGGTCAATGGCGCCTGAGCCTCGGCGGTGATAACCTGCTGAACAACACCAAACGCCGCCTGTATTTTTTTGGTCAATTGAACAAGAAGTGCGGTATTGTGATCATAGACG
This sequence comes from uncultured Desulfobacterales bacterium, assembly GCA_942490765.1. Taxonomy (GTDB): domain Bacteria; phylum Desulfobacterota; class Desulfobacteria; order Desulfobacterales; family 4572-123; genus 4572-123. Next base: position 54,365 of record CALNYM010000006.1, on the reverse strand, counting down.
GTTAACACATTTTCAACGGCCCGATTGCGGCTTTCTTCAGTGGCCCTGTCGTCTTCCACCAGAAAGTCTTTGGGGGCCTTGATGTCCCGTTCAACGACATCACCCAGTTGGTAAATGTGCTGGTGCGTCGCCAGATTCGGATAAAAAATAATGGTGAAAATGACGGTAACAAGGACTAAAATGATCCACCGAACCGTGTTGCCCGAGATGATAAAATCGTTGAAAATGTGTTTGTTTTTTCCCATAAGTATGACTTGTCCGGTGTTCGTCAATCATTCGGCATTCTATTTACAAGCGAATTTAAGCATTTGAAATCAAAACGGATCACTTGTTTATAGGACATCGGCGGTCTTTTGGGCCGCCAAATCTTCGTATGCCTTGATAATATCCTGAACCAGTCGGTGTCTTACGACGTCGGTTTTAGAAAAAAAGACAAATTTGATCCCGTCTATATCCTGCAGAATTTTTTTCGCCTGGACCAAACCGGATATTTTTTCGACAGGAATATCCACCTGCGTAATATCTCCGGTGATCACCGCTTTAGAGTTGAATCCGATCCGGGTAAGAAACATTTTCATCTGTTCAGAAGTTGTATTTTGTGCTTCATCCAGAATGATAAAGGAATCATTCAGGGTCCGCCCGCGCATAAATGCGATGGGGGCAACTTCAATGATCCTTTTTTGCATCAAATCAGCCACTTTTTCAAATTTCATCATGTCGTGCAGCGCATCGTATAACGGCCGCAGGTAGGGATCGACTTTTTCCGTAAGGTCCCCGGGCAAAAACCCCAGGGCCTCTCCCGCTTCAACGGCGGGCCGGGTTAAGACAATACGGCTGACGATCCCCTTGGCAAGGGCTGAAACCGCCATGGCCATGGCCAGGTATGTTTTTCCGGTTCCGGCGGGGCCGATACTGAAAACAATATCAAACATTCGAATCGCGTCTATATAGTTTTTCTGGGCAGGGTTTTTAGGGGTTATGGCCTGTTTTTTGGAAGTGATGAAAATCTTATCCAGAAAAAGGTCTTTAAGGTTGACCTGGTCGTTGCCGCTCAAAGCCGTGATGGCATAGCCGATGTCATTGGGGTAAAGCGGATAATTACTTTTCAAAAGGCCGTAGAGCTGTTTGAGAATATTTTGGGCCAGGGCCGCCTGAATGCTATCTCCGGAAACAATAACGGTATTGCCGCGGGCATTAATTTGAATACCCAGCGCCGTTGCGATTTTTTGCAGATTTTTGTTATGTTCACCGAAAAGTTGCCTGGACAGTTCAATATCTGCAAAGGTTATTTTTGTCTGATTATCTATAATAGAAGATCCTTTTATCATTGATGAGCTCGTAAAAGCTTTTCCAGACCACGAGTGGTCATATATCCGAAGGGAATTTATTTTTGTCTGATTATCTATAATCCAAGAATGATCCATTCGCCCTCGGCGTACTTATCGTACGTTGAAGATTCGAAATGCGCAAAGGCAGGAGTTGGTTTTACGAGACGTCATCATTGAATGAAATAAAATGATCCCGCACAGATCGAAAAAAAGGATATTTTTTATCGCTAAACGACATGAAAGTCAATATACGATTGATATCATTTAAGTCAAGTCTGTTTTGACCTGGTAAAAAGATACAAAATTTTCAGGCCCCTTGCAAACGGCACTTTGATTTTACCTTGTCGTGAATAAAATGCCTTGACGGGAAAAATAGGCTTTGTTAATTTAGCAGCCCGATACCGTTTAACCAAAGGGAATAATATGAATTTTTTTGATATCGCCGTCATTATCATCATGGGTTACTGCCTGGTTCGAGGCATTTTCAGGGGCCTGATAAAGGAAATCTCTTCTATTGTCGGTGTCCTGGGGGGGTTTTATGCCGCCTATACCTATTATGGTCATCTGGGGAAACTGCTGGCCCGGTGGATATCCGATACGGCCTATCTCAATATATTGAGTTTTTTGATTATTTTTGTGGGCGTGTTTTTAATCATCAGTATCCTGGGTGTCATTATTAAATATATTCTGAACATCTCCTTTCTGGGATGGTTTGACCGCATTTTCGGTGCTTTGTTCGGCCTCATAAGAGGCGGACTGATTGTTTGTGTCATTTTCATACTGCTCACCGCTTTTCTGCCCAAAGGGGCCCCCATTATTGCAAAATCCATACTGTCGCCCCATGTATCCCAGGTGTCTGAAAAAATGGTCAAGGTCGTTTCTCACAATATGAAGCGTGATTTTTCAGCTAAGATTGAGGAGCTTAAAAAGATTTGGAAAAATCACAAATAGAAACCGCCCCTTCAGACAAACCGCCCGCGGCGCTAAAGGACCTGCTTGAGGTCGTTGAACGGTTACGGGGGGAGGACGGATGCCCCTGGGACAAAAAACAGACCCCCGAGACCCTCTCGGTTTACCTCATCGAAGAGATGTACGAACTGGTCACTGCCATTGCATCCGGCAAACCGGGCGATGTCTGTGAAGAACTCGGGGACGTCCTTTTCCAGATTGTGTTTATTGCCAGATTGTACCAGGAGGCCGGGCATTTCAATATCCGGGATGTGATGGCCGTCAATATTGAAAAAATGATCCGGCGGCATCCCCATGTATATGGAAACGAAGCCCTTGAGACCAGTGAACAGGTCAGGCAGAGATGGCACCAGATCAAGGCCGTGGAAAAAAATCATGCCCCAAAAACATCTTTGCTTGATTCCGTGCCGAATAAACTTCCGGCGTTGATGAGAGCCTACAGGATCTCCGAAAGGGCCGCCCGTACCGGTTTTGACTGGAATGACAGCCAGGGGGTGATGGACAAGGTTGAAGAGGAGTGGACTGAATTCAAAGAGGCCCTGGAAACCCGGGGGCAAACCGTTTCTCCGGGCCAGGAGGATCATCGGGATATATCGATGGAATTTGGTGACCTGCTGTTTACCCTAACCAATATGGCCCGGTTTGCCCATATTCATCCGGAAACCGCTTTGAATGATGCCATTGGCAAGTTCAAAAAAAGATTTAAGTATATGGAAACGGTTTTAGCGGAAAAAGGCGGCGATATGGATGCGGCTTCCCGAAAGGAGATGGACCATCTCTGGGATGAAGCCAAACGAACCCTATCGGATTGATGGCTTTTTTCGGCCCGGTTTTAATCCAGTCGAATTTTCTTGCGCTATTGTTTAAACTTCGCACCGGGTTCCACATCCGGATGTAGCGCCCGGGCACGAAGTTATTGTCACTTGAACTTTGACGGTCTCGTAAAATATAGTTGAGATGGCTGCGTAAAAATCTTTATATTCAGGTAGAAGGCTGACGGTAGGGTTACCTGTCAAATAGGCAGAATGCCTTTAACCTTCCGTCTAAACAACCTTCAACCTGAATACCCGCGTATCCTCAGCAAACCACCAAAACAGTTCGCCGGGTACCGGCCTTAATCATCAAACTCGCCTTTTTCACCCTTGTCGCTGTCGAGGGTACCGGCTCTCGCAGTGAATTTTTCCGGTGTCCATTCGGCCGGGTCTTCGATACGCCCTGTTTTGGCCCCGGCGTCATAGGATCCGGCGGCAAGAATCGCCTCAATGGCCAGCGGCGCGGTATCCCCGGCATTGAAGACATTGATGAGCATGTTATAGACGAAGTCTTCGACCCTTTTCGCCATCCGCTCCCGTATCTCCGCCGGTTGCCCCAGGAGCTTGTTTTCAAAGGGCAGGTTCAATTTTTTGAAATCGCCGGCCTTCAACCCCTTTGCATCGGCTGCGGCAAGCATCTGGGCCCACATGGCTTCGGTCATTCCCTCGCCTTTGACTTTGATGAACCCGCCATTGTCATCGAGGATGGCATTGCCGTAATCATTTACCTGAAGCCCCCAGGAAATCATCTGCAGGGCCGTGGCAACATTGGCTTTGGTGGTTTTGGTTTTGGCGGCAATGGCCCGCAGCCGGTCGGAGTTGTTACCGGATGTGCCGTGCTGGGCACCGGACATATGGTACGGTGCCAGCGCCTTATGGATATCGGCGGTCAACTCGATCTGGATTCCCTGATCGCTGGCCTCAATGCCGTGGGTGGTACCGTTGTTTAAGGCGATCCAGTCCGGAAAAATATCATGGGCATTCAGGCCCTGAATCAAAAATCGGGCTTCATCAACGGTGGACAGGCCGGTCTTACCCTTAATTTCACCCACTTCCGTTTCAAGCCCCGCCCAGCCTGGGATAAAGGGGTTAAGGGCGATATTGGCGGCAAGATTCTTATCATCGGGCAGGTGAGACGCATCAATAGCAATAGAGGTCAGCCCGGCTTCGAAAATAGTCGGAATTTCAATCTTGGCACCGGCGATATCCCCTTCTTTTTTAATGCCGTAGTGGTCCGCATGGATCGCAACGGGAATCGTAATGCCCATCTCGTTGCAAAGCGCGTCCACCTGTCGAGCAATATTCCAATAGTTAACGGCACAATAGGCAGATGCGCCGCCTTCGGAACGGGCAATTTCAATCATAATACAGGCGTTTGCCTTTTGAGCAGCCCTCAGTGCACCACGGATGACAAAACTGTTTCGGCCATTGGCCGCCATGGCAATGGCCTGACCTTTGGCCAGCATGGCACGGTCGATGAATTTACCACTGACTAAAAGTGCTTTTGAATTCGGAAAAAGCTTTACCACATTGGGCGGACGCCCTATTTCAAGTGCTTTTTCAAAATTTAAAGGCGCCATATTTTTCTTCATCGTTTCTCCCTCCGGTTTTGATGGTTTTTAAAAATATATTTAATATCTATACCTGTTGCTGCGTTTGTCAATCATTTTTACCCACACGAAACAGCAAGGAGCCCTTTTTGTTTTTTTCGGTTTGATAAATATGGTATGGACTAGTATTGATGTGGAATATAACATAGTCTTGATTCGGAAAACAGCATTTTTCAAAGGACCTTTTTATCATTATGAATCTATTTGGCAGATTATTCATGATCGGGATTTTATTGTTTGTGGGGGCGTGTGCGCAGAAACCGCTACCCACAACGGTGGCACCATCGGTTTCCGGAGATACCGCATCGGAAGACGTGCTTTGGTCCCGGGCTGAAACATTTTTTCAGTCAAAGGCGTATGACCGGGCTCTGGAGACCTACATGGCGTTCATGGTCCGGTTCCCGGACAGCGGGCACGCTGACACGGCCTTGATGAAAATAGGGGCTGCCGGGCGTCTGTCCGGTAATATTGAGGCGGCCTGCCGGGCATACAATCGCCTGACAGCGGAATATCCGGACAGTCTGTTTTTAGCCGATGCGTCAATAGAGGTGCTGACCTGCCTGTACGGGGAAGGCCGTTTCGGTGATGTTGTTGAACAGGCGGCGGATCTTCGGGAGCAAATGACGTTACCGGAACAAAAAGCAAGACTGGAGATGCTCCTTGGCGATACATATGGCGCCATGGAAAATCCGGTGGAGGCCTTTTACTATTATGCCGCAGCCTTTGAACACACCCAGGACACAACAGGGCAGGCCATCGCCGACAAACTCAAACAAACAGCGCTGCAGTTGGAAACAACTGCCATTCGAACGTTGCTCTACCGGCTGGAAAGCGACGCTTTAGCAAGGGGATACCTGCTCTATCAAATGGGGCTCCGTCAGATTGCCGATAAAAATGACGCCGCCGCGCTGACGGCTTTATCGGAACTGACAGCGCGTTTTCCAGGGCACGAATATGCAACCGATGCCGCCCGTTTAATCGAAGAGATTAAACACACCGCCGGCTATCAACCCGGCCTCGTGGGATGCCTCCTGCCGCTTACAGGCCCCTATAAATCATACGGTCAAAGGGTGTTACGCGGTATAGAACTGGCCGTCTCAATGACCGGTGGCACTTCAACCGACCCGCTTTTGCACCTGATCATCAAAGACAGCGGGTCAGATCCGGAAAAGGCTGTTGCCGGGGTGAAGGAACTGGTCAATGCGGGTGTGGCCGCCATCATCGGCCCCATGGCCATGGCCGACGTCGCATCCCGCCAGGCCCAGTTGAGCCAGGTGCCCATTGTTGTTTTTTCCCAAAAAGACCAGATTACCGAAATTGGTGATTATGTTTTAAGAAATTTTCTCACATCTAAAATGCAGGTTAAGGCATTGGCAGCCTATGCTTTTGACAGGCTTGAGATCAAAAAAGTAGCTATTCTGTACCCGCAAGAAAAATACGGATCGACCTTCATGCAGCTTTTCTGGGACGAAGTTCTGGCCTATGGCGGGCAGATTGTCGGCGTTGAATCCTACGATCCGGGCCAAACTGATTTTGCAGATGCCGTTAAAAAACTGGCCGGTCTTTATTATGAGCCGTCCAATGCGCTCAAAGAAGAATTGGAACAATACCTCTTGATTGCCGAAGCAAAGGACCCAATAACGGGTTTGCCCGAAAACATGGGGGAAATGACGGTTCCCGAGGATGGCATAACCGATACGGAGGTCGATGCGGAGGTCGATGCGGAACCCCAGGCCGTCGTTGATTTTGATGCGGTTTTTATCCCCGATGCACCGAACACGGTGGGCCTGGTAATCCCCCAACTGGCGTTTTATGATATTAAGGATGTCTATCTCCTGGGGACCAATCTCTGGCATTCGCAACACCTGATTAAAATAGCCGGAGAATTTCTTCAGGGCGTTGCCGTTATGCCCGATGGTTTTTTTGAACACCGGGATTCGGACACTGTCAGACAATTCAACCAGGCGTTTCAAAAGGCCTTTCAAACCAGTCCGGGATTTATCGAAGCGGTGGCTTATGATACAGCCCGTATGGTGTTCGGCGCGCTTGGACAGTGTCAGGTATGCTTGAGAAACGATATGCGGGATCGGCTTTTAAATATTTCCGGTTTCAACGGCGTAACCGGTCTGACGGCATTTGATCAAAGTGGGGACGCCGTCAGAAACCCCTGCCTGTTAACGATCAAAGGACGCAGGTTTGTTGAACTCGATGCCAACGGAAAAAATTAATCATCACCCGGCAGACCGGTTTGTCTATGGTTTATATCGCTTGTTCAGCAGCGCGGTTTTTTTTATTTTTTTTCCGTTTTTCTGGCTGTACACGCATATTACAGGGCAATACCGTGAAGGGCTGGGCCAGCGGGCCGGGATCTATAGGACCGGGGTCACCCGTCAACTATACGGCACACCCAGAATATGGCTGCATGCCGTTTCCGTGGGCGAGGTGAATGTTGCCGGGGCCATCATCGACCGCCTGCGCAACCGACTGCCCGGTTGCTGTCTCATTGTATCGGCCACCACCGAGCAGGGCTTTCGGGCGGCAGTGAACAACCTCGGGTCCAAAGCAACCTGTATCCATGCCCCCCTGGATTTTACAGGTGCCGTAAAAAGAGCCCTTGCCACGCTTCAGCCGGACATACTGGTCTGCCTCGAAACTGAAATATGGCCGAACTGGCTGACTGCGGCCCATAAAAGAGGTATTAAAATCGCCCTTGTAAACGGTCGGATTTCCATGCGCACCATCAACCGTTATATGAAGATCCGGCCGTTGATCCGGTGGACATTGACCCATGTGGATGCGTTCAGCATGATTCAACGTGCCGATGCAGGCCGGATAGCGCGGCTGGGGGCTGCCGCGGACCGGATAACGGTAAACGGCAATGCCAAATTCGATGTTTTGCAAAAAAAAGCCGATGGGTCATTAAAACCGGCAATACGGGAGCTATACGCCGTTAAAAAAGGACAACCGGTTCTGGTGGCCGGCAGTGTCCGCGGTCGTGAGGACCGCATCCTCCTGGTGGTTTATCAAAAAATTGTTCGTGTTTTTCCAAACACCCTTTTGATTATCGCACCGCGGCATATCGGAAAGGCCGCCGCCATTGGAAAACATGTGGGCGAACATGGCTTTTCCTGCCAGTACCGATCGGATCTCGGCCCCGGGGGGCGCCCGAGAACAGCATCCGTGGTGGTGGTGGATGCCATGGGCGAACTCATGGCGACCTACAGCATCGCCACCCTTGCATTTTGCGGCGGCAGCCTGGTGCCCCTGGGCGGACAAAATATTCTGGAAGCGGCCGTATGGGGAATGCCGGTTTTCTTTGGACCTTCCATGGAAGATTTTCTGGATGCCAAGGCGCTTTTAGATGCTTCGGGCGGCGGCATCCAGGTGGCAGACGGCCGTGAACTGGCCGATAAAATGCTGTATTATCTCAATCATCCCGAAAAAGCGGCGGCTGCCGGGCAGCTTGCCCGCAAAGCGGTGGCCGCGGGCAGCGGGGCCGCCGAAAAACATGCCGATGTCATCTGCCGGGTATTGGCACCCCCTCTCTGACTGGCCACCCTTCATGCACCGGAGCCAGTCAGTGGCCCCTGGCCGGTGGCTTCGAGCACACTGAGCCATAATTTACCGAACGGATCAATGCGCCGGCATTTGCCGGCAGATGCCGCCATGGGCACGTGCACGAAATGGTCGTTCCAGTAGCCGATGATAACTTTCGTTCGGCCGGTCATGGCGGCATGAACCGCATCCCGGCCCAGAAAGCTGCAGAATACATTATCATTGGCATTGGCCGGCAGGCTCCGAATGATATAACTGGGATCGATATACTTGAGTGAAATCGGGATGCGGGCATCTTTAAAATAAGTGGTAATGGCATTTTTAAGAAACAGCCCGATATCCTGCAGCCGGATGTTGCCGGAATCATCATGCTTTGAATCGGTGCTGTCGAAAAATTTCTGCCCCGCGCCTTCCGCGACAACAATCACCGCATGTTTTCTAAGTGCCAGCCTCGCTTTCAACGCCGCCAGAAAGCTGCCGGGGCCTTCAAGATCAAAATCCACCTCGGGTATCAATACAAAATTGACATCCTGCTGGGCCAGGGCCGCCGTGGCGGCGATAAACCCGGAATGCCGGCCCATGAGTTTGACCAGACCAATGCCGTTGGGATATCCCACGGCTTCGTTATGGGCCCCCCGGATGGACATGGTGGCCACCTCAACGGCCGTATCAAAACCAAAGGAGCGGGAAATCAGGTGGATATCATTATCAATGGTTTTGGGGATACCGACGATGCTGATTTTCAACCCCCGCCGGCCCACCGCATCGGCAATCCGGTTGGCGGCCATCAGGGTCCCCTCTCCGCCGATCATGAAAAACGTGTCCAGACTCAGCCTTTCCAGGCTGTCGACGAGTTCCTCAATGGGCTGAGGCCCCCGGGAAGACCCCAGTACAGAGCCGCCCCTTTCATGAATATCGGCCACGACTGCCGGGGTCAATGTCATGAGATCATGACCGAATTTCGGCATCAGGCCCTCAAGACCGTATTGAACGCCATAAATATGACGAACCCCGTAGCCAAAGGAGAGTTCCAGGACAATGGCGCGAATGATGTCGTTGAGCCCCGGGCACAGTCCACCGCAGGTAACCAGGGCGCAGCGCAGCTTGCTGGGATCAAAATAGATTTTTTCCCGGGCACCGGCCATCTCAAAGGCGGGAATCTCCCCCCCCCTGTCAAACAGATGCTTAACCTGATCCGGATCCACAGCGATCATCACGTGCTGCCGGTCCGATACAAAGCACTGCGGATGGCTGTATCTTCCCGATGTTAAAATCGGTGATATAATTTTGGCTTCACCGAGTACAGGGATGGTGGTATCAATGATGCTTTCCGGCATTTTTATCAATTCCCGTTGAATTTAAATTCACCTTTTCCCAATATGTCATGCAGGTGCAGAACACCGTGCACCTTTCCATCATCATCCGTGATGGGCAATACGGTGATTTCGTACTTTTCCATTAAATTCAAAGCCTTGTATGCAGGCACCGATGCCCCCAGGGTTCGGGGTGCCCGGGTCATGACCGCTGTTATCCCAAGCTGCGCCACCGGCTTTTTCCCGGCAATACACCGTCTGAGATCACCGTCGGTAATAATGCCCGCCAGGCGGTTATCCGGTGTTACAATCAGAACAACCCCTAAACCGACACGATCGATCTCCTCGATGGCTTCGGCCATGGTGGCGCTCTCAGGGACCATGGGCACCGCGCTGCCGGTGAGCATCATATCGTTAACACTCATGGCCAAACGCTGCCCGAGCATACCCCCGGGATGGTTTCTTTTAAAATCGCTTGATTTAAACTGTTTTTTATCGATGAGAACCACGGCCAGTGCATCGCCCATGGCCAGCATGGCGGTGGTACTGGCCGTGGGGACAATACCCATGGGACAGGCCTCTTTGGAAACCCCGACATCAATCACCAGATCGCTGTGCCGGGCCAGGGTGGAATCCTTTACACCGGTAAATGCGATAATGGTACATCCGATTTTGCGGATGCTGGGGACCAGGATATTGAGCTCATCTGTTTCACCGCTGTTTGAAAGGGCGATCAAAATATCCTCCCGGCACACCATCCCCAGATCCCCGTGCATGGCCTCCACCGGGTGCAGAAACAAAGACCGGGTGCCGGTGGAGTTCAATGTCGCTACGATTTTGCGGCCAACAATGCCTGACTTGCCGATGCCGGCAATGATCAGACGCCCTTTTGAAAGATATATCAGTTCGACCATTTTGATAAAATTATCATCAAGCCGCTCGATCAGCCCCATAATGCCCTGGGCCTCTATTTTTAAAACATCAATTGCCTGCTGCAGAACCATTTATGAATATGTTTCCTGTTTTGAGTATTTAATTTTGACAACCAAAATAACCTGCCCGGTACCTGATATCACGGTTCTTGAACCCCTGGGTCGTGACATCCAGAACGATATCTAAAATATTTTGGACGGTTTTGCCTAAAAAAGCAAGGCCCTTTTCCATAAGCCGGATGCGAAAAATTTTATTGACAACCCGCTGCCAGGCCATTATATTGCTTCAGATTTTTCAGCCTGCATGGCAGGGCCGGGCAAATATGTGCCAGGCCTTTTTTTTTATGTATTGTTTAAATAAAATAAGAAAGGGGTGATTTCAATGATTTGTACAACTATCCGAAACGGAAAAGAGTGTCCTTTTATGACAGCCCAGGGATGTTCTTACAATGGCGGGATTTGCCATGTAATTGTCGAGCAGTGTGAGGGGTGTAAACGCAGTGAGGAATTTCCCTCAGGCTGGTATTGCAGCGCCTGCCCTGATCCTTCAGTGAAATGGAAAAATGGAAATTGCAATCTGGCAACACATGTCTCTTCGCTTGTTGTTGGAAAGAAATCAAAAGTTAATCCAATCAAGGCATCCAAGAGAGGGAACAGGTAATGTTGCCCGCGAATTACTGGTAAACCCCGCTTTCAGGATAAAGCGGGGTTTTTGTTTTTGGGTCAGACGCTTTCGATACTGGCCAGTTGGATACAGATCGCTACCAGTTCCATTGCCGGCCGGATATCTGCCATCGCCGGAAATGATGGGGCAATACGGATGTTCTGATCAAAAGGATCGATCTGGTACGGAAATGTCGCCCCGGCAGCCGTCAATTTGACACCGGCATCCGAGGCCATTTTGACCACTTTTTTGGCACATCCGGGCAGGGTGTCGATACTCACAAAATATCCACCCATGGGGTTCGACCATTTCGCGATATCCTTTCCCCCCAGTTCCCCTTCCAGTATCGCCTGCACGGCATCAAACTTTGGTTTTAAAATGGCGGCATGCTTTTTCATGTGATTTTCGATGCCGGCCATATTTGTGAAAAATTTTACATGGCGTAACTGGTTGAGTTTATCGGGCCCGATGCTTTGATAAGCCATCTGTTTTTTAATAAAGGCCACATTCTTCCGGCTGCCGGCCATTATTCCGATACCGCTGCCGGCAAAGCTTATTTTTGAGGTGGATCCGAAAACAAACACCCTTTCCGGGTTGCCATTCGCCTTGCAGGCGGTCAGGATATTTTTCAATTTTTTCGGCCTGTCACCGAAATGGTGCACGGCATAGGCATTGTCGTAAAAAATTCTGAAGTCCGATGCTTTGGCGGGCATCCGGGCCAGGCGGTCAATGACCTCATCGGAGTAGACCGCACCGGTGGGGTTGCTGTACATGGGAACACACCAGATCCCCTTGATCCGGTCATCTTCGGCCACAAGTGTTTCGACCTGGTCCATATCCGGCCCATTATCGGTCATGGCAACCGGCACCATCTTGATGTTCAGATATTCACAGATGAAAAAATGGCGGTCATAGCCCGGACTCGGGCATAAAAATTTTATTTGTGGCAAGCCTCCCCAGGGCCTGCCACCCTCGGTGACACCGTGGAGCATGGCCCGCATGAGGGTATCGTGCATCATGACCAGACTGGCATTCCCGCCAACGATCACCTCGTCGGGGTCCACATCCAGATATTGGGCAAAAAGGGCCTTGGCTTCGGGTATACCGTCCAGCCCGCCATAATTGCGGCAATCGATTCCCCCCGCCGCCGTATATTCATGACGGCCTACGCAATCCAACATTTCCAGGGAAAGATCAAGCTGCTCGGGGCAGGGTTTACCCCGGGTCATGTCAAGCTGTATGCCTTTGGATTTAAATTCATTATACCGTTTTACAAGCTGCTCTTTTAGGTGATCACGATCTGCCGGATCAAGTTGTTTTAATTTCATTTTTGGTCGTTCCTAAAACTTATTAATTTCGGGTATTTTTCTGTAATTGAAATGCTGCCGATGAGCGTTCAGCCATCATGCTGTCAAACCCTTGAAAGCAAAACAATCCGCCTGGGTTCGTCAGCCCTCACCGGTGACGGTGACGGTAAAATCAAACAAATAGTGTAGCATTGAACTATTTTTATATCAACTTCTTCTTGCAATTTTTTAAGTTTGTTATTAAAAACAAAAGGTTTGATTCTCTTTTCAATTGTTTTTTAATGACACTCAGCCACCAGGTAGAAACAGTCAGCCATTATACAAGAGCGCATGTCTTTTTATATAAAATTAAAAAAAATGATTACAGCGGGCGGCCCCAATGGCGCCAGCCATATCGCCCATGCCGGTAAATGGACCCTGTATTTTGTCCTCATCGGCATCATCGCGGGCCTCGGGTCGGTTGTTTTCCATTATCTCTGCCAGCTGGGACTTCATTATTTCATGGATCTGGCCGCCGGATATCGTCCTCCGGCACCGGCCGGGGAACACCATCTGCTGCCGCCCACCAGCACACCGTTCAACCGATGGATCCTTTTGTTCCTTCCGGCGGCCGGCGGTATCGTCAGCGGCTGGCTTGTATATACCTTTGCCCCGGAAGCGGAAGGCCACGGCACCGATGCCGCCATTGATGCCTACCACAGGTCAGGCGGCTTTATCCGCAGCCGGGTCCCCGTGATCAAGACCATTGCATCGGCCCTTACCTTGACCACCGGCGGCTCCGGGGGAAGGGAAGGACCCATCGCCCAGATCGGGGCCGGCTTTGGGTCTTTTCTGGCCACCAAGCTGAAGCTGTCCGAAAGGGAGCGACGCATCATGATGGCCGCCGGCATCGGCGCCGGTGTCGGCAGTATTTTCCGGGCACCTTTAGCCGGAGCCCTGTTTGCCGCCGAAGTGCTTTACAAGGATCCGGAATTTGAATCCGAAGTGATTATCCCGGCCGGTATCTCCTCGGTGGTGGCCTACTGTCTGTTCTGCCTGGTCTTCGGCTGGGGCTCTTTGTTTGAATCCCCGGATTTCCTTTTTCGGAACCCGTTGGAACTGGGCCCCTATATTGTCCTGGCAATGGTGCTGGTCTTTACCGGCGTGTTTTACATAAAAGCGTTTTACGGGATTACCCATCTGTTTAAATCACTTAAAATTCCCAATCATTTCAAACCCGCCATCGGTGGCCTGTGCACCGGTGCCATCGGTTTTTTTCTGCCCCAGACCCTGGCTTTCGGCTACGGGTTTGCCCAGCAGGCCCTTTACAGCGAACTGACGATCCCGTTTTTGCTGTGCCTGGCCTTTGGCAAAATTTTCACCACCTCCTTTTCCATCGGCTCCGGCGGCAGCGGGGGTGTCTTCGGTCCTTCCATTGTTATCGGAGGGGCCATGGGGGGAGTGGTGGGCCTGATGTTTCATCAGATTATGCCCGGCATTGTCACGGCACCCGGGGCATTTGTCATCGTGGGAATGGCCGGTTTTTTTACGGCGGTTTCCAACACGCCGATTTCCACGATTATTTTTGTCAGCGAAATGACCAACTCCTACCACCTGCTGCTGCCCAGTCTGCTGGTGTGTTCCGTTGCCTATCTGGCTTCGAAAAAATGGACGATTTACGTCAAGCAGGTCCGGCGAAAAATTGACTCGCCGGCCCATGCCGGCGATTTTTTTATCGATATTCTACAGACCATCCGCGTCAAGGATTTAATGTCGCAGATCAAAAAAGTGGCCCTGGTTCCTCAGGATATGCCGTTTTTAGAGTTTAAAAAATATTTTGCCGCCACCAAACAGCACTATTTCCCGGTAATGGACGAGAAGGGCCGACTCATCAGTATTTTTTCCAGTACGGATATCCGGTCCGTGCTCTTTTCCAGTGATATAGAAAATCTGGTGGTTATGAAGGATATCGGCAATCCGGATATCATCGTGACGACCATGGCCGACGATCTCAACACAGTATTGCAGAAATTTACCACCAAAAACATCGATAGTCTGCCGGTGGTCCAGGAAGATGACCACGGCATCCTGCTCGGTATGCTCAACCGGAGAGAGGTCATTAATTTTTACAACCAGAAACTCCGGGAAATCAAGAGCAAGGCCGGTCAGTAACCCACCCTCTAAGGTTGGTAAACTCGTAAAAAGTCGGATTTAGACGGCCTCATAAAAAGTATTTTAGATGGCTAAGTAGAAATCTTCATATACAAGGCATAGGGATTTTCCAGGGACGAAGGCATACATATGGTATGTCGAGTCTCTGGAAAATCCCTATAACGCAGTAGATGGAGACTTTTTACGACGCCATCAAGGTTGATCATAGCAGACCTGCATTAGAAACAACCCCTTCGGCGGCGCCGTGGCCCCGGCCCGGCTGCGGTCTCTGGACAGAAGAATCGCCTTAACATCATCAGCATGGGTCCTGCCCAGCCCCACGTCCACGAGAGTGCCCACGATATTTCTGACCATAAACCGCAGGAATCCATTGGCCTCAATGTCAAATACCAGGTGTCCCTCTTTTTTTTCCATCAAATCGAGTCGATAAATGTGTCTAACGGTATGGGCCCGGGGACTGCCCGTGCCTTCAAACGCTTTGAAATCATGCTCACCCGTCAAATGCCCCATAGCCGAGTGCATGGCCAAACGATCCAGACCCCGGGGAATAAACCATGTGTACCGGGCAACCATGGCCGATGGCAGGTTCCGATTTAAAATTCGATACTGATAAATCTTGGAGCGGGCATCAAAGCGGGCGTGAAAGTGGTCTGCAACCGGCTCACAGGTACGGATCACAATATCAGCGCCCAAAAGGCTGTTTAAGGCCTTTTGAAAATCAGAGGCCTCCAGGCGGCAACGGCAATGAAAATTGGCGGTCTGACCCAGGGCGTGAACCCCGGCATCCGTTCGCCCCGAACCGATAAGGGCAATTTTTTCATTGCATATTTTGCCTAAAGCCCTTTCAATTTCCCCCTGGATCGTCCGGTCCGTCAGCTGACGCTGCCACCCGTGGTAAGCGGTGCCGTCGTATTCGATGGTAAGTTTAAAATTTTTTTGCATGATTTGCGGGTGGTGTTACCCGGACACATCCGGGTAAGGGTGTAAGGCCGTGGATATAACGATCCCATCGTGCCAGGTCTTGATAAAAAAGCAACAACCGTTAAAGCCGGTCGCAGGGAATATGGGCCAGCAGCGCTTCAAAGGCATCATCCATTAAACCGGAAAATTGATCAAGTGAATAGGTTTTACCGCAGGACCTGCAGTGCAAACGAAGGCGCTGTCATGACCGTTGAAGCGACAGCGGACTTTCACATGCCGGGCACGGTATGGTAGTATTTTTCATTTTACGCCGATTTATCCTATTGCCAAACGGTACTGGCTTTGGCCGTGAAGGGTTAACCCTATCGTTGCAAAAGCCGGATGGCTTCAGAGCCGAGGCATCAAGGGTGAAGCTGTCGTCATCTACCGCAATCCCTTGATAACGAAGGATCTGGAGTCATCCGGCTTTCCCGGAGGGTAAAAAATTGTGCCCTTTTGTACTTTTTCTGGATATCACCATCGTTGAATTCCTTAAAAATTGCATCATTCTCGTTGAACTTTTTCTCTTGGCGGATTTAGATCAATAGCGCATGTTTTTTATGCAACTATAGGGTTAACAAAAATGCCACTTATAGCATGTTTTAATTTTTCTTCAAATCGTTTTTACCGGCTGTCGGCACCAGGGTATCGATTCCATGAACGAATTTGCAAAAACCTGAAACCGGCCGTTCAAGGCTGGTATTTTTGAGTTGTTTTTATCGCCTGAAGCCGATAAACAGCATTGATAAGCACCACCGCTATTAGGAGACAGGTTATCTGATGGCAGATAAAACAGGCACGATATTTGATGTCAAAAAATATGCGATTCACGATGGCCCGGGCATACGCACCACCGTCTTTTTCAAGGGCTGCCCCCTTTCCTGCCGGTGGTGTCACAACCCTGAGGGCCTGTCCATCAAACCGCAGATCGTTTATAACCGGGAAAAATGCATCGGCTGCGGTGAATGTGTGGCGGCCTGCCCGGAAAACGCTTTGACCCTTTCCCCCGAAGGGGTTGAAACCGATTTTACACGCTGCCGGCAGCACGGCACCTGTGCCCTAATCTGTCCTGCCGAGGCCCGGGAATCTGCCGGACAGATCATATCCGTTCAGGCGCTGACAGACATCATCGCAAAAGATATTCCCTTTTATGATCAGTCCGGCGGTGGCGTCACTTTTTCCGGGGGAGAGCCCCTGTTTCAGCCGGAATTTCTCATGGCGGCCCTGGATGCCTGCCACGGGCAAAACATCCATTGTGCACTGGACACCACCGGCTATACGGATCTGGACACCCTCCGGGAGGTCGCCCGTCGCACCGATCTATTCCTGTACGATTTAAAAATGATGGATAGTGACAAGCACAAAGAGTATACCGGTGCCTCGAACAAGAAAATTTTGCGCAATCTTGTGTTTCTGGCCGATACCGGCGCTGACATCATCGTGCGGCTTCCGTTGATACCCGGGATCAACGATGACGATGAAAACATTGATAAAACCGGCCGGTTCGTTACCGCCTTGCCCGGGGACCAGAAAATACATATCTTACCGTATCATGATTTTCAGAAAACCAAATATTCTAAATTTGCAATACCGTATCGGGCCGAAAAAATATCTTCTCCCACCAAGCAACAGGTGGCGGCCGTGGTAAACCGGCTGGAACATTTCGGTCTGGACGTTACCATAGGAGGATGACGATAATGACCCCGAGAATTAAGCGGCTTCGACAAAAAAGTTTTGATGCAACGCCGTGTATCTCCATTGAACGGGCGGTTATAGAGACCCGGTTTTACAAAAAAAATTACGGAAAACACGCCATACCCGTGTTGCGGGCACTGACATTCAAAGAACTTTGTACAAAAAAAACCCTGTTTATCGGCGATGATGAACTCATCGTGGGCGAGCGAGGCCCTTTTCCCAAGGCGGTTTCCACATTTCCCGAACTCAACTGCCACAGTGTCGCGGACTTTGAAATTCTCAACAGCCGGCCCATGACACCATTTACGGTAACCCCCGGGGATATCGCCACATACGAAAAAGAAGTCGTCCCTTACTGGCGCGGCAGAACCATGCGGGACCGGGTGTTTGACCAGGTGCCCGAAAAATGGAAAACCGCCTACCAGGCCGGTCTGTTTACCGAGTTTATGGAGCAGCGGGCCCCGGGGCATACCACCCTTGACGGCACCATATACCGCAAAGGCATGTTGGATTTTAAGGTAGAGATTGCCCACCGTATCGACGCCCTTGACTATCGCAGTGATCCGGAGGCGTCGGATAAGGCCGAAGCGCTCAAGGCCATGGATATCGCCTGTGATGCGGCCATTGTTTTTGCCGAGCGCCATGCCGCCCTTGCAGAAAAAATGGCTGCCGAAACCTCCGATCCCCTGCGCAAAACAGAACTTGAAAAAATTGCGGCTGTCTGCCGCCGGGTCCCGGCCCATGCCCCCGAAAATTTCCGGGAAGCGATCCAGATGTACTGGTTCGTTCACCTGGGCACCATCACTGAATTAAACGGATGGGATGCCATGAGCCCGGGGCACCTGGATCAGCACCTGTTTCCGTTTTATCAAAAGGATCTTGCCGATGGCGCCCTTGACCGGGAATCGGCCAAAGAACTGATCAGCTGCTTCTGGATCAAGGTCAACAACCATCCGGCCCCGCCCAAAGTGGGGGTAACCGCCAAAGAAAGCGGCACCTACAACGATTTTACCAATATCAACCTCGGGGGGCTCAAACGCGATGGCAGCGACGGTTCCAACGCGATCTCCTACCTGATCCTGGAGGTGGTGGACGAACTGAAACTGCTCCAGCCCCAGTGCAATGTACAGATCAGCGACAAAACCCCGGACCGGTTCCTGAAAGCCGCCTGCCGGGTGATCCGTAAGGGTTACGGGTATCCGTCGGTGTTTAACACCGATGAGGTGGTCATGGAACAGGTGCGGGCGGGTAAAACCATCGAAGATGCCAGAGAAGGCGGGTGCAGCGGGTGCATCGAGACCGGGGCTTTCGGCAAGGAGGCGTATATTCTCACCGGTTATCTGAATGTGCCGAAAATTCTGGAGTTAACCTTGAACAACGGCATCGACCCGCTCACCGGGAAAACGGTGGGGCTTGAAACCGGCGACCCCACCACCTTTGATGGTTTCGATGACCTCTACAACGCCTTTTTTAAACAATTGCGCTACATTGTCGATATCAAAATACGGGTCAACAACTATATCGAGCGGATGTACGCCCTCAATGCCCCTGCCCCCCTGCTGTCGGTGGTGATGAATGACTGCATCGCCAAAGGCCGGGATTATTACAATGGGGGACCGCGGTACAACACCAACTACATTCAGTGCTGCGGCATCGGGACCATCACCGACAGCCTGTCGGCGATCAAAAAACATGTTTTCGAGGACGGCACCGTCACCATGGCGGAACTGCTCAAGGCCCTTTCGGAAAATTTCAAAGACCGGGAAGCCCTTCGCCTGAGGCTGCAGAACAAGACGCCGTTTTTCGGAAACGACGATGATGCGGCCGACGCGATCATGCAGCGGGTCTACCAGTCCCTCTTTGACGCCATCGACGGGCATCCGAACACCAAGGGCGGACAGTATCACCTCAACATGCTGTCCACCACCTGCCATGTCTATTTCGGCAAAATGTTGGGGGCGTCGGCCAACGGCCGGTTTGCCGGGTTTCCCGAATCCGACGGCACCTCCCCGTCCCACGGGGCCGACCGCAACGGCCCCACAGCCGTGATCAAATCGTTGAGTAAAATGGATCAATTCAAATCCGGGGGGACGTTGCTGAACATGCGGTTTTTACCCGATGTTCTGGCCACCGATTCGGATCTTGACAAGCTGGCCGGATTGATTCGCACCTATTTCAAACTCAACGGCCACCACATCCAGTTTAACGTGGTGGATACCGCCACCCTTCGCCGGGCCCAGGCCACACCGGATGAGTACCGCAATCTGCTGGTGCGGGTGGCCGGGTACAGCGATTATTTTGTGGATCTGGACCGGGACCACCAGGAGGAAATTATCGCACGCAACGACAATGACGGATTCTAATCTGCAGATGACCCCACCGGTACCCGAAGCCGCCGGCCCCCCGTTTAATCCGGCCATTGCCCTTATCATCGGGGTGATGGCGGTTTCCACCGGTGCCATCTTTGCCCGGCTGGCCGATGCCCCGGCCCTTGTCATTGCCGCTTACCGGGTGGGACTGGCCACCGTCGTGCTGTTGCCCGTGGCCTGGTTCACGGCCCGGCAGGAGCTTTTACGTCTGTCTTTGAAAGACCTGCGGCTGGCCATGCTCTCGGGGTTGTTCCTGGCCCTGCATTTTGCCACCTGGATCTCCTCTCTGGATTACACCTCGGTGGCCAACAGCGTGGTGCTGGTCAACACCAACCCGTTGTGGGTCGGTATTTTTACCCCCCTGATCACAAAAGACCCCATCAAACGGGCCACCGTGGTCGGCATTGGGGTCAGTGTCATCGGCGGCGTGATTATCGGTGCCGGGGATTTTGCCACCGGCGGCAAGGCCCTTTGGGGGGATTTTCTGGCCCTTACCGGCAGCATCTGTGCTGCAGCCTATCTTCTGCTGGGCCGCAGGCTGCGCAAAAAGCTGTCGTTGACGGCCTATATCACCGTCTGCTACGGCAGCGCCGCCGTCATCCTGTGGGGTCTGGTGCTGGCACTGAGGCTGCCCATTACCGGCTTCAGCCATCAGACCCTGGCCGCTTTCTGGGCCATGGCCCTGTTCACCCAGCTCGTGGGGCACACCAGTTACAACTGGGCGTTAAAATGGTTCAGCTCCGGCATGATTGCCGTCTGCCTCCTGGGGGAGCCCATCGGCAGCACCATTTTGGCCTATATCCTCTTCCACGAAGGCCTCACCGTCTCCAAATTCATGGGCGGCGCCTTTATTCTCTCGGCCATCTATATTACGGCCCGGGGCGAAAAAGCCTGACCGTCATTCTTCAATATGGTCAAACACATACCCCACCGACCGAATACTCTTGAAATAAAGCGGTTTCTGGGGTTTTTCCTCGAAATATTTACGAAACCGGACAATGAAATTGTCGATGGTGCGGGTGGTTGTCTGGTGGGTGTAGCCCCAGCCGATTTCCAGCAATTTTCCCCGGGAAAGGGGGATGCCGCGGTTGGCAATAAAGAGTTTTAACAGCTTGACCTCCTGCTCGGTCAACTGGACCGTGCCGGCGTTGCATCGGGCCGTCAGGGTCTTAAAATTGATCCGGTTCTGACCGAACGTGTAAATATCATCGTCGGGGCCCAGGCGGTCGGCTATGCCGCCATCTGTTTTCTGCCAGGAGACCCTTGTGAGGAGTCGGTCCACACGCAACAGAAATTCTTCCAGATTAAAGGGCTTGGCAAGGTAGTCGTCGACGCCAAAGGCCAGGCCTTTTACCCTGTCGTCATCCTCATTTTTGGCGGATAAAATCAAGATGGGCAACCGTTCATCTTCCAGCCGGATATGCTGCAAAACGGCCAGACCGTCAATGCCCGGAAGCATAATATCCAGGACAATCAGGTCCGGGTGCCACGCCTTCCACTGCCGAAGGCCGTCAATGCCGTTGGGGGCAATACAAACGTCATAGCCCTGCAGCGAAAGGTTGAGTTTCAGGCCCTCGGCAATATGCCGGTCATCTTCAACAATTAAAATACGCTGTTTCTCTGTGTTTTTCATTTTCCCGATCCCATCCTGCGGTATGGTAAAATAAGCGTAAAAACAGATCCTTTCCCCAGGCCCTCACTTGCAACAACAATTTTCCCTTTATGAATTCCCGCAATAATCTGGGCCAGATAAAGGCCGATACCGCTGCCCGTGGCCGAGACGTTGTCTGTGCCGCCGATCTGATAAAATTTTCCAAACACCCTTTTCAGTTCACCCGGGGCAATGCCGACACCGTTGTCTTTAAAATGAATATGCAGTTTTTGAATACCCGCTTCAAATTCAATGTCAATTTGCGGTATGGGTGAATCGTTATACTTGATGGCATTGGTCAGTATGTTCATCAGCAGCATCTCAAAAAGGGGGCAATTGATCTTGAGGGAAAAGGTTCGCCCCGACGGATTGTGAATATGGATATGACATTTTTGAAACAGATGGATATTGTTTTGATGAAAGCGTTCAACCATATGCACAAGGTTTGTTTTAACGAGTTCGCCCCTGTAACTTTTGCTTTCCAGTTGGGCCAGATTCAAAATACGGCTGATATTGTCGGAAAGACGCCCCACATCATGGATCATGTAGCGAATGTATTTTAGCTGCTCTTCACGGGAAATGTCGTGTTTTAAAAATGTTTCCAGATACAGTTTCAGCGAGGTGACCGGCGTCTTCAACTCATGGGTAAAGTTATTGATAAAATTATGTTGCATCCGGTAGAGCTGCAATGTTTTTTGATTATACACAAAGATAATAAAAATCCCCATAAAAATAATGCCCACAAGCATTGAAAGCACCAGAATCACCACCCACGTCTGGGATGCCAGCACCTGGCCGGCATCAAGATTAAACCGGTTGATAAGGGCTTTCAAGCCGGTACTGACCTCAATATACCAGTAGATATAGAGAAACAGGGAAGTGGCCAGGGCCAGAATGGAAAAAATAAGGATCAGGATGGGGTGAAAAAACCATTTTGAGCGGCTTGCGACCATTTAAATTGAATACAATTCGATAGGGATTATGTCAAGAACCGATCCCCTGAAAGGCACCGGAAACGGGGGCCCTGAACCGGGACGATTTGTAAAACTTTTGTAAAACCCTCATGCCGCCCTGTACATCGATGTTTCTTTTTTTTAAAAAACCAATGGTAGCATCCGGATATGACCTGCGTATCTATCCATTTAACGACATGGAGAAACGGCATGAAAAAAAAACTTGTCTACAGCCTTTTACTGTCGATTAAAGGGCTGAGTCGGATTTTTTACCGCCATGACATTTCATGGATCGGTGATGTTCCCCAAAATCCCTGGCAAGATCTGCGCCTGGTGGCTTTTTTGAACCATACCAGTTTGTACGAGCCCCTTTTTGTGGGGTGGTTTCCCAGCCATTTTTTAAAGCGCATTGCGTATCACGGTTTAATGCCCATTGCCAAAAAAGCATTGCAGCGGCCCGTAATGGGGCACTTTTTTAAACTGGTGGTCGGAGATGTGGTTTCCGTTACACGCAAAAAAGACCATACCTGGGAAGAGATGTTTCAGCGGCTGAAATCGGATGCCATGGTGATTATCATGCCCGAAGGCCGGATGAAGCGGATCAACGGGCTGGACAAGCACGGCAAGGCCATGACCATGCGCGGTGGTATCGCCGACCTGTTGAAAGCCATTCCCAGCGGGCGCATGCTGCTCACCTACAGCGGCGGCATGCATCACATACAGGCCCCGGGACAGCCGGTGCCGCGAATTTTCAAGACCCTGCGGATGCATCTTGAAAATATCGATATCGCCCGATACCGGGAAGGGATTTTAAAAAAAAGCGGGGAGGCAAATTTTAAGAAATGCGTCATCTCGGATCTTGAAACCCGCCGCGATCAATACTGCCCCATACAAAATTAACCCCCCGGCCCCGGGCACATTCCTTTTGCAAGGGCATATCATTGATATTTCATCGCTAAAATTTTGAGTATACCGCAAAATCGTTTCTAAACGGGTATTATCGATGCCGACGTTCAGGCGGCCAGGGGCGGTTTAACCCGATCTGCACAAATTTCGAAATCATAGACCAGCGGCACATGGTCGGAGAATTTAACCGGGAAAATTTCAAAATGGGTCGGCCGGATCTCGGCGCTGTGCAGAATAAAATCAAGCTGCCGTTTGGGAAATCGGCTGGGGTGGGACGGCACCCCTTCGCAGTTGGCGCTCTGGAGGCCGGTGGCGGCAAGAAAAAGCTGCAGTTCACCATCTCCGTGAAACACATTGAAATCACCGGCCACAATAACCGGTTTTGTAACATGGCCCACAAGGGTATGCAAATCCTTTAACTGAGACTGGCGATGACGGAATTTCAATGACAGGTGAACCAGAAAAATCGTCACTTCCTCGAGTTCAAGTTCGATGACCAGCCGTTTGACACCATTATTTAAATAATGGAATTTTTTAGAAATAATGTTCTGGTTGGTCAGCAGCGCATTACACTGCTTGTTTAAAACCGGGACTTTGCCGATAATGGAGTCTCTGGAATATTTACCCTTGCAGATGTGGTGCTGATTCATTTCACCGGCAATGACCTTGGCCTGATTGCTTCTTTCCGTACGAAAAGAGCCGCTGTCAACTTCGATCAGGGCCGTAATATCCGGTTTCGCGGCCGTGATAAAGTCACTGATTTTTTTAAAATTGCCATTGGTTTTTTTCAAGTATCCGATATACGGAAACGGAAAATGAATTTTTCTGCCGATACCGGCACCATACCTGATATTGTATAAAAGCAGTCGCATATGTTAAAATCCGCTCGAGAAGATTATCTGGATTTGTCTAAAAGATATCATTCGTATCATTGGTAAGGATATTCCATAAAAAACATAAGTCAATAAAAAATAAGACGCCTTGCTGTTTCGGGGAAGGTAAAATCGACGCGATAATGCCCCGGGAGAGTGCATCCGGAAGCTCGAACCATGCGGGTTTTACTTAAATCTTGCAATTTGATAAATTCCATCCTATATCCGGGCAAGGGGTCAATTATACAACCAACAACTTGAGGAAAAACCATGAAGACTGAAAATATCGGCTGGATCGGAACCGGCATCATGGGCGGTTCCATGTGCCTGCATCTATTAAAGGCAGGCCATCGCGTGTATGTCTATAATCGGACAAAGGAAAAAACGGACCGGCTCACAGAACAGGGTGCCACCTGGTGTGAATCACCGGCCAAAGTGGCCGAAAACTGCTCCCGGGTATTCACAATGGTGGGCTATCCCAATGATGTGCGCAACGTTATTCTGGGCGCTGATGGGGCCCTGGCCGGGATGGCAACCGGCAGCATACTGGTGGACATGACGACATCCGAACCCTCCCTGGCCCGGGAGATATTTACCAGGGCCGGACAGCAAAAAATTTCAGCCCTGGATGCCCCGGTTTCCGGCGGCGATATCGGGGCCCGGGAAGGAAAATTGGCGATCATGGTCGGTGGTGAACGGGAAACCTTTGACGCCTGTCAACCGATTTTCGAGATTTTCGGCGAAAACATCGCCTATATGGGCGGGGCCGGCGCCGGACAGCATACCAAAATGAGCAACCAGATTATGATCGCCTCAACCATGGCGGGTGTTGTGGAATCGTTGCTGTATGCCGCCAAAAGTGGGTTGAATATGGATGAGGTGATCGATATTATCGGAAAAGGGGCGGCGGCGGCATTTTCCCTGAACGTGCTGGGCCGTAAAATTGCAAAACGCGACTTTAATCCGGGATTTTTTATCAAACATTTCGTAAAGGATATGGGCATCGCCCTTGATGAAGCAAAACGCATGAACCTGATGCTGCCGAGCCTTTCCCTGGTCCACCAGTTTTATGTCGGCGCCAAGGCACTGGGCTATGAGAATCTCGGTACCCAGGGATTATACAAGGTCCTGGCCGGACTGAACCATATGGACAGTTGATAGGTGGATGGGTAGGTGGATATCTGTATCTAAATACAGAAATTTGTGTTTTTTATGTCAACAAAAATTATAATAATCAAAATACAAATTCCAAAACAGGGAGAAAAGTCAAAAGGCAACCAATTCAAGACTATAAGGGATTAATTAAATGGCTTTTGATCTTGTTTGAGATTTAGATGTTGTAATTTGGAATTTGTTATTTGGAATTTGTTATTTAGAGCGTACGCCTTTGCAACAGCGCCCGTTTATCCGGATAGGGATTCAGGGGATGCGGATAGCGGTGTTAAAAAAAAGGCACCACCTGCCGGACCATGTAATACAACAGGGGAATAAAAATGGCCGGGAGCATATTACCCACTTTTATTTTTTTAATTTCCAATAGGTTGAACCCTATCGCCATGATCAGCAGCCCCCCCACCGCTGACATCTGCACGACCACCTCGGGCACCAGTAACGGTTTCATAAATGAGGCACTCAGGGTCAGCGCCCCCTGATACATAAAAACCGACAAAGCCGAAAGCATGACGCCGAGGCCCAGAGAGGCGCTGAAGATGATGGAGGAGATACCGTCGATGAGGGCTTTGGCAAAAAGGGTCTGATGGTTGCCGGTCAGACCGCTTTCCAGGGAACCCACAACGGCCATGGAACCGACACAGAAGAGCAATGTGGCACTTACAAATCCCCGGGATATATCGTTGTCGGTGCCCGACAGTTTTTTTTGAAACCACCGCCCCATGGCCTCAAGGTGGTCTTCAATGGCGGCCAGTTCACCCAGAACACTGCCCACGGCCAGACTGACAATCACCAGAAGCAGGTCCTCTGTTTGAATAGCGGCCATGATCCCGATGAGAATCACGGCCAGCCCCATGGCCTGCATCACCGTTTCCGCGTATTTTGCAGGGATACCGCCCCTGAAGACAAGACCGATGAGACTTCCGACGATAATGGCAATAGCGTTGACAATAGTACCTAACAAAGATATCTCCTTACACGGGCAAACGTCTGCCGGTATCCCATGGCCGGTTTTCAGCAACACCCGGCAAAGGCCCGGGTTTTTATAAAAAAATACCTCGGAGGATTTTTTGCGATCCGTTATATTTGCCAATGGCGTCTTTAACCCTTCCGGGGACGCCCTGAAAACAGTACACCCGGATGACCTGATCATCGCCGCCGACGGCGGGGCCGTTCATTGCCTGGCCCTGGGCATCGCGCCGGATGTGGTCGTCGGCGATTTTGACTCACTCTCCCCGGATCAGTTGAACCGGCTTAATGCGTCCGGCACCGACATCATCCGGCACCCGGTCCGCAAGGATGATACCGATCTGGAACTGGCACTGAAACTAGCCGTTGATCGCGGTGCCGATGAAATCCTTATTTATGGGGCACTGGGCCACCGCTGGGACATGACAACCGCCAACATCTTCATGCTGGCAGCCCCCATCCTGTCCCAGTGCCGGGTCCGAATCATCCACGGATTTCAGGAAATCATGCTTTTACGCGAAATGACCGCCCACCGCATCTGTGGCCGAATAGGCGATACCCTGTCTCTGGTGCCCCTATGCGGAGACGTGCAGGGCATTACCTTAGGCGGCCTCGAATATCCACTGCACGATGATCGATTACAATTCGCTGCCACCCGGGGCATCAGCAATGTCCTTGTGGCAGACGCCGCCACCATCTATTTTAAGCAGGGGCGTCTGCTGTGTATCCTGACCCGACAGTGACGGTCCCGTAAAAATAGTTGAGCTGGCTAAGTCAAAATCTTCATATACAAGGCATAGAGATTTTACAGGGACGAAGGCAACCATATGGTATGTCGAGTCTCTGGAAAATCTCTATAACGCAGTAGATGGAGACTTTTGGCGACGCCATCATCTTTCGATGGTAACGGAATTGATCACCACGGATTCAATGGGTCGGTCCATGGCACCGGTTTTGACGGAGCCGATTTTTTTAACCACATCCATGCCGCGGGTCACTTTTCCAAAAACAGAATGACGGTTGTCCAGATGCGGGGTGGGGGCCAGTGTAATAAAAAACTGACTGCCGTTGGTACCGGGGCCGGCATTGGCCATGGACAAAACGCCCTCGCTGTCATGTCTCAAAGAGGCATCGAATTCATCACCAAACTGGTATCCGGGACCGCCGGTACCGGTGCCCAGGGGACAGCCGCCCTGAAGCATGAACCCATCGATCACCCGGTGAAAAATCAGGCCGTCATAAAAATTGCCCCCCTTTTCCGTATTTTGCCGGCCCTCTGCCAGGTTGACAAAATTCCACACCGTTTCCGGACATTTTCCGGCAAACAGTTCCACGTCGAATTTTCCCATAGTGGTATTAAAAACCGCCGTCAGCCGTTCAATGTCTTCTTTGTACTCGGATTTTACAAAACTCATGAAATACCTCCTCAAAAATTAAAAAAGCAACCCCGAAAAAAAACACCGGGGTTCAACACTTCACATTCGTCATTTCCCCCGGCAAGCGGGGAGGAATGAGCCACTGATTATAAATCCCGATAAAATAGGCAGCTATGACGACGCTGTCAATGCCAAATGGGTTTTTATCCCATGGGCAACCGGCCACGGGGATGACCGTTTCCGGCTATCTGCCGGTATCCAGAAAAGCGGTAATCTCTTTTTGCATGTTCTGAATCTGGCCGGGTTCAAACCAGTGAACATCGCCATCGCCCCTGAGCCAGGTCATCTGGCGTTTGGCATATCGCCGGGTATCCCGCTTCAGGGTCCTTACGGCCTCGTCCCACCCTAGGCGGTGTTCAAGGTAATCCACCATGTGTCGGTAGCCGATGGACTGCATGGATTTCAGTTCAGCGCTGTATCCGGCGGCCAGAAGATTTTTGACCTCATCGAGCAGCCCCTGTTGGATCATGGCATCCACCCGTTGGTTGATGCGTTCGTACAGGATTTCCCGATCCATACGCAATCCCGTTTTCAATACGGTATACGGCTGTTCGGCAAATCCGTGTCTGGCCTGCTGTGCCGATAGCGCTTCCCCGGTAAGCTGGTTAACTTCCAGGGCACGGATGATTCTGTATGTATCATTGGGATGAATCCGGTCCGCCGCCTCGGGATCACAGACAAAAAGACGCTGGTGGAGGGATCCGGACCCAGAGGTGGCGGCTTCTTGTTTAAGCCGAGCGCGCAGGGCCGGATCAGACGGCAGGGAGGGGAAAATACCGTGAATCAGGGCACGGATATACAGACCGGTGCCACCGACAATGAAAGGGATCACTTTCCGCTGGCAGAGCATGGCCACTATTTTTCGGACCCTGGCGGAATAGCGGGCCGCATCAAACGGCTCGTCGGGCTCAGCCACATCAATCATGTGGTGGGGGATACTGGCCTGCTCCTTTGCCGTGGGCTTGGCGGTACCGATATCCATGCGACGGTAAATCTGCATTGAATCGGCACCGATGATCTCTCCATTAAACATACGGGCCAGGGTAATGGCCGTGTGGGTCTTGCCGATGCCGGTGGGTCCGTAGATAACAATGATTTTGGGTTTGATATTCATGGACACCTTTTTACATATTTTTTATTGACAAAAACAGATTCCAAATATAGTGCTTTATTTTCTAAAGCATATGTCTGTTCAATAAAAACGTTTCGGATCTTTATCAGGAGATGGGTCCAATGTCAAAAGGTGTTCTCGCATCGAGAAAAGGACCTGGTCCGGGGATAAATCAACGGGCAAATTGAATCCGTTATGAGTGTACTATTTTCATATTGACATCCGTGTTTATATCATATAAATATTTCGGATCTACTAAGATCCCAAGGTATCCGGCGGCAAGCCGATAAAACAATTATATTTTTAAAGGAGGATTTTTAAATGGCAGAACTTGAATTTATGGGCAAAACCTTTCTCGTAGATGAAGATGGGTTCATTGGTAATTATGAAGATGGAAAATGCGAAGAATGGGTTGAGTTTGTAAAAAAAGAAGAGGGTATCGAAGAGCTTACCGATGAACACAGAAAAGTCATCCAGGTGCTTCAGGACTACTACGAGAAAAACGGCATCGCACCCATGGTGCGCGTTCTTTCCAAGGTCACCGGTTTCAAACTCAAGCACATTTATGAGCTGTTTCCGTCAGGACCGGGCAAAGGCGCATGTAAAATGGCCGGCCTTCCCAAACCTACCGGATGTGTATAACCGTTGAATTGAAAAATTCTTGAATTTTAAAAAGGCCCTTTTCTTTAAGGGCCTTTTTTATATTGGAGGGGGCAGATATGGTCATTACGGTAAAAACCGGTTCCAGAACTGAAATGGTGGATATCACCGCAAGGATTCAGGCGGCGGTATCCGGCTCCGGTGTGACCCAGGGGCTCTGCATGGTTTATGTGCCCCATACAACGGCAGGGGTCACCATCAATGAAAGCGCCGATCCCAATGTCAAACGCGATATCATGATGGTCCTCAATCAGGTGATTCCCTGGGAGGCGGACTATCGCCACCTGGAGGGAAATTCCCCCGCCCATATCAAATCTTCACTCATCGGTGCCTCGGAAACCCTCATTATCAAAAACAGCACCCTGGTTCTCGGAACCTGGCAGGGGATCTTCTTTTGTGAATTCGACGGTCCCCGCACCCGTAAGGTGCATATTAAACTCATATCCGGATAATTCCGGGATATAAAAGATGATGAACTCGTAAAAAGTCCAACTCCCGCGTTGTGCTGCATTTCGCAATCATTCAACGTACGATCAGTACGCCTCACGATTACAAAATTTGCACGCCTTGAATTTGAACTTTTTACGAAACCGTCTAAAGCTGACTTTTTACGAGTTCATCAAGGATGCCTGTGCCAATATGAATAAAACACAAATCGATAACGTGGACAGGGCTATTTTAAACCGGATACAGTCTGATTTCCCCATAACGTCAAGACCCTATGCGGTTATTGCCGGAGAGTTGGACTTGACCGAAGACCTGGTGATCCACCGGATTGCCCGGCTTAAAAAACTGGGGATTATTCGCCGCATCGGCGGAAATTTCGGACCTGAAAAACTGGGGTTTACCAGTACCCTGTGTGCCGCCAGTGTTCCCGAAGAAAAAATCGACCGCTTTGCTGCCGTTGTGAACAGTTACCCCGGTGTCACTCACAACTACACCCGGGATAACCCCTTCAATGTATGGTTTACGTTTATTGCCCCCTCCATGGCCGAAATCAAAGCCAATATCCGTGAAATTTCCCAAAAAACAGGGGTGCATGATATTCTCAACCTTCCGGCCACCCGTGTTTTCAAAATCAAGGCCCACTTTGATCTCTAGCCCATCCCTTTTTTGCATCTGGTCCCTGCCCCACACCGTCGAATTTCCGCCCCCGGTGTTCCACGATTAACTTTATGGCAGCGGCAAAATCCCCATCATTTGTACCGATGGCAATAATGTTAGGCGCCCCGCTGTTTCGTATGGGTAAATTTGACCGCATCCCGGGGCACCCACACAAAATAGCGCGGCGCCTGATATTGATGGCGTCGTAAAAAGTCGAATTTAGACGGTCTCGTAAAAAGTTCAAATTCAAGGCGCGCAAATTTTGGTGTCATGAGAGGTAACCATCGACCGTTGAATGATTGCGGGCGGCAGCGCAACGCAGGCGTTGGACTTTTTACGGGACCGTCAAACTTGTCTTGGCGCCCGCTTGTCCAAACCCCATAATCAAATGCCCATTCACACAAAATCACTGTATGAATGGGCATTATCTCTCCGTGATGAGATCTATAAAATACACCGTTGTATTCTTTTGGCTAATTTCTGCATCCCAGAATAAACGCTATTTCACTCGCCCTTCGCGCCATGCCTGAATCAAATCGTCGTAATTAACCGTCTCCCCTTTGGGCTTTTCATTCACTTTTGCCTTGGGGGACCCGGGCTGGCTCAGCCAGTAGGCCTCATCCTTTACAGGGTTCAGTTTCGGTCCGCAATCGCCCTGCACATTGGCCCGTTCGATGCGCATCAATACTCGGTCCATCTCGTTGGCCAGATTGTCCATGGCCGTATCCACGGTCACCTCACCGGACACCGCTTCGCCGATATTCTGCCACCACAGCTGGGCCAGTTTCGGGTAATCGGGGACATTGATCCCGGTGGGGGTCCAGGCCACCCGGGCCGGACTGCGGTAGAACTCCACCAGTCCACCGAGTTTCGGGGCACGGTCGGTAAAGGATTGATCCCGGATATCGCTGTCCCGTATCGGCGTCAGGCCCACATGGGCCTTTTTCAGCGATGTGGTCTTGGCCACACAGAACTGTGCAAAAAGCCAGGCGGCTTTACGGCGTTCCAGGGGCGTGCTCTTCATCAGTGTCCACGATCCGCAATCCTGATACCCGAGCTTCATGCCTTCTTCCCAATAGGGTCCGTGGGGCGACGGCGCCATTCGCCATTTGGGCGTTCCGTCGGCGTTGACCGTGGGACCCGGTTTGACCATGTCGGGCAGAAATGCCGTGTACCAGAAAATCTGCTGGGCCACACTGCCGCTGGCCAGAAAGGGCAGGTAGGTGTAAAAATCCATTCCCAGGGCGCCCGGGGGTGCGTATTTGCGGAGCCAGTCCATGTATTTGCGCAGGGCGTATTTGGCAGCGGGGCCATTGGCGGCGCCCCCGCGTGCAACGGTCGCGCCCACTGGCCGGCAGCCTTCCATGCGGATGCCCCATTCATCAACGGGCAGGCCGTTGGGAATGCCCTTGTCACCGGCGCCGGCCATGGAAAGCCAGGCGTCTGTCAAGCGCCAGCCCAGGTCCGGGGCCTTTTTACCGTAATCCATGTGGCCGTATATGGCTTTGCCGTCAATCTCCTTGACATGCTCGGTGAAAAATTCGGCGATATCCTCATAGGCCGACCAGTTGACCGGCACGCCCAGTTCATACCCGTAGAGTTCCTTGAATTTCGCCTTGAAATCCTCACGGCTGAACCAGTCATAGCGGAACCAGTATAGATTGGCAAACTGCTGGTCCGGAAGCTGGTACAATTTGCCGTCGGGTCCGGTGGTAAATGATTTGCCCATAAAATCGTCCACATCCAGTGTGGGCAGGGTCACATCCTTACCCTCGCCGGCCATGAAATCGGACAGGGGTACCACGTGACCGTAACGGGCATGAGTGCCGATGAGATCGGAATCATTGATATACGCATCATAGATGTTTTTCCCCGATGCCCACTGGGTCTGAAGCTTTTCGATGACATCCCCTTCCTGGATCAGATCAAAGGAAACCGTGATGCCGGTAATCTCTTCAAATGCCTTGGCCAGTACCTTTGCCTCATACTCGTGGGTGGAAATGGTTTCGGACACCACCTTGATATTCATCCCGACAAAGGGTTTGGCTGCGTCAATGAACCATTTCATCTCCTTCATCTGCTCGCTCTTGGTCAGCGTCGATGGCTGAAATTCTGCATCGACCCATTTTTTGGCTGCCGCCATATCCGCACTTGCCGGGCTTGCGATAAACGCAAACAATGCAGCGGCGACAACCCCCAACAACATACGCGGTCTCTTTCTTATAAACACACGGATCATATCGCTACCTCCTATGGGCCTTCAATGGTTGTTTGGTGGTCCTTTGTTTGTATCGCCGGCGTGTGAAGGCCCGGAACAGCCGGATTTACAAAAAAAATATACATTTTTCAATCATCCCCAGCGCATGACAACGACGACCCAGACCACGGAAATAGCCGTCGCCCCCCACAGGGTCAAATCAGTGGCCGCGATCCAGGCAAGGTGTATGTAGGCGCTGCCCAGCAACCCCAAAAAAAACCGGGTACCCCGGGTGGTGGGAATCAGAAAAAATCCTCTTCGTTCAATCGTCGGCGATGCCAGTTCCCAGACTAGCATACCGGCCAGCATCAGAAATATGGCGATAAAAAAAATCGCTGTCGTTTTTGTCCAGTACATCCAAGCGAAACTCATGGCGTTTTCCTTTATATAACGTTAAAAGCCTGGCCATCTATACCGGAATTCTTTATACCCGCCCCAGTGCAAACCCCTTGGCCAGATGATTTCGAACAAACCAGATGACCAGTGCACCCGGCACAATGGTCAATATGCCGGCCGCTGCCATGAGGCCCCAGTCAAGCCCCGTGGCACTGATGGTCCGTGTCATGGTGGCGACAATCGGTTTGGCTTCGGTGACCGTCAATGTCCTGGCGAACAGCAACTCGACCCAACTGAACATAAAACAGAAAAACGCCGTTACGCCGACACCGGCCCGGATCAGCGGAAGGAAGATGGTGACAAAAAAACGCGGAAAGCTGTAGCCGTCGATAAAGGCGGTCTCATCGATTTCCTTGGGAATACCGGACATGAAGCCTTCCAGTATCCAGACAGCCAGGGGCACATTGAACAAACAGTGGGCCAGGGCCACCGCAATATGCGTATCGATCATATGCATGGTTGAATAGAACTGGAAATAGGGGAGGAGAAAAACCGCCGGGGGCGCCATGCGGTTGGTCAGCAGCCAGAAAAACATCTGCCCGTCGCCTAAAAATTTAAACCGTGAAAACGCATAGGCCGCAGGCAGGGCGAACGACAGCGAGATTGCGGTGTTCATACTGACGTAGATGATGGAATTAATATACCCGGAATACCAGGTCGGATCGGTAAAGACTTTGATGTAATTTTTAAAGGTCAGATCGCTCGGGTAAAAGGCAAATGCATTGAGGATATCCGCGTTGCTGCGCAGGGACATGTTGAGCATCCAGTAGATGGGGATCATGAGCAGAACGAAATACAAAATCAGGGCCATCGTTCTTTTTCGAATGATCATGATTTATCTCCTTTCCCGACATTTAAAAGTGCCTGGTAGAATATGAAACTGAACAGCAGTATGATTAGAAAATAGATAAGGGAAAATGCCGCGGCCGGGCCCAGGTCGAATTGTCCGGTGGCGATCTTGACCAAGTAGATGGATAAAAAAGTGGTGGTATTGCCCGGACCACCGCCGGTGAGGGCAAAGGGTTCGGCATAAATCAGAAAGCTGTCCATCCAGCGCAGCAGAACGGCAATGGTGAGCACGCCGCGCATCTTGGGAAGCTGGATATATCGGAATATGGCCCAGGCGGACGCCCCGTCGATTTTAGCCGCCTGATAATAGGCCTCGGGGATGGCACGCAGTCCCGCATAGGCCAGCAAAACAACCAGCGGGGTCCAGTGCCAGACCTCCATGAGCATGGTGGTGATCCATGCATCCATGGGCCTCGCCGTATGATCAAAGGCAATCCCCAGGCTGTTGATGGTGACGCCGAACAGACCGATATCCGGCCGGGTAAAAATAATCCAGATGGTTCCGATCACATTCCATGGAATCAGCAGGGGAATGGCCAGGGTCACCAGGCAGGCGGAAACACTCCACCCTTTCTTCGGCATGGCCAGGGCGATCATTACCCCCAGGGGAATCTCGATGAGCAGGACGAGCCCGGAAAACAAAAACTGACGCCACAGGGCATCTTGCAGACGCGGGTTGGCCAGCATCTCTTTGAACCATTCCGTGCCCACAAATACCTGTTGGCCCGGCCCCCAGATATCCTGGATCGAATAATTTACAACGGTCATCAGCGGGATGATGGCGCTAAAGGCAACGATGATAAAAACCGGCAGCACCAGAAACCAGGCTTTGTTGTTTTCCCACTTCTCCATTATGCGGCTCCCTTTATGTTACCAGGCGTTCATCGGCAAACAGCTTCGTCCACTGGCCCGGAAATCTCAGCCATGCCCTGTTTTGCGGTACCGCTCGGTCTTCAGGCAGTTTGGCACGTAAAACCTTGCCGGAAAGGCTGAAGGTAACGATTTTAAAACTGCCCTGATCTTCAATGGACTTGACCTTTGCCGGTACGCCGTTTTCAACGGCACTGGAATGCACCTCAAGGTACATGGGGCGGATACCGAGCTCTAACTGGCCTTTGGCATGATGGGCCAGATCAGCTGTTTTATCATCCAGCTGGATCCCTGCGCCGTTGATGTGGGCGACATTGCCGTCGATTTCAAAGGGCAAAAAATTCATGCCGGGGCTGCCGATGAAATACCCCACAAATTTATGGCTCGGGTTTTCGAACAATTCCTGGGGCGTGCCAATCTGGACCAGCCGGCCCTCGTACATGACCATCACCTGATCGGCAAAAGTCAATGCCTCCACCTGATCATGGGTGACGTAAACAAATGTCTGATGCAACTGGTCATGGATCTCTTTGAGTTTGCGCCGCAGGTCCCATTTTAAATGGGGATCGATGACGGTCAGGGGCTCATCAAACAAAATAGCGGCCACATCACTTCTCACCAGCCCCCTGCCCAGGGATATTTTCTGTTTGGCATCAGCGGCCAGGCCGGCCGCCCTCTTTTTGAGAAAAGGTGTCAGGTCAAGGATGTCAGCGACTTCCAGAACCCGTTTTTTGACGTCTGCTTCACCGACGCCCCGGTTGCGCAGCGGAAATGCCAGATTATTGAAAACCGTCATGGTATCGTACAGCACGGGAAACTGAAAAACCTGGGCAATGTTCCGTTTTTCCGGCCGCAGGTCCGTGACATCCTTTTCATCATACAGCACCCGTCCCTGACTGGGGGTAATCAGACCGGAAATAACGTTGAGCAGCGTTGTTTTGCCGCACCCCGAAGGGCCAAGGAGGGCGTAGGCCCCGCCATCTTCCCACAGGGTGTGAATCTGCTTCAGCGCATAGTCCGATTCATCCGCGGGGCTGGGCAGATAACTATGGGCAATCTCGTGTAATTGGATTTGAGCCATGCCGGGCTCCTGTTTATGGGGTTTTTAAGTATCATGCCACGAGGGGGCTGCCACTAAACCGCCCGCCTCGTCAAAGATGAAAAAACTACCCGGATCCATATAGATCGACACCTTTGACCCCATGCGATGGGGGTGAATGCCATTGGCCTGCACCACCAGATGGAACTGGTTATAGGTGACATGAATAAAGGTTTCCGATCCGGTGATTTCGGACAATTCCACTGTTGTTTGGATCTCGGCATGTCGGGGACTGGTGGGGGAAAGCAACAGGTGATTCGAGCGGATGCCAAAGGTAAATCGTCCCGCCGGCAGGGATTTCAGATGATCGGTCAGCGGGAATTCGATATTTTCACCGATCCGTATGGTCCGGTCCGTTATAATGCCGTTGAGATAGTTGATGGGCGGATCGCTGAAGACCTCCGCCACTTTGATGGTCGCGGGGTTGTGGTAGACCTCCGGCGTAAGACCGGTTTGCAGGATCCGGCCTTCGTCGATCACCATGACATTGCCGCCGAACATCAGGGCCTCGGTGGGCTCTGTGGTGGTATAAACCACGATGGACCGGCGCTGCTTGAAAATTTCCTTGAGCTCGATGCGCAGTTCTTCACGCAATTTATAATCCAGATTCACCAAAGGCTCATCCAGCAGGAGCAGCTCGGCATCTTTGACCAGGGAACGGGCGATGGCGATGCGCTGCTGTTGACCGCCGCTGAGTTCCACGGGCAGGCGATCCAGCAAATCTTCAATATGCAGCATCTCGGCGGTTTCCCGAACGCGCCGATCAATTTCAGCCTTGCGTGTCCCGCTGACAACCAGTGGAGATGCGATATTTTTGTAGACAGTCAGAGAGGGGTAATTGATAAACTGCTGATATACCATGGCCACGCTGCGTTTGCGTACCGGCACACCGGTGACGTCTTTCCCGTCGATGAAAATCCTGCCACGGGTGGGCCGGTCGATACCCACCAAAATGCGTAGCAACGATGTTTTACCCGCAAGGGTATGGCCTAAAAGCACATTGTGCGAACCGGATTCAAACGACAGATTGATATCTTTAAGGTGGATTTCACGGCCTACATTTTTGTCAACATTTTGCAGCGACAGGCCCATGGGATGTCTCCATTTTTTATCGTGACCTGCCCTTAAAAAACTTACCCAATTGGGGGCGGGCAGGTTGAATCTGACACGATGGCATCATCAAAAAATTTCACAAATGAAGATATGTTGATTATTTTTGGAATAACACCATCTAAAAAGTTTCGCAAGTGAAAATATAAGGTTTCATAAATGAAAATATAATATTTTTTACAGGCGGATTTTACCGGGGACACTTTAAAAAAAGCATCTGTTTTTTACCTGATTCAGGCTGCCTGAAATTGGAAATTAAATGAGGTGTTTGAATGCTTTTTTCTATTGGCGGAGTTAGATCAGTAACTCATATTTTTTATGCAACTATAGGGATCACTTGACATTTGACAAGGTACCCCCAATCGTATTTTCACTACTCAAAACGCATATCTCATTTCTTTCCAATAAAATGTTTTTATGTCATTAAGCGTTATTTAAACCGCTTTTTCGAAATGAATTTGACATTTATCCGTTTTCCCGTGTAAATAAGGTCTTATAAAAACAGATAAGAACGATTATTGTTTAAAGGAGATTCAAAATGAAAAAACAGATTACCGCAGTATGCTGTCTTGTTTTTATTCTGACCATGGTACCGGGGGCCGTTTTCGGCGAAGAAAAAATTCTGACCATGTCCACCACCACCAGCACCCAGGCCTCGGGCCTGTTGGATGTGCTGCTGCCGGAGCTGACAAAAGATACGGGTATTCAAGTCAAGGTGATTGCCAAAGGAACGGGCGCGGCCATTCGCGACGGTATTGACGGCAATGTGGACGTGATCTTTGTCCATGCCAAATCCCGGGAGGAAAAATTTGTGGCGGACGGATACGGCACCCACCGGTATGCCGTCATGCACAACGATTTTATCATCTTAGGGCCCGCCAAAGACCCCGCGGGCATCAAAGGCCTTTCCGATGCAGCGCTGGCATTGCAAAAAATTGCAGCGGCCAAAGCCCTGTTTGTTTCCCGGGGGGACGACAGCGGAACCCACACCAAAGAGCAGGCCCTCTGGCAGGCAACAGGCCTTGCCCTTGAAAAACAGACCCAGACCATTGTGAAAAAAGGTAAAAAAGCGGACATCACCTTTACCCACCCGGCCGGACTGGGGCAATGGTATCTGTCCATCGGCCAGGGCATGGGCAAGGCACTGACCGTCGCCGATGAAAAACAGGCCTATATTCTTGCCGACCGGGGAACCTATATCAAATACAAGTTTGGCCGGGATGTTCCCCTGGACCTGGAAATCCTGTGTGAAGGCGATGTCAAACTGGCCAATCCCTATGGCGTGATCCCTGTCAACCCCCAAAAGCACCCCCATGTCAAATTTGAAATGGCCGATGCGTTTGCCCGCTGGCTGGTGTCCCCGCGGGGCCAGTCACTCATTGCCGGTTACCGGCTTATCGGTAAACAGTTATTTTATCCGGATGCGGTGAAATAGGAAAAAGGCTGAAGGTCAAATGGGCAGAACGCCTTCCCTTCTACCGAATCAAACTTCTACCTGAGCAATTTGACCAAGGATGATGAACACGTAAAAAGTCGGATTTAGACGGTCTTGTAAAAAGTCAAATCAAGGCGTGCAAATTTTGAATCATGAGGCGTACTTAGCGTACGTTGAATGATTGCAAAATGCAGCGCAACGCAGGAGTTGGACTTTTTACGAGACCGTCAAGGATAGCCCCTATGGATTTTTTCATCGACAGCTTTGCATCGGCCCTGCTTCTGGTGTGGTCCCTGGATGCCGAAATGCTCTCCATTGTGGGTGTTTCCATCCAGGTGAGCCTGACGTCCACCCTCATCGCCGGCAGCCTCGGCGTACCGCTGGGGTTTGTCATCGCCTTTGGCCGGTGGCCGGGCAAGCCCATGATCATCACCATTTTAAACACCCTGCTGGCCCTGCCCACGGTGGTCATCGGGCTGTTTGTTTACGCGTTTATTTCCAGAAGGGGCATTTTCGGCCCCGTTGACCTGCTCTACACCCAGGGGGCCATCGTCCTCGGCCAGGTGATTCTCATCATTCCCGTGGTGACCGCTTTTACCGTTGCCGCCATCAGCCGCATTGATGAACGCTACCGCAAAACCGCCATGACCCTTGGCGCAAACCGGATTCAAACCGCCTGGGTGGTCTTCCGGGAAGCCCGTTTCGGTGTTGTGGCCGCCGTTGTGGCCGCTTTTGGCCGGGTGATTTCAGAGGTGGGCATCAGCATGATGCTGGGCGGCAATATCAAGGGGTTTACCCGCACCATGACAACGGCCATGGCCCTTGAATACGACAAAGGCGCCTTTACCCTGGCCGTGGCCCTGGGCATCATCCTGCTGGGGCTCAGTTTCGGCATGAACCTGCTGTTTCACTTTTTCCAGGGAAGAAGCCGGGTATGATGATCTACGAATTAACCGATCTGACAAAAGTCTACGGCAACCGGACCGTTCTGGAAATCCCCCACCTGGCCATCGAAAAAAACCGTATATACGCGCTTTTGGGTCCCAACGGGGCCGGCAAGACAACGCTCTTGAACATTCTCGGCTTCCTGGATGCCCCCACCACCGGCAAAATTCAATACCGGTCCGGGCCGGTGTCTTTTACCGAAAAGGCGCTCCAGGCGCTGAGGCGCCAGGTTGTTGTGGTACACCAGCACCCCATCCTCTTTACCGCCTCGGTGTTCAAGAACCTTGAATTCGGCCTTAAAATCAGAAACATTTCCCCCAAAAACCGCACCCGCATCATCGAAGAGGCCCTGGACCTGGTGGGCATGCGGGCATTTGCACAGGCTAAAGCCCATCGGCTTTCCGGCGGAGAAACCCAGCGGGTGGCCTTGGCCCGGGCCCTGGCCCTTTCCCCGGAAGTATTTCTATGCGACGAACCCACTGCCAGTGTGGATGCTGAAAATCAGGCCATCATCATCAATTTGCTCCGGCAGATCAACGCGACAAAAAAGATCAGCATCATCTTTACCACCCACGATCGCACCCAGGCCGCCGGCATCGCCCACCAGACCCTGGTACTGGATCACGGCAAACTGATCCGCACCGGATACGACAATATCTTTTCTGCCGTTATCCTTCGGAACGACGAGGGAAAAACGGTTTATGCCCTGACCCCCACCGTCTCCCTTTTTGCCGGACCCGAAGAAAAAAGCCCTGTGGGCCGCCGGGTGCGAATTTTCATTGATCCGCATAAAATCACACTTTGCCGGGGGTCGGAGGCACAAAAGGCCTCGGGAAAAAATATTTTACAGGGCCAGGTGCGGCAGGTGATGCTGGAAAACGGGACCATCCGAATCATGATGGACTCGGACATATGGATCACAGTGATGATGTCCCCGGAAACATACCGGAAACACGGCTTGCTGGTGGGGGACGTGATCCATTACACCCTTTCCCCGGAAGCCATTCAGACCACACCGCTATGAGACGACACCGTCGTCTTGAAAAAAATCAAGCGCCATGATCATCATCACCCTGTTCCCAAACCCAGTAACGGTTACGCGTGTTTAAAAAAAGGAGTTCCGTTCATCGTATGTCAGATTTATTGAAAAATATTATTTCAGTGTCCATTGAAGCCGGAAAAGCGATTTTAAAAATTTATGACACCAGTTATAATGTCGAATATAAGGCGGACAACTCTCCGCTGACAGATGCTGATAAAAAATCAAATGATATTATCTGCACCTACCTTAAAGAAACTTTTCCGACGATTCCGCTGCTCAGCGAGGAAGGAAAGCGCATTGCCTACGAAAAGCGAAGCCGGTGGCCCAAATTCTGGTTGATAGACCCACTGGATGGCACCAAGGAGTTTATAAAAAGAAATGGCGAGTTTACAGTCAACATTGCGCTGATTGAAAACGGCCACCCTGTTCTGGGGGTTATCTATCTTCCGGTAAAAGACCAATTATATTATGGGGCTGAAGGCCTTGGGGCGTTTAAGGTAATCAATGCATCCAAATATAAAATTGACGAGATGAAAACTGCAGCAAAAAAACTGCCCTTGAAACCAAAAGAAGACGGTGTTGTGACAGTGGTGGTGAGTCGGTCTCATTTTTCAAAAGAAACCCAGGCGTTTATTGATCAACTGAAAAATGAGTATAAAACGGTTGAAACCGTCCCTGCAGGCAGTTCATTGAAACTGTGCCTTGTGGCAGAGGGAACCGCAGACGTTTACCCGAGACTGGCACCAACAATGGAATGGGATATTGGTGCCGGGCAGGCCATCATTGAGGCCAGCGGCGGAAGGGTCTATTTTTATGATTCAAATAAAAACGTGACCTACAATAAAAAAGATCTTAGAAACGGCTGGTTTGTGGCAAAGCGATGAATTAAAACTGAATAACTCGTAAAAAGTCGAATTCAGACGGTCTCGTAAAAAGTTCAAATTCAAGGCGTGCAAATTTTGGTATCATGAGGCGTACTTAACGTACGTTGAATGATTACGAAATGCAGCGCAACGCAGGAGTTGGACTTTTTACGAGACCGTCAAAACTGTTTGTATCGACCAATCCTGAAACCAAGCGCCGCGCCCCTTTGTCTGCAGGCATCCACGCAATCACCGCAATTGGTGCATTCTGCTTCCATCCGGCCATTCAGGCGCCTGGGGTCCAGATCAAGGGAACAGGCGTTCTGACATGGGCACAATGCCTTGCAGCCGATACATTTCTCTTTTTCGAAAACCACTTTCAGCCGAAACGGATTGAACCGTTTGACAACGACCAGAAGAACGGCTTGGGGACAAATCCAGCGGCACCACAAACGGGTGCGAAATATAAATTCTACCAGCAAAACGGCCCCGATAAACCCTAGGGCAACAGTAAGCTGTTGTTGAATAAATAGATACTGGAAGATATTTGAATACTGGAAGGGCAGGGACACCCGATTTAAAATCGGTCTGTTGAAAAAGGCCCAGGAGATAACAAACCCGACGCAAAAAAGAACCGCCTTAACGGCAAATCCGTTTTTCCCGCTTGTGCGGTCACCGTCTTTCCGGGGCCGGATCCGGCAGGAAAAGCGGTTTACCAGTTCCGACAGCAAGCCAAAAGGACAAACCCAGGAGCAGAACACGGTGCCCAGGCAAACGGCAATGGCCAGCACCATGCCGGCGCTGATCAAAAGCCCCCAGGGCAGATATCGATTTTTTACGATCACCTGCAAAACAGCAAGGGGGTCTGCAAAAGTCAAACCGCCGATGTGGATATTTAAAAAATTCCCCCAGATAAAGTCAAACCCGGTTGCGTTCAATACGGGGAGCAGGATAAAGGTAGCGGCAACACCTGTTTGAAGGATCCGCCGCCAGACATGGATAGTGACTTTTTTCATCGTTCAACCCTTGACGGTCTCGTAAAAAGTCCAACTCCTGCGTTGCGCTGCATTTTGCAATCATTCAACGTACGCTAAGTACGCCTCATGATTGTAAAATTTGCGCGCCTTGAATTTGAACTTTTTACGAAACCGTCCAAATTAGACTTTTTACGAGTTCATCAACCCTTGATGAACTCGTAAACGTTATTTGAGATGGCTAAGTAGAAATCGTATATACAGGCAGAAGGTAGCGGTGCCTGTCAAATCGGCAGAATGCCTTTAACCTTCAGTCTTCAGCCTTTTACCTTCAACCTGAAATAAAGGAAACCATATGGTATGTCGCGTCTCTGGGGAATCCCTATGGCGCAGTGGATGGAGACTTTTTACGACGCCATCAAACAGATCATAGGCAAGCTGAAGCAGACGGTAGGTTCTTTTAGCGGAACAGTCAATAAAAAACAGACCGCACCTATCATCAAAGCCGGTCAATCCATTGACACATCGCAGGGGGTCAGCAAAAGTCCCATTGATACAACACTTTTCCCAAAGCCGGATGCAGCTGTCCTGCAAATATTCCAATATGATAGTGGCAAAGCCGGCGGGTTTGTGATAACGCAGGGGAAACAACTTGAAACGCTGTCCGAACCCGGAGTCCATGAACCTGAACTGACGATGAGCCATGCATGACCCAACACTTTTAACCTGTATTGAAAAAAGCCTCCACGCCCACAGCAACCGTCCGGCCCTGTCCGACTACAACGGCATGACAGTGACCTATGGGGAAGTCGGTGCGATGTTGACCCGCCTTCACCGGTTATTTGAAAAAAACAGCATCCGGAAGGGACAGAAAATCACCCTGCTCGGCAAAAATTCA
This sequence comes from uncultured Desulfobacterales bacterium, assembly GCA_942490765.1. GTDB lineage: Bacteria > Desulfobacterota > Desulfobacteria > Desulfobacterales > 4572-123 > 4572-123. The sequence continues at coordinate 11,130 of CALNYM010000006.1, read as the reverse complement.
GCTCATTGGGCCATGGTCTACCTGGCCACCGTCACTTACGGGGCGGTCATCGTTCCGATTCTACCGGATTTCCGCCCGGAAGAAATTCAACAGATCATCTCCCATTCGGAAGGGATATTGCTGTTTACCACCCCTGGCCGCTTAAAAGAGATAGACCTGTCGGATCTAAAGGGCCTTCGGGGTGTTTTTTCCCTGACTGATTTCAGCCTGATGACGGCCCTGGATGAGACCCTCCTGGAAATGGACCTTGATGGCCCCCACGCCAAATGGCCCGCCGATGGAGACCGGTATGAAGCCCCAGGGCCTGTCCACAGCAGTGACACGGCGGCCCTGGTCTATACCTCGGGCACCACCGGCCTGCCCAAAGGGGTGATCCTCTCCCATAGAAGCCTGGCGGCCAATGTTGCTTATGGTATGGAAAACCTTGCGCTCAAGGCCGGAGAACCCATTGTCTCTTTTCTGCCCCTGGCCCACGCCTTCGGCTGTGCCTTTGAATTTCTGCTGCCCTTTTCCATGGGCGCTCATATCACTTTTCTGGGCAAACTGCCCTCCCCCAGAATCCTTTTAAAAGCGTTTGCCGAGCTTCGGCCCAGACAGATCCTGACGGTGCCGCTGGTTATTGAAAAAATATACCAACGTCACATCGAGCCGGTTGTCCACAAAGGGTCCATCCGTCTTTTAATGGGTCTGCCCCTGTTCGGGCGGATCATTCGCGGCAAAATCCGAAAAAAATTAATAGCGGTTTTTGGCGGGCAATTCCGGCAGATCATCATCGGCGGGGCGGCCCTGGACAAAACCGTTGAAATCTTTTTAAAAAAAATCAACTTTCCCTTTACCGTGGGTTATGGATTAAGTGAGTGCGGCCCCCTGGTGAGCTATGCCCACTGGAAAACACACAAGCTGTTTTCAGTGGGCCGTCTCGTCGACAACATGGCCATAAAAATTCTCCCGGACACGAAAAACCCGACCGCCGGAGAGATCCTGGTCAGGGGCGCCCATGTGATGGACGGCTATTATAAAAATCCTGAAGCCACTGCCAAAGCCATTGATGCCAAGGGCTGGTTTCATACCGGGGACCTGGGCCAATTGGGACCCGATGGGGATATCTATATCCGCGGCAGATCAAAAAACATGATCCTCAGTTCATCCGGCCAAAATATTTACCCGGAAGAAATTGAGACCAAACTCAACCATCTGCCCCGGGTGAAAGAATCGCTTGTCTTTCGGGAAAACAAACGACTGGTGGCCCTGGTGTGCCCCGACACGGACAGCACGGCCCCTGATCTCACCGACATCATGCGTAAAAACCGATTGCAGCTCAATAAACACCTGCCCGCATATTGCGCCATTGCCGAAATCAGGATACATCCTGCAGAATTTGACAAAACCCCCACCAAAAAAATCCGGCGGGTGCACTATACCCCGGCAAAGCGGGCAAAACAAACCCCACCGTTGCAAAAGCGGGAGGGTTCCAGAGTCAAGGCGGAAAGGGTGACGCTGTAGTGAGCTACCGCAAGCCCTTGACAACGAAGGATCTGGAGCTCTCCGGCTTTCCCGAAGGGGAACAAAATGGCTCAAAAACAGATTTGTATGGAATTCACATAAGGTGACATCTATACATACAACAACTTATTGTAATAATTTAAATATTAAAATATTTGTCACCTCTCCCATGCAACATTGGGGTAAACCGATACCGTTGGTCCATTGCGGTTTTAAATAAAGGAAACGAATCAAATGAAAAAAATCCAAACCGCGAAACAACATCTTGTCGACAATCCGAAAAAATGGCTCATTACCGGTGTTGCCGGGTTTATCGGCTCCAACCTTCTGGAAGCACTGTTAACATTAAATCAGACGGTCATCGGCCTGGATAATTTTTCCACCGGGTTCAAACACAACCTCACTGAAGTCCAAAAACAGGTCTCCGCCGATCAGTGGGCGCGATTCCGTTTTATGGAAGGCGATATACGGGATCTTGCAACCTGCAAAACGGCCTGTGCCCATATCGATCATGTCCTGCACGAGGCCGCCCTCGGGTCCGTGCCGCGCTCCATTGAAGATCCCATCCGAACCCATGAAAACAATATCAGCGGTTTTTTAAACATGCTGGTGGCGGCCAGGGATACCGGTGTCAAACGATTTGTTTATGCCGCCTCCAGTTCCACCTACGGGGATCATCCGGGCCTGCCCAAACAGGAAGATACCATCGGCCGTCCACTTTCTCCGTATGCGGTTACCAAATATGTCAACGAGCTGTATGCCGATGTTTTTGCACGGACCTATGGCGTACAAGCCATCGGGTTGCGTTATTTCAATATTTTCGGGCCCCGGCAGGATCCAAAGGGGGCCTATGCCGCGGTAATCCCCTTGTGGTTTTCCGGCTTGATCAAAAAAGAGCCGATCTATATAAATGGTGACGGCGAAACCAGCCGGGATTTCTGCTATATCGAGAACTGTATTCAGGCCAATCTGCTGGCGGCAGGCACCACCGATACGGATGCCGTCAACCAGGTGTATAATGTCGCCTTTGGCCAGCGAACCACCTTGAATGACCTTTTTGCCCTGATTCAGGAACGGGTGGCCCGAACCGTTTCCCATGCTGAAAATCGAAAACCGCAATATCGGGCGTTTCGTGACGGCGATGTCCGCCATTCCCTTGCCGACATCAGCAGGGCAAAAACCCTTTTAGGGTACGCCCCCGAGTTCTCCGTAAAAGACGGTCTGGACAAAGCGGCCAGGTGGTATATGGACTTTTTCAAATACTGATCCATTCTCCATCAACCTGTTTATCTTTTAAAATCATTACATTAAACGCCGGCTTTTCTATTTCCCATGGTTGCATTTCGTCTTGACAGCCATCGTGACACTACATAATATAGCAGTTCTTGAAAAAATTTATCCACCGGATAAAACATTCAGTTTGTCTTTGAAACCGACGTGCTTCAACACCCAATGGCCCGCCCGAGTGAGCGCAGGCTCGCGATGGCAGGCAGACCCGGAGACTCGAAAGTAAAAAAACATGACCCCAAAAATCATCCATCTGATTGCCGCCGCAAGACCCAATTTCATGAAAATCGCCCCCCTTTATCACGAACTTAAAAATAAAGCGTGGGCGCACCCGATGATCGTACACACCGGCCAGCACTACGATTTGAACATGTCCGATGCTTTTTTCAAAGACCTGAAACTACCGGCACCCCACATCCATCTGGGCGCCGGCAGCGGCACCCATGCCGAGCAGACCGGCCGGGTCATGATCGCTTACGAAAAGGTCCTCATGGAAAGCCCCCCCGACCTGGTGGTGGTGGCAGGAGATGTCAACTCCACCGTGTCCGTGACCCTCGCGGCTGTCAAACTGGGTGTGAAAACAGCCCACCTGGAGGCCGGCCTGCGATCATTTGACCGCACCATGCCCGAAGAGATCAACCGCATTGTGACGGATGCCATTGCCGATCTGCTCTGGACCCCCTCGCCGGATGGTGATGAAAATCTGAAAAAAGCGGGTGTCCATCCGGACAAAATCGTCCGTGTGGGCAATATTATGATCGATTCCCTGGAAATGATGCGGCCATCCATTGAAAAACAGGCGACGTTCAAAGAATTCAACCTGAAAAAAGGAGAATACGGTCTTTTAACCCTGCATCGCCCGGCCAATGTGGATTCACCCGACATACTGGCGCGAATATGCAGGGTTCTGGTCAATATCAGTAAAAACCTGCCCCTGCTGTTTCCGGTTCACCCGAGAACCCGTAAAAACCTTGAGGCCCATGGGTATATGGCCCTGCTTGAAAATGCCGGGGGCCTGCAGTTGACCGAACCGTTGAACTATCTCCGTTTCATGAACCTGGTGTTCAACTGCCGGCTGGTGATTACCGATTCGGGCGGTCTGCAGGAGGAAACCACGTATCTGGGAATTCCCTGCCTTACCCTTCGGCCCAATACCGAAAGGCCGGTGACGGTGACACAGGGTTCCAACCGTCTTTGCCGTATCGATACCCTGGAAGCCGGTGTTCAGCAGGTCCTCAGCGAAAACCGGACAAACAGCATTGTCCCGGACCTGTGGGATGGCAAAACCGCCGGGCGGATATCCGACGCCATTAAAGCGTTCCTTGGTTTAAACAAAGCAACCTGAACCCGGCTGCATCAAAATCATCCCGCATGACTAGAAAATTTTTTCAACCGGTGCCAGTACACCAAGATCAAAATAAAGGAGGATGCCCATGTCGAATCAATCGGATATTCCCAATGTTTCAATGGCCAACACGAAAAAAGAGCTGGTAGAAGCCTACGAGGAAGCCAAACAGCGGCTTTTAGATCTGGATAAAAACCTTCTGGACGCAGCAAAGGCCAGAAAACAGATGGAAAAGCAACTGGCTGCAGCCACGGCAGATTCCCAGACAGCCCAGGATCCCCTGCAGCGGCTTCATGATTTGCGGGGTGCCATCAGCCGGGAGTTGACTGATCTGGCCGAACGCTTCGAAGCGGAAATGGAAACCTATCGTAAAATTCAGGCCGCCGTGGAGGCAAAGCAGGCGGATCTCAAAACCATCTATGAAGTGGAAACCGCCGCATCCGACCTGGCTGCTTTAATTGACGCCCATCGTGTAAAAAAACAACAGTTCGAACGCGAAATGGCAGCTAAAAAGGCTGCTTTCGAGGAAGATCTGGATGAAACCCATGCCCGTTGGAGCAGGGAAAAAGCCGACAATGATCGGCTCATCAAGGAACAGGCCGATGTCATCAAAAAAACAAGGGAGCGGGAAAAGGAAGAATACGAATACGCTTTTTTAAGGGAGAAGGAACAGCGGAAAAACGAGCTTGAAGACCGGTTAAGGGCACTTGAAAAGGAAATTATGCAAAAACGGGAGGCCTTTGATCAGGCGCACCAGCAGCGCGAATCTGATCTCGACGCCCGGGAGACCGGCTTGAAAAATTCCGAAAAGGAGATGGCGGCACTTCAAAAAGAGGTGGAAACGTTCCCGAATCGGCTTGAAAAAGCGACGATAAAAGCCGTGGACGATACGACCCGGACCCTCACCCGGGAATTTGAAAAAGACAAGGCCCTGCTCGAAGCCCGGTTCGACGGTGAAAAAAATGTGCTGACCGGCAAGATTGAGTCCCTGGAAAAGATGGTCGCATCCCAGGCCGCCCAGATTGATGTGCTGTCAAAAAATCATGAGAAGGCGTATGAGAAGGTCCAAGACATCGCAAACAGGGCCGTTGCCGCAGCAAAAAGAGACATCTACCCGGCGCCGGTTCGTTCCCCCGCACCGATGGCCCGGGATGAGAATCAAACGGACTGATTATTAAACGTTTTGTCAGGCGTTTGGCTTGTCCGATTAAGCGATGAAAGCCCAAAACCATTTCAGGTCTTTAGCCCAAAGATACATCGTCTTCTGTTTATTGCCATGCGACTTCAAGTTATTGGTGAACTGCTTAAAAAAATCGATAAGGTGGATAACTCTATTTTAGAAAAATATCCGTTCTGAGCCTTTTCTTGCAGTTCCCGAATAACCAATAACCGATAACGAGTAACGCCTTATCGTTTTCCCCAATAACCAATAACGAATCTCGGATAACGTTTTTTCAGTTTTCGCCGTTCCCCAACTCCCGAATAACCAATAACCAATAACGGATTATCGCTTTTTTCCCAGCAACCCCTTAATAGGTGACCCCCAAAGCATTTGACAAAGCATGAATGATGGCATATTGTGATATCATAATGTAGTCAATCGATAGCATTAACTGCCGGAGGTGATATGAAAGCTCTAACCATTAGAGGCGTTGACCCTGAGGTTGCTGAAAAGTTAAAAACAGCCGCAAAGAAACAGGGCAAGAGCATCAATCACCTGATTATTGATCTCATCAAAGTAAGCCTCGGACTTAAAAAAGAAAAAAAATTTTCACGCAAATATGATGATCTCGATGATCTTTTTGGCCGGTGGAGTGAGGATGAGTATAAAAACATTGATGCTTCCATAAGCAGCGGCCGTCAAATTGATCCGGAGCTCTGGCAATGAGTAAAGTATTGATCGACACCAACATTTATTCATTGGCCATGAAAGGGGATGAGCGGGTTGTCAACATCTTGAGAGAAATTGACCGGATCGGTTTTTCAGCCATAAGCGCAGGGGAACTTTATTCGGGTTTCAAAGGTGGCAACCGGGAAGCAGAGAACAGGGCAGAGCTCAATATATTCATGGATTCTCCGCGGGTCGTCGTTCACCCCGTTGATGTTGAAACCGCTGATTTCTACGCCGCCATACTCAATAATTTAAGATCTGCGGGCACACCCATTCCGACAAACGATATTTGGATCGCAGCGGTTGCTTTTCAGCACGGCTATAAAATTTTCTCAAAAGACAGGCATTTCAGTTTCATTCCAGGGGTGGTGCAACTGCTCGAATAGAGTTCCCGAGCCGGCAATGGAAAAAGACAGATCATAGGAAATACAATCGTTTCCATGCCAAGAAACCGGGGCTATTCATTTTAAAGCCCTGATTACGATCTCCGACTTCAGCTCTCCGATCTTTTGGACGCCTTGAGCTTTGAACATTTCCTGGCGTTCCCGAATAACCAATAACGGTAACGCTTATCGCTGTTGCCCTTGCTATCAACCAATAACCAATGAATCTCGGATAACGTTTTCGGTTTTCGCCTTTGTTCCCCAATTCCCGAATAACCAATAACCCCGGATTATCGCTGTTTTTGGTTGCTTTACCGGGCCGCCTCCGCTTACAACCAATACAATCCGATCACGTCAAAATTCAGCTGTCGTCTAGGCGCGTCGCCCATACGCAGTTCCTGAATAACCAATAACCGATAACGGATTATCGCCGTGCCCTGCGCCCTATTTAACCAATAACGAATCTCGGGATAACGTTTTTTCGGTTTCGCCCCCGCAGCCCGAATAACCAATAACCAATAACGGATTATCGCGTGCCCGCGCCCCCTAACCAATAACAATCTCATAACGTTTTTTCGGTTCGCCGCCGTACCAATAACCTCAACCGATAACGATAACGCTTACGCCCAATAACCGATACGATTTCCCCCCCAGCCCCCAATAACCATACTCATCGCAGTATTCTGATCTCCGTGCCGGAACTTCTGGACAATCCGATCGTCTTTCAAAATTCCGGATAACACCCGCACGAAACCCCCTCACTAATTTTCATGTCAGTATTCTTATCCTACTCGGGATACCGGGAAATGCGCGGGCCCCAAGTGCGCACCGTAGCAACCCGATGGCCTGCCCCCGTCCATAGTAAGCTTAAATCCCTTGTGCATATTTAATGACCCCCTTTAATATAAAAATTCTTTTGCATATTCGCCGCGCCGCGGGTCAACGAATTGGGTGGCGAAATACCATAAAACCAATGGACAATGCCGCTACAGGCATGTAATCCGGGGGGGGGGCAGCCGTTCGCTTCTTTTTTATCCGAATCCGTGCGCATTCCTTCAGAACTTTAGTTTAATTGGGGCATCTTGCAAATGGGATGGGACAGAGAAACGCGTTCCACTTTCAATACAGCTATAAAAAACCGTTCTGCGTTAACGGCTATGCCAAAAACCAGTACTGCTAACCGCCAAACCCTCCATCCTTCAGTCATTTACTGGTAAAACAGCGTCCCGCCGTGCATGACTGTCCCGGAAAATTTTGGAAATTAGGTTTTTCGGGCGTCATCACGGATCTCACGTTCAGCTCTCCGATTTCCGGAACGCCTTGAGTTCTGAGCCTTTTCTGGCAGTTCCCGAATAACCAATAACGAGTAACGCTGTATCGCTGTTGCCCTTGCTATCAAGCAATAATCCAATGAACCCAAAATTCCCCCAGTATCCAATTCAGGAAACTTATAATTTTATCTACGTTATATATCAGGGTCATGAAGGCATTTCACCCGGATAATCCCCGTTTTTTCTTCTTGACGGGTCGGAATTGAATGTTTAAACTATGTCTAAACATCAAACAGTCGTCGTGAGGAGGTTATTATGACCGAAGCCGTCTTGGATATCAAGCAGTGGGGAAACAGTTTGGGTGTTCGCCTGCCTGCAGCGGTGGCTCGCGCAGCGCACTTATATGTCGATCAACGTGTGCGCATTTCAGTGGAAGACAGTACCATCGTAATCCGGCCTGTAGAGGATGCTGAACTGACCTTGGATCAGCGCCTGGCTCGGTTTGACCCGGCCCGGCATGGAGGCGAAGTAATGCAGGGTCAGGCTGTTGGGGCTGAGCTGTGGTAACGACAAGCAAAAAGGGGAAAGCCAGCCGGCCGTGGGTGCCGGCTCGGCAGGATATCATCTGGATCGATTGCAATCCCCAGGCAGGACAGGAAATGCGCGATGTACACCCATTTCTGGTGCTTTCTCCTCTCAACTTCAACAACACGACATCCCTGGTCATTGGCCTGCCCATGACTACAGCGGAATACAATGCCGACAACCCATTTGCCGTTGCCATCGGGCAGGCCAAAGGTCGAAGCAAGGCAGGAAAAACCAGTTACGTACTCTGCCACCAGCCAAAATCATTCGATTGGCGTATGCGCGGTGCGAGGGCGCATCCGCTCAAGAGGTTGCCGGCTGTGCCCTTCGCTGATGTATGCAGGCGTCTGAATCAGATAATCCAGTTGGGTTAACCGTAACGATCAGCATTGCTTTACCGCCGTCCCCGACTCCATACGAACCAAAACCAATAACGCCCCCCCCCCCCCCCTCTTTTACTCCTCGCACGTTTCCCCAATAACAGATAACCAATAACGCTGTATCGCTTTTTCCATTCTACAACCGGTGATTCCTTTAAATTTCTAAAAACTACAACTTATTGATTATACATTAAATAAAAATATGTTGACATAAGGAGGTATAGAATGTCCCCGAAAACATTATTCTTAAAATCAATATTGACATTCCATTATTGACGTCATACATTGTATAACAAACAAAGGAGGCGCTCCATGCTTGCGATTCGGTTGGATAAAGAAATAGAGCGGGAATTGGATCTTCTCGCCAAAAATATAGGTAGTAACCGCAGCGCAGTAGTCCGGCAAGCGATACTGCAATACTTGGAGGATAACGAGGACTTGGAACTGGCCAAACAAGCCCAATCGCAAACGCTTGGCCACAAGCCCCTGAAACAATTGAGAGAAGAGCTTGGTCTGGACAGTTGACATCAGCGACATTGCTGAACGCCAATTACGGAAACTGGATCGACCGGTTCAAAAGCGTATTCTTGACTGGCTCAACGACCGGATAGAAGGGTGTAAAAATCCTCGGCATTTTGGGCAACCGTTGAGGGGTGACCATGCTGGTTTCTGGCGGTACCGGATTGGAAACTATAGGGTGTTGTGCGACATCCGGGACAAAAACGTGGTTGTCTTGGTTCTGACAATTGGCCATCGTCGGAAGGTTTACAGAGAAACCAAAGGGTAAGGGCTGCACATTTGACGGATGATAGAGGATAAAAAACTGTAAGAGCATCTAAGATAAGGTCTGAGCTTCTTTTCTATGGGCCACCAGATATAAGCTAATTCAATATCAGTGTCCGGTTATTTTGTCGAAAAAAACGCGCAAAATCAACCCCGAATCCACCCCTTTTGCACACTACCATGAAATCTCATTTGGCAAATTTTTCACATCTAATCTCCGGAACCCTTTCAAACTTGAAGCTTCAGTATTTCCGAAGTTCCCGAATAACCAATAACGAGTAACGCCCTATCGTTTTCCCCAATAACCAATAACTAATAACCTGGATTATCAGTTCATTGCCGTTTGTCCTTGCCGTCCCCTTTCAGCTTTGATCTTTTCTTGCAGTTTCCCCAATAACAAATAACCAATAACAAATAACGCCCTATCGTTTTCCCCAATAACAAATAACAGATAACCAATAACGCTGTATCGCTTTTTTCATTTACAGCCGGTGAGGTATGCTCTAAATTTCTAAAAAACTATAAATTATTGATTATACATTAAATAAAAATATGTTGACATAAGGGGGTATAGAATGTCCCCAAAGTGCCAACTGACCATGTATCGGCCAATACAATATTTTTACTTGTCATAACATCGTCCGGACATTATACTTGGAATGATGATTGAAAGGAGGGCGTTTATGACGCGTTCAATAGAATCGAAATCTACACGAATCGATGTCCGTGCCAGTATGGCGGTCAAGCAATTGTTGCAGGAGGCTGCACGTGCCTGCCATAAAAATGTTAGCGAATTTTTGTTGGAAGCGGGCATTGTCATGGCCAACCAGGCCTTGGCAGATCGACGCCATTTTGGATTGGACAAGACCCAATGGGAGCTTTTCCAGCAGGCTTTGGATCGTCCGGTGCAGACCAAACCCAGACTTAAAAAGCTGCTGAACCAACCGGGCGTTCTGGATTGACTGCCTCGGGATATAAACCTGTGCATAAACTCGATGCGGCCGATTTAGTCGATTGGTTTGACTGTGGCGAACCGTCCTTAAATCAGTTCCTGCAACGCTATGCTCTCGTAAACCAGAAGGCTGGAAGTGCCAAGACTTATGTTTGCTGCAAAGATGGTGCTGTCGTGGGCTTTTACAGTCTGACCGTGGGAAGTGTTGAACACGAGGATGCACCGAATCGGGTGGGGTTAAGGGTTTGGCGCGTTACCCGGTATTGCCGTCGTATTTGGTCGTCGGCTTAAGATACCGACCGGTTTAAACCTGGTCAGCAACCAGATCTCAAGTTTTCAGGATGTAAGCGCGCAGTCCCTCTCTTTCCGGGGCGATGGGCCGGTTTTTTTAACCATGGTTGTGCAGGAGGCCCTGTCCAGAACATTTGTTCCCGTTGATTATCCAGTAAAAGCGCCTTTTTTTGTATTTGAAAAAAGTGCGGACGAAAAAGACCCCGACCAGTTAAGATGGACCGTTTTTGCCGGAAAATTCAAGGGAGAGTGGGTGGCAGGCATCGGTGCCTACCTTATCGTTGATAAAAACCGGCGAATCACCTTTGTACTGACCCGAAACATAAGTGCTCCCGAGAACACCCCTCCCGGGGGACTCAGGCTCACCAAAAAACAAAAACAGGAAGTGACCGCCTTTTCTGATACCTATCATTGTGGCCGGACCTTCATTGTTGATGCGCCCGAAAATACTGCCCGTCA
>CALNYM010000005.1:0-193693 GCA_942490765.1 uncultured Desulfobacterales bacterium | reverse complement strand
ATAGCTTTCATGGTGTCAATTATCTTTCTCTCTGCGATATCACCAACGGCGATGGCAGCAAGGATGCCTGCAAGGTTGCCACGGGGATACGGGCTGTTATCAACATGGATCTCGATGAATTCCTGTACGATTATCCCTGCCATCGGCCGGACAGTCAGCACTGGTTTTACATGCGAGTGATTCGCATCCCGGATACGGATCCGGTACAGGTCGTGGTCAGTCACGAAGAGATTACGGCCTTGAAACTTACAGAGCAGGCACTCAGGGAAAGTCAAGAGAATCTCAATGATCAGAAGCAAGGTTTGGAAGAAGCCAATGTGGCCCTGAAGGTTCTTTTAAAACAGCGCGAGGAGGACAGGCGTGAGCTTGAAAAGCGCTTTTTGACCAACGTCAAAGGGTTGGTTCTGCCCTATGTGGAAAAATTGAAAAGCGCCCAATTAAAAGCCAAGGAAAAGGCACTGGTAGAGATTATCGACACACATCTGCAAGATATCATTACCCCCTTGATGCAGACACTTACCAATGCCAATATTCTTTTAACACCCCAGGAAATGCAGGTGGCCACCCTCGTCAAAGATGGCAAAACCAGCAAAGAAATTGCCGATATCCTGATTGTATCCGAAGCAACGGTTAATTTTCATCGAAAAAATTTACGCAACAAGTTCGGCCTCACCAACAAGCAAACCAATTTACGTGCCTATCTCATGTCCCTCAGTTAAAATGAAAGGTTCTTCTCCCAATTTGTTGGGAGAAAAAGATCCAGGGATCCAGGATTCAAGTGTTTGTTCACCAGGGATGTGATCATTTTTTTCGGCGTAATCGGAACGTTATTTTGAAAAATACTACAATAGGTTTTACCTATCATTATAATCTTATTTTTCCCCTATTGAATTGTGACCCATCGTCAATATATTTATAACAAAATAAAATTGGGATCTTCGACAAGCCACGGGGAATACCTTGGTGTTTCGGTTCAAAATTTGGTCCCAAATTGTGAAAAGAAGGAGTGATATTATGTTCAAACAGTTGGTTACTCGCTGTTTCGTGTGGGTGCCCCGGGATGCTTTCATTTTGATGATCAAAAAACTCGGCGCAAAGCGGTCGTAACGCCGGACAGGGTCTCGTCATAAATTATCATATTGATATTTATGTAAAATTAAAACCATCGGGGACTATTTGATGACTGTCCGGCCTAACGATCGCTAAGCCTCTCAAACAGTTTCGAGCAGCAAAATGAAATCATCCCGGGACTGTACCGGTCAAATTTACCCATATGTAACAGCGAGGAGCCAAACATTTTGACGGGGAGCGTTGATCGTTATTATAATAATATTTGTTCTGTTTGCTCTGGCATTTTTCACCAAGGGCTTTACACATGATCTACTTCTTGAGGCAGGTGTTTTCCTGGTGTCGTCAAACCGATTATGATGGCATACCGGAACACGGTGAACAACCGGATGATGGTCAGGGAGTTGGCGGAAATCAAAGCCTATTTACAGGGAAAGGAGAAAACCCATGAATAAGAAAATAGTTATTGCCGTTGATAGTTCTCAGCCTTCAAAACGGGCCCTGGATTACGCTGTACAGATGTCAACCAGGATACCTGATCTGCACTTTGTTTTACTCCATATTCAGCCCATGGTGTCCCTTTATTTGAAAGAAGAGGCACGGACCAGCGTTTTGGCCAGGAAGAAGATGGAAAAGATTTTGACCGAAAATGAACGCTTGGCTCATGCCCTTCTGGATGGACACCGCAGCGATATGGTGCGCAGGGGTATTGTCGCCCATCGCATCGAAGGTGTGACACAGGCGCGCAAGCTTGGATATGCCAAGGATATCATCGAGTTTGCCCAGCAGGGACGCTTCGATGCTCTGGTGGTGGGGCGCAGGGGGCTGTCCGGAATCGCTAAACTGTATTCCGGCAGTGTCACCGCCAATATCCTGGAGCAATCCCAGGTGATTCCGGTCTGGCTGGTGGACGGTGAGACAGGGGCCGGCGAGGTGCTGGTAGCTGTAGACGGATCCGAGGCTTCTTTGCGCGTAGTGGATCATCTCAGTTTTATGATGAGCGGTGATTCCAAGATGCGGGCAACCCTTCTGCACGTTGCCAGCAATTCCCGTAACTATTGTGAGATTGATCTTCAAGAACAACCCGATGCTGAGTTGGAGGAGATTATCCTTCGTGGCGACAAGGCCTGCATCGATCAATTTTATGCCCGTGTTTTGGAAAAATTCAATCAGGCCGGTATCGATGAAGAGCGGGTGCGATTTGAAACCATCGAGAGCCGAAGACGGATCGGAAAGGCCGTCATGGATTTTGCCGAAAAGGGAGACTACCATACCCTGGTTGTCGGCCGTCGCGGTATTGACAAGTCCTTTTTCATTGGCAGTGTTTCGCGTTATATGATCAACACGCTATCAGACGGCGCACTATGGGTGATTCCCTGACACACAGGGACGGAGGGGCTGACAGATCGATTCGATAAGCAGGGTGTCGATCTTGACATTCAAGGTGTTTTCCCCTGCCTGGAGGAACTGGTGATAGTGACCCTCTTGTGTTCATCATATCCGTCAACGATCTTATTCGGTAATCGAATGCCCGTCATGGGGAATTTTTTTAAGATTATCCAGCTGGTACCCCTGGTCTTTTAGAAAAGTCAGAATGTGCTGGTAATCTTCGTCGGGAATCGAAGATTCACGCGCCATGATCCAGACATAATCCCTTTTTGAGCGCCCGATAACGGTTTGGGTATATTCTTCGGTTAGATAGATAATTCGGTATTCTGCTTTGATGGGCCAGATAAATTGCATACCCCACACGGCATTGGATTGGGGGTCCTGTATGAATCCCCGGGGGGTATATTTTTTGAGAGGGCCGTCCAGACTTCCTTTGTTGAATCGAAAGGTTGTCCGCACCGTACCATCGGTATCGAGACGGTAGGACTCAACGGCATTGTAGGCATCTTTCTCGATGAACGTGGGTATGCTGGCGATGACATACCAGTCTCCCATGAAACGATCGATATCGACGTTTTGAACCGTATATATGGGTCTGGTGGCCTGACAGCCCCCTATCCATGTTCCCACCATAAATATCGTGATGATTGCTAACGTTTTCATGTTTGTATCCTTTTATTCCGTTTTTAGCATATTGATCAACTCCTTGCTGCCAGGGACGCAACTTTGTGCACATATCCCTGGATATCGCATTTGCGCTCCAAACCGGATGCTGCCATGTAGCGGACCTTTCCGAAGATTGACCGCTCGAACCAGGCCCGGTCATGCATACCGAAGATCCAGGCAACGCCGGCATGGGAGCTGGGGTCCCGGCCATCTAAAAAATATGTATTGTTGATGGCCAGGGCTGTTCGAAAAGCATGTTCCGGTGTTCTGGTCCATTCCAGAATTTTCTTGCCCCAGTACATGCGCATGTAGTTGTGCATAAAGCCGGTGATCTTCATTTCTTCCATGGCTGCGTTCCAGTAAACATCGTGGGTTCTGGCGTTTTCCAATTGACTGCGGGTATAGATGTTTTCGCGATGATCTTTGCGGTGCTGCAGCAAGGAATTTCGGGCCCAGGGTGGCAGGCAGGCAAAGGAATGATAATCGGGGTTGTAATGGGTAAAATTCATGGCCAACTCTCGGCGGATGATCAACTCTTCCAGATAGGCCTCCTGGGCCTTTCCATGGCGGCCCCTGTCTGCTTTGACTCTCAAGGATAGATAGAGGGGGGAAATCTGTCCAAAATGGAGATAGGGACTCATGTGGGCGGTATCATCGGTCTGGGGCTGATTGCGGTTTTTGACATATCGGTGAAATCGGTTTTGGATGAAATCCTCAAACCTTGCCATTCCCTGGGATGAGCCGCCCTTATAGAATTGGGTCACCGCTGTAACACTCCGGTCGAGGGACAAGCTGTGAAGAAGCCCGTCGATGTCTTTCAGATCGAGACTGTCAATGCTCAAATTGAGAGAGTTCTTTTTTACCTTGCTGGGCGAAAACGGTACTATATAGTCCTCTAAATGTCTGTGTATCCTGGGGCGAATGGTTCGGGCAGCATATTCGGCTTTACTGGAAACAAGCGCCACGGGTACCACCACATCACTTTCAACCTGTACAACCGTGCAGGCTGCAGAACGTGCCACCTGGGCGCGCCAGGCTTTCTGATGGCGAAGATATCCCCGGTCGCAGACGATCAATGAGGCGTCTGCCCCCAGTGCCGAAGCAATCTCTGCCGGAAACCCTTTCTGGACCACCATTTTGATACCCTGTTTGGCAAGGGCTGCCTGGGTCTCCTGCAATCCTTCCAACATAAAGTTGTAGTGGCGCAAGTTGGCTTCGGGGTAGTCGTCCATGAGGCCGAAACCTACCAATACACCTTGCCCGAGGGCGTTGGCCTGTTGAATGGCATATTCCAGCGCATGGTTGTACTCGGCGCGCTGGGATTGCTGCATCCAGTAAAGCACATAGCGTCCTTTCTGAATACGGTGACTGTTCAGCGCGTGTATTCGAGCAGGCTGTATGGGCGGTGGTTGCATGGTTGTTTCCCCGGAAATTTATGTAATCGATATTGGATATTCCAGCCATTTTCAAGGGGGCGTCTTGAGTCCACCCGCTCCACGTGTGGAGACTCAGCGCTTACCGCTCACCGGGCAACGCACACGTTCTCGTAATCTTGGGAGTAAATCGTTCCGGCCCGGTGATGATGGGTTTGCCAATGGAGCCGGCCATCCCCTTCAACATGCCCGAAAAAATCCATTGATGGAATGGATAGAGGCCATACCAATAAACGATGCCGAAAAGACCCCTGGGTAGAAATCGTGACAACATTTTGAGTTCCGTTTGGCCGGTTTTATTGCTGGTGATCTGGAATTCAAGCAGCGCCTCTCCAGGTGTTTTCATCTCAGCCACCAGCAGCAGCCTGTGTGGTGGGTCTACTGTGAGTACCCGCCAGAAGTCCAGCGCATCCCCGACACCGAGTTCCATGGGATGACGGCGGCCACGCCGTAAGCCCACGCCGCCCACCAGTCTGTCCATGACGCCTCGCAAGCGCCACAGAAAATTGCCAAAGTACCAGCCTGTTTTACCCCCGATACGTGCCACGGGTTGCCAGATGTCATCCGGAGTTGCCTGGAGAAGGGCACGATAACCGCACTGCATGATGGTGCCACCGGCCCATTCGGCATCCCCGCAATGAGCCCACTCCGGTTCCAGCAATTTCCCCGCATCCATCCAACACGTATCCACCTTTTCTTGCTGAACATGATCCAGCGCCAGCTTTATGGCTTC
Organism: uncultured Desulfobacterales bacterium; assembly: GCA_942490765.1. GTDB lineage: Bacteria > Desulfobacterota > Desulfobacteria > Desulfobacterales > 4572-123 > 4572-123. The sequence continues at coordinate 188,404 of CALNYM010000005.1, read as the reverse complement.
CCGACAGCTCAACAATTTTTGTTGTATAATAGATTGAATTCGATTTTCAGTGCAGACGGCATCACTGGTCAGGCCTTTGGTTAAAGGCAAGGCAATGGATTTAGGTACCGGGCTGATCAGGTGAATCCACAAGGCACTCAACCCGGGCGTCAGAACCGGTAAGGGTATAATCAGCCGTTTGGGAAGCCCGGCTTCCTCGGCATACATATCCAGCAGGTCACGGTAGGTGAGAATATCGGGCCCACCGATGTCAAACGTCTGCCCGATGGTTTCGTCATGTTCGAGGCAGCCGACGAGATAGGTGATGACGTTGCGAATGGCAATGGGTTGATTCAGAGAGCGTACCCAGCGGGGAGTCGTCATGACGGGGAGTCGTTCCACCAGGTAGCGCAGAATCTCAAAAGAGGCGCTTCCGCTACCCAATATCATCGGTGTTCGTAAATCGGTGGTGGGGACCGGCCCGGACTGTAGAATTTCAGCTACCTCCATGCGTGACTGCAGATGTTTACTTAAGGTTCCACCTTTGGACGCTGCCAACCCTCCGAGATAGATCATTCTTTCTATGCCCGCGGCGGATGCGGCTGCAACCATATTTCGAGCTGCACGACGATCGGCCACTACAAACTTTTCTTTCTGGGCGATCATGGAGTGTACCAGGTAGTAGGCCGCCCTGCACCCCGATAATGCCTGCTTAAGTGATATCAGGTCCAGAACATCGCCTTGAACCATTTCCACACGGGGGTCTCCAGCCCAGGACCGACATCCCATTTTGCTTATGTTTCGTGCCATGGCGCGAACCCGATAACCGGCCTCAAGCAAGGCAGGAATCAGGCGCCCACCCACATATCCGGTGGCACCGGTAACGAGTATAATATCAGCGTTCATTGCCGGAGTTCCTTTAGGTATTCTTAATATTTTAAGCAATTATATCAGGCTGAAATAAACAAGGCAGAGCCGTTTTCGGCACTGCCTTGTTTTAATCAAACTGATCTGAATTTGGTGAATACGCGTTGTACGGTTATCCTGCCACATCGATTCCCGGATCACATCCCAGATGGGGATCTTTGTTTTCGCATTCAAAGTTTTTACTGCGGGTGTCGACGTGTCCTTCTTCTCTTTCTTTTTCGCTTTCAACATAATCATTTGTATTTGTCATGGTAGTACCTCCCTTTGTTTGTTTTTAATTCTTGCTTGATCATAAGATAAGCACGGAAAAATAAATCAACAAGGGAGGAATCAGTGTATAGTAATAGGTAAAAACTATCACTAAAGGGTTCGAGTGAGGGGTCAAGGGTTCAAGGGAAGATAAGCAGTTACATGCTTGCAGCTTATAGAAACTCACTTAATGCCGGAATGCTGCTGTCCGCCATATCCCCCCTCGGGTCCTAATTCACACATGCGTACGGAGCTTAAGCTCCAACGGATGAGGGTTGAGATACGTCTGATGCTTCAGGTAGGGCTGGTCATATTTGCGCACATAATGATTGATGAGGGTGATCGGTACTATCAAGGGTACCAGTTCCCGACGGTATTGATCCAAAATTTCCAGCAATTCCTGTTTTTCATCCCCACTCAGCTCTTTTTTGAAATATCCCATCAAGTGCTGTAGGACGTTGATATTTTTCTTTGTTGTGGTTTTGAGCGCCAATGATTCCATCATCAGCTGCACATACCGGTCAAGAAGCTCTTTTAGGGGCAGTCTCCTGCCTTCTGCCACCAGTTTCCCCATCAATCGATAGTGCTTCTGGCTGTGGGCCAGGAATAAGAGTTTATTGCGGGTGTGAAAATCTATTATGGTTGCCATTCTATGCGAGTTGGCCATGCTGTCCCGCCAGCGTTTCAGGGTAAAGATACGCTCGATAAAATTTTCCCGAATGGCAGGATTGTGAAGTCGACCGTCATCTTCAACCGGTATGAGCGGAAAATGATCCATGTAAACCCGGGCAAACATGCCCACCCCTTTCTTTTGCGGCATACCTTTTTCATTGTAAACCTTCACCCGTATCATGCCGCTGCTGGGGGAATCGCTTTTAAAAATAAATCCACACAGCTCTTCTTTTTCGAGTTCTTTAACGCGTTTTATGGCCCAGCGGGTCATTTGTTCGGTGCGATCTGTTTTACTCTTGAAGGTCATCAAGCGGGGATTTTCAGGGTCGCCCACCAGGCGCAACGATTCCCTGGGAATGCCGAAACCAGCTTCCACTTCAGGACACACGGGAACATATTCAACAAACTGACCCAATGTGTTTGTCAGGAATCGATCGCGCTTATGACCCGCATTCCAGCGCACCATATTTCCGAGTAAACAGCTGCTGATGCCTATTTTGAAGATGCCATCCATGCTGAAAGTCCTCCCCAGACGGTTAAAGGCTGGAACTGCCTATGGTCACAATCCCCAGATATCCATCCACCGTTAACACATCGCCGGTTTGAATCAAGGTGGTGGCATCGGGGATACCGGTAATGCAGGGCAAGCCGTATTCGCGGGCGATAATGGCGCCATGAATCAACATGCCGCCCCTTCTTTCGACAACGGCCGTGGCCAGGGGGACGACAAACGTAATGTTGGGGTCTACGGCATCACACACCAATACTTCGCCATGCTTGAAGTTCGCCAGGTCGGAATGACGCCGGATCACCCGGGCCTTGCCTTTTGAAATTCCCGGGCCTGCCGGCTGGCCCACCAGCTGCCTGGCTTGAAGTCTGTCGCCTGTGGTCTTTTCTGTGAGGGTGGTCTTGTGCGATTCGGTTCCGAAATCAACCGCTTTTAAAACGCGTTTCAAAATGCGGGCGGTTGAATCGTCAGCATGGCTTTCAAGGCGTTTTTTGGCTTCCTGGACGGCTGCCAGCAATTGTGATTCAATGCGCCCAAGATAGATATTATCGTCATCACGCAATTGATAGCTGTTTCTCGCCAGTTCAAGCAGTTCCTTTGCCCAGGTCTTACGATCTTCTTCAAAGTGATCCAGATATTTCTCAATCAATCGCTTGATTCGGCCTTTGTTTTTCTGGTCGCTGGTCTGGGCCGGATGATCGGCCATCTCGAGCAGCAATCGGTAAAGCGGTCCGGTTCCGAGAACACAATTTTTACCACCGGTGACCGCACAGGAGAGGTCACCGAACCTTTCGATAAATTCATCGACCAAGGCCGTAAAATTGACATCGAGGTCAGTGATATCGTCCTGTTTCAGTTTTTTTGCCAGTTGCGGATCGTTGCGGATGATGGCGGCCAGATCCATTAACATCTTGTTTCGCTCGATACTGGCCATTTGGGTATGGGTAAGCAGATCCATGAATTCGTATGGGTCATCAGGACGCAGGGCATCATTGTAAACCTGTCCGAACAGCCGCACACCATGGGCATAGGGAATAAAATCCGCCCAGTAAATGGTGACCCACTTGTGGTTGATTTCCAGGCGTTTTCGGATCTCATCTGCCAGGACTTGATCCGACATGTTGATGAGGCTTATGGCGCTCAGTCTTTCAGCCTCGGCGATCATGGCGGGAATCAGCTCTTCTTCGATTTTACGGCGGAGGTCTTTCAAGTTATCAAAGCTGCGGTGCAGGCTCAGATACCAGCCGCGTTTGTCTTTTGATTCATCTGAACGCAGGGTTGTAATGGGACGGGACTGGAGCAAAATCAGCTGGCCCTTGTCATAGGTCCATTCCACGTCCTGGGGTGTCTTGAAAAATTTTTCTGCTTTTAGAGCCGTTTGAAATACGGAAGCGACCTCTTGTGGCATCAGGGGCGGTCGGGTCGATTTATTTGTTGGAAGGGCTGCCAGATGAACACCGTTTGGGCTCGGGATGATCCAGTTTTTTCGTTCAGGGGACGTGTGCGAAACAATCTTATCGCTGTATCGATCGATTATCCAGCGATCCGGCTCGACGGTACCGTCTACAAGACCTTGATTCAACCCGTGAACCGATTCGATAATTCCCTGATTCTCATCATTGGGGTTTCGGGTAAAGACCACCCCGGACCTGTCCCCTGCCACGGTTTCCTGCACTACCACCGCCATGGAACTTTTTTCAACGTCCAGACCGATTTCCTGGCGATACAGCAGTGCGGCATCCGACCAGAGAGATGCCCATACCAGGCGGATGTGTTTCAAGATCGATTCCGTGCCGCTAACGTTGACAAAGGAATCATGCAGCCCGGCAAATGATGATCGGGCATCATCTTCTTCGGGTGCCGAGGATCGGATGGCCACGGTTCTGCCCAGAAAATGTTCATCGATATGTTCGCGAATCTTCTGAGCGAGGTCGGAAGGAAGCGGTTTGGCCAGGAACATGCTGCGAATACGGGTAGCGCAATCCCATATTTCTTCCCAGCGCATTTCCTTAAACGCTTTACGATGAAGTTCCAGCAGGATTCGCTCGCGCAGGCCGTTTTTTTTGACATATTCATGATAGGCATTGCTGGTGATGCAGACCGTCCTGGGAATCCTGAAACCCGCTTTGTCCAGCAGGGACAGGGCATATCCTTTTCCGCCGACGTGCCGTCGATTTCCGGTATGGATCTCTTCGGTGGATAGAATCCAGTTCATGATTTTAAGTGCATCTCCGTCACATTCTGGAAGTTTTTTACCATGTAATAACTGTCAACATAAACCTGCACCAGCGCACATGTCGGCGAACGGACAAAATCCTCCAGATGGGGATGTTTGGCCAGGTATCGGTCCAGGATAATCATTTTGTCTTTTCCGGTAACATCTTCTGCCCTCCCCACTGCGGTTACGGAAATAGCCCGATGGAAATCAGAAGTCTGGTTCATGCTGCTGTTAACCAATATCGCCACCCGGTTATCGGCAACCAAGTTGGCGTATTTGCGGGTGGTCGTTGGCGTTGCGAAGTAGATTCGACCCAGATCATCGCTGGCGACGAAGGCAACCAGGCTGGCATAGGGTTGCCCGGCATGCTGAGTGGATAACGTCGCCAGATTTTGTGAGCGGAACAATTCTTCAAGTCTTTTTCGAAACTGCTCATTTGCTTTCATAGCAATGATATCCCTATGGGGTCAGGACCAGGTCATACCATGTTCGGTAAAAGAGCCACCAAAGAAAGTGCGTTCCCTGAGGGTTGACCAGGCGACCAATAATTTAGGTTTGCTGGAGCAAAATGGAGCTCTTGCCCCAGGTCAATACGCTTGCATCTATTTCCCGGCGCCCACCAGGGGGAGTTCCTTGTCGATCTGGAAGAACACCAGAAACTTCGATTCGTCATTCTTGTCGATATATTGCCGCCGCCGCAAGGATTGCAGCAATTGGGAATCCTGCTCCTCGCGCACTTTGGTCAAAAAGAGGCGTTTGCCTTTGTAGCCGGGACCTTTTTCTATAAACATGTAGCAGGCATGTGAATTGGATTCAAGATTATAATGGGTAAGTCGATTACGCATGATCATGGCGATGGTTCCGTCATCCATAAAATGGGGTCTGGCATATATGGCCGTATCCACCTTGCCGTCGCTGTCTGCCGTGGCCATCACGCCTTTGCCTTCCGTGTTTTCAAAGTATTCTTTGAGTTCCATATGAACCTCCTTTTGAAATGACTTGTATGATCAGATTGTCGATTGCGTTTATAGCGTATACAATACACCCAAAAGATAATAACTATATCAGGAAAGAAAAGGGGCTGCCGTTTTATTAAGGCGCATTATTAATAACGGTATAGTTCTTTATTATTATATCAAGCGCCTAAGGGCGTCGAATCGGGATGGCCGGCAGTTGTTTTACCTCTTTTTTGTTGAGTTTCAGGTGGACCTTTTTCTCATCGATGCGATCGATTTCAGTGATGGCAATGGTAATGTATTTTTTGTCCCAGGGAAGTCCCTCCCGCAGAACCATGTGGCTGATATAGCCGGTTTCAGGATCGACGATAAAATCAGTCACCTGGCCGACAAGACCATCGGTGGCCTTTACCTTTGCGCCCCGGCGTACGGCCAGTTCACCCGGGGGGATGGAACTGTATTTGCCTGCAATGACTTTATTTTCCGGTACGACATAGGGCCATAACAATGTCACCATGGGGTCGGCGCCAAAACGCTGAATCTGCCTTTTGGAAAAATAGATCTGGTCAAACGGCTCAAGATCTTTCAGCTTTTCTCTGGTCAGGGTCAACAGAATCAGTTCGGGCGTTGTTTCTTTGATAAATCTGACCGGCACCATGAATTTTTGTTGTTTTTCTTTGCGGCTTTTGACGACGATGTGGGTCACTTTTTCGGTGGCCGGATTTACCAAAAGATGGGTTGAGCGGCCGAAAAATGCGTCAGTGCAATGGACGTCAGCGTTTAGGGGGAAATTTTTTTTCATGGTATGCTCCTGGCCTGGGGTAATAAAAATATAAAATTAAGAATTAAGCCACTGACCATTTTCAGCCTAAATCACCTTCAGCCTAATAAATACCCGCACTATACCGATATCCGGCTGCCGCCCTTATCATCCGCCAGGTGGCAGGTGACAAAATGGTCCGGTCGCACTTCCCGATATTCCGGTATCTCTTGGGAACAAATGGGCTGTTCCAGGGGGCATCGGTTGTGGAACACGCACCCCCGTGGCGGGTTGGCAGGACTGGGCACTTCACCTTCCAGCATAATGCGATGTCTTTTGCGTTCCGTTTCGGGATCGGGCTGGGGAACGGCTGACAGAAGCGATTGGGTATATGGATGGAGTGGTGAATAAAAAAGATCCTTTCGGGTGGTCAGTTCCACAATTTTGCCCAGGTACATGACCGCAACCCTGTCTGAGATATGCTGGACCATGCTCAGGTCATGGGCGATAAACATATAGGTCAGGCCCAATTTTTGCTGCAGGTCCTGGAAAAGATTTACCACCTGGGCCTGAATCGATACGTCAAGGGCCGAGATGGGCTCATCACAGACCACAAAATCCGGATTGAGGGCCAGGGCCCGGGCGATATTGATCCGCTGACGCTGGCCCCCGGAAAATTCATGGGGGAAACGGTCAAAGTGATTGGGATCCAGGCCCACCAGGTCAAGGAGTTCCATAACCCTTGCGTGCCGCTCGTCGAAATCCTGGGACCCGTGAATCACCATGGGCTCGGCAATAATTTTACCCACCGAGTGGCGTGGGTTGAGGGACGCATAAGAATCCTGAAAGATCATCTGCATGCGCGGCCGCATCAATCGCATCTCTTCCGTGCTCAGTGACGCCAGGTCAATATCTCCAAGAAAGATTTTCCCGGCCGTGGGTTTTTCCAGGTGCAGGATCGACCGACCGGTGGTGGATTTGCCGCACCCGCTTTCACCAACAACGCCCAGGGTTTCTCCTTTTTTGATGACAAAGGAAACATCGTCAACGGCCTTGACGGCACCGACCTGCCGGTTGAAAATGAGACCCTTGGTAATGGGAAAGTGTTTTTTAGATTTTCCACCCGGACCATGATTTCGGGTTTATCGGCCACGGCATGGCCAGTGGTTTCTTCAGTCGTCATTGAAGGGCCTCCCGTTATTAACATCATAGAAACAGGTTGTAAAATGTCCCGGGTTGATTTCTCGAGATTGCGGGATTTCCTGCCAGCAACGATCAAAGGCATGCTGACATCGCCAGGCAAACTGGCAGTGGCGTGGTGCTTCGAGCAGGTCCGGAGGGGACCCCTCAATGCTTACCAGTCGTTTTGAAACAACCTCCCCCAGGCGGGGCAGGGCACCCAGCAGTCCAATGGTATAGGGATGGCTGGGGTGGTTGTACAGCTCGTCCACAGGGGCGATTTCAACCGGACACCCGGCATACAGTACCAGTACCCGGTCGGCCATTCCGGCGACAACGCCCAGGTCGTGGGTAATCCAGATAATGGATATGTTGAGTTCCTTTTGCAGGCGCTGTGTCAATTCCACGATCTGGGCCTGGATGGTGACATCAAGGGCCGTGGTGGGCTCATCGGCGATGACAATTTTCGGGTTGCAGGCAATGGCCACCGCGATCATGACCCGCTGGCGCATGCCGCCGGAAAATTGATGGGGATAATTGGAAAAACGCTGGGAGGCGCCTGGGATACCCACATAATCAAGCAGTTCTATGGTGCGTTTGCGGGCTTCTTCCTGGCCCATCTGCAGATGTTCGATCAAAGATTCACTGACCTGTTTGCCCACAGTCATGACCGGGTTCAAAGCACTCAGTGCATCCTGAAAAATAAAACCGATTTTTCCACCGCGAACTTTTGATATTTCTGCTTTGGATAATTGAAGCAGATCAATGGCATTGCCGTTTTCATAAAAAAGGGCCTGCCCGCCTTCGATTTTTGCCGGAGGGACCGGCAGCAGATGCAGCAGCGACATCATGGTAACACTTTTACCGCTGCCGCTTTCCCCCACAATGGCCAGCGTTTCACCCTCTGTCAGGTCAAAACTGACTTTGTTCAGGGCGTGTACGACACCGTCAAACGTGTAGAAGCGGGTAACCAGATCCTGAACTTTTAAAATGGTTGACATAACGACTCCTAAATCCTGTATTTTTCGATCGCTATTTTTTGATGCGCCGCATGCGGGGATCCAATACGTCACGCAGCCAGTCTCCCAACAGGTTCATTCCCAGTCCGGCAAAAATAATGGCCAGACCCGGAAATGTCGCGATCCAGGGATAGATGGTCAGATATTTGCGCCCCACGGCCAGCATATTGCCCCAGCTCGGTATGCTCGGCGGCACGCTCAGGCCCAGAAAACCAAGGCCGGCCTCATAAAAAATCATGGCCGACATTTCAAAGGTGGCGATGGTGATCAAGGGACCGATAAGGTTGGGCAAAATGTGGTCGAATAGAATACGGGTTCTGGTGGCACCAAGGCTGATGGCCGATTCCACAAAACCGGATTCCCGCATCCGCAGCACTTCACCCCGGGTAATCCGTACAAAGATCGGGATATCCGTAAATCCGAAAATGAGGATGACGTTAAAGAGGCTGCGACCGAGAATGGCCGCAATAAACACCACAAAAACCAGGTAGGGCAAGGCCAGGATCATATTGACCCCCCCCATGATAATGTTGTCGGTTTTCCCCCCTACATACCCTGAGATGAGGCCGATGATCAGTCCGAGACCGCCGGCAATGAGGACACCGAAAAAACCCACGGTGAGAGAAACCCGGGTGCCGTAGATGATCCGGCTCAACAAATCACGGCCCAGATTATCGGTGCCCAGGGGGTGCTGGATGGTTCCTTTTTCCGACCAGGCCGGTGGTTGTTTGGCATCTCTTAAATTTTGTTTCAACGGGTCATACGGTGCAAGCCAGGTGGCGAACACCGCCGTGAAAACGACGATTAAAAACATCACCAGGCCAAGGGTGCCGGCCCGGTCCCGGGCCAGTAGTTTTCCGACAAAAATAATTTTAGGCCACAAGCCGCGTTCTTTTTCCTGGTCGACACGTGAACCTGTTGAGTTTATTTCCGGTGTCTGGGACATATTGTCAATCTCCGTATCTGATTCGGGGGTCTGCCATTCCATAGGCAATATCGGTCAGCAGGTTGAGGAACACCACCACGATGCTGGTGAAAAAGGCGATGGCCTGTACCAGTGCAAAATCGCGGTTACCGATGGCTTCCGCCAGCAGATTCCCGAGGCCGGGCCAGGAAAAAATCGTTTCGATATAGATGGAACCGCTGAGCAGGTAGCCGAACTGGACCCCGATAATGCTGATCAGCGGAATGGCGGCATTTCGCAGAATATGTTTAACGTAAATGCGTTTATCGGCAATGCCTTTGCTGTAGGCGGTTCGGACATAGTCTTCACCCCGAATTTCCAGTACGGCCGAACGGGTGAATCGCACCAGTTGACCCATGGTAAACAGCCCCAGTGCAAAGGCCGGCAGAATGACCGATCGGGTGGGTATCGGGATAAACCCTAAAAAATTCCAGGTTTCCCGGCCAAACGTTGGGAACCATCCGAGATTGACGGAAAAAATCAGGATCAGGATCAGGCCCAGCCAGAAGTTGGGGATTGTCTGTCCAATCAACCCGGCACCCCGGGCAATGGCATCCCAAAAGCTGCCGGGATTGGAACCGCCGAGCAGACCCAGGGTGATACCGATAAACATGGACATCAGCAACGACACCGTGGCCAGTTCAATGGTGGCCGGTAGACGGGCCAGGATTAACCCCATGGCCGGCTGGTGGTGGCGGGTCGAATCACCGAAATCACCGCGCACGGCACCGGCGGCAAAGTCAGCGAACTGAACGATCATGGGGCGGTTATACCCCATTGCTTCACGGAGCCGTTCTATATGCTCAGGACTGGCATTACGGGACACCATGAGTGCGACCGGATCACCGGTGAGCTGAAGCATAAAAAAAACAATGCACAATACGCCAAACAAAATCAGGAGGGATTGAATCAACCGGGAAAAGATATAACGTTGCATGCAAACGACCTCTTTTTTTGCTGTAAAGATAAAGACGACGGCAGGTCAATAAAAAATACCGCAGGTTCAGGAAAATGAGTTAAATAAATTGAACACCTGTTGCACCCGGGTTAAAATCGATATCCAGGGCAGGCAAAACCGATGATCGGTTTTAAGAGCACAAAAAAAGTGATTGTTCAAGTTATTTAATTCACATTCCTGCAAAAACAGGCAGGGGCGGTGCCGTATAGGCCCCGCCCCCATACTGTCTTTCAGCGGTTATGATTACTCAACGCTGGCTGTTTTCAGGTAGTAATTTTCCCCGGCACTGGGTTTGTAACCTTTGACTTTGACGCTGGTGGCTTCAAATGCCACCGGCTGATACAGATAGATGAACGGCGGGTCTTTTTGCACGTGGTGTTGCAGCTTCACATACAGACCGGCCCGGACGTTATCGTCGGCGGTGCGTCCGATTTCTTTCAGCAGGTTGAGGATTACCGGATCAGACCAGGAGGAGTAACTGGCATCCTTGCCGCCCAGAGCCCCCTTGAGTCTTGGAAGCGCTTCACCGGAACGCTCGGACCAGCTGTCGCCGAACATCGGCGGCAATTGTTTCTTGGCTTCAAGATCCCAGTATTTACCGGATTCCATTATGGTTAAATTGGTTTTAATACCGACTTCGCTCAGGTACCCCTGAATGGCTTCGCAGACCTGCTCAAACTGGGCGTAGGCCCCGGCCGGGCAGGCAAAATCGATGGAAAAACCATCGGGATAGCCCGCTTCCTTCAAAAGGGCCTTGGCTTTGGCAACATCGTATCCAAAGGGTTTTATTGTTTTATCAAAGCCCCAGTCATCCGGTGTTACCAGGCTGGTGGCCTGACGGCCATACCCTTCAAACAGGGCATCAATAATGGCCTGAACATCAACGGCATAGTTCATGGCCTGCCGGACCAGCGGATTTTCAGTGGGCAGCCCTTTGCCGGATGTCATATTGTTAAAGGCAATGTAAAAGACCCTGTTTTTGCTGTAGGTAATTCCTTTAATAGCCGGATTTCCTTTAAGGGACTCGTATTCTTCCGCACTCAGGCGTGTGACAACATCCACTTCGCCGGCCTGAATCGCCGATACGCGGGTGGAGGATTCGGGAATGGGACGGAAAATAAGATTTTTTATTTTGGGCAACCCTTTCTCAAAATAGTTGGGATTGGCCTCGTAAACAATACGATCGCCTTTTTTCCACTCTTTAAACATGAACGGCCCGGTGCCCACGGGATTATTTAAAAAATAGGATTCCCCTTTTTCCTGGTGGTATTTGGGGGGTATCATGGCCCAGTCGCCGGCAATGTATCGAAGCAGCAATGGGCTGGGGCCGTCGGTGGTGATTTTTACGGTGTAGTCATCTATTTTCTCCACTGTTTTGGCGACTTTCCAGCGATCGCTCCATTTCATCGCATCGGCGCTGGCACGCTTCCAGGAATAGACCACTGAATCGGCGGTGAACGGTTCGCCATTGTGAAATGTTACGCCGTGGCGAAGTTTCATGGTAAATACATCTCCGGCGTCGGAAATCGTCCAGCTTTCGGCCAGTTCGGGTACTACCTTGCCCTCTTCATTAACAAAGACCAGTGAGTTGTAAAGTTGCTGGGATGCATTGGTGGCCTGGCGTTCATCGGCAGAGGCAATATCCAGGGCATTGGGAAAGGTTGTCAGCGCTACCCGCAGTGTACCCTGAGGCTGGGCACTGGCAATGGGTGTAAAAACAAAGGGGATCAACAACAGAAAAAAGAAAATAGTGCTTCGTTTCATAACCTGTCTCCTTACTTTAAAAGTGAAAAAAATGGGATGTATATTTTATCTATTAAATTCGGTTAAATAGGGTGGCGGTTTTGCTGCCCATCACCTCCCTTCATTGACGTTATTGTTGTGGCGGTTTTAGTATATTTTTCGCATGCGGTTTATTTATCCTGTCGCGTACCGGCGACTGGAATGTAAATAAAAAATCGAATGCATTCAACAATGATGGCCATTTGTTGAAAAAATAATTGTACAAATGTCTATACAGTATGTATGCTGCTTTTATCTCAAAATGATGATTTGTTCAAGATAAAAATATACTATACCGCAAATATAAAATACTGGTGTTTTTGAATGCGTTTTAATAATTATTGTTACTTTAGTATTACAACAAGTAATAGGCTGTTGCGATAATGCCGGCAAATGAGTTTGCATGGGATATTAAGTGATGTGGGGTTAAAAATAAGGAGGTCGGTGGCATACAAAAACATTCAGATTGCACAGTTGCGATGAAGTGGATTATCATGAAATAGATAATATGGATATTCAGTAATTACTTTTTGTCATTTTTAATATAAAAAAGATTAGGTTGACATGTATTTACAGAAACATTCATCATGAACAGCTGGCAGGACGCCATCAGCTGGGCTATTGCTCAGGCAAGAAATATTAAAGGGGTGTAACGTATTTTAACATAATGTTCCATATTTTGTTTTCAGGGAGGAAACAATTTTCTGAATGATACTCTTTTTTCTGTTGGGTGCCGGCGCTTATGTCGGTTGGAATATCGGGGCCAATGATACGGCCAATTGCATCGGCACCACGGTTGGATGCGGCCTCATATCGTTTAAGAAAGCGGTGGCGCTGGTGGCTGTTTTTGCCATTATGGGTGCCATGTTTCAGGGCGAGCATGTCATGAAAACCATCGGAAAGGGTATCGTTCACGCGGATTTGAATTACACCGCCATCATGGTGGCCCTGGTCTGCTCCGGTTTTTTTGTCACCCTGGCCACTTTTTTTAGAATTCCTACTTCAACCTCCCAGGCCATCGTGGGCGGTGTCGTGGGCATTGGACTGGCTGTAGGGGCTCAGGTGAATTATGCCAAGTTTCTCACCATTGCCGGGAGCTGGATTGTCTGTCCGGTCCTGGTTCTGGCCCTTGCCTTTTCAATGTCCAAATTATTGAAAATGGGCCTGCAGAGATACCGGGGCAATCCCATGCGGGTGCGGAGTATGCTTGCCTGGATGGCCATATTGTCTTCCTGTTACCTGGCCTACACCATGGGCGCCAACAATGCCGGTAATGCAGTGGGCCCCATTGCGAACCTGGGGATTGTCCACCCCAAAATTCTCCTGGCCCTGGGGGGCATTTCCATTGCTGTGGGGGCCATTACCTATGGGAGAAAGGTAGCCGATACCGTGGGGAAGGGGATTACCCCCCTCGATATCCCCGGGGCCCTCGTGGCCCAGGCCGCTTCGGCCGGCGGACTGCATCTTTTTTCGCTCCTGGGCATTCCGGTGTCCACCTCTTCCGCCATCGTGGGTGCCGTGGTGGGGGTCGGTCTGGTCAAGGGCGCCGGCGCCATCAGCAAGAGGACCATTGTCACCATCCTCATCGGATGGGTATTAACGCCCTGTCTCGCCGCCGGCGCTTCCTTTTTGCTGTATCGGTTGATAGGGGCCTTTTGATGTTAACAGAATGTTTTTTGTATACTTGTGAAAAAGATTTTTTTTTGATAAAATTATGGCAAAAAAATTGTAACTGTTCATGTGTTCAGTGATACAGTGTTAATGGGTCTAAAATCAGGGAAGCTCGGATGAGTTGAACGCATTGAAGCATGGCCCCCCTGATGACGAAAGGGCTGCGGTCCGACAAAAATGACACTGAACCCGCGAATCCCCATATATAGAAATATAAGCCCGGTAATGAGGAACAGTCGATATGTTTTTTAAAAAAGAAAAAGAAGTTGTCTCGCTGGTGTTAAAACATGTTGATGCGGTTGAAGCGTGCTTGACAACCGTATTGGAGTCGCTTCAAATTTATATTAATGGTAATGTGAAAGAAGCCAAACTGCTCGGGCGCAAGGCCCGTGCCCTGGAATCCGAGGCCGACCTTATCAGACACCAAATCCGGGATAAACTGTACTCCGGTGCCTATCTGCCGCTGTTGCGCGAAGATATCTATAAACTAGTTGAAAGTATTGACAAAGTCGCTAATGCAGGAGAGGCCTGCTGTGATTTTCTTCTCAATCAAAGACCCTTTCTCCCTGAAGCATTAAAAGCCCCCTTTCTTGAAGTCAGCAGGGAATCCCTCGGCATTATTATGCCTTTAAAGCTGTCGGTGCTTTGTTTTTTCAAGAGTGAGTGCAAAATGGACGTGGTGCGTGAGCACACCCGGGAGGTGGGTCTTCAGGAATCGGTGGTGGATAAGCAGGAATGGGATCTGACCAAGGCGATTTTGACCACCCAGGAGCAGACGCTTGATTTCAGTCACAAAATGCACCTGAGACTCTTTCTTGACAGTATTGTAGAAATTTCTGACCGGGCCGAAGACGCTGCAGATCAGCTTGAACTGGCAACTTTGAAATCAATGGGCTGATTCCCACCCTGTAATGGTTAATTCCAGTCCCATCCATACCTTCCGAAATTATAGAGGGCCGGGCACATATTTTTTTTGTTCCCGGTCTTTTTTTTATGCCTGTTCAACGGTCCCATGGAAGCAAGTCGGATCCGGTAATGATCACATGTCCTCCCGGAAACCAGAATATCGAATCGCCGGGTTGTGTAAAATAATAACCAATTGTTATTAAACACATGATTATTATTAGTTTGACTAATACTCCCAAAGGACTAAAAACTACATCATCATAATTTGAACGTCTCTATACGATGCGTTTTATTTTTTGCCGGCATAAATGAATTTGTGAAATGATTTTATGCTGTTGCCGTTTATTTAATATAAAGGAGGTTTGCAATGGATCTGAATAATCTACCGGACAATCCTTATTTTTTACTGACCCCGGGGCCCTTGTCCACCACCAAGAGTGTCAAGGCTGCCATGCTGCGTGACTGGTGTACCTGGGATGATGATTACAAACGCATCGTCCAGGAGGTGCGCTCAGGCCTGGTCAAACTCGCCGTAACGGATACTGAAAATTATACCGCGGTGCTGATGCAGGGCAGCGGCACTTTCTCCATTGAATCCGTGGTGGGCACCATGATGCCTGAAAACGGCAAACTGCTTGTACTCACCAACGGCGTTTACGGCAACCGGATCGGTCAAATTGCCGAAACCCTCAATATCGACACCGTCATTCAGGACAGCGGGGAAATTTATCCTGTTGATATCGAACGGCTGGACGCCACACTGGCACAGGACAAGGCAATAACCCATGTTGCCGTTGTTCATTGCGAAACAACCACTGGCCGGCTGAATCCCATTGAAAAAATTGCCCCTGTTGTAAAAAAATACGGTAAAATTTTTTTTGTGGATGCCATGAGCAGTTTTGGCGGTATCACCGTTGATATGGAAAAAATGGACATTGATTTTCTGGTCAGCAGCGCCAATAAATGTATCCAAGGGGTTCCCGGATTTGGTTTTATCCTTGCCAAAAAAGCCGCCATACAGGCGATAGAGGGTCAGGCACGCTCCCTTTCATTAGATCTTTACGGCCAGTGGAAAACAATGGATGCCGATAAAGGCAAATGGCGTTTTACCTCCCCGACGCATGTTACCCGGGCTTTTCATCAGGCCATGAAAGAGCTCGAAGCGGAAGGGGGCATCGAAAAAAGAGCTGCCCGCTACCGGGAAAACCACAGGGTCCTGGTGCACGGCATGCGAAAACTTGGTTTTGAGACCCTTTTGCCGGACGAGGACCAATCCCCTATTATTACATCTTTTTACAGCCCGAAAGCACTAAAATACAATTTTAAGGAATTTTATGATAAATTGAAATCAAAAGGCTTTGTCATCTATCCGGGCAAAGTGACCAACGTGGATTCGTTCAGGATCGGCAACATCGGCCATGTTTTTCCCGAAGACATGGCCCGGCTTGTAAAATCCGTTGAGGATGTTATTTTCTGGTAATAATAGGGGTTTACAATTATTCCGGCAGGTACTTCTTCCTTAAAGGAGATGGCCCTGCCGGTTTTTTATGACTTACTCCTTCATTTTCAGCAGTACCATGCCTGTTTGAGGATGGCTCAATACCCTGTCTATCTCTAATAGTTGTAAATAGTCATCCGGCAGCAGCACTACCGGATCAAGATTCAGTTCCTGCCGGATCCGAAGGCTGCGGATCTGTCCTTTGATATCCGGCTCAGACCGGGTAAACATACTGATGGTGCCTGCCCCGGGAAGACGAAATATCATCTTTTCAGGGGGCATGACCTCCACTGAATCGACCGTATCCGGCAGCCGTACTTCAATATTAACGGTTTCGTGATTGAAATCATTTCGGTACAAGGGGTTTTGACGCTGATCCCGGCCCACATCGGCAACATGACGGACTAACCCGGGCAGCTGGAGATACAAAAAATTATCCTGCCGCGTGGCATAGTCGTCCACCCGAACTGAAAACTCTTCGATTCCCGGATAGGTATTGTCGTCGATAATATATTTTCCATCGAGTTTTGCACCCCGGCTCAGGTCGTTGATCTGTTCCTGAATGTAGCGTCGGCGTTTTTCCGGCGGCATTTCGCTGAATTGTTTGTGAAATTCTGCGAAGGCATTGCCATAATACAGCGTTTTCTTTTTAATAAGGGCATCGCCATTTTCAAAGAGTTGGATGTGATACACATTGTCACGGTTATCTTGCAGATCCGCTGCTGCGGCATGTATGGTTTCAAACCGGCCACTGGAAACCACAATCCCCGGCAGACCGTCTGACGTTGTCGTACCCAGTTTTGCATACTCATCGGTGTCATTCAGATAAATAATACCAGAGGTATCTTTTACCCGCACCAGAACGGTATCAAACCATTGAGGGGCCGGATATTCCCGCATGGCCTGCTGCATATCCGCCACTTTCGAGGATTGTGACACCAGGATATATTCGGGGTTGAAGCCGGCTGCATTCAGAAGGGCATACAATAAAACGGCCCGGTCTGCGGAATTGCCATAGCCATCGGCCAGTGTCCGAGCCGCCGGTGTGATCTGGTCTAAAGGCAGTTCACTGAGCCCTATTGCAACGGGTTCGATGTGTCGGGCCACAAAGTCACGGATGGCTTTTATACGGCCGTCATCGTCCATTGAATCATCAATCAGCTCCCGGGCCTGGGTGATGATTTCCGGCTGGAACAGCGCCGCCTTTTGCAGTGCCCGGTATACTTTTGCAGTGTAGGTTTCCCAGGCGCCGGCAGACACAAAAAGCACCGGGTTAAAACTGTACCAGGGCGGCAGATTTTTTTCCGGTTTCACCGGAGCGATATGCTCAGCTGTAAATTCATACAGGGTTGATTCTCCCTCTGTCCTGATTTTTTTGGTGATCACCTGAGTATGGGGACGTTTCCATGTTTTGTCGAGTCCCAGCCCTTGATCTGCCCGAAGAACTTTTATGGGCAGGTTTGAGGGGATTTGCAGCCGAATGGTTTTTTTCAGAATCGGATCGGTATAACGAAAGACAGGGTTTGTTGAAAAAAAACGATTATGAATTCCCATGTCATGTTCCGAGGCCGTCATCTCCTGTTTGAAAAAATTCCCGCCGATGGAGAAAAAATTTTGATTTTTTTCCCGGCGGACCACCTTGATTTTAATGATGCTGTCCTGTTCCACTCCCGGAAGACTGACCACCATGGTTTTGGCTGCGGGGTAGCGCGGGGCACCACCCACCCACGGTGCATCCATTATATTGATCTGTTGCCCTGTAACGGTTTTAACCTTTCCGGTAGGACTCGTTACACTGGCTTTTTCAAGGTGCACATCCTCCCATACCGGATTATAATTTAAGCGGATATCACTGTATTTTTTTTTGCCGGCATAGGTCAGCACTTTTATTGTTGTATGCCGGGTTTCTGTCCAGCAGTTTGTATCTTCCACCTTATATTCTAAATCTTCATTCAACACGACAGCATCCGCCTGAAAGGATGAATACCATTTTTCCGCTGCCGGATCCGGACTTGTTGGCGGGGGCTGGAAAAGAACCATCCTTTGATTAGCAGACTCGATTTTTTTCAGTGTTTCCCTGAGCGATCGGTACTGGTCCGGGGAATACTGCGGTAATTTGAGTTTGAAATTATTTTCATTATGGAGCGTGTTGTCCGCCAGCACCAGGTTGCGGGACCAGGTGACGCCCCGGTTTTCAATAACCGGGAATTGGGGCAGATTTTTCAGCTTTCCCACGGCCCGGTTTAGTTTCAGATCTATGGTTTCCCTGACACCGCAGGCGTATTCGGTGAAGAGCGGATATCGGCGTTGTTCAAGCCCTGTGCGACCCAGCAGGTAGTGCACCATACCCAGGTGGTTGCCCATTTTGGGCAATGGCAGCATGATTGTATCCTGACCGGTAACCCGGATATCGCCGGATTCAAAGGAAAGTGACACTGTCAGCGATTGAGTGGTATCGAGCATGTTCTCAGGCAGGATGGCGTATCGGGTAAGCTTTGCCCCAGGGGCGAATGTCTTGATTATTTTTTCAAAAAAGCCACGTTGTTCATCCGGTAATATTCGAGCAAAAAAACCCCGGTAGGCATTATCGTTGATGCCGTTGAAATGCAGGGTTGATTCGGCTGAAAGGTGTCCATTGATGTCAAGAGATCCTTTGGTGGTAATGACCATCATGTTCTGTTCGGCGGATTCAACAGGGCTTGTCTGCAATGTTTCGCCGTCGGGTGTTGCCACCAGATAGCTCTGGTTGTTCAGGTAGCTTGGAAACATCCGGGTGGTATTTTCATCGGTGGCATCCATCAGCAGGTAGGACCCGTCCGGTTCACGCACGGCGGTAACCGCATGGTTGAAAAAGGGCTGGGGAACCTCGGGATCTTTTTTAGGGCCGTTCATGATGAGGGTCGGGTAGGCTTCCAGCCCGGCAATTCGCAGCATGGCGGCCAGCAGGGCCGCTTTGTCCCGGCAGACGCCGGCACGCTGGTTAAATGTCATGCTCACCGGGTGGGGCTCATAACCCGGGGAGTCCTTTTCCACCGTCAGCCCCAGATAGCGGACTTTCTGGGAAACCCATGTAAAGATTGCCTGCATTTGTTGCCCGGGGTCATCTATACCCTGGATCAGTTCGGCCACCAGTGCCTGCATGGCTGGGGTTATTTTTTCAAGGTTGGGTTCGCAAAGGTCCCAGTACCACCGGGAGATCGATTCCCAATCTTTGATGGTACTGACCAGCAACCGCTGGGCCTGTGTATACAGGGGCGGCATATTGGGCTCTGGAATCGTCAGGGGAACGTTTTTGGCGATCCATTTATAAACGATGACATTGCCCCGTTCATGCTTTTTAAATGTTACGGTGCCGGGAATTTCCGATTTTAAGGCAATCTGCCGTAAGGGGTTTGTTTTTGGGGCGATCACCGTAAACGCGGATCGTTTGATGGGGCTGGTCCCCTCAAAGGTGACATAATCACTCCAGGTACCGGGGGTACGGACCTTGGTGAAGTTGTCGCGGATGATATAGTGGAGGGTGTCGCCAGGATTCAGTTCGGGTATATTCAGGCGTAAAATTTTACTGTTCGGGTTATAGATATTGGATTCCATCTGGGATGGTTCGATCATGACCCGGCTGTTGCTGTCGGTATCCACTGTTTTGACGGTGCCGTCACCGGAGATGATTTCCACCACCTTGAAAGCAGTGTCGTTGTAGGGAATGGTAAACGCTGAAGACAGGGTCTTAAGGCCGCTACGGCCCTTTTCGGTGAGGATTTTGGTGTAGCATTCAAACCATTCGATGTAGGTGCCGTCCTCACGGTATCTGATCCATTTATGCATGTCAACATCGACGGTGTCGGCATCGGGATACTTAACTGCGGTGACCTGGGCCGCTGCCTTGATGGCCCGGGATCGATCCAGTATTCCCGGATACAGCGCTTCGGTTTGTGCCTTTGCGAAGGGGGCGTGGTATAAAAGGATGACGGTTGCAATGGCCAGCATCTGTCGAACCGTGAAGCGGAATTTTCTATTCATTTATTTTTTTCCTGTCATAAAGATCAATTTGGGTCAGACAACGTTTTTGTTTTGACCCAAAGGCAATGATTCAAAAGTTGATGAACTCGTAAAAAGTCGGATTTATACGGTTTCGTCAAACGTTCGGGTGCTGCTGTTTCTACAGCAAGGTCGATTTTGTATGGCGGTACTGCATCAGGCACTTATGTTTGATGTTTTGTGTTTTTATGTCAACAAGACAAATTGTGATAACCAAAAAAAAAGGTTTCTCGCTATTTTGTGTGGGTGCCCCGGGATGCTTTTATTCTGATACTCAAAAAACTCGGTGCAAAGCGGTCGTAACGCCGGACAGGGCCTTGTCATAAATTATCATATTGATATTTATGTAAAATTAAAATCATCGGGAACTATATGATAGCTGTCCGGCCTAACGATCGCTAAGCCCCTCAAACAGTTTCGAGCAGCAAAATGAAATCATCCCGGGACGGTACCGGTCAAATTTACCCACATGAAACAGCGAGGAGCCAATAAAAGTGATGTGTACTGCTCATCATTCACAATTCATATCTCAAAAAATATCACTCCCTGCTTCAAGCAGGCGAAACGGCACGGGGGACCCACTTGAAACAGTGAAGTGATTTGTTGCTGTTTTCTAGATGTTATTTTGTCAATGTTACCACTACAAAGCCGGCTTTGGTGCGTTTGAGCAGAAAACTGACACTGTCTCCTTTTTTGATTTTGTTCAGCTGTTTTGTATAGGCGTTGAGTGTATCGACCTTTTGGTGGTTGATCTCTTTGATCAGGTCGCCCTGGAGGATGCCGGCGTCATCGGCTTTGCTGCCATTTTTAACCTGGGTGACGAGTATCCCCTGATCATCTTCGGAGAACCCGAGCCGATTGGCCATTTCCGGTGTTAATTCGGAAAGGGTCATGCCCAGTTCACTGGTGCCGGCAGGTTTATCTGCTGCCTGCAGAGCGGCCTCGTCACGTTTTTTAAGTTTGACGTAGACGATTTTTTCAGCGCCGTTTCGTAAAATCGTGATGGCTGTTTTTTTGCCGATCCCACTGGCGGCAATGGCACTGGAAAGTTCACGGGTGGTGGTAATGGTTTGATCGCCCACGGCAACAATGATGTCATGGGGCAGGATTCCGCCTTTGTCCGCCGGATCACCTTCATAGACATGGGTGACCAGCACACCTTTCGGGGATTTCAGACCATAGTATTCCGTCAGTTCCGGGGTCAGATCCTGAATGGCAACGCCCATCCATCCCCGGGTGACCTCTCCTTTGTCTTTCAGTTGTTCAATAATCCCATGGGCCAGGTCTACGGGTATGGCAAAACCGATGCCCTGGCCGCTGGCCACGATGGCGGTATTGATGCCCACCACCTCTCCCTGCATATTCAGGAGGGGGCCGCCGCTGTTGCCGGGGTTGATGGAGGCGTCGGTCTGGATAAAATCATCATAGGGACCGGATCCGATAATACGGCCCTTGGCGCTGACGATGCCGGCGGTAACGGTCTGTTCCAGCCCAAAGGGACTGCCGATGGCCACCACCCAAGAGCCCACGGCGAGTTTGCCTGAATTGCCCAGTTTCAAAGGCGTCAGGTCTTCTGATGCATTTATTTTTATCAGGGCCAGATCGGTATTGGGATCCCGTCCCACGACTTCGGCGTCAAATTCTTTTTCATTGGCCAGTTTGACTTTGATTTCGTCGGCATCTTTGATTACATGATTATTGGTAACGATATACCCATCGCGGTCAATTATAAATCCGGACCCTAAGCTGCGCTGCTTGAATTCACGGCCGGGACCTTCCCCGGAAAAAGGTCCGAAGAAATCCTTGAGACGATCATTGTCGCCAAACGGCTGGTTGAAAAAATGTTGAAACACGCGGCCGCCGCCTTTGACGGTTTTTACGGTGCGGATATTAACCACCCCGGGTCGGGCTTCCGCTGCCAGGTGCGTGAAATTCCCTGGAATCAGGTTGGGACCGTCTCCCCCCCCTGCGGCAATGACGTTCTGGGGGCCGGTAAAAAATGCCAGGCTTAATGTGATCAGGGCAATCATGATGATTCGGGTAACGTGTTTGTTGGATTTCATGGTTTTTCCTCCGCTGTTTTCTGATAATGTGTAAAATAATCGTATTGTTCTGATTTGTTCTTGAAGGGATAATAACCCAGGAAGTTAACCAAAAGATGACGCAAAGATTACCAGATGGTAATTTTTGCGGAAAACGGTGATTTTTTTCAGACGTTGGGTCGGGGAAGGGTGACACTGAAAAGGCTGCCCCGGCCGGGTACAGCGTTCACCGTGATATCGCCACCGTGGGCCTGGGCGATGGCCTGGCACAGGCTCAGCCCCAATCCTGCACCGGAACGGGAGGTGTCTTGGGACCGGCTGACATCGCAGCGAAAAAAGCGGTTGAAAATGTGAGGCTGATCCATTGATGAAATGCCGATGCCCGTGTCTTTGACTGTAATGATGACGCTTTCCGCTTTATTCTGTTCAACGGCAAGATCCACACGACCACCGGAGGGGGTGTATTTGAGGGCATTGTCCACAAGATTGCCGATCATTCGTTGCAGCATTCGGAGATCTCCGTAGTACGGCAGGCTGTCGGGTGTGCGGCAGTTCATGGTGATATGGTTATCCTCTGCAATGGGTTGGAACAGCTCCCCTGCCTGTCGGATGATTTTCCCCAGATCCAGACGTTCCGGGTTCAGCCGTTCAACACCGGCTTCGGTTCTGGAAATCACCAGCATGGTGTTGATAATATCCAGCAACTGATCACATTCTTCGATGACCCCTGCAGCCATGGATTCATAATCTGCGCGCGTGGCATTCGTGGTCAGTGTGATTTCGGCAATGCCGCGGATCCGGGTCAGCGGGCTTTTCAGGTCATGGGCGATGTTATCGTTCATTTCCCGGATGCCGGTAACCAACGTCTCGATGCGGTCCAGCATCCGGTTGAAGGTTATGGCCAGCTGGTCGATTTCATCGCCCCGGGGTTTCACGGGCACACGTTTGTCCAGGGCACTGCCGGATATGTATCGGGCCGTCCGGCTGATTTCGGCCACCCCGGCAAGGGCACGGCGGGCCATGAACAATCCGATGAGGACCGCCACGAGGAAGAGACCGGACATGATCAGTATGAAAATTTTCCGGAAGGCTTCGATGATGCGGGTCTGATTTTCCATGGAGCGGCCCAGCTGGAGAATGATACCCGGGCCGATAATGCTGTAGAGTATCCTGATTTTGTGTTTACGGCCCTCAATGGTCAGGGTTTCAAAAACATGCAGCTGGCCCTCCAGCAGCCTCCGGATCGCAGAATGGCCCACCCGGATATTCTGCCAGTAGGACATGTTGGATGATGAAAAGGTAATGCCGTTGGGATACAGAAGGCGGAAAAATATTTTTCGTTCACCGGCGGCCTGGGATTCCAGGAGGGCCACCCCTTTTACCGCTTCAAGGCCTTTGGTTGAAAAAATAGAGGTAAAGGTGCTGACCTGGCCCAGAAGTTCCTGATCTGTCCGGTCACGTAATACCGACGTCATCATCAGGTAAAAAACCAGAAACGCCACACATGCTGAAAAAGTGAATATGCCCGCATACCAGAGGGTTAGCCGAAAGGCCAGGGTGTGACGGATGTTAAGCAGATTCTTTAAGGACATATCCGGCCCCACGCACGGTGTGAATCATTTTTACACTGAATCCTTTGTCGATTTTGTCGCGCAATCTGGAAATACGGGCTTCCACCACGTTGGTCATGGGATCGAAATGATAGTCCCAGACATGCTCCATAATCATGGTTTTTGAAACAACCCGGCCGGCATTTCGCATGAGGTATTCCAATAGAGAGAATTCCAGCGGTTGGAGCTCGATCCGCTTTTCAGACCGTTTTACGTCCCGGGTAAGTAAATTCAGGAAAATGTCCCCAACGATCAGCTGGGTGGGTTCGGCAATATTACCGGCGCGCCGCAGCAGGGCCTGCACCCTGGCCAGTAGTTCTGAAAAGGCAAAGGGCTTGGGCAGATAATCATCACTGCCGGCCTGCAGTCCCCGCACCCGGTCCTCGGTGGACCCTTTTGCACTGAGGATAATCACCGGTGTGTTGACGCCGCTGCCGCGCATTTTTTTAATCAATGTCAGACCGTCTAATTTAGGCAGCATGACATCGATAATGGCGGCGTCATAGGGCTCGGTGAGGACCAGGTGCAGTCCGGTCTCGCCTTCAACGGCATGGTCCACGGCAAACCCTGCTGATTTGAGCCCTTTCCGTACAAATGAGGCGATTTTTAAGTCGTCCTCGACCAGAAGAATACGCATTGTATCAACCTTTAACTGAGTCTCTTCTTAATGCTCGAAAGAGGCTATGGAGGCTATTTTACGGCTGTCCGGCCTAACGCTCGCTAAGTCCTTCAAACAGTTTCGAGCGTGAAAATGAAAACATCCCGGGGCTGTAGCCGGTCAAATTTACCCATACGAAACAGCGAGGAGCCGATATTTTTAATTTAAACAGTATTATATATTAACGCAAGCCCACGATACAAGTGTTTATAGGATCAATATGAATTTTTTGCAACCGCAGGAAAGTGCAGGGGGTGTTTTTTTGAACCCTGAACCATAAACCCTCAGGTTGTTTACATTTTTCTTGACAAATTCATGTAAAGCATTAATTCTACCCCAGATTTATATCTGTTTCAGCAGCTATCACCATCAGGGATATTGTTTTATCCCAATTACTTTTGAATGGATTCTGGTGGGCCGTTTTTTATTAAATTTATGATTTGGACAGGGGAATTATCAATATGTTGACGGATAAAAAAATAAGTTTCATTGGCACTGGAAATATGGGGGAAGCCCTGATCAGCGGTCTGATCTGTTCGGGATCTTCCAGACCGGAAAATATTACCTGCTCGGATGTCCGGGAAGATAACCTTGCTGCGGTCAAGAAAAAATACGGTGTTAACGCCACCACCAGCAACATTGAAGCCGTTAAGGCCGGGGAAATTATTATTTACGCCACCAAGCCTCAGATTATCGCCACCGTACTCAAGGAAACCGCCGACTATCTCGATATGTCCAAACTGATCATTTCCATTGCCGCCGGCGTTCCCATGGCTGCCATTGAAACCAGTCTTAAAAAGGACCTGCGGCTGATCCGGGTGATGCCCAATATTGCCGCTTTTGTAAAAGAGAGTGCCACCGCCGTGGCCGCCGGTGAAAATGCCCGTAAAGAGGATATTGAAATGGCCATGGCGATCTTTAACTCTGTGGGCAAAAGTGTTTTCATCAAAGAAAACGAATTGATGGATGCCATTACCGGATTGAGCGGCAGTGGGCCGGCGTATATTTTTCTGATTGTGGATGCCATGGCAGATGCCGGTGTGAAAATGGGTCTATCGCGGAAAGAAGCGCTTTTGTTGTCAAGTCAGACGGTTTTGGGCGCAGCCAAACTGCTTCTTGAAACCAAAGAACACCCCGGTCAACTCAAGGACCGGGTGACCTCTCCGGGGGGAACCGCCATCGCCGGCATTCATACATTGGAAAAAGGCGGTTTGCGAACCACTATCATCAATGCCGTGGAGGCGGCCACCCAGCGCTCCATGGAACTGGGGGAGATTATGATTAAAAATTTCTCCAAAGAATGACGGTCCCGTAAAAAATCCAATTCCTGCGTTGTGCTGCAGCCTGCAATCACTCAACGTACGCTAAGTAGTCATCATGACACCAAAATTTGCACGCCTTGAATTTGAACTTTTTACGAGACCGTCTAAATTCCATTTTTTACGAGACCGTCAAGAATAAAGGATGATTAACCCGTCATAATTGTTTTTCCGCAGCGTCGTTGTTTTTTTTAAGAAACTGCTGCAGGGCGTTGATGCCGATGAGGGGCGTCCGGGATGCGGGGAATTTTATGCTTGGGATCTTTTCAAATTTTTTTTTGGTTGCACAGACTGACCCGGTTTGCATTTTATTGCAAACAATTCTGCTGACCCGGATATCCAGCTCAGCCAGTTTGTCTAAAATCCGTACGGATTCGGCATGGGACAATTTGTCCGGGTTCAGTACCAGATGAACCCGGGTGGTGTCCATGGTCTCGAAACCGCTTTTCAGCTCCTGGTAATCCCGTTTCTGGTCATTGATTTTATTCAGCAGCTTGTCGCGTTCGTATTCTTTTTTAATCAGTTTGATTTTTGTGATCAGGTCTCTTTTTTGGATGATGTCCCGGCGCAGGGCCAGCAGATGGTTCAGCCAGATCAGGGAAAGGGATGGGAGACTGAAAAAATTCAAGGTCAAGGCTGTCGGCGGCATATCGAAAATAAGGA
Source organism: uncultured Desulfobacterales bacterium (assembly GCA_942490765.1). Classification (GTDB taxonomy): domain Bacteria; phylum Desulfobacterota; class Desulfobacteria; order Desulfobacterales; family 4572-123; genus 4572-123. Next base: position 161,828 of record CALNYM010000005.1, on the reverse strand, counting down.
AGTCAAAAGCGGCATAGGTTTTACGGATATGTTTATACGCCAGAAGCAGGGCATAGGCTTCCAATCCCGGTGAGTGCTTGATGACACTGAAATGCTTTTCCAGGTTAAATGCCGTGAGATAGGCATAGGTCCTGTTGATCTGCTGTTGAACATCCTTGAGGTAGGTTTTGATCCAGCGTTCCTGATCCACTTCGATGACAAAGAGATTTGAGCGCACTTTGTGCGCCCTGTCCGAAAACGGCATTTCAAAGATATCACACTGGTTGTGGGCCGGGTCTAAAGAGACCAGGGTAACGCGGTATCCTTTTTCTGCAAGAAATACAGCGTGCAGGGCTGCCGATGTTGATTTGCCAACCCCGCCCTTGCCCGTAAAAAAAATATTGGTGGCGTTGCTCATGATTAGTCAATACTCAGTGTCGAAAAAAGCTGGGCCATGGGTTCATTGGCCGTATCCACTTTTTCCATCATCAATAATAATTCTGTTTCCATCAGGGGCATCAGTTCAAGGGAGATCTGCATGGGGGGCGACGGCAGGCCGATAAAAACCCCCAACACCAGGATACCCAATATGTGATCCATCTCTTCAACTTCAACTTCCAGTGTTTCAATTGCCTTGCCCCGGGCCACTTCATCAGAGATCTTCCAGAAGGCGATTATCTTTTTTATGATAAATTTAAACATCGGTATTTATTTTACCCGGAATATCTTTTTTTCAAAATCGATTCGTTTGGCTGAGGGGAAATAATAATAAACACCATACAGGGCCGCTATAAACGAACCACTGAAATAAAAACCGGGCAATTCGAGAAAATAGGCCGTCAGACTCAAATAGGGCGTCACCATGGCCATGGCGATAAGATAACGTTCGAATCGGATCAGTTCAGCCTTGCCGATGGTTTTCCTGTCCCGCATTTTGTGGGCGAACAGTGCCCGCATAAAGATCGGCAGGGCAATGGCGAAAAAAAACGATAGAATAAAAATAGACACGCCGATCGCCTGTGGTGGCCGGGCCGGTTCCCACGGCACCAGGTCAAGGGTCCTGGTTGTATACAGGATCAGAAAACCAACTGCCGCAGGTATCAGGCATGTAAAATATGTTTTTCGTAATTCATTTACCATGAGTCTTTTATATGAAAATCGTGAGTGGTGAGTATTGAGTAGTCAGAAAGAAAGTCATCGTTTCTGGATGGACACTGATTATTCTGAATAAAAGCGCCCGGCTGATTCTTTGGTTTCAGCCGGGCGATTAGTGTTTCTATCGGATTATGATCAGCCCTCTTGCGTAGTGGCATCATCGACACTTGTGTCAGAGGGTGAAAACAATTTGATGATCCCTTCGATGACGATCCAAACCGCCAGAGCCAGGATAATACCGTTGATCACCTGCAACAGCATGTTGTGCTGAGTGCCGAATTTAGTCTGATTCATCACGACTGCCCAGATGGTCATAAGGGCCATAAAACCTGCCGGGATGCCGGCAATCAGCCATTTCAGACCGCCTTTGGTTTTCAGATACAGGGCGATAATCAACAGGGCAAGTCCCGCCAGGGTCTGATTTACCGCGCCGAACAGGGGCCACAGTTTGAGGGCGCCCGTGCCGCTGGCACCGGTGGCAAAGGCCAGTATCAGGGCTGAAATGACCGCAATAGAGGTTGCGACATAGCGACCGGTGAGAAAGTTTATGTTTAAATCACCAAAAAGTTCGGCAACTACATATCGCTGAATCCGGGTGGCGGTGTCCAGGGTGGTTCCGGCAAAGGAGGCCACAAAAACACCCATAACGGCCAGAGCGATATTTTTGTGGAGCCCGATGCTTTCTATCATGTTGGCTGACCCATCCACAAAAGCACTGATTTTGGAACCTAGACCCGCTGCAGCGGCCCATGAAGCGTAATGGGTGGTCCAGGCCGCAACGCCGGTGAGAACTTCACCGGCTTTGGTGGTGTAGCCCATGCCGATGCCGGCGGATACGGCAATGATGACTATGGTCGCCAGGCTGCCTTCCATCAGCATGGAACCGTAACCCACAAACAGAGAATCGCTTTCAAGGCGAACCTGTTTGGATGATGTCCCCGATGACACCAGGGCATGAAAACCGGAGATGGCGCCGCAGGCAATGGTAATGAAAAGGAAGGGCCACATGGGCGGTGCCTTGGCCGGGTTGAGTTGCAGGGCCGGTGCCACAATTTCCAGATGCCCGCCGAAAGCCGATGCGATAACACCGAGAATCAGCAGGACCATGGCGATGACCAGTTGGTGGGAGTTGATAAAATCCCGGGGCTGCAGCAAGGTGGTGACCGGGAGTGTGGACGCGATAAATGCATATATCAGCAGAATAATGGTCCATACGCCCGTGGGGGGGATGCCTGCAATGGCCGGCATTTTTATGGGCACATAGGCGCCGATAAAAACGGTAATATACATCACGACAACGGCGATGATGGACCAGGTCATGATGTTGGCCCCTTTTTTGTAAATCATGTAGCCCAGTGTAACCGCAATGGGTATCTCAAACCACACCGGCAGCACCGTGGCCGGATACATGGCAAAAATAATGGCAATCACCAGACCGAAAATGGCGATGACGATCCACAACTCCAGGAAAACGATTAAAAAGAAGAAAAACTTGGTGCGGCTGTTGATATATTTGGCGGTGTATTCGGAAATGGATTTACCCTGGTTGCGCATGGAAATAATCAAGGCGCCGAAATCATGTACCGCCCCCATGACGATGCTGCCGATAAAAATCCACAACAGTGCCGGCACCCAGCCCCAGATAATGGCGATGGCCGGACCGACGATGGGGCCTGTGCCGGCAATGGATGTAAAATGATGCCCGAAAATCACCTCTTTTTTGGTCGGCACATAGTCGATGCCGTCTTCAAGCTTCACGGCAGGGGTCACGGCACTATTCGACAGTTTGAAAATTTTGTTGCCGATAAACCGGCCATACCACCTGTACATGAGAATGTAGCCTGCAAAGGAAAGAACCATAATCAATAAAGCGCTCATACAATGTCCTCCTTAATTTAGGGTAAGTAAAGATCGTAAAACACGTCAGTGATTGAGTCGGCAGTTCTCAAAATTAGTCGTTTCGGCATTTATTTCAATACTGTTTCCAGCTTTGCATGAAAAAATTATTTTAAATAATAATAAAAATTTAACACTCTATTTGCGTAATCGCTCAAGGATATTGCAATTTTATATAAGAAATAGCTGGGGGCATGTCAATAGCTGATATGAAATCAGGGGAAAAGTTTTTCTTGACAGTCCTCATGTGCTAATGGTTAAACAGTTTAACGTTTTGATGGTTTTACGATTAGCCAAGGCCTATTTTATAATTAAGAAGGGAGGCAGTACAATGGACCAAACAGATTATATTAAATTGGAAGATGAACTCGGTGCCCATAATTACAAACCGTTAGATGTCGTCTTGGCCCGTGGTAAAGGCGTATGGGTATGGGATGTGGCGGGAAATAAATACCTTGATTGTCTGGCGTGCTATTCTGCGGTGAATCAGGGCCACTGCCATCCTAAAATTTTACAGGCCATGATCGATCAGGCCCGGAAGCTGACGTTGACATCCAGGGCGTTTCGGAATGACCAACTGGCGCTTTTTTATCAAGAACTGTGCGCATTAACCAACTCCCATAAAGTTTTGCCCATGAACAGCGGTGCCGAAGCGGTGGAGACCGTTATCAAAGCGGTGCGTAAGTGGGGTTACCAGGTCAAGGGAATTGAAGAAAATAAGGCTGAAATCATTGTGTGTGAAAATAATTTTCACGGCCGCACAATTTCCATCATCAGTTTCAGTTCAGATCCCAACGCACGGGATAATTTCGGTCCGTTTACACCGGGGTTTAAGACCATTCCCTTTGGTGACGCCAAAGCCCTGGAAACAGCAATAACGCCCAACACCGTAGCCTTTCTGGTGGAACCGATTCAAGGCGAGGCCGGTGTCATGATTCCCCCCGAAGGCTATCTCAAACAAGCTCAGGCCATTTGCCGCAAAAACAATGTCCTCCTGGTGCTGGATGAAATCCAGACCGGCCTGGGCCGCACCGGAAAGTTGCTGGCCGAGGAGCATGAGGGCATTGAGGCGGACCTTACTCTGATCGGCAAGGCCCTTTCCGGTGGTTTTTATCCGGTTTCGGCGGTGCTTTCCAACAGCGAGGTGCTGGGGGTTCTGCGTCCGGGTGAACACGGCAGTACATTCGGCGGCAATCCTTTGGGCTGCGCCGTTGCCCGTATGGCCATCAAGGTCTTGAAAGAGGAAAACATGATTGAGAATGCAGCCGCCATGGGGGCCTATTTTATGGAGGGTTTGAAAAAAATCAATGCCCCGAGGATCAGGGAGGTCCGGGGTCGGGGACTTCTGATTGCCGTGGAATTGTTCCCCGAGGCCGGCGGGGCTCGTCAATTCTGTGAAGCACTCAAACAAAAGGGATTGCTCTGCAAGGAAACCCATGATCACATTATCCGGTTTGCCCCCCCCCTGGTCATCACAAAGGCGGAGGTCGACTGGGCCCTGGAAAGAATTACCGCGGTACTGGGGGGCTGATCGTAAGGGCGGAAGGCGGGGCGAAAAGGGTGCAGGGGACGGCCCCTTGTGCCGGCTCTTTGAGAATAAGGCAAAAGATAAAACAAGGTTTGCAGGAGCAGTATTGGTTCAATAGAAGAATCTATCCCTTGACCTGTGAAGGGGCATATCGAAAAGGAGAAAGTTCATGGTGGAAAATGTTATTATTATGGGGGCTGCAGGACGTGATTTTCATAATTTCAATGTCTATTTCAGGCACAATAAGAGATACCATGTGATCTGTTTTACCGCTACACAGATTCCGGACATCGAGGGTCGATGCTATCCACCGCAATTGTCCGGTGAACTCTATCCGGAAGGCATACCCATCTATTCGGATCAAAACCTATTCGACCTGATCCGAGAGAACAAGGTGGACATGGTGGCCTTTTCCTACAGTGATGTACGGCATGTCGAAGTGATGCACAAGGCCTCCATCGTCACGGCGGCCGGGGCTGATTTTATCATCATCGGCGCCCCTTATACCATGTTGACATCATCCAAACCCGTGGTGTCGGTCTGTGCGGTGAGGACCGGATGCGGTAAATCCCAGACCAGCCGCCAGGTCTGCCGCATTCTGCAGGGTATGGGTAAAAAAGTGGTGACCGTGCGCCATCCCATGCCATATGGTGATTTGACAAAGCAGGTGGTTCAGCGCTTTGCCCATTATGAGGATTTTGAAAAACATAACTGCACCATCGAAGAAAGAGAGGAATATGAACCGGTGGTGGCCATGGGGGCTGTGATCTATGCCGGGGTCGACTATGAGAAAATTCTCCGGCAGGCCGAGGCCGAGGCCGATGTGATCATCTGGGACGGCGGTAATAATGATACCTCCTTTTATAAACCGGATGTCAATATTGTGGTGTTCGATCCTCACCGGGCCGGTCATGAGACGACGTATCATCCCGGCGAAACCAATATGCTCATGGCCGATATCGCCGTGATCAACAAGGTGGACAGTGCCGATCCTGAAAAGGTGGCCCAGGTTCGCAGCACCATCAAAAAGCATAACCCCACGGCGGATATCGTGCTGGCGGACTCAGCCATTATTGCCGATGACCTGGAACTGATTCGGGGAAAACGGGTGCTGGTGGTGGAAGACGGCCCCACTCTCACCCACGGGGAGATGGCCTATGGAGCCGGCACCATCGCGGCAAAGCGGTTCGGAGCGGCGGCAATGGTCGATCCCAGACCCTTTTTGACCGGCACTTTAAAGAAAACCTTTGAAACTTATCCTGATATCGGGATTCTGCTGCCGGCCATGGGATACAGCCCCCGCCAGGTAAAGGACCTGGAAACAACCATTAACAATACGGATTGTGATCTGGTGATAGCCGCAACGCCCATTGATTTGACCCAGCTGATTTCTATTAACAAACCGACATTGCGCATTTCTTACGAGTACAAAGACAACAGTCAGCCGACCCTGGCAGATCTTCTCGTGAAGCGTCTGTCATAATCTAACCGGTCATGGTTTACAGCTATCGGTTTTGCGGTTAAAAAAGGGATCATACACCTATGACGGATCAATCCAGCCAAAAAAAGATTTTGTTGGTGGCCCTGGGCGGCAATGCCCTGATCCGGAAAGGCCAGGCCGGCACGATTGAGCAGCAGTTTGAGAACCTGAAACTGCCCGTGCGCCAGATTGCGCGTCTTTCCCGGGAGTATAAAATTATCATTACCCATGGCAACGGGCCCCAGGTGGGCAACCTGCTGCTCCAGCAGGAATGCTGTGATGCGGTTCCGAAACTGCCATTGGAGATTCTGGGTGCCCAGACCGAAGGGCAGATCGGATATATGATTGAATCCACCCTAGATGGCGAGCTCATGGATCTGGGGATCTATGCCAAGTCACTGGTAACCTTGATTACCTATGTGGTGGTGGATGAAAACGACCCGGCCTTTGCGCATCCCACCAAGCCCATCGGGCCTGTGTATACAAAAGCCCAAGCCCTTAAGCTTGAACATCCGGTCATGAAAACCGCCAAAGGGTATCGCCGGGTTGTGGCATCTCCTCTGCCGCTGACCATTGTCGAGAAAAAAGAGATTAAAAAACTGATTGAAATGGATTTTATTGTAATTTGCTGTGGGGGTGGGGGCATTCCGGTGATCCGTAAAGGGCGGGCCTTCAGCGGTGTCAATGCCGTTATTGACAAGGATCTGGCCAGCGCGCTGCTGGCTGCGGAAACCGGGGTGGGAATTTTTGTCATGGCCACTGATGTCCAGGGGGTGATGCTGAATTTTGGGAAAAAAAATCAAATGATCTGCTCATCCCTGTCCATTGAAGCGGCCGAACGCCATCTGCATCGGGGTGAATTCGCCGCCGGTTCCATGGGCCCCAAGGTGAAGGCTGCCGTACAGTTTGTGAAAAAATCAGGCAAAAGGGCGGTGATCTGTTCCATCAACGATCTTGAAGCGGCGGTCAAGGGGAATGCCGGGACAACATTTGAAGTAAATGATGAAAGGTGCGTGTGAAATGATGCATCGGGTCAACCGGTCCATTATTCATGATTTGCGATGAGGAATCGGTTTTATGAATATTGCATTTAAAAAAACAAAACCCGTCAGAATCTTTCAAAACGTGGTTGACCAGATTCAGACGGCAATCATTGACGGGCGTCTGCAACCCGGTGATACCCTGCCGGCTGAAATGAAATTAAAGGACATGTTTGACACCAGTCGGGGAACCATCCGCGAGGCTTTGCGGGTTTTGGAACAGAAAGGTCTTGTGGATATCAAGACCGGTGTCGGTGGTGGTGCCGTTGTGAAAACCGCGGATACCCGTACCATTGCAGAAGGCCTTGATCTTTTGATGCAATGCCGTAAAGTATCACCCGAACAGATCTGTGAATTTCGAGAAGGGGTGGAAGGCATGGTTGCCGCCCTTGCCGCTGAAAGGGCAACGAAAAGCGATATTAAGCGATTACAGGCGCTTATTGAAAAGGCAGAACAATTTTTTAAAGCACCTGACAACGACTGGCAAAAATTTATCAAAATTGATGTCCAGGTGCATATCGCCATTGCTGAAATTGCAAAAAATCCCGTCTTTTCAGCGGTGCTGCACATGGTTCATGAAGATATTCTGGGGGTTTCCGACCGATTTGCACTCAAAGGGGAAGAGGTTTTAAGAGAAAATTACAAAGATCTTTGTGAAATTGTTCAGGCCATCGGAAGCCAGAAGGCCGATGAGGCCAAAGCCCTTGCCCGGGAGCATGTACGCAAGTTTCATCATATTATGCAAAACAGTATATCCTGACCGGATGCAAAGAAAACAGGGGTGCCGCGAGCGGCACCAAAGCAGGTTTATAATTCAACAACCAACAGTTATTTATATGAGCGTATTTTATGAATAAGGAAAGTCACATCATCACTATGCTGGTGGAAAATGAACCTGGTGTCACCAGCCGGGTTACCGGTCTGTTTGCCAGTCGCGGATATAATATTGAAACCATTTGCGGGGCTCCCACTGCCAATCCGGAGATGTCGCGCATCACCATTACCACCCGGGCTGCCCCCGATAAACTGGAACAGATCATGAAACAATTGCGGCGCCTGATCAATGTGATCAAGGTGCGTGACATGACCGGTGAACAGGCCGTGAAACGTGAAATGGCCATCATCTGTATTCAGGCGCTGCCGGAAAATCGTCAGGAGATCGCCAGAATTGTTGAAACCTTCCGGGCACGTATTGTGGATACGGGGGCAACCCATTATATTATAGAGGTCTCGGGCCGTCAGGAAAAAATAGAAGCCATGATGCGTCTGCTGGCGCCCATGGGCATCAAAAAACTGGCAAGATCCGGAATTTTAGCCCTGTATCGGGAAGCGGAATAAAAAGGGGGCTCTAATTTGGCCCACGGTTAAAAGAAAGGCTATTTTTATGAATGTGTTTCGGATGATTCTTTTCTTTGCACACGTTGTACCATCTGGCGGATAAATTCCGGTGTGGAACCGCAGCAGCCGCCAATAATTTCTACCCCTAAAGATTTTATGCAGTGCATATTTTCGGAAAAAGTTTTTGCATCCTCACTATAAACCGTTTTACCGTCTCTGGTTTGGGGGGAGCCGGCATTTGGCTTGGCCATCACCGGTGTCGACACCGCCTGGCGAATTTCTTTGGCCAGAAAGATCATGCGATCACTGCCGATGGAGCAGTTGGCTCCCACCGCTAGTGCACCGGCATCAATCAGGGCTTTCATACTCGGTTCTACCCGGTTGCCCATAATAGTGGCAAATCCGTTATGATGTTCCTGAAAGGTCATGGCCGCAAAAATCGGCAGATCGCATACCGATTGAATGCCTTTGATGGCGGCAATGGATTCATTTATGTCAAAAAAAGTATGCACCAGAAACAGATCCACGCCGTTTTCCGCCAGCGCACCGGCCTGCCTGGCAAAGCTGCCCTTGGCCGCTTCAATGGTCAAAGGGCCGCTGGGCTGCAGCAACTCTCCTGACGGGCCGATGTTGCCGGCCACATAACGCGCCTGCCCGGCCACCTGCTTTGCAAGGCGGGCGGCCTTTTCATTGATCTCGTCGGCCTTTTTTTCAAGACCGGCCTTTTTTAATTTTACGGGATTGCCGCCAAAAGTAGCGGTGGTCATGATATCCGCGCCGGCATCAAAATATCCCTGATGCACCCTTGTTATCTCTTCGGGCCTTTCAAGTATCCATGTTTCCGCTGCCTTACCACCCTCTAATCCCGCGCTGATCAGCATGGTGCCCATGGCCCCGTCAAATATCAATCCTTTTTCCCGTACCGTTTTCAGTATTGTCATGGCTGTTTCTCCTTTATGAAGTCAAAAATGGGCACTGTGATCATAAGGCCCCAATGGTTTTTTATAAAAAAGCTGACCCTTTTTCTGATTTTTTTGTCAGGAGCGGGTACATATTGCTTGCAAAAATTTTAATGCAGTTTTTTGGTTCCTCGCTGTTTTGTATGGGTGCCCCGGGATGCTTTCATTTTGATGCTCAAAAAACTCGGCGCAAAGCGGTCGTAACGCCGGACAGGGCCTCGTCATAAATTATCCTATTGATATTTATGTAAAATTAAAACCATCGGGGACTATATGATGGCTGTCCGGCCTAACGATCGCTAAGCCCCTCAAACAGTTTCGAGCAGCAAAATGAAATCATCCCGGGACTGTACCGGTCAAATTTACCCATATGTAACAGCGAAGAGCCAGTTTTTTTAATGTTCCGACATCTATCTCATGACTTTAAAAAAATCAACCCGATCCGGATGCAAAAAGTGACAATTCTCGGCAGATAAAACAAAAATTGTAAAATAAAGATATTTTTAGGATTTAATTTGATCCATAATTTTATGTAAAGAAATATAAATAACTTAAAATAAAGACAATAAGGGTAAGTATTGCAATGTGGCACTTAAGTTGCATTGCTACTCTTTAATTAATCAGAATAAAAACAGCTTTGATTTGAGGTGTAAGGTTATCATGTCGTTAAAATTGAAATGGAACCGGAAGGGATTTACCCTGATTGAGCTCATGATCGTCGTGGGAATTATTGGCGTTCTTGCGTCCATTGCCATCCCCAATTATCTCAACTACCAGTGTAAGGCGAAGCAGAGCGAAGCCAAGCAGCATCTGGGGGTAATTGCAAAAGGGGAAGTGGCTTATTATGCTGAATTCGATGAATATGCGGCATCTTTAAACTCAATCGGGTTTAGTGGCACCGGTGAGAAGCGTTACTCCTATACCCTCCCTTCTGCCAGTACCACCACCTTTTTAGCAACGGCAAGTGCAACTTCGCTCAAATCCGGAAGCGATGATGTCTGGACAATTGATGAGGGCTTGAATCTGGTCAACACCCCCAATGCGTGTCAGTAAAATTTATACGCGATTATGTGTCAAAACGCCCGGCATCGGCAGTATAGCTGAAGGAGCCGATAAAAAACAGAAGCGAGGCCAGCAGGGTGAAAATCGGCAGAAACACCATGGCCCTTTCAAGTCCGTAGGCATCTGACAGGGCACCGATGACCGGCGGTCCCAGGGCACTGCCCAGCAGGTGCTGGACAATTACGCACAGGCTTAACGATACGGCTCGCAGGCCCGGATGAACCACATTCTGGGTGACGGCAACGGCCGCAGGTACGAAGGCAACCGCTGTAACCCCCACACCCAGTAAAACCATATATTGAAGCCTGCCCCTAAAAAAATAAAATGCGACAAAGAGCAGACCAGATGTCGCCAGGGAAGAGATCGCCGGGAAAAGAAGGCAGGCCGTGTTTCTTTTTTTCAACCATCTGTCGGTTAGAAAACCGCCTAAGGGAGCGCCGATAATGGCCAGCAGCATGACCACGGCGCCCTTGGTGGCGGCCTTGCTGACAGAGATCTCTTCTATCCTCTGGAAATAACTGGGCAGCCATGTCAAAAGGGCCGTTGTTACAAATGTATTGGCAGCAAAGGCAACATTATTGAATAATAATGTTTTATTTGTTGTAAAATGCCGGAGGATATCTTTCCATTGCATTTTGGTATTGGTTTTTCCCTCCCCTGAGCCAACTGGCATTGTCAGGGCAACGGTCTGGTAATCTTTTACGTAAAACAGCAATATGGCCACGATGATGCCGGGCAATGCCACGATACCGAAGGCATGTCGCCATCCGAAATGCTCGGCAATAATGCCGCCTAAAATAATGCCCAACGCGCTTCCTAAAGGAATAGAGGCATTCCAGAGCCCCAGCATTCCGGCCCGTTTTTCTTTGGGGAACAGGGCCGAAATCATGGCCGTTCCACCGGGGGCATAGCCCGCCTCGCCCAGGCCGATGGCTGTGCGGGCAACAAACAGCTGTCTGAAATTTTTTGTAAACGCACACGCCAGGGTCGCCATGCACCATAATATTGCCATCAGGCCGATACTTTTTTTTCGGCTCCATCGATCGATGATCACGGATGCCGGCAGCGTGAAAATAAGAATCGACCAGTATACTGCCGAAACAAACAGGCCGCACTGGGTGTCGGTGATCCCCCAGTCCTGCTTCAAAAAAGGGAAAAGCGAAACAATGACCAACCGATCCAGGTAGTCAAACATATAGAGCAGAAACAAGAGACAGAAGACATAGTAGGGAGAGGCTGTTACGCCGCTGCTTTTTTGAACGGGTGAATCACTCATAGCTTTCAGCCTTTTTGAAAAATTTGTTTGGCAATGCCGCCGACGGTATTGTTGTCATGCTTCATGATCAGCTTCAGCGGCATTGGAAGACCGGACAAAAGGTCGTTTATGGCGGGGAGTTAACGGTTACCGGCCCATATAGACCGAATTTTTTAACGGCCTCAAACATGGCTATGCAGTTTTCCGGATTTACCCCCGGGTGGAGGGAATTTGAAGAGCAGACAATATAGCCGCCGCCCGGTGACGCCGCCTCTATGGATTGTTTGACGGCAGCCTCGACTTCCGCTATCGTACCCTCCGGCAGAAGTTTCTGGCAATCGATATTGCCCAGCAGGCAAATTCGGTCCCCGCAATACGCTTTAACTTTTTTCAGATCCATGCCGGCCTGTGGCTCCAGGGGGTTCAGGCCGTCGTAACCGGAATCCAGCAGCATATCCATCAAAGACCAGAGATTGCCATCGCTGTGGCGCACAACTTTGAGACCCAGTGCATGGGCCCGATGGACAAGTTTTTTGTTGTAAGGATTGATAAATTCTTTGAAATGTTTCGGCGAAATCAAGGGAAAGGCTGTGCTGGCGATATCATCCTCGATAACCAGCACATCGAGGCCGGCCTCTGCCAGTATTTCAAGCTGCTCCAGATTGTACTCGGTAACCATGGCTGCAATGCGATGAATAAACACAGGGTCAATATACAGCTTCATCATATAGTTTTCCATGCCGGTTAATCGCCAGCTATGAACGAAGACACCCCGCATTAACCAGAAAAGTGCGATATTGCCCCTGAACCGGTCCCGGGCCAGGTCAAGCAGCAAAAGGTGTTCGCGTTTCGGCTGCGGAGGCGCAAAACGATCAAGGCCGGCGGCATCCGGGACCGGGTGCCCTTTGGCAACCGGAAGTCCGTGTGGACTGCGTCGGTAAACGACCCCCCAGTCATCCATCACATTTTTATCGTCGATTTCTTTTTCATGACCAATCTCAAAAGCGGTAAACCCGTCTACACCGAATGTTTCATGAATTAAAAAAAGGGTGTCGAGTAATTTTACTTTTTCTGAATCGTTCATCTCATGAAACTGTTTTACCGCCGGCAGGCCATCGGTGATGTGTCTGCCGATACCAATGATGGGTGCTTCGTTGATACCATGAATATATAGGGGGACGCGGTCGGGTTGCTGAACACGCAAAGCGGTCAGAATTCTCTGCCTGCTTTTCATCGGGTAGCACCTCTTCATGACACGATATAGACTGCAATCAGCAGTTTAGGCGTAGCGGATGCTGTAGAATGCGGCATTGCACTCTTCAGAAAATTTTTTAGGACGTATGTCAATCTCTAAATAGTGCCTGACCGAAAAATGACAACTATTTGAAATATCGATAGATTAGGCTTAAAAAAGTAAAATGAAAAATTTTCGTAGAAAAATTCTATGAGAAAAATCATCGAAAATCAACTCAAATTTGACCAGGTGGACATTTCCAGCATTGAATTAGAGCTGCGTTTTCAGGATGAAATTCCGCAACTATTGACCGGCATGCAAGCCATTGACGCGAATCGTGAAACCCGCAACAACGTATTTGCAATTTTGGAAAATAGTATTCCTGATAATACGGATGCCGAAAATGGCAGGCCCGGCATGGATTTGTGGTCAATTCTGATGCTGGGCACACTGCGCCTGAACTGCCACTGGGACTAGGATAAAGTGTTGGAAATCGATAACAACCATAAAACAGTGCGTGATTTTTTAGGCCATACCAGTTATAAGGTCGATTAAAGATATGCGCTGCAGACGTAAAGGATAATGTTTCGCTGCTTACCGCACGCGTTCTCAATGCTGTGGCGCCGACCTTTATCCGCCGTCGAACGGTTTCTGCCCAAGATCGACACCCCGTTGCTGGATGATGTGAACAGCAGACGGTTTCAGATGGTGGGCCCCCACGACGCCATTTTGAAAACCCGGCGGACCATCAAAGCCCTGACGGTGTCGTCGCAACTCACCAGCGACCGCTACACCAATATAAAGATGCTTCAGTTTTTAGGAGAGATATTTTTTTGGATATGAGAAATTAAAAACTGAGTCATACGGATGCACAATCCTTATCCCCTTGGAATTATTATGATAGCCAAACAAACACGATGTCTTACACTTGTCTTTATTGTTTTAGCCCTGTGGCGGCCGTTTTCATATGCCGCCGCCTTGCAGCCGACGCCTGAAAATCAAAAACTGCCGGTGATATCCCTTCCCGAAGATGTCGGCACGACCATTTCCCAAAAAGCGGCCAGTGTTAAAACGGAGATCGCAAGCCGAGCCAGTTCGCTTTTTGAACGCGAACCTATCGGCTGGGATTGGAATACGATCGGGTATCTGTATAAATGGGGCGTTGGCTTGCCGTTTAAACTCCCTGAATTTATTAACCAGGTTATGGCGCAAAGCCGTGTTCTCGGTGTGGCGGGGACCTGCATCATATTTATTTTTTTGGCAACCGTAACCTACAGCCTGCTGGGAAGGAAACGGATTCTTGCTCAGATCCAAAAGAAGGTGCAGCCGCTGCGGCGGAAAATTCCGCAGGCCATTTATCCATTTTTTCTTTCAGCCCTTAAAATTTTAGTCTCTGCATTGATACCGCTTGTGTTGCTCGGCGCTTATTCCCTGATCAACGCCATGATCCGCTATCGGGCAGTCTGGTTCCAGCTAACCGGGAATCTAATGATTCTCTGGGCGATCGGTTCCCTGATTATCGGCCTTTTGCGTGAGTCCTTGACGGAAGATCTTTTTCAGGCAACCGCTCGCTATGGAAAAAAGATCTTTCAACTCGGCAGACTGGCGCTTTTATATGGCCTGGTCGGCGTTGCTGTAATCCAGAGCGCCGAAGCTTTTCAAATTCGATCCGATGTGATCAACCTGCTGAAATTTGCGATCTCGGTTTCAATTGTGGTGATCCTGTTTTTGTTTCATCTGATGAAAAAGGCTCTTATGTCATTTCTGCCGGATATGCCCTTTCGCGCTTACCAGGGGTTTATTCGAATGTTGAACAGATTCTATTATCCCTTTATTTCTTTTTCTTTCGTCACGGCGCTCCTTTGGTGCATCGGTTACAGGCAATTAGGGCGGGTTGTTTTGATGAAAATATGGTTTTCAGGTGGTACGTACATTTTGATTATGCTGGCTTACCGGAAAATAAGGGGATGGCTACAGCAATGGTACGATAGTAAAGATGTTTCAGATGAGGCAGTGCAATTTCTTTTCCAATCATTCAGGACAATGCTGTTATACGCCACGATACTGGTAACGATCGGCATTATCTTGAACCTTTTAGGTCTGCTGGACCTGGCTAAACGCGTTTTTTCGTTTTCGGTTTTAACACTTGGGGCGACACCGGTAACACCATGGTTGATAATAAAGGCGGTTATCATCCTCCTGGCATTTATTTATGCCGCGCGTATGCTGCAAGGGTATCTGGACTATAAAATTTATCCTTCACTTGGGATCGACCCCGGTCTGGGGTATGCGCTGAACACCACATTCAAATATATTTTTATTGGCATCGGTGTTTTGGTTTCCTTGAATGTGGTGGGGCTTGATCTTCGCTTTTTTTTGGTTTTTGCAGGTGCCGCCGGCATTGGGATCGGACTGGGTCTGCAGGATATTGCCGGTAATATAATCAGCGGATTTGCTATCATATTTGGGGGCAAAATCAGAAAAGGCGACTGGATTGAAGTGGAGAAAGGACTGGGCACGGTGACGGATATCTATCTTAGAGCCACCAAGGTGAGAACCAGAGACAATGTTGAATATCTGATTCCAAATTCAAACCTT
Organism: uncultured Desulfobacterales bacterium; assembly: GCA_942490765.1. Classification (GTDB taxonomy): domain Bacteria; phylum Desulfobacterota; class Desulfobacteria; order Desulfobacterales; family 4572-123; genus 4572-123. The sequence goes on along the minus strand of CALNYM010000005.1, from coordinate 146,304 downwards.
ATTTCAAGCACAATTGTGAATTATTCGCTGGCATCACCGATGATTCGCATTGAACTGCCGGTGGGGGTCTCATATCGCTCCGACCCTCAGCAGGTTAAGAAGATATTACTGGCGGTTGCCGAGAAAGAGCCGATGGTTTCGAAATTCAAGAAACCTCTGGTTCGGTTTACCGAATATGGGGACAGTTCCATCAATTTTGAGCTGTTGATATGGATAGATGTCAGGCTGACGCCAAGGCGACGTGTTCGTAGTGGGTTGTATTTTGAGATCTTCGAAGAATTCAGAAAAGTTGGAATCGAGATTCCTTTTCCACAACGGGATGTACATATTCACAGCTCAAGAGAGACGCCTTGAAATAAGCAGAGAACATCTTCAATAACAAATAAAACAGGATAGTTGCACTTGATTGGCACTTAACGGTGTTGAAATTGCCCGGTTTTATTCCTCGATAGCCAGTGAATGCCCGATCACCAGAAGGCATCCGCCCCACCGTAGGTTCTTTCTTCACTCCATATTCTGGTTTATTTTTTTGGCCGGTTATCTTTGTAAAGTTGGCTCATTTCAAAGGGCTGACGCTGGTAGTCAAATTTCGTATGCATATATGTTTTGAGTCCTCGTTTTGAACGCTATCAAACCGTCAGGTCCGCTTTAAAAGCACTATGCGCCTGTAAAATTAAAAAATCAAAGAGTTTACCTAAAATATACAAGTATTATTTTTATCATTCTTCCGACCTGCTTCAATATTGCGAAAAACTTTCCATGTTGGCAAAAATCCTGACACCCTTTCCCACACCCTACCGGACACAGCGTCGGCCATAAACTGGTATGCTTAAGAATTATGTAAAATCAGATGGTTAATTATTTTGATAGTATATTTTTTATGGCACGGGTTTTGCTGACAATTTTCATACTTGCAGATATTTTCAAAAAGTGATTGCCTTCCGCCCGGCTTCCCTTTTCCTTATGGTAGAAGAGGTGTTGAAGTGACTGCGAAGAAGATCTCAAAGTTGGAATGAAATGTTTTATTCGACAAGAATTAAACTGATCGCAAGTTTTTTGAGTGTCTCTTTCCTGGTCGGGTTTGTCTCTATTGTTATTGGAGGCCAACTCCTGCATAAATCTGTCCTGGTTGAGGCGAGAAATCGGGTTCGGTTGGATCTGAATGCGGCTCGCGAAATCTACCGGACCCATATCAATTTTATCCAAGTATCCCTCAACATCACATCCATCGGACCGGGATTCCTCTCATCTGTCAGAGAGGCCGATCAATCCAACCTGGTGGGTAGATTGACGCGCATGGCGCATCATGCAAAGTTGGATTTTGCCGGCATCGTGACTGCTGACGGCCGTACTTTTTGCCGCATGGGTCCCAATCCCATTCCCAGGGGGTTGGACGAACCCGATAATCCGATTGTAGATCTGGCCCTAAAGAGAAGCGTTCCCATTGCTGGGACGGTTATTTTGGGTCATGATTTTTTGTATGCCCAGGATCCTGGATTGGCGGCGCGGGCAAGTATCCGTTTGCGGCCGACCCCCATGGCGGAAGCCAGAACCGAACAGCCGGAAAACGCGGGAATGGCCCTAGCCGCAGCCATCCCGATTTTTGATAATGGAAATGTCATGGCCGTTCTATATGGGGGGATACTTTTGAACCAGAGCGATGACATTGTGGATACGGTGCGGGACACTGTTTTTAAAAACGAGGTTTACAAGGGCCGTAGCATCGGGACTGCAACCGTATTTTTCAAGGATATCCGGATTTCGACCAATGTTACCACCTTAAACGAAAGAAGGGCCATCGGTACACGGGTTTCAAAAGAGGTCAAAAAGCATGTTCTGGAAAAGGGACAGCGCTGGACCGAGCGCGCCTTCGTGGTCAATGACTGGTATGTTACGGCGTATGACTCCATCGAAGATATTCACGGCGATCGTGTGGGGATGCTGTATGTGGGAATCCTGGAGGCAAAATACATTGACGACCTAAAAAAAATAATTTTGGTTTTTGTCCGCATGACGGCGCTGGGTATGACCCTGGCCGTTTGTTTGGGGTGTATCATGGCAAATAGTATCATGAAACCGGTGCAGCGCCTGATAAAAGCCAGTAAAGAGGTTTCCGAAGGCAGCCTTTCACCGGATATCGGCCCCATATCAAAAGACGAAATTGGTGTTCTACAGGCCAATTTCAAGGAGATGGTTGCCGCCATCGGCCGCAGGCGGGCTGAGAGCCAGGACAGACTCCTTCATTCTGAAAAACAGGCCAGCATCGGAAGACTTGCCGCCGGTGTCGCCCATGAGATCAACAACCCCTTGACCGGGGTTCTCACGTTTACCCATATGTTGCTTCGCCGGGATGATCTGGCCAAAGAGACCCGTTCCGATCTTGAGACCATTGCAGCGTCAACGGAGCGGGTCCGGCAAATCGTCAAGGGCCTTTTGGATTTTTCCAGGCAGACGGAACTCAACCCCGAACCAACGGACATTAACGCGCTGGTGCAGTTAACGTTAGGCCCCCTGGAAAATCAGGCACTGGTAAAGGGTATCCGTATAGTCTTTCAACCCGGAAACGATCTGCCAGCGATAATACTCGATCGCAATCAGTTTCAGAGCGTGTTGATGAACATCCTTATCAACGGGCTGGATGCAACTGAACGCGGCGGAGAGATTATCGTTTTCACCGGGAAGAAGGCGTCTGAGAAGAATTGCGAAAAAAAAGGCATCGAAATCGCTGTAACCGATAATGGATGCGGAATTCCCGAGGAGCATCTGAAACGGCTTTTTTATCCTTTTTTTACAACAAAAGAGGTAGGCGAGGGAACCGGGCTGGGGCTTGCGGTTTCATTTGGGATCATCAAAAGACACGGTGGAAACATTCAGGTAGAGAGCCAGGTGGGAAAAGGCAGTATCTTCCGGATCTGGTTGCCGGTAGAAAATAAGGACTGGACAAGATGAAGATTCTTATTGTTGATGACGAACGCGTTGTGCTGGAGGGTTGTCGCCTGGTGCTGCAGAGCGAAGGATACGAGGCTATCCTGGTAACTTCTTCCGATTTTGCCCTTGAAATTATGGAAAAAATTAACCCTTCACTGCTTCTCGTAGACTTGAAGATGCCTGGGCACGACGGTATTTATCTTTTAGAAGAGGTTAAAAAACAGTGGCCGGATTTTCCCATTATTGTCATGAGCGGCTACGTCACCCCGGAGGCCATCGAGGAAGTTTTTGTACAGGGGGCCGACGCGTTTCTCCCAAAACCCTTTACCCCGGATGAACTGCTTGAAAAAATTCATCAGGCGAGCAACGGTGGAAACCGCCCTTAGCGGAACAAGAATATGTAACCGAACAGAAATTCGCGCAACCGGAACGCACGTGGGAAAGGAAGGATGATATGAATGAAAAAATGTTGATTATTGATGATGAACAGATTGTGCTGGAATCCTGCAAAAAAATTTTTGCTGCAGAAGGTTTTGATGTGGAGGTGACGCAAGATCCCCAAAAAGGGCTTCAGCGAGCATCGGATTTGAAATTCGACGTGGTTCTTTGCGACTGGAAAATGCCGGGATTTGACGGCATGGATGTCGTGGAGGAACTGAACCGGCGGACCCCGGATTCCACCGTGGTCATGATCAGCGGATATCCGAGCGTGGGCCGCGCCACCGAGGCCATGAAACGGGGCGCCATGGATTATGTATCCAAACCCTTTACGCCTGAAGAAATTTCTAAAGTCGTAGAAAAAGCGGTAAAAAACAAGGCGCACGCAGACAAACAAGTTCTCAGCCGGTTTGAAAAAGTGATAAAATCTTTTACGTTCCCGACGTCTGCCACGGAAGATCAACCACCGAGGTCCATCGCCGAGATAGTTGCGTCCAAAGTTGGCGTCGGCAAGGTTACCTCCCCCTGGTTTACTGTTTTAATTCTGGGAATTCTGGCGGGCGCCTATATCGGATTCGGGGGGATGCTTTCCACATCAATTACCTTTGATATGGCCCCCATTGCCGGTATCGGCTTCAAAAAATTCATGGCCGGTTCCGTATTCAGCGTCGGCCTGATTCTGGTCGTCATTGCCGGCGCCGAGCTCTTTACCGGAAATAATCTCATGATATCCAGCGTCATGACAAAAGATATCACCCTGAGCAACATGACCAAGCGATGGATTCTCGTCTATGTGGCCAACTTTATCGGCTCTATTGTTCTGGCGCTGATGCTATATTTTTCAGGTCTGTGGAAGACCGGAAACGGTGCCATGGGAGCGGCTGCGGTAGGCGTTGCCTACGGGAAGGTCAACCTGACTTTTATGGAAGCCCTGATTCGCGCGGTCGGCTGCAACTGGCTGGTCTGTCTTGCTGTATGGATGGCCCTGGCGGCACGCCAGATTATCAGCAAAATATGGGCGATCTATTTTCCCATAATGGCCTTTGTGGCCATGGGATTTGAGCATTGCGTTGCCAACATGTATTTTATCCCGGCCGGAATCTTTCTGCACAGTTGGGCCGGTGTGCCGGCTCCCCTGGTCTTTGATCCGGCGTCTCTGAACTGGGCAACTTTTTTATGGAAAAACCTCTTGCCCGTTACAATCGGCAATATCATAGGTGGTGCGGTTTTTGTGGGAATGAGCTACTGGAGCGCTTTTCTCAGGCCATCGCCAAAGACCGCCTGAATGAATATATCCTTGCAGCGCTCAGCGTACTCGTCGATAAAGGCCACCGGGAAGTTTTTTAATTGCGGTGATGAGCCTTTTGCGATATGCATGCAATGCATTAAAAGGATGCGTATGACTCCTGATAACCAGCAGGGGGGCAACACGAATGAGTAAAGGCAGTTTCAGCACCACCAACCAGGATCGGTATCTGGAAGACTTCGTGGAGGGCGCCGTACATGAATTCGGCCCGATGACGATTACGGAAGATGACATCGTCCGGTTCGGTAAACAGTTTGATCCACAGATTTTTCATACAGATCCGGAAGGGGCCAGGGAAACGGTATACGGGGGTGTCATCGCCAGTGGCTGGCACACCTGCAGCCTGTTTATGCGGATGTTTGTGGAACACTACCTGCCGGGCCCGGCCAGCCTGGGAAGCCCGGGGGTGGATGAACTGCGCTGGCTCAATCCGGTGCGCCCCGGCGATGAACTCACCTTGCGCATTACCGTGCACAAAGTGAAACCGTCCCGCAGCAAACCGGACCGGGGCGTGTTGTTCTCCTTTTGCGAGATGGTCAATCAGGAAAACGATGTTGTGGTATCCATGATGGGCATGAATCTGATCCGGTATCGGGATGTCGGCTGATGGCGCATCAAACAGAGTGATGGTTATGAGAATATACGGTTTTTATCAGATTTCAGGCGGATGTAAATGAACCCGGAAAACGTGTGCAAACCGGATGCGGCGGTCTTGCTTGAATTGGCCAGAATACGCATGCCGTTTGGCAAGTATAAGGATCGGCGTTTGATCGATCTGCCTGAGCGGTATGTGGTCTGGTTCGCCCATAAAGGATTTCCGGACGGACACCTGGGTGATATGCTGCGCATGGTTTATGAGATTAAAGTAAACGGTCTGGAATATCTCTTTAATCCGTTGCGGCATCTATAGGCGTCAAACGAATATGCATTACGAAGGCCCTATATACCGGCCCCCCAGTGAAGCCCATTCCCTTCTGGTGCAGGCCACCGTCGGCTGTCCCCACAACCGCTGTACTTTTTGCATGGTATATAAAAAAGGTCCCCGCTATAAGGTGCGACCGGTTGCAGATATCTGCCGTGATCTGCTCAAGGCGTCACAGATGCACGGTCCAGAGGTATCGACCCTTTTTTTTCCGGCCGGGAACACCATTGCCATGAAGACGGCAGAACTATGTGAGATATGCCGCTATGCATACCAGGTGTTTCCGAACCTGAAACGGGTCACGGTTTACGGCAGTTTCCAGTATCTTCATCAAAAAGGCCCAAATGCCTTGAAGCAGCTGGCAGAAGCCGGTCTCTCACGTATCCACGTGGGACTGGAGTCGGGGGATGATGTCGTGCTTGGCCGTATTCGAAAGGGTACCCACAGCACCCAGGCCATGGAAGCCGGCAGGTGGGTGATGGCATCCGGCATCGAATTGAGCCTTTACGTGATGATCGGTATCGGCGGGCAGGACCGCACGATGCCGCATGCCACAGAGACCGCACGCGTTCTCAATGCGGTGGCGCCGACCTTTATCCGTCTTCGAACATTTCTACCCAAGATCGACACCCCGCTACTGGATGATGTGAACAGCGGACAGTTCCAGATGCTGGGTCCCCACGACGCCATTTTGGAAACCCGGCGGATCATCGCACCCTTGACGGTGTCATCCCAGCTCACCAGCGACCACTACACCAACTATATTGACATTGAAGGCCGACTCCCAGAAGACAAACCGGCCATGATGGATAGGATCGCATGGGCCTTGAAAAAAGACGAAAGTTGCTTCCGCCCCATTTATGTGGGAACCGTTTAACCGCAGAGGGCGCAGCGGTTCGCAGAGAAAGATAAACCCCTCAGCGTTCCTCAGCGGTCTCAGCGGTAAAAAAATATAGAACGGACAAACAGATCAATGAGCGATAACCGATGGGTATATTCAACAGAAACAGGCCGAATCTGTCCTGCGTGCAGCAAGCCGGTTTCCGCATGCACCTGTAAAAAAAAGAAGACGGCCAAAGCCCATAAGGCGCCAGTTGTCTATCCAAAGGACGGCACCATTCGGATACAGCGCGAAGTCAAAGGGCGTAAAGGCAAAACAATCACAGCGATCCTCGGTGTTCCTCTGGAAAACGGAGAACTGGAGAATTTTGCCAAAACATTAAAGCGCCGTTGTGGTGCCGGTGGGTCAGTAAAAGACGGCGTTGTTGTCATCCAGGGGGATCACCGGCAGACATTATTGGATGAGATCAAGAAGCACGGATACACGGCAAAACTCGCCGGTGGTTAATGTCACAATAGTAGTGTTCATGAATCTATCATACCCTTTTGATGCTGTTTCCCAAATCTGCAAAACAGCCTCGGATAAGGTGTCACCATCGGTTTTGTTTGGAAAAGGGGATCTCTTTTCCTCAGTGCGCCAGCCCCTGAACCACCCATGGCAGCATGTGTTTGATGATGGCGCTATAGCCTGCAGCCGTGGGGTGAATGCCGTCAAACTGAAGGCCCCCGGTTTTTTTCAGGGCCGGGCCGTTAAAAGAGGGAATCAGTACCAGATCAAGGTTTTGCGCCACCGCCGGGTAAATCGCGGCAAAGGCTGTTTCGGTCTCTGTATCGCCCATGGCAGGCAACACCATTCCCGCCAATATCACGGGTATGGCCCTGGCCGTGATCCGCCTTGCAATGGTGGTAATCATCCGGCTGATCTGCTCGGGCATGGCCCCCATCAGGATATCGTTGAGCCCGATTTCCAGTATGACAACATCGGGGCCAATATCCAGCACCCGGTCCATTCGGGCCATCAAATTCCGACAGGTATCCCCGCTGCATCCCGCGTTGATTACATTGCAGTTGAATCCTTTTTTGTGTAAAAGCGCCGCCAGTCCAACCGGGTAACTGTATTGGGGGTCAACGCCGAACCCTTCGGTAAGGCTGTCCCCTAACGCCAGGATGTTTATATCAGGGACCATAGTTTGTCTCTTTGTATGATACGCAATTGGCCACAGGGTGCCCATCCAGAAACGGTTTTTTCGCCCAATCTCTGCGGTATGCGAACGCTTTTATCCTCGGAATATTAACTATATGCCTGTGGTAAAATGTTCGCATGCCTTGATCCTGAACGAAAATCCTTGTTTCTGGACGGCCACTATCTATCTTTTTGATTTTTCAGGAAAATAAAATTTCATCTTGAATAAAAAACCCAAGCCATGATATCAGAAAAGGATGGTTATGGCCATTGAAATAAAAAACCGGAAGACTGCCTGATGGAAAAGCGGGGCTAACCACGGGCTTGCCGGAAATGGATACGGATAAGGTGCCAGATGCCTGAAAAATTAACGCCAACGCAGATCATCGCCACTCACAAGAACACTGATTTTGATGCTCTGGCATCTATGATTGCCGCTTCGCTGTTATATCCCGGAGCGACACCGGTACTGGCTAAAATCGTCAATCCGAATGTAAAAGCTTTTTTGTCCATCCACAAGGATATGTTCGAGATGCCCTTTGTCGATGAGATCGATCTTGAGACGGTTACGCAGCTTGTAGTGGTGGATATCAATCGATGGGATCGCCTCGAAGGCATGGATACCCTTCGTCGGAAAACATCCCTTGAGGTTATTTTATGGGACCATCATCCGGGCTTGGGAGATATCCAGGCTGACTGGGCGTGCCGGGAAGTGATGGGGGCCAATATTACACTGATGATACGAGCGCTCAAAGCGCAACGAAAAATACTGACCCCCATGCAGGCCACGCTTTTTTTAACAGGTTTGTACGAAGATACCGGCGGTCTCATGTTTCAGTCGTCCACAGCAGAAGATGCCTATGCCGCCGGGTATCTGCTGGATCATAAGGCGGACCTTGGGATTGTTCGTAATTTTTTGCGGCCGGCCTATGGGGAAAAACAGAAAAAGATGTTGTTCAAGATGCTTCAAACGGCTGAGCGTCGAAAAATTAAAGGATACAGCATCAGTTTCAATCGTCAGGCGCTTACCGGGCATGTGAATAATCTTTCCGTGGTGGTGCGCATGTACATGGATATTGTCAATGTCGATGCCGCCTTTGGTATATTTTCAAGCTCAAAACAAAAAAAGTGTGTTGTCATCGGCCGCAGTACCATAGAAGATATCAATATCGGTTCCATCATGCACGCCATGGGCGGTGGCGGTCATCCAGGGGCTGGGGCTGCCGTGATTGCATCGGTTACCCCCGAGGCTGTGGAGGAGTGGCTCTGTGAGTTTATCGCCGGCAACCAGCAATCGTCTGTCCAGGTGAGCGACCTCATGTCTTTTCCGGTGTTCAGCATATCCCCCACCGTCAGTATGCGAAAGGCCGCCGCCCTTCTGCGGGAAAAAGGGTGCACCGGGGTCCCTGTGGTAGACAACGATAAGGTGGTGGGGATTCTTTCCCGCAGAGATTTTAAACGGATCGGGAAATCCTCTCAGTTAAAAGCACCGGTAAAAGCATTCATGAGTACACATGTGATGACCATCGCTCCGGGCAGCAGCCCCATGACGGCGGCCCGGCTCATGGTAAAGCATGATATCGGGCGGTTGCCGGTCATTGAGGATGACAAAATCATTGGCATCATCACCCGGTCCGACGCAATGCTGTATTTTTATGACATACTGCCTGATTAAAGGACGCCTGCCTGCCGTCTGGCAATGTGGCCCCTATCATCTGGCGGATGACAGAACCCCTCCCGGGATTTATTGACGGCTGTTTTTAAAATGGTTGACAATGCCATTGTCCGGCCATTAATAGGGTTGTTCTGTCTGTTATCGGCAGCGCCCACAGGCGGGTGCTGCCGTTTAATTTTAAATCAGGGGAGGGTATGCCCCGGAAGCTGAAAGGAGTTGACCTTGGTAAAGATAGAAACCAGTATGGGTGAAATTATGTTGGAATTGTATGAAGATAAGGCCCCCAAGACCGTAGCCAATTTTCTGGCCTATGTGGACGCCGGCCACTATGATGGGACTATTTTTCATCGGGTAATTAACGGATTTATGGCCCAGGGCGGCGGACTCACTGAAGATATGCAGGAAAAGCCCACCGGAAAGCCCATTGAAAATGAAGCCGACAACGGGCTCAAGAATGTGGCGTACTCCGTTGCCATGGCCCGCACCAGCGACCCCCACAGTGCCGCGGCCCAGTTCTTTATCAATGTGAAAAACAATACCTTTCTGGACCATACTGCCAAAACCGACAAAGGCTGGGGGTACACGGTTTTTGGAAAGGTGGCCAAGGGGCATGGTGTGGTGAATAAACTCAAGGCGGTCCCCACGGGTAAAAAAAGTGGGTTTGATGATGTCCCGACAACGCCGGTGACCCTTATCAAGGTCGAGGTCGTGGACGCGTAAAACGATTATACAGGTTTCAATGACAGCTCTTTTTACTATTTTTGTCACCTCTTTTCTGGTGGCCTTTTCAGGCGCCATGATGCCCGGACCGCTGCTGACCATCACCATCAGTGAAAGTGCCCGGCGGGGTGCAGCCGCCGGGCCCCTTATCATTGCCGGCCATGCCATTTTAGAACTTATTCTTGTGATGGCTCTGTTGTTGGGGCTCGCACCGTTTCTTTTGAAAAAATATGTATTTATCACCATCTCTCTGGCAGGAGCCGTGGTACTGATCTGGATGGCTTTTTCAATGATGCGGGCGCTGCCGGGATTGAGTCTGCAAAGCAGTGATGATAAAACAGGCCAAAACAATCTGTTGGTTACCGGTATACTGATGAGTCTTGTCAACCCCTACTGGACCATCTGGTGGGTTTCCATCGGCCTGGCGTATATCATGCACAGCCTCCGGTTTGGCAAATGGGGGGTCTTTTTCTTTTTTACCGGTCATATTATGGCGGATTTTATCTGGTATGCCTTTATCTCCCTGGCCGTGTGGAAGGGTAAATCTTTCTTGAGTGATCGTACCTATCGGTATCTTATAGCGGGGTGCGCTGTTTTTTTGGTTTGTTTTTCCGGTTATTTTGCATATTCAGGTTTCATGCGGCTTGTCACATGAAACTTGCGGCATAAATTCTAAACCCCAAGAGGTTGCCATGGAATGCAGGCAGGATAAAAATCTTACATCATGCAATTGTACCTATGAACCCTGCTCCCGCAAGGGGGTGTGCTGTGAGTGCATACGCTTTCATCTGAGTTGCCGTGAGCTTCCGGCATGCTGTTTCCCGAAGGATGCGGAACAGACATTTGATCGGTCCTTTGACTATTTTGCCCGTCTGGTGGCTGAAAATAAAGTATAATTCGAATATTCAGGAGATGCAATTGAGTGATGAACAATTGAAGTGGTTGTGGGAAAAATCCGGGCAACGATGCGTGAAAAATATGAAAAAGCGTGGTTTTGACGCTTATTTCGCCCCGGATGTGGAGAGCGCCCGAACCCGGGCCCTTGATTTTGCCGCCGATTGCGAAACCTTTGGTTTCGGCGGATCAGCCACCACCCGGGAACTGGGGCTCGTGGAAATTTTTAAAAAATCCGGTAAAATTATCTATGACCACTGGGCTCCAGGGCTCACCAGAGCGCAGGATCTTGAAATACGGCTGGCCCAGGGGCGCTGTGACTGTTTTTTGTGCAGTGCCAATGCAGTGGCTGAAACCGGTGAGATCGTGAATGTGGACGGTATTGGCAATCGCACTGCTGCCATGACGTTCGGCCCTGAAAAGGTGCTCATCATCGCGGGTATGAACAAGGTTGCACCGGATCTTGACGCGGCCCTTGTGCGCATTCGTGAAAAAGCGGCCCCCATGCGGGCGAAAAGCCTTGAAACGCAAACACCCTGTGCCGAAACCGGGGTATGCAGTGACTGCCGGTCGCCCCAGCGTATCTGCAATATTACCACAATTCTGCATTACAAGCCCAGGCTGACCCAGGTGGCGGTCATCCTGGTGAACCAGGCCATGGGATTTTAATTTGCATGGGAGTACCTTGTTTAACAGACAAAAAATAGCCTTGATCCTGGTCAGTGGGTTGTTGCTGACCGGCGCTTTTCCCGACTGGGGCTTTTCGTATCTGGCCTGGATCGCACTGGTTCCGCTGCTGATATGTCTGGGGGATCTGTCCCCGGGAAACGGGTTCAAGGCCGGATTTCTAACCGGTATGACCCACTATTTGACGCTGATGTATTGGCTGGCCTACACCATGAACACTTACGGTGGCATGCCCTGGTATCTGAGCGGTCTTATACTTTTTCTTCTGGCCGCTTACCTGGCCTGCTATGTCGCTTTTTTTGCAATGATTCTGATCCGGGTGGGCCGGGGGTCGTCGTGGGGCCTTCTTGCGGCACCGTTTTTGTGGGTGGCTCTGGAATATATCAGGGCCTTTCTTTTTTCCGGTTTTCCCTGGGAACTTTTAGGCTATACCCAGTTTGATCTGTTGCCACTGATTCAGATTTCGGATATAACTGGTATTTACGGGGTGAGTTTTTTGATCATACTGGCCAATGTCGTGATCTGTCGGCTTGTATTATACTGCAAAACCCGGCCGTGGCAGAATGTGGCGGTGGGAAAAGGTGCCATTGCTTTGCAGGTATTGGTGCTGTGCCTTGTCGTCGGCAGTCTCTGGGGATACGGTATCTGGCGCATGCATGCCGTTGACTGGTCCATGACCCGGGTGCCGTCGGCCCGGATTGCCGTTGTTCAGGGCAATATCGATCAGGCCCTGAAATGGGATCGGGCGTTTCAGACTGAAACCACCCGAAAATACGTGCGCCTTTCCCTTGAGACACGACCCGAACGGCCGGATCTGGTTGTCTGGCCGGAGACTGCCACGCCGTTTTATTTTTTGTATCATTCCCGCTTGACTGAAATTGTGGAAGAGGGGGTGCGCGAAACAGGCTGTGCTTTTTTAATCGGCAGCCCTTCTTTTTCTCGGAAAAAAGACCGGATCGAGTACTATAACTCGGCTTATTTGATTCATCCGGACAAAAAGCCCGGCGCTCGGTATGACAAGGTTCATCTGGTGCCATTTGGTGAATATGTGCCGCTAAAAAAATGGTTGCCATTTGCCGGGAAAATTGTGGACCATGTGGGTGACTTTAAACCGGGTCCCAAAGGTGTTACCCTTAACTGGCAGGACTATCGCTTGGGCGTACAGATTTGCTATGAAATGATTTTTCCGAATTTGGCCCGGGCTGCGGTTAAAAACGGGGCCAATGTCCTGTTTAATTTAACCAATGACGCCTGGTACGGGCGCACCGGTGCACCGTATCAGCATTTTTCCATGGCGGTGCTGAGGGCCGTTGAAAATCATCGCTGGGTGGTGAGGGCTGCCAATACGGGAATCAGCGGATTTATTGATCCGGTGGGCCGTGTTATGGCAACTACCCCTCTTTTTAAAGATGCCGTGGTAACGCAGGCGGTATCCTTTGGAAGGGACATCAGTTTTTACACCCGCTGGGGGGACCTGTTCGCACAGGTTTGTCTGGGCGGTATACTGCTTGTCATCGTCTGGCAATTGACCGGTCGATTCAGGAAAAAGCAAGACGGTTAAACCGTTCTTGCCTTTAAAAATTATAAAAATATCAGGAGGCATCATATGTCCATCGAGCTTAAACAAGCGATCAAAGACGGCAACGCAAAACTGGATCAGTTAAAGGAGTATCTTTGACCTGGGCGGCAAAGAAAAAAGAATCCAGGAAATAGAATCCATCATCGCCCGTCCCGGTTTTTGGGATCATCCCGAAAAAACTCAGGATATCCTGCGGGAGCGGACATTTCTCACCGGCAGGGTAGATGGCTTCCATGAGATGCAGAAAGATCTGGAGGACAGCGAATTGTTGCTTGAAATGGCCGTAGAGGAGTCGGACACGCAGGCCATGGATGAGGTCGTACAACAGGTGGCATCCATCGGTGCCCGGATTCGGAAATACCGTTTGGACATGATGCTCGATGGTAAAAATGATAAAAACAATGCCATCATCTCCATCAATGCCGGGGCTGGCGGTACAGAAGCCCAGGACTGGTCTGAAATTCTTTTCCGAATGTATGCCCGCTGGGTTGAGCGCAAGGGGTATACCTCCGATATTATCGATTTTCAACCCGGTGATGAGGCGGGCATCAAGAGCGTTACCTTTACGGCCGATGGTGAATATGCTTACGGATACCTGAAAGCTGAACAGGGGGTCCACAGACTGGTGCGGATTTCACCGTTCAACGCCAACGGCAAGCGGCACACCTCGTTTGCGTCGGTATTTGTGTACCCGGAACTGGATAATACGATTGTTATCGATATCGACGACAAGGATCTGCGCATTGATGTTTTCCGGGCCAGCGGCGCCGGGGGGCAGCATGTCAACAAGACCAGCTCTGCGGTGAGAATCACCCATCTGCCCAGTGGGATTGTGGTGCAGTGTCAGCAGGAAAAATCTCAGCACCGCAACAAGGAGATGGCCATGAAGGTTTTAAAATCAAGGCTGTATGACAGTGAAAAACAAAAGCAGGAAGAAAAACTGCAGAAAATTCATGATGCTAAGGATGATATCGCTTGGGGCAGTCAGATCCGCTCCTATATTTTACACCCTTATCAGATGGCAAAGGACCATCGCCTGAAGATGGATATCGGTAATGTAAATGAGGTGCTGGACGGCGGCATAGATCCTTTTATCGAAGGCGCACTGCTGGCTAAAAAGTCATAGACCATATGTTTGAGCCAAACACAAACAATATCGATCCTTTTGAAATCATTGCTGAATATTACCCTGTGGCATCACCGGCCCATGATATTCTGGTCCGGCATGGTGAGCTTGTGGCGGTCAAGGCCATAAGGATAGCAGATCGCGTCGGCACCCATGCCCTGGATGCTGATTTTATCTGGGCGGCGGCCATGCTGCATGATATCGGTATTTTTATGACCCATGCGCCGTCTATCGGTTGCTATGGGCCCCATACCTATCTGGCCCATGGCTATCTGGGAAGGGAGATGCTTGAAAAAAAAGGGTTGTTCCGACATGGCCGGGTCTGTGAAACCCATGTTGGCATGGGTATCACTGCCGGGGAGATAAAAAAGCGGAATCTGCCTCTGCCCCTGCGCGATATGATGCCGGTATCCGTTGAAGAACAGATCATCTGCTATGCCGATAAGTTTTATTCCAAAGACAAACTGTGGGAAGACAAAGAAAAGAGCGTGAAGGCCATTCTGCAGGATCTTGAAAAATACGGCAGCGATAAGGTGCTGCGATTCAAATCCTGGGTGAGCAGGTTTGAGTAAAAAGGTTTAAGCCCATATGCCGGCGATGCAAAATGTCGCCCTGTTTGCTTTATTCTTGACAAAAAATTTTGATTTATTAATCTGTTTGGTTTGCCGGAATTGGTTGCTCGTGTTTAAATATGGTTGAATCCGTGGATGGATATTTTAAGGAGAGAGGGATGATGAAAGTTCTGGTTAGTGATAATCTCGGTGAAATCGGGGTTGAAATGTTTCAGGAAGCCCAGGGCATAGAGGTTGATGTCAAGACCGGATTATCCCCTGAAGAGCTTAAAAGCATCATCGGTGAGTATCATGCACTGGTGATTCGAAGTGCGACCAAGGTGACCCGTGAGTTGCTGGCGGCAGCCAAAAATCTGGAAGTTATCGGCCGGGCCGGAATCGGTCTTGATAACGTGGATATCCCCGAAGCTTCCAAACACGGCGTCATTGTCATGAATACACCGGGTGGCAATGTGGTGACGACAGCTGAGCATGCGATTTCAATGATGCTGTCACTGTCCCGTAACATTCCCATGGGGACCTCATCCTTGAGGGAGGGGCGCTGGATCAAGAAGCAACTCCAGGGGCGGGAGATATACAATAAATGTCTGGGCATTATCGGTTTCGGGAAAATTGGCTCCATTGTGGCTGACCGGGCCCGGGGTCTCAAGATGCAGGTGGTTGTCTATGATCCGTTTGTAACCCCCGCACAAATTGAAAAGGCCGGATTTAAAAGTGTTACCTTTGAAGAACTGCTCAAGATATCTGACTATATAACAATTCATGTGCCAAAGTTGAAAAATACGGTTGGGTTTATTAACAAACAGGCCTTCGATCAGATGAAAGATGGCGTCATGATTGTCAATTGTGCCCGGGGCGGTATTATTGATGAAAAAGACCTGTATGCTGCCATGAAATCCGGAAAGGTTGCCGGGGCGGCCCTGGATGTCTTTGAGACGGAACCTCCCGGTGATTCCCCCCTTTTCGAATTTGACCGGTTTATCTGTACGCCGCACCTCGGGGCCTCAACCCGGGAAGCCCAGACCAATGTTGCTGTCGCCGTTGCGCAACAAATTATCGATTATCTGCAGCATGGCACCATAAACAATGCCGTCAATGTGCCGTCGGTTACCGGCGATCTGCTTGAAAAACTGGGACCATGGCTCTCCATCGGGGACAAGCTCGGCTCTCTCCAGGCCCAGTTGATCAAGGGACCTGCCAAAGAAGTGGTGATTGAATATGCCGGAGATTTCAAAGGGCTTGACATGGCCCCGGTGTCAACTGCTGTTTTAAAAGGGCTGCTGGCGCCGATTCTTAAAGATGATGTTAATTTTGTCAACGCCCACATCCTGGCCAAGGAGCGGGGGATAGCGGTTACCGAAACGACAACCGCAGAAGCGAACAGATATGTCAATCTGATCACTGTCCGGGTGATTACCACTGAAATGGAAAATGCCGTATCCGGAACGATTTTCGGAAAAAATGATCCTCGGATCGTCGGGATAAATACCTTTCGGCTGGAAATGGTTCCCGACGGTCATCTGGCACTGATATACAATATCGACAAACCCGGTTCCATCGGTCAGATCGGCGCGACCCTTGGTAAGCACAAGATCAACATCGGCCGGATGCAGGTCGGGCAGGAAGAAGAGGGGGACCGTAATATTATTTTCCTGGCCACTGACACCCCTATTCCCGATCAGGTGGTTGACGAATTGCGCAATCTGAGTCTTGTGAAAACAGTTATTCCACTTGAATTCTAATATTGGTTCACGGCCACCAAACAGGAGACCTTTCATTATGACGGAAATAAAAGATTTTATCCTAAAGGAAAAGTCAGAGGGTAATGGGCAAAAGGCGGATACGGAATCAGCGGATGCGCCGAACAGTGACCCGAAAGATCAGAAAAGCGCCGGGCCTGAAAGCTCTGCAGGAGAGTTTCGATTGCCGGCAATCAACTTTGCCACTTTTATTTTTTCCCTGAACTCATCGGCCCTGGTGCAACTCGGGCTGATGGATGACCCGGGCACCGACAAGAAGGTTAAAAATCTGCCCTTGGCAAAGCAGACCATTGATATTCTTGGACTGCTGGAAGAAAAAACCAGGGGAAACCTGTCCCGGGAAGAAGAGGATATGCTCAAACACATTCTTTATGACCTCCGTATCCTCTATGTGAAGGAAAAGGGCTGACCCGTGAGTCGTGAGTGGTGAGAAAATATCAAAACTTATTGCTTGTCCCCAAATGATAAGGTGACGGTGGAAACCAAACAGACGCTGTCTTTAAAACTGCCGGCGCCGGCCAAGATAAATTTGTTCCTGGCCGTAACGGGCCAAAGACCCGATGGTTACCACGACCTGATCAGCCTCATGTGTGCTGTCAAGCTTCATGATACGCTTTCAATTTCAGTGACATCAGGAGGGAACCGGGTTCAGGTTGTCTGCAGCCATCCGGATGTTCCTGAAAATGAAGCCAATCTGGCATGGCGGGCCGCCAGCCTTTTTATGACAAATTTGAAGCGGCGGGACACGGTAACCATTGCGATTGAAAAGCGTATTCCCGTGGCTGCAGGGCTCGGCGGCGGCAGCAGTGATGCTGCATCCGTTCTGTTGGGGTTGAACCGGTTATATCAAAGGCCTTTTTCCATAAAAGCGCTGATGACCATGGGGCTTACCATTGGAGCGGATGTGCCTTTTTTTGTATACGGGAAACCATCTCTTGCCACGGGGATCGGCGAGAAACTGGAATCTGTCATTGAACTGTGCCCCTGCCCTGTCTTGTTGGTTTGCCCGAGAATCAGTGTTTCAACGCGGGCGGTATATAAAAAATTGAATTTGGGATTGACAAAATGTGAAATAAAAATTAATAATTTCGTTTTTGGGGATCGGAATTTTGAAGTACCATACCATCTGTGTAATGATTTGGAAACGGTTACCGTTTCAGAATATCCAGTTATCCGAAAGGTAAAACAGTCTCTTTTAAGCGAGGGTGCCAGGGGCGCATTGATGTCAGGCAGCGGGCCAGCCGTTTTTGGCCTGTTTTCGGATCTGGCTACTGCACGCAGTGCCCACCGATTCCTTGCCGATAGCGGAGACTGGGATGTCCATATTACGGAGCTGTGTGTAGAATACAAAGATCTATACTGAGCGTACAAGACAGCAGTCGGGTAAGAATAATTTTGGGGCGTCGTCAAGCGGTAAGACACAGGACTTTGGTTCCTGCATTCGGAGGTTCGAATCCTCCCGCCCCAGCCACTACTTTTAAAGTCTGAAACAGGTAGAATAATGGCTGATTTTGCAATATTTACGGGGAATTCAAACCCTGTTCTGGCTAAGAAAATTTGTGAC
Organism: uncultured Desulfobacterales bacterium; assembly: GCA_942490765.1. Taxonomy (GTDB): domain Bacteria; phylum Desulfobacterota; class Desulfobacteria; order Desulfobacterales; family 4572-123; genus 4572-123. The sequence continues at coordinate 128,110 of CALNYM010000005.1, read as the reverse complement.
TATCTTGGCATGCCCCTGGGCGGGGCAAAGGTCAAGACCTTCAGTGATGGTGAGATTCAGATTGAAATTGATGAAAATGTAAGATCAAAGGATGTCTTTGTTATGCAGTCTACCTGTTGTCCGGTAAATGACAACCTGGTGGAACTGTTGCTGATGATTGATGCGTTCAAACGGTCCTCTGCCCGCAGGATAACCGCTGTTCTGCCCTATTACGGGTATGCGCGGCAGGACAAAAAAGTGGCCCCCAGGGTGCCCATCAGTGCTAAACTGGTGGCGGACCTGATTACCACTGCCGGGGCTCACCGGTTGATCACAATGGATCTGCACGCCGGGCAGATCCAGGGTTTTTTTAATATTCCGGTGGATAACCTTTTTGCAGCCACTGTTCTTCTTGATTGTATCCGAACTAATTTTGGTGATGATATTGTTATTGTCTCACCTGATGCCGGTGGTGCCGAAAGGGCCAGGGCCTTTGCAAAACGACTCGGCGTCGATCTGGCCATTATTGACAAGCGGCGTTCGGCGCCCAACCAGGCCAAAGCCATGGCATTGATTGGTAATGTAAAAGATAAAGTCGCCATTATTATGGATGATATGGTTGATACCGCCGGTACGCTGACCCAGGCTGCCAAAGCCATTATGGCAGATGGCGCCCATGAGGTGCATGCCTGCTGTTCCCATCCGGTACTTTCAGGTCCCGCAGTAGATAGGATTATTGATTCACCGCTGAAAAGCATCATGGTGACCGACACCGTCCCGCTGAGTGGTAAAGCGCTGGTGTGTGAGAAAATAACTGTGCTGAGTATTGCGGAACTGGTGGGGGAAGCCATCGTTCGAAGCCATAAAGGTGATTCGGTAACGTCACTTTTTGTGTAATACGATAATGATAATAAACGATCGCCAGTCATTGAATCGCCCGGGAAACAGATAACCGTATACTCTTAAGGGTAGGTGTTACTGTATCGCCTCGGGGGATGAATTGTCTGGAATAAAAAAGTTTTTTAAGGAGGAACTATTTTTGGAGTTAACTAAATTTAATGCAAATATTCGAACACAAACCGGAAACGGCCCCGGCCGGGTCCTGCGCAGAGAGGGTAAAATGCCGGCGGTGCTTTACGGTCCCAGTACAGAGCCCGTATTACTTTCAGTGGACGTAAAAGAACTGGAGCAGATTCTGCGTGGCGGCAAAGGTGCTCAGGTGATTCTGGAACTGGTTATTCAAGATCAGGAAAGATCCACCCGAACGGCTATGCTCAAGGAACTGCAGGTCCACCCTGTCTCACAGGCGTATCTGCATGCTGATTTTTATGAAATCGCCATGGATCGTAAAATTAAAGTCAATGTTCCGATTGTGGCCACAGGCACATCCGTGGGTGTGGAACTGGGCGGTATTCTGCAGATTATCAGAAGGGAGCTGGAAGTTTTCTGTTTGCCCCTTAATATCCCGGAAGCCATTGAACTTGATATTACAGATCTGGATATCGGTGATTCCATTCATGTGGATGAGATTCCCCTTGGAGAGGGTGTTGAAATTCCCCCCGATGTTAATTTTACCGTATTGACGATCCTGAGCCCGGCGAAAGAAGAAGTGGAAGAAGTTGAGGAAGGTGAGGAAGAGATTGAGGAAGGCGCTGAAGAGGAAGTGGCTTCCACGGATGAGGTCGAAGAATAAGTTTTTGCCGTATTTCGACTGTACTTACTCAATTGATGGAGTAGAGGTTTGGCGCAGGATCAATTCCACGGGTTTTATCCTCGGAGAACAGGGGTCTTTGTATAAATGAGGAGCAAATGCCCGGAAGCCGTTTTTATCTAGTTGCAGGGCTGGGGAATCCTGGCACCGAATATCAAAACACCCGTCATAATGCCGGTTTTATGGCGGTTGAAAAAATTGCCCATGTATACGCGATTAATTTTGATACCTTGAAATTCGGGGTTCTTTGGGGCACCGGGGTCATTGAAGGTATCCCGGTTGTACTGGTCAAACCCCAGATGTATATGAACCGCAGCGGTTTACCGATTTTCAAGACAGCCGAACAGTTCAGCATATCAAGCAGGGATATACTGGTTATTCACGACGATATAGACCTTGCTTTTGGAAGATTAAAAATAAAACAGAAAGGAGGGAGTGGGGGACACAAGGGTATTCGGTCGTTAATAGATGCTTTTGGCGTGGACGATTTTATCAGACTTCGCATCGGCATCGGGCGTGACTGCGGACAATTCGGGGATTCAAGTGTGATGGATCACGTTCTGGGCAGTTTCAGCGAGGATGAAATAAAATACCTGGACCCGATCCTTAAAAACACCCTGGAGGCCGTTGTCACGATTCTTTCCAAAGGAATATTGGAGGGGATGAATCGTTTCAATAAGAGGAAGGCATGATTTTACGTTAATCACTTAGATGGAGGAAAGAATGGAAGCTGTATTAAATAATCTACCGCTGTATTGTACGATGGTTGGTGTTGTGGGCGTAATTTTTGCCATTATACTCGCCGGTATTGTCAAGGGTGCACCGGCCGGCGATGAAAAAATGCAGGAAATCGCCAGTGCCATCAAGGAAGGCGCTATTGCGTATCTTAATCGTCAGATGAAAAGCATGGGAGTTGCCGGTATCATTATTTTTATCGTCATTTTCACTACTTTGGGTTCCACCATGGCCATTGGTTTTCTGCTGGGTGCCGTAGCTTCTTTCATGGCCGGTTATATTGGTATGCGGGTGTCTGTTCTGGCCAATGTCAGAACCGCAGAAGCTGCAAAAAAAGGCATGGCCGCAGGCCTTGCCATGGCTTTCAAGGGCGGCAGCGTTACCGGAATGATCGTTGCCGGTCTGGCCCTGACCTCCGTTGCCGGGTACTATACCGCGACCCGTGATGTGATGGCCCTTGTGGCCTTAGGGTTTGGTGGCAGTCTCATCTCCATATTTGCCAGACTGGGCGGTGGTATCTTCACCAAAGGCGCCGATGTAGGTGCTGACCTGGTGGGCAAGGTGGAGGCCGGCATCCCCGAGGATGATCCGCGCAACCCGGCTACCATTGCCGATAACGTGGGCGACAACGTGGGCGACTGTGCCGGAATGGCGGCTGACCTTTTTGAAACCTATGCGGTTACAGCTGTGGCGGCCATGCTGATCGGACACCTGCTCTTTCCCAAGGTTCCCATGGCAACCGAATTTCCACTGGTGCTGGGCGCCATCTCGATTATTGCTTCAATGATCGCCGTCTTTTTTGTACGACTGGGCAAGACCGGATATATCATGGGTGCCCTTTATAAAGGCATGTTCGGTGCCGCCATCATCGCGGGCGTGGCGTTTTATTTTGCCTGCACCAAGTTTATGGTCGGCCTGGGTGACCTCAGTGCGATGAGTATTTATTTCTGCACATTGATCGGCCTGATACTCACCGTTGTCATCGTCATTATCACCGAATACTACACCGGTATCTACGGCCCGGTAAAGAGTATTGCCGAAGCCTCCACCACGGGGCACGGCACCAACATCATTGCCGGTCTGGCCGTTTCCATGCAGGCCACCGCAGCGCCGGTTATTGCCATCTGCCTGGCCATCTATGGCGCGTACCATTTTGCCGGCCTCTATGGTATTGCCATGGCCGCCATGTCCATGCTCTCCATGACCGGTATGGTCATTGCCATTGACGCTTACGGCCCCATCACCGACAACGCCGGCGGCATCGCTGAAATGGCCGGAATGGATGAGAGTGTCCGCGCTGTCACCGATCCTCTGGATGCGGTGGGCAACACCACCAAGGCTGTTACCAAGGGATATGCTATTGCTTCTGCGGGCCTGGCCGCCCTGGTACTGTTTGCCGCCTATGTCCAGGAATTCACCATCCATGGCGCCAAAGAGGGCATCAAGTTTGATCTGGCCGATGTCAACGTCATTATCGGTCTGTTTATCGGTGGCCTGCTGCCGTACCTGTTTGCCTCCATTGCCATGAAGGCGGTGGGGAACGCAGGGGGCGCAGTGGTTGAAGAAGTGCGCCGTCAGTTCCGTGAAATTCCCGGCATCATGGAAGGAACCGCAAAACCGGATTACGGTGCATGTGTTGATATCGTCACTAAATTTGCCCTCAAGGAGATGCTCATACCGGCACTGTTGCCTGTTATCGCACCGCTTCTGGTGGGTTTTCTGTTGGGTAAGGTCGCCCTGGGCGGACTGCTGATCGGTTCCATTGTCACCGGTGTATTTGTCGCCCTGTCCATGACAACGGGTGGCGCTGCCTGGGATAATGCGAAAAAATATATTGAAGACGGTCATCTGGGCGGCAAGGGCAGCGAAGCCCACAAGGCTGCTGTTACCGGCGACACCGTCGGCGATCCTTACAAGGATACCGCGGGACCTGCCGTTAACCCGATGATCAAGATTCTCAATGTTGTTGCGCTGCTTATGGTGCCTTTTTTACTGTAGCAGGACCTTCAACAATCAGAATCTGATTGTGTCTTGAAAACCAAAAGGATTGGTGACTTTTGTCGCCAATCCTTTTTTATTGATTGTTACTGGTAGGTGTGGTATTAATTAACCATTGATCAAAGTTAACGTTCCATGTTTTTTAAATATTGCCATAAAATGAGCCTTGAAATGACGGATAAAATAACAGAAGATAATTTGGAAATGCCAAAAACACAACTCCGGGAATTTAAAGTCGGTGACCTGGCGGTTTATCCCGCCCATGGCGTAGGACGGATTGATTCCATCGAAAGTCGTGTGATAAACGGCGAGACCCATGAATTCTATATCATGAAGATTCTGGAAAACGGTATGGTTATCATGATTCCAATTTCCAATGTTGAATCCGTAGGCTTACGGAATGTCATCAAGGAAGAAGATATTGCCAAGGTGTTTGCGGTCATTCAGGACAATCGTGATAATTTGATTGACAATCAGACCTGGAACCGTCGGTACCGGGAGTATATGGAAAAGATCAAAACCGGGTCCCTTTATGAGGTTGCTGAAGTCTTCCGGGATCTTTATATTTTGAAATATACCAAGGATCTCTCTTTTGGAGAACGCAAACTGTTTGATACCGCTCAAATTTTGCTGGTAAAAGAGATTTCCACTGCCCGCAATACGGATGAAGATTCAATTCTTGAAGAAATTATCGCCTTGTTCCCCGAGCCCCCCCAAGCTGAAGAACCCGCCTGATGGGTGATCATGTCTGCCAAAAGTATTTTTACGGTTATCGCAGATGAATCCGATGCCACCGAGCGTCTGGACGTTATAGTCGCGCGTCGTGTGGCGGATTGCTCCCGTTCACAGGTCGCCCGGATGATACGGATGGGCCATATAACGGTGCACGGTTTATCAAAAAAGCCGGGTTACCGGGTTGTAGACGGCGATATCATCCATATCTGCATTCCACCTCCTGCTGAAATTTCCTGTGAACCCGAAGATATTCCCCTATCGATCCTGTATGAAGATGACCATTTGATAGTGGTTAACAAACAGCCGGGGATCGTTGTGCACCCGGCCCCGGGACATTATTCGGGAACCCTGGTCAACGGATTGCTGAACCATTGCCCTTTCCTTGACGGTATCGGCGGGGAAATGCGGCCGGGAATTGTTCACAGGCTGGACAAGGATACGTCCGGTGCTCTGGTGATTGCCAAAAATGATAAGGTCCATCAACATCTTTCCGTACAATTCAAATCCCGGCAGGTACAAAAAATCTATCTTGCGCTGGTTTACGGTGAAATGAAAGATCAATCCGGCGCTATCATGCTTCCCATCGGCCGCCACCCCGTTGACCGGAAGCGGATGTCCATCCATAGCCGCCACCCCAGAACGGCCCGGACGTTGTGGACAGTACGGGAGCGGTTCCCGGGCCTGACCCTTCTCGAAGTTGATCTGAAAACCGGTCGTACCCATCAGATAAGGGTGCATTGCGCTGCCATGCACCATTATGTTGTCGGTGATGGGGTCTATTGTCCCCGCAGAAAAAAACAGATCGGTGGCAGAAACAGGATCGAAAAAATATTAGAACAACAAAATGTCTCGCGACAGATGCTGCACGCCCAACATCTGGGGTTCACCCATCCTGCCTCCGGCCAATGGATGGTGTTTGATGCGCCTGTTGCGTCCGACATGGCCCAATTGCTGACGGTCTTGGGACAGGAATCATTTTAATAAAATTAAAAAGTTAGTGGCTAAAAAGGCAAGGATAGGAGGGCAGAGTCTTTTTTATATAATTTATCATCTCAGGTATTACAAAATTTACCTCAAAATTTTATTGACATCAAACTGCGGATCGTTTAAATACCGGCGTTCTCAAATGGTTTTATTGTATAGGACAAACCCGGTGGGACTGAATAAAGAATATTTTGATCCGCGGACAGCGATGGCAGGCAAAGAATAAAAAAACGCTGTTTGCCATTGTAAATTAAAAATTGGAGGTAAATGAAAATGAAGCTTATTGATTTCGTGGTTGGTGCACTGGTGGATACGCTGAACAGTCTGTTTAAATAAAATATTATTATATCGCACGATGTAAAGTTGAAGATAATGGATTAAAGGAGGTATTGGCAGGCGAATGTCCGCCTGCCAATACTCTCCAGATAATTTTTGCCCACCCAACCCCTCTATTTTTTCTTTTTTTTCAACGCATGAACGGTCCGCGGTACGGTAATTTTGACCTCATCGTTTTTTTGGAACTGCTGGGAGCCAATTGGATTGTATTGGTCCACCACCATTTCCTTATCTCCGAAACTGACCGTATACTTTGCAAGATTGCCCGCGTACATGCGGCTTAGTATGGTGCCGTGAAACGTATTGGTACGCTCGGTCCCTTTTGATGGTGAAAGAGAAACGGTTTCCGGCCGGATCACGAGCACCACGGTATCGCCCTTTTCAAGCGGTTCCCGGACGCGGTCCAGTTCGATATCACCATATTCGGTAGCCACGTGACAGGTGTTTTCCTCGATTAATGCGACCCGGCCTTCCATGAAATTTACATATCCCACGAAACCGGCAATAAATTCATTGGCCGGTTGATCATAAATCTCCATGGGGGATCCGATCTGCTGGATAACGCCATCACTGAGCACCAGGATGCGATCCGAAATACTCATGGCTTCATACTGGTCATGGGTCACAAATATGGTGGTGACCCCGATTCTTTCCTGGATATGGCGAATCTCGTCGCGCATCACCACTCGCAGGTTGGCATCCAGGTTGGACAAGGGCTCGTCAAGCAAAAGGACTTTGGGTTCCAATGCCAGGGCTCTGGCAAGGGCAACCCGCTGCTGCTGGCCGCCGCTGATCCGGTCGATGGTCCGCTTGCCAAGGCCCTCCATATGGACCAGGGAGAGAAGCTCCTCCACACGGGTATCGATTTTTTTCTGGGGCCATTTTTGAAGCTTCAACCCAAAACCGATATTTTTGGCCACGTCCATATGGGGAAAAAGGGCATAGCTTTGAAATACCATTTTGGTATTGCGCATGTTCGGGGGCAGTTTGCCGATGTCTTGACCGTCTAAAATGATGCGCCCGGCAGAAAGTGTTGTAAAACCGCCCACAATCCTGAGCAGGGTTGTCTTTCCACATCCGCTGGGACCCACAAATGTCAACAATTCGCCTTTTTGTATCTCTGCTGAAATTCCTTTCAGCACCTCTACATCTCCGAAATTTTTGTAAACATCATCCAGTACCAACATGGGGTGTGCCTGCGAATTCATTTATTACGCTCCTTGCTTTTTGCTGACATCAAGTCCGGTTTTCTTGGCAACTATTTTTAGGATGGCCATGCAGAAACCGACGATGAGAATCATTTTGACCGTTGTCGCTGACGCCAGCCCCAGTTCGCCAAGCTGGGCCGTCAGATAAATATACACGGATGCCAGATCAAATCCCGGTGTAACGAGGAAAATGACCGAACTCAGGGACATCATGGTGGTCATGAACGTATAGATAAAACCGGCTACAAAGGCCGAAAACATGATGGGCAGTATAATCCTGAAAAATATGGTTAGAAAGTCGGCACCCAGGTCGGCAGAGGCCTCTTCAATCTCAATGCTGATCTGGTGCAGTTTGCTGATGCCGGCTTCTACACCCACCGCAACAAACCGGAACACACAGTTCATGATAATGATCCAGATGGTGCCGGTCAACAGAAACGGCGGTTTGTTAAAGGCGATGATGTAGCCGACACCGATAACGGTCCCGGGCAGGGCAAACCCCGAAAGGGCCAGCATCTCCATAATGTGCTTGCCGCGAAAGTTGCCCCGCATGATCACATAGGCCAGCAATGTCCCGACAATGGCGCCGAACAGCCCGGCGGCCAGAGACACTTTGATACTGTTCCATATGGCGATATTGGACTGGGTGTTCAGGATATGGTCGATGACAAAGGTGTTGTCCACACCCACGATTTTTACAAATGCCCCCAGGACAATGACGCCGAAGCTCAAAAGCACCAATATGCCCACGGAAAAAGAAATAATCATAAACGGAATTTTGATCACCGGTGACATTTCCTTGTATTCCGACGCCGTGGGTTTGCCCACGATGGTGGCATATCCCTTACCCTTGAGCACGTAGTTATGCAGCACAAAAATAACGATGCAGGGCAGGATAAGAACAACACTCAGCACACTGGCCATGTTGAAATCACCTTCGCCGGTGATCATCAGGTAGGTGTCCGGGGCTAGAAAAGGGATCCTGCCGGCGAGGATGGCGGGGTTTCCGAATTCGGCAATGGTCATCACGAAAACAAGCAGCCCGGCCTTGAGGAGCCCCGGGGCGATGAGAGGGATCGTGATTGAGCGGATGATCCGTATTTCCGAAGCCCCCATGTCACTGGCCGTATCTTCCAGACTCGGGTTCAGGGAATTCATCACATTCTCAATCATCATGTAACTTAAGGGGAGAAACGCCAAACACTGGGCCGCAATCACACCCCCCCAGCTATAGATATTCAAATGCAGGTGAAACGTATTGTTGATCAGCCCGTTTCGGCCAAACAGGGTAATCAGTGAAATGGCGAAAATATAGGGGGGCGCCGCCAGGGGCAACAGCGCCAAAATCTTTAGCGGTTTTCTGATCCAATACGGGCCCCGTGTGGTCAAATAGGCAAAACAGAATCCCACCACTAATAGAATGGCCATGGTCGAGAACCCGAGGATCAAGGTGTTGAATAGAGACCAGTAGTAGAAATTATAGCTGAAAAATTCCTTGTAAAATTCCAGGGTAAATCCGTCATCGCCCCAGAAGCTCTGCACGAGAACGGTACAAATCGGATACAGGAGAAAGATGACCAGCAGCAAAAATAAGGTACCGGCAAACAAATTAATGAGCTTTGCATTGAGGAAGGTTCTGATTTTATAGGTGATACTGTTACTACCGCCACCGCCCATTGCGACATCTGTCATTTATCTGTTCCTCCTGTATCCTGAATCGAAGTATTATTCTTCCTGGGCAGCTTTTTTCTCTTTTTCGTCGCCGACTTTTTTGGCTTTGGCCGTTTCCTTCATCATGAATTTACTTTTCCACTGTTTGACGACTTTTCGTTTGTTCTTGACGGCCCACGAATGATCCAGTTTGATAAATTTGGGGGTGGCAGCTCCATAGAGCGCACTTGTTATACCGGTACGTGGCGGGATATAACCCATAGATCCGAGGAACTGGCTGGCATCTTCCGATCCCAGGTAATCCATAACTTTCTGGCAAAGGGCTAATTTTTCGGTGCCTTTGAGGATGGTGCAGTAATTGCCCTCGTATCCGGTGCCTTCCACCGGCACGGTCCAGACGATGGGATACCCGTCATTGATTCTTTTCAGGACATTTTCGTCAGCGGTGAGCCCAAGCAGATATTCGCCGCGGCCCACAAGGTCGGTGGGAGCGTTTCCACTTTTGGTGTAGAAGGCCATATTCTTGTCAAGGCTTTCAAGGAATTTCCAGCCTTCTTTTTCACCGTACAGTTGGAGGAAAGAATAATTGATCATAAATGCCGTACCCGAAGTTCGGGGAGATGGCGCCACAATCTGGCCTTTCCATTTGGGATCCAAAAGCTCTTTCCAGCTCATGGGCATGCCGTATCCCTTTTCAGCCAGTTTTTCTTTATTGCCGATGAGCAGAAAAGAAAAGGTGCCCAGTGCATAATAGGTGCCGTCCGGGGATTTAAAGGCGTCACCTATTGAGTCCCAGGCCGGTGAGTGATAGGCTTCATAATATCCCTTTTGGGCGCCGTTGATGGCTTCACTGGCCCCAAAGGACAGCACCATGTCTGCGTTGAATCGCGGGTATTCGGTTTTGACCCGGGCCCAGATTTCGCCCCAGGAAAGGGTGATGTTTTTGACTTCGATTCCGACTTTTTCCTGAATTCGGGCCGCCAGCGCCTCATTGACTTCACGTGAAAAACCCATATATGCCTTGATGGAATCAGCTGCCTGAAGACCGCTGGATGCCGATCCCAATGTCAGGAAAAGAGCGATGGCAACGATTGTAAACAGTTTACCTTTCATTTTATACCTCCTATCATGTTGGCTGTTAACTAAATAAGCATGGCAAACAAAGTAGTTCTATTTCAGGGGCTCCAAATAAAACTGATCCGGGAATTGCACCTCCTTTCGCGTCCAGTGTATTCAGTCTCGTGAAACGTAATGGAATGCTGTTAGGACGTTGTTAGAATATTGTTAAAACATTATTGAAATACTTGATTCGTTTAAAAATCTATAGGAATGAGTCTATTTGTTAAATAGGATTCAATAATAATGTAGCAGTCAATATAAATCAAATTAATAATTATCATATCATGTATAACGATGTGTTATGTTCTATATGATAATTATTACAAGGGGGGATATTTCCGGCTGGTTTACCGGCATGGGTATACGGTGCTCTGGGCAGGATGAGAAAGGGTTGATTTTGTGCACTACGAAGCTATTGGGCAAAAAAAGCACTTCCGGGCAGGATTACTTTATATTGTTAAATCCATGGTATAAGATCCATGGGGGTTTTGATGAGCATTCTTGCACCGCCTTTAATCAATTCCGGGGCGTCACGGAAGCCCCAGAGAGCGCCGACGGCAAACATGCCTGCCGCGGTAGCGGTCTGCATGTCGACGTCTGAATCGCCCAGGTAGATAAAATCTCCGGGGGCCATGCCCAGGGTTCGGGACATCAGAAGGGCCGCGGCGGGGTCGGGTTTTTGGGGAATATCTGATCTTGAACCCCGGACAATTTCAAAATGCCAGGAGGATAAAAGGGCTGCCACTATTTTTTGAGTTGCCGGGTCCGGTTTGTTGGACAGAATAACCATTTTGAGGCCTGAAACAGTGCATTTGTCGAGCAATTCGGGTATGCCGCCATAGGGGCGGGTTTTGGCCGTTAAGCGGTTTGAATATTCTTTGTTCAAGGCTTCCAAACAAATACTGACCGTTGCATCATCACGGGAATCTTCGGGAAGTGCTCTATGGACCAGCGCCGCCAGGCCATTGCCGATAAAATACGGGTAGGCCGTTATATCGTGTTCGACAAAGTGATGATGGCACAAAACGGCATTCATGGCATCGGCCAGATCGGCCAGGGTATTTAAGAGGGTTCCGTCAAGATCAAAAAGAATGGCTTTGAATTGCATAAGACCTCCTGTTGCAGAACGTGTTGCATCTGTTAAAAACAGTTAAGTGGGTAAAAGAGGTTGCCTGATTTGTCAAGCTAAATATCGGGTGCAAAAGCCGGGTGATCCGGTCTTTATCGGAGGGAATACGCCGTGGTCAGTATTTATATTATCATTCAGTTTTATTTTATTTCGAAAATAACAGCAGAAAAGTAGTGCTTCAGGATTCATTGTATTTTTCTTGACAAATGTAGTCCATAAGTTATAGCGTAGTTCTTCGAAAAATGGATACCATAATCGTTGGTACCGCAATTCATGTTCATCCGATTTTTGAAATTTTAAAAAAACGTTGTAAACACGATTGTCGCGATATGTTCGTCCATTTTTGATCTCTGCCCGACGGTTGTATCCTTTTATTTATCATGTGATAATTAATGCCAACATCTAAAAAGGAGGACGTTTTATGAAAAAGTTCAGTGTCTTATTTATTGCGATAGTTGTTGCGTTTATGCTTCTGGCCGGGCCGGCTATGGCCAAAGAAAAGGTGGTCGTTTATACTTCTCTGGAAAATGAAGAGGTGGTGGAGTACATAGAACAGGCCAAAGTGGAATTGCCGGACCTTGATATTCAGGCGATTCGACTTTCCACCGGTGAACTGGGTGCCCGAATGCTGGCCGAAAAAAATAATCCCCAGGCGGATTGTGTCTGGGGCTGGGCCGTCACCAACATGGAAGAGTTCGTCCCCCGGAAGATGATAAAACCTTACAAACCGGCTGGATGGGACAAAATTCCGGCCCATTTCAAAGACCCCAATGGATACTGGACCGCCATTGATTTATATGCCGCCGCTTTTGTGATCAATACAAAGGTGATGGCAGAGAAAAATTTACCCATGCCCAAGGGGTGGAATGATCTTTTGAACCCGGTCTATAAAGACAAGCTGATCATGCCCAACCCGGCCAGCTCCGGCACCGGATTTTTGCAGGTGGCCAGTCTGCTGGAGATGTTGGATCCGGATTATAAAACCAAATCGGTGGAAGACAACAAGGCCTGGGATTTTTTAAAGAAACTCGATAAAAATATGGGCCAGTATATCAAGAGCGGTTCAAAGCCGGCCAAGTTGACCGCTGCCGGTGAATATGCCATCGGCTGTTCTTTTGCCTTTGTCTACTCGTCTTTAAAGAAAAAAGGATTTCCGGTGGTTATGGTGCTGCCCGAAGAGGGTGCCGGTTATGAACTGGAGGCCAATGCACTGCTTGAAGGGGCTAGAAATGAAGCCGCCGCCAAGAAATTTCTGGATTGGGCCATATCTAAAAGTGCCATGGAGGGGTATGCCAAGTTTAAACTGGGCGTCACCTATCCGGGCATCCAGGGACCTGCGGATATGCCGCCACTGGATTCCATCAAGCTGGCACCCATGGATTTCCCATGGCAGTCTAAAAATCGTACCAAAATCCTTGAAGTCTGGTCGAATCTGTTTCTGCATTAATTTGACCGCATGAGCAACCAAAGGGCTTCATGGGCAGCGGAATTTAGTGCTCATGAAGCTCTTTTTTACGGTTTTTTCCGGTATAAACATCTATGCACTTTTGGACCATGGGAAAGACGTCCCGTTATTGCCGCACAACGCGCCCGGTCGTTATTGCCGGATGCCGTTATAGAGTGTGCAGATGTCGGTTTTTAAATGTTATCTGCAGTGGAAAGGAGCATACCTAAGCACCATGTCAAATAATCTGGTTTTAAACAATATCAGCAAATCATTCGGTTCTCTGGTTGCGGTGGACAATGTCAGTCTCACCGTTGCCCCCGGAGAATTTATCTGTTTTCTGGGACCCAGCGGATGCGGCAAAACCACTTTGCTGAGGATCATTACAGGGTTCGAGTTTCAGACGTCAGGGGATATTTCTTATGGTGACAGAAACCTAAACGATGTAATACCGCAGAAAAGAGACTTTGGCATTGTTTTTCAATCGTATGCGCTGTTTCCCAATATGACGGTGTACCAGAATATTGCTTTCGGATTGAAAATGCGCAAGATGCCGCAGAATTTAATCGATAAGCGTGTCGATGAAATGCTTAAACTGATGGGGCTTGCCGAATGGAAGACCCATTATCCGTCCCAGTTGAGTGGCGGGCAGCAGCAGCGGGTGGCGCTGGGTCGGGCCATTGCCATAAAACCCAATGTGCTGCTCCTGGATGAACCCTTGAGTGCACTGGATGCGAAAATCCGGGTGCGCCTGCGGGCCGTGATCAAGCGGTTGCAGAACGACCTGGGTATTACCATGATTTATGTGACCCATGACCAGGAAGAAGCGCTCAGCATGGCCGATCGTGTTGTGGTGATGCGCCAGGGGCAGTTCAGACAGGTGGGTTCACCCTGGGAAATCTATAAGAAACCCAAGACCAGTTTTATCGCCGAGTTTGTCGGGACGTCCAATTTTTTTGAAGGTCGAAAAAAAGATGACCGGGTCCTTTACGGCCAATCTGCATTCAAGGTCTCTGAAATAGATACGGCAGACAGTGAAAAGGTCTATTTGGCCATTCGCCCCGAGGATATTGAAATCGTCGGGGCAACGGTTTCATCAGACGAATGCGTTGCTTCCAATATTGTCGATGTTAAGGTTGAACTGGTGACGTTTCTTGGCGCCGTTGTCAATATTCTTGTGCGGTTCGAAGGTCAGGAGATGTTAGTTGATATCGCCCAGAAAGAGTTCGCCAAAAAACCGATTAAAGAAAAAGACAACATTAAACTCTATTTTCCGCCGGATGCCTTCCATGTTTATTCGGAAATATTCAAGAAATTGATTTAAGCGATATGGTCCGTTTTGATTACCGGAAAGGAAGATGGAAAAATGAATTCAATCCAAAGAGAAAATGCCCCCGTGGCCAACTATACGGTTTCATCCGCGCGAATGGAATTTGACAAGTTCATTGTTCCCACGGTGACCGTTTTTATTTTGCTGTTGCTGTTTTTTTTCATGCTGTTTCCCCTGTGGATGATTTTAAAACTGAGTTTTTTTAAGGGCGGGGAACTGGCCCTGGCCAATTTTACACTGGCTAATTTCAAGCAGTATTTTACCACCTCCTACACATTGAACTCGTTATGGCACAGCCTTTATATAGCGGGTGTCACCACGGTTATCGTTACGGTCCTGGTGTTCTTTTTTGCCTATGCCCTGACGCGCACCACCATTACCGGTAAAACTTTTTTTCGCAATATTATCATGATGCCGCTGGTAGCCCCTTCCATTGTGCAGGCCCTGGCGTTGATCTATCTTTTCGGCCGCAACGGGCTGATTACCTCCCATTTTTTTCAGACGGACTGGAATGTTTACGGTGCCACCGGCATCATTATCTCTGAAGTCCTGTACTGTCTGCCCCACGCCTTTGTTATTTTATTTACCACCCTTTCGGCGGTGGATATCCGTCTGGACGAGGCTGCGGAAAGCCTGGGCGCATCACCGTTTAAGGTGTTCACCCGGATCACGCTGCCGTCAGCCAAGTATGGAATTTTGAGTGCCGCGGCCCTGACGTTTAACCTGACGATTACAGACTTTGGCAATCCGGTGGTCATCGGCGGCAATTACAGTGTGCTGGCCACGGAAATTTATGCCCAGGTCACCAACCTGTATCGGTTCGACCTGGGTGCCACCATCAGTATTATCCTGCTGGTGCCGTCTTTGGCGGCATTTATGCTCAATTACTATATTTCGCGCAAAAGTTTTTCCATGATCAGCGGTGCGGCCAGGCCTTTTATTCCGCCCACACGGCCCCTGAAAAAACTGTTGTACAGCGCATTTTGCTCTTTAATGGCGTTTGCGATCATTCTGATTTTTGCCACGGTCATCATCGGCTCCTTTGTAAAGGTGTGGCCCTACGACTGGACGTTAACCCTGGCACACTACAAATTTCCCTCCATCGGCGGTTATTCGGCTATCTGGACCAGTGTCTGGATCTCGCTGATCGTGGGGGTGGTGGGGTCATTCATTACACTGGTGGCGGCCTATGCCATGGAAACCCGGAAGCCCTATTTCAAGCAGGTGGTCTATTTCTTTTCGGTGATGCCGGCGGCTATTCCCGGGCTGGTCATGGGACTGGGATATATCCTGGCGTTTAATAAACCCATCTACTGGTTTTACGGGACCCCCTGGATTGTGGTCATCAATATTATCATCTGTAATTTTACCCTGGGGATCTTGTCGAGCATTTCGAATTTAAAAAATATCGATCCGTCCATTGAAGAAGCCTCCATCAGCCTTGGGGGCGATACGGTGAGTACTTTTTTCAAGATCATCTTTCCGTTGTCCCGGGTGGCTTTTGTTCAGAATTTCACCTATTTCTTCATGCGCTCCATGACCACCATCAGTGCCGTTATTTTCCTGGTTTCCGCCACTGTTCATCTGGCGGCCATCGAGATTATCATGCTGGATAATGACGGCTGGACAGCCAGCGCCAATGCCATGTGTACCTGTATTATCGCCATTGTGTTTGCGATGCTGGGGGTGCTGCATTTTATCAACCGATGGGTCAGTAGAAGATCCGGTGGAGAAGTTGCCACCGGTTGAAATTTTGTTTCGGGATAAAATGATTTAAATAACGGGCCTGTTGTCAGTGTGTAGTCATTTGCCCTGTCGCCAGGCCCGATGTTTATTTAAATTACTGTAAAAATGAACATTTGTATCAAAAACAGAACATTTATTCTGTCTGAATGACCGGTTTGTTTGTGACGCCTTTGATCTGTTTTTGACCATCTGTCTAAATATCAATGAGTTACATCTAAATGTCCCAATCTCATGTCTGGCACGCATCTTGGAATAATCAGGATGACAGGGGGGGCTTGTTTTGAAGTGGGCAGAATTGCCCTGGATGGTTATTTAAAATTATTATCTTAAGAGAGGTGCTCTATGAAAACAACTTTGGCTGAATCGATCATCCCGCGTATTGATATATGGAAGGGCAAAGCGGTGAAACATGAAATCCTTTCGGGGGGCCTTTCAAATAACAATTATACCTGCTTTGTTGACGGTAAAAAATATGTATTGCGGATTCCCGGTGAGGGCACCGATGTCTTTATTGATCGCGGCAATGAGCGGGGGGCCATACTCGCTACCGCTAAAATAGGGGTATCTCCGGAGGTGTTGAGCATTGTAAAGCCCGAAGATGCCATGGTGATTCCGTTTGTTGACGGCGAGGTGATGAATCCTGTGACGATTGCCGCAGATGATGGGATAATTGTTAAAATTATCAATGTGCTGAAAAGCGTTCACAGTGATACAGTTTTTGAAAAAACAACCTATGTTTTCGATATGATAAGGAAATATACACGCTGGGCCAGGGAGAGGGATGCTTTTTTCCCCCATGATTTTGACTGGATGTGTCAGGTGGCCGATAAAATTGAAAAAGCCATGGATCGGGATAAACCCAAGCTGGCAGCTTGCCATAATGATGTGTTGTCCGAGAACTTTATCCTGGATGCATCCGGGAAAATGTGGCTTTTGGACTGGGAATATTGCGGTATGAATGATCCTTTTTTTGATCTGGGGGATTTTGCCGTTGAACACCCCCTTTCACGCAAACAGGAAGAGTTGATAGTTCAGACGTATTGCGGCGAGATGCAGCCCCACCGGTTGTATCGTATTCTGCTGCATAAATTGACCGCTGATTTGTGGTGGAGCCTGTGGGCCATGATTCAGGATAAAATTTCCAACCTTAGTTTTGATTATTACGGGTATGGCATCGGGCGCTATGCCAGGTTCCGGGAAAATTATTATGATCCTGAGTTCGGCACGTGGCTGGCCGGGGTGTAAGCACCTCGCTAGGGGCGTTTTTTTTGAGACCAGCCGGTACGGTCAATGCCATGTTTTTTTAAAAGGGTATAGAGCCGGGTTCGGCTGAGGCCGGATATGAGGCAGGATTGTTTTATATTACCCCGTGTCAGTTCCATCAATTTGGAGAAATAGCGGCTTTCCGCGCTGGCAAGGGACGTATCCCTGAATTTTTTAAAGGATGGCAGGCTGTCCGGGTGATCATCCGGGGACTTTGTGATGGCGAAATGTGTGGGTGAAGGTGCATGGGGCAGCGTTGACTGGGCCATTTTAATTCGGATGGGCTCCGGCAGGTGCTTGGGAAATAATATGGGTTCATAAAGGGCCTGGCTGATGGTTGCTTCCAGCGTATTGACCAGTTCGCGTATGTTACCGGGCCATTCGTATTGGCCCAGGGCCGTGATGAAATCCGGGGAATAGCCTTTGGGATCGATGTGGTGGCGGGTAAAGATCTTGTCGGTGAGGTAAACGGCCAGATCTTTAATGTCTCCCAGGCGTTCCCTGAGCGGCGGTAGATTGATGCAGATACTTTTTAACCGGTATAAAAAATCTTTTCTGAACATCTGTTTGCTGGCCATTTGATCCAGTTCACGGTTGGTGGCCGCAATGAGTCTGAAGTCGCTTTTGATCTCATTTTTACTGCCCACCGGTCTGAAGCGACGTTCCTGGAGAACACGCAGAAAGGCTTTTTGCAGTTTGGGGCTGAGCTCGCCGACTTCGTCCAGGAAAAGGGTGCCCCCATGGGCTTGTCTGATAAGCCCTTCTTTTGATTGATCGGCCCCCGTGAACGCCCCTTTTTCATGCCCGAACAAGGTGCTTTCAACCAGTGTTTCAGGAAGGGCCGCACAATCAACAACAATAAAAGGATTCTCTGATCGCCGGCTGTTGCGGTGAATGGCCCGGGCAAACAATTCCTTGCCGGTACCGGTTTCACCGCTGATGAAGACATTGACGTCCGTATTGGCTGCCTGGGCCATGGTGGTCAGACATTCTCTTATTTTGGGACTGTCACCGATGATGCCGTTACGATTGAGTAAGAACGGTGGTTTTTCGGATTTCTTTAGCCCGTCTCGGTATTGCAATACCCGGGTGAGCGGCAGGATAATATTTTTGGGTGAAAGCGGTTTCTGCAGATAATCCCAGGCCCCGTTTTTGATGGCTATTTCAGCGCCGTCGGAATCACCGGCCCCCGTAATAATAATGACCTCCGGCGGGTAGGGGGTGGCTTTTATTCTTTGCAGAATTTCCAGGCCGTTGCCGTCCGGCATTTTGACATCAAGGAAAATCAGGTCAAAATTACCGGTAAGTGCGCGGTTTAATCCATCGGTAAGGGTATGTGTAAACTCGGACTGGTGCTTGATACTTTCGGCAAGGTCGGCCAGCATCATGCACATTTCCACATCGTCGTCAATAATCAGTACGTTGGCCATGAACAACCTCCAGCGGGTGATTCGGGTTCAATATTTTATCGACAACCCTAGCTAATTTTCGGGGCCCCAAAGGCTTTTTGATATAGGTGTGAATCCCTGCAGTCCGGGCCTTTTCTTCGGTTGTTTCGGTACCGAATCCGGTACACAGAACAATGGGCAGATCCGGTCTGACGGCAAGTATTTTTGTAGCAAGATCAAGACCGGTCATGTTCGGCATGGTTTGATCGGTGATGACAAGATCAAAAAGGTCCGGTGTCTGTTTAAAGACTTCCAGGGCCTTGATACTGTCTGTTTTTGCCGTGACCGTGTATCCCAGATATTCGAGAATCTCCTTGCTGAATTGAACCAGTGGTTTTTCATCATCGATAAATAATATATTTCCCTGCCCCCTCGGCAGTGACAGGGGACCGGCGGTTTCTACTGCGACAGGTGCGATGTCCAGAAGGGGGAGATAAACGTTGAACGTCGTGCCCTTAGCGCCATTTTTAACCTCGATGACGCCATTATGGTTTGTGACAATGCCATGCACCACCGCCAGGCCCATCCCCGTACCTTTATCGGGCTTTTTGGTCGTAAAAAAAGGATCAAATATTTTGTCGATAATCGCGTTGTCGATTCCCGTTCCCTGGTCTGCAACCGATATCCTGATATAAGGTCCCGAGTCAAGATCAAGCCCTGTGGGCGGTACCAATACCTCATTTCTAAGTTGATTCAGGCTAACGGTTATGGTGCCGCCTGAATCCGTCATTGACTGGGATGCATTGGTACAAAGGTTCATCAATACCTGGTGTATCTGTGTCGGGTTGGCCAGGACCACGTCATCGCGGCACTTTAAGTTTTCATTAATGCGTATGGTGGCGGGCAGGGATGCCCTTAAAAAATTGAGGGCTTCTTTCAGGATCGGTGTGAGTCGCAACGGTTTTTTCTGCTGATCCGTATGACGGCTGAACGTCAGAATCTGGTCCACCAGGTCCCGGGCCCGATAGGCCCCTTTTAAAATATGGTTCAGTCTGTTTTCTAATTTTGTATTTTTTTTGACGTCGAACATTTCCATCATCTCTCCGTATCCGATGATGGAGCCTAAAATATTGTTAAAGTCATGGGCGATACCCCCTGCCAGTGTACCAATGGCCTCCATTTTTTGAGTTTGCTGGAGCTGGGTTTCAAGTTTTTTGCGTTCGCTGATATCTCGTTCACTGATGACCACACCGGAAACTGTCTTATCCGGTTCAAAATTGGGGTGGTAGGTTATTTCCATATAACGCGCATCAGCGCCCGGAAGGTCGATCCATGTATGGTGGCGGACGTTGATGCCGGTGAAACATCTGTCGACATAAGGTTTTATGTGTTTTTCAAATATAGCGTGTCCCACCTGCGTTTCCGCATTCAGGCCGATGAGTTGAGTTTTGTCGGCCTGATGATGTTTTGCGTAGGCATCATTTACGGCCCGGATGATATAATCACGGTCGATGAGCCACATTAAATCGGTTGTTGAAGCGATCATCTGCTCATATTTTCGCAGCTCAGCCTCCGAATGTTTGCGTTTGGCAATGTCCCTTGCAATACCCAGGGCGCCAAATGGCGTATGGTTGATATCGCGCTGCAGGGTCAGATTCAATTCCATGGGGACGGTGGTGCCGTCCTTTTTTTGAAATTCTATTTCATAAAGCGGAATCGATATCCCTTTCAGCCCGCCTTCCAACATTTCCAGGGAAATTTGAATGTCGTCCGAAGAGAGCATGTCGGTAAATGGCCTGCCGATAAAATTTTCAATCCGGTAGCCGGTCAGTTTTTGGAAATTATGGTTCATGAACAGCAGTTTACCCTTGATATCCGTCATAAAAATGATATCGGTGGAGCTTTCCACCAGGTTGCGATATTTAAGCTCACTCTCCCTTATTTTGTTTTCACGCAGCTCAACCTGTTCAACCATTGTATTGAATTCGTCGGCAATGGAACCCAGCTCGCCTTTCATGTGAAGGGATACCCGCCTTGAATAATCACCGGTGGATATCTTTTTAAGGGTATGTTCGAGGGCTGTCAGCGGGGTAAATATCTGCCGGGCGAGCAGAAACCAGGTGGTGGCCAGAACCACTAAAAGCATTGAAAACAGAATCAGGATATCCGACACCAGAATCTGCCGGGTGAGCTGGTTGACCTCTGCATTGCAGAACGTGATGACCAGGCGACCCACCGATTGGTTTTGAAATAAAATTTCCTGTTGCAGGGTCCATTTGAGGGTACTGGGGGTAATGATGACCTCGATATTTTCCAGATGCACCAGTGATTTATTCCGTTCATCGTACACCGTAACCCTCACCACACTATTGTCATGGGTCAGAATTCTGGAATATTCTCGAATGAAATTAACGTCATAGATCCAGAGCGGATGGGCAAGGGTCTTGGCTGCCTTTGCGATTTTTAATGTAATTTCCGCTTCGAGCATTCGGGTATTGCGGTTGTATACCAGGTAATAGTCAATGGCCATATATACTAGCGTGGTGAGCAGCATGGCCATGCAGATACCCACTAAAAATTTGGATTTAAGGGACCGTTCCAGCTTGTATTTTTTAGATCTATATCCCATTATATTGCATTATTTGATTGATTTGACGGTCGCTCTGGCCTCAAGGGCTTCTTTCCAGAGTAGGCTGAAGGCGTTTCGATCGCGTGTGTTCAGCAATTGCCAGGGAATATGATTTTTCAGCAGACGGTCTTGATTGACAAAGTCGTGATCCGTCATTTTTTTATCGAAAAGATTTAACGCTGGCGTGGTAACCGGAAAGACGCCCAGTTTCATCGCCAGTACATCGGTTTGAACCTCAGGTTCAAGGATAAAATTGATCCATTCTTCTGCAATTTGTTTCAAAAGAGGATCGTTTTTCAGGGTATGGCTCAACATGAGGGTATCAACCCACCACGTTGTACCCTCTTTGGGTACAGCGATACGCCAGCTTTCACCCAGTCTGTTTAATTCGGGGAAAGTGGCGCGCCATGTGGTCGCTAGGGCTTTGCCTTTGAAATGAATGGGCTGGTCAAAACCAATCCACAGAGAGTGGGCATGAATGGCAAGCTGTCGAATTTTGCTTTCCAGGGCCGGCCCCTTGATGACATCGTAATGAAAGATTTCCTCAGGACCAAACCCTAATGCCAGTGCGGCGATATACACATTCAGTTCATAGTAATCTTTCTGTACCACATATCGACCGATATAGCGATCGTCCCAGAAAACATTCCAACTCACCGGTTCTTCTTTTACAATAGCCGTGTTATAGGCGAGGCCGTAAGGCCCCTGGATAATGGGGACGGCATAGATTTTTTCATTTTCAATAGCCCATGGTTGTTTTTGAAGGGCAGGGGCAATGGTATGGTAATTGGGTACATTTTCAAGGTTAACCGGAAGTGTCAAACCGTTGGTGGTAAAGTTGTAGCGTGAATCTTTGGGCAGGTTATGCGCCGGGGAAATGATGTCCACCGTCCCTTTGCGGAGTTCATTGAAAAAGCTATCCGGATTTGAGGCGTGACGCACGTCAAATTTCAGATTAATGCCGTATTTTTCAATAATTTTTTGTTTGAACACTTGCTGTTGTGGATAGGGCGCATAGCCTTCCCAGATCAGAAACCGCAGGGTCATCTGATCCCCGGTGTCTGCAAAGGACGGAAATAGGACAAAGATGGCAACAGATAAGACCGCTATGGCGATGACCCTGTTTTTGAAAATGACGGGCATGGGGTTACCCTGTTTGCATGGCTGAAAATATGGATATCACTGAATGGTCAACACCGGGCAGGGTGCCTTCAGGATAACATACTGGGCTGTTGATCCCAGAAGTATTTTGCCGACTTTTGACCGTCGTTTGATGCCGATGATCACCATGTCGATGTCATGGTCCTGGGCAAATGCCACCAGGTTTTCGCCGGCACTCAGATCATTTGTAATAACCCGCGTCCGGCATGGGATGGATCGCGCGTCAAAGGCATTTTTGGCTTCTTCAAGGGCATTATCCGCCTTTTCCATATCATCCAGATGGAGGGCGTGGCCCTTTTCAAGCATGGTGACAATGTCAACGGAGGCATTAAACGCTTCGGCATGTTTTACGGCAAGACTCACCGCGTCTTTGGAGACATAGTATCCGTTAAACCCGACTAATATTTTCATGTTGCTCCCTTTTTCCGGTATGGGGTTTTAGCTCTCATCGGGTACATTACCCGGAAGTCATCTGATAACTCAACACATTTTTATCCTGGATGTTGATGATGGCGCCTTTTAAAATGCCTTCCCCATATTCACTGCCCGGGTTGACAATGGTGGTTCGTCCGATTTTGACAACTCCCCTGGATTCATGGATATGGCCTGTGAGCACGAGCAATGGCTGATATTTTTCAATGGCATCCCGCACGGCGGAACTGCCCACCCCCACCATGACGGCCTCGCCAGCCGTGGTGACCGGACGCGGGGGATCAAACGAGGTGTCGAGTTTAGGCGCCAGATCCAGGGTGCAGTCTTTGGGTGGACAATGAAAATTAAAAATAACATTTGAAAAATCATCTATGTCCTTGACAACATCTTCTATCATGGCGGCAAGCTTATCTTCACTGAGTTCGCGGGGGGTATCCCACGGAGTGGGATTGCTGTAGCCGAAACTGACCATGGGGTGTATATCGTCAATCATGACGACCCTGCCTTCTGGAAAAATTATTTTTTCGGTCTGGTGTGCCTTTATAATTTCAATATCCTGATCATCATCATCATTACCGCCGGTGATATAACATTTTGCCGGCTGGCCCTGGAGTTTGGCATCGGCTTTTTTTAACCAATTTGTCAACCGTTCGTGGGCTTTCTGTTTGAAAAGAAGATCAACTTCAGCAGGATTTTCTTTAAGTTGGGCAAATTCATCCGCCGACATATGCGCGTGGTAACACCCCAGATGCTCAATCAGATCGGTAATTTTTTTCAGGTCCTGGTCATTTTTGGCGGTATGCACCACATCCATGATGGTGGCCCGAAAAGTTCCGTTTTCTTTGATGATGGGGATCAGCAACTTGCCGGTAATATCTCCCCCTAAAACGATGACGTCGACATTGTAAAAACTGGCGGCATTAACAAATTTGCCAAATGTCGGTTTGGATCCATGTATATCCGTGGCATAAAAAATTTTGGTAAATTTCGGTTTTTTTTTGGTTTTTTTCTTGTTGAAGAACCACATTTTAGAAATTCCTTTTCATGGGTATTTAATATTCACGCCGGTTTCGGTCATAGCTGGTTTAAATCGTGCCAGGCCTGTTCGAACCGATTAAGATTTTCCTCGGTATAGGTAATAAAATCGAAATCAAGGGGTGAGTGGATTTCAGAGACCATGCTCCACATGGCTTCCCGGAGCAGAGAAGCGCATTTCATTGCACTATAGCGTCTGTGCAATTCATCGGTCACCGGTTTTTCAAAATAAGCCTCCAGAAGCCATTTTTCCTGTTTGCGGGACAGTTCATTGTTGGAGGCCAGGCCGCTCAGGTCAAAGAGGGGGCTGTTAAAACCGCCGTAGTCCCAGTCAATAATCCATATTTTATCGCCGGTATTCATAAAATTGGCGGCCAGGAGGTCATTATGACCGAAAATCAACTCCGTGGGACCGACAATGGATTCCAGTATTTGGGATCGGCGGATCCATTCGGGAAGGTTGGATATCATGCGGCTATTATCTCTGTGCAGGGTACTGGCATAGTCACGCATAATTTGAAATACCCAGAAAAGAGGGGAGACACCTTTAAGATGAAGGGGGATTTCACGGTGGCATCGTTTAATTGCTTCAAGGACACGGACCAGGGTCTTATCGTCCCGGATATCGGTGGGCGTTAATGTTTTTCCCTCCACCCAGCGAATCACCAGTGCGCCCGGCTCGTAATGATATACCTCGGGTGAAACCCCGGCCTTGAAGGCGGCAATGGAGATGGCCAGTTCGTTGGCACGAAGAATACAGTGTACCGGAATATCCTCACCGATTCGGGCAACGAATTTTTCACCGTTTTCTTCAATCGCAAAATTACTGTTGGTGATACCCCCTGAAAGGGGTTCGGGGGTCACGCTGGTTCGCCAGCATGTCAGCGCAGCGGCTTTATGTTGTGGGTCTGCCATTGTTTTTCCGTTGTCAGTGTTTGTGGTTGTATCAGAAAAGCCCCGGCAGGATATCGCCGGGGCTTTTCTGCCAATAATAATTTGAGCCGTGTCAGTGTTTATATTTTATCATGAATAAACGATGACACGTTCCAAAGGGGTGAATTACTCAGGCGGAATTTCCTTAAATGCCATGGTAATATCAATTCCCCGGTTGGCGTGGTAGCTTTTCATCGCAATGTAAATAATGGCTGCCACGACAATGATGGCCACATTGAAAAGGGCTGTGGGCACTGAACTGAAAAGCCTTAGCCCCGGATGCAGGATAAACGCGAGAACCATGCCGCCGCAGAATATGCTGCCGATGATGCCGGTATAGATAATGGCGTTACCGTATTTTGCCGCCGGTGAGGATTCAAAGATGGATCTGGCTCTGGAGGGGAAAAATACCCCGGACAGGCATGACAGCACAAATACATACCCGCAGGCAAAGGTGACACCCAGTGTCAGGTTAAACCACCCGGGAACAAAGTTGTAGCAAAAAATAACAATAATCCCGCCGATGGTGTAGGCAAGATAAGCGTTCGTGGGGGCATGCCATTTGGGGTTGACCCGGGAAAACCATTCGGGCAGGGTACGGTCAAGGGACATGGCAACCATATCACGGGTCATGCCGATAAAACAGTTACAGGTGATCTGAAAGGAGTTGGCAATAAAGCCGAGACCCACCAGAATAATGACAATGGGATGGGAAATTGCCTGAACAATAATACTCGGGAAATTGACCCCTAAGAGAGTGCCCAGTCCTTCCCCGCCGATGAGGCCGTTATAGGCCGCGGAAGACGCGTTCAGATATTCGGTGCCGACGGCTTTTTCAAACAGGTACCCGTTGATGGCCAGAAGAACGCCGACAAATGTCAGCGAACCGACAATGATGAACATCTGGGACTTTAAATTATGCGCGCTTTTGATTTCCGACCCCTGTTGAACGGAATAGGAGGCCCATTGGAGGCTGGTCCAGACCAGGGGGGCCACGCCGAGGGTCATGAGAAAGCTGAATTTGGGCGTCAGATCAAGGCCGGCGGCTTTGGCCTGACCAATGATGGCGCCGTAACTGCCGGTAACCCCGTCCACTTTGGCCAGGAAGGCATTGATTTTGGGTGCAAACTCGGTGGGCGTTAAACCCGCCAGTACGATCAGGGAAACAATAAAGCCTGTAATCGTGGCGAAAAAAAGGAAGTACTGGAGAATGACATAATTGCGTGTGCCGGTGCACAGGAACCAGGCAACAAAAATGGTGAGAACAATAGAGATAACCACAATACCGGTCGGGCTGAAACACCATTTTCCGAAAGCAATCAGGGCCGGAGAATCAATGGCTGCCCCCAGGGTCAGGAACAGCGGTGCCAGTCCCAGCGCTGCCATGAGCCAGCCGGCCAAAGCCACCCATTGCAGAATCCAGATGACAAATCCGCTCATGACCGACGTAAACCCGATACCGCCGCCGAAGATACGGCTTTGGAAAATATAAT
The DNA here is from genome assembly GCA_942490765.1 of uncultured Desulfobacterales bacterium. Classification (GTDB taxonomy): domain Bacteria; phylum Desulfobacterota; class Desulfobacteria; order Desulfobacterales; family 4572-123; genus 4572-123. The sequence continues at coordinate 101,651 of CALNYM010000005.1, read as the reverse complement.
CCCCACCGCTGCGGGGCATGGCTGACGCTAGAAAAGCAATGGTGATGGATACGAAGGCCTGGGCAATTGTACAGATCATAATACCGAGCCAGAGACTGCAGCCAGGGAAAATCTGGGGGGCCCATAGATAGACCCAGGGAAAGATTAGGCTCATGGTAAGGACATTATAGGCAAATGCCGAAAAAGGGGACATAACCCTTATAAGTCCTGATGCCTTGCGTGTAAAAACTTCCTGTGCCATAGTTAAGTTACTCCTTTCTTGTGGTTACGTTATTAAAAAAAAATAACAGAATCTATCAAGGTAAGTGTCTTTTATGTTGTCGACTTCCGGTCGATCACCTCCTTTCCAGGATATTCGATATCGGGCACTAAGGATAAAGGGCCTGTTTACCGTTCAATATTTTCAACTTCCTTATACCACAGCAATCGGGTACCGATTTTAGAGCGCAACTTCCATTTGAGGGATTTTGATTTTTGTTCAATCATGTCAAGTAACTGGTCAACTTTACGCCGAACCGTTTCCCTGTTGTCATCAGTAATGATGGGGATTTCGGGCAGGTAGTCTTTCAATTTCTTCAGATTGGTCGTAGCCGTATGGTAGAAGCCCCAGCTTTTGGAGAAAATGTCGGCAATGAATTCTCCGTTTATGCCTTCCGAAGGCCCGTCACTGATGTCGTGCTCCATGAACAGGATACATAAATCTTTAAAGTCCTTGTCGTTGATCTCAACAATCTGCAACTTTTGAAGTACCATTTCTTCCAGTTCGATGGTGGGCAGATCGGAATCCAGACGGTTTTTAAAAAGGACGGGATGGCAAAAATCAAGTTTGTCTCGGAAAACATCGATCAAAAGCCCGTCGTCGCTGACAAAAAGATCCCTGGTCGAGGCGTGCCAGATATAGTTCTCTTGTTTTTTAAAACCAAAATCGTTGAGCAATTTGTCAATTTTGGTGCTGTCGATACTGCTGTATGTGACAACGTCAACATCGGTGAGCCTGCGGCTGAATTGCCAGTAAAGATCCCGGTATTTTGGGCATCGGTAAATAAAAGCGGTGGCCCCCAGTAGTTTTAAGGGAATTTTTGATTCCAGGCCGGCTGAAGAAAGTTTCAGGGCCCAGTCGTAGATATATTCATTTGATAAGGTGTCGCTTTTTTGCAATGTCTGTTTTTCGAGCAATTGGTCCTCCTTTGGCAGTGTCTATCTGTTTGGATCGCATCAGGCCTATCCCCGGAAAAGGGAATAAACGACCCATAATCGGGTTGTATGGAATTGTTAACAAATATCTCACAGCAACCGAATATAAACCATACAATGGTTTTTTAAGTTACCGCATATTATGGAATCGGATTAATTGTCTCAATCGAATAAATACTATATTACAAAAAATGTGCCCATTTTTAAATTACTTTAAAATAAACATTAAATAGTTAAAAAACAAATCTTTATAAAAAATGTGCAATTATGCAAAGAAAATTAAGTGCATCAAGATGGTACATCTGTTCACAATTAGTGAACAGATGTACCATCTTGATGAAGCTCTTTTTTAAAGACTTTCTTATGTGGACACGGTTCCTGATATGTCTGTTGGGCTTCAGACAAAATAGTGAAATTTTTTACTTGACAACGGGTGCAGCTTTATTTAAAAAGGGCGTACTGTATATACATCTATAATGGTATGCATTTAGACAAACCACTCCTTAATTGTCAGGGAGAAAAAAATTGAGCATTGTTGATCCAGCCAACCCAATTCCAAAGTATCTTCAGATCGCCTCGTGGTTAAAGGAATGTGTCCAAAGCGGAAGATATATCGAAGGGGAAAAACTGCCCTCTGAACTGGAACTCTCGTCCATGTGCGCCGTCAACCGCAACACGTTGCGTCAGGCCATATCAAACCTTGTTGCCGATGGCATTCTACGTAAGGAAAAAGGGATGGGAACCTTTGTGGCATCGGCTACACCCATTGCATTGAAACATAAACTCAAGCAGATTACCAGTTTTAAGGATGACTTGCTAGAAATCGGCGTCAGTGAAAAAACCATTTTGCTGAACAAAAGCGTTCAAGATGCAAATGAACGGATAGCCCGCACGTTGAATCTGAGAAACGACAGCAGGGTGATCGTGATTCAGCGTCTCCGGACGGGCAATAATATACCGTTTATTTATGAAGAAAGCTATCTGCCGGCGGACATGTTTCATAATATTCTTGAAATGGATCTCACCACCTCCATGTACAAAATTATTTCCAAACAGTTTAATGTGGTCCTTGACCGATGCCAGCAGACACTTCAGGCGGTTAACTTGACGGGTAAGGTTGCACGCTATCTTGATTTGCCTCCCCATGCCGCCGGTCTCTATATGGAAAGCTTGACGTATAACGAGCGTAATATTCCCGTGGAAGTGCTCTGCTCTTACTATCGCGGGGATAAATATATATTTGAGGTTGAACTGGGGCAGTATCATATCATGAGCGGCAACCAGGTAGACGGCGGCCAGAATTATAATTAAATTCAATGACAGTAGTTTTTAGGTATAACTTGCATGCCGTTAAAATATATTAAATTGTTTAACGGCGCCAAAACAATTTTCAGGGAGGAAAAAATGGAAGAAAAAAATTTATTTGAAAAATTGGTTGAACTGAGTCCGGGCATGGAAATATGGTGGGATTCATCACCCGTTATTTTTGAAAACTGGTGCACAAAAATGTTGGCCAAGGCTGATGTTGCGGATCATGATACAATGAAGGCCCAGTTTGCCCGCATGTATAATCCGGAAAGTCCGGAGACCCAGTTGTTCAGGGGTGTTACCACTAACCCGCCCCTGTCGCTTCAGGCCATCGAAGACGATGTCCCCCGGTGGGAGAAAATCGCAGCCGGGTTTATCGAGAAAAATCCGGGTATCGATGTCGAAGGGCTCTTCTGGATGAATTACAAGGAAGTCGTACGGCTGGGGTCCAAGGCATATCTGCCACTGTTCGAAAAGTCCGGCTACAAGGAGGGATATCTTTCCGGCCAGGTGGATCCTCGCAGTGCCTTTGATAAAGATGCCATGCTTGAGCAGGCCCTTGACATCGCCGCCATCAACCCCAATGTCATGGTCAAGGTGCCCGGCACAGCAGAAGGCTATGAGGTGATTGAAGAACTCACGGCCCGGGGTATCGCCACAAACAACACCCTGTCTTTTATCCTGCCCCAGTTTGTGGATTGCGCCAAAACAGTCAAACGGGGTTTGGAAAGAGCCAAAAAAGATGGCGTGGACCTGAGTCAATGGCGTTCGGTGATCACCGCCATGGAATCCAGGTATGGTGATCTGGGGGGGCTCAGGGATTTCGGTAAGGAGCAGGGCATTGAACTGAGTGAAGCCGATGTGCGCTGGGCCGAACTGGCCATTTTTAAAAAGGCCTGTCGGTTTTTGAAAGAGGGCAATTATCCGAGCAAGATGCTTTCCTGCTCTTTGCGCATGGGGCCAACGGTTAACGGCGAGCAGCGGGTTTGGCACTTGGAAGAGAAAGTCGGCGCCAATATCGTTGTGACCTGTCCTCCGGGATATATCGATGCGATCATGAATTTTGACAACCAGAAGAATATTGTCTTTGAAAAAAATACCATTGAAAGAGATATCCCCACCGATGTCATGGAAAAATTGATGCGTATTCCCTATTTTACAAAGGCTTACAGCGAAGACGGGTATACGCGGGAAGAGTTCAACAGCCATCCTGCCTTGCAGAAAACCGCCGATCAGTTTTCCAAGGCTACAGGCAAGGCGGTGGCTTTTGCTGAAAAATGTCTTAAAGGCTGATTGTATCCGGATTGTCCGGGCTATGATCTTGAGTGCGTTCAGTTGACTATTTTATAAAAAAGTAAACAAAACAGGGGGTAATTATGATAGTTGGCGTTATTAAAGAAATCAAGAATCAGGAGTACAGGGTAGCCATGACCCCTTCAGGTGCCGAGCAGATGGTGGCACACGGCCATACGGTGATCGTTGAAAAAAGCGCCGGCGAAGGGTCTGGTTTTGAAGATGCAATGTACGTGGAAGCCGGTGCTGAGATTGGCGCCAAAGCAGCCGATGTGTTCGCCAAAGCGGATATGATCATGAAGGTTAAAGAGCCACTGGCATCTGAATACCCCATGATCCGTCCGGGACAGGTGTTGTTTACCTATTTCCATTTTGCCGCGGACAAGGCCCTCACCGATGCCATGATCGAGAGCAAGTCCATTGATATTGCCTATGAAACCGTGGAAAAACCCAACAGATCCCTGCCGTTGCTGGTGCCCATGAGCGAAGTAGCCGGTCGGATGGCCGTGCAGGAAGGGGCCAAGTATCTTGAAAAGACCTTTGGCGGCTGCGGTAAATTGCTGGCGGGTGTTCCGGGTGTGGAACCGGCCACTGTGCTGGTGGTGGGTGGTGGTATTGTCGGGACCCAGGCAGCCAAGTTAGCTGCGGGTATCGGTGCCAACGTGACGATTATGGATATCAGTCTGGATCGGCTGCGTTACCTGGATGACGTTATGCCGGCCAACGTGAACACGGTGATGTCCAGCCCCCATGCAATCCGGAAACTGCTTCCGAGTGTGGATCTTCTGGTGGGTGCGGTACTGATCCCCGGGGCCAAGGCCCCCAAGCTGGTGACCGCGGATATGATCAAGCTGATGAAAAAAGGATCGGTGATCGTGGATGTGGCCATTGACCAGGGTGGCTGTGTGGAAACCGCCAAGGCGACCACCCATGACGACCCCATATATGAAGTGGATGGTGTGATTCACTACTGCGTCGCCAATATACCCGGCGCAGTGGCCTATACCTCGGCCAAAGCCCTGACCAACGCAACACTTCCGTATGCACTGGAACTGGCTGATAAGGGCTGGAAAAAAGCATGTAGGGAAAATGCGGATCTGGCCAAGGGTGCCAATATTATCGACGGCAAAGTCACCTATAAGGGCGTTTCCGATGCATTCGGCCTTGAATATACGGATTTAAGTACGTTGTTGTAAATCCGAAACTTTATTGCGGATAGGCAATGTTGGAAACGAATTGAGAAAGGGCCGGGTAAAGGTTGCCCGGTCCTATATCCTAACCATGAGCAAGGAGATCAAAAAATGAAAGAATTAAAAGACATGTTCGTACCGTGGCTGGCAACAGCCAGGGAATATAACTACAGCATTCTTGACGATGCCTGGGCCAAGCCGGACCATGCGCGCATGATGCTCAATGAAAACCCGATTCCCCCTTCGGAAAAAGTGGTTCAGGCCGTTACCGATGCAGTTAGAATGGGTAACCGCTATCCGGACAGTTATCTCAGACTGCGCACGAAAATTGCAGCCAAATATGATATGGGCCCTGAGAATATTGAACTGTGCAACGGTTCTTCGGAGATCATCGATTCCATGATGCGACTTTTTCTCCAGCCCGGTGATGAGATCATCATGTCCACACCGACCTTTGGCCTCTATCCGCCCCGGGCTGAATTGTGCGGCGCCAAGGTCGTGTCGATTCCGGTGAGAGAAAGCGATCTGAATTATGATGTAGAGGGAATGCTGGCGGCGGTCAATGAGAAAACCAAGTTGATCCTGATCATCAGTCCCAACAATCCCACCGGTGTTTTCATCGATGATGATGACCTGATTCGTTTTTGTGAACTGGGTATTCCCCTGTGTATTGATGAAGCGTATCTTGATTATATGCCGGAAAGAGCTTCTAAAGCCTATCTGATTAAGAAATATCCCCATGTCTTCCTGCAGTCCACCTTTTCAAAGGCCTATGGGTTTGCCGGTATCCGGTTTGGTTTTGTACTGGGCACCGAAGAAATGGCCAAAGCATTTAAAGCCATGCTGCTGCCCTGGAATGTAGGTCTCATGGCCGCGGCCGCCGCCGAGGCGGTTTTTGATAACCCCGAAGAGGTAAAAGCCAAAGTTGAGCACAACAACAAGTGGATGAAGATTTTTTATGACGAGTGTGTCAAGCTGGGCCTGAAACCATACGAGGCCCATGGCAATTACATGCTGGTGGATGCCACCATGAAGGGCCATACCACGGCCGAAATTCTGAAGGCTGCCATCGATATGGAAAAAGTTTACCTTAAACGAATCGGTGAAATTCACGGCAAGAGCGGTTATTTCCGTGTAACCCCCGGGTCCAATGAGGAATGTGAAAGATTCATGAAGTTCATCAACGCTTATTTCGGATAACCGGCATTCAATGCGGTTTGCGATATAATCATAGTTTCCATTTGAAACGGGCCGGCCACGGCCCTTTTCAAACGATGTAAGACCCATAAAACAAAAGGAGACGAAAATGACAATCAATTACAAATATGCCAACACGCTCCGGGCTGGCAGCTTTGGACTCAATGTCCTCAGCCCAGACGACTTGGATCAGATTCACATGGCGACACTGGACGTCATGTGGAGTATCGGCATCAAGGTCGAAAGTGCCACCGCCAGACAGATCCTGGGGGACAACGGTGCAATGGTCGACGAAAAAACCAATATCGTCAAAATTCCGTCCAATCTGGTGGAAGACGCTATTATCAGCACGCCGGCAACGTATCGGGCCCATGCCATCAACCCTGAAAACGATTATGTGCCCGGCGGCAAGAAAACCGGTTTTGTCAACTTCGGTGAAGCAGCGGCCCTCATGGATCCCGTGACGCGGAAAGTCAGAGCCGCCACGAAAAAAGATGTAGATGATACCGTCCGTTTCATCGATACCCTGGAAAATATCGTGGGCTGGGAAAGACCCCTGACCCCCTGTGATCTTGATCCGGACATGGCCAGTATTTATAATGCCTTAGCCTTTTTCAAGGGCTCTTCCAAACATGGTTTCCTGGGCATTTATACGGTGGATCATTTTCGGGCGGCCGTAGAAATGGGCGCTGTCATTGCCGGCGGCAAGGATAAACTGGCCAATGCGCCGCTGTTTACCTGTTCGGCCGACCCCATCAGCCCGCTGGTTCTCAGTGGAGAGGCCACCGACGTGCTCATCGAAGCCTGCAAATTTGGTGTTCCCATCAAAATCAATCCCTTGGGAATGGCCGGTGGGACCACCTGCGTGGATCTCGCTTCCACGCTTGTTACCCACAATGCTGAAGTCCTGGGTTCCATTACCATCGGACAGCTGGTTCGTAAAGGGGCGCCCATGGTTTACGGCAGTTCCACCAGCATGATGGATCTCAGATTTTCCCTGGCATCCATGGGGGCACCGGAAATGGCTATGATGAGTGCCGCCGTTGCCAAGCTTGCCCAGTTTTACAAGATGCCGTCCTGGGTAGGTGGTGGATAGACGGATTCAAAGAAAGCCGATGCCCAGTCAGCTCACGAATTCACCCTGACCGCCATTATACCCGCGTTGGCAGGTGCCAACATGATTTATGGCGTCGGGATGATCGACAGCGCACTGACCTGGGATTATGCCTCTGCTCTCATGCAAAACGAGATGCTGGATATGGTTTTGCAAGTGGTAAACGGAATTCGGGTGTCCGAGGCCAATATCGCCTATGATGTTATAAAAGAGGTGGGCCCGGCCGGCGAGTTTATTACGCATCAGCATACCTTTGACCATTTCAGGGAGATGTCTTCTCCCAAACTGATGAACCGGATGACCCGGGAAGGTTGGGAAGCGGCGGGATCGCCTGATATCGTTGAAAAGGCATATGCACAATCGCTTGAAATCCTGAAGAATCATAAGACCCAACCGCGCTCAGAGGCAGTTGTGAAAGAGCTTGACAGCATTTATGCTGAATTTGAAGCCGCCACTGAAGAGCGTAAGGCAAAAAAGTAATATTCAATAAATAAAGTCATACTACCGTGAAAATGGGAAAGGGCTGCTTGCTTTTGATGTGCGACAGGGTTCAAAACGTTAAAAGACATAGCAGCCCTTTTGTATTTTTGTCGGCTGCATGGAGGTAATATATGGAATTTCCGATTGGCTTGAATCAATACAAGCCCTTGCAATTTGATTTTGTACAGGATGAACTGACGCTCCCGCAAAAGGAGCAGCTTGTTAAAAATATTCAACTGGTGAGAGACAGCATTATTTTCTTTACTGCCTTTGCCAATACCAAAGGGCTCGGTGGGCATACCGGCGGGGCCTATGACATTGTGCCCGAAGTGTTGATTACAGATGGTTTCATGAAGGGGGACAATGGCGTCTATCCTGTGTTTTTTGATGAAGCCGGCCACCGGGTGGCCATCCAGTACCTCATGGCCGCCGTGAACGGGTATATGAAGATTGAAGATCTCTTTCATTACAGAGAGTACAACAAGGGGCTCTATGGCCATCCTGAGCGGGATGATGCCCGGGGTGTTTTTTTCAGTTCCGGCCGCCTGGGGCACCTGTGGAGCTACGTAAACGGTATCGCCGCAGCCAACCCGGATAAGAAAGTCGTCATGTTCGGCAGCGACGGATGCCAGCAGGAAGGCGGCGACGCTGAGGCGGCCCGGTACGCCGTGGCCCAGAAATTGAACATCAAGCTGATGATCGATGACAACGATATCACCATTGCCGGCCATCCCAGTGATTATATGCCCGGTTATGATGTTGAAAAAACCCTTGCCGGCCATGGCCTTGCCGTGGACACCGGTGACGGGGAAGATATCGATGCGTTGTTCGGCCGAATTAAGGCCGCCCTATCAGCAGACGGCCCGGCGGCCCTTGTGAACAAACGGTTAATGGCTGTGGGTGTGCCCGGTATCGAAGGTGTGCCCAAGGGCCATGATGTGATCCCGGTGGATTTTGCCATCACCTACCTGGAACAAAGAGGACTGACGGCGGCGGTTGATATTTTGAAATCATCTGAAAAATCCAAATCCGGCAGCAGTTTCAAGGGCTCCACCACCGAGACTGCCAAGAATAGAGATAATTTCGGCAAGTTTGTCTGTGAGATCCTGGCCGATATGCCCGATCGTAAAGAGCGGGTACTGGTGGTTGATTCGGATCTCGAAGGCTCCTGCGGCCTGCACCATATCCGCAAGACCTATCCTGAAGTCTATGTCAGCAGCGGCATCATGGAAAGAAACAATTTTTCCGTGGCCGCCGGTTTCGGCGCCGCAGACGGCAAACAGGGCATCTTCGGTACTTTTTCGGCCTTTCTGGAGATGGTGGTTTCGGAAATTACCATGGCCCGTCTCAACCAGGCCAATGTGCTGGCGCATTTTTCCCATGCCGGCGTGGATGACATGTGTGACAATACCTGTCATTTCGGGCTTAATAATTTTTATGCGGATAACGGACTGTTGGAAAACGATACCACCAAATTGCTGTACCCCGCCGACAGCCATCAGCTGAAAGCCATGCTCAAAGCCGTATTCAACGAGAAAGGGCTGCGGTTTGTCTTTTCAACCCGCAGTGCCACACCGTTTATCCTTGATGCGGATGACAGCCCGCTCTATGGTGGTGATTATCAGTTTGTTTCCGGAAAAGATGAGCTGGTCCGGGAAGGCAGTGACGGGTATGTGGTGTCTTACGGTGAAATGCTCTACCGCAGCCTGGATGTGGTGGAACGGCTCAAAGCAGAAGGTCTCAATATCGGATTGGTCAACAAACCGACATTGAATCTGATTGATGAGGATATGCTGGCAAAGCTGGGCAAAGCCAAATTTGTGCTGCTGGTGGAAACCCAGAATGCCAAGACCGGTCTGGGTGCGAGAATGGGCACCTGGTTGCTGGAACGGGGGTATACACCGCGGTATGCCCATATGGGAACCGTCCGGGAAGGCAACGGCGGGCTTTCCGAGCAGATCCTGACCCAGGGGCTTGGTCAGGTGGATATTCTTAAAAAGATAAAAGAGATGGCGGTATAAGCCATTTCATCGGTTATAAAATAAAGATTGTGTAAAAAAACCATGCCCCAAGGGCATGGTTTTTTTGTTTGTCATTTGTTTGAAATGGATCCCGGGGTTTTATCGAATCAATTTTAACTGCACGAAACAGCGATAAACGGTTATAAAAAGGGGCAATCATCAATGACGACGCAGCTTGTTATTGTTTCACTGATCGGGTTTGCCGGAATGTTTGTCCGCGGGCTCACCGGTTTTGGATCAGCCCTGGTCATGACGCCGCTGATGCTGTTTTTTTTTGATATCCAGACATCGGTTGTCGTGATCAACCTTGTGGAAATAGCAGCGGTGGCGAGTATCACCATCGCTGCCCGTCATGATATTGATCGTCAGTATCTCAAAATCCTGCTGCCGATTACCATTGTGGGCATTGGGTTTGGGTCATATTTTTTGATCAGCTTCAATGTCCATATTTTAAAACGTATTTTTGGGTTTATAACGGTTGCTTTTGCTGTCCGGATCGTCTGCAATCTGTGGTTGCCATCTTCCCGGCGAAAAAAGTGGCCTCTATCCTGGGCTATCTCTCCGGGGCCTTGGGGGGTCTTTTGGGCGGCATTTTTGGTACCCCTGGCCCGCCGATCACGATCTATCTTGAAAATCAGATCGATTCTCAAAAAGTCCTGCGGGCGACCTTGTTGATCTATTTTCTCGCTCTTGATATGGTTCGTATCATTGTCTATGGCTGTTCCGGTATCGGCAGCCTGGATATACTGAAGCTGGCCGCTTTTATGCTGCCGGCGTCCCTCCTCGGTTCCTACTGCGGTCAGTTTGTTGAAATGAAAATCAATGCAACGGTGTTTCGGTGTAGTGTCGCCCTATTGCTCATCGTTACCGGAATTCTACTGGCCGCCGGTCAATAGCCGCTTTCCTGGTGCGGTGCCCGCGGCCAAACTGTAAGGATTCGAAATCGTTTGAAGTGACAAGTGGATCTTTAAAGCAAAAATGAGAAAGACCAGAGATAATAAAAAAAAGGGAATACAGCCATGGCTTTTCCGGTTTACCCTTTGGATCGGTTTTGTCGGTATACTTGTCGCTGTTCTATGCGGTGTCTATATGCTTTATCTGACAGATCTTGTTGAAAACCGGTTTTCCGGACGGCGATGGCGTGTCCCGTCCACTGTCTATTCCGACGCCACGGTTCTCTATTCCGGTCGGGGCATGGCCAAGGATTCGTTCATCGAAAAATTAAGGCGACTCGGGTACAGAAAGAGCGAAAACAAAAAACTCTTGAAGGGAGAATGGCGAAATGCCACAAGCGGTATCGATATTTTTCTTCATGACCTGGCCGTGCCCTGGAAAAAGCGGAAAGGATTTCCGGCCAAAATGGCTATCCGCCATGGGCGGATAGCCGGGATCACGCATTTGGAAACAGGTGCTGCCTTGCCCGTTATAGAACTTGAACCCGAGGAAGTGATGCAGCTTTTCGGCAAGGAGCGCGAGCGGCGGAACCTGATTTCGATCAATAATGTTCCCGAGCACCTGATCCATGCCGTTCTGGCCGCAGAAGACGGGCGGTTTTTCAGTCATTTCGGATTTGATCCTGTTAGCCTGGCCCGGGCATTTTATACAAATTTCAGACATGGCGAAATTCGTCAGGGCGGATCCACCCTTACCCAGCAACTGGCTAAAAACTATTTTCTCACCCATGACCGAATCCTGAAGAGAAAGATAAACGAGCTGTTCATATCCATTGCCATCGAGATGAAATATACAAAAAGGGAGATCCTGGAGATTTATCTGAACGAGATTTACATGGGGCAGAAAGGGGCTGTTTCCGTGAACGGGATGGGGGCGGCGGCTGATTTTTATTTTAATAAGAGAATCGAAGAACTCACCCTTGCCGAATCGGCTGTTCTTGCAGGCATGATAAAAGGACCGAATATATATACGCCCTACAAAAACAGGGAAAAATGCAGAAAACGAAGAGATCTTGTCCTGAACACCATGCTGAAGAAAGAATGGATCAGCGAAAAGGAGCTTAAAAAGGCGATAAATATCCCGGTGCGCCCTGTCGCATATCTTTCGTATCGGAAAAGTGCCCCCTATTTCATGGATTATGTCGTGTCCCAGCTTAATGAACTCTACCCTTCCGCAGTACTCTCCAGCCTGGGGTACGCTATCTATACCACACTGGATACCGGTGTCCAGGTCGCTGCCGAAAAGGCCCTCAGGAAAGGCCTGGAACGACTTGAAAAACAAAATGGTGCGCTCTATCAGAGCAGTCCGGAAAAGAGACTTCAGGGCGCTGTGGTTGTTATGCAGCCGAGGACCGGCAATATCCTTGCCATGGTCGGGGGAAGGGATTATTCGGTGAGTCAGTTCAACCGGGCGGTTCAGGCCATGCGGCAACCGGGAAGCTGTTTCAAGCCATTTGTCGCGGCTGCGGCCCTTGAAACCTTCAAGCCATCTGATTTTTTTTCGAACCGGAAAAAGACATATGACGTTGATGGGAAGGCGTGGACGCCGAAGAATTTTGATGAAATACCCAGTGACCGGCTCTCCATGAGGGACCTGATAAAGGTATCCTGCAACCTGGCTGCTGTGGATCTTGCCGTCAGGACCGGGCTTTCAGAAGTGGTCGCGATGGCTGATAAATTTCGGTTCACGACCCCCTTCCAAAAATATCCGTCCATAGCCCTCGGTGCCTTCGAGGTCGTCCCCCTTGAACTTGCCACGGCGTACTGTGCATTTGCTGCCGACGGTATTCAGCCCTATCCCCTGTCATTGAAAAATGTTGTCGATGAAAAGGGACACCCGCTGGTGCGGAAATACGTTGATATCGATTCTGTCATATCACCGGAGAAGGCGTATTTGGTTACCTCCATGCTGGAGTCGGTTGTCAAGGAGGGCACTGCAAGGTCTCTTTCGGGACTGGGCATTACCTTCCCGGTTGCCGGTAAAACAGGGACCACGAATAACTTCAGGGATGCATGGTTTGTCGGGTATACACCGGATTTCCTTGCTCTGGTATGGGTGGGCTTCGACAATGGGGGCTCGATCTTTTTTACAGGGGGTGATGCGGCGTTGCCGATATGGGCAGATCTTGTGAAATCCCTGCCTGAATATACGTCCGGAAACGGTTTCACAATCCCCCCGGGTGTGGTCAAAAAAAGCATCTGCAAAGAGAGCGGAGAACTCGCTTCAAGGAGGCGATGCCCGGATATATATGATGAGTATTTTCTTGAAGTCAACTGCCCCTTATCGGAATGTCACATCCACAGGGAACTCGGTTTTTTCCGGAAGCTTTTTAATAAAGGAAAGTCTCTTTTCGGAAATAATGATCAAAAGTAAGGCCTTCGCTGTTTCAAGAGAGTCGCCCCGGGATACAGCATCCCGGGGCTTTATCGAGAATTTTGCCTACACGAAACAGTGAGGCGCTAAAATGATGCTAAATGGCTTGAAACCAATAAGGCGGTCTGCATGAACCGTGTTTTTAAGGGAGAGATAAACAAAGCGGGATTGATGTGTCTTACAATGACCATCTGTCTTTTTTTCGGGTGTGCTGTAAAAACTGCATTGCCTCCTGTTCTTGACCGCAGGGTACCGTCTCCGGAAATTGTTGAGGAAGAGAGCAGCCGAAACAGTTCAAGAATCATGGCAGCGCACAGCCTTACGAAAGAAGGTGACAGACTTATCAAAAAGGGGGATATCGAAGGTGCCATATCGATTCTTGAGAGGGCCATCGGTATCAATTCCAAAGACGGCACCGGGTATTACTATCTTGCAGAAGCATGGCTGAAAAAGGGAAATTTGAAACTGGCGGCCCAGTACAACAAACTCGCAGGTATATATCTGAGAACTGATCGCAGATGGAAATTTTTTGCGGAGGAACAGGAACGCCGGATAAATTTGGCTGCGGGAAAGACGGGTATGGATTGATGATGGGCGCTGGCGCCCTCTTGAAAAAAATGACCCTTGACCCAGATGAGGATTGACAGATGATGTTAAAAAGGATAATTATGCATTTTTCCTGCACTTGGAAATGGCCCTTTGTGCTGGAGAGGTGGCCGAGTGGCTGAAGGCGCTGCTCTCGAAAAGCAGTAAGCGTTTACGCGCTTCCAGGGTTCAAATCCCTGCCTCTCCGCCATTAATTGACAGGTATTATCTGTATCCGGTCATTTGGTTTTTTGGGTGCATTAATAGCAGTAACGCGGTATGTGGTATCCATTTTTTTATACGGAGAGATGTCCGAGCTGGCTGAAGGAGCACGACTGGAAATCGTGTGTGCTGTTAATAGCGGCACCGAGGGTTCGAATCCCTCTCTCTCCGCCACTAATTTCAAGTTATTGCGTTTGCGATTCTAAGATGGGCCGGTTCAGGCATCGGCTCGAGAGATCTTTCCTGGCCTTACCTCATGGTTTGTATCCACGTGTATATGAAATCGAATCCAGTTGGTTTGAACCGGGGCAGTTTTTCAGCCTGCCATGGCCGGGGAAGACGGGCGGGTGGAAATTTTTTTTATGGCTTATCTTGTTCTTGCACGTAAATATCGTCCACAAACATTTGATGAGGTCATCGGCCAGCACCACGTGACCCAGACCCTGACCAATGCAATTACCGCCGATCGGGTGGCCCATGCCATTTTGTTTGCAGGGCCCAGGGGCACGGGTAAGACCACTATTGCCCGGATACTGGCCAAAGCCATGAACTGCACAAAAGGGCCGTCCCCCGTTCCCTGCAATGACTGCCCGTCATGCCGGGAGATCACCGGCGGCAATGCCGTGGATGTATTTGAAATCGACGGGGCGTCCAATAACAGTGTGGATCAGGTACGGGAACTGCGGGAAAACGTCAAATACATGCCGGCCCACAGTGCCTATAAGATATATATCATCGATGAAGTGCATATGTTGAGTGTCGCCGCATTTAATGCACTGCTAAAGACCCTTGAAGAGCCTCCGGCCCATGTGATGTTCTTTTTTGCCACCACAGAGCCCCATAAAATTCCCATTACCATTCTTTCCCGGTGTCAGCGGTATGACTTCAGGCGTATCAATATTGAATCGATCACAGGCCATCTGGCTTCATTATGCGACAGGGAGCAGATCCGGATACCGGTGGAAAGCCTGGAACTGATCGCACGGGAAGCGGGCGGCAGTATGCGGGATGCCATGAGCCTTCTTGATCAGGTCATGAGCTGTACGGAAGGGGCCATTCAACCGGGAAAGATAGTGGATATCCTCGGGGTTATCGACCGAACGGTTATTTTCGATCTGTCAGCAGCCGTTTTAAGCACGGATCTGCCCAACGTACTGGATATCCTGGATGATGTCTATGAGCACGGCCATGACCTGAAAAGACTGTATGCCGATTTGACAGAACATTTCAGGAACCTTCTGGTGGTCAAGTGGGGCCGCAGAGTGGAAAAACTGGTGGATTTGCCAGCCCATGAGATTGAACTGATGGCGACACAGGTGAAAGATACCTCCGGGACCTATTTGAGCCAGATCTTTGATCTTCTGTTTGAAGCGGAGACCTCTATCCGGTTTGCGCCTCAGCCCAAACTGGCTCTTGAGATGATTTTTATGCGCCTGCTTCTGTTAAAACCGGCCCTGCCCATTGACGTGCTCATTGAAAAGCTTGATCACCTGAAGAAAGAATTGGGTACCCTTCCGGGTAAGGGGCTTTCAGAAACCCAGGCTGGATACGGTTTGAATGGTTCCATGGCAGTTCCATTGACACCCCATGAGGATGTCGCCGACATGGAACAGGAAGCCCGACTTGAAGCCGTTGCAGATACTGAACCTATACCACCTGCCCCTGAGGTGGTGTCAGGGTTTGATGCTGCCGATGATCCTGAAATCCTGTGGGGAAAAATTATCGATGCCGTGGCCCGAAAAAAACCGTCGGTGGCATCCAATATGGCCAAATGCCGGTTAAAGGAAGTTAAAGACAATACACTTGATATCGAAGTCAGCGGCAATGGTTTTGTTACCAAGATGGTCACTAAAAATCTTGAGGCGGTGAAGCAGGTCTGTAGTCATTTTTTTGGCCGGGACATGCAGGTGGCATTATGCCGGAAAAAGGATGTGCCAGAGGTAAATTCAAAGAAGCCGGAAGCAAAGGGGCAACAGGAACAGGCGGCATTAAGTCATCCCCTGGTCTCGGATGCCATTGAAATTTTTAACGGCACATTAGTTGATGTTAAAAAATTGTAGCCAGCCGGGCGTCCCAACGCTTAATAGGGCGGATTTATTTTTGGTGTGAACTCTAACTATTTGATGATCTTGCAAAAAAAGGATAGGAGGAAGAAAAGATGAAGGGAATGGGGAATATGATGAAGCAGGCCCAGAAGCTTCAGAACAAGATGTTGAAGATGCAGGAGGAACTGGCCGGCAGGACAGTGGAAGCATCTTCGGGTGGCGGCATGGTGAACGTTATTGCCAATGGCCGCCAGCAGTTGGTGGAGATCCGTATTGAAAAAGAGGTCGTGGATCCAGATGATGTTGAAATGTTGCAGGACCTTGTGCTGGCCGCCGCAAACGATGCACTGGACAAAGCCCAGGAGATGGTTTCCAGCGAGATGGGCAAGCTTACCGGCGGAATGAATATCCCCGGGTTGATGTAACCGGTGTTTGTCGTGAAAAATCCCTGTTTATTGAATCAATCTATTATTTAAAGCAGACTTATGAATCACTATCCGTCATCGATTTTGAATGTGATAAAGAATCTTTCCCGGCTGCCGGGCATTGGTGAAAAAACCGCTGAACGGCTTGCCATGCATGTTCTCAAAGCGCCCCGCAGTGAAGCGGAACAACTGGCCCGGAGCATCATCGACCTGAAAGACAAGATACAGCTATGTTCTTCGTGTTTCGGGTTGAGCGATGGTGACCTGTGCCGTATCTGCAGGAATCCGGCCCGGAACACGGCCATTTGTTGTGTGGTGGAGCAGCCGGCCGATATGGTGGCCGTTGAAAAGTCAGGTGCCTTTGGGGGTGTGTATCATATTCTGGGCGGCTGCCTTGCACCCATGGACGGGGTTGGACCCGACGATATCAGGATCAGGGAACTGATGAGCAGAATATCTTCCGGATCTATCAGTGAAGTGATTCTGGCCACCAATACCACTGTGGAAGGTGAGGCCACAGCAGATTATATTTTTCAATGTCTTAAGAACCATGCGGTCAAAGTGACCCGGATTGCTTCGGGGGTGCCCATTGGTGGCGATTTGAAATTTGTTGATCAGGTGACCTTAAAAAGAGCCATGGAGACTCGCCATGCTGTATGAAAATATCACCCCGGCGGATATTTTTCATTGCCAGCAATGCGGTGACTGCTGCCGAGGCTATGGCGGCACTTTTGTCACCCCGGCGGATATTGAAAATATCGCCCGATACATCCATACGGACGCGAAATGCTTTGTCAAAGACTACTGCCAAATGTCCGGCAGCCGTCCGGTGCTGGCCCAGGGTCAAAATGGCTATTGTGTGTTCTGGGACAAAGTGTGCACCATCCATCCGGTCAAACCGAAGATGTGTCGCCGCTGGCCTTTCATCGACAGTGTCCTGGTGGATGTGGAAAACTGGTATGTCATGGCAGCATCCTGCCCGGGTATCCGCACTGATTTCCCTGCCCATGTTGTCACCGCCTGTGTTCATGCGGAGATTGATCACGCGCGGCGGGAATCGGAATAAACGCAACCCTCAAATTGTTTCAGACGGCAGGCCCGTTCCAGTATTGCGCATGGACAAGCTTGTAGACGGTATTGTCGGGATAATCCGTCAGAACACATTGTATGATGCCGTTTTTTTCAAGCTGACGTAATGCCCCTGTCAACGCTTCTTTTGTGCCGTTCCAGACGTGAGTCAGATTTTTTGTGGAAACCGTTGTGCCGGCATCGGCCAGGCTGCAGCATAACAGGTAGGCGGAGACCGTGCCGACGGAGAGGTTCATTTTGAAAATTTTTTGATCCATGGCCGGTTTTTGCCAAAACTCATTCATGAGGCTATCCTCTTATCATGACTGGACTGTGTATTTAGGGCCGACAATCAAAAGGTTGTTGGAAATGGTTGACTGGAGCTGTTCCATTTTACTCCCGAACATCATATCGCGGATCAGGCCGTGCCCGAAAGCACCAACCACCACCAGTGCTTCGTGGTGAATTTTATAGAGGTTGTCTTTAAATTTGCCGGTTTCAAATAGATGCCATTTTCTGACATAGTGCGCCATATCCGTCTCCAGGTTTTCATCCTCAATGATTTTTTTGCATGAATCAACGTTTTTCCCCTCCACCTGGGTATAGACATCCAGGGGCATGCCGGTGGTGCGGCTGATTCGAATACCCAGTTTAAGGGCATTCACGGCATTGACCGAACCCCCGAAGAGGACCGCTATACTTTGCCACTCCTTGTATGCCGGACTGGTTACAAGGACAGGGAACCGGCCTGAATTGACGATGCGCCGGACCCTGGGGCCAATATACCCCAGCCCGATTTTGGAGGACAGATCACTGATGCTGCGCGGACAGCACATAAAGTCGAACTGGGTGGGGATATCGGGCAATGTTGACGCCGTATAGTGCTTTGGTTTTAAAAATTGGGGTTTGAGATTCCCCTGTTCAATGATTTCAGTCGCATGCTGTTGGGCGGTTTCCCGGGAGGTCATGTAGGATTCGTCAAGATCGATCTGAACGACGTCGTTTTCAAAATACATTAAAAATTTTGTTGAAACAGGAAGGTAAACTACGGGCACGGCCCCCATTTTTTTACAAAAATAGGTGGACTGAAGCAGTGTTTCACGCCCCAAAGGGGTGTTTCTGAAAATATGAAAAAGTTTTAAATCCATTGGTGTTTCCTTTCCTAATGCCTGAATAAAGCGACATTATATGCAGGGTAAGCCATCAGGTCAATACCGGCCAGTTAAATATTTGGACCTGTGCGCTTAGCTTTTAGCCATTAGCGGTTAGCTTTCGGATAAAACCGTTCAACATCTTTTTTACCGCATTGGCCCTTTTGATTAAGTTTTCTAAGCTTTTCCCGAGACCTTACTCGGGAAAAGAGGTCCCTTGAGACAGCTGATATTAACCATGAATTCCAAGTTTGACTCTATTTTCGACTACTTGAAGACTACTCAAAACTATTTTTTACCATGAAGGACAGGAAGAACATGAAGAAATCATTATTTTGTCCTTCCTGTCCTTCATGGTAGATTAAATTACAGCTTGACCATCGACAAAAAAGGTTCCTCGCTATTTTGTGTGGGTGCCCCGGGATGCTTTCATTTTCATGCTCAAAAAACTTGGCACTAAGCGATCGTAACGCCGGACAGGTCTTTGGCACAAACCATCATAGTGATATTTTATGTAAAAATTAAGCTATGGGGGCTATTTTATGGCTGTCCGGCCTAACGCTCGCTAAGCCCCTCAAACAGTTTCGAGCATGACACTGAAAGCATCCCGGGGCTGTAGCCGGTCAAATTTACCCATACGAAACAGCGAGGAGCCACAAAAAAATTATCGATGTTGCTTTGTTAAGCGCTTATATGTTTCATTCTGATCTACTGGCTGGTCTGCACCATAAGCTCCTTGCGGTACTGATCCAGCAAAGTGGCTTTGGAGATCATTCCCTGGAATCGGTTGTTGGCGACCACCGGCATGCTGAACAGATGATTGTTGTCCATGCGATGCAGGATGTCGGAAAGCTCATCCTCCGGGGTGATGGTTTCAGGGTGTGCATTCATGATCTGTTCAAGAAAGACCGCGTCATACATGCCCGGATTAAAAAGATACGGCCGGATATCGTCCAGATGAATCATGCCCTTGAACCGGCCGGTTTTTTTATCCTCCACTGGGAAATAATTGCGGTGAGA
This sequence comes from uncultured Desulfobacterales bacterium, assembly GCA_942490765.1. Taxonomy (GTDB): domain Bacteria; phylum Desulfobacterota; class Desulfobacteria; order Desulfobacterales; family 4572-123; genus 4572-123. Next base: position 82,011 of record CALNYM010000005.1, on the reverse strand, counting down.
CCGTTTGACGATTTTGATAAAATTACGGAGCAGCATGTCGGGGTTGACCCTGATACAGTCTTTTTCAAGGAGTTCATAGATACTCAGGTCGGCCAGGACCCGGGCATCCGTTCCCGGTCGCAGCAAATGGCCTTTTTCTATCAGGTCTTTCAGATAAAAAGATGCCGGTTCAACGAAATTGCACAAGGTTGTTGAAATGGCCGAGACAATGATCAGCGGCAGCATCACATCATAACCACCGCTGATTTCCACAATGAGGAAAATACCGGTGAGAGGCGCCTGAAGAATTCCGCTGATGAGGCCCGCCATACCCAGCAGGGCAAAGCACCCTTCGTCGACCCAGGGTATGGAGGGCCATACTAAAATAAGCAGACGGTGATAGGCCAACCCGGCAAAACTCCCGATGACCAGACAGGGGGCAAAGATGCCACCTGAACCGCCAGACCCCAGAGTGAGTCCTGTGGCGATGATTTTGGCCAGCAGGGCAAGTGCGACGATGATAAGGCCGGGGGTATAGAGCCCTTCAATCATTTGATGAATCGGGTGGTACCCTTCCCCCAGAACAACCGGTAAATATAAACCGACGGCCCCCACCAGACAACCCCCCATAGCGGCCTTCACCCAGTTGGGCAGGGAAACCCGGCCCGACAGTCCGGTGAGACCTCGGATGGTCCGGGTCAATGCAATGGATGCCACGGCGGCCACCACGGCAAGGCCGATGCAAGCCGTAATATCCAGAAGGGAAATGTCAAACTGGCGATGTGAAAAAGCAATCTGGTTGCCCTGCAGAAAACGGCTGACCTCTGTTCCGGCAACCGATGCAATGGCAATGGGAATAATGTTTAAGGCCGTCCATTCCCCCAGAATGACTTCGACGGCAAAAATCATACCCGCGATGGGGGCATTGAATATCGCGGAGATGGCACCGGCGGCCCCACATCCCACCAGGGCCACCCGTTGACGGTCGTTTAACGAGAAAAATTTGGCAATATTGGAACCGATGGCGGCCCCGCTCATGACAACCGGTGCTTCAGGACCGGCCGATCCGCCGCTGCCGATGGTCAGACAACTGGATATCAGTCTGGAAAAACTCGACCGAAGACGCATCAAACCGCCATAACGGGAAACAGCATATACAACCTCCGGAACCCCGTGTCCGGCGCCCTCATTGACTATTTTGTTTAAAAATATTGAAGAAAGGGCAGCGCCGGCACCCGGCAGAATGAAGGCCCACCAGATCTGGCGGAAAGGATGGAGTCGTTCCAGTATGAACAACAGGGACCGGTTGAGGGCCACGGCCGCCAGTCCACTGCATATGCCCACGATGGCACCGGTGACGATCAGCAAAAGCCGGTCATCCATGCGAAAAAGGCGCCAACTGGATGGATAGCGCCACTGTTTCAGTAAATTAAAAAATTTCATGTTTAAAGCGTATCCGCGTTCTCAAGATGCTTTTCAATGGCTTCTATTCTGCTGAAAAACGGGTCAGGCTCAGGTGTTGTTTTTAAAAAGGCCACAAATGAGGCATCCCGAAGGCAATAGGCAATGCGTGACAAAAGGTGAAGATGAACTTTAGTTGAAGGGCTCAGCAGGAGAAACAGCATGAAAACCGGTTTGCCGTCAATGGCGGCATAATCAATGGGGTTTTTCAGAAAACAGGGGATGATTTGCGGTTGGGTCAGGTGGCCGGACAGAGGAGCTCTGGGATGCGGGATGGCAATTCCCTGGCCGATGCCGGTGGATACCATCGCTTCTCTTTCCATAAGTCTTGCATAGATGGTTTTTTGCAATGATTGGGTCAATCCGGGAATTTTATTTACAACCGACTGTAGTACCGATTCGGGATCGATACCAGGGATATTGTAGAATATTCCGCTGCGTTGCATGACGGTAAGAAGGCTTTCAGGACCGGGCATTTCAAGTTGTGGGACCGGTCGGTCTTTGACCATCGGTGTAAAGCACAGGTTATGGTCGGCGGCCCATTTTTCCAGGGCTGATGGCTTGAATGTGCATTTCGATCCAATGCTGTTTAGAGGAATGCTTCCCTGGCGGATCCAGCGTTGCAGGGTATCAGCCGGCAGATTCAGGCATCGGGCCACCTCTTTGATCGTTAATTTCATCATTTTTTAAATTTGTAACACCCCATTGACAATTGATCTATTGGTTAAACATATAACAATACGCCTTTCAAAATGACAGATCAAGAAAATAGTGGACAGTCCATAATTTCAGGATTTTTAAGCTGTGTCAGGGCGGAGAATCTCCGAATGGTTGAAACGAAGCGTGTTTATTTTTCACAGGTGGGCAGGCCGGGACACGGTAATCATATGAACTGAAACAGTCAGGGTGCCGCTATGCCCGGATTTCGGCAGAGATATCAAATTTGGGCGGGTCGATGATATTTCGTTTCACCGTGCAAAGCTCGGCGGCCTTAATGACGGCCGCCTTGTATTTTGGCGGAAAATCCGGCGGCAGATCAACATGGATATGAATGGCTTCTATAAGATGTTTTTTTTCGTTTTTTTTAAATTCAAGCCGCAATTTAATATTGGTAGTATCGATGCCGCGTTTTTCACAGAAATAGACGATATAAATTCCGGCACAGGTGCCAATTGAGGCAAGGAACAGGGAATAGGGCTCAGGTGCAATTCCGTCTCCGCCTGCTTTTTTGGATTGATCCGTTTCAATGGTAAATCCCTTGTAGGATGCATTGACTTTTTTCGCGCCTGGGAAAGAGACGTTCATCTCCATGGTAACCTCATTTGTCTGGATTGTTTTGTTCGCAAAATTATTTTTTTTGCCAGTTTCAATGTCATGAAAAATTAATGCAATAATGACAGGAGTCAAGGCAGTGCAGTGAAAATAGCATTTTCATTCGTTTATGGCCGCTGGGCGCCAGGGACGGAATTGGCCACAGACCCGCACAGACATATACGGGTGAGAGTGCTTCGTGCAAAGAGATGAGCCACCGGTCACGTTGAATTGATTATAGTCGGCATTGCAAAGGATTTTAAATCGCTTGACGTCGGGAAATTGCGCTTCTATAATGAACCTATAATCAAAAAGACAACGATGGGCTTTGAACTCCGGCTCTATGAATCCATTGATATCTCTCCTCTGACAAATCTTTTTGCCATCCCGGCTTCTGTTTTTGCTCTTGTTTCTGTTTCCGTTTGCCGAGTGAGAGGCGTTTTGAGAAAAAGGGGGCGGCAATGGGGGAAATTCCAGACAGTCCTTCCGCGGATATTCGCCAGAAACTGCATCTTGCCATAGTCGGCTGCGGCCGGGCCTGCAAGTTTTTCATCGAACACCTGGAAACCAGTGACTTTCCATATGTCGACATTCAGATCGTGGGTGTTTGTGACATTAATCCCGATGCTCAGGGCATGATTACGGCCAGAAAAAAGGGAATATTCACCACTTCCGATTTTCGGGATTTGTTTCATCTTGAAAAACTGGATAGTATTATGGAGTTGACCGGGCATCGGCACGTATTGCTGCAGCTCATCCAGCAGTGCCCCGCCGGGGTGGGCGTCGTGGACCACAACATCAGCCGCCTGATGCGCTCTCTATTTTTTGCGGGACACAGGCTCCAGGCCATCGAGCAGGAGTTGCTGGCCCAGAAAATGTCCTCGGATTTTTTGATCCGGCACAGCAACGCGGCCATTGCTGTCTTGAATACGGATTTTACCATCATGGAGGCCAACGAATGTTATCTCAAGATGGTCAAGAAAACCAAAGCGGATGTGATTGGAGCTTACTGCTATAAAGTACACCGGGCGTTTGAAGCCCCCTGTCCGCATGCGGTGCCTTCTCTGTCATGTCCAATGATGGAAACCCTTCGTACCGGTAAATCCGCCCATGTGATTCAGGAATTTTCCGCCTCGGGTGTGGAACCGACCTACGACAACATTGTCACCTATCCGTTGAAAGACAGCAACGGCCGAATCCTCCGAATTATTGAAATCTGGCGGGATATCACCAAGGAGATCGCTTCGCGCTGGGAAACCCGGGTCAAGCAGATCCATGCCGACATGAATCATCTTGTTCAGGAAGACCGGATGATTTCCCTAGGCAAGCTGGTGGCCAGTTGCGTTCATGAAATCAACAACCCGATTCAGGGGATGATGATGTTTACAGGCTTGATGCAGGACATGCTCCAGAAGGGCACATTTTGCAGCGACGATCGGGTGCAGTTTCATCACTTTCTTTCCCTGATGGCCACCGAATTAGAGCGTTGCGGCAACATCGTTTCCGGCCTTCTCTCTTTTTCCCGGCAAGCCCCCAATGAATTTCGGGACACGGATTTGAACGAGGTAATGGATGCGGTGCTCATGTTGACGAAACATAAAATGGAGATGATGAACATCCATTGTGAGCTGGTTTTGTCCCAAAAGCCCCTGATTATCAATGGCGATTCCAATCGATTGCAGCAATGCCTGCTCAATCTGGTTTTCAATGCCATCGAAGCCATGCCTTCCGGCGGCAGTCTGCATATGGCCAACCGTCGATTGCCTTTAAAAAAAATGGCAATCATCGAGATCGAGGACAGTGGGGAAGGGATTGAGGAAAAAAATCTGGACCATCTGTTTGATCCTTTTTTTACGACCAAAGAAGAGGGGCAGGGCACCGGGCTGGGGTTGTCCATTGTCCACGGTGTCGTCAAGATGCACAGGGGGGACATTCAGGTTAAAAGCCGGCCGGGGGTCGGCAGTAAATTTACAATACAATTTCCACTGGTAAAATTGTGATGTTGTATTATTGATTGGACGGACACCAACTGCTAACACACGGAGAGAGGGGGGGCGGCACCATGAACACGGCGATGCATATCATGGTTGTGGATGACGAAATGATTGTTCGGGAGTCCCTGTATCACTGGTTGAAAAAGGAAGGACATACCGTCGATGTTGCCGCGTCGGGCCCTGAAGCACTTGAGAAATTGAAAAAGGTGCCCTACGAACTGCTTTTTGTCGACATCAAAATGCCGGGAATGAACGGTATCGAGCTGCTCGAACAGGTCAAGGCCGATTACCCTGAAACTATTGTGATCATTATTACGGCATACGGTTCCATTCAATCATCGGTGCAGGCCATGAAAAAGGGTGCCAGTGAATATCTCCTCAAACCGTTCAAACCCGACTACCTTTCTCTGGTGATGGAAAAAATAGAACAGCAGCGGCGGTTGACATCCGAAGTTCGGTACGTCAGGAGTCGGCTGGAAAGAATTACGAGATTCGAAAACATCATCGGGCAGTCGGCACCCATGGAGAAGATTTTTGAATTGATTCCGGAGGTGGCCCGGAGCGATTCATCGGTTTTGCTGACCGGTGAGACCGGTACGGGAAAAGAACTGGTGGCCAAAGCCATTCACGCCCAGAGTCTTCGCGCGAAGCAACCCTTTATTGCCATCAACTGTGGGGCACTGCCCGATCAACTGCTTGAAAGTGAATTGTTCGGCCACCATAAAGGCGCATTTACCGGTGCGGTGCAAACCCGGAAAGGATTTTTTGAAATCGTTTCCGGCGGCACCTTGTTTCTGGATGAAGTGGGGGAGGTCAGTCCCAAAATGCAGGTGGATCTCCTCCGGGTGCTGGAGGAGAAAACCATTACACCGGTGGGAAGCAGTTATCCGGTAAAGATCGATTTTCGGCTGATTTGCGCCACGCGAAGAGATCTGGAAGAGGCCATTGCCACGGGTACGTTCCGGTCGGATTTTTTTTACCGGATCAATGTGATTCAGATGCACATCCCGCAGTTGCGCGATCGGAAGGATGATATCGATCCCCTGGTGGCGCATTTTCTGGCCAAGTTCAGTCAGGAAACCGCCAAAAAAGTCGATTCTGTGAGCAAAAACGCCATGGCCTTGTTGCACGCCTATGACTGGCCGGGCAATGTGCGGGAACTGGAAAATGCCATGGAACGGGCCGTGGTATTATCCAAAGGCCGGCGTCTGGGTATGGCTGATTTTTCCTTTATTCGGGCCGGGAGGGCGACGTCTGCTGCTTCCCGATCGTTGCAGGATATGGAAAAGGCCCATATTTTACAAACACTGGAAGCGACCCGTTGGAATGTCACCCGGGCCGCCAAAATTTTGGAGATCGGCCGCAGCACCCTGCATAAAAAAATCAGGCGATACGGGCTTTGTGCAGACCGATGAACAGGCCCGGGGCCAAGGCTTTGACGGTGGCAGTGGATCCGGTGGGAAATGGGGCGATACATGGGGTCTGGAAAAAAAATGATCGGTGTCGTTCCCATCGGTGAGGTCGACGAGATGGTGCCAAAGGTCGTCGCGGCCAATATCACCAGTCACATGGGTGTGGATGCCATGGTCATTGCCCCCATGAAGCATCCCGCCTACGCTTTGGATCCTCGAAAACTTCAATACGATGCCGGTTTGATTATAGAAGCACTGGGTGGATGCGCTGATGCCGGGTACGATAAGGTCGTGGGTGTGCTGAGCGTTGATCTTTTTGTCCCGATCTTTTCCCATGTGTATGGTGAGGCCCAGCAGGGTGGGACATGCGCTGTTGTCTCCACATTCCGGACCGGCGACAGCCAGGTTGGAAGACAGTCGGTCGGTGCCGTTTTACTGGAACGAACGGCAAAGATCGCGTTGCATGAACTCGGTCACCTGTTCAACCTGACCCATTGCCGGGACCCCAAATGCCTGATGCATTTTTCAGGAGATTTGATGATGCTCGACCAGATACAATTTCATTTTTGCCATTATTGCAGGGCGTTCTGGCGGAGTGCGGTAACGTTTAGCTGATTTCTGTTTGAAGAAATTTTTTCACCAGGGTTCCCCATCCAAGCCCCGGGAACTGTCCGTACACGTCTCGAATCGGCTCGCCACCGGTGGCGGCGAGGTTTTGGTATCGCGCCCCCAGCATGCCCATCAGTTTGTCACTTTCACGTTCCATCCAATGGACAGATTCTTCTCCGAAAAACAGGTTTTTGACGCTTTTTTTGGGAGACGCCGGTTCGACCACGAACAGCCATCCTTCGTGGTAGGGGTCCTCCAGAATGATTTCGGGATGTTCCATGGCTTTGTGATTGACGGCCAGCACGGGGCCGGAAATCGGGGACAGTGCGCCTGCGCTCTTCCCTTGTCGCGAAAACGCCCAGGCGATTTCATTTTGTTCCACGTGGGTTCCCAGTGACGGTAGCGAAACGGTTTGCATCACCCCGAAGAGCCTTGCGATAAAGTCGTCGAATCCAATGCGGACGTTTCCCCCGTGTTCGAAACGGGCCCAGGCATGGCCCATGCCGTAATAACACTCATCGGCCAGTTTGTATCCGGATGCCAGGGAATAGCTGGGTTTGACCGTCAAATGGTGAAGGTCGACATCATCGAGCATCTGATCAAAGGCACAGTGGTAACATTCATAGTTTAGGGCGCACTTTTTCGGTTCTTCTATCCGACCGGTCAGGAAATGGCGGCAGGGTCTTTCCCCGGGCCGATAGAGTTTCCGGAGATGGGACTCTAAGGGGAAACAAGCCGATTCCGGTTCCCTGCCGTGGCTCACGGCCAGTATCATGCCCTTGTCAAAGGCGCAGTTTCTGCAGTCATAGTTGTTGTCGCAGATGCGAAAATTGACGACCCCGGCTTTCATCCAGACGCATTCGTTTTCAACGACCTGGAAACCATGGATGCCTTTTTTCTTTTTGGTTTTGATGTTGGTTTTCATGGGGTATCCTCCCTGTTAGTTGCTTTGTGTGTGGGCATGTTCCGAATCTGTATTTCCGGACGATTTATAGTTATCTCTCTGCAACGGTGGTGCCGGAGTACAGATTTTTCAGGGCCATAAAATATAAAAATTAATTAATTTAGGGGGTTAAAAATTTTCAGGCAAAAAGTAATAAGAAATGAGGCTTGGGCCGAAAGGTGATAAGGGAAACACATCGTTTTTTCCTGGGGCTGGTGGAGTATGAAAATTATATAATGTCAGTTGGTTAAACAAGGTGTGTCGATATGAAACACCCCTGTTTGAATTGGAAACAGGTGACGGGCGGATCAACCTTTTGTCAGGACCTCATCAGGCTTTTATTGCTGGCCTGCATGACAAATTTTTATTAAGGACTTATATTGAAATATCGGTGCCCCACCGATGAAAAAATACAGGGTTTTATTTTATGAAGCAGGTACAGATGACATTTTAACGGTTCCCTAAAGGTGACAGATGCCGATTCGTAATCTTTTTAACTATTGGACATCAAAAATTTTTACCCCCGATGGCCTTGCCCGTAAACAGTACAGGGCTTTCATGTCGCTGTTAAAAAACGACAAAAAAGCCCATGAGCTTATGGCTCATCTCGAGGATATTTTTTATCGCCAGGTGGCCGTGGACCTGACCCAGGTGACCGGGAAATATAATGATTTATCCCAGGTGGTATCTGATATCATTGATGACATTCAAATCATTGCAGGCAGCGGTATGGAGGAACTTCGGCTTTATTTTAAGAAGCTTGATATCTATGCCCGGTATCTGTTTGATGCGGAGCCTCCCGATATTTCCCCGCCATGGACCCTTTCTCTCAAGTCAAAAGAGGCAACAGACCTTGCGCTTTCAGGCGGAAAAGCGTCAAATCTTTCAAAAATTTACCAGGGGCTTGAATTTCCCATACCCAGGGGATTTGTGATCACCACAAGGGCGTTTAATGCGTTTTTCGACGAGAATCACTTGCGCCATGAGATTGACCGCCTTCTTTCAGACCTTGATATGACGTCTCCAAATGCTGTCCATCAGACCGCTGACAGTATTAAAGCCCTCATTGACAGTGCCAGTATGCCGCTTTTTATCGTCCAGGAGATCAAAAACCAGGTAAAATCGATCTGGCCTGAAAGCGAAAAAGCGATGACACTTGCCGTCAGAAGCAGCGCCGTGGGGGAGGATTCCACCCTTTCTTTTGCCGGACAATACCAAAGTATCTTGAATTGCAAGGCGGAAGATATTGCTATAGCGTACAAAGCCGTTGTTGCCAGTAAGTATTCACATCAAGCATTATTTTACAGGATCAATTGCGGGCTGTCTGACACGGAAACACAGATGGCGGTGCTTGTGATTGAAATGGTGGCGGCAGCGGCCAGTGGTGTGGTCTATACCGCTGATCCCATTGAGCCGGGGCGCAACCGGATTGTCATTCATTCGGTCAAGGGGGCAGGCGAGGCCCTGGTGGACGGGCGGGCTGTTTCAGAAAAAAATTATATTTCAAAGGATAAGATTTCCATCGTTTCAGGAAAAGAAAATTACACGATTGCACCCCCGGACAGAAAAGAAACAAAAGCCCTTCTGAGCGATGAAAATGCCGATTTTATAGCCGGGTATGCACTTGCCCTGGAGCAATTTTTTCAGACGCCGCAAGATATTGAATGGTGTCTGGATAAAGACGGGCAATTTTTTTTACTTCAGTCAAGGCCCTTACAGACAGCTGCTATAGAGGCTTCGCGCCCACTGGATTGCCGGTTTGAGTCTATTGCCAACCCGGTTCTTGTTTCAGGGGGCGATATCGCCTGCCACGGGATTGGCTCAGGCCCTGTTTTTCATCTTAACACAAGGGCCGTTGTTTCCGAAATTCCAAAGGGCTGCGTACTGGTGGCCGCCAATGCATCCCCGGATCTGGTGCGGGTGCTGGATCAGGTGGCAGCGGTGGTTACCCTGAGAGGCAGCAGTGCCGGCCATTTCGCCTCCGTGGCCCGGGAATTCGGTGTACCGGTGCTTGTGAACATACCGGATGTGTTTGCGGCATTACCACCTTCAACCATTGTCACCGTGGATACCCATAACAGAACAATTTATGAGGGCCGTGTCCCGGAGATGCTGGAAAGCCCCTGTGCCAGAATACGGCCCATTGTCAACAGTCCTTTTATGCGGCGGATGTCATATGTGATGAGTTTTGTCTCCCCCTTGTCATTGACGGATCCTGAAGCCGATAATTTTAACCCGGGCGGTTGCCGGAGCCTTCACGATATTATTCGTTTCTGTCATGAAACAGCCCTTAAAAAAATGTTTCACCTCAGTGACAAGCGATGGCTGAAAACAGGGGGTACCCAGAAACTGAAAATCAACATCCCCATGAAGTTCAACGTTCTCGACGTGGGGGGCGGTGTTGTCGATGATGCCAAAAAACAAAAAACCATAGGCCTGAAAGAGATCGCCAGCATACCCATGGCCGCTGTTTTAAAGGGACTCCAGCACCCGGATATTCAGTGGGGGGAGTTCAGCCATTTTAACTGGGCCGAGCATGACCGCATCGTGATGAACGGCGGCATCATCAGTCCTGACAATGCCATGTTTAACAGTTACGCGGTTCTGGCTGGAAATTATGCCAACATGAACCTTAAATTCGGATATCATTTTGTGCTGGTGGATGCCGTATGCGGTCCCGGTGTTGATGAAGGTCAGATCCGGTTCAGGTTCTCCGGTGGGGGTGCTGATGCTGACCAGAGACTGCTGCGGGCTGATTTTCTGGTTGGAATTCTTACCCGGCTCGAGTTTGATGTCCACAGAAAAATGGACCTGGTGGATGCTGTGTTTGTCTCCCGGGAAACGGAAGAAACCCTTTTTCATCTTGATATGTTAGGAAGGCTGCTGGGCGCAACCCGCCTGATGGACATGTATTTGAAAACTCAGGATCAGGTGGAACCCTTTGTTGAGGATTTTTTCAAGGGCCGGTATCACTTTGCAGGGGATGCATAACCACCGGTATCGCTGCGCTCTTTTTTTGTAGATAAAAAACGCGAATTTCAGAATTAAAATACCAAGGAGCGGTTTTGTCCCAATACACGATAGAATGGGTTACTGATCAATTGGCCGCCGGTTATGCGACCCTTTCCTATGAGGATCTGGCGTTTGTTAAGGAAAAGAATATAAGCGCCATCGTCAATCTTTGCGGTGAGTTTTGTGATTTATATGAAATACAGGGAAAAAGCGGGTTTGAGGTGTTCTACCTGCCCATTCTGGACGAGTGTGCGCCGGGTATGGCGGATATTGAAAAAGCACTTGAATGGGTTGAGGGAAAAATTGAGGCGGGGCAGAAGGTCCTGGTGCACTGCCGTTTCGGCATGGGGCGGACCGGGATGTTTGTGTTTGCCTATCTGCTGCGCCGGGGCATGAATTTGAACGTCATCACCCGTAAGCTCAAACACTACAGGGCTGCTCCATCGTCTTACTGCCAGTGGAAACTGCTGCGCCAATATGAAAAAAGCATAAGAAAAAGAGCCCACCGGTAAGGCGTGACAGCAGGTTTTTAATTATCAATGTTGATAAATAACCGGCCGTGTTTTATCAACATTGATAATATCTTGTTTTGAAAGAGAAAATTAAAATATAGAACTAAACAAATAGCGGATATTATCAAATTTGATAATATCCGCTATTTGTTTTTTTGAGTTATTGGCACTAAATTGCCTGGGTCGTAAAATGGTTATCCCCCTGTAATCAAGCCGTATAAAAATAATAGATATCATTGAATTTGCCGCATATGGCATCACGGATCATCCGAGACGAATTTCTGTTTTTTAGAAACGGTTAATTTTTTATGCTGCGTCATCCCGGGCAACAGGAAATAATGCCTATATCAGATTATTTTTTTTATCATAACAAACTGAAAAAATTGTACTGATTTTTGTAAAAAAAATTGACGATGTGTAAACTGACCGATGACAATTCCGAGCACTCAGGAAATATTTTTCAATTCGGAAAAAGGCCCGCAGAAAAATAATGTCGATTATTTTATCGTAAAATTTCGCCCCTTATCGATACGGCAAAAACACGATGCCGATTTGCATTGGGCGGGGAAACAACGTTTTCCCGCCCAATGCAAGGTGACTTTCTGACCCCCCTTGATATCTAAGCATTTCATAGGATGGCTTCACTGGTGTCCGAAGGGTAAGTATCTGCCACGAAAAGGGGCAGTTGGCACAAATATTGAACGAACCAGAAGATTGTTAGATGGGATTGGTTTTATTTTTAACATATCGGTAAATCACTTAAACCCCAAAAAAGGAGAACACTCAATGAAAAAATGTGCGCTTATTTGCCTCATCCTGATCTTTGGATGTGCCGGTTTTGTCATGGCCGCCGCCGACACCGATACCGTCAAAATCGGTATCTTCATGCCGCTGACCGGTGCCAATGCTTACGGCGGGCAACTGGAACTGGAGGGGCTGCAGATGGCCCACAAGGAATTCCCCACGGTACTGGGCAAAAAAGTTGAAATTTTTATCGTGGACAACAAATCCGACAAAGTGGAATCGGCCAATGCGGTAAAGCGCCTGATCAGTAAAGAAAAAGCTGTTGTCATCATCGGCACGTACGGTAGTTCCCTGGCCATGGCCGGTGGTGAGGTGGCTGAAAAAGCAGGGATTCCCATGGTGGGCACGTCCTGCACCAATCCCCTGGTCACCCAGGGTAAAAAATATGTATTCCGGGTCTGCTTTATCGATCCTTTCCAGGGCGCCGGTGCAGCCACCTATGCCTATCAGACCCTGGGTCTGAAAAAAGCGGCCATGCTGGTGGATGTAGCCAATGACTATTCCGTGGGACTGGCCAGTTTTTTCAAAAGATCCTTTAAAAAACTCGGCGGCGAGGTGGTGGCCAATTTGAAGTACCAGTCCGGAGACATGGATTTTACGGCCCAGTTGACCCAGATCATCAGCAAAAAACCGGACCTTCTGTTCATCCCCTCTTATTTTGCCGAGGGTGCCATCATCATGAAACAGGTTCAGGAACTGGGCGCCGGGTTTAAAGTCATGGGCGGCGATGCCATGGACAACCCCAAGATTGTCGAGATCGGCGGCAAGGCAGTGGAAGGCTTTATGCACACCACTTTTCCCTACGATCCGTCCATGAAGGACATGAACCCGATGGCACGCAACTTCACGGACAACTGGATGAAGCTGCATCCGGAAAAGGACCCCAACGTGAACGCTGCCCTGGGCTATGACTCCTATATCATCACGCTGGATGCCATCAAACGTGCCGGCAAGGCCGATCCGGAACTGATCACAAAAGAGTTGGCCGCCACCAAGGGGTTTGAAGGTGTTACCGGTTCCACTACCATCAACGCGACCCATGACGCGGAAAAACCGGTGGGGATCGTGGTCATCGAAAACGGCAAGAAAACCTATATCGGCGCCATCGAGCCGAAACTGTAAAAAAAGCCGTGGCCCTTATTTTATACCGTTAAATCAAACAGGGGAGCGCAGATGACGCGCTCCCCCTTCATTATTTATCCGATTCAGTTAGGACCTTTCCTTATGAGCTTTTCCATGTTCATTCAGCACTCGCTCAACGGGCTGACCCTCGGAAGCCTTTATGCCCTGATCGCCATTGGTTACACCATGGTCTACGGGATTCTCCGGTTGATCAATTTCGCCCATGGTGAAATTTTCATGCTGGGTGCATACGCTGTTTTCTGGGCGGTTACCCTGACGCATATGCCCTGGCCCATCGCCATTGCCGGCGCCATCGGGGTGACTGCCGGCCTGGGCATCATGGTGGACCGGATTGCCTACCGGCCCTTGCGGGACGCTCCCAGAATTTCGGCTCTGATCAGTTCCATCGGTGTCTCTTTTTTTCTTCAGAATCTGGCCATTGTGGTTTTTTCCGCTATCCCAAGGGCGGTTTATCGCCCGGCTTGGATTGAAGATGTCATCGTGATCGGTAAGGTCAGGCTTCTGCCGCTGACGTTGTTTGTGCCGCTGTTTTCCTTTCTGCTCATGCTCGGGCTGATTTATATCGTATACAAAACCAAGCCGGGCCTGGGGATGCGGGCTATTTCAAAAGATATCGAAACCAGTTATCTCATGGGGGTTTCGGTGAATCGGGTCATTGCACTGACCTTCGGCATTGGGTCGGCTCTGGCAGCGGCTTCCGGCATCATGTGGGCCCTGCGCTACCCGCAACTGCAGCCTGTTATGGGGGTCATACCCGGTTTTAAGGCGTTTATCGCGGCGGTGTTCGGCGGGATCGGTTCCATACCAGGGGCGGTGATCGGCGGGCTGATTCTCGGATTTACCGAAATTCTGCTGGTGGCTTTCTTTCCGGAACTGGCAGGATACAGGGACGCCTTTGCCTTTATTCTGCTCATCTTCGTACTGCTGATCAAACCCACAGGATTGCTGGGCGAGAAGCTGGAGGACAAAGTCTAATGGACAGCAAGACGAAAACGATTTTAAATTTGGGGCTGGTGGGGGTTCTGGGACTATTTCTCTGGTTTGCCCATGGGCACCTGGATGGCTATCAGCAACAGATCCTGAACCTCATCGCGGTGAATATTATTCTGGCTCTGAGCCTGAACCTGATCTACGGGTTCACCGGCATGTTCAGTCTGGGGCATGCCGGATTCATGGCCATTGGCGCCTATACCTGTGCTATTTTGATTATGACGCCCGATCAAAAGGAGATGTTGTTTATTCTGGAAGAAGCTTATCCATGGGTCCAGGCGGCCCATGCCCCCTTTTTCATAGCCGTTCTGGCAGGCGGATGCCTTGCCGCCATATCAGCACTCATCGTGGGGATTCCATTGCTGCGTCTGGGGGATGACTACCTGGGCATCGCTACCCTGGGATTTGCCGAGATCGTGCGTGTATTTGCCAACAATCTTCCCCGGCTTACCAATGGTGCTCTGGGGTTCAAGGGGATCCCCGATTATGCCAATTTGTGGTGGAATTTCGGCTGGTGTCTTCTCACCCTATTTTTTATTGTCCGTTTGGTCAACTGCAATTTCGGCAACGCTCTCAAGGCGATTCGGGACGATGAAACTGCAGCCAAAGCCATGGGGATAGATGTGTTTCGCTACAAGCTGATCTCTTTTGCCATGGGCGCATTTTTTGCCGGTGTGGGCGGCGCCCTGCTGGGCAGCATGCTCACCACCATCGATCCTAAAATGTTTCTGTTTATTCTTACCTTTAACATCCTGATGATTGTGGTGACCGGCGGTCTCGGGTCCATCAGCGGTTCGGTGCTGGGGGGCATCGGCATTACAATTTTGCTCGAATGGCTGCGTTTTGTTGAAAACCCGTTTACGCTCGGTAACCTTTACATTGCGGGCATACCCGGGATGCGCATGGTGGTTTTCTCTCTGGCGCTGCTGTTTATCATTTTGTTCCGCAGAGAAGGAATCATGGGGATGCGTGAGCTCAGTTGGGAGGGGGTTGCAAACTTTTTGGCAAAGCGAGGCAGGGCTAAATGAATTCAGATATAATTCTGCAGACAAAAGAGATGACCATGTGTTTCGGTGGGTTGATCGCGGTGGACAAGTTCAGTGCCTCAATCGGCAGGGGCAGTATCGTGGGGCTCATCGGGCCCAACGGGGCCGGAAAAACCACCTGTTTTAACATGATCACGGGGTTTTATAAACCCACCCGGGGCCAGGTCGTTTTTCAGGGCAAAGAGATCACGGGATCCAAACCCCACCAGGTGTGCAAACGCGGCATTGCCCGTACCTTCCAGAATATCCGTCTTTTCAACAATGAAACCGTTCTGGAAAACGTGATGATCGGCTGTCACCTGCGTCAGAAGACCAGCTGGTGGCAGGCCATGTGTTATCTGCCTGCCAGTATAAGGGAGGAGCGGGACCTGGTTTCCAGGTCATTGGAACTTCTCGAAGAGGTAGAGTTGCGTGAGTTTGCGGATGAAAAGGCCAACAGCCTCCCCTACGGCGCTCAGCGGCGCCTGGAAATTGCCCGGGCCCTGGCGACCGAGCCGCAGTTTTTGCTGCTCGATGAACCGGCGGCCGGCATGAATCCCCAGGAGACCCAGGAATTGATGGCCTTTATCCGGCAGATTCGGGACAAGTTTAAGCTGACCATCATGCTCATCGAGCACGATATGAAAGTGGTGATGGGCATCTGCGAACATATGTGGGTTCTGGATTACGGTAAGGCCATAGCCGAAGGATCACCGGACGAAATCAAATCCAACCCCAAGGTGATTGAGGCATATCTCGGCGAGGAGGCTGTCCAACATGCTTAAAGTAAATGACCTGCATATCTATTACGGCGGTATTCATGCCGTAAAGGGACTTACCATAAATGTTCCCAGAGGCAAGGTGGTTACACTGATCGGCGCCAACGGGGCGGGCAAAAGCAGCACATTGCGGGCCATCTGCGGACTGATCAAAGAGAAAAAAGGTCAGGTTTTCCACAAGGACGTTGATATTTCCCATATGGGACCGGCGGATGTCGTCAAGTCCGGCATTGCCATGTCCCCGGAAGGACGTAAGATTTTTGGCCACCTGAGCGTTATCGACAATC
Organism: uncultured Desulfobacterales bacterium; assembly: GCA_942490765.1. Lineage (GTDB taxonomy): Bacteria > Desulfobacterota > Desulfobacteria > Desulfobacterales > 4572-123 > 4572-123. Next base: position 65,750 of record CALNYM010000005.1, on the reverse strand, counting down.
TGAGGCTCGGGGCCTACAGTCGCAACGATTCCGAGGGGGTTGAAAAGGATATCCAGTGGGTGTTTGAGCTTTTCCCCCGGCTGGAAGAACGCAAGGGGCAGAAGGGCGGCACCCTTTCCGGAGGTGAACAGCAGATGCTGGCCCTGGGCAGGGCACTGATGAGCAGTCCCGAACTGATTTTGCTGGATGAGCCCTCACTGGGACTGGCACCCAAACTGGTCAAGGAGGTTTTTGATATTATTGAGACCATCAACCGGCAGGGCCGAACCGTGCTGCTGGTGGAGCAGAATGCCTTTGCCGCGTTGAAAATCGCCGATTACGCCTACGTGCTTGAGACCGGTGTAGTTGTCCTGGAAGGCACCGGGGAGGAACTTATCGCTGATAAGCGGGTGCGGGAAGCCTACCTGGGAGGGTAAGCGTGAATATCGGATAGTGCGGGCTTGAAACTTGATGAACGCTTAAAAAGCCTTTGATAGGGCCGATGGACCAAAGCCGATGGGCACGCAGGAGGAAAATACATGTGCTATTTAGAAAAAGATGACCCCCAAATTGCAGGGTTAGTGAAAAAAGAAGAAGATCGAATCCAGAGTACCCTTAACCTGATTGCGGCTGAGAATCATGCGCCCCGGTCCATCATGGAAGTACTCGGGTCTATTTTAAATACAAAGACCATTGAAGGGTATCCGGGCAAACGGTTTCATGCCGGATGCACCCATGTGGACGAGATTGAAAATCTTGCCATTGATAGAGGGAAGGCGCTTTTCGGTGCAGAATATGTCAATGTCCAGCCGCACAGCGGCACCTCGGCCAATCTGGCGGTCTATTTTTCCATTCTCAATGTCGGCGACAGGATTCTTTCCATGGGCCTTCCTTATGGCGGTCACCTGTCCCACGGGCATCAGGCATCTGTCACCAGTAAATGCTTCAATTTTTCTCACTACAGTGTAGACCCGGAAACCGAGCACATTGATTATGACGAAATCCGGGATTTGGCTCGAAAGTTCAAGCCGAAGATGATCGTTGCCGGGGCCAGTTCCTATCCCCGATTGATCGATTATGCAAAGATTGCTGAAATTGCCCGAGCGGGTTCCGCCTATATGTTCGCCGATATGGCCCATCTGGCCGGTCTTGTGGCTGCAAAAGTGATCCCCAGTCCGGTTCCCTGTTGCGATTTTGTCACCTTCACCACCTATAAAACCATGATGGGCGGCAGGGGTGGTGTGGTTCTGTGCCGAAAAGAGTACGGGAAAATGATCGACAGTGCCGTATTTCCCGGCACCCAGGGAACCAGCGCGGTGAACCAGATTGCGGCCAAAGCCCTTATTTTCAAGCTGGCCGGCGAACCGCATTTTATCGGTCTTCAGCAGAAAACCCTTGAAAATGCGGTGGCGCTGGCCAAGGCCCTGCAGAGCAAAGGGTATCGCATTGTGTCCGGGGGAACGGACAATCACCAGGTGCTGGTGGACCTTAGCACCAAGGGGATTTCAGGCAGGGCTGCTGAAAAGATACTCGAAGCTGTCGGGATTGTGCTGAATCGTAACGTGATCCCCCAGGATGCCAAAACGCCCGGACGTATCAGTGGGTTGAGACTGGGCAGTGCCGGGATTACCGCAAGGGGTATGGGACACCCGGAAGTTACCCATATTGCCGAACTTATGGACATGGCCCTTGGCAGGCATGCCGGTGATGACATGATGATCCGGGTTGCCACGGCTGTAAAGCATCTTTGTGACCGCTTCCCGGTATATGCTTAGGCCCCAACCATAGATAACTTCGCCAACAAAAATGGGAAGTTATCTATGGCGTTTCCTCCCCGCCCCGCCACTCATAATTTCCATGTCTTGTTAAATTAAAATTTCTAATTTTTGGGTTCCTCGCTGTTTCAAGTGGGTCGCCCCGGGATACCTTCATCCGGATGCTCAAAAAACTCGGCGCTAAGCGGTCGTAATGCCGGACAGGGGATTACCGCAACCTGCTTGCCAGTTATTCTTTGTAAATAGAGATACAGGGTAATTGTTCGGTCGTTGTCCGACCTAACGATCGCTAAGCCCCTCAGACAGTTTCGAGCTTCCGGATAAAAGCATCCCGGGGCTTTATCGAGTCAACTTTACCCACATGAAACAGCGAGGAGCCATTTTTTTACCCAATCGAATATGAATATCGACAATTATATAAAATTTTTCTTGACCTGCACCATAACTGATTATATAGTCAGTAAAACTAACTATACACTCAGTTTTATTTAAAGGTATATCTGTGATCAGAAAAGAGGCCATTCTTCAAGCGGCGTTAATCCTATTTTCAAAAAATGGGTACCGAGAGACCTCTATGGCAGAGCTGTCTAAAATGTGCAATGTGGCCCAGGGTACTATTTTTTATCATTTCAAAAATAAGGAAAAGCTTCTGCTGGCGGTACTTGAAAGAACAAAAGAAGATATTACCCGTGAGTTTGAGACTTATCTGGCAACCAAGAATTTCAAGAACGGAATGGATATGATGGAAAGTATCGTATCTTTTTATCTATACCTGGTGGGAACACTGGAGCATCAGTTTCTTTTGCTGCATTGCCATTTTCCCTACCAACTTGCCGAAAACAACCTTGATTGCCAGAGAGATCTGGAGGCCATCTACGACTGTCTGGTGGATATTTTTGAAAATGCCATTCAACTCGGCATACAGGACGGTTCCATGGCCCAGTTATCACCCCGTAAGACAGCGCTCATTGTTTTTTCCATGGTGGATGGCATCGCGCGGTTTAAAACATATAACCTGTATAATGCGAACGCACTTTTTAGTGAAATCCTGAATTCATGTCGCAGGATGCTGGAATGCAAACAGTAATGGAGGAGAGGTGGTGCAGATATTGACGCGGGTTTTTCCCTTTATATTATGGTTTAAAGGCTACACACGGTCAGATTTAAAAATTGATTTTATGGCAGGCCTTACCGTTGCCCTTGTACTCATTCCGCAATCCATGGCCTATGCTCAACTGGCGGGGCTTCCCGCATATTATGGTTTATACGCCTCGTTTCTGCCGCCGATGATTGCGGCACTGTTCGGATCAAGCCGGCAACTGGCCACAGGGCCTGTGGCCGTGGTGTCGCTGATGACAGCGGCATCGCTAGAACCCCTTGCCACTGCCGGTAGCGAAGCCTTTATTGCCTATGCCGTGCTTCTGGCCCTGGCCGTTGGTATTTTTCAGCTTCTCATCGGTGTCTTTCGTCTGGGACTTATTGTGAATTTTCTGTCCCACCCGGTCGTCAACGGGTTTACCAATGCCGCGGCCATCATTATCGCCACATCCCAGCTTTCAAAGCTGTTCGGTGTATACGTGGATAAGGCGCCCCATCACTATGAAACCATCATTTGGGTTTTAAAATCAGCCTTTGCCTACACCCACTGGCCAACGCTTCTGATGGGTATTTTTTCAATTATCATCATGTATTCATTGAAAAAAATTAACCCGCGCATTCCCAATGTGCTGGTCGCCGTCATGGTCACCACCATTTTATCCTGGGCCATCGGTTTTGAAAATAATGAAAGAATCGATATCTCCCGCATTCATTCACCTGCGGTAATAGAAAATGTGAAAATATTTAATCAGACCGCCATGGAAATTTTTGAAACGGGTGAACAGCGAACAAAACTCATTCAGGAACTGGATAAACTGAAAAATCATACCGGGGGGAATTCACACCTTCCGTCTATGGAAACTCTGGATATCCAGTATAAGATTACGGTGGCCAATAACCGTATTGATTTTCAGAAGGCCCACTTTGGACAAATAGCGAAGGCGTTGCGTGATATCAAGATGTTCAGGGTTGACCGGAAAGAGGGTCCGCCTGATTTTTATCTCCAAGACGCCCTGCCCCAGGGTGTCACTACAGACCATCGCATCTGGAGAATCAAGGTCGGTAACAAGCGCCTTGCAGAAGACGATCTTCTGCTGACCGGGGGTGGTGCGGTGGTGGGCTTCATACCCAAAGGCCTACCGCCATTGAGCCTGCCGGAAATTAACGTTTCCAAGTTATTGCAGATGCTCCCCTTCGCCATTATTATTTCTCTTCTGGGTTTTATGGAGGCCATCGCTATTGCGAAAGCCATGGCGGCCAAAACCGGCCAGCGGCTTGATCCGAATCAAGAGCTTATCGGCCAGGGGCTGGCCAATATCATGGGATCCATCGGAAGCAGTTATCCGGTCTCCGGCTCTTTTTCCAGAAGTGCGGTGAATCTTCAATCAGGCGCCGAAACCGGTCTTTCCAGCGTTATCACGAGTTTTGTGGTCATCCTCGCGCTTCTCTTTTTTACGCCGCTGCTTTACCATCTGCCCCAGGCCGTTCTTGCTGCGGTTATTATGATGGCGGTTATCGGCCTTGTCAATGTCAGCGGTTTTATCCATGCCTGGCGCGCCCAATGGTATGACGGTGCCATTTCAATTATTACCTTCATTGCAACCCTTGCCCTTGCCCCCCACCTTGAAGAAGGCATCTATATCGGCGTTACGCTCTCACTGATGGTGTTCCTTTATAAAAGCATGCGGCCGAGGGTGTCATCGCTTTCACGACATGAAGATGAGGCGCTGCGGGAAATTGATGCCCACGGCTTGATGGAATGTAAATATATCGATCTGGTCCGTTTTGAAGGTCCTCTTTTCTTTGCCAACGCCAGTTACCTGGAGGATGAAATCAACAACAGAATACAGGCCCGAAAAGAGTTGAAGCATATCATTATCGCCGCCAGTGGCATCAACGATATCGACGCTTCGGGTGAAGAGGCCCTGTCATTGATCATAGACCAGCTGCGCAGCAGCGGCATCGGGGTATCTCTTTGCGGCATCAATGCATCTGTGATGGCTGTGTTAAAGCGGACCCACCTCTTTGAAAAGATTGGTGCCGATCATATTCATCCGACCATGGAAAAGGCCATATCCGATATACACTACGAAATTCACAAAGATGGTGATGAGGAGAAATGCCCCCTTGCTATTGTTTGCAATGTCATTGCAAATATGTAAATATACGCTTAAATATATATGATTAAAAGGAGAAGACAATGTCCGTTATAACAATCTTCAGCGGCAGCTTCTGCAATGAAAACGATGTCCTCCGGGAAGTCCTTGATCGCAGTGGATACCGGCTCATCCAGGATGACGATATTGTGGCAAAGGCCTGCAGTGCTTCGGGTATGACTGAGTCGAAAATCAAGCGCGCTTTTTTCGCGAAGACATCTGTATTTAATAAATTCACCCATGAGAAAGAGCTGGCCGTGGCTTATCTCAGGCTCACCCTCGCCCAGATGCTGGCAGAGGATAATCTTCTCTATTCAGGCTTTTGCGGTTCGCTCATTCCCAGAAATATTAACCATGTCCTGCATGTCTGCCTGATTGCAGATATGAAATCACGAATCGCCCGGGCCGTAAAGGAAAAGGGCTTTTCTGAAAAAGAAGCCCTTGCTGAAATTTCTAAAAGGGACATGGACCGTTCTGAATGGACGCACACGCTGCAAGACAAACGCGATCCCTGGGATGCGTCTTTGTATGATATCGTCATTCCCACGGATAAAGTGGATCCTGTCGAGGCCGGTGATATTGTTGAGAAGAACATGGGAAAAGCGGTCATCAAGCCCACCGAGTATTCCAAAAGGGCCATATCCGATTTTGTTCTGGCGGCAAAAGTTGAAACCGCTCTTGCCAGGGAAGGACATGTCGCGGGTGTCAGTGCCAGGGGTGATGCCATCACCATTACCATCAATACCAATGTGTTGATGCTTGGCCGCCTTGAAAAGGAACTTAAATCCATTGCAAACCGGGTGGAGGGTGTGACGTCTATTGAGACACGTGTTGGAAAAGCTTTTTATCAATCTGATATTTATCGAAAATTTGATTTTAATACGCCTTCAAAAGTGCTTCTGGTGGATGATGAACGTGAGTTTGTACAGACCCTGTCCGAGCGGCTTCAAATGAGGGATATGGGGTCTGCCGTGGCCTATGATGGTGAATCCGCCCTCGAACTGGTCAATGAGGATGAACCGGAAGTGATGATTCTGGATCTTAAAATGCCGGGCATTGATGGACTGGAAGTGTTAAAAAAGGTCAAAACAACCCGGCCGGAGATTGAAGTCATCATTCTCACCGGTCATGGATCTGATGAAGACCGTAAGGTGTGCATGGAACTGGGGGCCTTTGCCTATCTGCACAAGCCGGTTGACATCGATGTGCTCAGTGAAACCCTCCGCAGGGCCAATGCAAAGGTACGCTCAATAAGGGATGGCAAAGGATCGCAGGATTGATGAAATGAAAAGGGTGAAGCCAAAATTCTGGGATTACAGAGATGCCGCAACCGGGGGCCGGGAACATCTGTTTAACTTCCGGCGAATGTGGAAACTGGCCATATTCTTTACCGCCGGGGTGGCCATCGTGCCGATCATTTTTCTGGCGGTGGTTGATTATCAGGTAAACAAGAAATCCATTGAGACTGAAAACCTTCTGCGTATGACCCGCCTTGTTTCCAACACCCAGCGGACCATTTCCTATTTTCTGACAGAACGAATGGCAGCCCTTGATTTTATTGCCAGGGGGAAAAAGTTTGAGGACCTGAATGACCAGGAGACATTGGAACAACTGCTCGAAAATTTGAAAGAAAGTTTTGGCGGATTCATCGATATCGGTATTATCGATTCTTCCGGCACACAGGTGGCCTATGCCGGGCCATACAAACTTGTGGGGAAAGATTACAGTGGTCAGGCCTGGTACAAAGAGATCCTTACCGGTGGGGTGTATCTAAGTGAAGTGTTTCTGGGCTTTCGGCATGTTCCCCACAGAATTATAGCGGTCAAGCGCGATCTGCCCAACGGCCTTTCCTATGTACTGCGTACGGCACTGGATACCAAAAAACTGGATCAACTCCTGACAGGCCTTGAGATGGGCCCCGGCGGGGATGCGTTTATGGTTGACCGGCGGGGAATTCTTCAGACACCATCGGTTTCACATGGCAATGTTCTTGATAAAATCTCCTTTCCCGTTCCGGCGGTTGCCCCGAATACCCGGGTTTTTTATGGGGTTGATGACATGGGAGAGGAATTGATTATCGGCTATCGGTATATCACGGGGACGCCGTTTATTCTGATTATCGTGGAGCATAAGCGGGCGCTTATGGCGTCCTGGTACAATATTCGACTGGAACTGATTGCTTTCCCGGTGGTGAGTATTCTTGTTATCCTCAGTGTGGTCATTGGAATGGTGACGTACCTGATAAACAAGATTTATGTGGCCGACCAGACCCGGCTTGTGACCCTGCACCAGGTGGAATACACGAATAAAATGGCCTCTATCGGCCGGCTGGCTGCCGGCGTGGCCCATGAAGTCAACAACCCCCTGGCCATCATCAACGAGAAGGCCGGTTTGATCAAGGACCTCATTGTCTTTAAAAAAGAATATAAGGGGGATCAGCGGCTTGTGGGCCTTGTAGATGTCATTCTGGCATCCGTCAAAAGGGCGGGCACCATCACTAAACGGCTTTTGAGCTTTTCACGGCATTCGGATGTCAGTATTCAATCGGTTAACTTGAAAGAGATGATAGAGGAAGTGCTGAGTTTTATGGTAAAGGAAGCACAATACAGACAAATTAAAATTTCAGTAACGGCGCCCGAAGATATGGCCCCGGTCGAAAGTGATCGGGGGAAGCTTCAGGAAATATTTTTGAATCTTTTCAACAACGCCTGTTCAGCCATGGAAGATGGTGGCCATTTAACTATCCGGGTAATGCCAAAAGATGGAAATAATGCACTGGTGACCGTTGCTGACGACGGCTGTGGTATTCCCGGAGAGGACCTGGAGCGTATTTTTGAGCCGTTTTTTTCCACGAAAATAAAAACCGGGGGGACCGGGCTTGGCCTTTCCCTGACCTCGAATTTTGTTCGGGAAATCGGGGGCGTGTTATCCGTGGAGAGTGTTGTCGGCAAAGGAACGACATTTTTAATTACACTTCCCTATAAAATGAAAAAAGAAGTGCAGGAGGACACATGCGAGTGTTGTTGATAGATGATGAAGCTGAATTGGTCTCCACCCTTGCGGAAAGGTTGTCATTTCGGGGAATTGATGCGGATTGGGTGACAAACGGAGCCGATGCATTAAAGCAACTTGACAAGGCTGTGTACGATATTGCCGTGGTGGATGTCAAGATGCCCGGGATCAGCGGTATAAAATTGAAAAGAATAATGGCGACTAAATGCCCAAAGATGCGGTTTGTCTTTGTGACGGGGCATGGCTCTGAAGAAGATTTCAAAGAAGGTTCCGAAGAAGCCGGTGCCGGAAATTATCTTGTAAAGCCGGTGCATATTGAGGGGCTGATAAAGAAATTTAAGGAAATTTTGAAGCAATAGGAGCAATATAATGAGCCACCAGTGGAGCATCATCGGCAATGAAGGCTTTAAATTTATCGGGAAAATAAATGCCTCCATGTCCCATGAGATAAAAAATGTCCTGGCCATCATCAATGAAAAGGCCGGTCTTCTGGAGGACTTTCTCCTCATGATGGACAAGGGCATGCCCGTTGACCCTGAGAAATTCAAGGCACTGTCTGGAAAAATTCAGAAACAGGTCAAAAGGGCTGATAAAATTGTCATCAATATGAATACGTTCGCCCATAGTGTCGATGAAACTTGTAAAACGGTTGAACTGGGTCAGGCCTTTGATTTTGTAGCGGCCTTTTCCGCCAGGTTGGTCAGTAACCGGGGGATCAATCTGGAGATACATCCGGACGCTGGTCCGGTTACCATCATAACCGACCCTTTTTTTTTGAATCATATTATCTGGCTGTGTATCGATTTTGCCATGGATTGGACGGGAGATGAAAAAACAATAGCGGTTTCTTATAACACAATATTAGATGGGGCTGAAATAAAATTATCAAAACTCGGTGGCCTTGGCAATATGCCTGCCGATGGTTTTCCAAATGAGAGAGAAAAGGCTATTTTACAAGCCCTTGATGGCAAAATAACCATTTGCCGTGAAGCGGGTGAAATTTTACTTGTTTTGCCGGGGACCATTACAAAAAGATAAGTGTTAACGGGTTTAAAACAATAGCTTCGTATCAAGAGATGCAAAAGATGTTTTCGGGGTTACAAAAGGAGGTTAATAATGACTGAAAAAGTGTTGCTTGTCGACGATGAAAAAGACTTTGTTGAAGCGCTTGGCGAGAGGATGAAAAATCGGGGGATGAATGTTACCACAACGACATCTGCAACAGACGCAATAGCCAAGGTAACGGCAGAAACATATGATGCCGTTGTTCTGGATCTCCAAATGCCGGAAATGGACGGACTCCAGGTGCTCAAGGCAATAAAGGAAATAAAGCCTGAAATGCAGATTATTCTCCTGACAGGTTACGCCACAGTGGAAAAAGGGATTGAAGCCATAAAGATGGGCGCCATGGATTTGATTGAAAAACCAGCGGATATTGCAATAATTACTGAAAAAATAAAAAAGGCCCAGGCCAGGAAAATGATTCTGGTGGAAAAAAAGACCAAGAAGAAAATCCAGAAAATTCTTTTAAGCAAGGGGTGGTAAAAAGGCGTTGAGACTGCCATGAACGGCTCTTTGCACGCCCAGGTTCGTTTCCGATAAATTTTTTTTGAGGATTCAGCAGATGATCGGGGAACAGGCAACAGTCTCAGATGCGATTATTATTAATGAGGTTCAGCTCATTCTGGCGGAAAAAAGAACTTCTCTGGCAGCCATGCGCACCGGAATTGCCGTTTTCGCCCTGCCCCTCACCGTCATGAGTGTCCTGATCGCTACCTCAAAATATTACGATATCGTCCACGTGATGCACCTGCTCGTGCCGCTCCTGATGCTATGCGCAGCGCTTATTTTATTGGGGTCATACTTAATCATCCACTCGATCATTCGTCTCCATCACCATGATCGCCTTATCTCTGCGCTCAAGCGCAAAGACAGCAAGCTTGCCGAGTTTATCGACTGAACGGCATTAATAACGTTACGCAATGAATCTTTTTCGTATGCTACATCTCTGCCCTGGACGCCTTTGCCGGTTTGAAATTTTATGACGATAGCGGTGTGCTACCTTCAAGATATCGGGCAGAATGACGATGCCCCCTTTTTCTGTCTTTTTTTAATATTTTCCAATATATCACTGACCACGTAGATTTCAAGAAGGTTGGTGCCGCCTTTTTTCACCATCTTCACACCGGAGATGATGATGACCCTGTCGTCCATATCCAGCAGGCCTTTTTCATAACACTTGAGCACAAGGTTAAAGGCCATGTCGTCGGAGGTGACCTCTTCAGCAGCCAATATGGGGACAACGCCCCGGCTGAGATGCAGCCATTGAAGGACGGCACTGCTTCGGGTACCGGCGAATATGGGGCATTTGGGTTTGAACCGTGAGACATTTCTTGCCGTAAAACCCGATTCAGTCGGGGTTAAAATGGCCCGGGCATCAAGGTTTTCAGAGGCATAATAGGCGGCCGATGCAATAAACCGGGCGATTTCGTTTCGTCCGATCTCTTCATCGGGCCGGTTATCATGCAGGGGCCTTCTTGCTTTGGTCTCGTATTTCTGGGCGATGCGCTTCATCATTTGAACGGCCCGGACCGGATATTTCCCCGTGGCGGTTTCAGCGCTCAGCATAATGGCATCGGCCCCCTGGAGAATCGCCTGGGCAATGTCGCTGACTTCAGCCCGGGTGGGCCTTGGATTTTCCCGCATGGACTCGAGCATCTGGGTGGCAACAATCACCGGTTTGCCGGCAGTGTTACACTTTTTGATGATCTGGGCCTGGATACCCGGGACATCTTCCAGGGGCAGTTCAACGCCCAAATCCCCCCTGGCCACCATGATGCCGTCGGATTCTGCGATGATGGCATCAATGTTTTCAACGGCATCCGGGTGCTCGATTTTGGCGATAATCATCATTTCGGCACAATTCCGGATGAGAAAGGATTTAAGCTCCCGGATATCCTCTTTGCACCGGACAAAGGAGGCCGCCAGAATATGAATATGGTTTTCCACTGCAAACAGGATGTCTTCTTTGTCCTGATCGGTGAGAAACGGCAGCTTTACTTTATGGCCGATGATGGTAACGGATTTTTTGTCTTTGAGCATACCGTCGTTTAATATCTCTACAACCAGAGACTCTTTTTTTTGTCGATGACCATGGTTTCGATGAGGCCGTCATCAAAGAGAATCCGGCACCCCATGGCAATTTTGTTCAGGTGAGGATAATGAACGGTTATCATTTTAGATGTTCCGATGACAGGGTCTTTTGTGATGGTCAGTCGGCTGCCCTCGGAGAGTGCTATGCCCTTGTCCTGCATATCCCCGGTGCGGATTTCCGGACCTTTGCTGTCTCCCATGATGGCCAGGCTGTCATCACACAATCGGATGTTTTTTATGCTTTTCAGGCGAATTGCCGGGTCCCCGTGGGAAAAATTGATACGGGCAATATTCATGCCCTCATTGGCCAGTTTTTGTATCATTTCGGGCGAATCCGTTGCCGGTCCGATGGTCCCGATAATTTTCGTAAATTTTTCCATAAAATGATCACACTCCCAGGGGGGTTCAAGGGAAGCAAATTGTTGTGGCAACAGATCCTTGGAATCCCCCCGGTTAAAAGGAATGTTGCCGCAACAGGCTTCATGGCCATGGGAAAATACGATTAGCTATTGTTTTGCATAAATAAAATAAAACGTCATTTAATTTGCGTTAAAATATTATGAGCGGCGAGAGGCCCTAACACGCGAGATGTTTTGAATACGCCGGTGCTGCCGGTGATGATTTTGTATGGCGTTTTCCACTATAGCCATGGAATTTTCCAGATCATCGGCGGTAAATACCTCAAGGTTCAGGACACCGCTGAATCCGATATTTTCTATGGTTTTTATCCATTGTTGAACCCTGTGCTCGGGCAGGTGGTCAAGGCCGATGTGATCAATGTCATTGCTGACGCCGTGCAGGTGAATTTCCTGGATGTCGGAGCTGAAATTTTCAATGGTGCGGCATATATTCTCACGGCCCAGCACCAGGTGGCCGATGTCCAGGCAGAGATGGCAGAAACCGCTTTTAATAAACGGGCGTAGAAATGTTGGCGAAAAATTGATATTTTCCACCACCAGGGTTTTTGACCAGCCCAGTTCTTTTTCCAGAATTGCCAGACCCGTAAGGCCCAGGTCCGTCCATTGATGCCAGTTGCTGCCCTGGTCGGTTTTAAAATAGGCGCCGGGAACGGCCGTGAGGGTAGGGGGGGTGCAGGGGACATGGAGGACATAGTTGATCGGGTTTAATACGGCGGTTTTATGAAAACAGTCCATGGCCAGACAAATGGATGCTTCCCGTTTGCCCGGGTTGCCGGATGCGATTTCCAGGGATGCCGGAAGGTGCACCGAATAGGTCAGGTTATTTTCAGCCCCCAGTTGTGTCAGCATGGCAATAGTGTCTTTATCAGGGATATTGTGCAGGTCCGGCGTGTGAAACAGCACGATTTCGATATGGTTCAGCCTGGCGGACAAATGCTTGATGTTTTCTGCCAGATTTTCTCCGTATACCATGGACGGAGCACCCAGTATAAATGATGCTTTATTCATTTTGTTCTTTGCTTTTATTGGCCGAGCATGACTTCGATGATTTTTTTGTCCACATGGTCCATCCCCTGAACACAGAGTTTGCCCAGGTTTGAAATGGTAGTTTCCGCGCCGTTGCCGACGATGCCTTCGGTCTCTGATATGAAGATATTATTTCTGGCCAGTTGGGCCGCAAGGATCGCCTCACCCGAAGCCGTGGAAAGCTTGAACGCACATCCGCCCTTGGCCCCGTCACACACCATGCCGGCCAGGTCTCCGCTCATGTTGTTGATGGCGCCGGCGATCTGGTTGTCATTGCATCCCAAAAGCCAGGCCACGGAAACGCTGGCACCGATACCGGCGGCAATGGCGCATCCGCATATGGGGGAAAGGCTTCCGGTGAACTCTTTGATATAGATGGTGACCAGATGGCTGAAGGCCAGGGCCCGGACCAGCTTTTCAGTATCACAACCCAGTTCCTCACAGGTCAAAAATACGGGCAGTATGGCGGTCAGACCGTGGTTACCGCTACCGGCGCTGCTCATCACCGGCAATTTGACACCGGCCATGCGGGCATCGGCGGCAGCCGATGTATAGACCCGGACCCGGTTGATCAGATTGTTTTCCAGAATCCCCTTGTCCATGAGCGCTTTCATACCGGCGCCAAGTCCCAGACCGGATTTTTCTGCAAGTCCCACCTGGGCCATCTTCATATTCATGTCGGCCCCCTGGGCCAGAAATGCGATTTTTTCAAAAGCGATGGTTTCAATGGTTTCCCGGAGCTGCTTGATGGTGAGATCACCGAGGGTGTTCACGGTTTCATGATCGTTTGCATGGGTTGCCAGGGGAATTTTTTCCATGACGACCACATTGTTTTTTTCCAACCGGATGATATTGGTATGGGTGTCTTCGATGATGCACCGGCTGCTTCCCTGATCCGTTACCACCCTGGCTTCAATATAAAAAGGGGCCTTGGTTTCTTCCAGACTGATGGAGATGATGTCCCGGTCAAGAATGGCCTCGGCAGCAGTGATGTACCCATCATTGACCCGGTTGAAGAGTTCGAGCCCCAGATCGGGATTGCCGCACACCAGGGAAAGGGCCACGGCAAAGGGAATTCCTGCTTTTTGGGTTCCGGGAATGCCCACCCGCATGCCGTTTTTAAAAATATTAGGGCTGACGATGACGTCAACCTTTTTAACCGCCCCTTTGACTTCGCTATAGGCTGTTGCCACGGCCAGGGCAACGGCCACAGGTTCGGTACAGCCCAGCGCCGGCTTGACCTTATCTTTTAAAATCGAAACGATCTTGTCGTCATCCATATTGTATTTGAAACCTCAAAATTTTAATTCTCAATCTATGATGAACGCGTAAACAGTATTTGAGATGGCTAAGTAGAAATCTTCATCTATAGATCAACCCAGCAATATAATTGATTCGATCTCAATATCGGCACCCAGTGGCAATGCCGCCACCTGAACTGCGGACCGGGCCGGCGGATTGTTTTCGAAATAGGTGGCATAGGCCTTGTTTACCGTCGCAAAATCGTTCATGTCGGTGAGAAACACCGTGACTTTCACCAGTCGGTCCAGGTCAGCACCGGCAGCCCTGGCCAGGGCACGGATATTTTTGAAGATTTGATGGGTTCTGTCTTCGATGCTGCCCGCCACCATTTTCCCGGTCTCGGGATCAATGGCCAGCTGGCCTGATAAAAAAACAAGGTTGCCGGCCGCAATGCCCTGGCTGTAGGGTCCGATGGCTTTGGGGGCCTGGGATGTCTGAATTGGTTTGATAACGCTGTTTTTCTTTTCCATATTGTATCCTTTGTTAAAATATACGCAGAGAAAATTATCTGTGATTAATAACTTTGTATGCCAATTTGACCAAAATATCAAATTGAATATATTGCGGTATGCTTTTGGGTCGGTTATATCAGGCCGATCCGACCACCTTTGTAAATATTTGAAAAAAATCTAAATTACCGCTTGATATATGCAGCGGATATTGCATATATCAAGCGGTAATTTTTTTGGATCTTTCGGCCCTGGATGGCGTCTGACTGTATCGATGAGGCCGTGTGGTTAAAGGGCCAGCATGTTAACTGTAATTTTTAATAAGGAGTAAAAAATGGATTTGTCGATTACGGCTGACTATGTCAAGAGCAAGGGATGTCCGGAGCCCTATTTGAAGAGAATCGCCAATGCCGGTTTTTCCCATGTACACTGGGCCTACCATTATAATACGGATTTTATCTATTCAAAACATGAAATTTGTCAGATTGCAAAGTGGCTGGATGAATATAACCTGAAATTACTGGATCTGCATGCGTCCGACGGCAGAGAAAAAAAGTTTTATTCCCTGCGTGAATATGAACGGCTGGCCGGAGTGGAACTGGTGGAAAACCGGTTGCTCATGGCCGCTGAACTGGGCACCCATGTTATCATCATCCATATCCCTGAAGAACCGGAATCGGCAGATCAAAAGGCATTGTTCTGGAGCCAATTGCACAAATCAATGGATGCGCTTCAAAAAATCGCCGTGCCAAGGGGCATGCGTATTGCCGTGGAAAATTTGTGGCCGCCTAATTTTACAACACTCCACAGGCTTCTTGATGAGTATGACCCCTCCTTTCTGGGATTGTGTTATGATTCCGGGCACGGCAACATGAATGATAAATATTTTAAACAGTTTGAGACGATGACAGATCGCCTGATCTCTGTGCATCTGCATGACAATAAGGGCACAATCGATGAACACAATCTGGTTTTCTCCGGAACCATCGACTGGGAAACACTCGCCGGCATTCTGGCTCGTTCAGCCTATACCCGGTGTGTCAGTATGGAGATCATGACATGGAAATCAGAGATCAAAGATGAGGATGCGTTTCTGGCCAGGGCATTTGAAACCGGCACGCGTCTTTCGGAAATGATCGCCCGGCAAAAGGCCGTGCTAAGGGTTGACAGAAGCGATAGTTCAAGGCCAGGCAGTTCCAGCGTCCTTTGACCACCTTTAACAGCCCAATGGCGACAATATTTTGTGCCCATGAATATTTTGAATGGTTTTGCTTGGCGGCATGGCCAGGGTGGGGATTGAAAAGTAGGATGATAAAAATCGTTGGAAATTTTGGTATTTTGTCTTGATCTTTTTTGTATGCCGCTGACGGTATATATCTGATTATGTAACAATGCTGAATATTTGTAGTTGACTTTATATTTTGTGTGCTGTAAATGGAAAAAATTCAGGTGCTCATGATGAGCTTGAAGGGGAACCCCGTTGAAATCGGGGACGGGCCCGCCGCTGTGATCGGGGACGAAAGCCGCAATCTGCCACTGTTGTAGAGGATTTTTTCTAAATGGGAAGGCGCGGCAATTAGGATGATCCGAGAGTCAGAAGACCTGCCTGAATTGTGAGGCGTTTATTTCGCGGATGAAAGTGCGCCGGTACCCGAGGATACAAAGGGAAATCCCCGGATCGATTTTTTTTTCGGTTCGGGGATTTTTTTATTCCGGACCCTTTAGATTTAATTGGGTTAACAGGGGGAGAAATGAAGAAAATGAGATTGGGTTTAGGGTTACTTGCAGTCGTACTTTGGTCTTGCTGGTGGGCACTAGTGGCTGGACTTGTGGGAAATGTCACAACGCACTGGAAGATGTGGTTGTTACTGCCAGCCGGACCGAAACACCGTTGAGTCAGGTTGCCAGTTCTGTAACGGTAATTGATGAAGAAGAAATAACGGCCAGACAGAAATCGACGGTGCTGGAGTTATTGCGCAGCGTGCCCGGAGTAGATGTGGTGCAAAGCGGCGGATTCGGGGGGGCCACTTCAATCTATTTGCGCGGCACCGCCACCCGGCATACCCTGGTTCTGATCGATGGGGTTGAATATAGCGATCCGACATCGATCACCCGATCAGCCGATATCGCAAATCTGACCACCGACAATATCGAGCGGATAGAGATTGTTCGTGGGGCGCAGAGTGTTCTATACGGTTCCGATGCCATCGGCGGTGTCATTAATATCATCACCAAAAAAGGGCATGGAAAGGTTAAGGCGTACGCTTCGGTGGAGGGCGGTTCTTATCATACCTGGCGTGAAAAAGCCGGTATTTCCGGTGGCGGTGATCGTACAAATATATCGTTGGCCGTTTCCCGGAGTGACTCGGACGGTTTTTCATCAGCTAATGAAGATAATGGTAACGCCGAGGACGACGGATATAAAAATACTACCGTTTCCTTTAACGCAGGGGTAACGCCCAGTGATATTCTTGATCTGAATTTGAACCTGCATTTCACCGATGCAGAGTACGATTATGATGGGGTCGTTTACGATAGCAGCTTTAACAGGAATACTTTCCAGGTGACGCGGACAATGTTCAGGATACAAAAGAATTTGCCGGGCGTATTCAGAGTGTATTGCACCTGCTGGATGATCGCTGGCAGTTGCAGCTGGGTGCAGCCATTACGGATATAGACCGGGAATATAATGACGAAATTTATGGTGGCAGTACATACGAGGGGAAGCAGACCAAGTTTGAATTACAGAACATCATCGAAGTCGGAGAGTACCACAAGGTCGTCCTCGGTGCCGAAACTGAGAAGGAGGACTATGATGATTCTTATGATATGGAAGCGGATGCTACCAACAACGCGGTTTACCTGCAAGATCAGTTCGCGGCCGGAAATTTTGCCACAATGGTGGGTATGCGCTATGACCATCATGACGCGTTCGGCGGCGAGGTGACCTGGCGGGTTGCACCAGTCTATACAGTATCGGCCACGGGCACCCGATTGAAAGGATCAATCGGCACCGGCTTCAAGGCCCCGTCGTTGTATCAGCTTTATGCGCCGGCGTTTTCGTATTCCTGGGAGGGTATTGAGTATGTTATCCCTGTCGGCAATAAAGACCTTGATCCCGAAAAGAGATTGGGGTGGGATGCGGGCATCGAACAGCCCCTGTTAAACAATACGCTGGTGGTGGGGGTAACCTGGTTCCGTAATGACATCGATGATTATATTGATTATGATGATTACCTGGGATATCAAAATTTAAATAAAATTCGTACCCAGGGGGTTGAAACAACCGCTCAATGGTACCCTTCCGATTTTTTAGATTTCCAGCTAAGCTACACCTATACCGATACCAAGGATAAATCGAATGGTTCCAGGCTGGATCGGCGTCCCCTGCATAAAGGGGCTGTCGGTATCAATGTTTATCCTTTGACGGCGTTTAAGGTGAATTTGAATACGACCTATACGGGAGAGCGGAATGACGCTGATGAGGTACTTGACGACTACATCCTGGTCAATCTTGCGGCATCTTACCAGCTGAACGACCATGTGAAATTTTTTGGACGAATTGATAACCTTTTCGATGAAGATTACGAGGAGGTGGCGGGTTACGGCACCGCCGATTTATCCGGTTATTTCGGTATAGAGGTTAAATTATAATTTCCAGGCGGTTACAGTGGGGCGGCATTTTTTTACCGCGGTCCCGTTTGTTACAGATGGGCTGCGATTGATGGTTAATTCCGGACATGAGGAGTCGGTTATCTATAAAAGGGGTAAAGGTACCAGTATCGAGTCTACTTAGAGGCGTCGCGTCTCCTCTTTTTTATTTTGACGGTATGTCGAAATAATTTCGTATCTGTGTTCAAACCTGATTTCGGTCATGGCAAAACGTATTGGGTTTAAAGGATTTTTTTATGATGACAGGCAAACGATGTAAGTTTTATGCCAAAGTTGGTTTCAATATTCTGGCGGTTTTTTTATTTTTCAATGCGTTAGTACATGCATCGCCGATGACCTTTACCGACTCGGGCGGTCATCAGATTACCATCGAGAAACATCCGGCCCGGGTCGTCTCCCTGGTCCCGGGAATTACCGAGACGATTTTTGCACTGGGGGCCGGAGACCGAATTGTGGGGCGGACTTATCACGGCAGTTGGCCCCCGGAAACAGCTGATGTTCCGGTTATGGGTGGTTTTTTTTCACCTTCCCTGGAAAAAATCGAAAAGGCAAAACCGGATATAATTTTTTATTCAAGTCTTCAGAAGAAGGTCGTTGATACATTTTCCGGTAGTGCCTGCGCCCTTGTCAATCTGGAAACGAGATCCCTTGCCGACAGCTATCAGAATATTATTTTGATAGGACGCATATTCGGACGTGAAAAGGAGGCACGACTACTTGTGAATGACATCAAGGATGAGATGACGCTTGTCTCGCAAAAGATAGATAGGATCCCGGCGGCAAAGCGATGCCGGGTCATGCGGATCATGGGGCGGGAGACCATGATGACACCGGGCAGCGACAGCTTTCAAAGCGAGATGATCCGTGCAGCCGGGGGCATTGCCCCTGATTTGGGCAAGACGGGCACCGTGGTGCCGGTAACCCGGGAGGAGTGGGTAAAATTCAATCCCCAGGTGATCTATGGCTGCGGCATGGACCGTGGCCTTGCCGACGGGCTTCTCCACCAGGCCGGGTGGAAGGATGTGGATGCGGTGAAAAACGGACGGATCTTTTTTTTCCCCTGTGACCTGACCTGTCGGGCAGCGACAAATACCGGCTATTTTGTTTCCTGGCTGGCGGCCCGGCTCTATTCGAGTGAGTTTGTGGCACCGGGGGCCGGTGTTCTGGAAGATAAAATTTTTAAAGCCCGTCACCTGAATATTGACCTTGAGTATATCAAGGATGCGAAGATCGCTTACAACCGTATTTACGATTTTACCAACAAGACGTTGGTGATCGATTTTAAAAGGCCCCTTGATATTGTTTCCACCCTTACCGGTTTTAAAAGCGATATCACCACCGTGGGCAACCATTATGCGTCCCAGCCATGCTGGGCCGTGGCCCATCGCAACGGTATGGATGCCATGGCAGACCGGATATGCAAGGCCATGGAAAGAAGCCGGAACAGGTCCAGTTTTATGATGACCGGAGCGGACATGGATAAACTGTCCGTTCAAACAGCTGCGTTCAGGGATATGCGGGTATATGCCCTGGTCACGGCTGGGGTGTCATCCAATGCCCTTCGCACCAGTGTAGATGAGGGAAACTACTATGAACCGGGCACCATCAATATTCTCCTGCTGACCAACATGACACTCAGCCAGCGGGCCATGACCCGGGCGATTATTACCGCCACCGAGGCCAAGACGGCGGCCCTGGCCGATCTGGATATCCGCAGCAGCTTCAGCGGCATGCGGCATCAGGCCACGGGTACAGGGACCGACAACATTATCGTGGTGCAGGGAATGGGCGTAGATATCGAAAACAGTGGGGGGCATACCAAAATGGGAGAGCTTCTGGCAAAGGCCGTGTATGCCGCTGTTACAGAGGCTGTTTTCAAGCAAAACGGCCATACGCCCGCCCGGAACGTGTTTCAGCGCCTGAACGAGAGACAAACCACCGTATTTGAACTGCTCACCGATATGCCCTGCCACTGTGCTGCCCAGAGGCCGGCATTTTTCGAGGGTGTGGAACGCCTCCTGCTGGATCCTTTCTATGCCGGTTTTATCCAGTCTGCCCTGGCCCTGAGCGATGCCTATGAAAAAGGCCTGGTGGGGGATCTGGGAAGCTTTGAAATATGGTGTCGTGAGATCGCTCAGGGTATTGCCGGTCAAACCGTCAATGATCTGACGGAGTTTGTCGTTTCAGATAATATTCCTCTGGTTCAGAAAATGGCCCTTAATGCCTTGATAAACGGAGTCTGGATTAAGGTTAAAGCCGGAGAAGATTAAATTGAAAATTGGTTCCTCGCTATTTTGTGTGGATGCCCCGGGATGCTCTCATTCTCATACTCAAAAAACTCGGCACTAAGCGATCGTAACGCCGAACAGGTCTTTGGCACAAACCATCATATTGATATTTTATGTAAAAATTAAGCTATGGGGGCTATTTTATGGCTGTCCGGCCTAACGCTCGCTAAGCCCCTCAAACAGTTTCGAGCATGACAATGAAAGCATCCCAGGGCTGCAGCCGGTCAAATTTACCCATACGAAACAGTGAGGAGCCTGAAAATTGACTATTGAAAAGTGAAAATTTGTGGTTTCATTTTGCTCTGTCTGTTCTATGAAAAGCAAAAGTGTCCAACTTAATCTTTGAATTAAAATCGATGGAATGCCTTCACTTCTCACTATTCAATCTGGCCTGGCCAGACCGGATGTGCTGGCGCCAGGTGAATTAAGCCTTGAGGTTGCAGCGGATTTTGTATAACCTAAACCGGTAAACGAAAATAACGAATTGTAATATTTAAACAATCCATGAGGCCTGTATGGCAGCCTATTTTATCCGGCGATTGCTTCTGATTATCCCTACCTTTCTGGGCATCACCATTATGGTGTTTACCATTACCCGGTTTGTGCCGGGGGGGCCCATCGAGCGGATCATTGCCCAGGCCCGGCAGATGCAGCGTATCGACGGCGGGAGTCCGTCTACCGGCGGGAATCAGACCCAGCCGCTGTCCGAAGATCAGATCGATGAATTGAAGCGATATTACGGTTTTGACAAGCCGGTTGTCGTCAGCTATTTTTTGTGGCTGGGCAAGGTGCTGACCGGGGATCTGGGGACCTCCACCCGTTATTATGATCCGGTCTGGGATATGATTGCAGAACGTATTCCCATTTCACTTTATTTCGGTCTCATTTCCATGGTCATCGTTTACGGGGTCTGCATTCCTCTGGGGATTGCCAAGGCCATTGGGCACAAAAGCGCCTTTGACAATATTTCCTCCATGGTTGTTTTTATCGGCTATGCGGTTCCCGGTTGGGTTATTGGCGTGTTGATGCTGGTATTGTTTGCCTCGCACTGGGAGTTTTTCCCTCTGGGGGGTATGGTCAGCGACGGATTTGAAGATTTCGGCATGCTCCAGAAGGGGCTCGATATTCTCTGGCATACCATTCTGCCGCTGCTGGCCTATGTTGTGGGGTCCTTCACCGTCATGACCTTTCTCATGAAAAACACCCTCATGGACAATCTGTCGGCGGATTATGTGCGCACCGCCATTGCCAAGGGACTGCCCTTTAAAAAGGCGGTGTTCCGGCATGCCCTCAGAAACAGTCTGATACCCATTGCCACCAGTTTCGGTAACAATGTGTCAGTGGTTCTGTCCGGGTCCTTTCTCATCGAAAAAGTGTTCAATATCAACGGGATGGGCCTTTTGGGGTATGAATCGGTGGTGGAGCGGGATTATCCGGTGGTGATGGGTATCCTGGTGATTTCATCCCTGCTGTTCATGATCGGCAATATTCTTTCGGATGTGTGTGTGGCCCTGGTGGACCCCAGGGTAAAATTCGAGTAAATTACATATGAAACTCAATCCACTGACCCAGAAAAAAATAAAGCGTTTCAGGTCCATCAAACGCGGCTATTATTCGTTTCTGATCATCATGGCCATGATCGCCCTGTCCTTTGGTGCGGAACTGCTGGTGAGCAACCGGGCACTGATCGTCTGCTATCAGGGGCATTATTATTTCCCCACCTACGGGTATCAGCGTGCCGGGAAGACATTCGGGCTTGAGTATGACTATGAAACCGATTACCGGCAATTGAAAAAAAAGTTTGAAAAAGAGAACAGCCCCAACTGGGTCCTGCTGCCCCCCGTTCCCTGGAACGCCTATGAAAATGACCTGAATGTGGATCAATTTCCGCCATTTCCCCCTTCCTGGAACGACCAACATTACCTGGGTACCGATACCGTGGGCCGGGATATTGTGGCACGCCTGGTCTACGGGTTTCGGATCGCCATTTTATTTTCCCTTGTTTTGCTGCTGGTGAATTATTGCGTGGGGATTGCCATCGGCAGTGCCATGGGGTTTTTCGGTGGCCGGTTCGATCTTTTTTTTCAGCGCATCATCGAAATCTGGTCCAACGTTCCCTTTTTGTATATCATCATTATCATCTCTTCCATTGTGGTGCCCAGTTTTTTCATGCTGATTATCATCATGGCCTTTTTCGGGTGGATCGGCATGACATGGACCATGCGGACGGTTACCTACAAGGAAAGGGAGCGCGATTATGTGCTGGCGGCCCGGGTTCTGGGGGCCGGCAGTTTCAGGATCATCTTTCGCCATATTATTCCCAATACCATTGCCGTGATCGTAACCTTTGCGCCCTTTGCCGTGTCCGGGGGGCATCGTTGCCCTGACTTCTCTGGATTACCTGGGGTTTGGCCTGCCGCCGCCCACCCCCAGCTGGGGGGAACTGCTGCAGCAGGGCTGGGCCAACCTGGATGCCTGGTGGATCGGCGCTTCGGTCATTGGTGCCATGACCCTTACCCTGATGACGGTTATCTTTACCGGTGAGGCCATCCGGGAGGCCTTTGATCCAAAGCGGCATACGACCTATGAATAATCGTAAGCGTTTACAGGGCACCGCATCTGCTTTGTTGTCGGGCACTTGAAGTACAGGAACGTACGTTGAATGATAACGAAATGCAGCGCAACGCAGGAGTTGGATTTTTTACGAGACCGTCATGAAAGGAAGTGTTAATATGTTGAAACGATGGACAATATCTGCAACCCTCGGACTGTTGTGCCTTTTTTTAAGTCTGCCGGCACTTTCCCTGGCAACCGAAGATCTGCCCGGGGACCTGAAATGGCTGACCAATGACTCAGACCCTGTGTTTGCATCCCCCGATGCCCGAAAAGGCGGCACCCTCCGTAATGCCATACTCGATTTCCCCCTGACCTTCCGGGTGGTGGGGCCGGACTCCAACAGCAGTTTCAGGGGTGAGATTTTAGGCAATCAGCTGAGCCTCATCGGCATTCATCCCAATACCTTGAACACGATTCCCGAGCTGGCCACCCACTGGGCCTATGGAAACGATAAAAAGACCATGTATTTCAAGCTGAACCCCAATGCCCGCTGGTCCGACGGCGTGCCGGTGACAGCCGATGATTTTGCCTTTACCCTGGAATTCATGCGCTCAAAACATATTGTGGCGCCCTGGTATAATGATTACTATACCAAGGAGATCGAAAAGGTCATCATTTATGACGAGCATACCCTGGCGGTGGTAAGTACCAAGGCCCAACCGGATCTGCATCTAAAGCTGGGCCTCAGTCCCACGCCGCGCCATTTTTACGACACCCTGGACAAGGACTTTGTCAAAAAATACAATTGGAAAATTGTGCCCAATACCGGTGCCTACCAAATTTCAAAGGTCGAAAAAGGAAAACAGGTCACCTTCAAGCGGAAAAAAGAGTGGTGGGCCAGAGACCTGCGGTTTTTTAAACACCGGTTTAATGTGGATACGGTGAAATTTTCTGTGGTCCGGGATTACAATCTGCTGTGGGAATATTTTAAAAAGGGCCGGGTGGATGTCTTTTCCATGATCATGCCCAAGTTCTGGCATGTTCGCAGTCAAACACCGGTGGTGGAAAACGGGTATGTAAACAGGATATGGTTTTTTAACGATACCCAGCAATCGGCCATGGGGTTGTGGCTTAACCAGGACCGGGAGATTTTCAAAGACCCCAATGTCCGATATGCCTTTGCCCATGCCATGAATATACAGAAGGTGATTGAACAGGTGCTGCGCAATGATTATTTCAGGCTGGAGCACGGGTTTGTGGGGTATGGTCCCTATTCCAACACCACGATAAGGGCCCGACGGTTTGATCTTGAGCGGGTGGATCACTATATGCAGGCCTCGGGCTGGCAACGGGGTCCCGACGGGATCTGGCAGAAAAACGGCCATCGGTTTTCCGTGGAGGTCGCCTACAGCCAGGATGCCCATACGCCCCGACTGGTGGTTTTAAAGGAAGAGGCCAAAAAGGCGGGCATGGAACTGCGGCTCCAGCGCCTGGACCCGGCGGCGGCCTATAAAAAAGTCATTGAAAAAAAGCACGACGTCGCCTGGATGGGCTGGAGCACATCCTTACGGCCCCAGTACTGGGAACATTTTCATTCGGTGAATGCGCACAAGCCCCAGACCAATAACATCACCAACACCGATGATCCGGTCATGGACCGTCTCATTGAGGCCTTTCGCGATTCTTTAGATGAGAAGCAGCGAATCGAACTGTCCCTCAAAATCCAGGAAAAAATTCATGCCATCGGCTGTTTTGTGCCGACCTTCATGGTGCCCTATACCCGGGAAGCCTACTGGCGTTGGTGGCGATTGCCCGAGGTGCCGGGGACCCGGCATTCGGGGGGCCTTTTCAGCCCCTTTGACAGCACCACCGGTGGCCTTTTCTGGTATGACAAGGATCTGTACGAGGAGACCCAAATGGCGATGAAGCAGAAAAAGACATTTGCTCCGGTTACCATCATCGATGAAACGTATAAAATGAATTAAAAATTGACTATTGAAAAGTGAGAATGGAAGGCATTCTGTCGATTTTTTATCCGCAGATTATAATGTATCCTTTTGTTTGTATAAAATAGAAAGAGCGAAGTGAAACCACAAATATTCAATTTTCACTATTCAATTTTCATTTTATAGGGAATCGTTACTTGAAAGCAGACATTATTTTACAGGTAAAAAATCTGGTAACGGGCTTTGAGACCGAAGAGGGCCGGGTCCGGGCCGTGGAGGATGTGGGATTTTCGGTGGCACCCGGACAGACCCTGGGGATCGTGGGGGAGTCGGGGTGCGGAAAGAGTGTCACCGCACTGTCCATCATGCGGCTGCTGCCCAAACCCTCGGGCATCATTGAGAAAGGGCAGGTTCTTTTCCGGGGTACGGATATTCTCAGGCTTCCTGCCGATGAGCTCCATGAGATCCGGGGGAATCGGATATCCATGATTTTCCAAGAGCCCATGACCGCCTTGAATCCGGTTCAAAAGATCGGGAAACAGTTAAAAGAGGTCTTCTGGCTTCACTACCCCTACCTGACCGATGAGACGATACGGGAAAAATCAATACAGATGTTGGATAAAGTCGGCATTTCCGAGCCCGAGACCCGGTTGAATGAATATATGCACCAGATTTCAGGGGGCATGCGTCAGCGGATCATGATCGCCATGGCCCTTTTGTGTAAACCCGATATCCTCATTGCCGACGAACCCACCACGGCCCTGGATGTCACCATCCAGGCCCAGATCCTTGATCTGATCAAGAAAATGCAGCAGGACATGGGGATGGCGGTGATCTTTATTACCCATGATCTGGGCGTCATTGCCGAGGTCTGTGACGCGGTTCTGGTCATGTATGCGGGGCGGGTGGCTGAACAGGCCATTGTGGGGGAATTGTTTGAAAATCCCCTTCATCCGTATACCCGGGGGCTTTTATCGTCGATTCCTAGGCTGGAAAGCCCCCGGAAGTCACAATTGAAGACGATTCCGGGGATGGTGCCAAGCCTTCTTGATCTACCCAAAGGGTGCCGGTTTCGAAATCGCTGCAGCCATGCCATGGAAAAATGCAAAACAGTGCCGCCGTTAAAAGAGTTCAGCGACAATCACCTGGTGGCGTGCCATTTGTATAAGTGAAAAGTGACTATGTCCAATACTATTCTTGAAGTTGAAAATTTAAAGATGCATTTTCCCGTGCGCGGCGGTATATTCCGTCGCCGGACAGGGCGGGTGCATGCCGTGGATGGCGTCTCCTTTAAAGTCGAGCACGGTCAAACCCTGGGGATTGTCGGGGAATCCGGATGCGGCAAGACAACCATCGGACGTACCATTGTAAGGCTGTATAAACCCACGGCCGGCAGGGTGTTGTTCCAGGGAAAAGACCTTTCCCGGGCAGATCGGCATCAGATGCGACGATTGCGGCGGGACATGCAGATGATTTTCCAGGATCCCTTTGAGTCTCTGAATTCCCGCCATATGATCGGCGATATCATCGAAGAACCGTTTGCCATCCACAATATCGGCAGAGCCGAAGACCGTAAAGCCGAGGTGGGCCGATTGCTCGAACGGGTGGGGCTTTCCCCTGATGCCGCCACCCGGTTTCCCCATGAATTCAGCGGGGGCCAGCGCCAGCGCATCGGTATCGCAAGGGCCATTGCCCTGAAACCAAAATTGATCATCTGTGATGAACCGGTGTCCGCACTGGATGTTTCCATTCAGTCCCAGATTCTGAATCTGCTCTTGGAACTGCAGCAGGAAATGGGGCTGAGTTATGTGTTTATTGCCCATGACCTTGCAGTGGTAAAACATATCTCCGATCATATTGCCGTCATGTATCTGGGGAAAATCGTGGAATACACCGATGCGGACCGGCTCTATGAAACCCCCCTCCATCCCTACACCCGTGCCCTTATTTCCGCCATCCCTGTGCCGGACCCGGCGATAAAGAAAAATCGGCAGATCTTATCAGGGGATGTGCCTTCTCCCATTCATCCGCCCGAAGGGTGCCGGTTTCATACGCGCTGTCCTGTGGCGTTTGATTTGTGTTTTCACAAAGAACCGGAACTTATACCTGTCAAAGGAACCACAGGAGACGAGCACCTGGTGGCCTGCCACAGGGCCCATGAGCCCTATCTTTCTGTCATCGAGTAATGATGGTGTCTTAGAAATTTTAGGCTCCTCGCTGTTTCATGTGGGTAAGTCAAAATTTAACTTACCAGCGATGAGATAAATCACATAGTAATTAAATGGCTCCTCGCTGTTTCGTATGGGTAAATTTGACTGTCCGGCCCCGAGGTGTTTTCATTCTGATGCTCTGGGCTTTGCTGTTTTCGGCTGCGATACCCCGGTACCTGTAAACCAGTAGGCGGCTTCAGATGATCCATCACAATGAAATTGATGCCTTTTTACAACCTCGAGCTTGACAAATTTGAATTATTTCAGTAACATATTGAATAATAGAATTATTTCAACGCTGTTTTTATCTAAATCTTAAGTGAACTCAATCGCAATTCAATAAATAAAACCGCTGTATAACCAAAGGAGACCGTTATGGCTGTGATCACCATTGCCCGGCAGTTTGGTGCCGGTGGGAAAAAGTTGGGAACCCTGGTTGCAGAAAAATTGGGGTTCACGCTTATTGATGAGGAAATTATTGAAATGATTGCAGTGAAAGCCAATGTTTCGGCGGAAACGGTGGACGCCATCGCCCAGGAAACCGGGAACGAAGGGTATCTGGCGAGAATAATCACAAAACTGGGACCCTTTCGAAAGGGATATGTGCAGGTAGCCATGGAGCAAAAGCCCGGATATATTGATGGCAACCTTTATTTGTCTCTTTTGCATAAGGTTATTCCTCAAATTGCCGAACAGGATAACGTGGTGATTCTCGGTCGTGGCGGTCAGTATATTCTTGCGGAGCATTCCAACACCTACCACTACCTCATGATCGCGGATATGGAACAACGTATCAATTTTATGATGGACAATTATCAACTCGATAGAAATCAGGCTCGACTCGTTGTGGAAAAGCAGCGGAAACGCCGCCTTAACCTGTATCGACATTTCGGCAGAACCGATTACGATCAACCCGGCCTTTATCACATGGTATTCAATATGAACCGGGTGAAGCTTGAAGAGGCCGTGCAGGTTGTATGTCAGATGGTTTCAGGGCGCGCAACCGCCTGATGTCGTCCTCCCCGAAAAGCGACAACATTTCAAATGACCTGGGTACCATCGAATTGCTCAGGGCCCTGTTGTGTGCTGGATTGCTAAGGAGATGTGCTTTTAACGGCTGAATTGATTGAATAGTATCAGGGGCTGCTGGGCACTGTGATCTGTTCCGTGCTTTGTGAAAATCTGCTATCCACAAAGCTTTATCGGTGAACTCCAGGCATATTTGCCGTTTTTGTCCTTTAACTGGCAGCGAATATAGGTAAGTCCGGCGTCATCGGGAATTTTTGTTTCAAATGACGTCATTTCTTTGACTTCAGCCTTTTTCAGCTCCTGAATATCGGCGACATTGAATCCGGGGACTGTTCCGCAAAAACCGAAATCGCAATCGCTCATGACAACTACTTCCGTACACGGTGAGCACTCAACCGAAAAGACATTGTCCTCAAAGCGTATCGTGTGAAAAACAGGTCCCTGTGAAGCGTAAAAGGCGCCTGTTTTTAATGCCTTCATCACGGCTGCAGGTGTGTTTTCTCTGGCGCATATCATTGTCCATCCGCCCATAAAATCCTGGGCATGATGCATGTCGTCAACCGCAATGGCCGGCAGGTGATACCCCATTTGAAGGATATTGTCCCATACCTGCATATTGTATGCCTTGCCGATGTAGCGGCAGGAGGCGTTGTAAACTTCTATTGCGATAATGTTTTTAATCTGCAGGATATCCGTACAATTCAAACCGCTCCAGTACGGATGTGCCAGAATACATTCCCCGCCGGCGGCTCGAACACATTCTATCGCCCTCTGATACGGCAGCTGGGAGGGATCCGGGAAATCTTCGGGCACATTTAAAGCCAGCAGATGCAGCAATATGCCCCGGGGGCCCGCAGGATGAAATTCCATGCCGCTGATTAAAAGTAAATCGTCTGAATCTATTTGGCTGACACGATTGGTGGCGTAATGATCAGTGGCCGCCAAAATATTATATCCTTCCTTTCGATAATAATTCACGGTCTCTGCCAGGGAATATTCACCATCTGAAGTCGTGCTGTGCATGTGTAAATTGGCTTTGTAGACGTTGAGCTTTTTGCCCCGAAAATTGATTTTAGCTGTCATTGTTCTGCCTTCTTTGATAAGTAGGTCGCCATGATAGTAAGATATTGATCTGCTTTTAAATAATGTGTTGCGGGCCATCTCTCGGTTACCCATCACCCGAGATGATCGGTGCCTGATCGAAAACTTTAAATAGTTGGATTAACAGACGGTTGCCTTATTACACAAAACCTTGTTTTGGCAATGCCGGATTAATATTCTGCCAATAGGGGGTCATTGCCTTTTAATCAGGCATTTTTTAGTAGTATCTCCGATGGTTGTCAATCCTTTTGACGCCGGCATCATTTTTTATCCGGCTTGTCCATCACCCGGGCAAGATCGTGGTTCGCTTCGCTCTCACATTTATCTCTGTTCGTTCAAATATCAAAATATTAACCGTTTAAGATCTTAGCGGTACAGTCGGGGGTTAAAAAAAAATCATGAAGCGAATTTTTTCTTGACATATCACACATAAATGGTAGGAAAGTATCATATAAAATTAGTATGAATGTATCCTGCTTATTAATTAAGGTATTGTTCCAACTGGTGCCTACGCTTATTGTTGTGTTTTAGGTGACAGCTTGAAATTTTTATCCGGTTTTTGGGTATTACATATTCGGGCTGGCAGAAAACGTGTTTGAAAAATCAGAGGATGGAACCATGGCAAAAAGATTTCCTCGTCGATGGCGGATCGTTACAGTCCCGGCCATTATTCTGATGATAACCCTGGTTGGGCTGGTCAGTGTTTTCAGCAGCGCCGATAACCAGACCCATCGCCCTGATATTGTTTACATAGACCTGCCGCCGATCCCTGATGGCGATAAAATGCCGGCGGTTCAGTTTTTGCACGACAGGCACACCCAGGCATTGGGGGAAAACAAAGACTGCAGCACCTGCCATCTTCAGCAGAAAGACCGTTTTGTCTTCAAATTTAGGCGCCTGGAAGACACTACGTCTGAAAAAGACATGGCCATTTATCACGACAACTGTATCGCCTGCCATTCGGAAACCGCTGGCGCCGGCAAAAAAGCCGGTCCGTTAGCCGGTGACTGCCGATCATGTCACACGACAAAGCCCGGAGCCGTATCCTCTTTGCAGCCGATTGCCTTTGACAAATCGCTTCATTATCGTCATGTATCCGCTGAAGCCATTCCACCTGCCGAAATGACCGATGATGATAACTGCGGTGCCTGTCACCATCTATATGACGAGTCGGTCAAAAAAACATTTTATAAAAAGGGCACCGAAGAAAGTTGCCTCACTTGCCACAAGACGGCCAGGACCGAGACCACATCATCCATTCAGACTGCCTCCCACGCCGCCTGTGTCAGCTGTCATCAGAGCTTCAAAGCCCGGTCGCAAAAAACCGGACCGGTAGAATGCGCGGGGTGCCATGATGCCCTCGAGCAGCGTAAAATCAAGGTTGTCGACACCATCCCGCGTCTCAAACGGAACCAGCCCGATACGGTTCTGCTGGCAAGCTGGATGGCGGCAGATGATGTATCGGCATCCACCATGAAACAACAAATGGACCCGGTGGCATTCAACCATCTTTTTCACGAGAGCAAAAACGCCAGCTGCCGTGTCTGCCATCATGAGACCCTTAAAAAATGCAGTGAATGCCATACCGAAAAAGGGAATAAAAAGGGTGGGGGTGTACAGCTCGCACAGGCTATGCACAACCCGGAATCATCCCACAGCTGCACTGGCTGCCACAATCAGATCAAGCAGACAAAGGACTGTGCCGGGTGCCACGCCGCCATGCCCCAAAAACAGTTTTCTCAAATAGCGTGTGTCCAGTGTCATGCCTTGGACCGGGCGCTTCTTCAGCCGCTTCCCATGCCAGCGGAAGTGAGAACGGCCATGGCAGAAAACACCCTCAAATCCCATGTCCGGGCATCTGGGACACTTGCTGATGACCAGATTCCGGAAAAGGTAAACATCGATGGCATGGTAAACCAGTTCGGGGCCGTCGATTTGCCGCATCGGAAGATCGTGCGGGCGCTATTTGCCAGGGTCGGGGATAACAATCTGGCCGCCTATTTTCACAATGACGACATCACGCTGTGCGGTGGATGCCACCACAATTCCCCGCCATCACTGAACCCGCCTAAATGCGCATCGTGCCACGGGGAAGCATTCAAGAATGAACAGGATGGCCGGCCGGGGCTCAAAGGCGCCTATCACGGCCAGTGTTTTGACTGTCACAAAGTGATGGAAATTGAAAAACCGGCTGCAACGGACTGCATCAAGTGTCATAAAAAGGAAAAATCCTGATTTTAAACCTATTGTTTGGGAAAAGGATCATCAGCATAGACAAATAAAAGTTGAGGTGTCGTTATGGGTGTCACCCGAAGAAAATTTTTGGGCTGGGTCGGTGCAGCTGCGGGAACGACCGCAATCATGGATAAAAGTGTTTTTGCGGCTTCCAACAAACACTTTAAGGGGTATCCCGGAAGTTTTGGCGTTCTCCACGATATCACACGGTGTATCGGTTGCAGACAATGTGAAGCGGCCTGCAACACTGTAAACGAACTACCGAATCCAAAACGGCCTTTTGACGATCTGACCGTATTGGACGAAAATCGTCGCACCAGCGAAGACGCCTACACGGTGGTCAACCGTTACACGGGAAAAGAGGGGACACGTCCGACTTTCGTGAAGACCCAGTGCAACCACTGTATTGAGCCCGCATGCGCTTCTGCCTGTTTTGTCAAGGCACTCCGGAAGGATAAGTCCGGTGCCGTGTCCTACGATGCCTCGCTGTGCGTGGGGTGCCGGTACTGCATGGTCGCCTGTCCGTTCAACATACCGGCGTATGAATACGACAGGGCGTTTACCCCCCGGGTGATGAAATGCACGCTCTGCCAGCCCCGCATCGAGAAAGGCCTGCTGCCGGGATGCGTTGAATCCTGTCCCAAGGAAGCCCTGACCTTCGGCCCGCGGGAGCGGCTCATCAAAGAGGCGCGCAGAAGAATCGACCGGTTCCCCGACCGCTATGTGGATCATGTTTACGGCGAGTCGGAGATGGGGGGCACCAGCTGGGTCTATCTTTCCGGAAAGCCCTTTTCTGAAATCGGCCTGCGCGAAGACCTGGGCGTCCAGTCAGCGCCCAGCCTGACGGCAGGGCCCCTGGCGGCCGTCCCGATTGTCGTGGGATTATGGCCGGTGCTGCTGACGGGAATTTATGCCATATCCCGGCGCAAGGATAAAATCGCCGAACAGGAGCGCATCGAGGCGATTGCCACGACGGTAGCCGATGCCAACGAGGAGATGAAGGTCAAGCTGGCCAGCCTGAAAGACAAAATGAACAAAGAAAAGGACGCGGCCATCAATCTGGAAGTCAAAAAGGCCCTCGATCAGGCGGCCAAAGAGGCAGAAGCCGAAAAACAAACGGCAGACGATGGCGACACTGCTGAACAGCCCAAGGAGGAAAAATAGATGTCACAGGATAAAACCCGTGATGATAAAAAGATACTCACAC
This sequence comes from uncultured Desulfobacterales bacterium, assembly GCA_942490765.1. GTDB lineage: Bacteria > Desulfobacterota > Desulfobacteria > Desulfobacterales > 4572-123 > 4572-123. Next base: position 33,137 of record CALNYM010000005.1, on the reverse strand, counting down.
CGTTTAACGTGATATCCGGTATTATCATTCTTGTAGGCCTGGTGTTGACCGTTTTGCGCTTCACCAAGGGGATCGGGGCCGTGACCAATCTGGATAACAACAACCCCTGGGGGTTGTGGATCGGATTCGATCTGCTGTGCGGTGTTGCGCTGGCTGCCGGTGGGTATGTCACTTCTGCCGCCTGTTATATTTTCGGACTCAAACGCTACCATTCAGCGGTCAGGCCGGCGATCCTGACGGCCTTTCTCGGGTATGCGCTGGTGGTGTTTGCGCTGCATTACGATGTCGGGCGGCCCTGGCGCCTGCCTTACCCGATATTCTGGTCCCCGGGAACCACGTCCCTGCTATACGAGGTGGGGTTGTGCGTTTTTCTCTACCTCACTGTTTTGTTTGTCGAATACAGCCCTGCGGCCCTCGAGTGGCTGGGGTTGAAAAAAATAAGAAACCTCATCGTTCGCATGACCCTCGTGTTAACCATCTTCGGCGTGATTCTGTCCACGCTTCATCAGTCTTCGCTGGGGGCGTTGTTCATGATAGCGCCGTCGAAACTGCACCCCTTGTGGTATTCGGGCTACCTGCCGGTGTACTTTTTTATCTCCAGCATCTTTGCCGGCCTGTCCATGGTGATATTCGAAGGATCTCTGGCGCATCGCTACCTGCACCACAAAATGGATGCAACCCATCTGGCCGAAAGCACGGGGGTGGCGTTGGGGTTTGCCAAGGCGGCCGCGTTCGTGATGATGGGCTATGTCGGCATCAAGGTGATCGGCCTTGCCATAGACAACAACTGGCACTATCTGGCCACCGGGTGGGGCGCCTGGTTTCTGGTTGAATTGATCGGCTTTGTGGCGCTGCCGGCTTTTGCATATGCCCTGGCGGCACGGGACCGGAATCTGCGTCTGGCAAGATGGGCCGCGGTATGGTCCGTCCTGGGGCTGGTTTTAAACCGGCTGAACATTTCCCTGGTGGCGTTCAACTGGCATCTGCCATCGGCCCAACGGTATTTTCCCAGCTGGATGGAGATTGCCATTTCCGTTTTTATCGTCACCGTCGGCGTTGTGGTGTATCGCTTTGTTACCACCCGCATGCCCATTCTTTACGAGCATCCGGATTACAGGACCGACCATTGAGCCGGTGACCGGAACCCCATGGTGCCGGTAAGGCACGCGAAGTAAAGGAGAACCAATGGAAAGCGTTTTTTATACATTGCAGGATTTCATGCTTCACTCAAAAAGCATCACCTATATCGTGATGGGCATCGTGCTAATTGTCCTTCCGCTTTTTTGGCGATTTTTGAACGGCAGGGATGAAAAAAAGCGAACGTTTTAAATTATGGAGGCATCCATGTATGAATTTTTAACCGGCCCCATGTTTTGGCTGTCCATCAGCGTCTGCATCATCGGCATGATCGTACGGCTTATACGGTATTTCAAGGGGTTGCACTGGCAGTTGGATCGCGTGGCCTACAAGGCGTTTCCTGCCCAGGGGCTGAAGGGCGCCGGGCGGTCTATTTACCGATGGCTGCTGCCCTTTGGAACCCACAGCTGGCGCAAGCAGCCCTTTATGACCGTCCTGTTTTTCGGGTTCCACATCGGCGCCGTCCTGGTGCCGCTTTTTTTGCTGGCCCACACTGTTTTTTGGGAAGAAAAAATCGGATTTTCTCTGCCGACGCTGAACCCAACGGTGGCTGATATATTGACCTGGTCGGTTATCATCAGTGCTATTTTTCTGGCCCTTCGCCGCATCGCCCTGCCGGAGGTCAGGATTCTGACGACTGGCTACGATTACTTGATCCTGTTGCTGTCGGTGGCGCCTTTTGCTTCCGGGCTGCTGGCCCGGTATGAGGTCGGCAGTTATACCTTCTGGCTGACCCTGCACATCCTTCTCGGGGAGGTGCTCCTGATCGTCATCCCATTTACGAAACTATCGCACATCTTCCTCTTTTTTGCCTCGAGGGCGCAGTTGGGAATGGATTATGGCATCAAAAGGGGCGGTATGAAAGGAAAGGGAATGGCCTGGTGAAAATTATGGGAAGGCACTTAGTACATAAAAATAGCCTTGTGAACAATAAGGGGATGCATACCAAGGGGGACGTGACCCATGCCTGAAGGAACACTCTGCAATAAAAAACCGATTGAAACAGAAGAAGCGCTCAGAACGCTTCTATCTGATACCGGCGGGCGCACCTATTACGAGGAGATGAAGTCGCTGGACGTAAACAGCGAACTTTTGTGGAAGACCATACAAAACACCTTGAAATCCAGGATGAAGACCTGGCTTGAAATCTGTGCGCACTGCGGGATGTGTGCCGACAGCTGTTTTCTCTACCTGATCAATGATTGTGACCCGAAACAGGTTCCGGCCTACAAAATCCAGTCGACACTGGGGGAGATCGTCAAACGCCGGGGTAAGGTTGACAATGCGTTTATGCATATGGCCATGGAAACGGCCTGGGCCAAGTGCACCTGCTGCAACCGGTGCGGAATGTACTGTCCCCATGGCATCGACATGGGCATCATGTTCGGTTATCTTCGCGGCTTGCTATACCAGCAGGGTTTCGTGCCCTGGGAGCTGAAGATCGGCGCGGGTATGCATCGGGTCTATCGGGCACAGATGGATGTGACCGACGAAGATTTTGTGGAGACCTTCGAGTGGATGGTCGAGGAGTACGAGGAGGACTATCCGGGGCTCGGGGTGCCGGTCGACAAAGAAGGTGCCGACATTATGTACACGGTCAATGCCAGAGAGGTCAAACATTACCCTGAGGATCTGGCCGAGGCGGCCATCCTTTTCCACCTGGCCGGTGAGAACTGGACGGTCCCCTCCAAAGGCTGGGAGCAGACCAGCCTCTCCATGTTTGCCGGTGACTGGGCGGCCTGCAAAATGCAGGTGGAGAGCGTTTATGCCGCCATGGAGCGCCTGAAACCCAAACGGATGGTCGGTACGGAATGCGGGCATGCACATCGGGCAACCGTCATTGAGGGGCCCTACTGGGCGGGACGCAGCAACGGACAACCGCCGGTTGAATCGATTCATTACGTCGAATGGTTGGCGGAAGCGCTTCGCGAAGGCAAACTCAAGGTCGATCCGGCCAAACGCATCCAGCGTCCGGTTACCCTTCAGGATTCCTGCAACTACATCCGGAATCAGGGCTTGAAGGATATTACGCGAGAAATCATGAGCTACATCGTCGCCCCGGGCTATTTTATCGACATGGCACCCAACCGGGAGCACAACTACTGCTGCGGCGGCGGTGGCGGTTTCAACGGGATCGGTATATTCAGACCCCAGCGGAATAAGGCCCTGATCACCAAACGGGATCAGATTTTAAACACTGGCGCAGAACTTGTGATCGCACCCTGTCACAACTGCTGGGATGCTATACGGGACCTTGAGGAAGAGTATAAAATCGGCATTGAATGGTCGTTTTTAAAGCCGCTTTTGATCAGCATGGTCGAAATACCGGAGCATTTACAACTCAAAGAATAGGATGATGGGGCGATATACCGCACCCGGACATGAGGTGACCTATGTTTAAAAAAATATTGTTTGCCACATCCGCGACAGAAGCGAGCGATCACGCAGCACGGGTAGCATTCAACATGGCTCAGAACTACAAGGCCCACATATCACGATTTTTCATGTGCTGGGGGTTCCCACGCGGGGTTTCAGCCAGGTGGTTCTGGATGTCAAGACCCGGGAAAAAGTGGTGCTCGACGATGAATACATCGCCTGGGTCGAGGAGGAAGTTAAAACCCATTATGCGAGACAGCTCAAAAGCGCCCAGGATTTTGATATCAAGGTCGTCGTCGGTTTTCCGCACCGTGAAATCCTGCGCGAGGCCCGGCAAAGCCAGCCGGATCTGATTGTTTTGGGTGGCAGCACCGGGGACGAGGAAGAATCCGTGTACAAAAAATGCATGGTCGGATCTACGCTTCAGCGGGTGGCCAAGGCGGCACCCTGCCCGATTCTGGTGGTTACCCGCCCGGCGGCTTCTTTCTGGGGAGGGATGTCCAACATCGTTTTCGGGACCGATTTTTCAAAAGCATCCGATGCCGCCTTCGGTTTTGCCTGCAAGCTGTCGAAAGCGCTGGATTGTGAACTGCACATATTTCACGCCCTGGATATCAGCACCATGCACATGGGACGCCTGCTGACCCAGGATGAAATCGAAATGAGAATCAGGGAAGCGCTCCGGCGAATACGCGGCAGGTACATCACCCAGATCAGGGATGACATAAAAGACTACTCTTTCGATGTCTGGGAAGGCGTGCCATACGTTGAAATTGTAAAATATGCCCGGGAAAAACATGCCGACCTCATCGTCATGGCACACCACACCAGCAAGGCATCTACAGAAGATGCCCGACTGGGGAGCAATATCGAACAGGTCATTGTCAGGGCGGGTTGTCCTGTCATCAGCGTAAACAAGTAGATCATTATCCGGGTATAAGATTGGCTTTACAAACCAGAGCGGGAAAAATCTGAAGAGAGGGAGTGATGATGAAAAAAATATTAATTGTCGATGATGACCCCAATATCGTTGACTATCTGACGACACTGTTTGAAGACAACGGATACACCACCTGTTCGGCTGGAGATGCCCGGGAAGGGTTTGATGTTGCCAAAAGAGAGTTGCCGGACCTGATCACGCTGGACTTGGAAATGCCGGGTGAATGGGGACTCCGTTTCTACAGGAAGATGAGCGAGGAAAAAAGTCTGAAAAATATTCCGGTAATCGTCATTACCGGTTTTTCAGGCAGTGAGCATGCCATCGGAAAAGCGGTGGCCAGTTTCACCAAACCCTTCGACCGGGAAGAACTGCTGGGTATTGTCAAAGAAACCCTGCGGTAGTGATTTTTAGTCCGGAAAGGTATCTGGAATGGAAAGAGATTGCGGATAACCGGGCACCTTAACACCTTAAGGGTTGATGCTCTCGTAAAAAGTCGGATTTAGACGGTCTCGTAAAAAGTTCAAATTCAAGGCGTGTAAATTTGGCAATCATGAGGCATAACCATCGTACGTTGAATGATTGCGGGCTGCAGCGCAACGCAGACACGCAGTGAAGCGTAGCGCTAACTTGGACTTTTTGCGAGATCGTCAAGGGATAATAAATAAGGAGCGGGGTACCAGACGTGGCAACTGAAATACTGCTCATTGACAAGGACAAGAGCCACGCTGGCGCTCTGAGTGCATATCTGGAGCGCAAGCAATTCAAGGTTTATAAAGCCGACAACCCCGATGATGCGCTGGTGCTGTTTGATAATCTGAATATTGAAATTGTACTGGCTGATCCTGACCTGCCGGAAACAGACACGATCTCTTTCCTGAAGCAGATAAAAATGTCTCATTCGAGAGTTCAGACCATCATCATGGTAACCGGAGATCAATTCGATCAAGCCATGGACACGCTGAGGCAAGATGTGGTACACTACCTGATGAAGCCGGTGAAAAGTGCTGCCCTGGACCTTGCCATGAGACAGGCCTGCACCTGGATTGCAATGAATAAAAAGGCCGAGCGGTATGAGGAAAAGTTCAAGGATCTACGCAATGCACAAAATTTTTACCATCAGCTGTTCGATGAGGTCCCCTGCTATATATCTGTCCAGGATCGGGAGTTTCGGCTTACGGCAACCAACCGGTTATTTAAAAGGGATTTTGGTGATGAAATCGGATCCCACTGCTATGAAATCTACAAGCACAGAGGATCACCCTGTCGGAATTGCCCGGTGGCATCAACCTTTGAAGACGGTCAGCCCCACCCTACAGAGGAAATTGTCACCTCAAAATCCGGAAAGCAGTATAATGTGCTGACCTGGACCGCACCGATCGTGAATTCATCGGGAGAGATTACCCAGGTGATTGAGATGTCTACGAATATTACCCAGCTCAGGCAGCTTCAGGATCATCTGACATCCCTCGGACTCATGATCGGTTCCATGTCGCATGGGGTTAAGGGGATGCTGACCGCCCTGGACGGCGGAATCTATCAGCTGGAAACCGGTCTGGCTCGCAAGGATGAACAGCGGACCGCAAAAGCGTTCGACCAGGTCAAGCGGATGGCAGGCAGGATCCGCAAAATGGTCCTCGAGATATTGTATTACGCAAAGTCCCGGGAACTCAGTTACAAGCCGGTGGATATTTCAAAGATGACCGGGAAAGTGGTCAGCGATGCAAAGGCGATCGCTGATAAAAATGGGGTACAGCTGGAAGCCAACATCTCAAGTGATCTGGGCACCATCGAAGTGGATGGCAGCTGGATGCAGGCGGCCCTGCTCAATTTCATGGAAAATGCCGTGGATGCCTGTACCTACGATTCCAGCAAAGAAGCGCATATCGTTAAATTTGATGTGTTTGACGCAGGGAACAACCATATCTGTTTCATCATCCAGGACAACGGCATGGGGATGGAGCGAGAGACAAGGGAAAAAATGTTTACCCTGTTTTTTACATCCAAAGGCTCGCGGGGAACCGGGCTCGGTCTGTTTATCGCCAACCGGGTGATTCAAGAGCACGGCGGCACCATCAAAGTTACGTCGGAACTCCAGAAAGGCTCGCAGTTTCGGATTTGTCTGCCCCGGAACAGGCCCGAGCGACCTTCCATGGGTGATTCTCATGAAAAATGGGCCAATGGCCTGCTTGACAAAACAACACAGGCAACGAATGAGACTCACAACCAAAAGTAGATACGGAACAAGGCTTATACTTGACCTTGCGGTCAATGCGAAAGATAAACCGGTACCCTTAGGAGATGTGTCCAAGCGTCAGAAAATTTCGCTGAAATATCTCGAACAGCTGATTTCAAAGCTTAAGCAGGCCGGTCTGGTGAAAAGTCAGCGCGGCCCGTTTGGCGGGCATATGCTGGACAAGCCGCCGGAGTGCATAACCGTGGGCGATATTGTAAGGACACTTGAGGAGACCTCCGCCATTACAGACTGCGCAGAGCAGGAGGGAAAACTGTGCGCCATCTGCAAAAATGCGGGGGATTGTCTTTCCCGCCAGGTCTGGATCGAAGCCAGTAAGGCCATGTTCGAACGCCTTGACCAGATTACCATCGATGGATTGATTTCGGGTAAATGGGAACAGTTTGAGCCGGACGGATCTTCAAAGAATGACGAATGAACAGGCCCCCATTTCGCTTTTCATTGGTTTAATTCCCGTTTTAGTATGCGCGGCCCCAGTAAAAATGGTATCACCTCGATTAGAGTAATAGGCGGCCGTCAGGTCAGTAAAACCTGGTCTGTTGAGTCATTTGGCGATATTATAAAAAAATGGACATCTTGGATTCTGGCTGGTAGATACTGAAAATCTTGATTTTAAGAGAGATAAGCCCCCGCCGGAAGTCGGGCTGAATATTTTTTAGCACAGTCCGCATTTATTTGGACAGGGCCAAAGCTGCCGCAGAATGTCTTTCGCGGTTTATAATGTAGATTCCGCTTGAAATGATAACCGCCGCACCTGTTATGGTCCAGGTATCCGGCAGATCGTGGAATATGAAAAAGCCCAGAAATGTCGCCCACACGATTCCGGTGTAGTCAAAAGGTGCCAGCAGGGATGCCGGTGCAAGTTCAAACGCCTTGATCATCAGGTAATGGCCTGCGGCCCCGAGAAATCCCAGCCACATCAGTAACAGCCACTGTTGGAGAGTAGGGGGAACCCAGACTACCAAAACAGCGGCACTTGAGAAGAGAATCCCGCCTGTGCTGGTGTAAATAAGGGTTGTAAGAAGGTTGTCGGTGCGGCAGAGAATACGCGTTGTGATCTGGGCACTCGCGTAAAAAAAACCAGCGAGCAGTGGCAGCACAGAAACCCATTCAAAGACGCCTATTCCGGGGCGCATGACGATGACTACCCCAGAAAGCCCTATTGCGATGCCCCCCCAGCGATACTTGCCCACGGTCTCTTTCAAGACAGGCGCAGAGAGTGCCGCCACGAACAGGGGGGATGCGAAGGCGATTACCATGCAATCGGCCAGGGGCATGAACTTCAATGCACCCCAGAATGCAACGCCCGCACTGAATATCAGAAAAGACCGCAGCATCTGGATTTTCAGTTTTTTTGTATAAATGATCTCCCGGGGGCTGCCACGGAAAAAGAAGACCATAACAAAAAGAAAGTGGAACAGATAACGACCCCAGAGTATCATCCACAGCGGAAGTTCACCGGTCAGGTATTTAGCGGATGCGTCCAGAAGGGAAAAACAGACCGTCATCATGATCATAAAACCGATGCCGGCCAGCGGGGTTGAACTTTTTTTTTCAAGCATCTAAAGGGTCATCCTTTTAGTCGGTAGATTTGTACCTGCCTTAGAGAATGAACCCTTATCAGTGTCCGAAGATCGAAGTCAAATCAAATTGCTATTTTTTGTTTCGGATCGGCCAGGGATTTGTTATATTATTAGGCTGTTCGGGAGTTGAAAATCAATTGCGCGGCTTTAGTGAAACAATTAAAAATAAGCCAGTCGAGTTTAAGATATGGGCATTTCCGGTCGAAGATGTTTTTCACAGGCTCCTCGTTGTTACATATGGGTAAATTTGACCGGTACAGTCCCGGGATGCTTTCATTTTGCTGCTCGAAACTGTTTGAGGGGCTTTAGCGATCGTTAGGCCGGACAGTCATCAAATATTCCCCGATGGTTTTAATTTTACATAAATATCAATATGATAATTTATGACGAGACCCTGTCCGGCGTTATGACCGCTTTGCGCCGAGTTTTTTGAGCATCAAAATGAAAGCATCCCGGGGCACCCACACGAAACAGCGAGGAACCTTTTCACATATTGATCATGTGTCGATATGGAATGATGACAAAAGCGGACCTCAAAAGGATCTCTTCAGCCTTCCACCTGTATATAGGATTTTATTTAGCCACCCCAGATAACGCTTGACATCTCAAATCTGTTTCTGTAGGCATTAAGAATAATTAATTTAAAAATTCAGGAAAAGCCATCAATTTTAGGATAACTTCAATGATCAACTGCCTTGCAGACAGATTTTCTTATTATTATTTTTTTACCATCTGTCTGCCTGTGGTGCGCTGAAGGGGTCCAACCAAGCAAAGCAAAAGCCGCGGCAGACAAAGCCCGCGGCTTTTTTATTTTGAAAGGGTCGCGGGAGGCGAAAAACTTCCCCCGGCCCTTTTGCTTTCCCCAAAAAGGAGAGTACCATGAATAAGACCTATGATGTTCACGTAAAATCTTTTACACCAATGATAGCCCCGGATCTGTTGAAAGAGGAGTTACCCCTTTCCGAAAAGGCCGGTGATACGGTAATGAAGGGGCGGGAAGCTGTTCAAAATATTTTAAGGAAGAAAGACCATAGGTTATTAGTGGTGACAGGGCCGTGTTCCATTCATGATGAAGCGGCGGCATTGGATTATGCCCAGCGATTGAAACGCTTGAGCAAAGCCGTGGAGGAGACCCTGGTGCTGGTGATGCGGGTTTATTTTGAAAAACCGCGCACCACCGTGGGGTGGAAAGGGCTGGCCAATGACCCCCTTTTAGATGGTACCTGCGATATGATGACGGGTCTTCGCAGGACACGGAAATTGTTGCTGGATATCACTGAAATGGGTGTGCCCACGGGTACGGAAATGCTCGATCCCATCACCCCGCAGTACATGGCCGGCCTGGTTTCATGGGCGGCCATCGGCGCCCGTACCACCGAGTCCCAGACCCACCGGGAGATGGCCTCGGGCCTTTCCATGCCCGTGGGGTTTAAAAATTGTACCGACGGTGGTCTGTCCACGGCCATCAATGCCATGATCGCGGCGGGTTCTCCCCAGAGTTTTCTGGGCATCGATCCCCACGGCCGGGCCAGCGTCGTCGCCACCACCGGAAATCCCTATGCCCATCTCGTCATGCGGGGCGGGTTACGGCCCAATTATGATTCCGTCAGCATTCGTCAGGCAGTGAGCCAGTTACAGGGCAAAGGATTATCCGATGCCATCATCGTGGATTGCTCCCATGCCAATGCTTCTAAAAAACACGAGAACCAGGCCATTGTCTGGCAGGATGTCATCAATCAGAGGATTGACGGCAATGACGCCCTGGTCGGGATGATGCTCGAGAGCAATATCGAAGAAGGCCGTCAGAAAAACACCGGCGATCTGAGTACCATGGCATATGGTGTATCTATCACGGACCCCTGTATTTCCTGGGATACCACTGAAAAACTGCTGCGGACGGCCCATGAACAGCTGCTTCGAAACAGTAGCGCAAAAGCGGGCGGTAATGTGTCGGCTAAAACTGGTCGATACTCCGTGGCATCTGGTGTTTGACACGGTGTTTTTGAAAGAATGTTTATTTCGATGGGAGTTTAGAAAAAATGGATACCCTTGAAATTAATGGCAGTACTGGGAAATCAAGGTTGCTTGTGGGGGAAAAGCTTGATCGTCTTGCCGGGTATTTGCCGTCATCCCCGGCGATCGTGATCACCGATGACACGGTCCACCGACTTTACGGGGACCGGTTTCCCGACGGCCATACCATAAAGATCGGCGCCGGGGAGACCATTAAAACCCTGGATACAGTCACGGCTGTTTTTTCAAAATTAATCGAGTACGAAGCGGATCGATCGGTGTTTATTGTCGGCATTGGCGGTGGCATTGTCTGTGATATCGCCGGTTTTGCGGCGTCGACCTATCTTCGGGGTGTCCGTTTCGGGTTTGTCCCCACCACGTTGCTGGCCCAGGTGGATGCCAGTGTCGGCGGGAAGAACGGGGTCAATTTTTCCGGTTACAAGAATATGGTGGGGGTATTCAATCAGCCTGAGTTTGTTATCTGTGATCCCTCACTGCTTCAAACACTTGATGCGCAGAACCGCGGGTGTGGGTTGGCTGAAATCGTTAAGCATGCGGTCATTGCGGATGTTGATCTGTTTGCCTATATCGAGAATAATGTCGAAGCCGTTATGGCCATGACCGTTGATGCCGTCCACCGGATGGTTTACGATTCGGTGGTCATTAAGTCGGGGATCGTCAATCGGGATGAAAAAGAATCCGGTGAACGGCGTAAACTCAATTTTGGTCATACCTTCGGCCATGCTGTGGAAAAGGTCGGCAAGGTACCCCACGGCGAAGCGGTGTCCATGGGTATGATGGTGGCTGCAGCCCTTTCCGCCCGGCGAGGATATATCAACCCCGGCGATGTTCAGCGACTGGACCGGCTTCTGAAGGCCTTGAAACTGCCCACCCGGCTAGATATTGCCAGGGATAAAGCCTTTGAAGCAATGAAACGGGATAAAAAAAGGGTCGGGGATGCTATTCATTTTGTTCTGCTCGAACGGATCGGCCGGGCGGTTGTCGAAGAAATTTCCATGGCGGAATTAAAGGATGTCATAAATGAATTTTGCTGACGATGGTAGCACCAATCACATGAAAAATATTGCGGATCAGTCCCAGACCCGGTTGTGCGGGGTGTTCGGGCATCCGGTAGGGCACAGCCTCAGTCCTGCCATGCACAATGCGGCATTCCGGGAAACCGGGTTTAACGGGATTTACCTGGCATTTGATGTCACGGACCTGCCATCTGCAGCCGCCGGTATTCGGGCACTGGATATCCTCGGGGTCAGCATTACCATTCCGCATAAAGTCAGTATCATGGAATATCTCGATGCGTGCACGCCCATGGCTATGGAGATTGGTGCCGTAAATACCGTGGTCAACCGGGATGGGCATCTTACAGGGGATAACACGGACGGGTTGGGGGCGGTATCGGCCCTGGCGGCGCAAACGATTATAGCGGATCGTCGGGTGGCTGTCATCGGCGCCGGCGGTGCGGCCCGGGCCGTCACCGCTGCCATTCGATCCAGTGGCGGGAACCTGACGGTGGTCAACCGATCGGTTAAACGGGGAGAGGCCCTGGCCGCGGTCGTGAATGCCGATTTCATACCCCTTGATGAATTTGCGGGCAACGGATATGATATTCTGGTAAATACCACATCAGTGGGGATGACGCCCCATACTGACGCCACGCCCACTGATCCGGCACGATTCGAGCCGGAAGCGGTGGTGATGGATATTGTTTACAATCCGCTTGAAACCCGATGGCTTCGCGCGGCAAAAAAGCGGGGATGCACGGTGATAGATGGTCTGGCCATGTTCGTCCATCAGGGCGCCCTTCAATTTGAGCTCTGGACCGGCCGGACGGCCCCCCGGGCTGCGATGCGATCGGTGTTCTCAAAGCGTTAGGGTATACGGATGCTTGAGATTAAACCTATTGAAACGCTGACGGCACGGGTGGCTGTACCGGGATCCAAAAGCTACACCCACCGGTTGTTGATTGCCTCGGCCCTGTCCGACGGCCCCTGCCGGGTTTTGGGCGCTCTGAAAAGCGAGGATACGGAACTGACCAGGGCCGGGCTCATGCAAATGGGGGTTCCCATCACAGAGGAAGGGGAGGCACTGCGCATCACCGGCACCGGCGGACGTTTGATCGGTGCCGGCGAGATCTACCTTGCCAATTCCGGTACCGGCATGCGTCTGCTGACGGCGGTGGCGACCCTGGCCGATGGGCAGACGGTCCTCACCGGCAGCACCCGGATGCAGCAGCGGCCCATTGCAGATCTCATCGACGGACTTGGGCAAATGGGTGTGGATATTCGATCCTTAAACGGCACGGGGTGCCCGCCGGTGGCGGTCACGGGGGGAACGGCCACAGGCGGTGAAATCACCCTGCGCTGTGGTATCAGCAGTCAATATTTGTCTGCCATTCTCCTGGTTGGGCCGCTTACCCCCCGGGGTGTCACCATCCATATTGTCGAGGGACCGGTGTCCAGGCCTTACATCGATTTGACCCTGGATGTCATGGAACGGCTCGGGGTGAGGGTAGACCGGGAAGGATATGACCGGTTTACCGTCCCCGGCGGGCAGGTGTATCGTGCCGGAGACTACCGGGTTGAGACCGACGCTTCCAATGCCTCTTATTTCTGGGCTGCGGCAGCCGTCACCGGTGGGTGTGTGACGGTGGACGGCCTGACCGAATCTTCCCGGCAGGGAGATTTACGTTTGCTCGACTGTTTTGAAAAGATGGGATGCCAGGTGGATCGCGGTGTTAACGGCATCACTGTGACCGGCGGTCACCTGTCGGCCATTGATGTGGATATGGGGGACATGCCGGATATGGTGCCCACCCTTGCCGTGGTGGCGGCGTTTGCCGAGGGTACTACGGCCATTCGAAATGTGGCGCACCTGAAAGCCAAGGAATGCGACCGGCTCGCTGCCGTTGTTGCAGAACTGGACAAAATGGGTATCGCTGCCCGATGTACGCCAGATGCCCTTTTTGTGACCGGCGGCCCACTGCACGGAGGGGATATCGAAACCTACAATGATCACCGCATGGCCATGTGTTTCAGTGTGGCAGGATTGCGGGTGCCCGGGGTCCGGATCATGGATGAAAACTGTGTGGCCAAATCTTTTCCGACCTATTGGGATGTGTTCAGCACATTGTATGCCCGATGAATATCTATCTGATCGGATATCGCTGCACCGGTAAGACCACTGTGGGATATAGCCTTGCCGAAAAACTACATCGGCCGTTTATTGATGCGGATGCCGCCATCGCCCGGCAATACCATATGTCCATCACGGAAATGGTGAAGCGATACGGCTGGTCTTGTTTCCGGGGCCGGGAAAGGGCCAACATCGAGCAGTTGTGCCGTCAAACAGGCCAGGTCGTTGCCACCGGCGGCGGGGTAATTCTCGATCCTTCCAACGTATCCCAAATGCGTGACACAGGAACGGTTGTCTGGCTTCGGGCCGGTGTGGAAACAATCCAAAAAAGAATGGCTGCAGATGCCGCAACCGGCGGTCAACGACCGGTGTTGACCGAAAAAGGGTTAATGGTCGAAATTGAACAAACCCTGAATGACAGATACCCGCTCTATTTTGCTGCCGCCCACATCAGTGTGGACACCGATCACCGTACAATAGATGCGCTATGTGGAGAAATTATTAAAAAATTGTCCGGTGATAATTTTAAATAGTGTCTGAATGAAAAGTGTTTTTTTATCATTTTTAACACATTATGAATTCGTAAACGTTATTTGAGATGGTTAAATAAAAATCGTATATACAAGGCATAGTGATTTTACAGGGAGAAGGCATACATATGGTATGTCGAGTCTCTGGAAAAGCGCTATAACGTAGTAGATGGAGATTTTTATGACGCCATCAATATTGAGAGGGGTTATGTCCAGTACATTCGGAACGTTATTCCGTATTTCCACATTTGGTGAATCTCATTGCAAAGGTGTTGGCGTGATTGTCGACGGATGTCCACCGAAACTGTCTCTGACCGAGGCCGATGTTCAGGTCCAACTGGATCGGCGAAGACCGGGGCAGAATCCGCTCACCACCCAGCGGGATGAGTCGGACCGTGTGACCATTTATGCCGGGACGGAAAACGGACTGACCCTGGGCACACCCATTGCCATGATGGTCCCCAATAAAGACCAGCGCCCGCATGACTACGGGGAGATGCGGTTTATTCCCCGGCCCTCCCATGCCGATTTTACGTATCAGATGAAGTACGGCATCCGGGCGTCGTCGGGGGGCGGGCGATCCAGTGCCAGGGAAACCATCGGCCGCGTGGCCGCCGGTGCCGTAGCGGAAAAATACCTTCTGGAGGCCTTGGGGGTGGAGATCGTGGCCTGGGTTTCAACGGTGGGCAGTGTGACGGCCCCCGAGATCGAAGCACAGGCGATGACACGGGCGGATGTGGATGCTTTTGCCGTTCGCTGTCCTCACGGTGAAACCGCCGGTCGCATGACGGATGCCATTGTGGCGGCAAAAGAGGCGTACGACTCCATCGGCGGCGTTGTTTCCTGCATCTGCCGGAATGTGCCCGCTGGTCTCGGGGAACCGGTTTTCGACAAACTGGAGGCCAAACTGGCCCATGCCATGCTGTCCATCCCGGCCACCAAAGGATTCGAGATCGGTTCCGGGTTTGCCGGTACCCGCATGCGGGGCTCACAGCATAATGATCCCTTTGAAATGAAGGACGGGCGATTGGGCACCAGAACAAATTACAGCGGGGGCATCCAGGGGGGGATCTCCAACGGTGAACCCATATGGTTTAAGGTGGCCTTCAAACCCCCTGCCACCATTGGCCAGGCCCAGCAGACAGCGGATTTTGAAGGGGAAGATGCCGTGCTTGAAGCCAGGGGACGTCATGATCCCTGCGTGGTGCCGCGAGCCGTTCCCATTGTGGAGAGTATGGCAGCCCTGGTGCTGGCGGATATGGTGCTGATTCAGAAGATGCGGTGAGCATCAGGGCCGTTAGCGGTGGATTCTGTCGAAACGACCGGTGTGGCCGTGACACCCGGAGAGATTTCTGGTACAATCGACATGTCCGCATCTGTTTTTGTTGTTGATGAAAAGATATTCAAAAAAGTCTGGGGCAACGGGTCCGGACCATTACGAAAAGGATGCAATAACCCTGATATGATAGGTATTATCGGTTTCGGAAGATTCGGCAAACTCATGGCTGGATATCTTTCAAAGGATTTTAACGTCAAGGTGTATAACCGGAGTGATAAGCGGGCAGAGATCGAAGCGGCGGGTGCCGTTTCAGTTTCTTTAGCGGAAGTCTGCCGCCAGAAGGTGGTGATTCTCAGTGTGCCCATCTCTACCATGCAGGTGATGTTGAAAAAAATCGCCCCCATGCTGCGCAAGGATGCCGTCGTAGCAGATGTCTGCTCGGTCAAGGTTTACCCGGTACAGTGGATGCGGGATATCCTGCCCGGATCGGTATCCATAGTGGCCACCCATCCCATGTTCGGCCCGGACAGCGCCGCCCAGTCTCTTCATGACGGAAAGATCGTTGTATGCAACGTTCGCATGAGTGATGCCCGATTTTCCAGAATCAAGCGGTATCTGACCGGCAAGGGGCTCATTGTCATCGATTCCACCCCCGAGGCCCATGATCGGCAGATTGCCGTCAGCCTGTCCCTGACGCATTTTATCGGCCGGGCCCTGGATGAATTCAGTGCCGAAGAATTGATCATCGATACCGAGGGGTACAAGCGGCTGCTGCATATCCTCGGTGTTGTTACCCATGACACCTGGCAGCTGTTTGCGGACATGCATCACTACAATCCCTATGCAAAAGAAAAACGCCAGGCGTTCATGGCGGCCATGGCGCGGCTGGAGGAAAAACTCACAAAAGGAGATTCCCCATGATTTTACGTGCACCCCTTTGGCGGTTTTGTTGCACTTGTTTTCTGGCCTGCCTGGCGGTGACCCTGTTGAGCGGGTGCCTTCAGCCAAGACCTTATCCACATCAACCGTCACCGTCGCATCAGCCGCCGCCTTCGCATCAACCGGATTCTCCGGTGATTGGAAATTTTCGTACAGACGGTTCCCATGTTTATTACAATCATCGGCCGACCAGCGGTGGGCACCCCATTCGAAGCGGGGACAATGTCTCCACCGGGGAAAACAGCCGCGCAACGGCGCGACTGACAAGCGGCAGCATGGTGACCATCGACCAGAACACCGATCTTGATTTTTTTAAAGAAGCATGGTGTATCCTCGTTACCGTTTTCAAAGGGCAGGTCTCTACGGATGGTTCGGGAATCTGTATTGAAACGCCCCATGTCTATGGATTGGTAAAATCCAAAGTCAATATTGTTGTCACAGATCGCGAAACCATCATCACCGTATTATCCGGCAGTGTGACGATGAAACGACCGGTTAACCGAATCCTGCAACGACATCAACAGGTACGCGTATCCATGAGGGGAATTCAATCGGTCCGCTCGCTTTCCGACCATCAGTTGAAGTCTGTTTTTCCGTGGCGCGATTCAAGCTCTGGCCGGCAAAGGGATCCCAAAATCGCTCAATGCCGCCGCTACGCTGAAACAGCGGTTTCCCAGCAGAAGGAAAACTTTCGTCGCGGTTGCCGGTTCAAGGGCGACGAATGGTCATCGGATTTTGATTATCATTATAATTGGTGCCTGCAGGTTCCCCCGCCCCGGGCAGATGCGGTCAACCGGGAACGCGAGAGGCCCTCAGCGTAAATGCGTGCCGGCATCCCAGGCAAACAAGCGGCAGCAATGCCGTCGCTACGCTGAAACAGCGGTTTCCCAGCAGAAGGAAAACCTTCGTCGCGGTTGCCGGTTCAAGGGCGACGAATGGTCAGCTGATTTCGATTATCATTATAATTGGTGCCTGCAGGTTCCCCCGTCCCGGGCAGATGCGGTCAACCGGGAACGCGCAGAGGCCCTCAAGCGTAAATGCGTGCCGGCCCCCCAGGCAAACAAGCGGCAGCAATGCCGTCGCTACGCAGAAACAGCGGTTTCCCAGCAGAAGGAAAACCTCCGTCGCGGTTGCCGGTTCAAGGGCGACGAATGGTCAGCTGATTTTGATTATCATTATGATTGGTGCCTGCAGGTTCCCCCGTCCCGGGCAGATGCGGTCAACCGGGAACGCGCGGAGGCCCTCAAGCGTAAATGCGCACCCGTCCCTCGGGCGAACAAAGAACAGCGATGCCGTCGCTACGCAGAAACAGCGGTTTCCCAGCAGGAGGAAAACCTTCGCCGCGGTTGCCAATTACGTGGGAATCGTTGGTCTGATGACTTTCGTGGGCACTACGAATGGTGTTTGCAAGTTCCTCAATCGCAGGCCGATAGCGAGGCTCGGGAACGTGATAAAAGTTTGAAAAAATGTCAAAAAATGGGACCGATGCGCTACTGAAGCTCGGCAAAAAATAAAAATCACAATCAACGACAGGTGGCATCATGGAACAGGAAATTCAACAGGCGCAAGCGATATACCAACTCATTACAACGTTTTTCGTCAATTACAGTTTTCAGATTATAGGCGCTCTTATTATTTTGGTGCTGGGTGTACTGGTGGCTCGGAAAGTCGGTGGTATCGTATTGAAGCTCTGTGAGCGCAAAGGGTTGGATGTCACCCTTAGTCGTTTTGCTGCCAGTACGACAAAGGTTTCCATTATTGCCATGGTGGCGATTGTTGCCATAGGAAAGGTTGGCATCAGTGTCACCCCGTTTATCGCGGCTATTGGTGCCCTGTCTTTGGGCGCCGGTCTGGCCATGCAGGGGCTGCTGTCCAACTACGCTGCCGGTTTGAACATTATTATTACCCGTCCGTTTGTGGTTGGAGACACCATTCGTGTCCAGGATGTGGTGGGTCAGGTAGGAGCAGTACATCTGGCATTCACCCGGCTTACCGATGAAGATGATATGGAAATCACGATTCCCAATAAACATATTGTCGGGGAAATTCTTCACAATTCCCACACGGATACGTTGGCAGAAGAAACCGTGGGTATCGCTTACGATAATGATCCCGATAAGGCGATCTCAGTGATCAGGCAAGCCCTGGAGAAGACGGATAAGGTCAGTAAAATAAAAACGCCGCTGATCGGCATAGAAGATTTTGGCAACAGCAGCATCAATATCGGTATTCGCTTCTGGGCACCGACCCGGCATTATTTTGAAACCCGCTATCGTGCCAACGCTGCGATTTTTGAAGCATTACAGGCGGCTGGTATCACCATCCCCTTCCCGCAACAAGAAATACGGATACTCGGTGAAAAGTGTTCGCCCGGAGGAAAGTGAGTCTGGGGCACAATCTGATTTTTAAACGTTAACGGAGAAAAGCGATGACGAATCTATCATTGAATGCAAAATTTGAAAAAGCCACCGGCATTATCTGTAAACAGGGGTTGTTCCCATTCCCGTTGAGTGAAACCGCTATCTCCATTATCAGACACGTTGTTGTGTGGAAGAGGCAGAACTCGACATGATTTGCGCATTCAAAGCGGCCTCCTCCCAAACCATGGCCCAGCTCAAGGAATCGAGCGGTTTTTCAGAGGAAACCATTGAGCGGCTTACCACCCGCCTTGCAAAAACAGGGCTTATTTTCAACCAGCCGAGTTCAAGCGGGGTGATGGTTTATCGCCTCCTGCCGTTGATGATGATCGGCCTCATGGAATACAAATTCATGACAAAAGTGACGGGCAGTCATGAAGAACGGGAACTTGCCGAGTTGTTTGAGCGGCTGTTGACGGAGCTGAGAGACGATATGCAGGTTAACCGCACGGCGCTTGAGCCTCTTTTTGCCGCCGCCCCCCCTGTGGACAGAACCGTTCCCCCACAGCGGACAGATGACGGTAAAAACATCAATATTATCAAGGTCGATCAGGCCATTGATACGCCTGAAGATTTTGTCCTGCCAAGCCAGACCGTGGATGATATCATCGATAAATTTGACGACATCGCCGTGGGGTATTGCTTCTGCAGACAGCGGCGCAGTCTTCTGGGAGATGCGTGTGCCACCGGCGCTCCCACACTGAACTGCTTTTCATTCGGCAAATCCGCTCGCCATACATCCGCCCAGGGCTTTGCCAAAAAGATTTCAAAAGAAGAAGCGCGGACCATTATGAGAGAGGCGGAAGCTGCCGGTCTTATCCACAAGGCCTTTCACCCCGGCGCCAGAGAAACCAGTCCGGAAACGAGTATCTGCAACTGCTGCAAGGACTGTTGTGATACGTTCGGCCTGTGGCGAAAGGGGACCCTGCCGCTTATCAATTCCACCTATTATCTTTCCATTATCGATAAAGAAACATGCACCGGCTGCGGCACCTGTGTGGATCGGTGCCCAACCGACGCAATTGCCCTGGACCATGACGGGCTTGCAGAGCGGGATGAAAATGCCTGCATCGGATGCGGGGTCTGTGCCCGGTTCTGCCCTGATGAAGCCATCTCCCTTAAAGAGGGGTTGCGCAGGGTATTTGTTTTGCCGCCCCAATGGCGATAATATGAATACTATTTAAGAAATCCTCTGATTATCTTGTCAACGGCTTCATCGTAAGTAAGCCCCAGGCTCATCAGCTTGATCAACTGATCATTGGCGATTTTGCCGATGGATGCCTCATGGGTCAGCTCCGCGTCCGGGTGCAGGGCTCTTAAGGCCGGTACGGTCTCATTGATGCCGTTATCCATGATGATGGCATCACACTCGATGTGGCCGAAGCACCTGGCTCGTGCTTCCATGTTGGCGTAAAAATCCTGTTTGGAATTTTCTTTTATCACCGACCGGGATACGATGTTTGCCTTGCTGTCATCCCCTTTTAAAAGGATATTGTTCCGGGAGACGGCCGTTTGATTTCCATCGGTCATGATCCGCTCGGTGACGAAAAGCGAGGCGCCGGCGGAAAGTTCGACCTCGTTTAAGCGATTGGCCTCGTCCACGCCCCCGATCTGGGTCAGCTCCATCTCCGCAACAGCGTTTTCCGCCATGAAAACCTTTGTGGTGGGATTCAGTGACCGCTTCCCGGTCCCTTCTCCAATGGCGATGTGTTTCTCCACGTAACGAACCCTGGCGTTTTTTCCCACCTGGAATTCATGAATGCCTTCATGCCCTCCGTCCCTGGAACTGCCGCAGTGAATGCCGCAGCCAGCGATAATGGTGACGTCGGAGCCCTCACCGATGATAAACGTGTTGTACACCACGTCATGCAAACCGGCCTGACTCAGGATAACCGGGATATGAACCGACTGGTTCACCACACCCGGGTTTATGGTAACCACAATTCCAGTCCCGTCCTGGTTGGATTCTATGTTGATGTCGCCTGAAACCTCCCGCCCCAGAAGTTTGCCGTTTTTTCGAATATTGTAAGCGCCTTTGGGAATGCCCTCTAAGTCCGCTACAGTCTTTAATAATGTTTTATCGATAGCATTTAACATTGTTTTCTCCTTCGCATACATCTCCGTATTCGCAGACGCTCAAGTCGGTCAGCATGGGCGTGGCCCCTTTTAAATCACCGACATAGGCGATTTTTCCATCCTTTATCAGTAAAAGGCGGTCGGCAGCCGCAAGAAACGCTTTGTTATGACTGACCACGATGGTTGTTGTTTCATGCGCTTTCTGTTCCCTCTGGATAAGCTTCACCATGGGATCGATGGTCCACAAGTCGATGCCGGTGTCCGGCTCGTCGTAAATGGCCAACCCCGGATTGCGGGCGATGGTGGTGGCAAGCTCAATTTTTTTGATCTCTCCGCCGGAGAGCTTGGCATCCACCGGCTTGTCCAAAAAACTGAGGGAACATATGCCCACCCTGGCGATGATATCAACCAGTCGATTTTCATCCTCGGTGCCGGCGGCAATGGCCAGCAGATCCCTGAATGTTACTCCTTTAAAACGGGCTGAATGTTGAAATCCGTAGGCGATGCCTTCTTGTGCCCGCTCTGTGATGGTCATCTTTGTGATGTCTTTCCCCTTGTAGCGGATGGATCCGGAGGTGACCTCGTTGATTCCCATTATTGTCTTTGCAAGGCTGGTCTTACCGCTGCCGTTGGGCCCGGTGATGCCGTAAAACTTTCCCTTTTCGAAAGTGAAATCGATGCCGTCAAGAATGGTTTTCTTTGTGCCGGCGCGTCCGGAACTTTCATCGGTTACGGAAAAACGGATATTCTTTAGTTCAAGCATGCTTAACCCCTCTTGGTATATTGGTGTGAAAAACCATATGTTCACTATCTATTTAATCAAAAATCATGCCAGAATTCAAAATGACGCTTCTTCTGCATGCGGCGAATGCGCCAAGGCCTTGTTTCATTGAATTTAAACGCATTGAAACCGTTTGTCCCATGATTCGTATCTTCGCTCCAATGATGCGTATCAAATTAGTGGAATGCAATACTGTCTCATGATACAATTGATGATGGCTTGACTTGTCAATGAAAGTAGATGTAAACACCATATTTTTTGTGAAGACAGGTTGTACGCCCTTTCTGGGTGCCTGGAATATGTGCGGCGGGTTGTTTTTGGGGTAATCATCGGCAGGACCATGAAGGGGCGGATGGCTCAGGGAAATTCTGGCCGGCCCGGGATAAGACAAGAGGAGCGTTTTGATATGGAAGAGGTGTTTGATGTTGTTGATGAGCGGGATCGGATTATCGGAAAGGCGTTGCGGAGCGAGGTGCACGGCAACCCAAGGCTTATCCACAGGGTGGCCCACGTGCTTGTTTTTAACTCAAAAGGGGAACTTTTTCTCCAGAAGCGAAGTATGAACAAGGATGTCCAGCCCGGTAAATGGGACACATCCGTGGGGGGGCACCTGGATTCGGGGGAATCCTACGAAAAGGCGGCCCTCAGGGAGATGGGCGAAGAACTGGGTATTGAAGACCGGGAACTCACTTTCCTCCATAAATACCTGCATGTTAACGAAGTTGAGGCTGAATATGTGTCCACCTATGTCTGCACCTTTGACGGGCCCATTCATATCCAGGAAAAAGAGATCGATGATGGGCGTTTTTTCAAGCTTGAAGAGATTGCCTGCAGCAAGGAGAGTGGCCATTTTACACCCAATTGCCTTCACGAACTTGAACTCTATAAAAACAGACCGGCATGATGCGGCTGAAGGGAAAAAGCACGGGATAAAAAACAGATTGTGAATTGGGAAAGAATCTTTATAATAACAAATGACGTGCGAAGGCACAAAAAAACTACGATGATTCCCCAAATGGTCCATAGGAGGTTCTGATGTCTAAAGATAAGCAGTATGACCTGATTATTGTCGGTGGCGGCCCCGGTGGCCTGACGGCCGGAATCTATGCCCAGCGGGCGGCACTCCATACCTTACTGCTCGAAAAAATCGCCCCCGGCGGTCAGATGACTCTGTCCGATGAGGTTGAAAACTGGCCGGGCACCCAGCGTATTAACGGCGCGGAACTGTCCATGAATTTTGCGCAGCATGCCGAGTCCTACGGTCTTGAAATCCGAACCGATGAGGTTACGGCCGTGGAACCCGGGATGGATTATCACACCGTGGTGCTGGCCGGCGGTGAACGGCTTACAACCGGTGCCGTCATTATGGCCACCGGTGGCCATCCCCGCAAGATGGGGATTCCCGGAGAAGAGGACAACTACGGAAAGGGTGTTTCTTATTGTGCCGTGTGCGACGGATTTTTCTTCCGTAATAAAACCGTGGTGGTGGTCGGTGGCGGTGACAGCGCCTGTGAAGAGTCACTCTATCTGGCCAAGCTGGCAGAAAAGGTCTACATTGCCCATCGACGGGATGCGTTGCGGGCCGGGATGCTGCTGCAGCAGCGGGTCAAAGACGAGGGTAAAATAGAAGTGCTATGGAATACCGTGCTCACCGACATCAAGTCCGGTGATGACGGGGTTTACGCCGTCGGGCTTAAAGACACCCAAAGCCTTGAGACCCGGGATCTGGATACCGACGGGGTGTTTGTGTTTATCGGCTTTGAGCCCAACAACCAACTGGTGCCGGCGGATATTCGTAAAAACAGGGACGGGTATGTGATCACCGATGCCAAATGCGAGACCGATGTCCCGGGCATTTTTGCCGTTGGCGATTTAAAGGAAAAGTATGCCCGCCAGATTGTCACGGCGGCAGCAGACGGTGCCACCGCCGCTCTGGCTGCCGCCCATTTTGTCGAATACAAATGACGGTCTCGTAAAAAATCCAACGCCTGCATTGCGCTGCCTTTCGCAATCATTCAGCGTACGATGGTTACCCCTCATGATTGCAAAATTTGCACGCCTTGAATTTGAACTGTTTACGAGACCATCACAAATAAGCCGGGGAAAAATACGATCAGTCCGAACATTTTTATTTTGCCCTGAAAAACATGGTCCTCTGGGCCAGGAATCTTTACTCAAACCGGGAAATGGCCCTATCCCAAGGAGTCAAAATGAAGGATATTGATTATAAGCAAGCCACCCCCGACAGTATGGATCGGATCACGAAAGGGGCTTTTTTGACCGTCAAATCCGGAGACGAGCTGAACACCATGACCATCGGTTGGGCGACCATCGGTGTTGTCTGGCGCAAAGCCATCTTGATGGTGGCGGTGCGCCAATCCCGCCATACTTTCGGCATCATTGAAAAGGCCGGTGACTTTACGGTAACCATACCCCTTACGGATATGAAGAAAGAAATCGCCTTTTGCGGCACGCAATCGGGCCGGGACCAAAACAAGTTCGAGGCCTGCAATCTTGAAACGGTCCCAGGCCGCCATGGGGTTTCTCCGGTGATCAAAACCTGCGGGCGTCATTACGAGTGCAACATTGTTTTCAAGTCCGCCATGGATCCGGCTTTTTTAGACAAGGATTACAATACCGGGCTCTATGCGGACAGGGATTATCACACCCTTTATTTCGGCGAGATCATGGCCTGCTATGAAACCGACTAGGCATCCGTGGGGTTCAGGTTATGAATGAACAAATGAAAAAGACGCTCCAGGCGGCATTGGACCGGGTCAAAGACCCGGAAACCGGCTTGTCGGTGGCCCAACTGGGACTGGTCCAAAAAATACGCTACGATAAAGAAAACAAAAAACTGCTGGTTTTTTTAACTTTCATAAGGCCCGGACCGGTGTGCTGTTCCATTTTGAGTGGAATGGTTCTGTCGACAGTGAAAAAAAACCTGCAGATGGAACTCGAACGTGTATTTCACGAGCTGACGGTTGAATACAGGTAAACGCCGAGGCTGCCAATAAGTTAAAGCGCTTGGCATTTTAGCCGTATAGGGGAATGCAAATTTGGGGTCGACCGATAGTGGGCCTGCCGGAGAGATCATAAAAAATAAATCGAACCGGGCCCCGGGTCCTTTTTTTGTTGATGAAAAATTGAAATGCGTTTATTAAAATAATCAATGGATTCGTCCGGAAGCTTCCAATGCAGCCGGACACACTGCGTCATATTTTTCCCGGCAAGTGCGACACGTGACGCGGTTGGTTCGCGTTGAACGAAAATCATGGCAACCGCCTCAGGGAGAAGGGTATGGCTGTCGTTACACCGCTCGTTCACTTTGTTCATATTCCCAAAACCGGCGGGAATACCATTCTGATGATTCTGCGTCGACAGTACGGCCGGGATCATATTGAAGC
Organism: uncultured Desulfobacterales bacterium; assembly: GCA_942490765.1. Lineage (GTDB taxonomy): Bacteria > Desulfobacterota > Desulfobacteria > Desulfobacterales > 4572-123 > 4572-123. The sequence continues at coordinate 8,258 of CALNYM010000005.1, read as the reverse complement.
CACATTGTGGGGCCCCCAGCTCAAGAAGACCGCCGACCGGGGCATCGGTATTTTCGTAGGGCCGAGGCATACCACCACAACAAAAAAGATATGGCACACCGAAACGGCTCGTGAGGCGGGTCGGCGATTGACCCGCATGGATGTGGGGCAGGGCAGTGATACACGTGCTATTTACGGCTCTCACAGCGAGTTCGGCCTTCACGAATACATGCCCGGTCCGCTGGTTTCTTTTACGATCCTGCGGAAACCCGAAGAACGTGTTGCTTCCCATTATTACTTCACCGTCGATTTCTGGAACCGGCCGGAAAGTGTTGACCTCTATGACCATATCGCCGGGCAGATCGAGTCCAACCTGCAGACCCGTATTATGGGCGGGCCATACGACGACGGGCTGCTTCCACCGCCGAAAGAGATGCTGTCCCGGGCCAGGCGTAACCTGAAAAAATGTGTGGTGGTCGGTCTGATGGAACGGTTTGACGAAACGGTCCTGCTGCTGGCCAAGGCACTGGGATGGCGAATGCCGCTGTACACCCGCCGGATGGTCAATAAAAACCGCCCGGATATCAGCATGCTGCCGGAAGCGGTGAGCGCCCGGCTAAAGGCCGACAACCATCTGGATGAGATATTATATACTGACGCCGTGAAGTTGTTTGAAGCGGAGCTTGCCGCTTACGGCCCGACCTTAAACCGGGATCTGGCTGTTTTTCGAGCGGTGAACGGCCCATGGCAGCTATGGCAAACATTGTGGCGGATGATTCTGTGCAAGGCCCGGAACCCATGGGCTGCCAATTAACATCAAGTCTCGATTTTTTAAGTTGATGTGGGTCCTGACCGATACGGCAGGACATTTTTTTTGGCCCCAGGGTGCCGTTTTGTTTTGGGCCAAATTAGTTTATCGGCCGTCAGGAAAACCCTGCGAGCGAAACGCAAAAGTGCATTTCCCTAAACGATGGTTGAATATCTGTAGTCGATGGTTTATTCTTGGGGTGTGTGATTTTTGTTTTAACATCAAGTTACAGGGTTGCGGTCCCACCGAATTTAAGGGAGGCGGTTTGAAAATTGTTTTGACCAATGATGACGGTATTGAGGCACCCGGCCTGCAGGCGCTGGCGGCTTGTCTGGACGGATGTGGCGACGTTGTGATTGTGGCGCCAAAACAACCCCAGTCGGGGGTGGGACATCGGATCACCACAAAAGATCCCCTGGTGGTGGATGAACTTGGGCTCAACCGTTTCAGTGTCGACGGAACCCCGGCCGACTGTTCCCGGATTGCGCTACGGGTCATTGCGCCGGATGCCCACTGGCTGATTGCCGGCATTAATCCGGGGGGCAACCTGGGCCTGGATGTATACAATTCAGGTACCGTGGCGGCGGCCCGGGAAGCGGCTATGCTGGGTTGTAAATCCATTGCGATTTCCCAATACATCGCCAGAGACCACTGTGTCGACTGGCATGTGACCGGTTATCACAGCGGGCCTGTGCTGCGAATGCTCATAAATCGGCCTCTTGAAGACGGTGCCTTCTGGAATATCAATCTGCCCCATCCCCTCCGGCTCGATTCAACACCGGAGGTCAAAGACTGCGGTCTGGATACGTGCTCTCACCATGTGGATTATCATCAAAAAGACAATGCCTATGTCTACCAGGGGCGCTATCACGAGCGGCCCCGGGAAGCGGGCAAAGATGTGGCGGTCTGTTTCGGCGGCAGAATTTCCATGACCCGGCTGACTATTTTGTAGAAAGCTGTTTTTTATGGATTTAAAAACCATCACCGATAAACTTGTCCAGGCATTGCAAGCGCTTGAATTTACCTTGCCGGTAAGCCACGTCTACAATCCCCTGGAATATGCCCGTAAACCATACGACATTTATATGGAGCGGTATGGCACCGGTTCAAGGGAGATCATCCTGCTCGGGATGAATCCCGGACCCTGGGGAATGGCCCAGACCGGGGTTCCGTTCGGCGAAATCGATATTGTTAAAGACTGGTTGCAGATCAACGCATCGGTGGGGCAGCCGGCGGTTGTTCACCCCAAAAAGCCGGTCAACGGGTTTGGGTGCACCCGCAGTGAAGTCAGCGGCCGTCGGTTGTGGGGCTGGGCCAGAAATCGGTTTGGAAGCCCTGAGCGGTTTTTCGATCGTTTTTTTGTGGCCAACTATTGCCCGCTGTTGTTCATCGAGGCCGGGGGGCGCAACCGAACCCCCAACACCATTCGCGCAATGGAGCGCAATCCGCTTCTGGAGATTTGCGATCTGGCCCTGCAACGAACCGTTGCGGCCCTAACCCCTCGCTTTGTGGTGGGGGTGGGGGAATTTGCTGCGACCCGGGCCCGCACGGCCCTGGCAAATACGGATATCGTCGTGGGCCGCATCAACCACCCCAGCCCGGCCAATCCAAAGGCCAACCAGGGATGGGAAGCCCTGGTGGAAAAAGAAATGGCGGCCATGGGCATCTGTTTCAAATAACCCGGTTTTTGGTTTTTCTGGAGGGAGCATGAATTTTTTCAGGGGAATGGGCTATAATCTCAAAGGGCTGAAGATGGGGATCAAGACACCCGGGTTGCTGCTGCTGGGAATGACCCGCTTTGCCGCAGTGGTGATCCCGGCGATTTTTGCCGCCGGGTTGCTGCTGGTGCACCATGAACAGATTCTGAACACGATCTGGATTAAACCGGAAAGTCTCTGGATCCTCTGGGCATGGCAGATTGTTGCCTGGCTGCTTACCCTTTTGCTGGTGGGACTGGCGGTGATATTGTCTTACCTGTTGGCGCAGGTCCTGTTCAGTGTTGTCATCATGGATTATATGTCTCTGATGACCGAGCGGATGGTGACCGGCACTGAGCAAAAACCGTTCCAGATGTCTCTGCCGCAACGATTCTGGTTTTTAATCCGGCAGGAAATTCCCCGAAGTGTTCTTCCGCTTTTGCTGATGTTGATTGTTCTGGTGGCGGGGTGGCTGACGCCTCTGGCACCGGTGCTGACGTTTCTGTCCGCCGGTGTTTCGGCGATATTTCTGGCCTGGGACAGCACTGATCTGATGCCGGCCCGTCAGATGGTGCCCTTTGGCCGCCGGTTTGCACAACTGTTGAAAAGCCTTTGGTTTCACCTGGGATTCGGCATTCTGTTTCTGGTGCCCGGACTCAATATCCTGCTGTTGTCCTTTGCGCCGGTGGGGGCTACCTTGTACCAGCTCGATAAAGCAAAAACCGGAGGGACAATTACCTGATCCGGGGCTTCATCCAGTCAATTTTACCCATACGAAATAGCGAGGATTTATTGAAAATTTCCGGTATTGCTGTTGCGGCTATTATCCGAACCATTTTTTGAGCAATGACGGTTTTTTTCTGAAATTATAATGCGCTTCTTCGTTTTTCAGCTTATGGTAAAAATCACCTGATTCCGGGTGCAGCATTTGCCAAATCTCAGGCCATCCGGGAAATCCCCCGATATTTCGGTCGTCTATAAAAATATCGCATTGAATTTTACGGCTGATGGTAAGGTCAAATTCTTCTTCCGGATAACTCCTGTTTACCGCGTAGAAGTCAACTCCATTTTTACGGCAGTAGTCGACGGCGTCATCCAGGTATTGCCCTTCCCGGAAAGTCCATAAAATAAGTCTGTGGCCTTTATCCCTAAGCGCTTTCAATGTCTCGAAGGCAGACAGCATCTCTTTACCGATTTCAGGGAAGGCATGCTCGACGATGGTGCCATCAAAATCTACCGCAATTGTCTTTGCATTTGGATCAAACATTACACCATCCGGGAAACCGTTTTATGTAAAAATTAAGTTATGGGGGCTATTTTATGGCTGTCCGGCCTAACGCTCGCTAAGCCCCTCAAACAGTTTCGAGCATCAGAATGAAAGCATCCCGGGGCTGTAGCCGGTCAAATTTACCAATACGAAACAGCGAGGAGCCTATTTTTTTAATTTTTCAATTTTTAGATTATTTTAAAAACCCTGTCAATAGCAAGGCCATGTATTGGGGCCGTTGGTGCAAGGTTTTATCCATACGAAACAGCGAGGAGCCAAAACAATCAGAGGTTCCTCGCTGTTTTGTATGGGTGCCCCGGGATGCTTTCATTTCGATGCTCAAAAAACTCGGCGCAAAGCGGTCGTAACACCGAACAGGGTCTCGTCATAAATTATCATATTGATATTTATGTAAAATTAAAACCATCGGGGACTATTGATGGCTGTCCGGCCTAACGCTCGCTAAGCCCCTCAAACAGTTTCGAGCAGCAAAATGAAATCATCCCGGGACTGTACCGGTCAAATTTACCCATATGTAACAGCGAGGAGCCCAATCAAAACATGTGTTGTAGATAAAAAATTTTGACTTTGAAGAAATACAACGAAAAACCGTCTTGACATGACGGATTTTCATGGTATTGTAAATTCATGATCCAGCGAACAGCCATACTTTCTGCGCTAAACAAAGCCCTTTCCCGCAGCCGCGTTGTCGTATTGGTGGGACCTCGCCAAAGTGGTAAAACTACGCTCGGTCATGAGTTGCTCAAAGAAGATTCCGTCAACTATTTTGACCTGGAGGACCCGGCCAGCCTGGGCCGGCTGGATGAGCCCATGACCGCTTTAAGGTCATTGAATGGACTGGTCGTCATTGATGAAATCCAGCGACGTCCAGATCTTTTTCCTGTACTTCGGGTGCTTGCCGATCGAAAGGGAACACCGGCACGTTTTCTTATTCTTGGCAGCGCATCCGGCACGCTCATGCGCCAGACTTCGGAAAGCCTTGCCGGTAGAATGGAGCGTATCGTCATCGGTGGTTTCTCGTTGTCGGAGTTGGGTTCCGACGCGGAGCAGTACTTGTGGCTGAGGGGCGGCCTTCCCCCTTCCTACCTGGCCGGAAGTAATGTCAATAGCATTGCATGGCGCAAGAACTTCATTCAAACCCTTCTTGAACGTGATTTTCCCCAGTGGGGCATACGTGTTGCGGCAATCGCCCTTCAGCGTTTTTGGACCATGGTCGCGCATTACCATGGGCAGGTTTGGAACGCGGCCGAACCTGCCCGTGCCCTTGGCGTTAGTGAATCGACTACACGACGCTATCTGGATTTACTCACGGACGCTTTTATGATTCGTCAATTGCAGCCTTACCATGCAAATCTGAAAAAGCGCCAGGTGAAATCGCCCAAGATCTATGTGCTTGACAGCGGATTGCTGCATCAATTGCTGGGTATCGATTCCATGAAAAACCTGTTCTCACATCCCAAGATGGGTGCCTCATGGGAAGGGTTTGTCATCGAACAGTTACTGAAAACAGAGCTACATGATGAGGTTTTCTTTTGGGCTACCCACCAAGGAGCAGAAATCGATTTGATTTTACGCCGCGGTGACGCGTTGTATGGTGTAGAGTGCAAGCGTACCGACACACCACGCTTAACACCTTCCATCCGGATCGCTCTTGATGATTTGAAATTAAAGCATGTGTTTGTAATTTATCCGGGAACGCAACGATTTCCATTGGCAAGTCAAGTGGAAGCCGTTCCACTGCAGGCATTGGCGGAGGGCGTGCCTCTATTGGAAGGCCTTTGATTGAAAAATCAGCGTGCATGTAAGATTTAGCCCTTCGGCTTCTCATCACAAACTTGCCGAAACCATATTTATCATTGTTTTTTAAAAATCATCTCCGGTTATATTTAATGGTCTCGTAAAAAGTCAGCTGAAAATATTCTCGATACAACATGCGGGTTTTTTAAATCTATAAAGAATACTATATAGTGCGGTTAAAATTTACGTTTTCGACTTTTTACGAGACCATCATATTTTGGTTTGTTGCATTTTCAGGGATATAAAACTGTTGTGGGGAAAACTGAATTGCGTTATTGACTCCGCATTGATCAGGCAAAATTTTAGAGAAATACGTTTGGTCAATGATATGTGATGCACCCAAGGTGGTCAACATTGTCAGGCGTGGTAAAAGCCAGTTTGAATTTGCAATAGAACAAACTGATGCTGAATGATGAAACAGCGGTGACGCTTCTCCAAAAAACAGATACGGATTAAAAGGAATGGATTAAAGATGGCCCAGAAGAAATATTATGCGGTAGCCGTAGGAGAAAAACCCGGTGTTTATACCGAATGGTTTGGCAGTAATGGGGCTGAAATTCAGATCAAAGGGTTTCCGGGAGCCAGATATAAGGGGTTTCCCACCCCGGGAAGAGGCCGAAGATTTTATAGAGAAAAATTTCGGTAAAAAGCCGGCAAAGAGGTCCGGTGCTAAATTTTCCAGTGCTAAAACCGGACCGGCGGCTGAAAAACCAAAATCTGCCGCTGCCCGGAAAGCTGATTTTACCATCCACACCGATGGCGGTTGTCTCAATAACCCGGGTCCCGGCGGATACGGGGTTGTTATCTCTAAAGGGAAAACGACCAGGGAATTTTCCGGCGGTTTTCAATTGACCACCAATAACCGGATGGAGCTGATGGCCTGTATCGTCGGGCTGAGTCAGCTGAAAAAGCCTTACAGGGTGACGATTTACAGTGATTCAAAATATGTGGTCAACGGGATCACCAAAGGCTGGGCCGCTAAATGGAAACTCAACGGTTGGGTTAAAAGCGATAAAAAACCGGCCCTGAACCGGGATTTGTGGAACCAGTTGCTGTCTTTGTGCAGAAAGCACGATGTTGAATTTGTCTGGGTCAAGGGTCATGCCGGCAACGCCGGCAATGAGCGCTGCGATCAGCTGGCCACTGAAGCGATGGCAAATAAAGATTTGCCCGCGGATAAAGAGTACCTGAAAAGCCAGTACTGATTCAAGGCCAGGTGAATTTTATTATTTCTTCCTTGGCATTAATCGGAAACCTATAAAATGGCCCGGATAAATGTTGTTTCCATTTTTTGCCGCAGGTGTTTGATCTGTTCAAGACCGCCTGTCACCGTTTTCATTTCCGCTGGCGTTTTTCGAAGGTATCGGGTTTGTGCCGGGCACAGGTACCAGGTGCAGACAAAGGGGCGCTGGATGCGATCCAGCAGGCAGCCGTGGGCACCTGCATAGCGGCAATGCGCTCCCCGTCGGCTGAGCAATTGTTGATCGGGAACGGGGATGTCCGCCAGATGGTAAAACAGCAGGTCCTTGAAATCCGCCCACACACAGGCCCGCCGGCAGCAATTGTCTGTGCAACCCGGGCACAGGGTTTGGCACAGACGATCCATGATGGGAAAAAGGGCCGTGAGGTGCAGTTGAAGACCGTGGGCCAGGTGCCTGGATTCGTCCAGCGCAGGCCAATTTTTCTCAATCGTATGGTTCAGGCTGGCGTTGGCCGCCTGCCATACGTCCCGCCGGTTCCAGGGAATGGCGTCAATAGTGGGATTCATGTTACGACTATAGCCTTTTTGATGTCGTTTTTCAAATTAACAAACCGGAATTTGAGGAGAAAGATATATCCTGATGGCTTTGCAGAGCATGGCGTTTTTATATTATTGTCTTTTTTAAAACGTAAGGGGTTGTAAATAAATGAAAAAAAGATTACCGCAGAGGGCGCATACGGTCAGCAGAACGGCGTTGATAGCCGTAAACCCGCATCCCCGAAATATGTAACATGAGGCTGGCGGTACGGTGTCGATTTACCGTAGTGCCGAACTCTTTTTCAAGATCGCTCTGGTAAAGTGTTCAATCTCACCCAGCTTGGCGGCGGCAAAAGGATGAAGTTTACTCCCCTCCACCGTTAACTCAAGCTCGGTCTTGATGAGGAAGCAGCTGCAATAATTTTTTATTTATCCTGCCTATCGCAAAATATCTAATAATGGTTATCATTAATGAATTATAAATATTTTTGACTACCGAATTGCTTTCGGGTTGTATACGAAATACTTTTGCTGAACAGAAGAGATTTTAGTGACCTAACAAAGACCTCTTTTTTCAGTAAAAATTTTATACCGATATATGTTTAAATATTAACATTTTCGGGAATTTCAACAGAATAGTTGGACAACACAGTGCCTTATACAAAAGTCTGTCCGTGTGGTCAGTGGTTGAATGTTTTCCTCAGGGATGTTTTTAACCACTGACCACACGGAATACACGGAAAATGAATAACCCTTGTTCCCATGCGTCTGCATGATAATGCAGAGGTGATTATCTACAACGAATGAATAAAAGTGTCCAAAAATTAAAATTCAAGGCGTTCAAATTTTGCAATCATGAGGCGTAACCATTGTACGGTGAATGATTACGAAATGCAGCGCAACGCAGGCGTTGGAACCTTTACGAGACCGTCAAATTATTGGAAGATCATG
>CALNYM010000004.1:10000-101001 GCA_942490765.1 uncultured Desulfobacterales bacterium | reverse complement strand
GGCTAGCGTCCCTGGAGAAGCGCTTTTACCATGATGACGCAGGAGAGAAATTTAACACGTTTCTGTTTTGCCAAAGAGGATGCGGTTTTGGATGAAGCCTGCCGACGTCTCGAATCGTATGGTAGAAAAAACAAATGATGACGATCGAAGCAAATCCACACAAAAAAGGACGCTATCAGCTGAACCTTAAGCGGAGGATGCAATGTTATCGGCTTCATTTCGATGAACAATCTTTGCCGTCGCCATCACTCACTATCCCTGAAAGAGTTTACAAGGCCAGCTTGCTCTCGACAGTCTTCACTGGGCCCAAATCCGCAATAGTGAATGCCTATACTCAATACGGTTTAATTATTAAATTTTGAAAGGCAGCGATTAAGAGTGGTGCAAAACGAATGGTTCCGCTTGAATTTTAAAAATATCATTCAGAAATATCTAACTTTTCAGGGTCGCACAGCAGCAGAGGATTCACAGATATTTGACCACAATTTCGACATTGCCATCTATCACTATGAGCTTTGTTATGACAGGCTTCTGGTGGTTTAGACCCCTTAACACACACCAGTCTGACTTCATACCCATACCCTGGACCTTACAAATATTGTTGGCATCGAGCGCAACAGCTCCACAGTTAGCACAAATGAATGCACGCGTATTCTTCGGGACGGGAACATGTTTTTTTTCAGTCATTATGAGGAACTCCTTAAATAAATTTATCTCAGATTTCAGATTCCTATATCTAATATTAATCCAAAATACAACCTCTTTGAGCAAATATCTTGGGCTTACTATACATAGCGTCTTCGTCACCCATCAAATGCCCCTCGTGTACCTTGCATTCTTTTTGTATTGCCAGTTCTCTGATAATTTCACTAAGATTTTTTCTAAGATTGCCGTATATCACTTCCTTCCGGCACTTGGGAATCCACACAAGATGGGACTTGCAATCCCGCATGGTGTGGTTTAAGCTTTTTGCGTAATTCATCGAAAGCCTCCTCTTTTGTGATCTTTGAGCGGTTCACTTATTGGGAGGCTTTCGAATATTCCAGGAATTGTCAAACGATAGGAGTCTCCCCGGCAGAGCCAGGGATTTAACGAATTAAATTAAAAACTTATATAATATGACATTTCCAAATAGCTGATATTTCGGTTAGTCAATGGTTGGCCATATCCCAAAGTTGTTGTGCTTTTATAATTGATCCCCAAGTAACCGAAAATAGAATCAAACTTCAAGTGATTCATACGGTTGCAGCTAAAATTAATAACATTGATAAATTTGTACTTAAATTGAATTTTTCCTGTTAGGTACACGCGGTGCAAATTCAATCCCATAAACAAATCAAGGAACAAAAAAATGAAACCAAAAAAGATATTAGTAACCCGGCAGTTTCCCGACATGGGCCTGGATCTGCTTGAGCAAGAGGGATTCGAATTGACCCGCTGGTCCGAGGACAGGCCCATGACGCCGGCGGAGCTGGTTGACAATTGCCAGGGACATCAGGCCCTGTTATGTACCGTCACCGAGGCCATTGATCGGAACTTCCTGGACCGATCCCGTCATCTGGACATCATTTCCCAGTTTGCGGTTGGGTATGATAATATTGATGTGGACTATGCTACAAACCTTGGCATTCCCATCGGGAATACCCCGGGCGTCATGACCGAGGCAACGGCCGATATCGCTTTTGGATTGATGATTGCCACGGTCAGGAAGATGTTTTTCAGCCATAAACTCATTTCAAATGGAAAGTGGGGATATTTCAGGCCAAAGGGACATCTTGGAATGGAGCTGACAGGTAAAACCCTGGGTATTTTCGGCATGGGCCGGATTGGAAGGGCAATGGCCCGACGGTGCCGGGGTGCTTATGACATGGATATTCTCTATTGCAGCCGAAACTCTTGTCCGAAAGCTGAAAAAGACCTGGATGCCCGCAGAATGGATTTTAAAAAATTACTGGTTCAAAGTGATGTTGTTTTGGCTCACTGCCCCCTGACCCCTGAAACCAATGGCATTTTTAACAAGGCGGCATTTAAGCAAATGAAGTCCTCTGCCATTTTCATCAACACGGCCCGGGGACCGGTCCAAAACCAGGCCGACCTCATTGCTGCCCTGGCAGACGGGGAAATCTGGGGCGCAGGCCTGGATGTCACCGACCCGGAACCCATGGACAGAAACGCCCCCCTGCTGTCCATGGAAAATGTCTGCGTGCTGCCCCATATCGGTTCCAGCCACCCGGGCAGGTTGAGGACAGCATGTCCAGGCTGGCCGCTGAAAATATAATTGAATTCTACCGCACCGGGTCCGCCCCCCACGTGGTTAATCCCCAAGTATTGAGCCAACCCTGAAAGCGGTAACCCCATGCAGAGCAAAAAAAAATGGCTCCCTTGCTGTTTCGTGCAAGCGCTTGCACGAATTCAGGATCTGTAGGGCAAAAAAAGGCCGGTAAATTTGGGACAATTCTACCGACCGTTTTACCGACCGAAAACAAAAAAGTTGGTATATTGTTTTTATTAATAAAAATTGGTGGCGGCGGCGGGAATCGAACCTAAGCCCACCCACGGCTGGTAAGCGTTTGCGAGAAACTGACCAACCTCTGACCCACTCCGCCTTTTCCATTTCATTCCATAAAGTCTCCTTTCTGTGACATAATCCTGTAGGCTTTCCGTACCCATCAACCCGAAGCTCTCAAGATTGAAATACAGCGTGTCTTTGGCCAAGTAGATACCTACACCTGCCATTATGCCGAATAATACTGGGATATAGCAGTAAGTACCGATTTCGTGAATCGTGTGATATGATTTGGGTATGCAACGTACTGCTGTAAGGCGCGCGGTAGTTTTGCGCGTCCTTACCAGCAGATGGTTGGGCATTTCATATAATAGCTAAACCCTATGTGAATATGGGGTACGGTGCACCTGTTCGTTCTGCGATTCTTCAGCTCGAATTCTCTGCTGTGTCCTATTCCAAGTGATGATACCAAGAGACAGAAGGATGCCGTAGGGAAGCCATAGGAAGAAACGCCACGGGGAGGGCAGAAGCAGCAGCAAGGCAAGGAAAGTGAGACCAACGATCCAGCCGATAATGGATGCTTTGATCACGAAGGCTTTCTCCCGGGGGCTGGACGTGTTCCGTATCCTTTTTCGGTATCCTTAAAGGGTCTCTGAATGATGAAATATCGCATCCTGAAGCATCCGATAAGTCCGTAATCAATTTCTCGGGTTCATGCTTTTTAAGCAATAATCGCTGTTGGGGCAGTTCAGGATGGACCTCTTTTAAAAATCTGGATTTCAGCCTATCGGCAAATCCGACGGTTCCGAAAAACAAGCCATAGCGCAACTCCTCAAACAGAGATGCTTCCTCTTTTGAATATCTCTGCACCTTTAAACTCAATTCTCCATGGCCTTGACATGTTTTTTTAATAGCATCTGCATGCACAGGTGATAATTAAGATGCTAATCGAGATGTGACTCCTTTATTCTCCGGATAGCGAGGAACCAAAATATTTTTGGATATCTACCTCAATACCTTTTCAAACATTGTTCTATCCATGCCTCCCCCCTTGGATTGAACAAAAGAGAGTATGATGGGTACAAACTTCCCAACCATATCCGAGTCCAAGTTGAGATTTTTAAAACCACTTGCAAGACTGGCAAGGCCACCTATTTTGCCCGCAGCGCCACCAAATGATGAGGTTAACCCGCCAAGGGCACTTGTAATCCCTCCCGATTCCGGCGATGAGGCTACCAGATCATTAACACCGGGAACAGCGCCTGCAACCTCATCAAATTTCTCAGGTCCTATTTTTTCTTTTACCATTTTTAAAAGAAGTCCGGACCCCCTTTTGCCTGTTCTTCAGAAATATCAAGTTGTTGTGTTAACATTTTCACTAATTCCATTTTTTGTACTCCTTTCATATTTTCTGCCTGACAAAGGGCACAGGGGCGCTATAGCGCCTATCAAACTAACGCGCCAAAGCCCTTCGCCCTTTACTGAGTTGGTTGTTAAACGTATATTTAATAAGTTACCTTTCGAGGCAGTGTCTTGGCTTGTTCGATCCACCCGGTTACCTCTTTAAGGTTGGGCACCCTGCGAACTCTCTGCTGCGTTGCATTGACTTCTTCCATTTTTTTCTGCAGATTTTCCGAATTTCGGTGGCTCAATTCGGGGACTGTATCGACGCCTGCAGCTTCCAATAAATCAGCGAACTCTTCCCCAACCCCTTTTATACGAAAAAGATCTGCCATATTGACCCATCTTAGGATTAATTTGCCACTAATACCTGATTTTTCTTCGATTTCCTTTCGCCCTTTTGGAGCGGCGCCTTTTTCTAATAAATCTTGAATGTTTACAATTCCCGATCCCTGAAGTTTCTCCGCATATGACGCGCCAATTCCTTCAATTTCCGTTAATTTTTTCATATCTACACTCCCTGGGGAAAACTGTTTATGCCAAAAAAAAGGCGCCACCTGCCTGAACAATCAGGCAGGTGGTGCCCGTTTTAAAGCTCAAAAAAAGATTACCTGGCTGCGACACCGAGTGCCTCGAGTGTATTCATGGTCAGATACTTGCTGACAACCAATCCTTTTTCCTTCTGAAAAGAATTAACAGCCGTCATTGTTGCCTGGCCGACGACACCGTCGATAGGACCCGGGTCATATCCCGCGGCCTTTAGGGCCCGCTGAATATCGGAAATTTTGGCTCGCGTCATATTGGTTTCACAAAGAATGCCGCGCCATTCCATATGACCGTCAGTGACTTTCACTTTTTTGGTCACTGTCTGATACTGGGCCGGGATCTCGATACGTTTTTCCATTGCGGGTTGAATCAGTTTGGTTACCTTGACTGTCTGGTACTCAGCCGGAATAGTGATCACCCTTGTCGTCGGGGGCGTTTTCATGACACGCCGCTTTACTGTCTTGTAGGTTGCCGGAATTTCGACCTTTTTTGTGGTAGCCGCAGTTTTCAGAATTCGTTTGGAAACATCTTTATACAGGGCCGGCTCTTCGGACCAGACACATAATCTCCCCAGTCGCCTCATTGATTTTTTGAATCGGACCGCTCCCTTTCTTCCATTCCAGATGGGCTTCGCGTACAAGGATTTTCTCGGTGACGGTTTCATAGGTAGCCGGTACTTCAATCAGATTATAGGATGCCGGAGTTACCATGACCTCTTCTGTCACCCACCCATATGTTGCCGGAACGACTTCAAGCCTTTCGGATGCCTCTTTGGCAAGTTTTGTTTCCTCAACGGTTTGATATTTTGGCGGGCTGGTTTCAATTCGTTCCGAAGCCGCATGCTTCAACACGGTTTCCGTCACTTTCTTGTATGTATTTGGCACGAAAACCCGCGCGTAGCATTCACCGGCTTTAGCATTTGGCGGCAGAAGTGATTCAGCTGATGGACTGGCCTGCATGCCCATCTTTGCATTTTCTTCGGCGGCCCGGGCTTTCAACTGTGCCTCTTTGGCGGCCGCAATCTGCCCTGCCAATTGCGTTTGGCGTTGTTCAACTTGCTGTTCCTGAATTGCAAGACTGGACTTGAGCTTTGCCGCTTCCGATTCCCGTTTTTTGGCTTCAGCCAATTGGTTTTCCAAATCAACTTGACTTATACCGCTTTCCATCATGCTGGGTTTCGTCGTCCCGCATGCGCTCAGTGACAAAATAAATAAAACAATCAACCCATAATTAAAAATATTCTTTTTCATTTTAGTTCTCCTTTTTTAGACGGTTTTTAGTTAACCGGCTTTTGCTTGAGTAAATCCCTGATTTCCCCCAGCAGAACCTCGCCCTTTGTCGGGACCGGCGGGGGTGCCGGTACTTCTTCTTCTTTTTTCTTTAGGCTGTTCATCGCTTTTATGGCCATGAATATGGCAAAGGCGATAATAACAAAATCAATGACGGACTGAATAAATTTGCCGTAATTAACCGTGACCGCCGCCGCAGTACCGGCAGCCGCCTTGATGGTGATGACCAGCTTTGAAAAATCGACACCACCGATTAAAAGCCCGATGGGTGGCATCAGGACATCTGCCACAAATGAAGATACGATTTTTCCAAAAGCGCCCCCGATAATGATACCGACTGCCATATCGACGACATTGCCCCGCATGGCAAAAGCTTTAAATTCCTGCATCATGCCCATGGTGTCCCTCCTTTTTGATAAAATGTTCGCCTGGTTATGATTCAAAAATCGATCGGCAACCATTGTCTTTTATGCAACACGCCTTTCCTTGGTTTTTCGCCCTGAATCCAGGCACGTTCATCGGTTAGCCATGGTGATTTCCAAAACACATGCGGTTCGGCCGCACTCACCCCCCAGACACCTTCAAAATCAGGTTCCGCTAAATTCCTTTTTGATATTTTCATAGGACTGCGTCAGTTCGGCCATCAGTTTATCAAGCTCCTGTTTGGCCTTTTCCCACGCCTCGCCGCTGAGACCCTGCATTTCGTCCATCTTGGTTGCAACGGCATCTTTTTTATCGGCAAAAGCCGCAAATTGATCCTTGAATTTCTCCTTGGCGGTATCCCCGAGAATTCCCACTTTTCCGCTAAGCGCCTCAAACTGTGTGTCCAGGTTTCCCAGCGCTCCCTTCATGTCACCGATGTAAGCGTTCATCTTCTCCTTGGTTACGGCAACTGAAGAGTCCACAGCCTCCTTGGTATCCGTGCCGATTTCCTTTGCCGTCTCCGTGGCGGCCTTAACCTCTTTTTTCATATCCTGGGTGGCTTGATCCGCCTTTTCTCCACAGCCGATTAGAAGGGCGAGTCCCAGTCCCAGCGTTATAAGTGACACCCCAATCAAGCGTTTCATCATATAATCTCCTTATTTTATGGTTTTGATATGGCCCCGAACTAAACCTTTATTAATCGCTTCCAGCAAATCTTTCTCGTCAAACGGCTTTTGCAGAAAAGCCACACCGGCTTTTTCCATTATTTTGCCCCGCGTATTGTCGATCTCATGGGCTGACATAAATACAATTGGAATGTTAATGCCGCTGGCAGACAAATGTTCCTGTAAAGCGAATCCGTCCATAACCGGCATTTTGATATCAAGAAGAAGCAGGTCAATACTGCCAAATTGCTTGTCATCTAAAAATTTTTGGGCTGAAATATATGATTTTACATCAAAACCGGCCACCTTGATGACTCTGCTCAACGCCTTGCACACCGATGGGTCATCGTCTACAATGCAGACGGTAGGATATTTATCAGACATTGCAGCCCCTTTTTTGTAAAAGTTTGTACCAAACCAGAAAGTGCTTTCAGAGGCGTTTTCTGCAGTTTTCTTTGAATGAATGACTGCATTTTAAAGTTTGGTGGTGATCAAACGGGACTGCAGATAAGTCATATGTGATGAGAGTATATTGAATAAAAACGAGGAGAGCAATTGGACCTTGGTCGGAATAGATACGACTTTAGTCCAATAAAACTAATCGGAAACACGAAAAATACCAATTTTTTCGGCCATCCGAACCAGAGACGCAAGGCTTTTCGCCTGCATTTTATTCATCACGCGGCCTCGGTGCACCTTGATGGTCTTTTCACTCACACCCAGTTTATATGCGATCTGTTTGTTCAGCCTGCCGGAAACGACAAGCTTAAAAACGTCATATTCCCGCGGTGTCAGTGATGCGGCATTTTTTTGAATTTGTAATATTTCAAATCGGTTCTGTTTCAATTGCCGGTCTTTTTCGACAGCCGCTTGAATCGCGTCAAGGAGTTGTTGCTCTTCAAAGGGTTTTTCAAGAAAATCCATGGCACCCGCTTTCATCGCCCGAACACTCATCGATACGGTTCCATGCCCGGTGATGAAGATAATCGGCATATACAGGCCTTTCAGCCTCATTGCCTCCTGAATTTCCAATCCACTCATTTGAGGCATCCGGACATCTAATATCAGGCAGCAGGGCGCATCACAAGGGGTGCAGTCGAAAAAGGATCGGGCGTCAGCAAAAGTCTGCACACTGAATCCCACTGATTTTACCAATCGCCCCAAGGCGATACGAACAGACGGATCATCATCTACTACAAAGATTATCGGGCTGGCTGAATGCATCTATTCCTCCTCTGTGATGGGCAGCGTAAAGTAAAACGTAGCCCCATGGTCCGGATTGTTTTCCGCCCATATTTTACCACCGTGCGCGACGACAATGGATCGGCAAATGGCCAGGCCCATGCCCATTCCGTTATTTTTGGTCGTAAAATAGGGGTTGAAAATGGCCACATGATTTTCCAGATCAATCCCCTTGCCGAAATCACGGATACCGATCTTCAAAAATGATGCATTTTCTTTCATCGCCGAGATAACGACTCGACTGGGCTTATCCTCGTTTTCCATCAGGCATTCCGAAGCATTCAGGATTAAATTCAGGACTACTTGTTGCAAATGGATTTCATCGGCCAGGATAACAGGTAATTTTATATCCAGTGTTTTTTCAATTGAAATATTTCTGAACACCGCTTCGCTTTTAAAAAGCGAAATCACATCATTGACGAGGCGATGGATATGCAGCGGCTTTTTATTGAGCTCCCCTTTTTTAAAGAAAGAGCGAAGATGTTGGATAAATTGACTCGCCCGTCTGTCGTCTGCAACAATATCCTGAAGAATAGAACGCACCTCATCTATTTCCGGCGGGTTTCTTTGAATAAACCGCAGGGCCGCTTGAGCATTGCTCAGGATCGCCGTAAGCGGCTGGTTGAGTTCATGGGATAGTGAGGCGGTAAGTTCCCCCATGGTTGAAAGTCTTTCCAGGTGTGCAATTTCAAGACGGTTTTCGTAGGCTTCCCGCTCAGCCTGCCTTTGGGTAGTAACGTCTTTTGAATTCACTGAAACAGCCTTTACGGTATCGCCCTCCCGGATCGGGCTCAGGGTCCGGACAAAATAATTTCCATCTCTTTTGCTTTGATACATGTATGAAAGGGCGCTGCCGGTTTTAAAAACTTTTCCCACTATTTTTTTAAATGAAGCCGTTTCCTCTTCGGTATGAAACGCGGCATACGCCGAATGAGCGATCTCATATGACGACAGGCCAAGCCTGTTTCGATAAATACTGTTCATGAACAGATAATTGCAATCTTCATCCAGCAGATAGATGGAATCAACTGTAGATTCTACCAGGGAGCGATATTTTTCCTCACTACTTTTCAAAGCGGTCTGTACGCGCTTAAATTTTTCGATTTCGTGGCTCAATTTTTCATTAACGCTGTTTAGGGACAAAGTCCGCTTTTCAACCGTTTGTTCCAGTTCATCATGTGCTTTTTGCAGGAACAACCGCGCTTGCTTGAGCTCGCTGATATTACTGACCGCGGACCTGATATGCATTAACCCGGCACCCTGGGTTTTGATGGCGATCCATTCCAGACGGGCATGAAACACATTGCCGTCATTTTTTTTAAGCCGTAATTCGCAGGAACAGGGCGTCTCTGTTTCCAGAAGGCGCTGCCGAAGTTTATAAAAAATATCCTGGTCATCTCTTAAGACAAAGCGAGTGAAAGGCTTTCCGATCAAGGTACTGCGCTCCATCCCGATCATAGCGGCACAGGTCAGATTAATCTCGTCGATGAGCCCCTTTTCATTCACACTAAAATAGCCCACCGGCGCAAAGTCATACAGATGAGAATACTTGTCCCGCGTCCGTTCAAGTTCACCCTGGATGCGGCGGAGTTCATCGTTTTGCATCTTTAACTCAAGTTGATGAACCTCAAGCTCGTGGATGAGCGTAGCCTTCCTGTCAAGTGACCTGCCGGAAATTTCTGCGCTGCCGCTGGTCGCTTCATTTGGTTTTGCCTCAGTCTTTCGTCTGAATTCAGGATTACCAAATGAGGCCTCGATTATTCCCATTATTTCCTCACTTATTTCCCTGCCAATCTTGCAAGATGTCGTTCCCCGGTTGCAAGTTCACGGGACCGTTCGCTGCCGTCCGCTAAAATAGTTGCCAGCCGTCTGACGATCATCCGGTGTGTTTACCCAGGAATGATGCCATAATGCTTTCTTTTGTGCTGCAGACTCAGATATCAGCTGCCCACAAACGCTATGC
Organism: uncultured Desulfobacterales bacterium; assembly: GCA_942490765.1. Classification (GTDB taxonomy): domain Bacteria; phylum Desulfobacterota; class Desulfobacteria; order Desulfobacterales; family 4572-123; genus 4572-123. The sequence continues at coordinate 90,966 of CALNYM010000004.1, read as the reverse complement.
GGTGGCATATGGATCGGAATGTGGCTCTCCTGAGCCGGTGCGTATTTGCCCTATGATTGAATCAGATTGAGCCCAAGAATGGTGAGGGTGATGCCATTGTGAAACATGGAAAGCGTAAAAAATGAGCCATGCCGCCCATGATCGTGTTCCAGATCAGGTGAATTAGAGGATAGACAAATATAATAAATATTCAATATCATAAAATTAAAAAACCAACAATAAAAATTGGAAAATTGGGGTCACATCTCAATTAGCATACTTATTTCGTCATATTTTTTTAAAAAAAATTTCATCGTTTATAAATTTTTCCTAACAATACCAACTCGTATTCCGGCGGGTGTCAAGGTAATTTTCGCCTAAAAAGCAATTAATCCGCTTTTCTCTCGGCGATGGGGCCTGTTAAAATTTACAGCATCTGCATGGACAGATGTCAAATAAGATGCTAATCCAGATGTAACCCCATTTATTCCCAGCTTTAGGCATCTGCTCAATTATTCTGTTAGATGTGTTTCCGAATTTAGTAGTAATAAGAAAAAATGATTGTCACTTTATTTGCGTATACATTGAAACGGGACTTCCGCAAATAACACAGGATTTCTCCGGGAGCTTGAAAACTGTTGAACCACATCTCTGACACACATAATACTCTTTCGCTTCTTTTAATTTGTCGACGATCTTTCCAAAGAAAAGCCAAAGGGCTGATTTCATCTTTTTTATCAAATCTCTGTGCTGCATTTCTGACTCCCAAGCATATGTTATATCTTCTAATGCCCTTTTGTTCCCCTCTGGTTTTATCCTTTTAATCAACTTTGGATAATTAGTGTCGATCTCAGATAGTTCTACTTTAAGAGCCCATTTTAGGTTTGTTTTCGTGTCGCCTACTTTAATATCTGGCTCTGTGAAATTTTCCAACTTAACACCCAGATCATTTAATATGTTTTTAAAATTCCTGGCGTGAACAGACTCAGATTCACTTAAGGCACTGAAAAGGCGAGCAACGCTATAATATTTTTCTTCCAAGGCTTTTTCGGCAAATGCTGCATAAGTTTTGTAAGCCATAATTTCTGCCCTATGTAGTTCTTGAAGGACTGAAATTGTTTCACGATAATTAGTAATGTTCTTTTCCGACGAAAGAGCTTGGTTTAACCCAAAGAAAAACAAGCAAAGGCCGAACAATATGTGGATAATTATTTTTTTACCGTTCATTTTTTTCCTTGTGGTCATCATCACATCTAAAGGTGCGGTCAGGAGCAGCCAGGTTTCCCATTGACCTTTTAATTATTTGATGACTTAGAGCCTAAAACGATTTTCCAGACTCGCCCTGCCCTGGCTGTCACCTGACCTGCGTTGTGTACGCCCGGCATGGGCGTGAACTAATGGGGTTAAAGTCCCCTGTAAGTGTTCCTGTGTTAAGTGAAGAGCGTAGCATGAATTACTAGCCGAAGGCAAGGGCGTTACCGCGAGGTAGGGTCTGAAGGAAGCCGGAGTGCAAACTTGTGAGCTGACGAACAGAAACGTCATACAAGGCCGAGTCCCCGGGTAAGGCAGCACAACATGTCAACGCCCAAGGAACAGGGGATACGGTAAATGGCGCGGTTGCACAAGGGAAGTTCACGTCATTATCCGGGAAGACCTGTTTTCCATGCGGTACGAGGTTGTTTCAGTGAAATAACCGGCAGGGGCTTACCACTCTTTCTGTTCACCAGGATCGCGAGCTTATGGCCGTCATCGACGGTATCGAACCGGTAGTGATCATCCAGTAAAAAAAATGGGTTGATTTGTGTCTTGCCATTGTCGGTTTTGACAAAATCAGCAGAAAAAGAAGCCGCAAAAGCATTTCCACCAATAATCCCGAAGATGGCGACAACCAGCAGTTGAACCAATAGCAAAAAACCAGGCCTGTACATTCCTGTTGTGGCAGTTCTGAATGATTTCATGAATTTCTCCTTTCTCCCTCGTGACTGTCTGGAAACCGGAAAAAAATTGAATATAAACGATCTGCTTATATGTTGCCTTATAACAATGTGATACAAAAAATAAAAGAAAAAAGCAGTTGACGATTTTTAGACTTTCATTCTGGATGGCAAGATTGAAAATGAAAAATTGAGAACACGAATAAATGAATTATTTGCAGAACACAATGGCATGGTTGGCAGCCCAATGATAACCGCAGGTCTCCGTGAAGATCCCGATTTTTCAAAAGTAACCCTATCGTTGCAAAAGCCGGATGGCTTCAGAGCCGAGGCATCAAGGGTGAAGCTGTCGTCATCTACCGCAAGCCCTTGATAACGAAAGATCAGGCGTCATCCGGCTTTCCCGTAGGGTAAAAAAATTGTGCCCTTTTTGTATTTTTTATGGATATCACCATAAATACTTTTAAATAAGGGCTTTTCCCATGGCCGGTCAAAATTGTTATCAGGTAATCGGTGAGGATTCCCATAGGCGTTTAAAGGCAAATGCTTTTCCGGAATGGGATTTCAGATATTTTTCAAAATCCAGGGCTTTCTGTCGTTCCTTAAATGCCAAGTAGGTGATTAAAGACCATGGTTTATATTTGGAAGTGTGGGGGGATTGGCCGGAATTGTGAGCCTTTATCCGTGCCTTCAGATTCTTGGAAAACCCGATATAGGTTTGATCTGGAAAAGGGATGCTCCGCAGTAGGTAAACATAATACATATTACCCCCGATACGGATGGATTTTAGCGCCGCTTGACAGCCCCGCTTCGTTCTACCGAACTACGCAGGGCACGCTTCTTATCGGAAAAATATGATTTCTTATCAGACCAACCAATATTTCAATTGACCTGCCACGCGTAGCCTGAAAGGCGAATATTGCCCCGCTTCGTTCTATCGAACTACGCAGGGCACGCTTCTTATCGGAAAGATATGATTTCTCATCAGACCAACCAATATTGCAATTGGCCTGCCACGCGTAGCCTGAAAGGCGAAGCGTCGAACCCGCGTCCGAAAATATTCCACAATGGTATCTACATACTTAGCCTGAACTTTATAGTTCGCCTCTCAAGTCTCCATCAGGCAGGATATTCGAAAGACTAACCTGCATTAATTCTTTTGTTTCGGAGCAGGTATCCAAAACAAATATATCCCGCTAGTCGACGCTCTTACCGGACCCGCAGGAATAGTCCGGAAGAACGCTGGCCTTAAGCGGCCAGAGCGTAGTTATAATCGTCTGCGATTATGTTTATTTCCCGCCGGTTTTACGAGCTGGCAGGACCTCGGTATGCAACCATAGCTTCTACATCCCCGTCGAAGCCGTTTCGCCCCCAATTTTAAAAGAACCTGATCCGGATTAACCGGAAACAACAAATGCCAAGTCCAATGGTCTGGTCTCTCAATGAGCACTTGATACACGTATGGTAAGCCACAAACAGTGATATGTCAACGCCTGGATTCGGTTTGATTGGCAAAAACAGCTAATAATCTTTTTTGGCCCGGTCCAGGTCCCGCTTCTGGTCCCGGTCCCGGATGGTATCCCGTTTATCCACCTTGCGCTTGCCCTTGGCCATGCCAAGACTGATCTTGACCTTGCCGTGGCTGAAATACAACCTCAGCGGCACCAGGGAATATCCCTTTTCATTGACCTTGCTGTAGATTTTTTTAATCTCGTGGTTGTGCAGCAAGAGTTTTCGAATCCGCAGGGGGTCGTGGTTGTCGTAATGGGCAAACGGATAAGCGGCAATGTGCATCTGGTACACAAACACCTCACCCTTGTAAATCCTGGCATATGAATCCTTGAGGTTGGCCCGGCCCAGCCGCATGGACTTGACTTCGGTGCCTTTCAGGACCATACCGGCTTCATATTCATCTTCAATAAAATAATCAAACCGCGCCTTGCGATTTTCCGCTATTATTTTTCCATATTTTTTTTCTGCCAAAACTACCTCGTCGATCTGAAAATTCTGCACATCCGCCGGGCTTTCAGGATTTCATGGGATACCAGGTGCCCCTCAATTGGGCTGATGCCGGATTCATATTCAAAAAACCAAATGACGGATGCATGCTATTGGCGATACAGTTTTTCGGAAAAAACACTACCGAAATGATGTTGAATCAACGCTTCAATGTCCGTGGAATTGGTCTGTTTCAAAACTTCTTTCATAAAAGGTGCCATATCCGATTTTTTCAATGCCCTGACAACACTTTTAACCAGCGGTATGGATTGCGGGTTCATACTCAACTCCTTGATCCCGAGGCCCATGATAATGGGGGTGTATAACGGGTCGGCTGCCATCTCGCCGCACATGACGACATCAATACCCTTTTCTCTGGCCACATCGGTAACGCGCGCGATCATTCTCAAAATTGCCGGATGAAGCGGCTGAAACAGATATGAGACTTCCCTGTTGCCGCGATCAATGGCAAGGGAATACTGAATCAGATCATTGGTGCCGATACTGAAAAAATCAACCATATCCGCCATCATATCCGCTATAACAACCGCCGAAGGAACCTCAATCATGATACCGACTTTGATATCCGTGTCAAAGGGAATCCCCTCCTTTGTCAGCGATTCGGCTGCCTTGTCCAGAATCACCCGGGCCTGGTCGATTTCACTGCAACTGGATATCATGGGGATCAGAATTCTGACATTCCCAAAGGCCGACGCCCGTAAGATAGCCCGCAACTGGGTTTTAAAGACATCCGGCTTTTTGAGGCAATACCGTATGGCCCGGAGCCCGAGGGCGGGGTTGAGTTCATAGCGATCACCAGAATTGGCAACGGCCTTGTCACCGTTGATATCCAGGGTACGGATGGTGACGGGTCGAGGCCCCATAACCTCGACAACATCCTTGTATTTTTCAAACAGTTCCTCTTCAACCGGGAAACGGGGTCTGTTCAGATATTCAAACTCTGTTCGGTAAAGACCGATGCCCTCCCCGCCGTTATCAATGACCGACACCACCTCCTCGGGCAGTTCGATGTTGCCCATGACCTGCAACCGCACCCCATCTGTAGTTTCAGCCGGTCGCCGGCTGCCCCGGACCAATACCGCTTTGTGCCGTTCAAACCGGCTTCGACGCTCCTCGTAATACAAAAGCGTCTCTTCGCGCGGATTAATGATGACTTTTCCGGTGGTCCCATCGACAATGATGATCTCATCGGTCCGAATAATATCCGTTGCATTTTCAAGCCCCAGGACCGCCGGTATTCCAAGACTTCTGGCAATAATGCTGGTATGGGATGTTTTACCGCCGCGGTCGGTAATGAATCCCTTGATCCGTTCAAGCTGTATCTGACTGGTCTGTGCCGGGCTCAAATCGGAAGCCACCAGGATCACCCGTTTGTCAATCTCGGCGATATTTACCGATTCCGCACCCACGAGCTTTGCCATGATGCGGTTGGCAACATGAACGATATCACCTTTCCGCTCTTTTAAATATTCGTCGGTGATATCCTGAAACATGGCATTTATGTCTGAAATGACTGTTTTAAGTGCCCATTCGGCATTGACATGCTGGCCCTCGATGGTCTCGATGGCCCGGCCATAAAGCATCTTATCTTCCAGAAGGGCCACATGGGTTTCCAGGATATAAGACCCATGGTGCAATTCTTCGGGGGTGTTGCTGATAATTTCCACCAGTTCATCCCGGGTGTCTTTGACGGCTGCCTTGAAACGGGTAATTTCATCTGCCAGGGCATCACTGTGGATGAAATATTTTTCAACAACATCAACCCCTTCCGTATCCACCAGGTACGCTTTACCGATACAGATGCCAGGGGCACCGCTGATCCCTTCCAGTGTAATCTGTTTTTTAGCCATCTTGGTAATTTAAACCTATTCCCCAAACCCCTGTTGAATAAGATCTGCAATCGCATTCAAAATATTCAAATCTGTGGGATCCTCAATTTTTATTTTTATTTTCGAGCCTTTGGCGCAGGCAAGGGAAAGCATATCGATCACACTGGCGGCATCCGCCGTTTCCCCGTCCTTTACAAGCCACACCTTTGATCGGGCTTTTTTTACAATTGCAGCTATCCTGCCCGCCGATCGGGCATGCAGGCCCAGTTCGTTCACAATGACAGCGCTCTTTGAAATCGATTCCACCTGATTTTCCATTTGTGTTTACATATAATTAGATCAAACTGGCCTTTTACCAATGAACATTCAAGGTGTCAATCTGAAATCATTGACCAAACACTAAACTGTTGATATGATTTTTATTGCTATTTTGAATCCAATTCGTCCAAAAGGGGTATCGCGTTCTTAAAAAGCATGACCAGATCATGCGCCATACAAAAGACAGGAGGAATGCAACATGTCTGAGAAAATTTTAATTTTCGGGAAAAACACGTGACCGCATACCAAAGCAGCTCGTGAAGCCTATGCACAAAAAGGTAAAATAGTGGCTTATGTGGATGTCCTGGCCGATACCGACCAATTGGACCGGATGCTGAAATACTCGGGGGGAATCCGCAACGTACCGGTGATTGTTGATAAAGGCGCTGTTGCCATCGGATTTAAGGGGAAAAGCTGAAAAATATAATGCATCGGCTGGAAGCCGATTGAAAGCGCCGAAACGAAAATTGAACATTGACAATTTCAGCATTTCAGCGCCTATAAACCCAACAACCTAAAACCCAATAACCTAAAACCCCACAATCAGGAGGCACATGGAAAAACAATATTTAATTGACGACTTTAAACTAAGCGAGTCATGGCGTCTGTTTAAAATCATGGGAGAATTTGTCGAGGGAGTGGATACACTGCATAGCCTGGGCCCGGCGGTGAGTATCTTCGGTTCCGCCCGTATTGCCGCAGATACATCCTGTTATCAAAAAACAGAAAAAATCGCGGCACTATTCGCGAAAAATGGCTTTGCAGTAATCACCGGCGGTGGCGGCGGTGTGATGGAGGCTGCCAACAAAGGGGCGGCCGAAGCCGGGGGAACCTCTGTCGGCCTGAACATCCACCTGCCTTTTGAACAAAAACCGAATCCCTTTGCCAATATAAGCCTGGAATTCAAGTATTTCTTTATCCGTAAAGTGATGTTTATCAAATATGCATCCGCCTATGTGGTGATGCCCGGTGGTTTCGGCACCATGGATGAACTGTTTGAAGTTCTGACCCTGATACAAACCCGTCGCATCAAACAGTTCCCGGTCATCCTGGTGGGCTCGGACTACTGGACCGGACTGCTGGACTGGATCAAATCCCAACTGCTGGCCCAGCAGAACATATCCCCTGAAAATCTGGATCTATTTCAAATCATGGATGATCCCGAAGAGATTGTCGACAGCGTCCGGAAGGTGGTCATTGTGTAAGTGTGAAAGGTCGAAGGTGGAAGGTCGAAGAGTGAAAAGTGAAAAGTGAAAACTTGTGGTATCGCTTCGCTCTGTCTTTTGGTGGGCACAGCCCACCCTACGATACGTCCACATTCATCATTCCCAATTCATCGTTGTCTCTTACATGTTTTATTGTTTTGACATAGAAAACAGCTGAAAAAGTCAAACGGCAGAATTCCATAAAATGGAATTCTGCCGTTTTTTTAAACCGTAAACTGTAAACCGACAACAGTAACCCTTTTTTTACTCATCCCTCATCGTCGCCCTTTACATATAAATATCCTTTTGCTGCTCCCGGATCACTTTTTTATTAAACTTGCCCACGCTGGTCTTGGGAATTTCATCGACAAACAGCACGGCTTCGGGAAGCTGCCATTTGGCAAATTTGTTGGCCAGGTGCGCCACAATGTCGTCCCGGCTCACTTTGCCCGCATACCCCTCCCTCAACACCACCAACGCCACCGGCCGCTCCTCCCACTTGGGATGCGCCACTCCGGTCACCGCCGCTTCAAGCACCGCGGGATACGCCATGATTTCGTTTTCCATATCCACCGAGGAGATCCATTCACCGCCGCTCTTGATCAGGTCCTTGACCCGGTCGGTTATTTTCAGATACCCTTCCGCGTCAATGGTACCGGCATCGCCGCTCTTCCAGAAGCCGTCTTCCGTAAACTGGCTTTCCGAGCCGGGGGCATCATGGTATGACCCGGTGATCCAGGGGCCCCGGATCAGAATTTCACCGGCGGATTTACCGTCACGGGGCTGTTCCTTGCCGAAGGCATCCACCACTTTCACATCCAGGCCCACAACCGGATACCCCTGTTTGCGCTTCAAGTCCCATTTTTCTTCTTCGGTCAGCTTGTCCATCAGCCAGGGTTTAATCCGGTTCACCGTGACCAGAGGCGTTGTTTCAGTGGCCCCGTAGGCATGCACGATCTCAGCCCCGGTCAGGTCCCAGAAGCCTTTCATCATGGCCACGGGGGGCTCAGTAGCGCCTGAAAGCAGGCGCGCCCCTTTAAGATCGGGCTTTTCATCCATGTTGCGGATATATTCCAGTACGGGCATAAAAATGGCCGGGGCCCCGTCGGCCGCCGTCACCTTTTCCTGTACAAAAATTTCGGCCAGTGCCCCCAGGTTCTCCAGGCTGTACATACCCGGCAGAACAATCTTGGCGCCCACCAGTGTGCAGGCCTGGGGCGTCCCCCAGCCCAGGGCATGAAACATGGGTACAATCTGGAAAAACACATCGTTCATGCTGATCTCGGCATTGGAGGCAATGCACATGCTGTGCAGATAGACGTTACGATGGGAGTAATAAACCCCTTTGGGCTTGCCGGTGGTGCCGGTGGTATAGCATGCCCCATATGCCGATTTTTCATCCAGCAACGGCCAGTCAAATTCATCTTCGGCCGCATCCAGAATCTCTTCATAGCTGTAAACCGGTGCCAGTTTGGTCTTGACATCTTTAATATCCTTGCCGGTAATGACGATATAGCCCTTGACGCTCTCACACAGCGGCGCAACGGCCTCGGCAATGGGCAGAAGGGTTTCATCCACGATAATATACTTTGCCCCGGCATGATTGATGACATAGCTCAGATCCGGGGGTGAGAGCCTCAGGTTGAGCAGCAACATGACGGCCCCGGTGCCGGGCACACCAAAATAGATTTCATAATTCTCATAGGTATTCCATGCCAGCACACCGATCCGGTCCCCGACCTCGGCGCCAATGGTGGTAATGGCATTGGCCAGTTTCTGGGTGCGTTTGTAGGCGTCGGCATAGGTATACCGAAACAGGGTCCCATCCAGTTTTTTACTGACGATTTCCTGATTGCCGAAACTTAAGGATGCCTGTTTGAGGATGCTGGTGACATTCAGCTGATAATCATTCTGGGATGTAGACGGAAAGCCTTGAACGATGGTGCCCATAGTTGATCCTCCCTTTTTAAGGTTATCAATAATAAATAGTATTGATCCATTTTAAATGAATTTCATCTATAATTTATTATTATTATAATTATTTGTCAACACATCGTGCCGGATTTAAAACAATGGCGGTGAACAAATTCCCCGGCAAAAAAAATTCCCCTTGACTAAGAAGAAAAAATAGTAGTATTTTGTTTGATGTATGAATGAAATTCATTTTTTTATTTTTTTCAATTGTATGAACTTAATTTAAAAAAAACAATTATATTATTTATTCGTTAATTACAAAAAAAACTAAGTCTATGGAACCTCTTACTATCGAAAATGTTACACTTTCCTTTGGCGGGCTGGATGCCCTTTCAAAGGTCAATATGACCATTGAACCCGGGCTGATCACATCCATCATCGGCCCCAACGGCGCAGGAAAAACCAGTATATTGAACTGCATCTCAGGGTTCTATCACCCCAAAAGAGGCGAAATCATCTACGGCAACAAAAACCTTACCCACGCATCACCGCACCAGGTAACCAAGATGGGCATTGCCAGGGCTTTTCAGAATCTGGAATTGTTTGGGGGCCTTTCCGTACTCGACAACCTGCTGCTGGCCAGACACACAAGCCTCAAATACAATTTTTTACAAGCCTGCATCTACTTTGGCAAAGCGTCCCGACTGGAAGCTGAAAACAGGGACTATGTCGAGCGTGTGATCAATTTCATGGAACTGGAATTCTACCGCAAGCATGTGGTGGGGAACCTCAGTTACGGTGTCCAGAAACGGGTCGAAGTGGCCAGGGCCCTTACCCTGGACCCTGAACTGCTGCTGCTCGATGAACCCATGGCCGGAATGAATATAGAGGAAAAGGAAGATATTGTCCGGTTCATCATGGATATCAAACAGGAGCGCAAGAATACGATTGTACTGGTGGAGCATGATCTGGGCGTCGTAATGGATATTTCCGATCAAATCTATGTGCTGGATTTCGGCCAGGTTATCGGTTCAGGCACCCCCGAAGAAGTGGCGTCAAATCCAAAAGTTATCGAAGCCTACATCGGAGAAGATTAATTGAGCAGTCAAGACAAGAGTCCTTTATTGGAATTGACGATACCCCAGTTACTGCGATGGCGGGTAAAAAAAACCGGTGATAAGGTTGCCTTGCGGGAAAAGGATTTTGGCAGATGGAACAACTATACCTGGCAACAGTACTATGAGTTTATCCGCAAAACAGGCATGGGGCTTTCAACCCTGGGGTTGAAAAAAGGCGACGTTGTCGCACTTATCGGAGACAATATCCCCGAACTTCTATTCGTCGCGCTGGGCGCACAATCCATGGGTGCCATCTCCGCCGGCATCTACCAAACCACCATGCCCGAAGAGATCGCCCAGCTGATCATCTACATGAACGTGACGGTGGTTTTTTGCGAAGATCAGGAACAGGTGGACAAGCTTGTAGCGATACGAGACCAGGTCCCCATGGTTAAAAAAGTGATCTACGAAGACCCGCGGGGTATGCGTGAATACCGGTCCGACGACTGGTTTATGTTCATAGATGACCTGTACCGGTTCGGAGAAACGGCTTGCCGGAATAAACCCGGCCTGTTCGAATCCATTCTTGATGAGGGCAAACCCGATGACGTCTGTCATTTCTGTCTGACCTCCGGCACCACCGGTCTGCCAAAAGGCACCATGCTGACCCACAAAAATTACATCAGCATGGGCCTGCAGCTGACAGCAGTGGATGCCCTGGAAGACACCGACGAATATGTTTCTTTTCTACCCTTTGCCTGGATCGGCGAACAGATGAATTCCTTTGGCGTGGCAATGGCCACCGGGATTACCCTGAACTTCCCGGAATCGGTGGAAACCGCCATGGAAGACCTTAAGGAAATCGGCCCCCATTTCATGTTTGGCGCGCCCAGGATATATGAAACCATCCGATCCCAGATCTGGCTCAAAATTGATGAGTCCTATCGGCTGAACCAATTCTTGTATAAATATTTTATCAAAATCGGCGAAAAAGCGGCCGGCTTTCGCATGGCCAACAAAAAAATGTCCATACCGTTGAGATTCAAGGCCTGGCTTGGCTACCAGATCATATTCAGGCCCCTGATCAACCAGATCGGTCTGTTGCGCCTGCGCCGGGCCTATACCGGTGGGGCCGCCTTAGGACCCGAGCTGTTTACCTTTTATCAGGCCATCGGTGTCAACCTGAAACAAATCTACGGTCAGACGGAAATCGTAGGCATCGCTTACATGCACCGCGACGGCGATGTCCGACCCGATACCGTGGGCCAGCCGTTGCCCGGCACCGAATGCAAAATTTCAGACGAGGGCGAAATTCTTTCCCGCAGCCCGTGTGTCACCCCCGGATATTTCAACCTGCCAGAAAAGACCAAAGAGCTGCTCGAGGGGGGCTGGCTCCATTCCGGGGACGCAGGCTATATTGACGAACATGGCCACCTGGTGGTCATTGACCGGGTATCGGATGTGATGCACACCAAAAACGGCGACATGTTCAGCCCCATGTTTCTGGAAAACAAACTTAAATTCAGCCCCTATATAAAAGAGGCGGTAATATTTGGAGATCAAAGATCATTCGTCACCGCCCTGATCAATATAGACCCCATTGTTGTCGGAAAATGGGCCGAAGATCGGGGGATTTCCTTTACCACCTACATGGATCTTTCCGCCAGACCGGAAGTCGCTGAGCATATTTACCGGCAGGTCGCCGATGTAAATGAAAGGGCCGAAAAAACCCACTTTAGGATAAAACGATTTGCCATCCTTTACAAACTGCTGGATACAGATGACGGCGAGCTGACAAAAACCGGGAAAATCCGTAGAAAATTTGTCAGAGAAAAATACAACAGCCTGTATGAAGCGCTATACGACACCAGCATCAGGGAAAAAGAAGTCGAGGCTTTTTTCCAGTATCAGGACGGTCAGTCAACAGCGGTGAAAACAACCATATCCTTTTATACAATGGAAGGGGTCTGATGAGTTATTTTTTTCAACTGGTGGTCAGCGGCGTCGTCGTCGGTTCCATTTATGCCCTGGCGGCGCTGGGCTTTGTGCTGATTTATAAATCAAGCAAAGTGCTCAACATCGCCCATGGTCAAATTATTGCCGCCGGCGCGTTTATCACATACGCCCTTACCGGCTGGCTGGGGCTGCCCATCTATATCTCCTTTGTGCTGAGCATGATCATCACGTTTTTCCTGGCCATGAGTGTAGAGAGAATCTTTCTCCGCCGCCTTATCGGCGAACCCATTATTTCGGTCATTATGGTGACCATCGGCCTGATGTCGATTATCGACGGCCTGATCTTTTTGACACCCTTTGGTTCCGTCAATTTTTCCTTTCCGCCGTTTCTGCCCAAAACCCTCATCGCTTTTGGCGGTGTATCGATTTCCTGGACCCAACTGGTGGGCGTCATCGTTACCGGCATCATGATCGCCGGGTTCTCATTGTTTTTCAAAAAATCCACCATCGGCATCTCCATGAGGGCCGTATCGGATGATCAACTGGCATCCATGTCCATCGGCATTTCCGTGCCCAGGGTATTTGGCCTGGCCTGGGCCACTGCCGGACTGAGCGCCGCCGCTGCCGGTTGCATCATCGGCAACATCACCGGCCTTAACTTTGAAACACTCCAGGCCTTCGGGATTACGGTTTTTCCGGTGGTGATCCTGGGCGGACTGGATTCCATATTGGGCGCTGTTGTGGCCGGCATCATCATGGGGTTGATACAACAGTTCGCCAGCGGCTATCTTGACGGTAACTGGGGACTCAACGGTACTGCAGAGGTCCTGCCGTATATCATACTGCTGGTGATTTTACTCTTCAAACCACACGGCCTATTCGGAATACATGAAATTGAGCGGGTATAATTTATGTCAACAAATCGTTGGTTAGCCACCGGTAATTACTTTACCTCCTATAAAGATGAACAGCGGCTTTTTTTCACCCATCTGGACCGCACCATTTTTGCGGTTTTCCTCACCGCGCTTTTTGTCTGGCCCCTGTTATTTGATTTAAGCAACAAATATATGCTGGTCATAGACAATGTTCTCATCGCAGTGGTTGCCGTTATGGGCCTTAACATCGTCACTGGTTTTGCCGGTCTTATTTCCATCGGCCATGCCGCTTTTGTCGGCATCGGTGCCTACACCATCGCCTCTTTCGTAAGGGTTCTGGGAGACAGCCATGTTCTTTTAACCCACGCCTGGCCGTTGATGATCATCCTCGCAGGCATTGTAGGGGCAGTGTTCGGCGCCATTGCCGGCCTTCCGGCCATGCGGCTCAAACATCTTTACCTTGCCATTGCCACCCTCTCTTTCCAGATGATATTCACCTGGACCATCAACTTCATGGAATTTTTTAACCAGGGCCAGACCATTGCCGTCAGCAGGGTATTCTGGTTTACCGGCAAACTGGCAAGGGAGCAGCACTACTTTTTCTGGTATTATGTCATTATGGTGGTCATCGTCATCATGGGATTCGGGGTTAGAAACCTGCTGCGAACACGCTACGGAAGATGCCTGAGCGCTGTTCGCGATAACGACAGGGCCGCCGATGCCATGGGCATGCACCCCGGGCTGACCAAGGTATACGCGTTTGCGCTGGCCGGTTTTTTTGCCGGCGTGGCCGGTGCCCTGCATGCCTACGTCTACCGGGGCGTCGGCATAGAATCCTTTTCTCTCCATGCCTCCATCAGCTACCTGGCCATGGCCATCGTGGGCGGTCTCGGGACATTAAATGGTTCCTTCTGGGGACCGGCGGCCATCATTATGCTGGAACTCCAGGTGGAGACCCTGGCCGAACAGGCCGGTCACCTGCTGCCTTCCGGAATGAACCTTGCCACGGCCTTAAAGCCCCTTTCTTTTGGCCTGGTAATCGTACTTTTTTTAATGTTTGAACCCAGGGGCATCGCCAACTGGTGGCGCATCGTTCGATCCTATACCAAATTGTGGCCTTTCCGTTACTGACAATACTGCCGATAACGAATGGGATAAAAACACTATTCTTGATTTTAACCGTTACGCAACAACCAGACAAAAGGGGGAAATATGAAAACAGTCCGGATAACGAGCACGCTTTTAGTTGTTTTGTGTCTTACACTTTTTCTGTATGCCTGTGGCGACAAAGAAAAAACATCTGAACTGGAGCAACAGGTGACACAATTAACCTCAACCAATGCCAGTTTAGAGGAGCAAATCGCTGCCTTGAAAGGCCAGGTCGCCGTACCCGATGCGGGCGCAAAAGTATACAAGTTAGGCCTGTCACTGGCGATTACCGGCCCCACCTCTGATGCCGGCGACCCCTATTCCAAGGGCGTTGAAGATTATTTCAAATATGCCAACGACATGAAGCTCCTCGGGGCTGATACAATCGACTGCACCATCCGGGATGATCAGTATAACACATCCGTTACCAAAAGAAATTTTGAGGACTTTCTGGATCAGGGGATTGTTTTTTACCTGAACTATTCCACCGGCAGCACACTCTCTTTGAAAAAAGATTTTGAAGAAGAAAAAATGCCGGTTATTCCGGCTTCATTTCATGCCGGGAACCTGATTGATTCAAACTATATCTTCCTGCCCATTGCCTCCTATTCGGCCCAGGCCATCGGCCTGGCGGAATATATCGTCAAAAATCACAAAGGGGGCATTCCCAAAGTCGCGATGTTTATCCATCCGTCCGCTTTTGGCAGAGGCCCTGTCTCGGATGTGGAAAAAGCCGTCAAGGCCGGCCTTAAAATGGAGATCGTCGAGATTGTCGAGCACGGCAAGGACCTTGACAACACGGCCATGTTGAAACGGCTTCGCAGCAAAGATGTCCAGTATGTCATATGCCAGACCATTCAATCCCCGGTGGCAACAATGCTCAAAGACGCCAGCCGCCTGGGAATCGTCGCAAAATCATTTGGTGAAAAAGGTAAAATTACGTTCACGGGCTGCCATTACACCGGCGGCAACGACCTGGTTGCCCTGTCCGGTGCAGCCAGTGAAAATTTCTACTGGACGACATCCTACATCGTTACATCAGAGTCAGGAGCAGGTACCGATGCACAACTCGCTCTGGCCAAACGCTACGGAAGAGATGACAAAGCCGCCAATTCTCACAACTATGCCAATGGTGTAATGGTGGCTCAGGTGGCTACGGAACTGATCCGCAGGGCCAAGGCAAAGGGCGCCGAAATTACCAAAGAAAATCTTTACGCGGAACTGCAGGAAATGAACGGGATAAATGCATTTTATCCGGTGACCACGGTGGGGCCGGTGACCTATTCAAAAACCGATCATGCCGGTGTTGATACGCTGCAGATGTATGCCGTCAAAGGTGGTGTATTTCATTCCGTGGGCAAACCGTTTATTCCGGAATACACCGGCAAAATCTAATAGGTACGGATTCAAAAGATACAAAAACAGTTCAATTTATTATGGCACAGCCTGCCCGGGCCGTCAGTTCTGTGCCGACTGACGGTCCGGAAACAGGTCAGACAAATTGATTAATTGATCGGACAAACAGATTACCTGAAGGGGTTGCTCTCTTTAAAAGTTGACAAGCCATTCACAATTGTACAATTTAAAAAATAACCCGGACCACACACTGAAAACCTGATTATGGATAAAAACACACCTGAAAACCTGCTTGAAGTAAATAATATTGAAGTGGTCTACAACGACATCATCCAGGTTTTGCGCGGGGTCAGCCTGGCCGTTGAAAAAGGCGGCATTGTTGCCCTTCTGGGAACCAACGGCGCCGGCAAAACAACCACCTTGCGGGCCATCAGCGGACTGCTCAAACCGGAAAACGGATATATCCGTGCCGGCCATATTAAATTTAGGGGGGAAGATATTACCAATGTCCTTGGCACCCATGTCGTCAAACTGGGTGCGGTAATGGTTCCCGAAGGGCGTCGTGTATTCAAACACCTGACAGTGGATGAAAACATAAGAGTGGGATCCATTACCCGCAAAGATGGCGCTCGCAATATTCGGGCGGATAATGAAAAAATGTACGACCATTTCCCCCGCTTGTCCAAAATCACCAACAGAATGGCCGGATACTGTTCAGGTGGAGAACAACAGATGATCGCCATTGCCAGAGCACTGATGGCCTCTCCGAAAATGCTGATGCTCGACGAACCGTCCCTGGGCCTGGCACCTTTGCTGGTCAAAGAAATTTTTCAAAACATCGAAACCATCAACAGAGAAATGGAAACCACCATCCTGGTGGTTGAGCAGAACGCCAAAATTGCCCTGAAGGTTTCCACCTATGCCTATATAATGGAATCCGGTAAAATCGTCCTGGAAGGCCGTGCAAAGGAATTGCAGAACAATCCGGATGTAAAGGAATTTTATATGGGTATTACCCAGGGCGGGGGCAGAAAATCTTTTAAAAATGTCAAATCCTATAAACGACGCAAACGCTGGATGTAAAATCTTCCTTTGAAAGGACTCAATGGTGAATATCCTAGTCGCGTACAACGGATCCGACGAGGCAAAGGCCGCCCTGGATCTGGCCAGAGAATACGCAAAGACACATAATGCCGTGGTTCACATCATAACATCCATGGAAGGCGGTCCCCGGGAAAAATTAAAGGCCATCAATAAAAGTAAAAATGACCTCGCATACGCCCAGGCGTTTATGAACACAAGCGGGGTTAAATGTGAGAGCTATCAGACGGTTCGCGGGCTTTCACCCGGAGAAGACATTATCCGGTATGCCGAAGAAAACGATATCAGGCACATATTTGTCGGTATCGAAAAAAAATCCCGGACCCGAAAACTGTTGCTTGGCTCAACAGCGCAATATATTATTTTAAAAGCGTCCTGCCCGGTTACAACCATACATTAAATCAGAGGATGACGGTCTCGTAAAAAGTCCAACTCCTGCGTTGCGCTGCATTTTGCAATCATTCAACGTACGACAAGTACGCCTCATGATTGCAAAATTTGCACGCCTTGAATTTGAACTTTTTACCAGACCGTCTAAATCCGGCTTTTTACGAGTACATCAGAGGGTAATTTATGGGACTTTACGATGTCACGTTTTACGATGTTGTCAACCGCAATGCCATCTGTCATCCAAAACGGCCCGCCTGGTTTGATGCAGAAGGCAGGTACACATATACCTTTTCAGATATTAAACGCCATGTCGATTCTCTGGCTGCCGACCTGATACAATCCGGTGTGGAGAAGGGCTCCCGAATTGGTGTGGTGGGTAAGAACTGTTTTGACTATTTTATCGTGTATGGCGCTGCGGCCGCTGCAGGGGCCATTGTCGTTCCGATTAACTGGCGTCTTTCCCAGCGGGAAATTGCTTTCAACCTAAATGACTGTGAACCGGTCTGCCTCTTTGTCGACGCTGAATTTGAAAAACTGATTCTGGGTATCCAGGACCAACTGCCCACCATTAAAAAATACTACAACCTGGGGTCCGGTGAGGGCACCTTCCATGACGATGATCCCTTGGCAGACAAAAATACGGCGATGGTACTGCCCGAGGTGGCCGCTGATGACGGCTTCATCATCATCCATACCGCGGCTGTGGCCGGACGTCCCCGGGGCGCCCTGTTGAGTCACCGGAACATTCTGTGTGCCAGCATGGAATTTATGGTTTGCCTTGGATTGACGGCCGATGATGTCCATTTAAATCTACTCCCCCTGTTTCATGTTGGCGGTCTGTTCATGGCCGTCCAAAGCTTTCTTGCCGGATCGCTGAACGTCAATATGCGTAAATTTGACGCCCGGCAGGCTGTTCATCTCATCGCCGACAAGCAGGTATCCGTATTTTTTGATTTCGCACCGATTCTGGACGCCATACTGAAAGAACAGGCAGAAACAGGAGTCGATATCAGCTCTCTGAAAGCCGTCATCGGGCTGGATACCCCTGAAACCATCCTGCGATATCAAAACCTGGCCGGCGGCACCTTCTACACCATGTACGGCCAGACGGAAACCTCGTGCCTGGCCACCCTAGGGCCGTTCAACGACTGCCCCGGGGCAGCTGGGAAACCCGTCTTTCTGGCCCAGGTGACATTGCTCGATGATACAGACCAACGGGTCCCTCCCGGTGAAACCGGGGAAATTGCCCTGCGCGGCCCCATGGTATTCAAGGGCTACTGGGGTCTGGAAACGGACACGGCGAGAGCCTTTCGCTGCAACTGGCATCACACCGGCGATCTGGGCCGATTTGATGACAATGGGTTTTTATGGTATGCGGGCCGCAAGGCCGAAAAGGAATTGATCAAACCCGGCGGTGAAAATGTCTACCCGGCTGAAGTTGAAGAGATCATCCTTGAACATCCGGCAATTGAAAAAACCGTTGTATTTGGCGTGCCGGATCCCAAATGGAAAGAAGGCATCAAAGCCGTCTGTATTCTAAAACCGGACCACCACCTTGCCGCCGGTGATCTTATCGAATTTGTGGGATCCCGCATTGCCCGTTTTAAAAAACCGCAATACGTTGAATTTACGGATAAACTGCCCAGCACCCCGGATGGCGGCGTGGATCGAGCCAAAGTCAAAGAATTGTTTGGCGGTGAACAGACCGGATAAAGAGGTTATCGGGTGTTGATACAAAATAGATAACCGTTACACGCCGTATAGATGGCAATGCACCCTTGCATTGCCGTTTTTTTTTGTATTTTAACCGGTTTTATGTTTTAATAAAGCCAGTTGATAATTTTTTAGGGATGCAACAGGCTGAAGAGATAGACGTTGCCAGGTATCAATGCCGCCATCACTAATCTTGTATCCATGTACCTGGATACCACCGGTTTCAAATCAAAGGAGTGCCAAAAATGATTAGAACTGAAATTTCTCTTTTTTTAAAAAATGTTCCCGGTGAACTGGGAAAACTGGCCACACTTTTCGCCGATGAAAAGGTCAATATCGACGCGCTGACCATCCAGGATGCATCGGCCTATGTTCAGCAGCTTTTCAGGGCCAGGGGGAAGTCGTTAAAAAGAATTGCGTCGGCCGCCAGTTACAATTCCATGAGCAAAGATTCATCCCAGTATGCCCTGATTCGGATGCTGACGGACAATACCGATATGGCCGTAGATCTTTTGTCTAAACACAATTATATTTTTGATATCATACCGGTCATTGCCGTGCGGCTTGAGAACAGGCCCGGTGAACTGGCCAGAATAGCGGCTAAATTCGGGGAACAGGGGGTTAACATCAACTACGTATATGGATCCGTTTCATCCCCGGATGAAAAATGTCTGTTTGTGTTCTGTCCCGAAGATATTGATCTGGCATCCAATATTTTTACCGAATGATCACCGGCATCAAACGTATCCAAAAAGACCCATGGGCCGGAAGCCAGAAAACGAATATCAGGGTTTTCGCCGATCCCTTAAAACATTGTTGGCAATCACGATCCGCTGAATTTCCGATGTGCCTTCATAGATGGTGAACACCCGGGCATCCCGGTAAAAGCGTTCCACGGGATAGTCTTTCGTAAACCCGTATCCGCCGTGAATCTGAAGTGCTTTGGCCGTAATCCGGTTGACCATCTCAGAAGCAAACAGCTTGGCCATGGAAGCCTGGATCGTATATTTTTCACCCCGGTCTTTCATTGCAGCGGCCGACAACATCAACTGCCGGGCGGCTTCCAGTTCAGTGGCCATATCGGCGATAATCCAGCGCAAGCCCTGGAACTTGGATATTTTCCGGCCGAACTGAGCTCTTTCCTTGGCATATTTAACGGCGGCATCCAGGGCGGCCTGGGCAACCCCTACCGACTGGGCCGCAATACCGATCCGCCCACCGTCCAGGCCCTTCATGGCGATCTTGAATCCGTCACCGGGGTCGCCCAGCATATTCTCAGCCGGGACCCGACAATTTTCAAAAATCAAATCTGCCGTATCCGAGGCACGAAGCCCCATTTTATCTTCTATACCGCCCACCATCAGGCCTGGTGTCCCCTGTTCCACCATGAAAGCACTGATACCTTTGTGCCCCTTTGCCTCATCGGTCTTGGCGGTGACGATAATCAGGCCGGCATTCTTCCCCGTTGTGGTAAACCGTTTGGTACCGTTTAAAACATATTCATCACCGTCACGCAGGGCCGTGGTGGACTGACTGACCGGGTCGGAACCGGCATGGGGCTCAGTGAGGGCAAAAGCACCGATAAATTGACCGGTGGCCAGCGGCTTTAAATATTTTTCCTTTTGTTCCCGGGTGGCAAAATTCAAAATACTTTCACACACAATGGAATTGTGGACCGACATGACCACGGCGGTTGACGCACACGAATAGGCGATTTCCGACAGCGCCAGTACATATCCCACCGTATCGGCGGCGGAACCTTCAAATTCAAGTGGCACCATCATCCCCAGCAGGCCCAGATCCGCCATTTTTTTCAGATTGTCGGCCGGAAATTCCTTGGTGCGATCCCGTTCTGCAGCGGTTGCTGCAACAACCTTGCGTGAGAATTCCCTTACCATACTCTGAATCATCTGTTGTTCATCAGTGAGATTAAACGCCATACTGTTCTCCTTTAGAGTAAGGATTTGGAAACACTTAAAATGACAAACTAATTGTTGCGCGACCCCTTAGGCTCTGGAAATCAGGGGCCGTAAATCACCACCAGAAATTCAGCCGTCTCCGGAGACACATTACGCAGCTTGTGTTGGATGCCGGAGTTAAAATGTAAAGAATCGCCCTCAACCAGGCTGTTGACATTATCCCCCACCACCACCTCGATGTTGCCTTTCAGGACATAAACAAATTCTTCACCTTCGTGCTGGTACCCGACACCCTTATGCTCTGAACTGCCCTCGACGGCGACCCGAAACGCCTTGAGATGCTTGTTCTCAGCCCCCGGGGTCAGGGTGGTATAGGCATAATTTTCAGTGCGCTTCTTATAGTCCTTGATCCGAGTTTGCAGTTTTGACGCCTTCTCTTCAAATAGAAAACCCGAATCGATCTGCAAGGCCCGTGAAACCTGCAGCAATGTGCCCACCGGCGGCATGACTCTGCCGGCCTCAAGCTGCTTGAGGTAGTCGACAGAGCACCCGGTATCATTGGCCAGATTGCTTAAGCTTATTTTTTTCTGGAGCCGGAACTGTTTTATTTTTTTACCCACCGGCACGATGGGATCCGTTTTTTTCTTTATCATGCTTGTCTCCCCGCATTAATATTTGTAAAATCCGCGGCCGGTTTTTCTGCCCAGCCAACCGGCTTCCACATATTTTCGAAGCAACGGGCAGGACCTGTACTTGGAATCGGAAAATCCCTCGTAGAGGGTTTCCATAATGGCCAAACAGGTATCCAGCCCAATCAGATCCGCCAGGGCCAGGGGCCCCATGGGATGATTCATACCAAGCTTCATAACCGTGTCGATATCCTCGGCGTTACCCACACCATGATACAGACAATACACCGCCTCATTGATCATGGGCATCAAGATACGGTTGGCGATAAATCCGGGGAAATCATTGGCCTGGGCAGGTGTTTTGCCGAATTTGACGGCAAGTGCCCAGGTCGTATCAAATGTCTCGTCACTGGTTGACAGCCCTTTTATCACCTCCACCAGTTTCATCACCGGCACCGGATTCATGAAATGCATACCGATCACCTTATCCGCACGCCCGGTCTGGTTTGCAATCCGCCCGATGGGAATCGAAGAGGTGTTGGTGGATAGGATTGCCCCGGATTTACAGATTTGGTCCAAATTTTTAAAAATCTGAAACTTGATGGGCTGATTTTCCGTAGCGGCCTCAACGACAAAATCCGCTGAAGCCATATCGTCAAGTGCCACACTGGTTTGAATTCTCCCCAAGACCGCAGCTTTTTCGGCTTCGGTCATCTTCCCTTTGTCGACACTGCGGGCCAGGTTTTTCGTAATGCTGCCAATGCCTTTTTCTACAAATTCGGTTTTGATATCATTCATGATCACATCAAGGCCGCTCATGGCAGCCACCTGCGCGATCCCATTTCCCATCTGTCCGGCGCCAATCACGCCAAATGTCTTTATTTCCATGGACAATCTCCTTTTTACCGTTTCACCACCATGGCAACGGCTTCACCGCCCCCCAGGCACAGGGAAACCAGGCCGGTTTTCTTATCCTGCCGAATCATCTCATGAAGCAGCGTCACCAGAACCCGGCAGCCACTCGCACCGATGGGGTGCCCCAAAGCCACGGCCCCGCCGTTGACATTCACTATGGCCGGGTCCAGGCCGAGTTCTTTCATAACCCCCACCGTAGATCCGGAAAACGCCTCATTGATTTCGTAAAGATCCACCTCTTTCAACCCGATCCCCTCTTTTTTAAGACATTTGGGAACCGCCCATAAAGGGGCCATGAGGACATATTTCATATCAATCCCGAATGATGCCTGGGCCCCTATGGCCGCCATGGGGCTTAACCCCAATGCCTCGGCTTTATCACGGGCCATCACCACCACCGCAGCGGCCCCGTCACTGATGATGGATGCATTTCCGGCAGTACCGAGACCGCCTTTTTTAAAGGCACCCGGCATACCGGCCAGCTGTTCATAACTGGTTTCCCGGGGGCATTCATCCTCATCAAAAATTACCGGTTCTCCCTTGCGCCGGGGAACCGAAACAGGCACGATCTCCGCTTTGAATCGCCCGGACAGGCTCGCATCAATGGCCCGGCGATAAGATTCAGCGGCATACCGATCCTGATCCTCGCGGCTGACATCATATTTTTCGGAACAAAGTTCGTTTGAAATGCCCATATGAAAATCATTGACAATGTCCCAGAGACCGTCATGGACCATATGATCCTCTATGGTGCCAGGGCCCATGCGATACCCGGTCCTGGCCTTATCCAGATAATAGGGCGCCCTGCTCATGGATTCCATACCGCCGGCAACCACTATGTCGGCATCGCCGGTCTGAATCGCCTGAGCCGCCAGCATCACGGATTTTAACGCGGAACCGCAGACCTTATTCACCGTAAAACATTCCGCTTCCCAGGGCATACCGGCCAGAACAGCGGCCTGCTTGGCAGGGTTTTGGCCATATCCGCAGGGCAGCACCTGCCCCATAATGACCTCATCAACCATCTCTTTTTTGATCCTCGCCCGTTTAACGGCCTCATCGATCACGATCCCGCCCAGGGTTGTTGCGCCCATGGCGCTCAAAGAACCGTTAAACGCCCCCAACGGTGTCCGCACCGCACTTACAATAACTGCCTCCCGCATTATCCATATCTCCCTTTTGTCCATACTTATATCAAATAAAATCAGACATTATTACTTTAACCGTTGATGATTTCGCAATAAATATCTTTTAATGGCACCCTAACCTGGCAAAACCGGCGCTGTTGAAAAGGCGCACGCCGCAAATAACAAATTACAAGCACCAAATGACAAATAAATCCCAAATAACAATGTCCAAATCTCAAACAAAACCCAAAGCCACTTGAACTTGATTACACCAATTCAATCCTGAATTGGTGTGCATTTTGATTTCTCTGTCTTTTGGAATTTTAATCATTGTGATTTATTTGGAATTTGTATTTTGATTATTGTGATTTTTTGACATAAAAAACAAGAATTTCAAAATTTAGATAATTATCACTTTCCAATATCACATATTACGACGATATTGACCGCCCACATCATACAGGGCCTGGGTAATCTGCCCCAAAGAGCAGTAACGCACCGTATCCATGAGTTCACCGAAAATATTCTCACCGGCCAAAACGGCCTTCTGGAGTTTTTCCAGGGATCCGGGGGCCTTTTTTTCGTTCCGCTTCTGAAACTGGGCAAGCCGTTTGAGCTGGGACTGTTTTTCCGCATCGGTGGACCGGGACAATTCCAGGCAGGACATGGTCTCATCAAAATTCAATCCGTCGGTATCCGGGTCCCGGAAGGTATTGACCCCGATAATCGGCAGTTTACCGGTGTGCTTTAAAACTTCATAATAGATGGATTCATCCTGAATCTGACCCCGTTGATAACCGGTTTCCATGGCACCCAGAACCCCGCCCCGTTCGGCGATACGGTCAAATTCCATGAGCACGGCCTCCTCCACCAGGTCGGTGAGTTCCTCAACGATGAAACTGCCCTGCAGCGGATTTTCATTTTTGGCAAGCCCCCATTCCCGGTTGATGATCAACTGGATGGCCAGGGCCCGGCGCACCGACTCCTCGCTGGGAGTGGTGATGGCCTCATCAAATGCATTGGTATGCAGGCTGTTGCAGTTGTCATAAATGGCGCACAGGGCCTGCAGGGTCGTCCGGATATCGTTGAACTGGATGTCCTGGCTGTGGAGGCTGCGACCGGATGTCTGAATATGGTATTTGAGCATCTGGGATCGCTTGGAAGCACCGTATTTTTCCCGCATGGCCACCGCCCATATGCGCCGGGCCACCCGGCCGATGACCGTATATTCCGGGTCCATACCGTTGGAAAAGAAAAAAGATAAATTGGGGGCAAACTGATCGATATCCATTCCCCGGGAAAGGTAATATTCCACATAGGTAAAACCGTTGGAAAGGGTCAATGCCAGTTGGGTGAGGGGGTTGGCACCGGCCTCGGCAATATGGTATCCGGAAATAGAGACCGAATAAAAATTATGCACCTCCCGGTCAACAAAAAACTGCTGAATGTCCCCCATCATTTTCAGAGCAAACTCAATGGAAAAAATACAGGTATTCTGGCCCTGATCTTCCTTTAGGATATCCGCCTGGATGGTTCCCCGGACGCTTTTCAAAACCTGGTCACGAATCTCGCAATATTTGGCATCGGTGAGTTTGGCTGCACTTTCGGCCAGGTATTTGTCTACCTGCTGATCAATGGCCGTATTTAAAAACATGGCCAGCATAATGGGGGCCGGACCATTGATGGTCATGGAAACGGATGTATTGGGTGCGCACAGGTCAAAGCCGTCATAAAGCACCTTGACATCATCCAACGTGCAGATACTCACCCCCGCATTGCCGATTTTACCATAGATATCCGGCCGATTTTCAGGATCATACCCATAAAGGGTGACCGAATCAAACGCCGTAGACAGCCGCTTGGCCTCATAATTGGAAGAGAGTAATTTGAACCGATGGTTGGTTTTAAACGCATCGCCCTCACCGGCAAACATGCGAGTGGGATCCTCATCTTCCCGTTTCAACGGAAAGACGCCACCGGTAAACGGAAAATAGCCGGGCAGATTTTCCCGGCGCATCCAGCGATAAATCTCTCCGGGATCCGTGAATTTGGGCAGTGCAATCTTGGGAATCTTCTGGTGAGACAAGGATTCGCTGTGCAACGGCACCCGTATCTCCCGATCCCGCACATGATAGACCAGTTCGTCCCGGGTATAGGTCTCTCGCATCTGGCCCCACAGTGCCAGGTGCCGGCCTGTTTCTTCAGCCAGTTGATTTTCGGCTTCGGCCAATTCTTTTTGCAACGACGCAATACCACTGACCGCGTCATTATCGGTCAGTTTTTTTTGCAACACTGCGATACTTTCCTTCAGATGCCATATTCGCCGCACCACCGAAGCCTGCTTTTCCGTGTCTTGATGATAGTCCCTCACCGCCATGGCGATCTCCGCCAGATACCGGGTCCGCTCAGGGGGGATGATAATGGTCTTGGAGCTGGATGTTTTCACATGGATCCGCGGCTGGGTGGAATCAAATTTCACACCGGTATTTTCAAAAATCGTATCCAACATCGCCTGATACAACCCGGTCACACCATCGTCATTGAACTTGGAGGCAATGGTGCCGAACACCGGCATCTCTTCCACTGCTTTTTCCCACTGATCGGAATTGCGCTGGACCTGTTTACGGACATCCCGAACCGCATCTTCTCCACCCCGTTTCTCATATTTATTGACGACAATCAGGTCGGCGTAATCCAGCATATCGATTTTTTCCAGTTGTGAAGCCGCACCGAATTCACTGGTCATGACATACAGGGATACATCCACCATGTCCGAAATTTTGGAATCCCCCTGACCAATTCCGGCGGTTTCGGCAATGACCAGGTCATAGCCCGCCGCTTTGACCACATTAATCGCTTCCACCAGGGCATCGGTCACTTCCGCATTGGATCGCCGGGTGGCAAAAGATCGCATATACACCCTCGAATTCATGATGGAATTCATGCGGATGCGGTCCCCCAGAAGGGCGCCGCCGGTTTTACGGCGGGATGGATCACTGCAGAGAATGGCGACATTCACATCTTTCACGTCATGCAGCAGGCGCAGGATCAATTCATCGGTCAATGATGATTTTCCGGCACCACCGGTACCGGTGATGCCGATGACCGGGACTTTTCGGTCACCGATTTTCCGCACCAGCGAATCGTGCATCGCACTCAGGCTCCCATCACCTTTGGCTTTGGCCAGCTCCACAGCCGTAATGAAATTGGCCACCTGATATTTCCGGTCCGGCCGCAACAGATCAACGTTACCCCCGGTGCCGTTGGTCGTTGGAAAATCAAGCATTTTCACCATATGGTTAATCATGCCCTGCAATCCCATTTTAGTGCCGTCCTCCGGGGAATATATCTTGGCCACCCCGTAGGCTTCCAGTTCCCTGATCTCATCCGGGACAATAACACCGCCGCCGCCGCCGAAAACCTTTATATGGGCAACATTGTTTTCCCTTAGCAGGTCCACCATATATTTAAAAAATTCGATATGACCGCCCTGATAACTTGAAACGGCAATGCCCTGGGCATCTTCTTCTATGGCGGCATCGACAAATTCTTTGGCCGACCGGTTGTGCCCCAGATGAATGACTTCCACACCATTACCCTGCAACAATCGACGAATAATATTGATGGACGCATCATGGCCATCAAAAAGGGAAGTTGCCGTGACGACCCGGACATGGTTCCTTGGCCGGTAGGCTTTGACGTCAGAATTCATTTTTCCTCCTTTTCAAATTTGGATATCTGGCAGAACCTGTACGATGGAACAACAGGCGGATCAACGACATCCCGTGGTAAGGCTCTGGAAATCATTAACTCATCGTTTTTGCATCCCAACTTCAGATCATCTTTGGCCGATCCTCAATCGCAAAATCCTCAACGTGGTACAACTACGCTTGCGGTTTTGCTCAATCCAATCGACCAAATCTGTCCTAAATCTGTGCGCCAATTCCAAGGAGTTAATGATTCCCAGCCCCTAAGCAGAAACAAAATAGCAGTTCAACCTTAGAAAGAGGGATTGCAGGATGTTCCAAATGCGGCACACGGGGCTATTCTGCCAGCTTCTCGCCAAGGATAAATTCCGTTTGCATTTCGATGTAATCATCAATGCTGTAATGGCGGGCCAGAAACCAACGGCGAAAGGTCCACATGTGCCCCATGACGGTAATGTTATGAGCCGCCAACTCCAGAAATTTTTCATTTAACCGGGGCAAATCGCCACTGTCAATCAGGCGCGCCAGGACATCGATAAAAATCCCGGTAACACGTACCTCCTTTTCCAGTACGCGTTTGCGCCATTGCGGGGGCAGTGACTGAGTTTCCTGATAGATTAAAAGCACATGATCGCTCATGCGATGACATACCATGAAATATTCACGAATAACCTCAGTCAGTGCACTCTTTCCGCTTTTGGCTCTGCTCAATGCGTCGGATACAGCACGCTCGACTTCGTCATGAATGGCATCACATACCAGGTACAACACATCCTCTTTGGACCCGACGTACTCATAAAGGGAACCAATGGAAAATCCGGCTGCCGCCGCTATCTGACGCGTCGTGGTTTTGTGAAAGCCTTTTTCCACAAAAAGCCCTACGGCCGCATCAACAATTTGACGTCGCCTCTTTTTGACCAGGTCGATATTTTTGATCTGAGTGGGGATACCTTTTGTTCCGCCCTGTTCGAGCACCATGAACGTGTCTCCGAAAATTTACATTTGCAATCTGAATATATTTATGCCACCATACGGCCAAATGGGACGAATTTGAACGAGCGCTCAGTCAAAATTTATACTACTGTAATTCCTTGAATGTCAAGTCTTTTTTTAACCGTTCAGGCCACGTTCCTTGACATCGGGAAGACAACAGGCGCCTTCGCCCCCTGAAAAAAATAATGATGCCCTGTACCTGAAAATTTCTGCTTAGCCATTTCAAATACCGTTTTCAAGAACATTAACGTTGGAACCGCCAGCCTTTTACACCGGAGTATAGAGATGCTGAAAAATGAGATCCTGAACGTCCTGATGCACACCGATCCTTTTGAAATGCTTGACACCGAGGTGCTGTCAAATCTTGCCGAAACCATGGAAAGCAGACACTATCCCCCCGATGCCTATGTATTTAAACAAGACACCCCCAGCCAGGACTGCCTGTTTATCATCGCTTCCGGGCTGGTTGAAATCACCTCGGCCAACGACAGGGGTATTGAAACCGTTGTTGGCATTCGCCGGCCCTATGATTTCTTCAGCGAAACAGTGGTCCTTTCTCAACAGCGATATCCTGCCTCGGCAAGGGTCCGGGAAGCCCTGATCTGCTGTCTGGTCAAAAAACAAGATCTTGAACGACTGATCTACACCTACCCTGAATTTTCCGGATTTTTCAATACCCTGCTCGCCGAACGCATGCGCATTCTCTATTCTGAAATCGTTTCCGAGCAGTCCTGCGAAGCATACGGCCGAAACGATTCCCCCATGTTCAGCAAACATGTCAGTGAAGTCATGTCTTATCCGGTGATTACCTGCCGGGCCGGGGACCTTGTCACCGATGCCGCCCAAACCATGGAAGAAAAAGATATCAGCACCATTGTGGTGCTGGACCGGGAGGGAAAACCGTGCGGCATTCTGTCTGAAAAAAACATCGTCAAGTATCTCGTCGCATCCCGTAAATATGCCATCGACACTTGCCGGGTCGAAAATCTGTTGACCAGTAATATCGCCCATGTGAGCCCGGAGTCTTTTCTCGGAAACGCACTCGTGGCCATGATCAGAAGCAAAACAAAATATCTGCTCGTGATGGAGCGGGGCCATCTGGTGGGCATTATCACAATGGTGGATCTGATTAAAACCCGAAGCACCGGCACGCTGCTGCTCACCCAGGATATAGAATCCCAGCCGGACCTTGCCGGGCTATCCAAAATAAGCAGCGAAATCGACGATATTCTCTATACCATGCTGGCCGAAAAAGCGGGAATCAAGGAACTGTTCGAGGTCATGTCCGAACTGCATGAACGTCTGACCCGACGGGTTATCCAATTATCGGAAGAGCATATGAAATTGGCGGGCTGGGGTGCCCCCCCCGTGGAATACTGCTGGATCAACATGGGCAGTGCAGCCCGTTACGAACAGACATTGAGAAGCGACCAGGACAATGCGATTATTTTTAATGACCCGGCCAAAGGGCACCTGGCAAAAACCGATGCTTACTTTGCCCAACTGGCAGAATTTATTATTGAGGGCCTGGCCCGGTGCGGATTCGAAAAATGCCAGGGTCAGGTCATGGCCACCAATCCGAAATGGCGGCGCTCCCTGAGTGCCTGGATCAAATCCGTTCACGAATGGACCCGATCGTATGATCCCGAAGACACCCGAACCCTCACTATTTTACTCGACTATCGTCCCATATGGGGAAACACCACCCTGGCCGAAAAATTCCGTCAGGAAATCTTCACAGCCTTCAGAGATTCCCTGGCCGCCAGACACATGATGACCCGGGACGATCTGCAGTACAAACTGCCCATCAGCTTTTTGGGTACATTTATTACCGCTAAAAGCGGCCCTCATAAAAATCAAATTGATCTCAAAAAATCCGGGACCCTCCATATTGTCAACGGCATCCGGATCTTTGCCATCAAAAACCAGGTCCGGGAAACCGCCACCTTCGCTCGTCTCGCCCAACTGGTGGAACAAAAGGCCATATCCGAAGAGGATGCGGACCTGTTCCACGCCAGCTTTGAAACCCTCATGATGTTTCGCATCCATGGAAATGCTAAAAAAGTCAAAGAAGGAAAGGCGCCGGACAACCATATCGACCCCTACGGACTGAGAAAAAGGGAGCGAATCATTTTAAAGGATGCCCTCGCCGGTGTCGTCCAATTGCAAAAACGGGTCAATAGCCAGTTTAACATTCCCTGGTTGAAGCACTGGGTCTAATGTTTTCAGTAACCTATACATGAATATCCTTCAGTTTATATCTTATTGACAATCTAATTAAACATATCATTTATTTTGATTTGTTTAAAAAAAGTTTGACAAACACAAAATAAAGGCTATAAGATAGCTCGAAAACAATTGACTGAGCGCTCGTTCAGTTCGGTTAATTTACTTCGTTTGTTTATTTTTCAGCTGGCGATTCGAGTGAGCGCTCGTTTAACAGACCGGCAAAGGAGGTGGTCTTAAACCGATTTAAATCGATTCAACTGTATTTCGCATTGACACAATTCACCCGGTGATTGACCTTTCCCACCGAACGCTGACAGAAAAAAATGGAGAGTCAATGATCCATCCGCACAACATGACGGATTACGACAAGACATACGCCCTGTTTAGAAATACCGTCCCCGAGTATTACAATTTTGCCGGTGATGTCATCGACAAATGGGCTGCAGATCCGAAAAAACTGGCCATGCTGTGGGTCGACGATACCGGTGCAACGGTTCGTAAAACCTTTCTCGACCTGGCCCGGACGTCCCGAAAGCTGGCCAATGGACTGACAGCTTCGGGGGTAAAAAAAAATGACGTCATGCTGGTCATCCTGCCCCGCAATTACGAGTGGTGGGAAATCATGACCACTGGTATCCGTATGGGTGTCATCCTCGCACCGGGAACTACCCAGTTGACAGCCAGTGATCTTGCATTCCGTGCCAACAAGTCCCAGGCAACCTGCATTATCACTACCGGCCCGCTGGCTGACGCCTTTGACGCCGTTGCAGACCGATGCCCCACCGTTAAATGTAAAATCGTGATTTCAACCCCCAGAAAGGGCTGGCTTTTTTACGATGACCTGCTGGCCACCGCCCCGGGGGAATTTTCCACGGCCAGAACCCGGAGTGACGACAGTTGCCTGGTTTACTTTACCTCGGGAACCGTGGGGTTGCCCAAGATGGCCCTGCACACCCATGCCTCCTATCCCATCGGTCACCGGGCCACCGGCCGGTACTGGCTGGACTTGACACCGGAAGACATGCACTGGAATATCAGCGACACAGGATGGGCCAAAGCCGCCTGGAGCAGCTATTTTGGACCATGGGACTGCGGTGCCGCCCTGTTCGTCCATCACACAGATGGCTTTGATCCGGTTGCGGCATTAGATATTTTGCAGCAATATCCAATCACCACGTTTTGCGGAACGCCGACCATTTACCGGATGCTGATGCGTCAGAATTTGAGTCACTACCGATTTTCAACGTTGCGCCACTGCGTGAGTGCCGGCGAACCCCTCAATGCTGAAATTGTTGACCTATGGAAAAAGGCCACCGGCACCATCATTCATAACGGCTACGGCCAGACGGAAACAGTCCTTTTGGCCGCCAGTTTTCCCTGCATGGCACCCCGTTTCGGATCCATGGGCAAGCCATCTCCGGGTATCGACCTGAATGTCATCGATGAGAACGGTGATGTTTTACCCCCCAATACCGAAGGGGAAATCGCCATCCGGGTAACCCCCCACCGCCCGATCGGGCTGTTCAAGGAATACTGGAAAGAAACCAACCAGACCGCGTCGGTATTCAGGGGCGACTGGTATCTCACCGGTGACAGGGCCTTTGTGGATGAAGATGGCTACTTCTGGTTTACGGGACGGTCCGACGACATCATCCTGACCTCCGGCTACCGCATCGGCCCCCTTGAGATTGAAAGTGCCCTGATCGAACACCCTGCCGTGTTTGAATCGGCTGTGGTCTCAAGCCCTGGCGAAACCCGGGGAGAAATCATAAAAGCCTTTGTTGTTCTGGCCCCCGGCTATACCCCGAGTGAGGCGGTGATCAAGGAGCTTCAAGGCCATGTCAAAAAGGTTACTGCGCCCTATAAATATCCAAGAAAAATAGAATTTGTCGAATCACTGCCCAAAACCGTCAGTGGAAAAATCCGCCGCATGGAACTTCGAAATGCGGAATGGGGTCACCCCTGATGAAAATGTCAATAACCCCCTGCTTCGCATTGCAGGTCAAC
The DNA here is from genome assembly GCA_942490765.1 of uncultured Desulfobacterales bacterium. Lineage (GTDB taxonomy): Bacteria > Desulfobacterota > Desulfobacteria > Desulfobacterales > 4572-123 > 4572-123. The sequence continues at coordinate 58,644 of CALNYM010000004.1, read as the reverse complement.
TGTCTGTACAAGACTTCAAGACGCACTTGTATGCCATTGAATCTATCACCTGACGATCGCCCTTTGCTTTCGGAATTCGTCCTGGACCCCCTGATGCACAAGCGACACCGGATCCCCGACAAGGGTGTCTTGAAGCCGGCAGATTTTAAAATAGGCTGTATTTACTCATCACTAATAACGGGAGGTAAAACATGTTTAAAGGTATGCCAAAAATTTTCTGGGTCGGTATGGCAATCATGTACGGCTGGTGTTTTCTGTTCATGATCCTGGAAATGACCATTCCGGGATTGCCCCTGAAAAAATTTCTCGGTGTTCCGGCCTGCTACATCTACAACTGGATTTTCGCCCTCTGGCTGGTCAATGTTTTCGTGTCCTATATTTTCTACAAGTCCGAGGAAAATAGGGAAGACGCAAAAAAAGCCGCTGAAACTGGCAGTGTTCAAAAATAATCTTATCAGAAAGGAGATATTACCATGGGAGTAAATCCGATTGTTATAATAGGTGCCCTGGCCTATTTTGCCGTTATATTCTGGATCGGCTGGTCCTCACGCAAAGCATCTTTAGATGCCGCTGACTATTATGTTGCCGGCCGTAAAGTCGGCGCCTTTGTCAACGGCAGTGCCCTTGCCGCCACCTATTTCAGCCCGGCCAGTTTTCTTGGACTGCCGGCGTTTATTTTTATTCTGGGCTACCCCTTCTGGTGGGCACTGGTGGGCATCATCGGCGGCATGCCCATTGCCACGTTGTTAACGGCGGCGCCCCTGCGCAAATACGCCCCCACCTCCTTTACCGACTACTATGCCGACCGGTATGACACCAAGTGGATGCGACTGATCGCGGCGATACCGACGCTCATCGGCGGCCTGGCCTATGTGGTCCTCTCCATTGTGGGCACGGCCCTTTTTCTGCTGGCCATCCTGAAACTCAATTTCACCCTATCGGTCATCCTGGCATCGGTGGTGGTGTTTCTTTACATCTACTACGGCGGTATGGTGGCCACCACCTTTTCCACCGCTTTCCAGGGCATTGCCATGACTGTGGCGTCGGTGCTGGCCGCCGGTTACGTCATCGCCCATTACGGCGGCTTAAACGGCCTCACCGACGCCACGTTGTCCGTGAGCGCAAACTTTTTTAACATGCCCTATGTGGCCGACAAACCCTCCCACGCCCTGATGGCCTCATGGACCGGGGTGGTGGGTTTTTTCTTTGTCTGGCATTTCGGATTTTCCGCCATGCCCTACACCGTGGTCCGTTTTTTCACTACCCAGGATATCAAATCCGCCCGCCGGAGCGTCTTCTGGGCCGTTGTGGTCGGGGGACTGATGTACTGCGGTCTGATCATCATCGGCACCGGCGCCCGGGTGCTCATCGAACAACTCCACCCGCTGATGAAAACCGAGGGGATCACCAGTGCCGTGGCCGTCCTCAAACACATGAAAGTTGCCTACGGTGTTGCCGGTGCGTCCGTCACCGACTATTCCATGATTGCGGCCATGGAAGCACTGTCCAGTCCTTTTCTCCTGGCCGTTGTGGCCGCCGGCGGCCTGGCCATCGCCATGGCCACCGCAGCCGGCTGGACCATGGTGCTGAACGTCCTTCTGGGGCGTGACCTCATCGGCAAAGTATTCGGCAGTAAATGGCCCGAAGAAAAACCGGTGCAGTGTACCCGCCTCATGACGACCCTGATTGTTGTGGGCTGCATGTTCCTGGCCTTCAAGCCGCCGGCACTGGTGCTGGATATTTCCGGCGCCGCATTTATCGTCATCCTCTGCTCCGTCGGTCCCCCGCTCATCCTCGGTCTCTGGTGGACCCGTGCCACCACTGTTGCGGCGGGCACCAACATCCTGGTCATGACGGCGGCCTCCTGTGGCAGCTGGATGTACGCCAAGTATCACCTGGGCAGCTACCACTGGTTCTTTTTGAGCGATCCGGCCCATAAAATCAGCACGCCCCACCAGTTTTACTGGGTGTTTGTCGGATTTGTGTTTTTCATCCTTCTCAGTTTGGTCACCAAACCAAACCGGGATGAAGTCATTCAGAAATATTCACTTGACTTGAGACCTGATCTATAAGGTTTTTGCCCGGTGGTCGGCTGCCGACCGCCGGGCCCTTTTCTATCTTATACGGTCATCATTTTTAATTATTTTAGGGGGTGTATTGAATGCAACTGCAACTACCAAAATTTGAAGTGGGTCAAACAACCATGGGGCAACTGCTGGATCTGGTAGCCGAGCAATTCGGCGACAGTCTGGCCCTTAAATACCATCAACTCGGTATCAATTACAATTACAGCCAGTTCAGAGATGTCTGCAATTCGGCGGCCAAGGGGTTTATGGCCATCGGTGCCGAAAAGGGAGACAAAATCGCCATATGGGCCAACAATGTGCCGGAATGGCTGTATACCCAATTTGGCACGGGTAAGATGGGCGCCATCATGGTAACGGTGAACACCAGCTATCGCAGTTTTGAACTGGAATATCTCATGAAACAGTCCGATTCGGCGACACTGATTTTGATTGGCGGCGTCAGGGATGCCGACGAGTACATCAAAGTGATCTACGATGTCTGCCCTGAGCTGAAAGACTGCGCGCCCGGAAAACTCAAGAGCGCCAAACTGCCCGAACTGAAAAACGTCGTTTATATCGGCAAGGAAAAAATGCCCGGTATGTACAATTGGGATGACATCATCGCACTGGGTCAAAACATCAGCGATGATGAACTCTCTGCCCGACAGAATACCATGGACCCCGATGATGTCATCAACATGCAGTACACATCCGGCACCACCGGTTTTCCCAAGGGGGTCATGCTGACCCATACCAACATCATCGGCAATGCCAAAAGCATCGCCGCCTGTATGAATCTTTCTGCTGTGGACAACCTTTGTATCCCCGTGCCGTTTTTCCACTGCTTCGGCTGTGTACTGGGAACACTGTCCTGTGTTGTATCGGCGGCCGGCATGTCCCCGGTGGTGGCCTTTAAACCGGATGCGGCCCTAGAAACCGTGGAGGTCTCCAAATGTACGGCCCTGCACGGGGTACCAACCATGTTCATCGCCGAACTGGAAGAGATGGAAGCCTCGGGAAAAACATACGACACATCCCTGCTGCGCACCGGTATCATGGCCGGCTCCCCCTGCCCCATTGAAGTGATGAAAAAAGTGGTGGATAAAATGGGGGCCTCAGAAATGACCATTGCCTACGGCCAGACCGAGGCCTCTCCGGTGATCACCCAGACCCGGCCGGATGATTCACTGGAAATCCGGGTCAGTACCGTGGGACGGGCCCTGCCCAATGTCGAGGTGAAAATCGTGGACCCGGCCACCAACGAAGCGGTTGCGCCTGATGTCCAGGGAGAGATGTGCACCCGCGGTTATCATGTCATGAAAGGGTATTACAAGATGCCCGAAGCCACCGCTGAGGCCATTGACAGCGACGGATGGTTGCACACAGGGGACCTTGCCATCATGGATAAAAACGGCTACTGCAAAATTACAGGCCGCATCAAGGATATGATCATTCGCGGGGGGGAAAACATCTACCCACGGGAAATCGAAGAATTCCTGTACACCCATCCAAAAATCAAGGACGTTCAGGTGGTGGGTGTGCCGAGCCTCAAATACGGCGAAGAATTGGCGGCCTATATTCAGTTGAAACCGGATGCCGTAAGCAGCCAGGAAGAAATCCAGACGTTTTGCAAAAATAAAATCGCTTTTCACAAGATTCCGGCGTTTTTCTTTTTTGTCGAAGAATATCCAACAACCGCCAGCGGCAAAATACAAAAATACAAACTGCGGGATATGGCCACCAGGGAACTGGGTCGGGAAAATGACGCCAAAATTGAAACCGCTTAATTTCAAGGGTTTCATCCGTTACGTTTTATGCCACCAGGGGATGGGCACATAAATGATACCCCATCCCCTGGTTTTTACAGTCTAAGAAAATTGGATTATACTAAAAAATGCCACTTTCCGTTGCTTGTGGAATAAACGCTTGACAAAAAACCGGTTTAATGTTGAATAGACAAGAGCCTACCGTCCGGTCGGTCAGTTTATCTTTTAGCGGTACGGTCGTCCTCATGCTTTTTAAAGACAAAATTTGGCCCATTAAATTAATTCGCACACCGATTACCAGGTTCTTTACGTCAAGCCGGCCCTGCATGTTGGATGGCCGGTAAAAAACAACAAATGTCACCCAATGCCGTCGATTTCAGCTGCCGAGGACACCATCCGGCACAGGGTTCATACCGGGTGTTCACGTCAGGACCGTGAAGGGGGTTGAATATGGAAAATCCACTGTGGCAACCATCGACAGAACGCATCAATAACACAAACATCTACCGGTTCATGCAATTTATTAACAAAAGAACCGGCAGCCGTTTTTCAGATTTTAGCCAACTCTACCAATGGTCCATTGACAATATCCCCGATTTCTGGGCCACCATGTGGGATTTTGCAGAAATCAAGGCATCAAAGCCCTATGATCGGGTAATCGACGACATTACCCGAATGCCCGGCGCTCAATGGTTTGAAGGCGCCAGATTAAATTTCGCGGAAAATCTACTGCGCTACAGAGACGATCAGGTGGCCATCATCTTCAAGGGCGAAGGTCAGACGGCCACCCGGCTCACCTATGCACAACTGTACCGGGAAGTGGCGGCCGTGGCCCGGGCCCTCAAAGATGCCGGCGTTTGTGTCGGAGACCGGGTGGCCGGTTTTATGCCCAACCTGCCCCAAACCATTATCGCCATGCTCGCCGCGACAAGCCTGGGTGCAACATGGTCATCGTGCTCACCTGATTTCGGCATCAAGGGGGTCCTTGACCGGTTCGGTCAGATCAAACCCAAAATCCTGTTTACGGCCGATGGGTATTTTTTTAAGGGCAAAAAAATTGACTCCCTTGAACGGATCAGCAAGGTTCTTAAAAAACTACCCTCTATCCAGAAGGTGGTGGTGGTACCCTACACCGAACCACGGCCGGATATCCGCGCGATACAAAACGCCGTGCTTTTTTCCGAATTCAAATCCACCGATCAAAACCTTGACGTCGAATTTGTACAACTGCCCTTTGGGCATCCTCTGTATATCATGTACTCTTCGGGGACCACCGGTCTGCCCAAATGCATGGTCCAAAGCGCCGGCGGCATACTGATTCACCAGATAAAAGAGCTCATGCTGCACACGGATCTGAAACGGGAAGATGTGATTTTTTATTTTACCACCTGCGGCTGGATGATGTGGAACTGGCTGACCTGTTCCCTGGCCGTGGGCGCAACCCTTGTTCTCTTTGACGGGAATCCTTTTCATCCCCATCCCGGTGCCCTGTGGGAAATGGCCCAGGATGAAAAAATAACCATTTTCGGCACCAGCGCCGGGTATATTGCCGCCCTGCAGAATGCAGGCGTCAAGCCGGGGAAAGAATATGACCTTTCAGCCTTAAAAGCCCTTTTGTCCACAGGGTCCCCCCTGTCCATCGAGGGCTTTGATTTCATCTATTCGGAAGTTAAAAAGGATCTCCAACTCGCGTCGATTTCAGGAGGTACGGATTTAAACGGTTGCTTTGCCCTGGGAAATCCCATGGGCCCGGTGTATGCCGGTGAACTGCAGTGCCGTGGACTCGGCATGAAAGTTGAGGCTTTTGACGACAATGGCAAACCGGTCTTGAACCGTCAGGGAGAACTGGTCTGCACGGCCCCGTTTCCTTCCATGCCCATCTATTTCTGGGATGATCCGGACGGGGCCAAATATCATGCGGCCTATTTTGATGTTTATCCGGGCATCTGGCGCCATGGTGATTTCATCAAAATCAACGACCATGGCGGCGTCACCATCTATGGTCGCTCGGATGCGACCTTAAACCCGGGAGGCGTGAGAATCGGCACGGCGGAAATCTATCGTCAGGTGGAACAGATGGCGGAAATCGAGGACAGTGTGGTCATCGGCCAACCCTGGGAAAATGATGTGCGGGTCATTCTTTTTGTCAAACTCATGGCCGAATACAAACTGACCGACGACCTCAAGGCGAGAATTCGCAAGACCATCCGGGACAATGCATCGCCGCGGCATGTGCCGGCCAAAATAATCAGCATACCGGCGATACCCTATACGCTGAACATGAAAAAAGTCGAACTGGCTGTCAAAAAAGTAACCCTGGGGCAACCGGTCCTGAACAAGGATGCCCTGAGCAATCCGGAAGCACTGGACTACTATGCCGATATCCCGGAACTTCAGGAACCCTGACCCAGGGTCATGAAAAACAATTGGAATCGATCTGCAAATTGTCATTCAATTTTTATCCGGTCTGTCCGGATCAGGCACTACAGGCAAAACAAACTATTAATAGCGGGTAACCAAACACAAAGGAGGCGTCCTGATGGCGTTGCAAAATTTATACAAAGAAGTAATGGCCTTAAATACAATCAAGGACATGGGCGAACGGGAAATTGCGGCACGCTCTTTTTTTGAAAAACTGAACCATCTGCCACTTCCCGACAAATTCAATTGGGTATCGGAGATATTTGAAGGTATTCATGTCAAGGAGCGGGGGGATCAACCGGCGTTGATCTGGACGGACCTTGACACCGATGCGGAACGTCAGTTCACTTATACGGAACTGGGGGCAAACGGAAACAAAATTCTTAATTTTATGAGAAACAAAGGTGTCGCAAAAGGGGACAATATGTATATGCTGACCCCCATCGTTCCGGAAACCTGGTTTGCGAGCCTTGCGGCCCTGAAAGGCGGCTTTGTGGCAGTCCCTACGGCCACATCCATGACGGAAAGAGAAATTCAGTTCAGATTTGAAGCGTACCTGCCCGATGTTCTCATTGTCATGGAATCATTGACCGACCTGGTGGATGATGCGCTAAAGACAACCGGCTGCACCCCGAAAGCCAAAATCGTGCTGGGTCACAAAGAAGGCTGGGTGCCCTATTCCGATATTGACGGCGAATCCGGCAGTGCTGATGCCGCCGATGTCGGCAGCCAGGATGTACTGTTCTGTTTTTTCACCTCAGGCACCACCGGACTGCCCAAACGGGTGGGCCACAGTGCCACCTCCTACCCGGTGGGCCATCTGTCGACCTCTGTCATGATTGGACTCGAGCCTGGAGACGTTCATCACAATCTAAGCGCGCCAGGATGGGCCAAATGGGCATGGAGCAGCCTTTTTGCGCCCCTCAACGTTGGCGCCACCGCAACAGGGTTTAACTTTACGGCATTGAATATCGACAAATACATCGCGACGGTGGCCAAATACAAGGTCAATTCCTTCTGTGCGCCGCCCACTGCCTGGCGGGCCTTTGTGGGTCTGGATCTGAGCAAATACGACCTGTCGGCCATGAAATATTCCCTGAGTGCCGGTGAACCCCTGAACCCGGAAGTCATTGAACAGTGGAAAAAAGTGACGGGAACCGAGATCAGAGATTTTTACGGCCAGACCGAATCCACCTGCATGATCGGTAATCCACCCTGGATGGAAGGAAAAATGCGGTTTGGGTCATTTGGGTATCCCGCCTATATGTACGATATCATCCTGACGGACGATGACGGCAATGAAATCACCAGTGCCGACGAACCCGGCCACATCGTGGTTCGCCTAACCGACTGGCGGGCGCTGGGGCTTTTTCAGGAGTATCTCGACAATGTCGAAAAAACCGAAGAAGCGTTCCAGAACAACCTGTACTTTACCGGGGACAAGGCCTCTTTTGACGCCGACGGATACTGGTGGTTTGTGGGTCGGTCCGATGATGTCATTAAATCATCCGACTACCGCGTGGGTCCGTTCGAAGTGGAGAGCGCATTGATCGAGCATCCGGCGGTAATGGAAACCGCTGTTGTGGGCAGCCCCGATCCCAAACGGTACCAGCTGGTCAAAGCGTTCGTCATTTTGAATAAAGGCCATAAACCGTCCAGAGAACTGGCCCTGGAGCTGTTCCAACACACCATCGATGTGCTGGCCAAATTTAAAATCCCGAGAATCATCGAATTTGTCGATGAACTGCCCAAGACCATCAGCGGTAAGATTCGGCGGATAGAGTTAAGGGAAAATGAGGAGGGAAAAAAGAAAGCAGAAAAAGTCTCTTTGCCCAACGAATATTTTTACCACCAGTTCCCGGAACTGAGCTCCAAAAAATAGATTCAGGCAAATAACACACATCAAAAAAGGCGGGGGACCCTAAACGTTCCCCGCCTTTTTTGATGACAGACGAAGCAACCCACCCTATTTTTATCACGGGCATTGATGGTCAACAAAAATACCTATTTTGGGAAGGGCGGTATTTTACTTACAAACCCATGCCATATCATTCAGGAAAAATAATTTCAAAATTTTCCGGGTCCACATAGAGCGCCGGATCAATTTTCTGCAAATTCACTTCTTTCAAGATAACCGTCTCTGATTTAAGCTGTTTGGTGATGGTCTTGGGCGTATCCGTATCCGCACCGGTGGTGTATTGGGCCCGCACCGTTAATCTGGTTTGTACGGGGTATCCCCTGACCCGACTCAATTGTTCATGAATTGGATCCAGGGAGCCGTCCCAGTACCTGAGAATAAAATTAAAACAGCCCAACCGTTCAGCTTCAAGGCCGAGTCGCCGGGCAAGGTGCTCATGGAATTTCTGATAGTCGTCAAATCCCGGCACCGCTTCTGAAACCCACAGGGTTTGGTCTACAAGGGTCACACTGGTGGCATTTTTCTTCCGGTCAACTGTTTCCAGGCGCAGATGCGCGTCGGCCACGCGGCATACAAACCCCTGAATCGTTTCTCTGTCCTTTCGGATTTGAATGGACAATTGCGGTACTTTGACCTTGTAGCGATCTTTGATGATTTCCGAGACGCCCTGATAAGCATCCTTTTTTTCTTTGATCCATTGAATAGTGGTGAGATGGTCAAAGGGGAACACATAAATTCTGTTATTCTGCCAATCGATCTCCCGAATCTGATTTTCGGCCAGCAGAAAAAAAGTGGCCACCTTTTCTTCTTTTACCTCTCCAAAAAAACGCTTCATCCAGCCTCCGGTGAATCGCGTCGTTTTTTCCACAAACATGGACTGCCGGGTATACCCTACCGATAGCCGGGCCTCTTTTTTGCCCAATAGGTATTCATCAACCTGGTAATCATTCACAAAAAGCGCATCCGCCCGGCAGGGTCCCGACGTCCAGAAAAAAATAACGACAGCTGTTACCAGAAACCGGCAAAGCCTTTTCTTAACAAAATGACCGTTCGCCTTTAATTTTTTCATAGGCCTATCAGCTTTTGGTGGATATAACCACAAACGAGCATTGTTGAAATGGGGATACCCAATCCGAAAAGAGACCCCCAGAAAAGACTATTGCTGGGATTAAATCCGTAGGGTTTCGTAAAATAGAGAATAAAATTGATCCCAACCCCCGCAAAAAGATAAATGTTGTACCACTTTCGCCGATTTTTCATCCATTTTTCCTGGCGTGCGTCCAGGTCCTTTAGTTCCATGCGTACAATCTCTCCCATGGCTGCAATTATTATTTATAATCCGATTTAAAATTTAGCATAATGCCCTTTTGTTTTAAAGTTATTTTGCCGAAGCAGCGCTCGGTAATCGGTGGTTCAATTTTTATTATAAATAAATACATATAGTTACATAGATAATAATTTTCCTTGACATCCCTTGCAGAGCCCGATAAAGTCGATTGAGCGCTCGTTCATACTGGCTTGGTACCGCCCGGTCTTTACGTTACCCACTCCACGCACCCAAACGGTTTTTAAAAAACAGCCACCTTAAAAAAAGGAGATCAACATGTCGTCTGCACCCATCCTGACCGATCAAAAAAATCATGTCGGCATCATTACCCTGAATCGGCCCGAAGCCTTGAACACATTTACCCTGCCCTTTGCCCAAAACCTGAATGCGGTGCTTAAGCAAATGGATGAGGACGACGATATTCGTGTCATTATTATTCGCGGGGCCGGAAAGCATTTTTCCACAGGGATTGCCCTTAATGAGTTCAAGGATAAAAACTTTGCTGAATATCGTGAAATGATACAGGTGATGGACCTTCACAACCATACCATTGCCCGCATGAAAAAAGTGGTTATCGCATCAGTACAGGGCTATGCCATTGCCAACGGGTCAGGTCTTGTATTTGCCTGTGATCTGACGGTTGCTGCAGAGGATGCCCGTTTTGGCACAACGGCCATCAATGTGGGGTTGATATGTCTGGGGCCGGCCGTTCCCCTGGCCCGGCTGGTGGGACGTAAAAAAACACTGGAAATGGTCCTCACGGGGGATTTCATTTCAGCCGCCGAGGCCCAGCGTCTGGGCCTGGTCAACCAGGTTGTACCTCCCGAAGAACTGGAAAACGCCACCATGGAACTGGCCCTCAAGCTGGCCGCCAAAAGCCCGCGGGCCCTTCAGGTCGGCAAACAGGGAATATACGGCATGATGGATCTGCCCTATCACCAGTCCCTTGATTATTTAGGCGAGTTGTTTGCTTCCCTTTGCGTCACCGAAGATGCCCGGGAAGGGTTGCAGGCGTTTGAAGAAAAACGCAAACCGGTCTGGAAAAACCGCTAAATGAAAAACCGGCAGGACCACTTTTTTAAAACCATTGCCCGGATCAACCGTGCCATTTACCGCGGTCGTAGCGCGGACATGATTCTGCAAATGATAGCAGAAAATATTACCGCACTGTTCCATTCTTCCTGTGGCTGTACGTTGAGGGTGTTGAATCGCCAAAGCAACCTGCTTGAACTCCAGAACGCCTTTGGTATGAGTCCGCAATACCTGGCCAAGGGACCGGTACGGGCCGTTGACGGCCTTTGTGAAATTTACGAAAAAGCGCCGGTGGTTATCCGCGATATCGCAGAAGACCTGCGCGTCCAATATCCGGAAGATGCCCTTGCCGAAGGGATCGTGTCCATTGTCGGACTGCCCCTTAAAATCATGGGCGACATGCGCATGGTGCTCCGAATTTACCTGAAAAATGAGATCGATCTGGCCCCCCATGATATACTGTTTTTAAACACCCTGGCCGAACAATGTGCCATTGCCGCACAAAATACCATATTTCCCGACCGTTATCTGGATATTTTTCGCAAGGTCAGTTCGGCCATTCATTCCGGGCACGACACCCTGGCGGTGTTGCAGGCCATTGTTACCCAGATTACCGAAGAGATGGCCGCCAAAGGCAGCATCTTCTGGATTATCGACAACGATACCCGCAAAATCAAAAACAAGATCACCTGTGGCTTCACGTTTCAAAGCCTGGCAGCAGTTGATTTTAAAACACTGAAAGATATTTTTGTAACAGGCAAAGGCGGGCCGGTCCATATCCGGGACTGCCGCTATGACCCCCGGCTGCCTGATCTGGAACGCCTGGGAAAAAAACAGATCGTATCGGTAACCGGCATCCCGTTTAAAATCGTCGATCAATTATCAGGCATTCTGGCCGTCTATTTCAGCCATGAAAAAAAATTAACGCCGCGTGAAACAAAATTTTTACAGGCCCTGGCCGAACAGGGGGCCATTTCGCTGCACAAAGCCCTGCGCTATGACGACAGTATGCTTCAGGCGTTCAGGGAAACCATTGAGGGCCTCGTCCTGGCCCTGGAAGCCAAGGATATATGCACCCATGGGCACTCGATTAAGGTGGCCCATTATGCCCGTATGACCGCTATAGAGATGGGGTTGTCCACCCAACAGATTGAAAATGTGTATCATGCCGGGTTGCTGCATGATATCGGAAAAATCGGAATGGAAGACGGCATCCTGTTTAACCTGGGAAAACTGTCCCTTCAGGAATATGAAATCATCCAGAAACACCCGGTGATCGGTGCCAGAATACTCAAACCGCTTTCTTTCATGAATGACATCATCCCCTTGATCCTAAATCATCACGAACGGTTTAACGGAAGCGGTTATCCCCAGGGTAAAAAAGCTGGGGATATTCCCATGGGGGCTCGCATACTGGCCGTTTGCGACAGTTTTGATGCCATGATATCGGAACGCCCCAATATGAAAAAAATCAAGCTGGATAAAGCCCTGTCAACCCTTCGCAAACAGGCCGGAATATTCTTCGATCCCACCGTTGTCACCGCTTTTATCGCAGCCATTACAAAAAATCCGTCGGCGGTCAAACCGTTTGAACTGCCGGAAAATTATTTTACAAAGTACCGAAATGAATTAAAATCATCTAAAATAAACGATCTCACATCCGGGAATATGTTGACGGGCTTCACCGGGGGCATTTAGCACTTGACAAATCCTTTGTTTCATGAATTTAATGCGACAACCTACCGGTCGGTCGGTAAAATCACTTATCCCGACTTTTTTTATCGTTTTTTCGATTACATACATCATCAATCATATTCGATGCTAAAAACAAAACATACGATCAAAAATATCGCCATCGAACTTTTTTACAAAAAAGGTTATTTCGCCACCAGTATCAGCGAAATCGCATTGGGCTGCGGCATTCGCAAAGCAAGCATCTATTACCATTATCCCAGCAAGGAAGAGCTTCTATTTTCGATCCTGCTCGAAACCATGACGGACCTTATGGATCATCTGCACAAAGGTCTGGCGGGCATTGAAGATACCGAAGATCGCATGCGGGCCGCCGTACGCGGCCACGTTCAATTTCACCTCAACCGCCAGAAAGAAACCTTTATCGCCAACAGTGAGCTAAGGGGATTAACCCACGCGCATTGCCAACACATCGTAAAAAAAAGGGATGCCTATGAAAAACTGTTTCAAGGCCTTATCCTGGAGGGCCGCCGAAAAGGCGTTTTTACAGATTGCGATGTAAAAATACTCTCCTATGCCATTTTGACCCTGTGCACCTCCGGCGCATCCTGGTTCAATCCGGATGGCCGGCTGAGCGTTGACGAGATTGCGGGCATTTATGAAAATTTTATTCTAAACGGCCTGAAATAGGGCCTTGAAAGGAGGAGATGTGGATTTTGATCTTACCAAAGAACAGGAAATGATTCGCAAAGAAGTTCGCAGATTTGCCCAGAGTGAAATCGCCCCCATAGCTGCCGAACTGGATGAAAATGAGACATTTTCCGCTGATCTGACTCAAAAAATGGGTAAAATAGGGCTCTTCGGCATGTTTGTGCCGGACCACTACGGGGGTCAGCAAATGGATTATATCTCCTACATTATTGCTGTTGAGGAAATTTCCCGTATCGACGGTTCCCAGGGTGCCACCATTGCCGCAGGGAACTCCCTGGGTATCGGCCCACTTTACTACTTTGGCACTGAAGCGCAGAAAAAAAAATACCTGCCCAGGCTGTGCACCGGGGAAGGTCTTTGGGGCTTCGGGCTGACCGAACCCACTGCCGGTTCAGATGCCGGCGGCAGTAAAACCACGGCTGTCCAGGACGGTGATGACTGGGTCATCAACGGTTCCAAAATATTTATCACCAATGCCGCCTGTGAACTCACCCTGGGCGTAACCGTCCAGACCATCACCGGTACCCGGGCCAACGGCCGACCCGAATACACCTGCTTTATTGTCGAACCGGGCATGCCCGGATTCAAGGCGGTGGCCATGCATAAAAAAATGATGTGGCGGGCCTCCAATACGGCTGAACTCTATTTTGACAATGTCCGTGTTCCCAAAGAGAACATGCTGGGCAAACGCGGTGACGGTTTTCATCAGATGCTCCAGACCCTTGATGGCGGACGGCTTTCCATCGGCGCCATGGGCCTGGGCGGCGCCCAGGGGGCCTATGAAACAGCCTTGAAATACGCCAAGGAGAGGCAGCAGTTCAACCAGCCCATCAGCAAATTTCAGGCGGTGGCCTTTAAACTGGCAGACTGTGCCCTTGAAATTGAATGCGGCCGCAATCTGCTGTATAAGGCCTGCTGGCTCCGGGACAATAAACGCGCCTTTGAAAAAGAGGCGGCCATGGCCAAACTGTACTGCTCGGAGCTTATGGGCCGGGTGGCCAATCATGCCGTTCAGATCCACGGTGGATATGGCCTGATGAAAGAATATAATGTGGAAAGATTTTATCGGGACCAGAAACTCCTGGATATCGGGGAAGGCACCTCTGAAGTGCAACGGCTTGTTATTTCCAGATACATCGGGTGTTAAATAATTGACGGTCTCGTTAAAAATCCAACTCCTGCGTTGCGCTACATTTCGCAATCATTCAACGTACGATAAGTACGCCTCATGATTACAAAATTTGCACGCCTTGAATTTGAACTTTTTACGAGACCGTCTAAATCCGACTTTTTACGAGTTTATCAAATAATTGGATATTGAAAAACAGGAGAGAGTGTCATGAATGAAAAGGTTCTTTTGGTGGAACAGGCAGATCAGGTTCTCCTGGTGACACTGAATCGTCCACAGGTGATGAACGCCTTTAACGTTGACCTATTGAAGGCCCTTGAAGAACAGATCAGGGCGTTGCGGTTCAACCCCGATATCCGGGTGGTGATCATCACAGGTGCCGGCGAAAAAGCGTTTTGTGCCGGGGCCGACCTCAAGGAACGGGCAACCTTAAGTCCCATGGCGGTCAAAGAATTTATTTTCACTATCCGCAACCTGTTTACCGCCATCGAACAGCTCAACAAACCGGTGATTGCAGCAGTAAACGGGATTGCCTTAGGCGGCGGAACGGAACTGGCACTGGCCTGTGATATCCGTATCGCCGCTGACAATGCCACCATGGGGCTCACCGAAACAAAGCTTGCCATCATTCCCGGGGCCGGCGGCACCCAGCGGCTGCCCCGACTGGTGGGACGCGGCAAGGCCAAGGAGCTGATTTTCACCGGCCGCCGCATCGGCGCTGCCGAGGCACTGAACATGGGCATGGTCAACCGGATTTGTCCCCAGAGTGCCCTGCTGACCGAATGCTACGAGATGGCCGCCATGATCTGTGAAACAGGGCCCATTGCCATTGAACAGGCCAAATATGCCATCAATTATGGGCTGGAAACCGACCTTGCCTCCGGACTGGCCATTGAATCCAATGCCTACTGGGTGACCATTCCCACAAAAGATCGCCTCGAAGGCCTGGCCGCATTCCGGGAAAAGCGCAAACCGGTTTACCGGGGTGAATAACCATCAACAAAGGAAAAATTATGACGGACATCAACAATCGCGCCTTCTGGGAAAATGAAGAAAAAAAACTGGACGAACGGGTCTACCAGGCCATGTGGCCCGGTGGTGAGAAAACCGTGGCCAGACTGGCGAAACAGGGTAAACGCCCGGTACGGGAACTGATCGGCAATCTCATTGATCCGGGCACTGTTTTTTTTGAACTCTCCCGTATTGCCGGATTCGGGGTAGATTATCCGGGAGTGAAAGATGTTCCCTGTGGCGGCGTGGTCACCGGTCTGGGCAAAATCAACAACAACTGGACCATGATCATTGCCAATGACAGCCGGGTCAAGGCCGGCACCTATTTTCCCATCACATTGAAAAAACATATTCGGGCCCAGGCCATTGCCGATCGCTGCGGCCTCAACTGCGTCTATATCGCCGATTCCGGCGGCGCTTTTCTGCCCATGCAGGCCGATGTCTTTCCCGATGATCAGCATTTCGGGTCCATGTTTTTCAATATGGCCCGCATGTCGGCCAGGGGGCTGAAACAGATCACCCTGAGTACCGGCGGCAACACCGCCGGCGGTGCCTACATCGTTTTCATGGCCTGCCAGTCCGTCATGATCGACCAGATGTCCTACTCTTTTCTAGGCGGCCCCCCGCTGGTCAAAATGGCCACCGGTGAAATTATATCGGCCGAAAATCTGGGGGGCGCCCGGATACACACCGGCACCTCCGGCGGCGCCGATCATTTTTGCGGCAATCAGGAGGAGGCCATCAATCAGGTCAGGGAAATACTGGCCCTTGAACCCCCACAGACGCTGAATCTCCACCGTTATGCCGAAACCCCGCCCCGGTTACCCGCAGACAGCCTCTATGACGTTCTGCCGGCGGCCATCCATCAGGGCATCGATGCCCGCCAGGTGCTCGGGTGCATTGCCGACGACAGTTATTTCTATGAATACAAAAAAACTTACGCCCCCGGCCGGGGGGATAACATCCTTGCCGGAAAAATCCGTATCAAGGGGTTGCCCGTCGGTGTGATCGCATCCAATGCCGTGGGCATCATTTTTGTTGAAGCGGCCCGTAAGGCCACCGAGTGGATCGTTCGCTGCTCCCAGGAAAAAATTCCCCTTTTGTTTCTGCAGAACTCTCCCGGCTATATGGTGGGCTCCGAATCCGAACACATGGGTATCGGCAAGTACGGTTCTGACATGGTACGGGCCGTTTCCTGCGCCCAGGTGCCCCGTATTCAGATGGTCATCGGACCCGATAACGGAGCGGCCAATTACGGCATGTGCGGTCGGGCCTACAGGCCCCATTTCCTGTTTACCACCATGCGGGGACGCACCTCGGTCATGAGCGGACGCAGTGCCGCCGGGGTCCTCTTGAGCATTGAAGAGCGCAAACGGGAAGCCCAGAACAATCCCATGACGGAAACGGAAAAACAGGCTTTCCGGGACAAAATGATTGAAAAATACGACGGCGAAGCCCATCCGTTTTACTGCGGCTCCCGCCTGCTGAACGACCGGGTTTTAAAATTCGGTGAAATTCGGGACTGGCTGGCCATGGCCTTTGAAGTCAGCCTTCTTTCCCCCATTGGTGAACCGGCATTTGGTAATTTCAGGTTTTAGGTCAGCGATCCGCCTTCAACCCTTTACCTTAAGCCTTCAGCCTTAAACCTTCAGCCTTGAACAAAGGAGGACCCCATAAATGACGGAATATGATTACTGGAAAATTTTTCCAAAAATGCCCAAAAAAGTGACCATCGGTGATATTACCATTCGCGACGGGTTTCAACATGAAGAAAAATTCATTTCCACCGCCGCCAAAAAATTTTATCTGGAAGAACTGATCTTTGCCGGTTGCCGCAATATTGAGGTCACCAATCTGGGCAACCCTTTTCTCATGCCCCAGTTCAGAGATGCCGAAGAGCTGCTGGCCCATTTAAGAAGCGACCGGTTTAAACAGCGATGCGCCAAAAAGGGAATCGACTATGACGATATCTGCCTCACCGCCATCACCATCCGGGAGCCTTCTGTCAACCGGGCCATTGCGCTGAAGGAAAAAGGTATTGGGCCCGATCGGCTGCTGATGATGGTCTCCACCGAAGAAGAGCATCATTTTGCCAACTCCGGCACCACACTGCCCGACTACTGGGCGGAAGCCGAACGCTGTATCAAAAAATGCAATGATGCCGGCATGAAGATGTGCGGCACCGTCAGCACCATCTGGGGCAGTCCCATCGGCGGCGCCACAAAACTTGAGGATGCGGTGGAATTTTCCAAACGCTTTCTGGAAATAGGCGCCCACGACATCGAACACGCCGACCACGACGGCAGTGCCTCGGCCCCGGATGTGTATCGCTATTTTTCCATGATCCTGGACGACATACCCGACCCGCGGTATCATATCGCCCATTTCCACGAAACCAAACGGGTCTCCTCAGCCTCCGTTCTGGCGGCCCTGCAGGCCGGTATCACCCATTTTGAAGGCACCCTCGGCGGACTGGGGGGGCAACCGGCCAATTTCCTGGATGACTGCCCCACCAAGGGAACCGGCGATTACTATTACACCGATCCCCGGTACGTGGGTCTGGTCACCCTGGAAGACACCCTGGTTCAAATCGATGAAATGGGCATAGAGCACGGGTATGATGTAGACCGGATTCTCTGGCTCGGCCGTCAGATGGAAAAAACCATTGGCCGGCGATTACGCTCTGAAGCGGTGATCAACGGCCGTACATTAAAAGGGGGCCACATGGAATTTGCCCGACCGGGCCTGGCCGACCGCAAGAAAAAGCTGGGCGAACAGCCGGGTCAGAAACTGCCTGAAACCTGGGCACCCAAAGCCGTACTGCCCCCAAAATGCCGACGGTAAGTTCGGGCATATTCATGCAGGCAGTTGGCTTTTGACCGTATTTGAAACTTACTTGCAATCTGGTGTTTGTAATCTGTTATTTCCGGTTTAACCGGGTTAGGAGTTGAACATGGCAACGAATGAACAAAAACCGCATATCAACGTCGATTTTTTTGAAGACCTGACCGGCGATATCAAAAAAATAGACCGGGAAGTCACCGAAGACATGGGCCAGCGGCTCCGAATACTGCGAAAAGAAAAAAAACTGAGCCTTGACGAACTGGCCAACCTGACCGGCTTTGACGTCGAATTCCTGGGCAAAATCGAGGCCAACGACGTTCACCCCCAACTGGGGACCGTCATCAAGTTGTCCAAGGCCCTTGACGGTGCCTTCAGCCGCCTCATTTCCGGCGTTGGCAGCCGGCTGTATTCCGTCACCCGAAAGGCCGATCAAAAAATTGTTTCAAGGTCCACGGCACAGAAAGGCAAAAAACAGGCCTATACCTATAAAAGTCTGGCCCCGGAAGTCAAAGGGCGTCACATGGAGGCGTTAATCGTTCACCTGGATGAAAATCCCGGAGCGGACTTATCGGTCCATGACGGTGAAGAGTTTATATATGTGCTCAGCGGCAATGCCATCATCACCATCGGAAAGGAGACGTTTGTCCTGGAACCCGGTGACAGCATCTATTACCTTTCCACCACCCCCCACCTGATTGCCGCCCATGAAAAACAGGCCACAATCCTGGCGGTGATTTATGACAAATGACACACCGCCTCCGGAACCAGACACCGTCCCTCCGTCTTCCTGGGTGAAAACCCATTGCGCCCGCATGGACCATGGCGGCTGCGGGCTTCTGGCCCAGGTTTCGGACAATAAAATCCTCCGGTTAAAAGGGGATCCGGACGGTTACCTCAACAAGGGCTATATCTGCCCCAAGGGCCTGGCTTCCGCAGAGCGCCTTTCCCACCCGGACAGACTCACCCAGCCCCTGCAAAGGGTGGGGAAGCGCGGATCCGGCAAATGGGAAAAAATATCCTGGGAAAAGGCCATTGATACCATATCCGACAATCTGTGCCGCATCAGAGAAGAAAACGGTGCCAAAGCCGTGGCCTTTTGTCAGGGCATGCCCAAGGGCCTGGAGCACTTTGTTCTGATCCGCCTGGCCAACATCTTTGGTTCTCCGAATCTGGTGGCCTGCCAGGATGTCTGCCATGCGCCCCGGGAAATCGGCGGCAGCCATACCTGCGGTTTTTATCCGGTGGCGGACTTTCACCATAAAAGTGACCTCGTGGTTCTGTGGGGGAGTAATGTCACCGCCACCAACGAAGAGGGGGAAATCGGCAGCCTTCTGGTGGAGCAGTTACGCCAGGGCACCCGTCTCATGGTTATCGACCCGGCACGGACACCGCTGGCCGAAAGGGCCGATTACTGGCTGCAGCTAAGGCCCGGCACGGACAATGCCCTGGCCCTGGCCTTTTTAAACGTCATCATTTCCGAAAAACTTTATGATACTGATTTTGTGCAGCAATGGACCATCGGATACGATGAACTGGCCATTCATATTCGTCAATATAGCCCTGAAAAAATGGCACCGATCACCGGTGTGCCGGCCCCTGCCATCCGCGAAAGTGCCCGGGCCTACGCCCTGGCACAACCGGCTGCCATCCAATGGGGCAACCCCATTGAACAGAACATCAACACCTTTGATACCGTCCGGGCCCTGGTCTGTCTCATGGCCATCTGCGGTAACCTGGAGATACCCGGCGGCAATATCCAGGCCAACGAACCGCCCATTCTCTCTCTGGGCAAATTTGTCCGGGCCGACCGGATTCCTTCCAAAAGAAAAGAAATGCTGCACGCCCATCATCATACCATTCCCAGAATGATGACGGTGCCGCCAGCCTATTTCAGACAGGCCGTCCTCGAAGAAATTCCCTATGCTGTCAAGGGCGCCTACATGCAATGCACCAACCCCCTGCTGGCCTATGCCGACAGCCAACAGACCTATGATGCGTTAATGAAACTGGATTTTTTCGCCGTGGCGGATATTTTCATGACCCCCACGGCCTGCCTGGCTGACATCGTACTGCCGGTGGCCACCCATTTTGAATTTAACGACATCGGCCATTACGGTCTAGGGCACGGCTATGTCCTGGCACGGCCCGGTATCGTGGATCCTCCGGAACAATGCTGGCCGGACATTAAAATATTGAATGAACTGGGCAGGGCCATGACACCCAAAGAGCTGTGGCATGACAATTGGGAAGCCTTCCTGGAAGACCTGCTGGCCCCCGCCGGCCTGTCCTATGCCGATTTTGTCAAACAGGGGATACTGAAAGGGGATGACCAATTCAAAAAATACAGCCATTCGGGATTCAGGACCCCCTCGGGTAAGGTCGAACTGGTCCTGAGTACGGCCCAAAAATTCAACCTGCCGGCCCTGCCCGCCTTCAACGGCCCCCCGGAACCTGAAAATACGGCATACCCGTTGCTTTTAACAGGCGCCAAGGACCCGCACTACATGCATTCATCCTACCGCTGGGTAGCGACACTCAGGCAGAAAAGCCCCCGCCCCATGGTCAGTATGCATCCTGAAACCGCGGCCCCGCACAATATTCAAGGCAATGACGAAGTGATCATTGAGACCCCCACCGGCGCCATCACCCAGTTTGCCCGACTGACCGAAACCATCAAACCGGGAATTGTGTATGCGGCCTATGGCTGGTGGTTCCCCGAGGGCCGGTGTGAGCAGCAGTATGAGTGGAAAAAATCCAACTTCAACATTCTGACGTCCACCCGGGTACTGGGAAAAGAATTCGGTACACCCAATATGAAAGGGCTGCGCTGCAGAATCAGAAAAACTGACACTGGTCGGCGGTCTTCAACATCATGAGGTTTTTCGTTTCTGGATGGACACTGTAAAAATTTTAAGGAGGGTAAATATGGGGATCAAGACAGAAGCAGAATACCGGGAGCGCATGGAAAAACTTCGGCCGAAACTTTTTTTCGGCGGCAAAAAAGTCGAAAAACTCAACGATCATCCGGTCAGTAAAGGCGTTGTCGATGCCACGGCACGTGTTTACAAACTGACCATGGATCCAGAATATGCTGACATTATGACGGCCACCTCTCACCTGACCGGGGACCCCATTAGTCGGGCACTTCATATTCATCAAAGCAGGGATGATCTTTTTAAACGCCTGGACATGGCCCGTCTGAGCAGCCAAAAATTAGGGACCTGCAATTATCGCTGTCCGGGTAATGAAATGCTGCCCTCCCTGGCGGCCACCACATGGGAAATCGACCACGACAGGGGAACCGAATATCACCAACGCTTTAACGCGTTTATGCGGTACGCCCAGGAAAACGACCTGGTGGTCAGCGGATCAGTGACCGATCCAAAGGGTGATCGCAGCAAAAGGCCTCTGGAACAGGATCCCGATTTTTATGTGCATGTGGTAGAAAAAAAAGCAGATGGAATTGTCGTCAACGGGGCCAAGCAGCATGCCACCGGCGCCTATGCCGCTGACGAGACCCTGGTTCTGCCGGGCATCTCCTGTAAAAAAGGTGAGGAAGAGTATGCCTTGGCATTTGTCATTCCAAACGGCACCAAAGGGGTAACCTATATAGGCCAGTACAATCCCTTCAGTGTAGAAAGGGAATATGAAAAAGAACCCCGGGTTCTGGGAAACCCCCTCTACGGTCAGCGGGAAACCTGCCTGATTGTGTTTGATCACGTCTTTGTCCCCTGGGACCGGGTTTTCATGTGTGGTGAAGTCGAGTATACCCAGAAATTCATCACCCGGTTTGCCAAAACCCATCGAATGAACTGCGGGGGCGCCTGCAAAGTAGGGTTCATGGATTTGATTATCGGTGCGACAAAACTGATGGCCGAATATAACGGCTTGTCAAAAACCTCCCATATTGCTCAAAAAATCACCCGCATGCTTCAGTTGAACGATACATCGCTTGCCTGTGCAACGGCCGCCGCCCACTTTGGCAAAGAGGAACCCATCGGTTCGGGTGTTTTTATGCCTGATGAAACCATG
This sequence comes from uncultured Desulfobacterales bacterium, assembly GCA_942490765.1. GTDB lineage: Bacteria > Desulfobacterota > Desulfobacteria > Desulfobacterales > 4572-123 > 4572-123. Next base: position 36,695 of record CALNYM010000004.1, on the reverse strand, counting down.
GGCAACATTGCCAAGCTGAATACCAATGACGGTTTTTGGGAAGTAATGGCCCTGTCCGGCGACATTGCCGGCGGCCTTCCCGCCACCATGCCCAGCGAAAAGGAACTGGACAACCCGGAAACAAAAGAGTATGTGGCCAAATACCTGGCGGCTGCGGCGCCTGCCGATCAAAGAATGCGAATCGCACGGTTTCTGCAAAATTGGGTTGCCGGGCTTCATGGCATCGGCACTTACCAGGGATCCGGTCCAAACCAGAGCCAGTATGTCGCCCTTTACCGAATCGCGGACCTGGAAGCCAAAAAGAAAATGGCCCTGGACCTGGCCAATAGTACTGAATAATTGAGCCCCCTGATTGGTAATGGTTCAAAAAGACAGCATCCAAAACATCTATCCGACAGCTTTACCAAAAATGTAAAAAAGGAGACCAATATGACTGAAAAAGCCTTCCAAGATTACTATCCGGATAATTTTTCACATTGTTATGGTTGTGGAAGACTGAACAAGGAAGGGCTGCAACTGAAAAGTTACTGGGACGGAGCGGAGACCGTATGCCATTTTAAACCAAGGGCCTGCCATACCGGCGGTTTTCCGGGTTTGGGATACGGCGGTCTGATTGCGTCTTTAATTGATTGTCATGGCACCGCCACCGCATCTGCGGCGAAATATCGGGATGAAGGCCGTGATATGGGATCCAACCCGCCCCTGCGGTTTGTAACCGCCTCATTAAAAATAGACTTTCTGGCGCCGACCCCCATTGACCAGGTTTTAGAGGTCCGCGGCAAAATAAAGGAAATCAAGGGGCGAAAAGTCATTGTTGCGGCGACCCTTTCGGCTGGTGAAAAAATCTGTGCCAAAGGGGAGGTCATTGCTGTATTGATCCCTGAAAACTATCTGGCTGAAAAATAGAACTGACATGATAACCGGCGCAATCTTGTTCATCGAGCCCCTCTCCTGAGGAGGGGCTCGATGAAAACCCCACCGACAAGGCGCAGGGCAGAAAAATCATTCTTAGTGGTCACAAAGGTTATCGCCGGTGGTCAGGCTGTTTTCCAGGTAATTTTTGACAATGGTCTCAGGCTCAATCGCCGGTGCCCCAAGGACAACCTTGATGCCGTTTTGCTGAAAAAGGCCCACCGCCATCTGTCCCATGCCACCGGCAATAATCACATCGGCGCCCATTTCATGCAGCCATTTGGGCAGGACCCCGGGCTCGTGAGGCGGCGGTGTATGCAATTCTTTGTTTTTAATCTCATCGTTTTCCACTTCAATAATTGCAAATTCCCTGACATGCCCAAAGTGGGCGGCCAGTTTTCCTTCTGCCATCGGTATTGCAAACTTCATTTTATTTCCTCCGGATATATTACTAAAATAAAAAATTATCCGTTGCCGGTTGTTGGAAATGCAAAAACAACAGGCATAGCCCTGCCCCGGCAACGACATTCATGACACGTTGGCACCTATACAAGTGCGCTCATTCTTTCGGCAACCTTGGCAAAAGCGAGGGTTACCGGTGAATCGACGTACATTTCCTGAAAGCAGGTGCCCGAATCACCGGCAGTGACCATATTCAGATCAAACGGAATCCGGCCGAGAAAATTAACACCCGCATCCGTTGCGGTCCTTTCACCACCGCCGGCCCCGAACAGTTCAATCAGTTTCCCGCAATGCGGACACTCCAGCCCGCTCATGTTTTCGATAAGGCCAAAAATATCCATCTTAACGGTTTTGCAGAAATTAATCGATTTTCTGACATCCGCCAGACTCACTTCCTGGGGGGTTGTTACAATGATGGCTTTTGCATCCGACATGGTCTGGGCAATTGTCAAGGGCTCATCACCGGTGCCCGGAGGCGAATCCACAATTAAAAAATCAAGCTCGCCCCATTCCACATCGGCAATAAACTGCCGAATGGCTGAATACTTAATCGGACCACGCCAGATAACGGCATCATCTTTGTTGGGGGTTAATGATTCTATGGACACCGCTGCCAGGTTTTCCGAATATTTCATGGGATTGAGTTTCCGATTCGGGTTCAGGTCCAGCATTCCGTTGAGCCCCAGCATTCGGGGCACATCAGGGCCGTGAAGATCCACATCCATGAGCCCGACCTTAAATCCCTTTTTTGACAGCGCAATGGCAAGGTTGACCGAGGTGCTGGTTTTCCCCACCCCGCCCTTGCCGCTCATAACGATAATTTTATTTTTTATTTTCTGCAAAGAACCTTTGACCTGGGCATCCTGATCCTCCTTGGCCTGATTCTTCTTTTTTGCAGCTGTGACACTTTCCTGAAGCTGAACCATTATCCATTTCTCCTTCGTACGTAGCGCTCACTCTTTTTCTCAAAACTTTAATTTTTTACCCGGCCAGGTAGTCGGTTGCAACGGCAGGTGTAAAAACGCGCTGTAGCCAATCCAATACCTGGCATTATTTTTAAACCCAATGTCCGTCTACATTGGCGACATCTGTTACCGCCAATTCACCGCGCTTATATTTTTCCACGGCATCTATTACCGACCCCCGGGGGCCCACCACAACCTTAACACCTGCACTGTTCAACACCTTAAAGGCTTTAGGGCCGCAATTCCCTGAAATCAGGACATCCACATTGTTTTCGACAATGGTTTTTCCGGCCTGTATCCCGGCACCCTGGGGAAGATTCAGATTTTGTTCATTTTCCACAACCTCATATGCCATGGAATCGGCATCGACCACAATAAAATACTCCGCCCGTCCGAAACGGGGATCAAGATCAGACCGAATGTCACGTCCCGTTGCTGTAACCGCAATTTTCATAATAACTGTTTTTATCTCCTCCTGTTTTTATAAAACATCCCCCTGATGCATCATCTCCCTGGGTGCATTCCTGCCTGTACCATGCACGCAGGCCGTCCTCACCCCTTGCAGGCATTGAGGTCTGCACTGGTTTCATCAAAAGCATCCTGTCTACCCGGAATCGCAGAACAATACGGCAGCGTTTGAAGGCAACAGCCATTGCAGTTGAGACATTCACGAAATTGAAGGTCCGGACAGCACAACCCAATCGGTTTTTTATCTATTCGACACAAACGGCATCGGCAAAGCGGTGCCCCGGGTCCTTTTATCCATGAACGGTCACAATCATCTTATTTTATCCGCTTTTACCCGAACCACCGTGCCGGCCTTGCAGGCCGGACATGCCTTGGGTTTACCGGTACCTAAAGGGGCTTCCCACCGGTGGCCACAGGCATTGCACATGAAAACCCTTTTATCCTCCACAAGCGCATAGGTGCCACCTTCGATCTTAATGGCTTTCCCATTGACGATGGCATTTGCAATAACCTTGCGTGCCTTGAGAATAATCCGACCGAAGGTAGCCCGGGAAACACCCATGGCCTGACCGGCCTCCTCGTGGGACATGCCTTCCAGATCAGAGAGACGGACGGCTTCGTAAGCATCAATGGTCAACTGCATCTCATCAAGTTCAAGCATGGGAATGCCTCGGGGTTTGAAATAGCTGACACTTGGGTTGTAGGCCACGATACGTTTTTTTTGAGGTCGCAATATGAATCCTCCTTTATGAGATTATACTCAAAAATTGTTTAAAAGTTAATTATGCTTCAGCCCTTTGTCAAGTAAATTTTTATTGCGCCGGACAAAATAATACAAAAGATCCCCCTGGTTCAGCGGACCCGCCATAAAACAAAACTTCATGTATTACAATCAAACCGGTATGCAAGGTGAAACAATGATATCTGCAAAATGGTCTCCCGTTTCTAAATCAACCGGGTCGCTATCTCATATACAGAGGCAAGAGCGTCACTCGCCTGACTAAGTTCAGTCAATGGCGCCATCCTGGAAACCATCGAATAAATTTGTTGATCATAAGGAACGCTGCCATAATCCACAGGGTGGAGCATTAAATATTTTTCAGCAACAAGCTGAACGATGCGGCCAGCGTTTTTTTCTCTGGGATCTTTGACCATATTGGTGATCACTGCCGGCTTGATCCTGGCAATCTCATTTTTAAAAATTTTTGCTGTTTCAAAATCCCCCGACTCCTGGACAACCTGGAATAATTCCTTGATTGTCCGTACCTTTAAATCGTTTTTCGGATCCATTGCCGTTTTTACCAGAATCTGCAGCGTCGGCTTTTGACTGCAGATCTGGCTCAGCCTTCGATAAACGGCATTCCGAACAAAACCATAGGCATTTTGAATCGATATGGGTTGCGGTGTTACCACAATGATTCTTTTATGAGCAAAAAGAAAAAAATCCAACACATTAAACGATGTTCCGGCCCCCAAGTCAAGAATAACATAATCCGCATCCAGCTTGAAAATATTTTTTATAATTTTTACCTTTTGGGAAAAATGCGGATTTGAGAGCGAAAGAATTTCACTGGCGCCACTGATCAGTTGTAATTTTTTCTCAGGGGTCGGGATACATATATCTTCAAGAGAATCATAACGTCGGGTGACAAAATCATTCAACGTCCGTTCCGGGTTTTTGATACCTAACAGGGTATGCAGATTGGCGCCGCCCAGATCCATATCAACCAGAATCGTCCGTTTGCCCATACGCACCAGCCAGAATGCCAGCAACGTACTGATAACGCTCTTACCGACCCCACCCTTGCCGCCGCCAACGGCCCAGACAACGGGAGCCGCATCTTTTTTTTGGGTATCTTCCTCTTTCAAAATACACCTTTCACACACAAAATGATTAAAATTGTAGTGTTTTTTGAATCTTTGGCCGGTTGCTGGTTACTTAACCATGGACTCCCAGAGGTTCCAGATAAGATTCTGTTCTCCTTCACTGCCGCTGCAATAATCATGCAGTAATTCACGATCATGATCCCTCATTTCGGTAAACCGAACACCCACGGCAACACTTTTTTTACCTTCGAGCAAGACGTCTTTTCCCCAGACAATCTGGCCCAGTATCGCCAGGCGCACAGCGGCGTTGGATAAAATGACCTCAAGTTTGACATTTTTGTGAACCATGGTTTTGGGCGATCCAAACCGGTATCGCTCCCCGATCACCACACAGGCACCGCCAGCGGAAATATCATCTGTAAAGCCTTCTATCGCCAGGGGATGCGCTCCGGCTGTGGTATCAAAAACCTTCATGTACACCCGGGTCGGCAACTGATGTCTGACCGTCTGTCGGACAACCTGATCCGCAGCCTCATCGTCACTTTCATTACGCCACCGGTACAATTTATCCATTTTCAGGCCCATATCGCCGCATTTTCTACTTATTTTAATCAGATCCGGTTTTGAGATCTTAACCACTTCCACGTTCGTAATGGTTCTGACCTGCGAATGGGATACGTTTTCCTGCTCAAACGGATAAATGTTTCCAAAAAAATCACTTTCAATCAAATCTGTCTGACGCCGGCCGTTTGACTCCGATGCGATATTCGATCGGGGGAGCGTAATTTCACTCAGCGCGCCACTCACAACAAGATAAAGATAATTTTCCATATCTCCCGGTTTCTTTATTATGGTATCGGCCAGAAACCGGCATGGCACCATCTTGAGCAGCAGTGATACAAATTCATGATAGGAAAGGCCGGATAAAAATCGGTTTAATGGTGTATCCATAACCTTGCAATCACAAACCAGACGGTGAAAATCACGCCCTTCCTCATCACACGGTCTGACAATACGCCATTTTAAAATTTTTGCCACAATTGCCGGCAGTATGCGACCCGTATCCATGAAAAGCGCCACCGACTGTTCATACGCATCATCGGCGGCCTCCCTGGAATTTTTTTTTACCAGCAAATCAGCTAAAGCCCTGTGAAGGGACGGCTCATTGGGAAATATCTTCAACAAATTGTCAAATTCTTGTTCAGATTCAATATTGACTGAACCATCGCTAATCCGATTTACAATACTGTCCTGTCTGCCTGGATGCTTTCTCAATCTTTTCTCCCGGGTCGCTTGACCGTTATGGTTACGCCCTTAACGAAACGCCGGCATCCGGTTTCTCCACCGTCACATCCGGCAAACCAAAATATGTCGCAATCTTTGTTCAGCGTGTTTTGTCTCTGCCCCTTACGATTTTATCGTTTCTATGACCGTATTGATTCTTTCGTTCATAATTTCACTTTTCTCATGGGTCAGACAAATAATTTCATAGAATGCCTTCATTCTGGCATCAAATTTCATCAACATTTCGCCATGTCGTGCAAGCAGTTTTTTCATTGCTGCGAGTTGTTTCTGAATATCTTCAACCGAACTTTCGGAAGAGGTCCTGTTTTGTCCGGCGCTGAATTCTCCTATCAATTTTTCGAGATCGTTTTTTTCCGCCGGCGAAAGCCCGATATTGATATCCGGTCTTATTTTGTCCGTCATGATTAAGCCTGTTTAATTTTCTTTATCTTCCTGTCTATCTTTGCATTGATCGCCGCAATGGTTTCATCGTTTGTTTTTAAAGAATCCAGCCTTTTGACGGAACGAGGCAAAGGAACGCCCGTTTTTTTCTGAAAAACCATAAAAACAAAAAGCACCATAATAATGACCGACAGCCCTATCAGTATGGGCAGCAGATATACCTGCAGACCATTATTGTCGCCACCTTCCCTCACAATATCCTCAACTATAAATGCCGAATCTTTCTGCCCATCGACGGCATTATTGCCGACGGGGTCATTAAGTCCGGTGGGCACCGGGTCGTATCTGCGACCGGGCTCCTTTAAAACAAATTCTCCGACGTCTTCTGGTATATCCGCTATATCCGCCGTGGTTTTATCAGGAACCGGCGGTTCGCCTTTCGCCCCGCCTTCACCGGGCAAACCCGGGATGCTTTTCTCTATGGCGATTTCCGGTTCAAGGGTTTCAGGGATAGCCTCTTCTTCCGCCACCGGACTGTATGTGGAATCTTTAAACATCATTTTCTGGAGCACAATATTACCTGGAATGATATCAATCGGATCTTCCAGCCGATAGACATCGATCACCAGCCTGTCGGGTTCAGCCAGCAGGAACGATTTGAGCCTGAACGCGGAAAATGACATGGTCACATTTGCGCTCAGGTTGGACTCCTGCTGCTCGAATTCAATGGTTTCTACCCGTTCGGTGTCATCAAGCCTTATCTGCCACGGCAATGCTGTCGTGGTATCAAAAAAAACAATCGCAAACTTGCCCCCGGGGTCGATAACCGGTGTACTATATCTGACCGGCTCCTTAAATTCAAATACAATCCGCGTGTAACTTTCATGTTCACCAATTTTAACGTATTTTAGTTTGGCGGCTTGCACAATTCTGGTGGACGTTTCATGTTCACCAATCTTGATATATTTAAACGTTTCAGCCTCGCTGTCGCAAAAAGGGTATAGTAACGACAACAGGCAACTGATCAAAAAAACACTGATCATGGTGATTTTTCGAACAGACTGAACAGACGCATGGGCGCTTTTCATGCGGAGACCACCGAATATATTTTTTTTACCACCACCTGTATCCGGGGCATCATATGCCTGGACAATGATGGGATCAGGACTGTTTTCTAAAAACACGGGATGCGGTCCTTATCTGATGTTTATTTCAGAATAGGGAAAAAACGGTTGTATGTCAACCAGATATCGGGTTCTATCCCAAGTTGCAGAACACTTCCCTATCTATTGCCCCTGCCTGCTCTTTTCGGTCTCTTTGTTCATGCTTCCCTGAACATAACCTTCCAGATCCATTGCCACATATTTAAAACCGATGGTTTCCAATTGTTTGACAATGGCTTTTCTGCATTTACTGTTTTGGAATTTACACATATCTTCAACCGGCACTTCGATTCTGGCCATCTCATCATGATGCCTGACCCGGCAGGTTTTAAATCCCGATGACACAAGAATGGCTTCTGCCTGTTCAATCATTTTCAATTGTTTTAAAGTGATGGGGACGGCATAGGGAATTCGGGTGGCCAGACAGGACATGGCCGGGCTGTTCCAGGTCGGCAGTCCCGCCCGTTTCGATAATATCCGGATTTCCTGTTTGGTCATACAGGCATCTATAAGAGGCGCCACAACGCCCATTTCCGAAGCTGCTCGAAATCCGGGACGAAAATCATCCAGGTCATCCAGATTGGCGCCATGGGCAATGGTTTCGATACCCACTGCCAGGCTGATTTCCTTTATCTTGCAAAATAAATTTTTTTTACAGACATAGCATCTGTCACCGGTATTTTGTACAAAGGCGCTGATAGCCATCTCGTTTGTATCTATGATATAATGCCGTATGCCCAATTGCTTTGCAAATGCCATGGCAAATTCTGTTTCCGTTGCAGGATGCAGGGGCGATCTGGCTGTGAGGGCAATGGCATTGTTCCCCAACGCATCATAGGCGCTTTGGAGTAAAAAGGTGCTGTCGACACCGCCCGAAAAAGCAATGGCGATTTTTTCAGCCTTTCTCAACAGATGCATAAGATGTTTGTTTTTCTTTTCAATGTCATATCCGGCCCTGTCGGAGATGTTTTCATTTTTTTTCATTTATTCTGCCCACTATCGCCTGTTGGGCATATCAATTGTTTGATATGCGGCCGAAAATATTTTTTTGATACCCTGTTAAAAATACAACCCTCTAAAATTGTTGGTTTCGACGATGATTTCAACATTGTCTACCCTCAGGTCTGTCCTTAATTATATATTTACAAATTCATTCATTTCGTATATGAAATATAGCGCATGTAGCTTAGCATTATTTACAAAAAAGTTTTTATTTCAAAGGGGATTCCATGGGAAAAAAAAGCCTGATAAAATCTACAGCGAAAAAAAAAGTGACCCAGACAAAAAAAACGGCCGTTAAAAAACCTGATACTAACACAAAACCTTCTGTAAAAACAAAAAAAACGGCACCAAAGGCAAAAAGTGGTGCAAAAACAAAACAAACCGATACAAAGCGGCCAGTAAAAAAAGTAACCGTCACCCCAAAAAAACTCACCATGAAAGAGTTGCTGTTTAAAAAATTTGAGCCGGCCGCTTTACAAAAAAAATTAAGCGCTGCTGATGTTGATCAGGTTGCCGGAAATTTCACGGCACCTCCCTTTGTTTTTTCTGACAACGATAAAGACAATCAAAAAATAAAAAAACTACTATTTAACACCTACAATATGGAAATTCTGAAAGCCGCTGCGGAAAAGGCTGCTGCGGAAAAGGCCGCTGCCGAAAAGGCCGCTGCGGAAAAGGCTGCTGCGGAAAAGGCTGCTGCGGAAAAGGCCGCGGCGGAGAAGGCTGCTGCGGAAAAGGCTGCTGCGGAAAAGGCTGCGGCGGAAAAAGCTGCGGCGGAAAAGGCTGCGGCGGAAAAGGCTGCTGCGGAAAAGGCGGCTGCGAAAAGGCTGCTGCGGAAAAGGCTGCTGCGGAAAAGGCTGCTGCGGAGAAGGCTGCTGCGGAAAAGGCGGCTGCGGAAAAGGCTGCGCTGCGGAAAAGGCTGCTGCGGAAAAGGCGGCGGCGGAAAAGGCTGCTGCGGAAAAGGCTGCTGCGGAAAAGGCTGCTGCGGAAAAGGCTGCTGCGGAAAAGGCCGCTGCGGAGGCTGCTGCGGAAAAGGCGGCGGCGGAAAAGGCCGCTGCGGAAAAGGCTGCTGCGGAAAAGGCTGCTGCGGAAAAGGCGGCTGCGGAAAAGGCTGCGGCGGAAAAAGCTGCGAAAAGGCGGATCCAATGGATAAAACAATCAAGTTTGCGGCCATCGCTTTTGGCCTTATTTTCATCGTACTTGTTCTGGCCAGTATTTCTAACTCTTACAAATATACCCTGCAGCCCGCCGACGGCGCCATTGAAATCTGGCAGGGTGATTTTGCCCCCATGGGTCAAAAACTGATGCTTTCCATCCCGGGCGGAGAAATGCCTCAGCCGACAAAACCAGAATACCGCAAGAAAGAGGTCTTCCCGCTGGCTTTCAACTACTACATATCCCAGGCAGATGCCCTTGCAGAAGTACCCGGTATGCCTGATTTTGAGGGAATAAAAGCATACCTTCACAAGGCCCTTGATTACGCCACGGACCGGGCAGAGATGAACAGTGCCAATATTCGTGTCAACACCATCGAATTACTGGTTCTCCTGTACAAGGCCCAGGCCGCTGCCGGTCAGGCAACGCTGACAGGCCTTGAGTCAGCAGTGGATTATCTTGAAGAAGCAACCATGCTGGACATTGATGCCGCCCAGCTTGCCCTTGTCCAAGAAAAAATCAAAACGGTTACCGGAATGAAATCCGAACTTGCTGCCCTGCAGGCTGCTGAAGAAGCCGCAGCTGCTGAAAAGGCTGCTGTTGCTGAAGAAGAAACTGCCGCAGCAGCAGCAGAAGAAGAAGCAAATCAAGCCGCAGCGATTGCGGAAACTCAATTGGGAGATAAAAAAAATGCTGTCGTGGCTGAGACGCCCCAGGCGGCTGCGGAGAAAACCGCCCACACAGAATAATCATTTTGGCTTGTCCTCGATAACTTTAAAAATTCGTACTGAAAAAGGCGGATACCAGGGAAATCGCACCTGTTATCCGCCTTTGGTTTTTAACGTTTTTCTTCACACGCAACAGGGAGGGACCGTCTTATTCAAACAAGTCATTATATTTTCCGTACCCTTCCTTTTCAAGCGCGTCTTTGGGGATAAACCGCAACGCTGCCGAATTAATGCAGTACCTGAGCCCGGTGGGCTGTGGACCATCTGGAAAGACGTGACCGAGATGGGTGTCTCCGTAACGGCTTCGAACTTCAGTCCGGGTCGTGAAAAGGCTTTTGTCTTTCCGCTCCACAATATGGTCTGAGACCAGGGGTTTGGTAAAGCTTGGCCAACCGGTTTTGGAATCATACTTGTCCGTTGAACTGAACAAGACCTCGCCGGATACAATGTCCACGTAAATACCGGCTTTTTTGTTGTTCCAGTAAGTATTATCAAAAGGACGTTCAGTACCGTTCTCCTGGGTGACACGATACTGCAGAGGGGTGAGTGATTTTTTCAAATCCGCTATAGGCGGTTTCTCGAAACCGGACACCCCCTCTTTCTTTTGGGGTTTGTCATCAATATCACGCCAGACCTTTTTCAAAAACTGGTCCCGGCCTGAGCCGTATCTGTAATATTTGTAACGAACCGGATTTTTCCTGTAATAATCTTGATGGTATTCCTCAGCCGGGTAGAAAACCGTTCCGGGAAGAATCTCCGTCACCACGGGTTTATCGAAAATGCCTGATTTATCAATCTTTTCCTTTGAAGCGGTTGCCGCTTTCATCTGTTTGTCCGAATGGTAAAATATAGCGGTTCTGTACTGCGGCCCCCTGTCTGCGAACTGGCCGCCTGGATCCGTGGGATCCACCTGACGCCAGAACAGGTCCAAAATTTCGGAATATCCGATCTTGTTGGGGTCAAATGAGATTTCCACAGCCTCCATATGACCGGTTTCTCCGCTTGAGACGTCCTGATAGGTGGGATTTTTTTTATGGCCTCCGATATATCCTGAAATAACGGAAACAACGCCATCTACCTGCTCAAAGGGTTTTTCCATGCACCAGAAACACCCACCGCCAAAGGTTGCCTTTTCAAGGCGGGGTTGGGCTTCAGTGGCCAGGGGAAACAACAGCAGGCCCGAAAGAAGAAGCAAACTTGTATAATACAACATGACAGCCCCCTTTTCCCGGTCGATTTAAATTTTCGATCGGCAGTTATTTGATTTTTAAATTTACTATCTTGAGAAAAATATAATCATTGGACCACGAATATCAAATCGACGAACGGGTTAAGGCTTATATACGGGTATGGATGGGGGTTATTTTGAAAACGGAGGGATATTGCCCTTCGTGATTCTCAGGATGGCAGCGCATTAGGGACATTCGCCCCCGGGGTTCACATTTTTTTCAATGGTTTTTCCGGGTCCACTGCCCCGGGATTCAATGCATCAGCCGCCTGGGCCGCATCATCGGCTTTAACCTTGGCTTTCACCGCGCTTCGATAGGCCTTTTTTGCACTGGATTCAGCATCCTTGAGTTCCGCTTTCAAAGCATGTCGGGCATCTAAGGGCACCGCACCGGAAACGCCTTTTTCTTCCAGCGCTTTGAGACGGTTGTTGAGTGTTTCCAGAACCGTTTTTTTCTCAGCGGCCGCCTGTTCGGCTGCCGCGGCTTTTTTTCGGGCCGCTTCCAGATCATCGGCGGCTTTGGCAACCTGGGCGGCCAGTCCCTCTTCGGGCGCCGCATCCAGGTCTATATCCTCGGCGGCCATGACCACAGCAGATACCGGGAGACGGGGCAAGGAGCGTTCAAAAGAGTTGCCGGTGGGATCAAGAATACGGTTCTGCCTGATTCTCATGGGTAGAAAAACAAAGGCCGCATCCGCCGACTGCTGGACAATGGTGTCGGCGTCAACCCCCTCAACGATATGAGCGGCGGCCTCGATACGAACCTCCTCCAGAATTTTGTTTAAATTTTCCTTTTCCGCTTTGAATTGCTTGCCATCTCCCTGGGTCAGTACCCGAAGGGTGGTTTTGTTCCACGGTTCGTTGCGGGTCATCAGATACGCCAGCAACAGCATCAACCGACTGGTGGCATCGCCCTGCCACCACACATCGATGCGACGACCCTCTATGGGTTCGGTTTGAAGCCGGTTCCAGGATTCTTGATCCATGTGAAAAATCACCAGATTTTTACCCTGCCTGAAAATGAGACTGAGGTTTTTCACGTAATTAAAGGCATTGATGCCTGGAATGGCTTTTCCGGATGCCCCCATCCAATTGACCACCACCGTATTGGGGCGCAACGGCCCCATTCCCGAACTTTGAATGAGAATATCCATGGCCTGGGGGTAATCCGATGCATACACGGTAAGGGGAAACATGGCATGTTCACCACGGGTAATGGCCTCGGCCAGGGCCTGGTGAGCCGATTCCATCGCTTTCCTGCCCGCAGTTCCCTCCCCCTCAACAATCTGTACCGCCTCTGTAAATCCACTGCCCCCTTCAATCCAGGCGGCAAATGCCAGCAATGGGGCGCGGCGCTCGGAATCATTGGTAAACACCAGCAACTGGGGACGCCAGTCCCTGGCATGTTCAGGATCTTCTCCTGCAGCGAGCAGATGCTGCCTCACCTGCTGCAGATGATGGGACCGGGCACTGTCGGCCCACCGGGACGGGCCGGCAGTGCGTTTGAGATACTGATAGACGGCAAACAACAGCGCAATGGCCGCAGCCCCGCTCTTGGGGTCGATGGCCAGCATGGCACCTGAACAGATAACAAACCCCAGCAGGCTCAAATGCGGGGAAAACCATTTGAACCGCGGCCGAAAAGAGGGGCTCTGGGTTCTGGCCTCAAAAAAGGTGGCATAGTTGAGCAACCCATAGGAAATGAGGAAGAACATGGAAACTACACTGGCCACCAGATTCAACCGCCCCAGGGCAATGGTGACAAAGGCGATGCCGGCAGAAAGCAACACCCCCCGGCGGGGATTGCCCGAGGGGTCACTGACTTTGGCAAAGGGTGTCAGCATGGAAAAAATCCGATCGGCAGCCAGGGACTGTAAAATTCGAGGTGCCCCCATGAAGGATGCCATAGCCGAAGAAAGGGTGGCGGCAATCACCCCGGCATCAATGAAAAAACCGACGGCGGATACGGTTTTCATGGCACCGTAGTCCGATGACAAAATGGCATTGGGCAGGGCCCCGGCAAACAGAACCGCTACGGAAAAATAGACAACAATAGAAATCCCCACGGCCAGAAAGGTCCCCAGGGGAATGCTTTTCCCGGGATTTGCCAGGTCCCCGGACATGCTCACCCCCTGGGTGAACCCGGTGACGGCGGGGAAAAAAATAGCAAAAAGAATCCAGAACGGAACCCCATTTTCCGGTGTAACCCAGTTGGCGGTCAAAAGCGCCGAATTCCAGTCGCGGATGCCGCCGATAAAAAAGGAGACCAACGCTGCCACCAGCAGCGCCATGACACCGAACTGAAACCGGGTGGCCCAGTCAGCCCCCTGCCAGGCAAAAATGAAAAGAAAAACCACGCTGCCGGCGGCAATCAACTGCACGGTCAAATGGTGTACATGGGGGAAAAAGGTGGCCACCGCCTCTGCAAATCCCATGCAGTAAAAGGCGATGGATACGCTTTGGGCCAGAAAAAGGACCAGCCCTATGGAACCGCCGAACTCCAGTCCCAGCGTCCGGGAGATCAGGTAGTAATCACCGCCCCCCCGAACCTTGAGATTGGTGGCCACGGCAGACAGAGAAATACTGGTGAGTACGCTGATGGTATTGGCCAGGGCGATGATGATCAGCGCCCTGGCCAACCCGGCACTGCCCACCACATACCCGAGCCTGAGAAAAAGAATGATCCCCAGTATGGTCAGAACACTGGGGGTAAACACCCCGGCAAAAGTGCCCAGCCCACCGGTAGAATCAATGGTGCCTGTTGATGATGGTTTTTCATGGGTGCCGTTCATCTTTGTTGATCCTCGATTTATTCCCCATTGCAATTTACCAAATGCCCCATCTGGCCGAAGGCGCTCTGGATACAAATTCTAAATGGACTTTAATTTAAGTTTTATGTATATTTGTTTTTTACTACTATAAAATAACATAAACAAAAAGGCATTCTTTCAAAGGGTTGTCATATTGTTTATACACGAATACGGTTGCCCTCTTTATTCATAAAGTATCCTGTCCGATTTACTTTTACGAAAGGAGAAAATGCATGTCCCATTTAAATGTAAATTTCGATGTTCTTTCGCCGGTAAAATTTCTAATCCGCAGTGCTGAAGTCTACCCCACCAAAGTAGCCGTCATCTATGGGAACCGGCGATTTACCTATGAGGCATTTTACAACCGGGTCAACCAGCTTGCCAGCGCCTTGCTGAAAATCGGAATCAAAAAAGGGGACAAGGTGGCATTCTTATGCCCCAACACGCCCCCCATGCTCGAAGCCCATTATGCGGTACCCATGATCGGTGCGGCCCTGGTGAGTATCAATATCCGCCTGGCAGCCCGGGAGGTCGCCTACATCATCAACCATTCGGATGCAAAAATCGTTTTTGCCGACACTGAATTCGCCCACCTGGTTCAATCCAGCCTGCCCGACCTTGCCAATGTCCGGCACTTCATCAACATCTGCGATATCAGTGACGAAAAACCGCTGGATGGGCCGGATTATGAGACGTTCTTAACCACCGGCTCCCAAGCGGCGGTGCCCCTTGATATCGATGATGAATACCAGGTGGCGACAATCAATTATACCAGTGGTACAACAGGGTTTCCCAAGGGTGTCATGTACCACCATCGCGGGGCCTATCTCAATGCCATCGGCGAGGTACTTGAATGCGGTTTCACCTATTCTTCAGTATATCTCTGGACCCTGCCCATGTTTCACTGCAACGGCTGGTGCTTCACATGGGGGGTCACCGCAATGGGCGGAACCCATGTCTGTTTGCGCCAGGTTGTCGCCGAAGATATCTACAACGCCATTGAAACTGAACAGGTGTCGCATTTATGTGCCGCCCCCACGGTCCTGATCATGATGTCCACATTTCCGGGTGCACGCGATCTCAAGATAGAACCACCGCTTCAAATCATGACGGCCGGCGCACCACCACCCCCCACCATTATTCAGGCCATGGAGCAAATTGGTGCAAACATCACCCATACCTACGGGCTGACGGAAGTTTTTGGCCCCCACAGTGTCTGTGCCTGGCAGTCTCAATGGAACGACCTGCCCCTCGACGAAAAGGCCAGAATCAAGGCCCGCCAGGGCGTGGCTTTTATATTGACGCATTATATGGATGTTGTGGACCCGGGCACCATGCGTCCGGTGCCCCGGGACGGCAAAACCATCGGTGAAATCGTCATGCGGGGCAACAATGTCATGCTGGGTTACTATAAAGACGAAGCGGCCACTGCAACGGCCTTTGAAGGCGGCTGGTTCCATAGCGGAGACCTGGCTGTGATGCACCCGGACAATTATGCCCAGATTATGGATCGCAAAAAGGACATCATCATCAGCGGTGGCGAAAATATCTCCACCATTGAGGTCGAAACAGCCATCTACCGGCACCCGGATGTTCTTGAGGTTGCCGTGGTGGCGGTTCCTGACCCCAAATGGGGGGAAGTGCCCAAAGCCTTCGTTGTTCCCAAAGAGGGCTGCAATCCCACAGAGAAAGATATCATCAATTTCTGCAAAGAAAATATTGCCCGTTTTAAAGCACCCAAAACCGTCAAGTTCGGTCCGTTGCCCAAGACGGCCACCGGTAAAATACAAAAATTCAAACTGAGAGACAAAGAGTGGCACGGACACGATAAAAAAGTCAACTAATCTTGTTTTATTTCAACTGGTTTCCCGCTGTTCCAACAGCAATTTTTCGGATCAGGACACCAACGGCACCATTAAATTACTTTTTGGGCTGTTTATTTATGGGTAGATTCTCCGGCCAGAATTGATTGATGCTGTCAATTTTTTCCGTTTCAGCCTCGTTTCGATAGATTTTGACGATCAGCGAGAATTGCTGTTGGAACATTATTGTGGGTTGACAGACTGTCCATTTTGTGATCTTCAAATTTAATTTTACTTAAAATCTTTCATCCTTTGCAAAGCCGGATGAAAATAACGATCTGATAAAAAGGGGATATGGGATGAAGCAGAAATATATCATTAAAAAAGATGATGCCAAAGGTACTTTGGCCATTAAAGAGTATGCTGAACTGGACAAGGAAATCATGTCGTTTATGGGAGAACATGAGTATAAAAGGGAAGATATCACCCTGGCCATTGCCGGCGGCAACGATGAACTGATCAGGGCGTTACGGTGTCATGAGTTTTATCCTCCGCAGGGTATTGCCGATAAATTATCTGAAAAAATTATGGAAATTTATGATGCGGGCATTGATGACGCCGTTGATCTTTTGCTCAATGATGTCGATTCCCTGGCAAAGGTTGAGCCGAAAGAACAAGTGATTATTCCCGAAATCGAAGAAGCTGACGATATCGTGGCGGATGATGTTGATGACTTGCTTGAGGACAAGCTGGACGACGATCTTGTTGATTCAAAAAGTATCGGCACCAAAAACACTTCCATTAAAATCGTCGACGACGATATATTGGACGACGATGCAGACCTTGATGAAGAAATTTAGGAATGCCGGGGACGCCGTCAATGGCGTCCCCTTTTTACAGTAGCCTTCGAGGTTCCATTCGGCACTAAGATAATTTAGCGCCGAATGGGATACGTCCATTATTCCCCGATGGGGATCATTCCCCTGTCCCGTATCATTTTACACCCTTTTGGAGACAGTGCAAAGTCGGTGAATTGCTTCACCGCACCGGAAGGGTTTCCTTTGGTCACAAAGGAAAATACCTGTGAATAGGGGTACGCTTTGTCCTCGGGGGAGAAGCCGTCAATGCGGAGTCGTTTCAGGGACGGGTGATTCATGGCCGCGCCGTTTGAAATAAAGGCAATGGCCCAGGGATGGTGACTCACGATATCCAGCACGGTGGTTGATTGGTACGTCAGACAGTCATAGGTGAGTTCATCGTGTTTCATTACCAGCCGGTCAAAATTTCGATAGGCGGCCGTTTCTTTACCCGGCACAACGACGAGGATCGCCTGGTCCGGGCCTCCCAGTTCTTTCCAGTTTTTGATCCGCCCACTGAAGATATCCTGCAACCGGTTTGTTGAAATGTCGTCAACGCTGCATCCCGCATTGGTGATAACCGCCAATGGGTCTCTGCAGAAGAGGGTTTCCATATAGCCTTTTTCCTTGTGGCGGAGATAAAGCCGCTCGGAGGAACTGGCAACATCGCTCAGGTCGTTCATCAAACGCAATATGGAGGAGTAGGATGCGCCCACATGAAGATCGATATCAATGCCGGTGGCGCTGGTAAAGGCCGTCAGTCGATTTGTCTCAAAGGCCTCAAAAACCTGTGCAGAACAACTGTACCGCAATTTTTCTCCGGCGGTTGCGGTTTTGGCCGGCACCATTGACCATGCTATACCAGCCACACTGAGAATTATCAGGGTGGTCATGACTTTATAATTAAAAACATGTCGGTCTTGCTTCGAAAAAAATAGTTTTTTGATAAATTTCAACATAAAAAGTTCTCCTTTCCTTTGGTGTTAAGGCCCGACAGTTTGCGGGATGGTTTTGTATTTTTAACATTCTTGGGACGAAATCATTAAATAATTAACGCCCGCTTTTGTTCATAACAACGGTATTTTTTGTAACAGCAAAACGTATGCCAGGAGGGTGTATGGCAGGTATTTATATATTAATATATTGATATAATTATTAAAAATATTATATGTAGACTATCTTCCGGATGGACGCAAGCCTTTGATATCGTCTGTTTTTTTTACAGATTGTAAACACGGAAGGATCAACGGGTTTTTTTTCACTTGGCCTGGCCTTGAACCGGGGTTTACCTTGACTTGTTTGAGGATATGGTATAAAGAAATGACGTTTCTTTAATTCCCTGAATTATCTGATAATTATATAATGCTAATTTTTAAATATACTTCTAATATTTTAATTTTTGAATACTGAGAGAATGCGCTGAATAACTTGTCACAATATTAAAAGTTACACGTCTATTTTTTGCATATTCAAAGGTGTCTCGGTTATGTTTCAAATACTAATAAAATCAGCGATTTTAAAGCCTTATTGCCTAAGTCTTATCTGATTTATGCTTAAACCGCAACGGGGAGGAGTCGATGGAAAAAAGAGAGCAGGAATTTTATGAAAAAATGGAAGCAAAAGGAGTTTCCAGAAGGGACTTCATGAAGTACTGTACATTTCTTACCGCCACCATGGGACTTTCAGCGTCGTTTGTGCCAAAGGTCGCCACTGTTTTCGCGGCCCCGATCCAGCGCCCGCCGGTGGTCTGGCTGCATTTCGCCGAATGCACAGGGTGCACCGAGGGCTTTTTAAGATCCATGTATCCCTGGATTGACGAACTTGTTCTGGATATTCTTTCCGTAGAATACCATGAGACCATCATGGCGGCGGCAGGGCATCAGGCCGAGGAAAACCTTCAGACGGCCATCAAAAAATACAACGGTGAATTTATCTGCGTGATCGAAGGCGCCATTGCCACCGCCTATGATGGTGGATACGGCAAGGTCGGCGGCCGCACATTTCTGGAGATCGCCGAAGAAGTCTGCCCCCGGGCCAAGGCGGTAATCTGCCTGGGCACCTGTTCTTCATACGGTGGCGTTCAGGCGGCCAAACCCAATCCCGGTGGATACAAAGGCGTCGGGGATGCTCTGGGCATCAAGACCGTTAATATTCCCGGGTGCCCCCCCAACCCGGTCAACCTGGTGGGAACCATTGTCAATTACCTGCTGCTGGGCAAACTGCCTGAAGTTGACGACAAGGGGCGCCCTTTGTTTGCCTATGGCAAGACAATTCATGACCAGTGCCCGCGACGATCCCATTTTGAAAATGATGAATTCGTGGAAGAGTTCGGCTCCGAAGAAGCCAAAATGGGTTATTGTCTTTATAAGATGGGGTGCCGGGGACCCGAGACCTACAACAATTGTCCCACGGCTAAATTTCATGGTGGTACAAGCTGGCCGATTCAGGCCGGTCATCCCTGCCTGGGTTGCAGCGAGCCGGATTTCTGGGATACCATGACGCCGTTTTACCAGGAAATATAGCACGTCGTAACCAACACATAAGCCTTTTGAAAAAAAAGGGAGGATTGAATATGGGGCAGAGAATTATAGTTGATCCAATTACCAGAATAGAAGGTCATTTGAGAATAGAGGTTGAAGTTGAAGGGGGCAAGGTTGTCAATGCCTGGAGTTCGGGTCAGATGTTCCGGGGCATCGAGATGATTTTAATCGGGCGGGACCCACGGGATGCCCCCCATTTTGTGCAACGGTCATGCGGGGTGTGTACCTACACCCATGCCCTGGCATCGGTACGTGCCGTTGAAGATGCCGTGGGGGTCAAAATTCCTGAAAATGCCCGTATCATCAGAAACCTGCTGCACGGAACCCAGTTCCAGCATGATCATATGGTTCATTTTTATCATCTCCATGCGTTGGACTGGGTGGATATTGTCAGCGCCCTCAAGGCGGATCCGGCCAAGACATCAACCCTTTCGGAAAATGTGAGCGGTGCCCCCTGGGGTGGAAAAACCTATTTCCGCAATGTTCAGCAACGGTTGAAAACGTTTGTGGACAGTGGGCAGCTCGGGCCTTTTGCCAATGCGTACTGGGGACACGAAGCCTACAAACTGCCCCCTGAAGCCAATTTGATGGCGGCTTCCCATTACATCGAGGCCCTGCGCCTGCAGGCCAAAGCGGTCAAGATGCATGCCATCTTCGGCGGCAAAAATCCCCACCTGCAGTCTCTGGTGGTGGGTGGCATCACATCGGTCAGGGATTTGAATCCGGATCGGATCGCCCAGTTTTTGTATCTGTGGAAAGAGACCCAGGGCTTTATCAAAAACGTTTATATTCCGGATCTTCTGGCCATAGCCGGCTTTTACAAGGAGTGGGGGGGGATTGGCGGATGTACCAATTTTCTGTGTTACGGAGACCTGCCGGAAACCGACCAGGAACCGGACAGTTTTCTCATGCCCCGGGGGGTGATTTTAAACCGCGACCTGGCCGGCCTGCAAATGACCGATCAGAAACAGATCACCGAACATGTCAAGCGTTCATGGTATGAAGATGGCGACCCCAAGCATCCGTTTAAAGGCGAAACCCGACCATTGAAGGAAAATCCGGCCTACCGGCCCGGGGATGGGAAATATTCCTGGATCAAGGCGCCGCGCTATAATGGCGAGCCCTGTGAAGTCGGTCCCCTGGCCAGGGTCCTGGTGGCTTATGCCAGCGGAAAAAGTGATGTAAAGGCCCTGGTGGACGATACCCTGGCCAAACTGAACATTCCGGTGGGCGCCCTTTTCTCGACCCTTGGCAGAACAGCGGCCAGGGCCCTCGAGACCGTGGTGATCGGTGATGCCATGGAAGGCTGGATCATGGAACTGGTGAAAAACGTCAAGAACGGGGATACCAAAACCTACCAGCACTGGGAAATGCCGGACAAGGGTATGGGATTCGGGCTGAATGATGTGGCCCGGGGCGCTCTGGGCCACTGGATTGAGATTGAAGACAAGAAGATCAAGAACTACCAGTATATCGTTCCTTCCACCTGGAACCTGGGCCCGCGATGCGATAAAGGCAAACGCAGTCCCGTTGAAGAGGCCCTTATCGGAACCCCTGTCGCCGATCCCAAGCAGCCCCTTGAAATTCTGCGGACGGTGCATTCTTTTGATCCGTGTATTGCCTGTGCGGTTCATGTCATGGATCCCGATTCCAATGCGGTTTATAAAGTCAGGGTTGTATAGCAAAAAAACCCCGGAACATACCATCGCCCCCGATCCGGTATCAAACGCCGGGCGGGGGTGTTTTTTTGGGTGGGAATAATATGGAATTACCTCAAGTTACGGTACTGGGTGTCGGCAATATTCTACTGACCGACGAGGGGTTTGGTGTCAGGGTGATTGAAGCGCTTTATGAGCGCTATACGTTTCCTCAGAATCTGGCCCTGGTGGACGGCAATGTCATGGGGCTGAATCTTTTAGGGATTATCTCTTCCGCCGATCATCTCATTGTTGTGGATGCCGTGAAAAACAAGAGAACCCCCGGAACTCTCTATCGGCTGGCCGGCGATGACATTCCCCGGCGCATCCTGGCCAAAAATTCGCTGCACCAGGTGGATCTGCTTGAAGCCTTGACCTTATGCCAGGTATTGGATAAGGTACCACATACGGTTATTCTCGGCGCGGAACCTGCAGACATTGAGACCCTTGGCATTGAATTGACGCCCGTGCTTGCAGAACAGGTTGATCCGATGATCGAAAGGGTACTGGCGGAACTGGGCCGGCTGAACATTGTTTATACAAAAAAAGTGCATAAAAGGGGTTATCGATAATGTGCCTTGCCATTCCTTCACGAATCGTAAAAATAGAAAATGAAATGGGCGTTATCGATGTCGAGGGTATCCGGCGGGAGGTCAGCCTGCTGCTGCTTGAAGATGCTGTCATCGGAGATTATGTGATCGTTCATGCCGGTTTTGCCATCAAAAAAATAGATGCAACCATCGCAAAAGAATCCATCGATCTTTTGCGGGAAGCGGCCAGAATTGCAGATAAAGGGGCATAACCGTTTTGGGGGAGCCAGTACAGGCGCTGTCCTTTACAGCGGCGGCAACAGAAAAAATATCAGCCCGAAAACTATCTGTCAAAGGGATTGTCCAGGGGGTTGGTTTCCGGCCCTTTGTTTTTCAACTGGCCACGCGCTGCGGCATCAAGGGCACGGTTGCCAATACCGCTTCGGGCGTATCCATTCACATAGAGGGGACAGAACTTGCCCTTGACCTGTTTGCCCGTGATCTGATTCAACAAAAACCGCCCCTTGCCCATATTGTCCATGTTACGGCCGAATCTGTCTGTCCCGCCGGTTTTCCAGATTTTACCATCACTAAGAGCAACAGCGCGACGCTGCGCAATACCCTGATTTCCCCGGATGTCTCCATCTGCGACGACTGTCTTGCCGAACTGTTTGACCCGGACAACCGCCGCTATCGCTACCCTTTTATCAACTGCACCAACTGCGGACCGCGCTACACCATCATCGACGATATCCCCTATGACCGACCCAGCACCGCCATGAAGCATTTTAAGATGTGTGAAAAATGCCGGGCCGAGTATGAAGACCCGAAAAACCGCCGGTTTCATGCCCAGCCCAATGCCTGTGCGACATGTGGCCCCCATGTGGCCCTGTATGACCGTCACCGCCGGAAAATAGGCGCCCGGGATGCCATTGATGAAACCGCAGACCTGCTGAAACAGGGCTATATTGTCGCGGTCAAAGGACTGGGCGGATTTCACCTGGCTGCAGATGCAACCAATGACAAGGCGGTTGCCAGACTCCGGCAAAAAAAGCAGCGTGAGGAAAAACCGTTTGCAGTGATGTCCCTTGATCTGAATCGCATCCAGGCCTATGCCCATATCGATTCGACGGAAAAAAAACTTTTGACCGGTATCCGGCGGCCCGTGGTACTGCTGAAAAAAAAGACGCCCAACGATTTGTCAGCGCTCGTGGCCCCGCGCAATGGCTGTTTCGGCGTTATGCTGCCCTACACGCCCCTGCATTACCTGCTGGCCAATCATGACTTTGCCGCCCTGGTGATGACCAGCGGCAACGTCAGCGCAGAACCCATTGCCATCGACAATGACGATGCGTTTGAAAAATTGGGGCATATTGCCGATTATTTTCTGATTCACAATCGCGACATTGTTCTACGCAGCGATGATTCCATTGTCCGGCATACAGCCGGCGCCGGTCGGTTTATCCGGCGATCCAGGGGGTATGTGCCCGTTCCGGTGTTTCTCAAGTCCACGGTCCGATCGATTCTGGCCTGTGGTGCGGACCTGAAAAATACCATTTGCCTGACCCGGGACGATACCGCTTTTTTGAGTCAGCATATCGGCGATCTTGAAAACCCGGCAGCCCTGGATTTTCTCGCGTTGACAGCCCGGCATATGCAGCGCATACTGGATGTGCACCCTGAGATTGCGGCCTGTGATCTTCATCCGGATTATGCCAGCACCCGATATGCGGAAGACCGGACCGGAATGCAGCTTGTCCGGGTCCAGCATCACCATGCCCACATCGTCAGTTGCATGGCCGAAAACCATATCCTTGATCCGGTGATCGGTCTGGCCTTTGACGGCACCGGTTACGGTCCGGACGGCACTATCTGGGGCGGTGAAATCCTGATTGCCCGGCCCGGCAGATTCGACCGGGTCGCCCATCTGGGTTGTGTGCCCATGCCCGGTGGGGATGCCGCCGTCAAAGAACCCTGGCGAATGGGGGTCAGTTACCTGCAGGATGCCTTTGGATCTGATTTTGAAAATATGGATCTGCCGTTTTTGAAAGACCTGCTGGGAATGAAGGTACAGATCATGCGCCAGATGATGGCCGGTGGCATAAACGCGCCTTCAACATCGAGTATGGGGCGCCTTTTTGACGCGGTTGCGGCCATAACGGGGGTGAGAAACAGGGTTTTTTTCGAGGGACAGGCGGCCATGGAACTGGAGATGCTGGCCGGGGAGATGGGCCATGGGCATTACGAGTATGAATGGCAGGCCAATGGTCTTTACCGGATCATGCCCGGGCCCATCATAAGGGGCGTGGCCATGGATGTGGTAAAAAAGGTGCCGACTCCTGTGATCAGTGCAAAATTTCACCAAACCCTGATTTGTCTGTTTACCGATCTTTGCTTGATTTTAAGAAAAGAATGCGGGCTGAACAAGGTCGCCCTGAGCGGTGGTGTGTTTCAAAATTCGATTCTTTTAACCGGCCTTATCCAGGCACTTGGAAAAAAGAACTTTCAGGTGCTGACCCATGAACAGGTACCGGCTAACGACGGGGGTATTTCCCTGGGACAGGCCATTGTTGCAGATGCTGTTGCAAACGGATAAACAATTATGACCCTTGAATATGTTGAAGGATACCGGGATGCCGACATCGCCCGCAGACTTGCCGAACGGATCTGTGGGACCAGCCGGAAAAAAATTCGTCTCATGGAGGTGTGCGGCACCCATACGGTTTCAATTTTCAGAAGCGGCATCCGATCGCTTTTACCGGAAACCATATCCCTGCTTTCCGGCCCCGGGTGCCCCGTTTGCGTCACGGCCCAGGGGGAAATTGATGCATTTATTGCCCTGGCCCGGGAAAAAGATGTTATTGTTGCGACATTCGGAGATCTTATCCGCGTACCGGGAAGCGGATCTTCCCTGCAACGGGAAAGAGCTGCAGGGGCCGATGTCCGGATTGTGTATTCCGCCGTTGACGCCCTGAAGCTGGCCCGGGAAAATCCCCAAAAAAAAGTGGTGTTTTTAGGGGTGGGGTTTGAAACCACGGCACCGACCATTGCTGCGACCATTGCCTCGGCCCGGCAGATGAAAGTGAAAAATTTTTCGGTGATGCCGGCCAATAAAATCGTTCCCCCGGCATTGATGGCACTGATGGCGGACAGGACACCAAAAATTGACGGATTTATCCTTCCGGGGCATGTGGCCGTGATTATCGGAATGGATGCCTTTGAGCCTTTTTTTAAAACATATCGTATCCCGTGTGCCGCTGCAGGGTTTGAACCCATTGATCTGCTCCAGGCGATCCTTTCCCTGGTAAAGCAGATTGAGACAAAACGGCCCCGGCTCGAAAACGCCTATCCACGAGAGCTTACACCTCCGCCTTTTTTGCCGACTTATCTTAAAGATATTCTTTTCTCCCCCTCTGGCTGGCACGTAAGCTGCCGAGCGTCGAGGTCCGAATCCGAGTCCCCGCTCTAAAGCTCACATGTCAGAGGCTCGAGCGGGAAGGTTTATCTATTTTTTCGCTCCTCGTTGACCATTTCTCTGGACCTCAGATCAGGCGAGGCTACCCGCCAAATTTAAGCATATCATTTAGCGGAGGAAAAGAAACTAAAGAGGATTCCCCTAGTAACGGCGAGCGAACGGGGACCAGCCCAGCACCGAACCGTGCGCTCCACAGCGCTTCGGAATGTGGTGTTTGGGAGCGTTATTTTCTCGCTAGTTCCGGTATACCCAAGTCCGTTGGAACGCGGCCCCTTCCCGTAGAGGGTGATAGGCCCGTGTGGTGTACGGTCCGGCGAGTTGACGTCTCCCTGGAGTCGAGTTGCTTGTGAGTGCAACTCTAAATGGGTGGTAAACCCCATCCAAGGCTAAATATGCGTGCGAGACCGATAGCGAACAAGTACCGTGAGGGAAAGTTGAAAAGAACTTTGAAGAGAGAGTTCAATAGTGCGTGAAATTGTTCGGAGGTAAACAAATAGAACAGGCCGTGGGTTTTGGGGCACTCGAAGTACGAGGCGCGGCTTACTCGGGCGGACTGACGTTTCCCTCTCGGGGGAGTCGCATCCGATTCGGGCGAATGTCGTGTGTCGTGCCGTGACTCTTCCCTCTCGCCGCCACAGCAAGTTGATGGCCAGTCCAGGGCCCGATGCGGAGCTGGTTGTCTTATGTCTCGCTTGCGTTACATAGCGGCCAACGCGTTGGTGCTCGACGCGGCTGTCGACTGCAGTTGATATTCTGTGAGCCGGAATGAGCCTTTGGGCGTGGGACCTCCCTTTGTTGGGTGGAAATCTCTCACTTTCTCTACCGGTGTGGCGATTGTGCCTTGTTCTATTTGACCCGTCTTGAAACACGGACCAAGGAGTTTAACATGTGCGCGAGTCATTGGGTGTTGAGAGACCTATAGGCGAAATGAAGGTGAAGGCTTCCGCATGGGAGCTGACGGAGGATGCTCGGTTCCTGCTCCGAAAGAGATGACCGAGCCGCACTCCGGGGGCGTCTCATCCACTTATGCTGGAGAGGCGCACCGTGAGCGCATACGTTGGGACCCGAAAGATGGTGAACTATGCCTGGAGAGGATGAAGCCAGAGGAAACTCTGGTGGAAGTCCGTTTCGATTCTGACGTGCAAATCGATCGTCGAACCTGGGTATAGGGGCGAAAGACTAATCGAACCATCTAGTAGCTGGTTCCCCCCGAAGTTTCCCTTAGGATAGCTGGTGCTCGGTGTTACAGATGACGAGTCTCATCCGGTAAAGCGAATGATTAGAGGCCTTGGGGCCGAAATGACCTCAACCTATTCTCAAACTTTAAATTGGGTGAGAAGTCTGGCTTGCTCGAATGAAGCCCAGACATTATTTGGATCGGAGAAGTA
>CALNYM010000004.1:0-5000 GCA_942490765.1 uncultured Desulfobacterales bacterium | reverse complement strand
ACACCTCCTCGTCGGGCCAAACGACGGATAGCCGGCTTCGTGATACCCTGGATGTTGTCACGAAGCACTTTGCGGTGCCGCTTGGCGCCTCCCTTCCCCAATCCTTTACCGCCCTTGCCTCGGCCAGACATGATTCACTAGGAGCGCACGAGAGAGAGCAACCAACAACCGATTGCCTGAAGAGTTCGCGAGAGACTGAGCTTCCCAACGGGCGCCCGGGCCGTTCCTCGGGAAAAAATGGATTGACTTGTTTTAAAATATCAAGGGCTTGAAGACGGTACGTTAAATCGAAAAAGTAAGAATTAGGCGCTATGCACGGATTCTTGGGCTATCCGGCCATATGATTTAGAACCCAAAATAACTAGAAATGTAGACGCATAATTCAGTTGAAGTTGATTTGAGGCGTGTTTTTGGGCCTCAATTGCTGTTTTTAATGGATTTGCGAGAAAAGTAGAACGAGTTGAATGTCGTGATTAGTTAGGTCAGATGCGCCTTTTGGCGAGGAACACGGCTATCGTATTCAAAATCCTGAGAAGTGAGTCCTTAGTCAAAAAGAATTGGGTCAACTGATTTAGGAGCCAAAAAGGAAGATGGCCGACCCGCGGCGGCTTCCCCTCCTGCGCCCCGGGAAACGACCGTTTGGCTCAGTCTCTCTCTCTCCCTTGAAAGGAACGGACGTAGTCAGTCGTCATGGCACGCACGAAGCAAACCGCTCGCAAGTCTACCGGTGGGAAGGCCCCCCGTAAGCAGCTGGCTACGAAAGCCGCTCGCAAATCCGCCCCTGCGACCGGTGGTGTCAAGAAGCCCCATCGTTACCGCCCGGGAACTGTGGCGCTTCGTGAGATCCGTCGCTACCAAAAGAGCACGGAACTCCTCATCCGCAAGCTTCCCTTCCAGCGCCTCGTCCGCGAGATCGCCCAGGACTTCAAGACGGACCTGCGCTTCCAGGGCTCTGCTATCATGGCACTGCAGGAGGCATCTGAGGCTTACCTCGTCGGCCTCTTCGAAGACACCAACCTGTGCGCTATTCACGCCAAGCGCGTCACTATCATGCCCAAGGACATCCAACTTGCCCGTCGCATCCGTGGCGAGCGAGCTTAATTCGGCACCTCCGTCGTCAAGTAGCAAAAACGGCTCTTTTCAGAGCCATTCAATTCCTTCACTATTTGAAAAAAAAAACTATACTACTGTTAGGAAATGACTAAAAATTATAATAATGAGAGCCGGACCGAACTATACTGCTCCGACGCGTGGGCCTCTGGAGGGCGAGAGAAGCGAATAATTCCCTTTTTTGTGATACTATATTATAATAAGCAGGCAGGTCCGAAAAGAGGCCGTTTCTATGCTGAGCGCTGCTCGAACTTCGAATGGAGAGCTGTGTGTTTGAGAATGGGAGGGGAAACATTACAAAACCAAGTATCCCTATTTAACTGTCCATTTTGCTTACTCGGATTATGATAATATTGAAAAAAGTCTAGTTCTATGAATCAGGTGTGACTGCGGGGAATCCTTGGAAGACTGCACAACTCTTTATTACGGCTTTTTTTAGCGATTCCCACCGAATTTGACGGATTCAAGCGATCCCGAGCGAATTCAATAATTCTGGGTTTTAAAGGAATTTGATTATTCTTCTGCCGCTTGAAACAGGCTTGTTTTAGACGAGAGAGGAAACTGGCACGTCAAAACGCTCTTACTAGCGCATTTTTTTACCAGTGCTAATGAGCGGGTGGGGTTTTTTCACTCTCTCGCGGCTATAACGTTGACATTCCCATAATTATTATCCTGTGTGCTGACTTGGGAATACTGCAATATCTCTCTCTAGAGAGAGAAAGGGAGAGTCATCGAGAAATAATGAGTTCCGACACTACAAGAGAAAAGAAAAAATTACAGAAAACAGTTTTTCGGAATATTCATCCAGATATTGGGCAGAATCACGGCCTCTCTCTCTCTCTCTCTCTCTCTCTCTTTGCCGAAAATTGCTACTAATGAGAGGAAACTGTTACTAGCGCAATTTTTTGGTACCCTACCCACGGTTTTTCACTCTATATAAAGAGAGAGGCATAGAGAAAAAATGAGTTCCAACATTACAAGAGAAAAGAAAACAGATTTCTCTCTCGCTCTCTCTCTCTCTCCTGCCGAAAATATTTATTCAGATCAGAAAGAGAGTGTGTGTGAGAGAGGAGGGACACAGTTATTCAGATCAGAAAGAGAGTAGTGTGTGTGACAGAGGAGGGAGAGTCGAGGAAAAAATCACTTCCTCAACCCGTCCGTCATCACCAACTAATCACCTCACACGCTCACTAACCCCTCTACCCTCTATTACATGCACCCACACGCACTCTCCTACATACACACACCCCATCACAGCCCCAACAACCCATACAGAATAACTTACCTTTGACTACTATATGGGAGAGAGCGAGAAAAAAAAATTCGAAACGAGCGGACTGGGAAAAATGAGAGTGGAGAGACAGTCCTGCGCCCGGCGTTTTGGAAAGACGACGCGGCTGGCCGGAGGGGAGGGAGTTCCCCTCTCCTCTGTTGAAAGCGCTCAAAACGAAGACTCAGTCGACCGAGGGGAGCCGCCTCCTATGGTGGGCAGTGCATGTGAGACGTGCGTCGTCCCGTATAAACGGCCCTTTCGAGAGACTCCTCGGGCCGGGGCCCCGGGCTGGGGTGGAAAAAATGGTGTTTGTGTGTTGTCTTGGCTTACGAGGTCCCGTACAATGAGCCTACCCTGCGCTCTGCTCGCAGAATGGCCTGTACAGTGTGAATGTGTGCCTCGAAATTTCGTATACAGTGGAGGGCTCTGAGAACGTGAAGTGTAAAGTGAGACTTGACGCAACCGAGACGCGTAGTCTATCGAGTTCGAAGTGGAATCGTTTGGCATATGAGTGTGTGATTGAGCTGGGCAGGAGGACGAGTGAGGTCGCTCTGCCAGCCGATTCTGTGGGTCCGCTACTCGTTGGCTGAAAGGTAATTTTAGCGCGAGTGTGTGTTCCCCGAGTGGAAAATGCGAATGCTATCTGGTTGATCCTGCCAGTAGTCATATGCTTGTCTCAAAGATTAAGCCATGCAGGTCTAAGTCCATGCCGGAATAAGGTGAGACCGCGAATGGCTCATTATATCAGCTATGGTTCCTTGGATCTTCGGTTACACTTGGATAACCCTGGTAATTCTAGAGCTAATACATGCATTGCAACGCCGACCTTCGGGAAGGTGTGTTTTTATTAGACCAAAACCAATCGTTGGCTTCTGTCGACGAAAAACTGGTGATTCTGAATAACTTTGTGCGGATCGTACGGTCTTTGTGCCGACGACGTATCTTTCAAATGTCTGCCTTATCAACTTGTTGGTTGTTTAAATGACAACCAAGGTGTTAACGGGTGACGGAGAATCAGGGTTCGATACCGGAGAGGGAGCACGAGAAACGGCTACCACATCTAAGGAAGGCAGCAGGCACGCAAATTACCCAATTGTCGATGACAGAGGTAGTGAATAATAAATAACAATACGAGACTCATCCGAGGCTTCGTAATTGGAATGAGTACACTTCAAATCCTTTAACGAGGATCTATTGGAGGGCAAGTCTGGTGCCAGCAGCCGCGGTAATTCCAGCTCCAATAGCGTATATTAAAGTTGCTGCGTTTAAAAAGCTCGTAGTTGGATCTCAGTCTCGATCGAGCGGTTCGTCGTCTGACGATACTGTTTGAATCGGACATTCCGCCGCATTTCTCATCATGCTCTTCACTGAGTGTGGTGGGAGAGTGGTACGTTTACTTTGAAAAAATTAGAGTGCTCAAAGCAGGCCGCCGCCTGAATAGTCGTGCATGGAATGATGGAATAGGGCCTCGGTTCTATTTTGTTGGTTTCCGGAACTCGAGGTAATGATTAATAGGGACGGACGGGGGCATTTGTATTGCGACGTTAGAGGTGAAATTCTTAGATCGTCGCAAGACAGACTACTGCGAAAGCATTTGCCAAGAATGTTTTCATTAATCAAGAACGAAAGTCAGAGGTTCGAAGGCGATCAGATACCGCCCTAGTTCTGACCATAAACGATGCCGACTGGCGATCCGCCGTTGTTAATTCCAATGACTCGGCGGGCAGCTTCCGGGAAACCAAAGTTTTTGAGTTCCGGGGGAAGTATGGTTGCAAAGCTGGAACTTAAAGGAATTGACGGAAGAGCACCACCAGGAGTGGAGCCTGTGGCTTAATTTGACTCAACACGGGAAACCTCACCAGGCCCGGACACCAGAAGGATTGACAGATTGATAGCTCTTTCTTGATTTGGTGGGTGGTGGTGCATGGCCGTTCTTAGTTGGTGGAGTGATTTGTCTGGTTAATTCCGATAACGAACGAGACCCCGGCCTGCTTACTAGACCTCGGATCCTTTCGTCCGTGCTGTCTTCTTAGAGGGACAACTGGCTATACGAAATAGCTACATGAAATGGGGCAATAACAGGTCTGTGATGCCCTTAGATGTTCTGGGCCGCACACGCGCTACACTGAAGGGATCATCGTGTTTATCCTAGGCTGAAAAGTCC
The DNA here is from genome assembly GCA_942490765.1 of uncultured Desulfobacterales bacterium. Classification (GTDB taxonomy): domain Bacteria; phylum Desulfobacterota; class Desulfobacteria; order Desulfobacterales; family 4572-123; genus 4572-123. Next base: position 453 of record CALNYM010000004.1, on the reverse strand, counting down.
GGGAAACCCGCTGAATTCTCTTCGTGCTAGGGATTGAGGCTTGCAATTGTTTCTCATGAACGAGGAATTCCCAGTAAGCGTGAGTCATCAGCTCGCGCTGATTACGTCCCTGCTCTTTGTACACACCGCCCGTCGCTACTACCGATTGAATGATTTAGTGAGGCATTCGGACTGGATATTGCAGGCGCTTCGGCACTTGCTTTATCCGGAAAGATTTCCAAACTGAATCCTTTAGAGGAAGTAAAAGTCGTAACAAGGTTTCCGTAGGTGAACCTGCGGAAGGATCACTATCGTACGTGATGAGAAAAAGAGTTTTCCCTCTCTCGCACCCTATAGTGTGCTCGACACTGCTCGAACGAGTGTCCACGCTGAGAAGGAGGACCGCCAGGCCGTCGGCCTGGTCCCGGGGCAGTGGGGGACTTGGATTTTTTCCAAGTTAATCAACCTCATTGT
>CALNYM010000003.1:0-42498 GCA_942490765.1 uncultured Desulfobacterales bacterium | reverse complement strand
TTAATGAAATGTTCATAATTTTATTTCTATATTGATTGTTTGATAAATTTTAAACAAAAATATTGACAATAAACTACAATAAAACTAAAAAACATAACAGATAGCGCAAGCGGTGCCCGGTAGGCAGATAAAGTTGTCTGTCTGTTTTTTTTATTTAGAATCTGGATTTGGTTTAAAATTGAACCACTGGTTCATAAAACCGCAGGATGTTGGATAAGGCCAGGGGTAACGAAATGAAACTCAGACAATATCAATATTGCCATCATCAAACACCTCCGGGATGGCAGAAAATCATACAAGAAAATTGCCCGGGAACTGTCGGTTTCCGAAAATACCATACGGTCCCGGGTCAGCAAGCTCATCAAGGAAGGGGTTCGTGAAATAACCGGACTGATGGACCCCGGAGCACTGCCCGTCAAAAACATCATGGTCGGGTCAAACTGGAAACAACGGATCTGGTCACCAAGGAAAAGAATTCGAGTGAATTGAAAGGGGTCATCTCCGCCAGTGTCGTAACGGGAAGGTATGACCTGTGTTGATGGTTCTGTTCACGGAAGGCTTTGGCCTGCTCGAATTTTATACCCAGGAGATATCCCGTATAGAGGGGGTCAGTCTGTTGAGACATTTGTGGTTTACAAAGTTACAATCTGAAGGTCCTTATATATTTTAGGGGTTGTTGCATTCCGTTAACTCTCAAAATAAAGGAATAAAGGAAAAGGCCATGGAAGAAATTAAAAAAACATTTTTGAACCAATGGCACGCCGACAACGGGGGAAACCTGGTGGGCTTCGGGGATTACGAAATGCCGCTTTGGTATTCGAGTGTCAAAAAAGAGCATTTGGTGGTTCTTACAAATGCGGGAGTATGTTCGACACCAGCCACATGGCGGTGGTCATGGCCAAGGGCGCCGATGCCTTTGATTTGATCCAGCTTTGTTTCCGTGATTTAAATGCCTGTATCGGCAAGGACAAGTTGCCCATTGCCGTCGGCCGTTGCGTTTACGGGGCTTACCTGGACGAAAACGGGGTATGCCATTGACGACGCCATCATCGGTAAGGTGAGCGATACGGAATACATGATCGTGGTCAACGCCGGCATGGGCGGCGCCATTGCCAAACACATGGAAACGGTGAAAGGTGACCGCCAGGTCGACATCGCCGACCTGACCGATCGGCTGGGTAAATTCGACATTCAGGGGCCCCTGTCCGTCAAAATCATGCAGAAAGTGCTCAAAGATCCTGATAAAGTCTTTGATAAAATGGTTTATTTTACATTCAAGGGTCATTTTGACCCCGCTTCTCCGCTTGCCCATCAGGTTCAGCTAAAAGACGGCACGCCTTTGCTGCTCTCCCGCTCCGGTTACACCGGAGAGGTTGGATTCGAGGTTTTTATCGCCCCTGAAGACACGGTAAAGGCATGGGAAACCATCATGGCCGCCGGTCTGGAATTCGGCTGCCTGCCCTGCGGTCTTGCGTCCAGAGATTCTCTCCGGACCGGATCCCTGCTGCCCCTTTCCCATCAGGATATCGGTCACTGGACCTATCTCAACCATCCTGGTGTTTTGCACTTCCCTATGCGGATGACAGCGGCTTTGCAAAAGAGTTTATCGGGGCCAAAGCCCTTGTCGCGGCCAGGGATACCGCTGAGCACACCGTCGCCTTTGTCGGCAACGATCTGCGCAAGGTTGATGCCCATGACGCCAGGGTACTGGATGCCGATGGCAACGACATCGGAACGGTCCTGACCTGTGCCACGGACATTGCCGTCGGCCGCGTCGGCGGCAAGATATACAGTATCGCCAGTCCGGACAAACCTGAAAATTTCAAGGCCAAAGGGCTGTGCTGCGGATATGTGAAAGTGAAGACACGTCTCAGTGTGGGTGAGACCATTACACTGCAGGACAAAAAACGCAAGTTGACGGTCAGTGTTGCAGCGGATGTCCGGCCGGATCGTACGGCCCGCAAACCGTTGAAAATATTTATGTGAAATACAAGATTCGGCTGCACTATGCCGGCAGCTTTGAATATCTGGATGCCGGGCCGGGGCAATTGTTTTTTTGCCATGGCCGCAAACCTTAAAAAACAAAAGGAGAAAAAATCATGAGTAAAGAAATCAGTGAACTCAATTTGCCTGCCGATGTCAAATACGCAAAGGACCATGAATATGCCCGCCTGGAAGGTGATATGATCAAGGTTGGCCTTGACGATTATGCCCAGGACCAGCTTGGCGACATCGTTTTTGTCGAAATGCCCGAAGTGGGGGATACCTTTAAAAAAGGCGACGTTTTTGGAACCGTCGAATCGGTCAAAGCGGTTTCCGAGTGTTACATGCCCATCGGCGGTGAGATCGGTGCCATCAACGAAGCACTCGAAGATGAACCCGAACTGGTCAATACAGACCCCTACGGCAAGGGCTGGATAGTGGAAGTGAAGCCCGGCGATGTTGCCGAAATGGATACCCTGATGACCAACGAGGCCTGCCTGGCTTCCTTAAAAAACATAACCCTTAATCAAGGAGAAACCATTATGCAATATTTGCCACATACCGATGAAGACATTGCCAAGATGCTTCAGGTAGTGGGGGTTAACAGCATCGACGATCTCTTCCCGACCATACCCGCGGATTGTCGGTGTCGGTGCCCTTGACCTGCCTGAGGCCATAACCGAATGGGAACTGGATGCCTGCATGGACCAGCTCGCCGCTAAAAATGCCATTTCCCCTGAAGTACAAGGTGTTTATGGGGGCCGGCAGCTATGACCACCATATTCCCGCTTCCGTCAAATACCTGGCCAGCCGCAGTGAATTTGTCACGGCCTACACCCCGTATCAGCCTGAAATGAGTCAGGGCACCTTACAGGCGATCTACGAATACCAGACACTGGCTTCCCGGTTGATGGGTACGGATGTCGCAACGGCCTCCCACTACGACGGTGCCACGGCCCTGGCGGAATCGCTGCTCATTGCCCTGCGCAAGTCAAAGAAGAACAAAGCGGTGATATCCAGTACGATTCATCCCCATTATCGCCAGGTGATTGCCACCTATTTTGAACCCACCGGATTGGAAATCGTGGAGTTGCCCTACCTTGCCGACGGTACCACTGATCTGGCCGGGCTGGACGACATCGCGGATTACGGCGCCGTGGCCATTCAGTCGCCCAATTTTTTCGGCTGCATCGAAGACTTGAAGACCGCTGTCGATAAGGCCCACGGTCGGAAAGCCATTTTCGTGGCCGGGTTTACCGAAGCCCTGGCTTACGGTCTGCTCAAAAGCCCGGGCAGCCTTGGGGCCGATTTTGTCGCCGGTGAAGGCCAGAGCCTGGGTATTGCCCGTTCCTTTGGCGGGCCGGCCCTGGGCATGCTGGGCAGCACGAATAAATATCTCCGGTTGCTCCCGGGCCGTTTGATTGGAAGGACCAAGGATGTTGACGGAAAAGATGGGTTTGTTTTGACACTGGCCACCCGCGAACAGCATATCCGCCGGGAAAAGGCCAGCTCCAACATCTGCTCCAACAACGGTCTTTGTGCCCTGACCGCAGCCATTTACATGGCGTCCCTTGGGGGTACGGGATTGCGCCGGCTGTCCCGGCTCAATCACGACAAAGCCGAATACCTTAAAAAAGAGTTGAAAAGTGCAGGCTTTGACATTCCCTTTGCCATGGCGACATTTAATGAATTTGTCGTGAAATTTCCGGCAGGCTTTGATGCCGTCTACAAACGTCTTCTGGATAAAAAAATAGTGGCGGGCGTGCCCCTGGCAAAATATTATCCCGAACTTGCCGACCACTATCTGTTGTGCGTTACGGAGACCATGTCCAAAGAAGATATGGACACCCTGGTCAAGGAGGTGCAGTCATGACTGAAAGATTAGGAACAACCGGCCTGGTGCTGAATGAAAAAATGCTCTGGGAAAAAGGCGCCCCGGGCCGCTGCGGCATGTCGATCCCCAGGAGCGATGTGGCCGCCGCCCCTCTGGATGACGCTCTGGTGGGGGAGGGCCCGGATTTTCCGGATTTGAGCGAAGTCGATGTGGTAAGACACTACACCCGTCTGAGCACCTGGAATTTCGGTGTGGACACCGGCATGTACCCGCTGGGGTCCTGCACCATGAAGTACAATCCCAAAACAAACGAACGGCAGGCGGCCCTGCCCGGTTTTGCCGGCGCCCACCCGCTGCTGCCCGACGAACTTTCCCAGGGTGTTCTCCAGATGATGTATGAACTGGAGCGGTACCTGATGGAAATCACCGGCATGGACGCCTGCACCCTGCAGCCCGCTGCCGGGGCCCACGGTGAAATGGCCGGCATGCTGGTCATTCATGCCCATCACCAGGCCAATGGCCACCAGCGCTCCAAAATCCTCATGCCGGACACGGCCCACGGCACCAATCCGGCCAGTGCGGCTCTTTGCGGTTATAAACCCGTGCCGGTGCCGGTGGCTGACGAAAACGGTATTATGGCCGTTGAGGTCATCGAGGAACTGATGGATGAAGAAGTGGCCGGCATCATGGTCACAAACCCCAACACCCTGGGCCTGTTCGAGGAAAATTTCAAGAAAATTGCCGAGATCATCCATGCCAAGGGTGGGTTGATTTATGCCGATGGTGCCAATATGAATGCTGTAATGGGTATCGTCCAGATGGGCAAGATCGGTGCGGACGTGATACACCTGAACCTGCACAAGACCTTTTCTACGCCTCACGGGGGCGGCGGTCCGGGGTCCGGCCCCATCTGTGTGAAAAAGAACCTTGAACGCTTTCTGCCGGTCCCCCGGGTGATCAAGGACGGCGACATCTACAGAATCAAGGAAGATATGCCGGATTCCATCGGCAGAATGATGTCATTCCGCGGTCATGTGGGCATCATGCTCAGGGCGTACAGTTACATCCGTATGATGGGACCTGATGGATTGAAAAAGGCCAGCCAGTTGGCGGTGCTGAATGCCAATTACATCATGGAACGTCTCAAGGACACCCTGCACCTGGCCTATGACCGGCCCTGTATGCACGAGTGTATTTTTTCCGATAAGAATCAGGAGCAGTATCATGTGAGTACCCTGGATATGGCCAAGCGACTCCTCGACTACGGGTTCCATCCGCCCACGGTTTATTTTCCGCTGGTGGTCCATGGCGCCATCATGATCGAACCCACGGAAACCGAATCCAAAGAGGATATCGACCAGTACATTGAGGCTTTCAAGGCCATTGCCAGGGAAGCTGCAACAGATCCGGATCTGTTGCACAACGCTCCGACAAGCACCTTTATAAGGCGCGCCTGGACGAGACGCTGGCGGCCCGGAAACCGTGTCTGGCCGGTTAAATTTGTAGTAATCGTTTAGCCGCTAAATTTTGAGAATTGTGCTTTTTTAATGTGCAAAAAATAAAGCATGTAAGCGACAATGATGAATTTGGTATCGCTTCGCTCTGCCGATTATATGAATTACCATGGTGACTGCGATGTGCCGGTGCTTGCCATCGTAGGGTGGGCTGTGCCCACCAAAAGAAAGAGCGAAGCGATACCACAACTTTTTACTTTTCACTATTATTTAAAAAAATTCAGTAGAAAATTATCATGTGCGAGAATGTGCCCGTAATAAGCTTCATGGTAATCCATACAGACGCTGCCGTCCCGCAACTGAATATTTTGCAGGAGAATTAAACCACCATGATCGAGAAAAAACCACTGGAAATCATTATTATCGGCCTGGGCGCCAGCGGGCTTTATGCCTCTAAGAGTGCTTTGGGTTACAATCGCAATTGTCACGTCACTATCCTCGAAAAAAGGGATTTTGACCAGTTTTCCCCCTGCGGTCTGCCCTTTGTCATTGAAGGGGTGGTAAAAGATTTTGAGATGCTCAAGCATGACGTGCCTGAGATTAAAAATAAGCTGACCAAGTTACTCAAACATGAAGTAACGGCCGTAGATACCGTCAAAAAAACGGTGACGGCCGTGGATCTGGAAAGTTCAGAAGAAAAGGTCTTCAACTACGACACGCTTATCCTGGCCACGGGTGCCACACCGGTCAACCTGCCGATTCCCGGTGCTAAAGAATTTATGGGCCAGGGGGTCCATTTCGTGTCGACCATCGACAACAGCAAGGCCCTGCTGGATGCGGCCAGGGCATCGCGTAAAAAAAGCGCTGTGGTGGTGGGGGGCGGTGCCATTGGTCTGGAAGTCGCGGTGGGGTTGAAAGCGTTGGGCCTTGAAGTAGCGGTGACCAAAAGAACCCCACCCCCCTTCCCGCGCAACCTTGATCCGGCCATGGGCACCAAGATTGTCGAAAAGCTCGAATCACTGGACATTCGTGTTCTCTTCGGCAAGGGCATTGACTCGGTGAACGGGTCAGATTGCGTGGAATCGGTGACTATCGCCGGTGAGGAGATCCCCTGCGATATCGTTGTCATGGCCGTTGGTATGCGTGCCAACATCCACCTGGCTGAAGCCATGGGCTGCAAGATCGTGAACCGGGCCGTGGCGGTGAACAATCGGATGGAAACAAGCATTAAAGATGTGTATGCCATCGGCGACATGGTCAGTTCCTATTCGCGTATTGACCATACCCCGGCGACCATGCAGCTGGCCACATCGGCTTTTCGAATGGGTATATCCGCCGGCATCAATGCCGCCGGAGGGAACACGCCCTATCCGGGTGTCATGAATACCTTCTTAACGTCGGTGGGCAGTCTGGAGATATCCGGTACCGGCTATACCCTTGAAGTTGCCAAAGAACTGGGATATCAGGCCAAGGCCATTGGTACCAAAAGGGAAAATAAGCCCCATTACATGCCCGGCGTTACGGAAATCAACCTGCGGGTGATCGTGGAAGAGGGGACCGGTAAAATTTTAGGGGCCCAGGCCATCGGTGAAGAGGGCGCCGGTGCCAGGATCAATGTTTTTGCACTGGCGATTCACGGTAACATGACCCTGTATGACCTCATGGACACGGAGCTGTCATATTATCCGGCGGTTTCACAGATGTATGATCCCATTGCCCAGGTTGTGGATATCGCCATGAAGCGCCTCAAACTCGAGCCAAAAGGCTGTGATGCTGTTTTTTTCCCGGAGAACAGATAATATATCATTCTATCGGCCGATTTGAAGGGGTTGAAATATAGCCGCCATGAAACAGGACAAGAACGATTCCGGCAGTCCGGGGCCAGACATATGGTATTGTATCCAGCTACCGCCTACAGCGTATGAAACCGCACTGGAATTACAGCGGGCGCTTGTGGACGCCCGCATTGATCAAAAGATGGATGCGAACATCCCGGATGCAAACATCCCGGATGCAAACATCCTGTTGCTGCTGGAACACCCGCCCGTGTTCACCCTGGGCCGTCGCGGCGGCCGTGAAAATTTGATTGTTCCCGAAACATTTTTAAAAAAATCAGGTATATCCATCGTTTCTGTGGAAAGGGGCGGCAATATCACGTACCATGGCCCCGGGCAGCTGGTGGGCTATCCCATCATCAATCTGAAAAATGCCCGGATGGATGTTCACACCTATGTCAGCCGGCTTGAGGATATCATGATTTGCACTGCCGGGGATTACGGCGTTGACGCCGGGCGCAATTCAAAAAACAGAGGCATCTGGGTGGGAAACAACAAGATGGGCAGTATCGGGATATCCATCCGGCACGGCATCACCTTTCACGGGTTTGCCCTGAATGTCAATCCGGCCATGGACCCTTTTTCATGGATTAATCCGTGCGGAATGAACGACATCGGAATGACGTCCATTGAAAAGGAACTGGGCCAAAGTGTATCCATGGAAAAGGCATATCAATCGATCCGTCGCCATATCGAAACTGTTTTTGATGTATCGGTTCTTACCCTGCCCGAAACCTCGTGGCTTCAGAAAATTATATCGAAAAGAGACTTGCCGCATTACAAAAAAGAATTAATTTAAAACATGACCGCATTGTCGACAAATTGACCGGGCCTGTTTGGAACTCAGATGGCGGCATACAGGGTCCAAACCTGTTTTTGGCAGCATCCGGGCTATATTGATTGACAGCCCGGGCACAACTTTTCTTTCGTCACAAAAACAAACCACACCTGTAACGGGGTATACTTGTTTTAAGACAAAGGAGGTGCAAAATGGCCATTATTAACATTTCAAGACAGGTCGGCAGCATGGGGGATGAAATCGCCGACAAAGTAGCCGAGCAATTGGGATACAGGCTATTCGAAAAAAATGGCATCAATGCCATGGTATCGGATTATGTCGGTGATTTTGCCCGGGAGATGGATGTCATCAGTGCCGAAAAGAAACCGGGGTTTTTCGACAAACTCCTTCGGGATCGGTCCATTTACAACAACCTGGTGCGCGCTATTATTTACGATATCGCCAGCCGCGGAAATGTTGTCATCCGGGGGCGCGGCGGCAACTTTTTGCTGAGCAGCTATCCGGAAGTGCTGAATGTCAGAATTGTCGCTCCCATTTCGACGAGGATCACCCGGGTCCAGAAAAACGAGCCTCGCCGGGAAATTGCCGAAGAGATCGTCAATCAATCCGACCAGGATCGCAACGGTTTTGTCCGATACCTGTTCCGGCAGAGGCCATCGGATATCGATGCCTATGATCTTGTTATCAATACCCGAAAAATTGATGTTTCGTCGGCCGTGGATATTCTGATGACCCGAGCGCAATTTATCGATGAGAACCACCCGTTTACGGAAAAATTCAGCAAAAAATTAAAACGGCTGTCACTGGGGGCCAGGATCAAGGCGACAATTCAAAAAGAAAAACCCGGGTTGTCGCACCTCGTCGTCACGGTTGAAAGTGACAACACCGTGACCATCGCAGGTACGGTGACCTGTGAAAATGAAAAAGCGGCAGCTGAAGGTTATGCCCGTCAAATTTCAAAGGGCATGACCATCCAAAATAATATGGTCATTGCAAGGCCGTTGCAATATCGACATGATAAGGCCGCCACCTATTGAAGAACTGAGATTGGTCTCTAACTTTTGAAATTTTTGTTTTTTATGTCAGAAAATAAAAAATCACAATAATCAAAATACAAATTCCAAATAAATCACAATGATTAAAGTCCCAAATTCCAAAACTGAACAAATTGAGATGCACATCAATTCAAGACTGAATGGGGGCAATTAAATAGCTTTTGGTTTTGTTTGACCCAATTTTAAGATCAGGTGGACATTGTTATTTGGGATTTGTTTGTCAGCCGGTGCTTGTAATTTGTTATTTGCGGCGTAAGCCTTTTCAACAGCACCGGTTTATCCAGGTTAGTTAAAAATAAAAATCGAGGTATCACTTTGAATCAGACAACCCATACATGCACGCGGAAACCCATATGGCTTAAACGAAATCTGCCCACGGGCCCGACCTATGAAAAGATCAGGACCCTTTTACGCAAAAGCAATCTTCACACCGTCTGCCAGGAAGCCAAATGCCCTAACCTGTGGGAGTGTTTTTCCAAAAAGACGGCCACTTTTCTAATCATGGGGGCCCGCTGCACGCGCAACTGCCGTTTCTGCAATATAGACCAGGGACCCATGGAAGCCCTTGACCCGGACGAACCCCTGCGGGTGGCCATGGCCGTGGAAGAGATGGGGCTGCGGTATGTGGTTATAACATCGGTTACCCGGGACGATCTGGCCGACGGCGGTGCCGGGCATTTTGCGGCTGTGATCAAAGCCCTTCGCGAGCAGGTGCCCCATGCCCTGATAGAGGTCCTCATACCTGATTTTCAAGGTGACGCGGATGCCTTGCATACGGTCCTGGATGCCGGCCCGGATGTGCTGAACCACAATATTGAAACGGTGCCCCGATTGTATCCCACAGCCCGCCCCCAGGCCATTTACAGGCGGTCCCTTGAGCTGATAGATCGGGCAGCGGCATACAATCCGTCGATTCCAGGCAAATCCGGATTGATGGTGGGCCTGGGGGAGACCGTTGATGAAATTCAAACAACGATGCAGGATTTGCTGACGGCCAACTGCAGGATATTGACCATTGGCCAGTACCTGCAGCCGTCCAAGGCCCATCTGCCTGTAAAACGGTTTGTCCCCCCCGAAGAATTTGAGGCCTTGGGGAAAACGGCCCTTGAAATGGGGTTTGCAGAAGTTGCCAGCGGTCCCTTTGTGAGAAGTTCTTATCAGGCTAAGGATCTGTATGAAGCGGTAAAAAACTGTGAACTGTGAACCGACAACCGTAAACGATTACAACGATGCCCTATTTTACCACCAGTGACAACTGCCGGATTTTTTATGAGACCAAAGGGGTTGGTGCTCAAAAGCCCGCGGTTGTCTTTTTAAACGGTACCGCCCAGACAACGTTGAACTGGTGGCCCCTGGCCGGGGTTATCGAAGACCGTTTCCAGGTATTGATGTATGATGCCCGGGCCCAGGGCCGCAGTGATCTGGGTAAGCAGAAATTATCCCTTGAAGGACATGCCGTTGATCTGTCAAATCTGCTAAACGATCTGGGGGTTGCCACATGCAGCCTCGTGGGCGTCAGCCACGGCGCCCATCTGGCCCTGGCTCTGGCAGATGCTTTCCCCCGGCGCGTCGACCGGATGGTCCTCTGCGGCATTGGATCGGATTTTACGCCCAGGGCACGCATTATGATCAACGCCTGGCGTAAAATTCTGGCAGCAGGGGGGATCGAGGCCCTGGCATGGGCCATGCTGCCCTTTGTTTTCGGCCAGGCATTTTTAAAAAACAATGAAGATAAACTGGGCATGATCGTAAAAACCATGGTTCGGCGTAATCATGAAAAATCCCTTGTCGCCCACCTTGACGCATTGACATCCTACCCGTCCCCGTCCCGGATGGCCAAAGAATTAAAAACGCCGGCATTGATTGTTTCAGGGGCCGAAGACCCCATAGCGCCCGAAAAAAAGGCCAAAAAACTTGCCCGGCTGTGCAAGGGGCGGCATCTCCTTATCAAGGATGCCGGTCATTCCGTGCCCATGGAAGCCCCCAGGCGGTTTCAGGCTGCTTTTACCGAATTTTGCAAGTCCACTGCACCGCTATAATTCTCAGCGTCGGTATTTTTTATCCGGACAAACCAAAATTTAATTGACAAACCAAATGTTTTTAAATAAACAAATTTGTCTATACATCTATCTACTAAAAACAAATAAGTAAGTATGCTCTACGGGGGAAACAAATACGTAAGAAAGCTTCGTGGGGGTATTAAAAATTCAGGATAGACATTTTTTCCATGATACGGTCTATCCTGAATTTTTTTATATATTAGGGAGGAGTGGTTATGTATTCAACAGGAAAAGAACTTCGCAAAGCGGTTCAAGACGGTATTTTTACAGGGCAGACCAGCGGTCATGCCACCGGTTATGTGCAGGCGAATCTCGCAATTCTGCCGGCGGACTGGGCCTTTGATTTTTTACTGTTTGCCCAGCGAAATCCCAAACCCTGCCCCATCATTGAAGTCGGTGATATCGGCAATCCATACACCCGATTCTGTGCCGATCACGCTGATATCCGTACGGATTTTCCCAAATATCGTGTTTTTCGAAATGGTGAACTGGTTGAGGAAACCGGCGACATTGTCGACCTCTGGCAGGATGATTTTGTTTATTTTCTGATCGGATGCAGCTTTACCTTTGAAACCGCCCTTCTTCAGGCGGACATGGATGTCCGGCACATTACCGAGAAATCAAATGTGCCCATGTACAAAACCAATATGATGTGTCATTCGGCCGGAAAGTTCCCGGAATCACCCATGGTGGTGAGCATGCGGCCCTTCAGCCCCCGGGATTGTATCCGGGCCATTGAAATCACAGGGGATTTTCCTTCTGTTCATGGGAGCCCCGTTCACGTTGGAGATCCTATGGCCATCGGCATAAAGGATTTGGCCGCGCCTGATTTCGGGGACCCCGTGACGGTCAGGGAAAATGAGGTTCCTTTGTTCTGGGCTTGCGGCGTAACCCCGCAAATGGCTGCCATGGTGGCCCGCCCGCCTTTGATGATTACCCATGCACCCGGTCATATGTTCGTGGGTGACAAAAAAGATAACGAATACCGGCTTTAAAAAAAGGCCTGCGGTCAAACAGGTCCCGGCAGGCAGCGCATGGTTGCTTTTTACCCATTGTTTCGGGTTAACAAAATTATGGACAGATAAAATGAAAGAAATTGTGAAACGTATCGAGACCTTTATTCAGCAGGACCCGGGCAACCGGGGGCTTTGCAACTGGGCCCGGCAGGGGGATCTGCTTCCGGCTATCAAGTCCATTCAAGATGGCAACCATATGGTGATTACCACCGGTTTTTTTATTTTGAGAGCAGGGGTCATTGAAACAGACGGTCCTCCCGGTGCCATCATCCTTGCCAGGGCCTTGAGCAAGATGGGCAAGCAGGTCAGTATTCTGGTTGATGCCCATTCCAAAGAAATCATGGAAAAAGGGCTGGCCCTGTTCAACTGTGACATAAAACTGGTGACGGTGCCCGTTGACCGGCCCATTGTTCCGGATTCGGTGTTTACTGAAGCAACCACCCACCTCATCGCCCTGGAAAGGCCCGGCAGAGCCGTAGACGGTAAATATTACAACTTTGTGGGCCAGGACATTTCAGCCTTTGTCGCTCCCGTGGACGATCTTTTTCATTACGCCAAAGAAAACAAGATCACCACCATCGGCATTGGCGATGGCGGCAATGAACTGGGTATGGGCAGGGTTTCCAGGGCAGTGGATAAACATGTGGCCCCGGATCGTGCCTTCAGCTGCAAGACCTATGCAGACTATTGCATTTGTGCCGGTGTCAGCAATTGGGCCGGTTACGCCATGGCCGCTATTTTGTCCCACATAGCAGAACCCGCGGCCATGCCCGAACCGGCAAGGCTCGAGAGACTGATTCAATCCAATGTTGCGGCAGGGGCAGTGGACGGTGTCTCCGGTAAATCCGAAGCAACGGTGGACGGCCTGGAATACGCATGGGAAAATGCCATTTTTTGTGAGGTGTGCAGACTCGCAGCCCGGTGAATCCGGGAAATCCCTTTGTCGGGTCGCCTGTTGTCAGGCATCACTGTGACAGGGGAGGGGGAAACGGTTAACAGTGGAACGATATTTCATCGGAGATGCCTGTATCGGCTGGTCCCTGGGCAACAGTATCAGCAGCGAGATATCAGACCGTGTATTGCGTATTTACCATACGCTCAAGAATCGGGCCGATGTTTTTGAACTCGGCGTACGGGATATTGTGCCGTCCTACAATGCCGTTGCCGTGCACATTGATCCGGCGACATCGCCTGTGCAAAAAATTATCGACATGATTGACACGATTGTCCACACCGAGTTGCGACGAAAAACCGTATCCGCCGTAGGAAAAAATCCGGTGACGCTTCCCGTATGTTATACCGGTGAAGACCTGGGGCGTGTGGCAGGTGTTAATGGCCTGACCATTGAAACCGTGATCCGCCTCCATAGTGCCGCGGTCTATACTGTGGCCATGGTGGGGTTTCTGCCTCATTTTCCCTATTTGATAGGGCTGGATGATCGCCTGGTCACCCCCCGGCTGGATAATCCCAGGACCCGGGTGCCGGCCGGTGCGGTGGCCATCGGCGGTGCCCAGACAGGCGTCTACCCGCGGCAGTCGCCCGGTGGATGGAATATTGTCGGTGTCACCGATCCTAAAACCCTGACGTGCATCAAACCCGGCGATACCATAAAATTTGAGGCAGTTGAGACCCTATGATAACAATAAACTGTGACATCGGCGAGCGCGGTCCGGACCATCCCGTTGATGTGGCACTCATGGGCCATATCGATATTGCGAACATTGCCTGCGGCGGACATGCCGGCGACAGGTCCAGCGTGGAAGCCTTTCGACATCTGGCCATGCAAAACAATGTTGCCGTAGCCGGTCACCTGTCCTATCCGGACAGGGAAAATTTCGGGCGTTACAGTATGGACATTGGCATGGGCGACCTGTTGACATCCCTGGATGAGCAATATCAGATGATGCCCGACATCAAGATGATTAAATTTCATGGTGCCCTCTACAACGACAGCTGCGCTGACCCGGCCTTGAGCAAAGGGCTTGCCGCATGGTTGCAAAAAAACGGGATTACCCGCATTATCACCCCGGCCGATTCGGAACTGGCCAGATACTGCGGTGAATCGGGTATCCGGGTTCTGGCGGAAGCCTTTGCCGAAAGAAGATATGACTATTCTGTTGAGACGGGACGGTTGAGCCTGGTCAACAGGCGTAAACCCTATGCCTGTATCCATGACTGTGACAAGGCCGTTGCCCATACGACCCAGATCATTATCAACGGAAGCGTTGATGCCGTTGTTGAAAGTCCCGACGGATCCACCCGCATCAGGACCGTGTCCATTGCGGCAGATACGGTATGCATCCATTCGGACTCGGATATTGCCCTTGAACTGGCTGAAAAACTGGCCACCCTCTGCCGGGAAAAGGACGCCGGATAACGTATTTCATGTTTGATATTATTCAAAACGGAATTGCCAGAACAGTCACCCGGCCTGTTTTTGGACAGCAGGATGTCGGTGTCACCCCCGGGGGTCCCATGGACCGGTTTTCCTTTGAAACCGGCCATAACCTGCTCGGAAGCCGGGCAGATGCCGCTGCCCTGGAGATCATCCTCGCACCGGAATTGAAATTTACCCGGGATGTGCACTTTGTATTGACCGGTGCCATGCACGACAACGTCGCTTTGACCTGGCCCGCCGATGTGTCGGCGGTTCAGAGAATAGACCATGCCACGGTGTATTTTGCCCCGGCCGGCAGCACCCTTACATTCGGCACCATGGTTTATGGCTTCAGGGCCTACCTGTGCTGCCGGCCCGCCGCTAAAAACAGCAGGGATATCCGTGGCCGCCGACGGGGGGATTTTACGACGGTGGCGACCTGGCCCGATCCGGACCATCGCATCCGGGTGGTGGAGGGCCCCGAATACCGCTATCTGGACGATGCCTCCGTTTTTATGGACCAGCTCTGGGAAATTACCCAGGATATCAGCGATATGGGCATCCGGTTGACCTGTTCCGGCAAAATGCCGACGGTTTCCCTCAAAAACATGGTTTCCGAGGCGGTGAGCAACGGGACGGTCCAGCTGACCCCCAAAGGGCCGATTATTCTGCTGAAATATCGGCAGACCGTGGGCGGCTACCCGCGCATATTTAATGTGATCAGTGCAGATGTCGATCTCCTCGGCCAATATGGGCCGGGACAGGTGATTCGTTTTAAAAAAGTGACCATTGACCAGGCGATGGATATCGCCCGGAAAAAGAAAAAAGAGCTTGAAAAAATAGGCGCCCGGTTCGAGGATTGAAGCAGCCGGCCGCCTGTTTGGCGGCAGGACTCGTCCCGGCTCAAGGGACAACAATATTACCAACTTTTAAGGAGTGTTTTATGGACATTTATTATGTTGATGGAAAATTTGTAGATGAAGACGATGCCGTCATTTCGGTAAAAGATATGTCTGTCCTTCGCGGATATGGCGCCTTTGATTTCCTCAGGACCTATGGGGGCAGGCCTTTTTATTTGAAAGAGCACATCCAGCGCCTGGAAACATCGGCAAACCTCATCGGGCTGCACATGCCCTGTTCCAAAGAGGAGATCGCCGATATCGTGATGCAGACCCTGGCCAAAAACAGTCATGCGGAAAGCAACATCCGGCTGGTGATCACCGGTGGCGCCAGCCACGACTCCATCACCCCGGAAAAAAATACCAAACTGATGGTCATGGTCACCGCCCTTCACCCCCTGCCGCCGGAATGGTATACCGATGGGGTTAAAATTGTGACCAGCGACTCTGAACGCGTTGTTCCGGGCGCCAAGAGCACCACCTACCTTCAGGCGGTGCTGGC
This sequence comes from uncultured Desulfobacterales bacterium, assembly GCA_942490765.1. Classification (GTDB taxonomy): domain Bacteria; phylum Desulfobacterota; class Desulfobacteria; order Desulfobacterales; family 4572-123; genus 4572-123. The sequence continues at coordinate 26,684 of CALNYM010000003.1, read as the reverse complement.
CCTTAAAAATGCAAGGGCTCAAAATGCCGTGGAATCCGTGTATGTCGATCGCGATAACCGCGTGCTCGAGGGCACCACCACCAATTTTTACCTGTTTATCGGCGATAAACTGGTCACTGCCAATAACGGCCTCCTGCCGGGCATTACCCGGCTGGTGCTTCTGGATATGCTCAAAGATGAATTTGACATTGAAATGCGGGATATCGACCGGAGTGAGATCGAAACGGCCGACGAAGCCTTTATCTCCGCCTCCAACAAGGAGATCGTACCGGTTGTTCAAATCAACGATCACACCGTCGGTGACGGCAAGATCGGTCCGAAAGTCCGCCGTGTCACTGAAATTTTTAAAAAATTTACAGCCGAATACGCCCGGTCCTGAAACTAATTGTTGAAACTGTCCGCCGTCGGACCGCAACGGTTCGGCGGCGGTACCTGTCGTTCCCCGACAGATCCGTTTTATCGAAGACACTGCAAGGAGTCGCCCATGCCATCACCGCTCATCCGGGCTGAAATCAATCTTTCAGCAATAGACCATAACATAAAGGAAATCCGGCGTATTATTGCTCCGGGTGTTATGATTCTGGCTGCCGTCAAGGCCAATGCGTACGGGCATGGCGCCCTTCGGGTGGCCCGGCAAGTCCTTGACAGCGGCGTCAATATGCTCGGCGTTGCAAGGATCAACGAAGGCATTGAACTCCGCAAAGGCGGTATTACCGCACCGATTCTAATTCTGGGAAATACACCACCCGAATTTGCCCATGAACTGATGGCCTACAACCTGACATGCGCCGTTTCATCCTGTGAGACCGCCCAAGGCTATGCTGCTGCTGCCGGTCTGGCAAATGGAAAAATCAGGGTCCACCTGAAGATTGACACCGGAATGGGTCGGAACGGTTTTCTCTCCGACGGTTTCAGGGCTTTCGTCAAGGGCGATGATACCGGCACCCTGGGGGAAATAAAAGCTGTCTGCCGCCTCACCGGTCTCGAGGTGGAGGGTATTTTTTCCCATTTTGCCATTTCCGATGCCGCCGATAAAACCTCGGCCAACCGGCAGTTTGACGTTTTCAGTGATCTGCTGGCGCAGATCGAAAACGCCGGCATCGACATTCCCATCCGGCATATGGCCAACAGTGCCGCCACCATTGATATGCCCGAGACCCATCTTGACATGGTTCGCCCCGGCATTGCCGTTTATGGGCTGGCGCCTTCCAGCGAGGTGCAACTGGACCGCATCGACCTTAAACCGGCCATGGCCATAAAGGCAAAGATTGCGCATTTGAAAGATGTCGGTGCCGGATTCAATGTCAGTTACGGCAGTACCCATACGACATCGGCACCCACGCGGATTGCCGTGGTGCCCGTGGGCTATGCCGACGGTTACAACCGGCGGCTTTCTTCAAAGGGCCGGATGCTGGTCCGTGGCGTGAGTGCGCCCATACTCGGAAGAATCTGCATGGACCTGACCATGATCGATGTGGGGCATATTCCCGATGTGGCCCTGGGCGATGAGGTGGTGGTCCTCGGGTGCCAGGGCACTGAAACGCTGAGCGCCGATGAAATCGCAGCCGATCTGATAACCATTAATTATGAAGTCGTCTCCGGGATAACGGCCCGTGTGCCCAGGGTCTATCTGACCTGACGGATAGGGCTGTTTCTTTGCCGATTTCGTAAAAAGTCCAACTCCTGCGTTGTGCTGCATTTCGCAATCATTCAACGTACGATGGTTACCCCTCATGATTGCAAAATTTGCACGCCTTGAATTTGAACTTTTTACAAGACCGCATAAAACAGACTTTTTACGAGTGCATCATTATTGATGGCGTCGTAAAAATCCTCCACCTACTGCGTTATAGGGATTTCCCAGCGACTCGACATGCCATATGGTTGCTTTTACTGCGGGTTGTTTCGACTTACGGTTAAGGCATTCTACCTATTTGACAGGCAACGCTACCCTTCTACCTTCAGCCGCCTACCTCTATAAGCGGTGTTTATTTTAAATTCCCAACCGTCAATATCGCCATTTTTTAAAATGAATTGCCAAAACGAAGGGGTATTCAGGGAAAAAATATTAATAAATCTATGAAGAACCAAGAAAAAACTTGACAAGAAATATGATTTTAATACGCTTACAAAGTGCTCTTTGATGAAATATCAAATGTTTTCCTTAACCATGGGCAATTGCCCTGAGAAGTGGAGGTGCAGTGATGAAATCAATGAGAATTTTGTTGGTGTTTTTAGGTGTGCTGGCCATTTTGGGACTCATAATGCCTTCAGGGGCACTGGCCGCAAAAGAGATCAAGATCGGGGTCATTTATCCTTTGACCGGTGGGGCAGCCGCTGCCGGTCGTGAGCTTCGCGCCGGTGCCGAACTTGCCGCAAAAATTGCAAACACCGCAATGCCGGAAATCCCCATGACCATGGCCGGAAACGCCGGGATTAAGCGCCTCGGTGGTGCCAGGATTAAGCTTATTTTCAAGGACCATCAGGGAAATCCAACCATTGGCGCGGATTTGGCCAAGAAGCTGATTTTAGATGACAAGGTTGACGGCATTCTCGGCTGTTACCACAGTTCAGTAACCAAGACGGTCAGCGCTGTGTGTGAGCAGTATGGCATTCCCATGATAAACGGTTCTTCCACTTCACCGGCCCTGACGAAAAGAGGCCTCAAGTGGTTTTGGCGGACAACGCCCCACGACAAGTGGTTCACAAAGGATCTTTTTGAGCTGCTCAAAGGCCTGACGGAAGGGAAAGTGCGCGGTGTGTCTGCGGTCCCGAAAGCTGATTTGATGAATATCGCTTCGGCCTGTGAAAAGACCGAATGGGGCTCCCATGTCTCCGAACTGATCAAGGATCTTGCTGCGGAATACGATCATCGTCTGCGAAAGTCCATTCTCTATGCCGCCAAATCGGCTGATTTATCAGGTGAGGTACGGTCTTTGAAGGCGGCGCGACCCGACGTGATGCTCTTTGCGTCCTATACGTCCGACGCCATCCTTATGGCCAAGACACTTAAGGCACAAAAGGCTCAGCCCAGGATTATCTGGGGACAGGATGCCGGGTTTGAAAAACCGGAATTCCGGGACACCCTTGGTGATACGATCATCGGTATCCTCACCCGGACCGTGTTTCTGCCCAAGGTGGTGGAAATCAAAAAGCTGGCAGGACAGGTCAATACCCTCTATAAGGCCAAGACGGGCAATGACCTGGGCGGTGCCTCTGCCAGGGCCTTTACCGGTTTGCAGACGTGGGTTCATGTCCTTGAGAAGGCAGGGTCTGCGACACCGGCGGATATCCAGCAGGCGGCCAATGCCATTTACATCCCCGGCAAGGAACTTGTCGTGCCCTGGGCCGGCGTCCGTTTTTCCACCAAAGGTGACGAACTGGGCCAGAATGTTCTTGGATCAGGACTCATTGGGCAATATCAGAAGCAGAAGGATGGGACGATCGGGTTGGAAATCGTGTATCCCTTTGACGTTTCCTCTGCGGACATGATCTATCCTTTCCCGAAATGGTAATCGTAGAAACCCCGTTCCCCCTATTTCAGGGAGCGGGATTACATTGATTCGCTTTATTTTTATCAACGTTGAGGTGTGATGAATGGATATCCTGGTCAGCTCGATAGTCGCAGGTATCTTGATCGGCATGATCCTGGCGCTGGTTGCCCTTGGGCTTACCATCATTTTCGGCGTCATGGATATCGTGAATTTCGCCCATGGCGAATTCCTCATGATCGGTATGTACACAGGACTTCTTACCGCGCAGGCAACAGGATTGGACCCCCTGTTGACGTTGCCCGTCGCGGCAGTGGTGGGATTTTTTCTGGGGGTGATCTGTTATTACGGATTTATTAAATTCCTCATGCGGGGACCCATGGTGGCCCAGTTGCTGGGCACCTTCGGGTTAATGCTTTTTCTGCGGAACGCAGCCCTGCTGATTTTCGGTTCAGAGGATCGCGCCATACATACCGGTTTGCTGGTTGGAAAAAGTTTTGACATGGGGATGGGCGTGATTATTCCGGCCACTAAGCTCGCCGGGGCCGGGCTTTCGGTTGTGGCTTTTCTGGCCATCTGGTTTCTGATGAACAAAACAAAAGTGGGAAAGGCCCTCACCGCCACCGCCTTGAATGCCCAGGGGGCGCGATACATGGGCATTCACACCGAGCGGATGAATGCGCTGGCATGGGGAACCGGAGGCGCCTCGGTGACCATCGCAGGCGCCCTCCTTGTCAACTTCTGGTCAGTCAATCCTTTTGTCGGGCTGCTTTTTACCATGATCGCGTTTGCCATTGTCGCTCTCGGTGGTTTCGGAAGCGTGCCGGGGGCTTTTTTCGCGGGACTGGTCGTTGGCATCATTACGGAACTCCCGGGCGTGTGGGATTTTTTTTCCTATACCTTTAACAGTGACTGGATGCTGAATGTCCCCATGATATCTTTCAAGTATACCGGTGTCTACCTGGCCTATTTTATCATCATGGTGCTGCGTCCCAGAGGATTGTTTGGATGGAAACACTAAGAAATGCACTGGATTTTTCTGATTTTCCGCGGCTTGATCTCATGATAGCCGGGACGGTGGCGGTTTTTTTTCTATTGTTCCCTGTCTTTCCGCACTCCGCCTTTGCCATGGCAACCATGATTCAGTTTTTCATGTTCTCTTTGTATGGAATGGGGTGGAATACCATAGGCGGGTATGGCGGGCAGGTTGATCTTGGGAAAGCGCAATACGTGGGTATCGGGGCGTATACAACGACCGTCCTTTTGATCCGCTGGGATATCCCGTTCTGGTTTTCCATGCCGCTGGGGATGTGTTTTGCTGTCATATGGTCCTTTATCATCGGATATCCTTTATTTCGGCTCAAGGGACACTACTTTGCCATTGCCACCATCGCTACATCACTGGTGCTGATGGACCTGTTTCAGGTATGGGATTTTGTTGGTGCGGCCCGCGGGCTTGAAATTTCTCCCATTAAATATCATCCTCCTGATTTTTGGAGACTTATTTTCAAGGAAGATATCTATTATTACTATGTGATCCTGACGTTCTTTTTTATGGGCGTTTTTTATATGAACTGGTTTCGAAAATCCCGCCTGGGATATCAGCTTCGCTCCATCAAGGACAACGAAGACGTCGCAAGATCCCTGGGGATAAATGTTCACTGGGCAAAGATCAAAACGTATGCAATAGCAACGGCCTTCGTGAGTATGGTAGGATCATTTCATGCCTGCTACATCAAAAATATTGAGCCGGAAGACACCATGAGCCTGGATATTTCTATCCTCATTGCCCTCATGGCCATGTTGGGTGGTGCCGGTTCATTGTGGGGGCCGATCCTGGGCGCGGCGGTCCTGATTCCACTCAAGAGTTATCTCAAGGAATGGCTCGGTGCAACAGCCGGACTGGCCGGTATTGACCTGATTCTTTATGCCGTTATTATCATGTTCATTTCAGCGGCCGAGCCAAGGGGTATCTGGGGAATTGTGCAAAAAGTCCGACGGAGGAAGAGACGATGACGTTCCTGCTGGAAGTACACCATATGACCAAGCAGTTCGGGGGCCTGAAGGCCAACCAGGACCTCTCATTTACGGTCGAAAGCGGTGAACTGGTGGGACTGATCGGGCCCAACGGTGCCGGGAAATCGACCCTGTTCAACTGCATCTCCGGGCTGCATCAGGTGAGCGAGGGCAGGATCATATTTGACGGGAAAGATATTACGCCCCTCAAGGCCCATGAGGTGGCCCGGTTAGGCCTGGCAAGGACCTTCCAGGTGTATGTCGCTTCGGGTGATCTTACGGTCCTTGAAAATGTCATGGTGGGCTGTTTCATGCGTATTCGTTCGAGGGCAAAGGCCAAGGTAAAGGCCGAGAAGATTTTGAGTGAAATGAATCTTATGGAATTTGGGGACTTCCAGGTCAGTGAGCTCCCCGTTGCCGCACAGAAACGGGTTACCATGGCCACGGCCCTTGGATCGGACCCAAAGCTGCTGCTGTTGGATGAAGTGGCGGCAGGCCTGAATCCCAGTGAGATTGAAGAGATCATGACCACAATCCGGCATATTCACCACAAGCTGGGCATTACGGTGATGCTCATTGAGCATGTGATGGAACTGGTAATGAATGTCTGCGATCGCGTCATGGTTCTGGATTACGGCCTGAAGATTGCGGACGGTAATCCGGAAAGTATTTCCAAAGACAAAAATGTTATCAAGGCATACCTGGGAGAACGGTATGTTCGTGAGCATGAGGAGGCGTTGACCTGAAAATGAAATCCCCTATTCTTGAGCTGCAGGACATCAAAGTACGCTATTCAGGGCTTCCGGTCATACATGGTCTTTCCATGGATGTGGCCCAGGGGGAAACCGTTTGTGTGGTGGGTGCCAACGGATCGGGCAAATCCACCCTTCTCAGGGCAATCATGGGAACCCGGAAGGTATTTGAGGGAAAGATCCGTTTCAAGGGAACGGAAATACACCGGCTGGGGACAGAGGCCATCGTGAGACTCGGTATTGTGTACGTGCCTGAAGAGAAAATGTTGTTCGGGCCGCTTTCAGTGAAAGAAAATTTGCTGATGGGTGCCTATATCCTCAAAGACCGGGAAAAAATTCGGGAGAATCTGGCGGCTGTCTTTGCGCTTTTCCCCCGTTTGAGAGAACGCAGTGACCAGGCAGCGACCACCCTTTCAGGCGGAGAGCAGCAGATGGTGGCCATTGGCCGGGGTCTCATGTCCAACCCCGAGGTTCTCCTTCTGGATGAACCCTCCCTCGGGCTGGCCCCCATGCTCGTTGACGAAGTTTTAGATACCGTGGCAAAACTTAAATCACAGGGCATGACCGTCCTTCTCGTGGAGCAGAACGTGAGAGAAGCACTGGGGCTCTCCGACCGGGGATACGTTATCCAGACGGGAAGAATTGTGACGGAAGGGACCGGTGAGGAACTTCTTGGAAGCGATCTTTTCAAGACGGCTTTTCTGGGAATTTGAGGAGGTTTTATGCGTATTGATCTGAATTGTGATATGGGAGAAAGTTTTGGTGCCTACACAATCGGCCTTGATGAAGCGGTCATCCGGTATATCACATCTGCCAATATTGCCTGTGGCTGGCATGCCGGTGATCCCGTGGTGATGAATAGAACCGTGAAAATGGCCGCCGAAAACGGTGTCGGCATAGGTGCTCATCCGGGATATCCCGATCTACTCGGTTTCGGCCGAAGAAAGATGGATTGTCTTCCCGACGAGGTCCGTCATTATATCGTATATCAGCTCGGGGCCATGAAAGGGTTTTGTGCGGCCCACGGGGCGACACTGCGCCATGTCAAACCCCACGGCGCGCTCTATAATACCGTGGCAATGGACGAGGTCCTTGCCCGGGCAGTGGCCGAGGCCATCGCCAGTGTGGATTCCGGGCTTATCTGGGTGACGCTTGCCGGACCGAAAAGAGAAACCATGGCCCGGATCGGCCAAGAGGTCGGTCTCCAGGTGGTCTTTGAGGCATTTCCGGATCGTGCGTATTCACCGGAAGGGACCCTTGTCTCCCGCCGCAAACCGGGTGCCGTTATCAAAGATCCGGGAAAGGTGGCTGAGCGGGCACTGAAGATGGCCAGGGAGGGCAAAGTGATTGCAGTGGACGGTTCGGAAATTGCGCTGGCGCCCCAGACCCTGTGCGTGCATGGGGATACCCCCGGCGCCGTAAACCTGGTCAAACAGATTCGGGTGCTTCTTGAAAGTGAGGGCATCGAGTTGAAATCCATGTAGAATTAATTGTATTTGAATAAAATATAAATAATTTCAGTGTCATATCCTCTCCTGGAGATGTCCCCTCGGGCACGTTGTCTTCTGTAATTTCCGTGACAGTGGGGTTTTGTTTTTGGGTTTACGCTTTTGGGGTTTACAATCTCTATTATATGTTCAATAGAAGGCATGATGGCAGCGGATCTATACGATGGTTGGTATTTAACAAAATTCCCGTAAATATAGAAGGTTGCCCCATAAATAAATCCAAAGGAGACCCCATGGAACTTTTCAGTATAATGGAATTGATGTCATCTATCGAACTGTTTAAAGAACTGGACGCCCCGGAGAAAAAAATACTGGCTTCCTGTTTTGAAAAAACCACCTATGCGGCCAATGAAATGATTTTTGTGGAAAACAATCCCAGGAAAAATCTTTATGTGATCATTGACGGCGAGGTTGAGTTGTTCAAGTGTACGCCGTTTGGAGAGGAAAAACGACTGGCCTATTTCAATCGTTTAGACACCCTGGGGGAAGGTGCTTTTCTCGATGACTCTCCCCATAACACATCGGCCCGTTCGGTAATCAACACCCAGGTGCTGCTGATTCCAAAAGACCGGTTTCATCAGCTGATGGACGAACATGGCGCCTTAACGGCAAAGATTATTGCCCGGATCGCCAAACTGATCTCCCGGCGGATGCGGCTGGCGACCTCCCGGGTATTGAATGCCGGCGCCCAGTATCATTCGGGACGGATGCGCATAGAGCATGATCTCCTGGGTGATCGGGATGTTCCTGCCGAGGTCTATTACGGCATACAGACATTGCGCGCGCTCGAAAATTTCAATATCAGCGGTGTCTCGCTCTCTTTTTATCCCCTGCTGATCGGAGCGCTGGCCATGGTCAAAATGGCGGCAGCCCGGGCAAACTTTGATCTTGGCATGCTTTCGAAACCGGTTCGCGATGCCATTGTTCAGGCGTGCAGTGAAATCATGAACGGCAAATTTCACAATCAGTTTGTTGTCGATATGATCCAGGGCGGTGCCGGTACATCCACCAATATGAATGCCAACGAAGTTATCGCCAACCGTGCGCTGGAAATTATGGGGCATGAAAAAGGCGAATATCAATACTGCCATCCCAACAACCATGTAAATCTTTCCCAGTCCACCAACGACGCCTATCCCACGGCCGTTAAGATCGCCCTGGTAAACAGCAACCGCAGGCTTGTGACTGTTCTCCGATCAATAGTTGGCTCTTTTAAATGTAAAGCCGAGGAATTCAAGGATATTATTAAAATGGGCCGCACCCAGCTTCAGGATGCCGTACCCATGACCATGGGACAGGCGTTTGAAGCGTATGCGGTGACCATGGCTGAAGAGATCGAACGGCTTGAACAGAACGCAGCACTTTTTCTGGAAGTCAATATGGGGGCCACGGCCATCGGCACCGGCATCAATGCCGATCCGGATTACGGCCCCGCAGTCATCAACCATCTGCAGGAGATTACCGGTTTCGATATTGTGTTGGCATCGAACCTGGTGGAAGCCACACAGGATACCGGCGCGTTTATCATGTATTCTTCCGCAGTCAAACGGTTGGCCGTCAAATTGTCCAAAATATGTAACGATTTGCGGTTACTCTCCTCCGGACCTCGCACGGGAATCAATGAAATCAATTTACCCCCTATGCAGCCGGGCTCCTCTATCATGCCGGGAAAGGTGAACCCGGTGATTCCCGAGGTGGTAAATCAGATCGCGTTCAAGGTTATCGGCAATGACCTGACCGTGACCCTGGCCGCTGAAGCCGGTCAGCTGGAACTCAACGTGATGGAGCCGGTGATCGTCCAGAGTCTGTTTGAATCCATAGAGATGCTTAAAAATGGGATGACCATATTAAAACATCGATGTATCGACGGGATTACCGCCAATGAACAACACTGCAGGGATCTTGTGGAACGTAGTATCGGATTGGTCACGGCCCTTAATCCTGTACTGGGCTATGAGGTCTCCACAAAGATTGCCCAGGAGGCCTTGATTTCAAACAAGCGTGTATATGATTTGATAATTGAGCATAAGTTGCTCTCCAAAAAAGAACTGGATCAGCTCCTGTTGCCTCAAAATATGATTACGCCGAGAAAACTGAAAGCGTAAGGCTGTTGACCCCTCAAGTGCCGGTGCTATCTTTTCAGCATCGGCACCGGCGCCATCAGGGGAAGGTGTTGGTCCCTTTGCTGTGGGGTAAAGATTTTGTTTGTCCTGGATTCAAGGGCCAGGGCCGCTGCATTTTTTTCGTAAAAAGAAGCGGGCTCATATTGCCAGCCGGCATCCAGTCGGCGCTGCTCTTTTATCAGGTTTCGATAGATATACCTGCCGATGACCGGTCCTGCCATTCGGGCCCGAAGGCCGAATTCTGAGCAGAGGTCTTTGAACAGCCGGTTCATTTTCTGGAACATGGCCGTGTCATGGCGGTAGTATCGTCTCATGGCCCAGACGGCACCGGCATAAGTGGTTTTCAAGGACGTTACTTCCCAGGCAAAGCGCCTTTGAATGCGCGGGTCCGGACAATTTTTATACCGCTGCCATCCGGTGAGAAGGGTCCGGGTCAGCCGGGCCAGGCTCGGTCCGTTGATTTTAAAATCCTGTGTAAACGCCTTTAACAGAAAGCCTTGTTCCAGGCCATTTTTGATATGCCGGTGCCGGTAATTGAAGCGGTACTGGCCATGGGCATCCGCCGGCGGGAAATCGGCCTCGTCCAGCAACGTCCCCATTTTTTTATGGTGTTCATACAACGGGGTGCCCGGGTTTGGCGTGTACAGCATGAACTGGTGAAAATCCGAGTTGTGGCTGACGGCATGGGCGATGACCGCGTCGATATTTTCAGGGGTATGGTCTTCCAGGCCGATGATGGACGAGCCCAGAACGCGGATGCCGTGGGACTGCATCTCTTTGATGAGCTTTTTGGTATCGATATCCTGGAGTTTGCGGTACTGGCTGCTCTTTCCCTCGATGCCCATCCAGACCCATCCGATGCCCAGCCCCACGATCTGTTCCATGGTGTAGGAGCGCACGACCCGGGCGGAACTGAACACATTCAACAGCCAGCTTTTGTTATTTGCCTGCATCAGTTCCAACAGCCTGAGGGCGCGTTTGCGGTGGATCAGGAAATTTTCATCCAGCACAAAAAATGATTGTACTTTAAGTGTTTTTTCGAGCTGACACATGACGTCAAACAGCTCGTCCCCGGTTTCGTAAAAATTGACGAATTTGCCCTTTCCCCCGAACAGGGCCGAAGTGGAGCAGAAGTTACACCCCACCGGGCACCCCACCGAAGGAATGAGAATGGCCGCGGTATCACCGGGGTTATCCGGCAGCGTCATCCCCATGGTCCGGGCCCCGAAGGCCGAATAGGCCATGGGATGTTTCACCGGTGCATCCACGTCCTGACCGAGAAAGCGTCGGAACCATTTGACCCCGTCTCCTCGGACAATATGATCGGCATCAATGGTCTTGTCGATGCCCCCCTTGTTGGAGATGTGACCGCCCACCACAATGGTGGCATCGGGCTGGTATTGCCGGATCAGCCGGCACATCTTTTTGACCTTTTCCACATTGGGAATGATGGCGCTGATGCCGATGATGTCATAGGCACTCTGCTTGAGTTCCTGGATAAAGATGCCCATGGAGGGAAAATCCAGCAGGGTGCACGGCCCATCGATGTTGGACTGAAGGAGCAGCAGACCAAAGGAGCGGTGAAACATGCGCAGGGAAAAGGCCCCTTGAACCCGCGTCACCTGGTTCTGGTACAATTCCATGGGATTGATGGCCCGGCTGCCATATTGATTGTCCTGGGCAAAGGGTCCGAATACACTGGACAGCAGGACTTTGGCCTGGGTGCCCTTGGGATGGATGGTATATGGTGTCTTCATTTTTGATCTCCTTGAGCGCAATGGGCGCAATATGTTTGTTGAATGTGGAGATATGCTATCGGAAAATTTTTGCAAAGGACAGGCATAATTACCTGTTTTACAAAAGTATTACATTGCCGCCGGTATCAGGCCTTGAACTGATGATCGTTGTATGGATGGATTTATGACAGTGGGTGTATGGTTAAATAATGATGAATGATGAATTCGGAATGATGAATGGGGTATCGCTACGCGCTGCCGATTTTTATGGAATGGGTAAAAGCCTCATTTACGTTTTTTTGTTGACTTGGTACCAATTAGCGGTACTATATTAACGTGAAACGAAAACACGGGAAAACATTAGAACTGATATTCGCACGACCCGTCAGCGGCAATATCAAATGGCCAGACATTGAATCGCTTTTTAAAGGGTTAGGTGCAAAGATATCTGAACGTGAAGGTTCCCGAATTGGTGTTGTGCTTTTTGGAGAAATTCAGGTCTTCCATAGGCCTCATCCATCATTGGACACAGATAAGGGCGCGGTATCCAGTATCCGAAAATGGCTGGACAGAAATGGGGTGAAACCATGATGAACATTATGAAAATTGATGGTTACAAGGCGATTATTAAATATGATCCTGTGTTGGATGAATTCCGCGGTGAATTTGTCGGTCTGAATGGCGGCGCTGATTTTTATGCAACAACTATTGAGGATCTTCGAAAAGAGGGCAAGCGCTCTCTTAAAGTATTCCTCGATATGTGTAAAGAGGAGGGTATTAATGCACATAAAGAATATTCCGGTAAATTTAATCTAAGAGTCCCACCGGAATTACATGCCGAGATCGCGGCAAAAGCTACGGCTGATGGAAAAAGCCTCAATCAATGTGTCACGGATATAGATTGATCAGCGTCCCCAGTCTTTGAAGGTTGAGCCTTCACTGGCGGCATCGGTTCCCAGGAGAAGACGATTTCCCCTCTGCCCACTTTTTGTTTGTATTATCCCTTGAGATCTTCTGATACTGCCTGCAGTCATTATCCCGGATTTGCTTCCACCGGCATATATCCCTATGGATTCATCCGGTATTTCACTTGAAAGCTGATTGGCCAGCCACCAGATAGAATCAAAATATTGAGAAAAATAATACATCCCCTTTCGATCCAGTTTTGATGAATCAGATATTCTAAAACTTTCTGGTATTTAGGGTCGCGCTCCTGGTTGTTTTCAAGCGCTTTAAGACAACGGGCCACGCTGACCGTTCTGCGGCCGTTAACTTTCATCGGAAGTTTCTGCCATGGCATCCGGCTTGATCATCTTCTTCTTCAAAAAGAGACCCATCAACAATTTCCGCCTCATGGCCCCATTCGGTCAGCATTTTTTCAGTGGTATTCCGTCCTGCACAAATCGTGCTGCCGATTCTTCGGAGCAAAGGGTTTTGAGGAATCCCGCGCCTTTTACACGTTGTCCCGAGTGAACAAAATTCTTCGGCCGCCTCATAGGCGTCCTGCAAATAGGGTACGGCAAGGCAGGCATCCGACGTGCCTTCACCAAAAAATACCTTCACCGGTTTCATAAGCCCCCGGTTCGGATCGATGGAATTTTCAAGTCCTTCCGTCTGACAATATGACGGATAAACGGATTATGCTCATGCCCGAATCCCGGGATAATACTTCTCAAGCGCGTAACTTCCGGCGGTCTTAAATAATCCAGGCTGTCGCCTTCGGCAATACCGTCGCTGTCTTTAAGCCCTAATTTCCTTCGGAGATGTTTAAAAACGATTCCTTCGGATGCCGGCGGCATCGGATTTCTGATCCATCGCCAGGCTTCCCCAGTTCCTCGGGGATTTCACTTCCCCGGTGACCACCGGTATTGTTCCCTGCGGGTTTTTGCCATTCGACTCAGGGGGTCCCAATACATTGTCGTTGCCTTGAGCCAGTATTTTTAAAATCCCATGCCTCAATCAGGTGAATCTGAACAGGTGTGGCGGTTGCCAGCAAGCAATTTTGGTTCTGGGACCTATTTCCCATAAAAACCGCATCAGATTATTGGGGTCAGCCGTTTCAAACATACTTTGATCATTGATTTTTTTTCGCCTTGCCCGGTGTGCTTCATCAACGACAATACATTCATAGTCATGATTTTAAATGGGTGGTGATTTCAGACCCGGCAGTAATCAGTCCCTGGGAATAATACCGATCTTGCGGGGGCATTTTTTGATGGAATCCATACCCTTTGACGGGTGAACAATACCCTGCTCGTCTATCCAGTCTTTACCGCTCCATATGGCTGAAGGAATTCCCAGCAGGTTGTATAGTTCATCCTGCCACTGGAGAAGAAGAGGCTTGGGGGCGATGACCAAAACCGGTTTTTCGCCATAAAGCGCCATCAACATAGCACTGAGTGCCAACTGGACGGTTTTCCCCAGCCCCACCTGGTCGGCCAGAAGGAGTCTCGCACCGCCATTTAAATGCGCATCATATGCCCAATACTTCTGGTGCGCCCACAGCCCGTATTCCCGGCGGTATACCGGTGTTTCGATAATACCGGATGCCGGGTCATTTTCAGGGTCTTTTTTCCAGTCGTCAATTGAGACTTCTCTCCGATGGGCTATCCGTTTAATATCGCTGATAACAAAATCACTTAACGGAATAGCCATCGGATGAAACCAGAGAGCGTCAAATTCATCCTGAACCCATTTGATGGCTTCGGCCGAATCATCCTCCCAGACCAGTTCATAATTTAATTTCCAGGCGGAAAGGCTCTCATTGGCACTTCCCATGAAACAGGTTTGTTCGCCATCGGTATCGGTGATAACGCCTGCCTTGCCATGGATCAGACCAAAGGCTGCATCCGGAAGAATACGGATTTCAAGTTTTCCTTCCGCAATGAACTGATATAATCTGAGAAATCGACCTTTGGATAAGCCACCCAAATGTTCAGGATTGCCATCACACCATGATTTCCGAAGTGCCTGCTGAGCCGCTTTGGCGGTTTCAACGTCTTTGGGGTCGATGTCTGAGTTGCAGACAAGCCTTATCTTGCCGTGCATGGATTCAATCGGTTCACCAGCCACCTCCAGCATGGAGGAACGGAAATACCCGGCAATGCGGTCATAGGAACGGCCGCGACCAAACGTTTATTGATAAATGAGGGTATCCAGTTGTTCACGACGGGATGAAAACCGGTTGATCATGATGATGCTTTATGCTCGAAAAATAAATAAAGCAGCCACATAAAAATTTGTGCTGGAGAAAAACATATTTTACTGTATTATTTGGTAGTTTTTTAAGGGTTATCAATTATTAAAAAAACTTACTTTTTATACCTTCTTTATTATATTCTCTGTATGCTCATCTGCCATGTGAGAAGGAGTAACGAGCGGTTTAAATACTATTTAGGCGGCATTTGCCTTTTTAGGAGCTTAAACTTTTTTGATATTGTTCATATTCTTTTTGCAGTTTTTTTTATCTGGTGAGGTCTTACAACAGATAGCCTGTCCAGAGCAAAAGGTATCCTTTTCGTTCGGCGAGTACAACCAGATATTCGTGCTTTTCAAGCCATAAACAAATACGGGATTGTCCGCTCCTGATATTTTTCCAGCATTTTATACCCTTAGCATCACTATTGGTAATTATTGGCTTTGGCCAGCGGATTCGCTCACACCTGCGTATATCAGGCGTTCTATCCGCTTCCGTCTTTCCCTCGGAAATCAGATGCCAGAATGTCGCCTCCTTACCCAACGATAATGGATGACGTTTACCCCGGGCGTTTTTCACGCTGCTGCCATGTCTTCAATCTTTGACAGGGTTTTATTGGAAAGATCGCAGCTGACAACAATTTGATTGTGATCGTTCACACCGATAAAAATACGGCCGCCTGAGACATTGGCAACGGCCACCAGTTATTTGAGCAGATCCCAAAATTAAAACAACGCGTTAAAAATGATAATACAAACATTTTAAACGCGTTAAAAAGGAGAGTAACAGAAGGGAGGGGTCAAGTCTACTTTTGACCCTTAGTAATCCTGACTTGTGTTTTATATTTTATGTGGTTTCCAAAATCATTCATTATCTCCTATAATTTCAGCTCCCTTATCAGTTCGGTATTTCTGCAGACGGCTGTTGGGTTTTTCAGGGATGGTCATTTCACCCTGAAGGATTTCAAGAAGTCGTTCTACTTGCGGGGTGACTTGCAGGGTGGCTTGCGGGGTCGTTTTCTTCAGCGTTTCATTTGACATTTCCATGGATGCCTTATGTGTTGGTCTTGGGAATTCCAGGATACACATGGCATTAAAACGAATGCTGACGTTGGGGCATTTTTCCTGTCGTGGTCAATTGGCTGTGCCGGGCGTTCGCATTGTCAAAATGCTTAACATCAGAGTTGACAGAATCGCATAGTGAGGATATTCAGATTTTACAATGACCTGGATGCGGACAATGCAAAAGACGGCATTATTTTATACAGGAGGACATTATGGCTGTCGGCTGGGCCCGTGACGGGGCCGTACAGGAACAAATAGACGCCGGTGTGGAAGACGCCGTAAAACTGGCCAGGAGTCGGTTGCCGGCGGGTGAGGGATTAACGCATTGCGAGGCATGCGATGCCGTCATTCCCGAGGCCCGCCGTAAGGCAATCCCCGGGGTTCGTTTGTGCGTTGCTTGTCAGTCGGCACTCGAAAGCCGGCAGACGATGCCCACAGGCATTAATCGACGCGGCAGCAAGGACAGTCAGTTGCGGTAACCGGTTGCAAAATGGATGATCAGATCACTTCCCGGGTTTTGGAAAATTCGATCTCCGGCCATTGTTTCATGCAGTATTCAAGCTGCCATTCACTGGTGGTGAGAAAAGAGAGGCAGTCTTCCGCATCCGTGGCCATGTTGGCCCGGTTTTCCCGTTCAAATTCAGCCAGTTTTTTCGGGTCATCACACCCCACCCAGCGGGCCACGCCGACATTCACCGCTTCATATGCGGCGTCCACACCGTATTCCGCCTTGAGGCGTGCCATGGTGACTTCAAACTGGAGCACGCCCACGGCCCCTAAAATGGCATCGCTTCCCATAACCGGCTTGAACACCTGGATGGCCCCCTCTTCAGCCAGTTGAATCAACCCTTTCCGGAGATGCTTGGCCTTTAGCGGGTTTTTCAGGCGAACGCGCCGAAAATGCTCGGAGGCAAAATTGGGAATGCCGGAAAACTTCAGGGGCTCTTTTTCCGTAAAGGTATCCCCGATCTTGATGGTGCCGTGGTTATGGATGCCGATAATATCCCCGGGAAAGGCCTCTTCCACATTTTCCCGGTCCTGGGCCATGAAAATCGTGGCATTGGCAAAGGTGACAGCCTTGCCGATGCGGTGGTGCATGACCTTCATGCCCCGTGTAAACTTTCCCGAGCAGATTCTGACAAAGGCAATCCTGTCCCGGTGGGCCGGGTCCATATTGGCCTGTATTTTAAATGCAAAACCGGAAAACGGTTTTTCATAGGGCGAAACCTCGCGGGGGACGGCGGCCCGGAGCCCGGGATGGGGGGCCAGTTCCACAAAGGCATCGAGCATTTCCCGGACCCCGAAATTGTTGACGGCGCTGCCGAAAAAAATCGGCGTCTGACTGCCTTTTAAAAACTGGTTCCGGTCAAAGGGGTCCGATGCCCCTGCGATGAGTTCGATATCTTCCCGTAGCTCGTTTGCCTGGCCGCCCAGGAGTTCATCCAGGACCGGGTCCGACAGGTCATTGATCATGATGCCTTGATCGGAAAGCGTCTTTTTGCCGGGCTGGAAAAGGTGAACCTTGTGCTGAAAAATATTATAGACCCCCTTGAATCTTTTTCCCATGCCGATGGGCCAGGACAGGGGGGTGCATTCGATCTGCAGTTTGTCTTCGATTTCATCTAAAAGGTCTAAGGGGGATTTTCCCTCGCGGTCGAGCTTGTTGATGAAGGTAATGATGGGGGTGTTGCGCATCCGGCAGACTTCCATGAGCTTTTCGGTCTGGGTTTCCACGCCTTTGGCGCTGTCAATGACCATCAGGGCGCTGTCCACCGCCGTCAATACCCGGTAGGTATCTTCGGAAAAATCCTGGTGGCCCGGTGTGTCCAGCAGATTGATCTCAAAATCCCTGTAGTTGAATTTCATCACGGAGCTGGTTACGGAAATACCGCGTTCTTTTTCAATGGCCATCCAGTCGCTGGTGGCATGCCGCGCGGCTTTTCTGGCCTTGATGGCCCCGGCCTGCTGGATGGCGCCGCCGAACAAAAGGAGCTTTTCGGTCAAGGTGGTCTTGCCTGCATCCGGATGGCTGATAATGCCGAAGGTGCGTCTCTTGTCAATTTCTTTCTGGTTATAACGCTTCATAAATTTTATTTGCCGATGTATATTTTTTAAACCACAGAATAATCGGAAACCGTTTAGCGTGAAGTTGTATCCTTCAGGGTTTTTAATAAAAGATGCCCGATAAATCCTGACGCTCTTGTCTGTAATTTTTTAAATTGCGCTGCAATGTCGATAAGTCAGGGGGTCGCTCTTCGAAGTTGTCTCTTTGATGGAAGGGTGCGCCTTTAAATCGATGACATTGGATTGCACCGTATAAAGTATGGCAGAATCGTGGTTTGTAAAGCCGCTGTTTGAATCAGGGCAGATCGCCGTGAGGTGGAAGCGATTAACTCCGCATTTTGCTATCTCTGACAGATTTTTGAAAAATATCGACAACAGCGTTTAAGATATTGTTGAATGCCATGGCATTGAGTCTGCCGACCTCGGTTTCCATCAAGGAACTGTTGGCCGTGAAAAGTTTGGTTGGCCTTGCGTAACTTAATCTTTGCAAGGATCCTGTTTTGAAATCATCATTGGTAATCCGGATAGCCCGCGAATCGGCATAGGGATTACTGGTTACCTGGCAAAGAATCCAATCATTTCGGCCAACAGAGGCAAGGACTACTGCTGGACGGAGCTTTGAGGATGAAAGATCTGAAAAAGGGAATTTGACGAGTACTACCGAACTTTCTGAAGGTGAGACCATGCTTCATCCTCCTCTGGGCGATTCCAATCTTCCGACAGAGTCGCCTCACTCAGGAGAGCTGTTTCACTGATGACGCCCAGTTTTTCATCAAGAATCGTAACTATCGCCCGACAAGGTGAATTCAGCCGGATAGGTTTTTGCAGGCGAACTTCCCCATTTTTTTCGATAATTGCTTCTACAGCGATAAGCATGGTTTGCCTCCCTTTGATTAATTCAATTTAGCATCCATGAGAGGTTGCTGCAACAAAATTGTCCATGTTTTTTATAGAAAGTGTCCATCCATCGTCGATGATTTTTGTTTAAAATCAAGGCATGCACAAAATTTTACCGCAGGCATATAGTTGATATTCCGAGGATAAAATTTTGTGCATAACGAAGAGATTGGGCGAAAAGGCCGTTTCCGGACGAACACTATCTATGTGACAGCTTCATGTGTTTCTATTGCCGGTATATCTTGCACCGGTATGATACGGCGTTCAATATCAGACCAAATTTCTCGCTTAACCATTCTCAAGTCATATTCAGACTGGAGATTAAGCCAGAATTGTGCCTCAATTTTAAAGTAACATTGCAACCGTAAAGCGGTATTTGCCGTAATCGCTCGTTTGCCATTAACGATTCCGCTGATTCTGTTGGGCGGAACAGCAAGATCCCGTGCCAGTCTATTTATACTCAGCCCCATCGGTTTCATAAAGTCTTCCCGCAGAATTTCGCCGGGGGTAATAGGCTCGAGTAATTCTTCAGTATTTTCACTATCTCGGCAGGAAAATGATTTAATCATGAACAAAGGGTATTACGGGGCGGGTAATATGTCAAGCGGAGCATATTTATGAGGACATAATAGTCGTATCTGTTTGCAGCTAAAAACTGTATCGGAGGTCACAGAACAGCCGGTCATTGTCCCCGATATGTTTAAAGGCGGTAAGGTCCCCGGATTCGTAGAATATCACACCGCCACTGATTTGAAGAAAATCGGTGATATCGTATTCGGCTGTAAACCGCTGAAAAGCCCCATTTTCGCCCATGCTGCCGTAGGTGGAGAGCAGAAGCGTCAGGGTCAGGGTGTCGTTTAGAAAATCCCGGCTTGCCCTTGCCGTCCATTGGCATTCATCGGGCTGTGCGCTGTCCGGGGCTGATTTTAAAGCTTTATCAAAGCCGTTTATGTGCCGGTTTACCGCCTCGATGGTGACGGTGGTATCGGTAAAGCCCGCATACTCAAGTCCGGCCAGAATATCGGTCCGGGAATAAGTTTCGCCCGGAGCATTGAAAAATTTGAATCCGTCTATCCAGGCAGCCTCTGTTTTAAGGAGCCAGTTGCCTGTTGCGATGTTAAAGGCCGTGCCCAGCATTTTCAGGCGGGCATGCTTTTGTTTTACCACGGGCGGTAATCCCGGGGAGACAATCTGCACGTGGGCCGTGTCGTTATAATAGTCGGCTCCGTAAAATGAGATATCCCATCCGCTGAAGATGCCATTGATTGCCGCCGCATATTCGGTATGGCCGATATCCAAACCGGGTTTATCCTCATGGGGCGGCGGGGCGGCTCCCGGGTAAAAATCATTGCCGTATTCCGGGTTTTTATTAAAGCGGATCTCATGAACGGCAATGCCCGTGACGCTCCAGTCGCCGATATAATAGTCCAGTCGGGTCATGGTCACGGGCAGTCGCAGGTCTTCAATATCAATGATGCCCGGCTCACGCAGGTCCAGGGGGTTTAAGACATCCGTCACCCGTATGGTGTCGGATTTGCCCCATACCACCACCTGACGGCCGAACTTGATGTCCAGTCGGTCTGTCAGGCTGCCCTGGACGTATGTTTCGCCCAGTTCAAACTCTTTTTCGTAATGATCGATCACGTCATCGGTGAATTCATCCCGGCCTTTGACGGCATAGGCAAAATCCCAGGCCCCCTTGCCGGTGACACGCGCCTGCCATCGTTTGGAAAAGCGGGCGTTGAGTTCAAGGTTCAGGTCCGTGCGCAGCCGTGACAGCCCCTGCCAGTCGGTGTTGCCGTTATCCGATTTGTCGTGAGCAAATGCATAGGCACTGCCCAGTTTGGCATATCCGTCCAGACTGAAGATGGCGGCTGGTTTGCTATCCTCTTTCTTTGGGGTGCCTGCCTGGAGGTTTTCGTCATCAAAGCCGTCCAGGAAATCATCGTTTGTCGGGTTTGGCCGGGCATCTTCAGGTGCGTCGTCAAAGCCGTCAAGCACATCCTCGCTTGGATTATCTGATAATCCAGATGGTTTGTCGTCAACATCGCTGAGGATGTCATCCAGTGTTTTGTCCTCTGCTGAAACAGATGAGGAAGGCGATACGAAAGCTGAAAACAGCAGCAAAACGAAAATCACGGCCATCGTCCATAGGCGGCTGCGTTTTGACCCCCGGCATTTTTTTATATTGGATTTATAGCTGCTCTGCATTGGTTTTATTTTTACCATGAAGATCCTGAAGGCCATGAAGTTTTAACAGAATAGTGGGACGGCACAGTGCCTTATACAAAAGTCTTTCCGTGTATTCCGTGTGGTCCGTGGTTTAATGTTTTTCTGAGAGATTTTTTTAACCACTGACCACACGGAATACACGGAAAATGGTTAATCCTCGTTCCCACGCGACTGCATGATAATGCATAGGTTATTATTTATAACGATTGAATAAAGGTGTCCAAAAATTTAAGCTAAAAAATGTATTTTCACGAGGTCTGGATTTAAAAGCCTTTTTCCATTGTCCGGACGGAAAACAGGTCAACGGACAGATCCTGATTGAATTTTACGTTATTGAATTTCAAGATGGTTTTATGCGCCGTTTCTTTGGCCTTTTTTTTGGTGATATGCATTTCCGTGGCCACCCATATGTTGTCGATCCTGTCCAGTTGGCGGACATCCATATATTTCAGGTAGCCGCCGTCGCGGACCCAGTGAAGGGCACGGATGACAAAAAAGTTGTCCTGGCGCACAAACAGAAGGGATTTTTCATATCCGGTCTCTTCCATCACATCTTTTGAGCGTGGGGTTGACCAGATGACCCATGTCTTGACGCCATTAACCTCTTTTTCCGGTGTTTTCTCAAAAAAAGTATAATCGTAATCTTCGAGATTTCTGGCGGTCATATCCGAATAGGTCAGGTCGGAACCCATGAAGCTGCCGCTTTTATCGGTGGAGGCGATGCGCTTGGTTTTTTTAAGGGCCGGCAGATACAGCCACTGGTCATCGTCTCTTTCCGGGGCATCGTAGTCAACGGTTAAAAATGCCGTGTCCTTGACATCGGCTGGGTGCTCGAAAAACATGAGTTTCAGCGTGTCCTCACCTTTGTCTTTGCTGAAAGTATGGAGATTGCGAATTCTCTGCTTGCCGTTTTTATCGATGAGCACCATCTCCATGTCGGAAATCTGGTTGTCACCGTCATCCCTGGCATCCACCTTTTCCATGATGGCCCGTGCCTTGGGGTCGTCTGCCCCCGCCGATGCCGTGGAAAAGCCGATAAGGGTGGCAATAATTATGATCGGTATAAAAAAAAGTCTCGTTTTAGTGTTCATGATGGTTCTCCTTTTGAACAGGTAAAAGGTTATTAGAAGGCTGAAGGTGGTGGTATTCTGTCTCTCGGTGGCCACCGCCCTCCTGTTTTTTCCCTTCTACCTTTCACCTTTTACCTGTTTTTCTCGAATTTACCACCACCATAAGGGCCGGTGCAATAAAGTAGTCCGACAGCAGGGCCAGGATAATGGTGAGTCCCGTTAACAGACCGAAATGAAAAAGGTTGTTCATGGTGGCGAACATGAATATGAAAAACCCGACAGACAGCACGCAGGATGTCACCAGCATGGCCCGGCCGGTGGTATGCAGGGTTTCCATGACCGCCGCTGTTGCATCATTGCTTTTTTCAAAATATCGTCTGAAGTTGTGCATGAAATGGATCGTATCATCCACGGCCAGGCCGATGGCAATGTTCCCCACCAGCATGGTGAAAAGGTTCATGGGTATCTTCAGCCAGCCCATAATACCCAGGATGATGATAATCGGTGTCAGGTTGGGTACCATGGAAAGAAGACCGATGCGCAGTCGCCCGATGAGGAGAATCATCAACACGGTGATGACCAGCAGGGCATAGAGATAGCTTTTCCCCATGCTGTCGATGGCATTGCTCAGGGTTCCGGAAAGAAGTGCAATCATGCCGGTGGTGGTGATTTTTACGTCCGGGAATGTTTCCTGGAGATGCTGGTTTACATTTTTCAGGAATTTTTTGTAGGCAAGGGCGTTTTTAAACGGGACTTTGGCCATCATACGGACTTTGGAAAACTGGCTGTCGGTAAAATCTTCCATGTCATCCGACCCGCTGTTTTCAAACAGGAGCAGTTCCTGGGCGATGAGCTTTTTGTCCTGGGAAATGGTGTAGAATGACTGGCGGTTTTCATTCAAGGCCCGGTGGGTTTCCTTTAAGATCGTTGTCAAAGACCAGGCTTTTCCGACAAAGATGTTACCAACTTTCAAGGGTTCAAGATAGGCGATGGTCTCTTCAATGCGGTTTAACAGATCCGGATCGTACAAGCCGTTTTCCCTGCCGGTATCAAGGATAATTTCCAGGGCTACAGACCCTTTGAGGTCGTGATCGATTTTTTCCGTGGCCACCCGGGCAGCATTGTCTGCCGGCAGCCATTTTAAAACATCGTGGGAAAATTTGATTTTCATGGCTCCGACGATGGAGACCGCAATGACAACCGCTGATATGATCAGTATTTTATACGGATGGGTGGTGGTTACACGGCCCACCGCTGCCAGTAGGCGGTCTGTGGCTGAATCTTGTTCAGGCCCTGTTCGGGGGAGCCTCTTTTTAATGGGGATGATGGCCAGAAACGCCGGCAGGAGTATGATGGTATACACCATGGCCAGGAGGACTCCGATGCCGGCAAAAATACCCAGGTCGGCAATGGGCGCCACCTGTGAGGTTGAAAATGAAAACAGGCCGCCGGCAGTGGTGGCGGCGGTCATCAGAACGGCCAGACCTGAGTGACCGATGGCATGTACGATGGCCGTTTCCCTGCTCCCGTTTTTTTGAAAACGATGGTAAAATATCGCCAGGATGTGGACACTGTAGCCCACGCTCACCGCCAGCATAAAAGAGGGGAGAATCTGGGTGGGCAGTTTGATGGGTACTTTGAAGATGGCCATGAGGCTGACAGTGGACAGCAGGGAAAGCAAAACGATGAGAAGCGGCAGGACAACCCCCGAGATCCTGCGGAACATGATAAACAGAAACAGGGCCACGGTGATAACGGCAAGCAGTAAAAATTTGCGGATATCGTTGATCATGGCATGTTTTAAAAAATGGGTGACCACCGATGACCCGGCAATATCAATGGTAAAATCGGGCGCGGCATAGCCGTTGGCTATTTTTTTGACGGCGTTGACCATTTCGCTGTTTTCGCTGTCGGTGAGGTAGCCTTTTTCATCGGCCCCGTCAACACGGGCCGGGTCCATATCCGATGTCGCTTCAAACCCTTCCAGGACATCCATATCGCCACCGGTTGCAGAATAGGTCTGGGCCTGAAGGATAATCGTGGTCATCCGGCCGTTTTCAGATATCAACAGGTTTTTATACAGCGGGTTTTCCAATGCCCGGCGTTTGATGATGGCCATGGCCTCAGGTGTCCGGGGCCAGTTCTCAAGAAGGTCCTCAACGATGAGCCTGTCTGCTTCCCCTCTGGTATTCCGGGCATTGACAAGGCTGGTGATATTTTCAAGATAAGGCACATTTTCCTGCAGGTCTTCATGCAGCTTTTTTAATTTCTCAAGAAAGGGGCCGTCGAAAACATCGGCGCCGGTGATGGCCACGATAATCAATTCATCCCTACCGAACTGATCTCGAAACGTATTGTAGTCAGCCAGGGTCGGATCGAGTGGGTGCATGAATCCTTCCGTGGAGATATCCACGGTCAACGCCGGCAGTTGTGACAGAATGGCCCCTATTATGACGAGCATCGTTAAAATGGTTTTGAACCGATTGTGAAATATAGCCCGTGCCAGTGATTCAAACCATTTTTCAATTTTATTTCGAATCGATGTCATTTTTTCTCCAGGGTAGTAATTAAGCTTTCACCGAGACTTTGCTCGGGAAAAGAGGTCCCTTCGGGATAGCTGATATTAATCATGTATTCCAAAGTTGACTCTATTCCCGACTACTTTGAGATGACTCAAAACTGTTTTTTACCATGAAGCACAAAGAGAAAGCCAAACCTATCACTCTCGGAAAAAATTTCAGTACCTATTTTGCCCCCACATTACCAACATTTAAATTTTTTACCTCAAAGGATTTCATTTTTGAACTTTTCATTTAGCCCCTTAATTTTTATCGTTTGATCTCTCTCTTCCCTTTTTCCATTTTTTGAACCATTAATTTTCGTTATCCCTATCCAAGCGAAAAGCAAATCCCCTTTCCCTTTTCTCCTTCCTCCTTCTCCCCCGCCTCCGTTCCCCTCCCCCCTCTTACCCCTCCCCTCTCTTTTTATATATATTCCCGCTTTTTCTTCCTTCCACCCCTTCTCTTAAAATTATCCCTTCCGCTTTTTTTCTTCCCCCTTCCGGTTTGGGTTCCGCATCCCTGGCTCTCCTTTTTCCCCGCTCTTTGGGTTTTCCTTTTCTTGGATTCCTTTCGGTGTATCTATCTTTATTCCTTGACGTCTCTCCTGGAGTTCCTTCGCAATATTCTTTCCTCGCGTCTCCCTTCTGTCGTGGTGGGTTTCTCTTTTCGATTCCTGAATATGACTCCCTTGATCTTTATGATCTTCGGGTTCTGCCCGTCTCTCGGATCTCCTGTCGCTTTTTTTTTCCCCATTAATATCGGTTTCTCGGTTATGCATCAAAGGGAAAAAAAACGTTTTTTTCCCCCCCTCCTGTATGGCCCCCCCCCCCCCCCCCCCCCCCCCCCCCCCAGCCTCTCGCCTCTGCGTAAACATCAAAAACAGGAAGAACATGAAGAAATTCATTGTTTTGTCCTTCACGACCTGTCCTTCATGGTAGATCAAATTACAGATTGATCATCGATAAAAAATTATCGGCAAAACTTTGTCGATGTTGCTTTGTTAAGCGTCTAAATTCTATTTTCTGATGGCTTTTAAAACCAGCGTTTCAATTTCTTTAGCCGTATCGCCGGCAAGGTCGCCCCCAGTTTTTGAACCGTTTCAGGGAAAACAGTATGCCGGGATCGAATGGGAAAACTGCCTTTATAAAACAGCATACCCCCTGTAATCATGGAATGGACAATAAACGGGGTGGTCCGGATAAAAACGCCCTGACGGGCGCCCTGGTCAAGGATGTCGGCAACGATAGTGACAATGCCGGCAAAGTCCCGGGCGATGACTTCGGGCAGGTTCCGGCCCCCGGATGCCTGCTCGCGCAGCATGATCGACGCCAGGCAGGGATGCTGATCCATGGTGAGGGCAATGGCATGGATCATTGTTTTTAATTTTTCTTCCGGGGTCCGGAGCTGGTCGATAGTCTCTTTGAAACGGGCGGCTGCACCACCAATGATGTCATGCAGCACCCTGGCATACAGGGCTTTTTTGTCGCCGACATGGTAATAAATCATGGCCTTGTTGACCTTGGCCTGGGCTGCGATTTTGTCCATCCGTGCCCCTTCGAAGCCGGATTGGGCAAAATTGTCTGCCGCCGCGTCAAGAATGCTGCGGATGGTGCTGTCACGTTTTTCCGTTGCTGATGTCATATTTGTCTCCAAAAAATTTGACCATATGGATAAACTAACCGTTTAGTTAAACTATACGGTTAATATAACGGCTGAGGGGAGGGTGTCAAGATTTTTTTTTAGGTAAGGAAAAAGTTACAAGGAGGGATTAAGTTCAAAAACAGTTAGTAACGTTTGGTTTATTGCCTGTATTTTAGAATGTGACAATGTGCCACGAATTTTTACCATTCGATGACGATGATCAATAGGGCGTGTTTGCAAACAATCTGCTATGGATTTTTTTGACAGGCCACTATATTACAGACCTATATCAGGCGTACCGATTAATGAAAGTCAATGCATAGTTGTTTTGTG
>CALNYM010000002.1:0-69805 GCA_942490765.1 uncultured Desulfobacterales bacterium | reverse complement strand
CAAACAACTCCACGCCCCCATTCATTACAACGTTCGTCTGTCCGAGGCACCCTCCCTGGGAAAGACGATTTTTGAATACAGCCGCCAGGCTATTGGCGCCCGCGATTATGAAAAACTGTTTCAGAGGATTATAGAAGATGGCATCAAACAAAAAGAAAATCCCGAATTTACTTGAAAATAATCCATTCGACCCTGTGGCCAGCGCTACCGGGTCGCTGGCGGAATCCCGAACAGTAGTATCGAAGAATAATTCTACAGAAGAAAGTAAGAAGGTGTCCGGACCCCAAAAAAAGAAAGCCGGGTTCTATCTTTCCGTGGATATTATTGAACGGTTTAACCGCAAGTTTCATACCCTCAAACTGGCGGGACTGGCCATCGAAAACAAATCCGCCCTGCTTGAAGCCGGCCTCTCCTTTGCCCTGGATGATATGGACAAAAATTCCAAAAGCCGGATATTGAAAACCCTGACAGCCCCTGGGGACAATGGAGGGATATGAAGTTTTGCAGCAACTGCGGTGGGCCGGTGTCAAAACGCATCCCCGAAGACGATGACCGGTTGCGTTTTGTATGCGATATCTGCAAAATAGTTCATTATCAAAACCCCGTAATGGTGGTGGGGGCCATACCCGAATACAGGGGCAGAATACTCCTATGCCGGCGGGCCATTGAACCGGCATATGGAAAATGGACCCTGCCCGCCGGCTATCTGGAAAACAACGAAACCCTGGCCCAGGGTGCCGAGCGTGAAACACTGGAAGAATCCGGGGCGCAGGTAACGATTCTGGAACCCTATGGGCTGTTCAACCTTACCTGGGTGGGCCAGGTGTATCTCATGTTTCTGGCCCGTATGAAAAACCCTGTCTTTAAGCCGGGCAAGGAAAGTCTGGAAGCAAAATTGTTTACAAAACAGGAAATCCCATGGGACGAACTGGCCTTCACGGTGATTCGGGAAACCCTTCGTCTCTATTTCAAGGACCTTCCCACCGGTAGATTCCCCCTTCACACAGGCGATATTCGTCCGGACCATTCGGGAGGCCTATGACCATTGAACGTCCAACGTCGACTTTTGAACAAGGTATTCTATCGATTTTATTTATGAAAAGACAAAGCGATTTATCGGGCGTAGCCGCAGGTGAAGCCTGAAGCGATGCCATACGTTTTCACGCCCTCACTATTTAATTTTCAGGCGCCTCGCTGTTTCGTATGGCTAAATTTGACCGGCTGCAGCCCCGGGATGCTTTCATTCTCATGTTCGAAACTGTTTGAGGGGCTTAGCGAGCGTTAGGCCGGACAGCCATAAAACAGCCCCCATAGCTTAATTTTTACATAAAATATCAATATGATGGTTTGTGCCGAGTTTTTTGAGCATCAGAATGAAAGCATCCCGGGGCACCCGCACAAAATAGCGAGGAACCAATTTTCAATTACCGATGCTGCCCCTTCCCGCCATGGCCTCACATCTCAACTGATGCAGAATTTCACCGGAACGAACCCCTTGTCCAACATGTTTCCGAGGCAGTTTTACGGCCAGCAGAATTTCGAGATCGGCCCTGGCATCGGACAAAAAATCAGGCTTTTGGTCAGCCACTGCAAGGGCAAACATCTCATCGACAAGGGAAAGCCTGTGAAGCTGCAACAGGAGAGTCACCTTGGTCGTTACCCGCAGCCGGTTGTAATTACCAACGGCCATATGCCAGCGGGCCCCGGCCGCCCCGGCAGTAATGAAGCGTCCCGGCAACCTCAGGCGCCTTCCCAGATTCAGGGCCGCTTCCCGGCCGATTCGGTCATGGTGATGATGGCTGGGCCACAGGGCCGGGTCTGTACCGGCCTTGCCCAGGTCATGGCACAGCGCCATCCAGACCGCCAGGGCCGAGCCGCTCAGACGATCCATGACCTGAGACAGATGATCTGTCACTGATTCATGATGAAACGGCGATGGTCCGGCCGGTATCTGCGCGGCATCGGCCAGTTCCAGAAACCAGGGTGTCAGGCAGCCTGTTTTGGAAATCAGGCGCAGAAAATTTCCCGGCCGCTCACCGGCACAGGCCCGCAGGGTTTCATTGCCCACCCGCTCGGCGGCAATATTGTCCAGCCCGCCCTTTTCACCCACCTGGGACATGGCATCGGTCAAACTGCGGTGTATTTTAAAATCAGGCAGGCAGGCGGCAAACCGGGCTGCCCGGAAAACCCGCAGGGGGTCATTGAAAAAATTGGCCGTGGAAACCGGGCGCAGCGTTTTGCTTTGAAGGTCGGAAAGCGCCAGGGGATGTGTCAGCAGTTGATGGTTCTTCATCCCTTGCCATGGCATTGATGGTAAGATCCCGCAGGAGCAGGTCGGATGTGATATCCGCAGCATCGGAAAGGATGTATTCATCACCCCGGTCGATATAAACGCAGGCCCTGCCCCCCACTTTTTTGGCCCTGGGAAATCGCTGCAGAAATTCGGCCTCAAAAGCCCCGAACACCACATAATCCCTGTCTTTATAAGGGCGGCCGGAAAGTTCGTCCCGCACCGAGCCGCCAACGCGGTAAATTTTCATTTTTGGTCAATCTGAAATTTTTTCAGCAGGTCATCCGGGGCCCCCAGAAAATACAGCAGCCCGGAGATATTATCCGAGGTAATGATGCCGTCGCTGAATTCCTTGAGGACCTCCTTGGGGTTGAATGCAATGGCCAGTCCGGCCTTTTGGAGCATAAACCGGTCATTGGCCCCATCGCCCACGGCCACGATCTGGTCCATCGAAATGTTTTCCTTTTCCGCAATCTGCTTGATAATATCGGCCTTGCTCTCGGCCCCCAATATGCCCCCCTTGATCTTTCCGGTGGTCTTCCCGTCGACGATTTCCAATTCATTGGCAAACACATAGTCCAGGTTGAGCTGTTTTTTGAGATAGTTGGTAAAAAAAGAAAACCCCCCGGAGATCACCCCCACCTTATATCCCATAAACCGCAGGGCCGACACCAGTTCCTGGGCCCCCGGGGTCAGGTGAATGGTGTGGGTGAGTTTCTCGAGCTGCGCCACAGTGAGCCCCTTGAGCAGGTTCACGCGTTTTTTGATGGACTGGTCAAAATCCATTTCACCGTTCATGGCCCGGGCCGTCACCTTCTGGACCTTTTTCTCAACCCCTGCGATTTTGGCCAGTTCATCGATGACCTCTTCCTTGATGATGGTGCTGTCGCAATCAAAGACCACCACCCGTTTGGGCTTTTGTAAAATATCGTCCCCCCGCAGAGAAACATCCAGTCCGGACTCCTTTGAAAAATCCATCATGACCTTGCGGAATGCACCCAGGTCATCAAGCTCGGATGTGTCCACGGAAATCTCCATGGCAATATACTCACCCCGGGCAATCATCTTGATGGCCTCGATGTTGACCCGGTTCCGGGCGAACATCCCGGATACCGCAGCGACAATCCCGGGTCGGTCCGCCCCCATCACCGTCATCAACATCATCCGCTTATCGATTTTGCGGCGGCCCTCTGCATATGCTTCCACATGAAGCCCCAGGCTGAAATACGCCTGCACCGGTGACAGGTTCTTCATCATCTCTGCTTCGCTGTACCCGGAGGTGCCCAGATCAACCACAAAAAACAGGGAGAAATACCCACGAATCGAACGGGCTTCAATGTCGACAATATTGATATTCAGTTCTCCCAAAGCCCGGGTGACGGCATGCACCAGACCGGGTTGATCCTTTCCTACAGCAGATATGACATACAGTTTTTCCATGATATCCTTTTCGGTTTACCAAAACGGCTATGTGTTTTTTTCCCTTTTTACAGGCCCATGGCCCGGAAAACCCGGAACCAAATTGAAAAGTGAGAATTGAAAAGTGAAAACTTATGGTATTGCCTTGCTCTGTCTATTTTTTTTAGTATTAACCTGGCAATTTAATAGGCCACATTAAATTTTTTATTTTGTCAGCTAAAACCTGGTCCTCAGGGCCCGGTCAGAGTTCAGTGGCTCTGCCGTAAACGTGCTCGTGCTCGTAAACGTAAACGATCTTGGAACCGGCAACCTGGGATTGAAGAAAAATGCCTGAGTAAAACACTTAGATCGATTCGTTTTTTAAAAGGCGTACAATTGCAATGTTTCGTGTACGGTCACGCTCACGTTCACGAGCACGAGCACGTAAGTAAACAGTAACTATGCCCTTTGGGCTCACCTCAATACCGGCCCTTCTGGGGTCGGATTTTTATTCTTCTCGTAAACTAATCAATAATGAATATCTATGGATGTTCTACACCTTAGTCCTTAATGTATTTAATTGCCGGATTAATATCTGGAATAAAGCTGTTAGCTAACGGCTGATCTTCAAATTAATCTACGGATTAAAATAGACAGCATTCTTTTAATTTTCACTATTCACTTTTCAATTATACCGTCACCTCATGATCTATTTTTTGTAAATTAAAAACAAGAATTTCAGAATTTAGATACGACACCTTATAATTGATCCGGCACAATAGCAGATCTCGTTAAATCATTCAATTCCCATTTCGGACCTGCTCATGGTATCATGACAGGCGGTCTCTTCCACACCACCTGTAATCGGAATTGACAAATCCAATTTTTCAGACATATGATCCTTTCAGGACGATTTCAAAACAGTGCTTTTTAATGATTTTGAAAAATCGTAGCCCACAAAATCGGAAGGAAAGACGCTGCACATGAAACCTGATGTAAAAAAGGTTAATATGCAAAAAACCCATGCCCTTAACATTTTTCAAGCCGGCCTTGACGCCGTGGCACCGGGAAGGGCCATTGCCAGACACTGCCACCGTCGGGGGCACCATCTGACCATGGGCAGCAATATCTATGATCTGTCCGAGTTTAAAAAAGTCTTTGTTGTGGGTGGGGGAAAGGCCGGGGCCGCCATGGCAGAGGGGCTGGAGGCGATTTGCGGCGATCGAATTTCCGACGGGATCATCAATGTCAAATACGGGCACCTGACAAAACTAAACCGTATCAAAACAGTGGAAGCCGGTCATCCGGTACCCGATTCCAACGGCGCAAAAGGGGCCCAGGCCATCTTAGGCATGGCCGAATCCGCCACAGCCGAGGACCTGGTCATCTGCCTGATTTCCGGGGGCGGCTCGGCCCTGATGCCCCTGCCGGCCCGGGGACTGAGTCTTGCGGACAAGCAGAAAACCACCGGTGTACTGCTGAAGTGCGGTGCCACCATCCATGAAATCAACACCATCCGCAAGCACCTGTCACGCATCAAGGGGGGCATGCTGGCCCGGGCCGCCAGCCCGGCCACACTGGTCTCTTTGATCCTGTCCGATGTGGTGGGCGATGACCTGGATGTCATTGCCTCGGGCCCCTGTGTCCCCGATTCAAGCACCTATGACCACTGCATGGCGATCATCACCGGATACAACATCGAGGGAGACCTGCCCGAAACAGTGGTCCGTCATTTAAAATCCGGCCGTTCCGGGCAGATTCCGGAAACACCGAAAGCCGGTGATCCGGCCTTTGAAAATTCTCGTAATCTGATTATCGGCCGGAATATGGATGCGGTCACTGCAGCGAAATCAGCAGCGGAAAACCTCGGCTACCCGACCCTGATTCTCTCTTCCATGATCCAGGGAGAGACCCGGGACGTGGCCTGTGTCCATGGTGCCATTGCCAGGGAAATTGTAAAAACGGGTAATCCCATGAGCCCACCCCTGTGCATCCTCTCGGGGGGAGAAACCACGGTAACCATTAAAGGCAAAGGACTGGGGGGCAGAAACCAGGAATTTGCCCTTGCCGCGGCCATGGATATCGCAGGCTATGAAACCATCACAATCTTAAGCGGCGGCACCGACGGTACAGACGGCCCCACAGATGCAGCCGGTGCGGTGGCCGACGGCACCACCGTTGCCCGGGCCACGGCCCTGGGCATGAACCCGCGCCAGTATCTGGCCGACAATGATGCCTACCATTTTTTCGAGGGCCTGGGAAACCTGATTAAAACCGGCCCCACCAACACAAACGTCATGGATTTGAGGGTTATCCTGGTTTCATAAAAAATTCCCCTCCGGGGGTCTATGGCCGGGTGTTGTACAGCGATTTTTCTTCGACACCGAAACTAACCCGTTGACACATAACCCCTTTTTACGATATAAAATAAGGTGAAATGTAACGTATACCCACATCAGGCCTCTTTATATTCCAATCGTTCGCATTTGATAATCATCATCAAAGGACAGAAACTGAAAAAGTTCTGTCCTGTTACAATACTGCTTCTATGGGTGTTTATTTTTTGAGCATCTTATTCAGATGGCCACTTTTTTTGTCAGGCAGGGTACCGTCCCTGAAAAAAAAATTAAGGAGACCCACCATGAACAAAGCAATCAAATGGATTCTCATCACCGGCGGCGGGCTCATAGCGCTTGTTATCCTGGCGCTTCTCATCATTCCCATGGTCATAGACGTTCAGGACTATAAACCCCAGATTGAAAAACGCATCTCCGATGCCACAGGCCGCACAATTACCCTGGGCGGAGACCTTAAGCTCTCCCTTTTCCCCTGGGCGGGCCTCTCTTTTTCCGACCTGCACCTGGGCAACCCTGCCGGTTTTTCCGAAAAAGATCTTCTGGTTATCGACGATTTTGACGTCAAGGTAAAATTCTTCCCCCTCCTGTCCAAGGATATCCAGGTCAAACGCTTTGTCTTAAACGGCGTCAAAATCATACTGGAGAAAAAAAAGAACGGACAGGCGGGCTGGGAGGGCATCGGTCCTTCGGGAAAACCCAATGCCAAAACGCCCGAACGGGTTGAAAAAAAACCAGCGAAAACGTCCGCTGAGCCTTTTCCCCTCAAATCCCTTGCCATCGGAGCGTTTCAAATCAACAACGGTTCGGTGCTCTGGCTCGATCAAGCTGCCGGAAACCGGTATGCACTTTCCGATTTCAATCTTGATCTCAAGGATGTGTCGCTGGACAAACCCATCAAGATTTCCCTGTCAGCCCGGGTAGAGGCTCACCCTGTCAGCCTTGAGGGCAGCATCGGGCCGGTGGGCAGCCAACCGGGAAAAGGCACCATCCCCGTGAATTTTTCCGTGAAAGCCCTGGAGACGCTGGCCATTACCCTCGGGGGAACCATCGTTGATCCGGCAACCCGTCCCGGATTTGATCTGACGGTCAAAATCGATCCCTTTTCACCTCGCAAACTCACCGCTGCCCTGGGCCGGGACTTTCCCATTAAAACCTCGGATACGAAAGCCTTGAATCGCATTTCTCTGGCAGCCGCCATAAAGGGCAGTCCTCAGGAAATTGCCATCTCGGAAGGTATTTTAGCGCTGGATGATACGAAACTGAAATTTTCCGCACAGGCCAAAGATTTTGCTAAACCCGATATCGCTTTTGACCTGGTTCTCGATACCATGGACCTTGACCGCTATATGCCGCCGCCGGTTGAAAAAGAGGCGACCGCCGGGCAAAAAACCGAAACCGTCGCGGCACCGCCCCGGAAGATGGATTATGCCCCCCTTCGAAAACTTGTCCTGAACGGCAGTTTTCAGGCCGGTGAGATCAAGGTTGCCAAGGCCCGTATCCAGGATCTCAAGGTCAAAGTGACCGGCAACAAAGGACAATTTCAGATCAACCCCCTGTCCATGAAACTGTATCAGGGCAGCATGGACATGTCAGGCACCATGGATGTTCGTCGCGACACACCCAAAACAGAGATCGCCCTGTCGACGGGAGGCATCCAGGCAGGCCCCCTGCTTCGGGATGTTCTGGAAAAAGACCTGCTGGAAGGGGCCATGCAGGCAAAGATGCGCCTGCAATTTTCAGGAGAGGTTCCGGAACAGATTAAAAAAACCCTCAATGGTACAGGAGATCTTTCTTTTGCCGACGGCGCCATCAAAGGCATCGATCTGGCCGGTATGGCCCGCAATGCCAAGGCCGCCTTCGGCCTGGCCGAAAAAGGTGCCCAGCGCCCGCGCACCGACTTTTCAGAATTAAATGTGCCCTTTACCCTTCAAGAAGGCGTTTTCAAGACAGATAAGACATCCATTGTATCTCCCCTGCTGCGGATTTTGGCCGCCGGCACGGCAAATCTGGTCAATGAGAACCTTGATTTCAGAATAGAGCCTAAAGTAGTGGCCACTTTAAAGGGCCAGGGCGACACCACAGATAGATCCGGCATTACCGTGCCAATCCTGGTCACCGGTACTTTCAATGCCCCTAAATTCCGCCCGGACCTCAAAGGCCTTCTGCAGCAGCAGATCGGCAC
This sequence comes from uncultured Desulfobacterales bacterium, assembly GCA_942490765.1. Lineage (GTDB taxonomy): Bacteria > Desulfobacterota > Desulfobacteria > Desulfobacterales > 4572-123 > 4572-123. The sequence continues at coordinate 61,578 of CALNYM010000002.1, read as the reverse complement.
AACGCTTCCCGACCTGACCAAAGGCCTCAAGGACGGACTGCCCACAAAAGAAGACACCAAACAACTGGAGGAAAAAGCCAAGGGCCTGCTTAAAAAACTGCCATTTTAAAAACAGCATGACGGCCAACATGCAGACAAATATGATGAAGGTGATGAAACCAGCGCGCCGAAAAAAATTTTAAAATTTACCCGGAAAAAACCGTTTCTGTCTCTTGATGTTTTTCAAAAAAGACTTAATTTATAGGTGATTTTGATCAACCGGCATCTAATCGATAACTAAATAATGATTTATACAAACCACCGCACACTTTTTGTACAAAAAAAACAACCCCCGAAATAAAATTAAGAAAGGAACCTGAACCATGGAAAATCTGATTCCCAGAATCATCGAGTTTTTGACCATTTACGGCATCAAAGTCATTGCCGCCATTGCCGTCTTCATCATCGGTCGATGGGTGGCCCATGCATTGACCAATCTGGTGAAAAAAGTCATGAAAAAACGAAAGGTCGATGCCACGCTGATTTCTTTCACCGCTAATCTGGCCTACATCGGCCTGCTGGTCTTTGTGATCATCGCGGCCCTGGGTCAACTGGGCATCCAGACCACATCGTTTATCGCTGTGATCGGTGCCGCCGGCCTGGCCATTGGTCTGGCCCTGCAGGGGTCATTGTCCAACTTTGCCGCCGGTTTTCTGATGATCATTTTCAGGCCCTTTAATGTGGGCGACTTTATCGAGGGGGCCGGCGTGGCCGGCACCGTGGAAGAGATCCAGATTTTTACGACCACCTTAAAGACGCCGGACAACAAAACCGCCATCGTGCCGAACGCGGCCCTGACCTCCGGCAACATCATCAACTGGACCGTCAAAGGAACCCGCCGGGTCGACATGGTCATGGGCATCGGCTATGACGATGATATTGACAAGGCAAAAAAAATCATGACGGACGTGGTGGCCTCAGATGAACGGGTACTCAAGGATCCGGCCCCCCAGATCGCCATGCTTGAACTCGCGGACAGCAGTGTGAATTTTATGGTCCGGCCCTGGGTCAATGCCGGCGATTACTGGCCCGTAAAATGCGATCTTACCGAAAAAATAAAAAAAGCCTTTGATGCCGAAGGCATCAATATTCCCTATCCCCAGCAGGATGTGCATCTATATGAACACAAAGCCTGATGCGGATAAACCCTGTTAACCCACAAATCTGTTTTAAATAAAAAGGAGACCCCATGACAAAAAAAATGTTTAAATTCGTTCCGATGATCATGCTCTGCGCACTTCTGGTCAGTTGTGCAACGGCCCCTCCCCAAGCCACCTATAACCCGCTGCATGATGCAGCAACAGGCACGCTGGTTCCCAAAGTGGATAATTTTCTGGTTGTTCTGGATGCCTCTTATTCAATGAGTGAATCCTATATGGGAAAAAAGAAACTGGCCCTGGCCCAGGATACGGTCAGCCGAATGAATCGGACCCTTCCGCCCCTTGACATTAAAGGTGGCCTGAGAACATTGGGTGGCGGGTACTGCCCCTTCAACCCGACAACCGACCTCATCTACGGCCTTGACAACTACAACGGTCCTGCATTTGAACAGGCCCTGGCATCGGTCGTCCAGGCCGGTGGCCCCAGCCCCCTTGCCGCAGCCATCACCGCTGCCCAAACCGACCTGGCCCAAACTTCCGGCCCTGTTGCCCTGCTTGTTTTCAGTGACGGCAAGGAAATGGACGATGCCCCGGTAGCGGCTGCTTCAGCCCTGAAACAAAAATTCGGAGACAAATTGTGCATCTACACTGTATTGATCGGAAATGATGCGAAGGGTGCCGAGCTACTCAATGAAATCGCCAAAACCGGTGATTGCGGCTTTGCAACACGGGCCGATGACCTGACCGGTCAGGACCAGATGGCCGCTTTTGTCGAAAAGGTATTTTTCACAGACCGACCCGACACCGATGGTGACGGGGTTTACGATGATATGGACAAATGCCCGAACACACCTGTTGCTGTTGGGGTGGACAAAGACGGCTGCCCGCTGGATTCCGATGGTGACGGGGTTTACGATTACCTGGACAAATGTCCGGAAACGCCTGCCGGCGTGATCGTGGATGCCGACGGATGTCCTTTGGACAGTGACGGCGACGGTGTCTTCGACTACCGAGACAAATGCCCGAACACACCGAAGAATGTGGCGGTCAATGAGCAGGGGTGCCCCCTGGACAGCGACAAGGACGGTGTTTACAACTATCTGGACAAATGCCCGAACACGCCGGAAGGCGCAAAGGTCAATTCAATGGGCTGCTGGGTGCTGGCCGGTGTTCTGTTTGACACATCCAAAGCCGATATCAAGGCCTCCATGTCCTCAGTATTGGATGAAGTGGTGGATGTGCTCAACAAAAATAAGGCTATTAAAGTAGAGGTACAGGGACACACCGATAGCCGTGGATCCAAAAAATTAAACCAGGCACTCTCGGAAAGCCGTGCGGCAGCAGTGATGGATTACTTGGTTAAAAAAGGCATTGCCGCTTATCGCCTGACCGCTGTGGGATACGGTTTTTCAAGGCCCATGGCATCCAATGATACCGAATGGGGTCGGGCCCAAAATCGCCGGGTTGAGCTTAAACCCGTATTCTAACATTATCCGGCAAAAGTGTTCAGGGTTCGCACAAAATATATTCGCGACTTTAAGTATTGAAGCGCCTGGCCGGCAAAGCACGAAAGCTTAAGGGGTGTCGGGCATATCCTTTAAGCTTTCGCAACGCCGCCAGGCACAATGCATCGGTCTTGCAATGTGAAGTAATTTTGCGCGAACCCTCATCTCTTCCTCCCCCCCCCTGATGCACCCCAAAATAAAACAGTACAAAAAATCGGCATCACCCGTCATGCAGGACTTCCCAATGGCTGTTGATATGGTTTAATCTTAACGGATATCACGCTAAGAGCAGCAATCAAGAAAACGAGGTGCCCGATAAATTAAAACACCGGCTGGGATCATGAAAACACTTTTGATGCACAGAGATCAGAATTTCGATCCGCAGCAGGCGCTACCGGGAAATCAAGGCGTATTGACGCAGGACCTGTAATTGATATATTGTTCAATGCCATGGCACCAGATGATGCCTTTTTATTTGAAATGGCAAAAAAAGGTGTTTTTTCGGGTTTAGACAGCACCCAATGGAAGGATGGGTTCCAAGGTTGCAAGGCAGATAACGTGTGCATTGCTGGAAAAGGGCATCATGGGTTTTTTGTGACGCATTTGTATGAATTTCCGTGCGATTTTTATGAAAACAAGATAAAAAGTACCCGTTTCCTGCGGGCTGAAAGGCAGGGCGATGGACGATTGGATGCAAATAACGATTCAGGTAAAGACTTCCCTGGCGATGGGTGTGGATATTTTCAGGGGCATTTTGTCGGAAAGTACCCGCATTTTGCCGCCGGCCCTGAAAAAAATAGGGCTGGTCATGTGCGGTGGCGGTCTGGGCGCGGCAAGCCGCTACAGCATCAGCCTGCTGGCGGCCAGGGCATGGGGTGCCCATTTCCCCTGGGGCACGCTGGTTGTCAACCTGTCGGGATGCTTTTTAATCGGGGTGCTCTTTGCCCTGGCCGATCGTGCGCGATTTCTGACGCCGGATATACGGCTGCTGCTCATTACCGGATACCTGGGCGCGTTGACAACCTTTTCCTCATTCGCTCTGGAAACCGTTAGTGCCGGCCGCGCCGGCATGATATTTCAACCACTGGCCAATATCCTGGCCAACAACATCGGCGGTCTGGCCCTCACTTTCTTCGGGATGTGGCTGGTCAGCCTTAAATAGGGGAAAACAATGTTGAACTACAAAGCGATTGAAATTTTTACCAGCGAAAAAGCACGCTACCGGGGCAAACCGCTCACAGATGCCATCATCCAATATCTACACAATCTGAAAATCGCCGTGCGCTGTATCGTCACCCGGGGGACTGCCGGTTGTTATGAGAGCGGAGAATTGGTGACAGGACGATTGGAAATCCTTTCTCTTAACATGCCGGTCCGGATTTACATTGTTATTCCGGCCGCGGAGACCGAACGGGTACTGGACGGCATGAACGGTATGGTCAATGACGGTATCGTAGCCCTGCATGATCTCAATGTACTCAGTCACAGGACGTGTAACGCCTTTTTCCCCCGTCAGCTCATGGTCCGTGATGTCATGACCCCTGAACCCCGGAGCGTTGATGTGACCACCCCCTTAAGTGATGTTGTCCGATTGCTCCTGGGTTCGATCTTTACGGGGCTGCCTGTGCTAGACGATCAGGGCCGCCCGGTGGGTGTGATCACCCAGGGTGATCTGATAAGAAAAGGCGGGCTGCCGTTGAGATTGGGCCTGCTGGCGGAGTCTGGTGAGAACCGTCGAGAAGCAGTCCTGGGTCTGCTGGCTTCACGCCGGGCTGCCGAGGTCATGACGACGCCGGCCATCATGATCGCAGAGGATCGGCCATTGGCCGAGGCCGTTGATTTAATGCTCTATAGGGAGGTCAAGCGCCTGCCCGTGGTGGATAAAAACGGGCGATTGACCGGCATACTGTCGCGCCTGGACATCTTTCGCACGGTTATGCGCGAGGCGCCGGATTGGAACACCTTTCAGGCCCAAAAAATCGAAGTTAAACAGTTAAAGCATGTAGCGGACATTCTCCGTCGGGATACCCAAACCGTCTCTCCGGAAACCACCCTTGACAGGGTGATACAGCTCATTGACTGCAGTGATATTCAAAGGGTGGCAGTCGTTGGCCCAAACGGGGTCCTGCAGGGGATCATTTCGGACCGCGATCTGCTGCGCTATTTCAAATCGGGACAAAAGGGAATTTGGCACCTGCTGGCCAAAAAGAAACAAGCTGCCGAACAGCGCGATTGCCGGGGAGACCTGCAGCAATGCCTGACCGAAACAACTGCCGAAACAGTCATGACCGCAGAGTTAACCACGGTCAACGAAGAGATGCTGATCGAAGAGGCCATCAGGCTCATGATTGACAAAGGGCTCAAACGGCTGCCGGTGGTCGATGCCGCTGGCCGTTTCAAAGGCATGATCAGCCGGGCTTCGTTGCTGCGTACCGGTTTTAGGGCAGCGGGTTGACAGGGGTAACACAAGATTTTATGAACAAATTAGTTAAAAACACCGATTCCGGTACAATTAAATCCATAAATGATCAATGATTCATTTAAAACCAACGAGCAACAGGGTGATAAAATGACCCGGACAATTAAAAGAATGTCCTGGACCGATGCGTTCCTGGACGATGACGATATGTCACAGATCAATAAGGAATACCTGTCTCAACTGGATGACCGGCTCTACACCCTCTGGGCCCTGGGCCGCAATATGATTCTGGTATGGGCCCCCAATGGCCGGGCCATCGAAGTGATCATTATCCCCCATTACCATTTAGCCGAAATCACCGGCAACGAAATTCCAGCCTCAGATGATAATGATCTCAAAAATGGGGAAACTTTTCTCAAAAAAATCGTTGGCGGCCCCAAACAGGTATCCCTTGAAACCCTTTACCGAATCAGTCGATTTCTCGACTGCCCCCCCGAACGTATCGACCTGCCCTTTGTACCGGGAAAGGATCTGTCGTGTAACATTATCACCGCCCTGGTCCGTCGGTACAGTATCACATTGGTTCAGAACCGGGCCGTGGTCCTGTTCGATGCCGTCAAGTTTTCACTCTACCCGCCCCTTGAACAGGTCACCCAACTCAACTCTCTGTCCTATTCGGTGAACACGGCCTACCATGAACTCAGCGATCGACAGATCAAAATCAACTTTGCCCGCAGTACCACCGGGGACGGCTTTTATGTCTGGAACCGGACCACCGGGGCACGGGCCAATGTGGCCCTGTACCATTTCATGCAGATGGTATTGGCGGACAACGCCATTGCCCGTACCAAAGCCCGGGGCAATACGGTCCCGCTGCTGCGCACCTGTTTTCATATCGGCGATCATTATGAATTTTACCAGGCGGAAGGCCTCAGCCCCACAACCTTCAGCTACATTGTCGGCGATGTCACCATCGAACTGGCCCGGATGATCAGCCAGGCCCGGCCCGGTCAAATCCTCATGGGCGATTTCAATGTACCCGAAAACGACCCCGACCCGGCCCTTATTGAACCGGAACGGATTGAAACCGTCGACACCATCAATTTTATGAAAAATGTCAAAAACAACCTGTCCCATCTAAACGGCATCGTTCTTTCCGGGGACAGCATCGATTCCATCAAATGCTACCTCACCGGCGACAAACAACCCGATGGATCATACACCATCAACCAATACCGTGTTGGCGACAAGCACGGTTTCAAGCGCACGGTCTTTAACGCCAAGATCAATATTTACAGGCCCCATGCCGGTCCCATCTTCTTAGGGGTTCAAAACGATGCACTGGCGGGTTTCAATGGAGCCTATCGTGAAGATCAACATTGATTATAACCGTATAACGCAAATTTTTTCCACTGCCGAAAGCGATGGTCGGGAGAGTCTGTTCGAGTATGAAACCTATCACCTGCTGGATCTTTCCGGCGCGGAAAGCACCCCGCGCACCTGCTTTCTCGAAAAAAATACCCGTATCAGCAACGAGGCGATTGCAGCCTTTCCCGGGGAAAAAGTGGTACTGAAAATTGTATCACCGGCCATCGTACATAAATCCGATGTAAAGGGCGTATGCATTGTGGAAAAAAAACCGGGCAAAGTGCGCTCGGCCTGGCGCCGCATGATGGATAAGGTCACCCAAACGTATGCCGCCTGTCTTGAAAACAATCCGATGCATGCCCCTGAAAATTACCGCCACCTCACCGGTGAAACCCTGCGAAAAGCGGTATTAGACGATATACAGGGCGTGCTCATGTGCGAATACATGCCACCGGATTCCACCGCCTTCGGCAATGAACTGCTGGTCAGCCTTCGCCATACCAGGGAATTCGGCATGGTGATCACCGCCGGTCTTGGCGGCATCGATACCGAGCTGTATGCCCACCGTTTCCGCAAGGGCCAGGCCGTGGTGTCAGCCGCCACTGCCATGATCGACGGCCAGGCTTTTTTGCAGCTTTTTGGCGCCACCATCGCCTACCGGAAACTGGCCGGATTAACCCGGGGAGGCCAGCGCCTGGTATCAGACAGCCAGTTGCTGGAATGCTTTACGTCTTTTATCGCCATGGGCAATTACTATGCCCTGGACAATCCAAAGGCCCCCTATGTCATCGAAGAACTGGAGATAAACCCCTTTACCTTCAGTGATTACCAGATGGTGCCGTTAGACGGTCTGTGCCGGTTTACCAAAACCGCATCCAGGGATTCAATACGCATTCCCGGAAACATCCGGCAACTGCTGCATCCACGGTCCATTGTGGTGGTGGGGGTCTCGCCCCGGAAAATAAATTTCGGCCGCATCATTTTAAACAATATTATCGCCAGTGGCTTTAAGCGCTCGGCCATCCGGATCATAAGCACCGACAGCGGCAGCATTGACAAAGTGGCCTGCGTCTCCGATATAGCCCTGCTCGACCAAAAGGTCGACCTCATGGTACTGGCTGTCAATGCGGCCAGGGCAGCAGACCTGATTGATCAGATCATCGATCATGACGCAGCCAGAAGCGTCATACTGATTCCCGGGGGCCTGGGCGAAAAAAAAGGCAGCGAAAAACGTGCCCGGCAGATAAAACAAAAAATAGCCGCCGCCCACAACCGGCCCAATGGCGGCCCTGTATTTCTCGGGGGAAACTGCCTGGGCATCATCTCCCATCCCGGATCTTACGACACTTTTTTTATCCCCGAAGAAAAACTGCCCAAACATCGCGGCCCATGCCGACGCAATGTGGCCCTCATCAGCCAGAGCGGGGCCTTTGCCATTGCCCGGATCAACCGGCTTTCCTTTGCCGATCCGCGCTATACGATTTCCCTCGGCAACCAGATGGACCTGACCATCGGCGATTTCGTCAATTACCTGGCGGACGTGCCCGAAATCGACGTCATGGCGATCTATGCCGAAGGATTTATTGACATGGATGGTCTGCACATGTGCCGCGGCATACGGCGGGCCATAGGAAACAACAAGCAAGTGATCCTTTACAAGGCCGGCCGCACCCCCGAAGGAAAACTCGCCACGGCCGGGCATACCGCCTCGGTGGCCGGCGATTATATGGTTTGCGAATCATGTGTGACCCAGGCCGGCGCCGTTTTCGCCGATAATATCGCCCAGTTCGAGGGACTTCTCATGCTGGCATCCATGCTCCACGGCAAAAAAATCAACGGCTCCCGCCTGGCGGCGGTGAGCGGTGCCGGTTTTGAAGCGGTGGGCATGGCGGATTGCCTGAAAGGCGATGATTACAGTCTGGAAATGGCATCCTTTGCCCCTAAAACCATTGAAAAAATCCAGAAACGCTTCACGGATAACCGGCTTGACAATCTGGTGGACGTCAAAAACCCCATCGATATCAACCCGGGGGCCGATGATCACCTTCACACACAGGTGGTGGAAACGCTGTGCGACGATCCGGGGGTGGACAGTGTTATCGTGGGACTCGATCCCTTTTCACCGGCGGTTCTGACCCTGCCGGGCAACATGGGGGAAAACAAATCCCTTTTCTCCCCCGACAGTATTGCCGTACTCATGCCCCGGCTTGCCCGGCACAGCGCCAAACCCGTCATCGGCGTTATCGATGCCGGCCGCCTGTATGAACCCATGGCCGAGGTCATGGAAAAAGGCGGCCTGCCGATTTTCCGCACCTGCGATGCGGCGGTTACGACATTGGCCAAATACACGGGCTACCGGTTGCGGATGGCAGAACTCAAAAAAAAAACAGGACAGCAATGTCTCACGCCAAGCCGCAAAACTCGCAAAGAAGGCCATAAAAAAGAATCAATCGCTGCGCGAGAAAAGCCATAAACTTCTTTTTGTTATACTGTTTTCTCGTTTCTGGTTCCCACGCAGGCGCATGGGAACCAGAGATAGTTGGAACCAACCCCAGAGACGACGTTCTATGTTTTCAGTCCTTGCTGGAACGTTTCCCCGTCATGCTGTCTATGGGAACCTTGATGACCGTTGTTTTTCTCAGCTTTGCATCCGGCAGCTCAAATGTGGTGTCCGAATATTGCCCCACAATAATGCCCAGTGCCATTTGTTTTTCCGCTATATCCTCCAGAAATACAGCCTTCCCGAAACCAATGACACTTTGATATGCCATATTCCAGCTGCATGCTTCTTCCGCTTCTAAAATCCCCACATTCATCTCAAACTCAAAGCAGACGCTGGGATTTTTTTTCAATATTTCCAGTTTTCGGCCATTTACACCGCTGTGAAAATAAAGCGTGTTGTCCCGGTAGCCAAAGCACAGCGGCACAATATAGGGCTGGTCCTTGTCCGATAAGGCCAGGTGGCAGACAACCGATGCCCGGATGATCGCTTCAATATCAGATTTTTCAGTGATTTCCTGATCTTTTCTTAACATTTCTGAAAACTCCTTTTTCTCTTTTCAATATTCAATTTATCATACATTTCGGCATAATAATCGATAGCAAGGCCCTGTCCGGCGTTACGAGCGCTTAGTGCGGAATTTTTTGAACATCTGGCGAAAAGTATCCCGGGGCGGCCCCCATGAAATAGCGAGGGGGCTTTGAATTTTATTCCAGTTAAGGGCCTACACCCCGTTTCTTTTTAAGACCCCATGCCAGCGCTATCAGACTCGCAACCGTCATCAAAACCGACACCGAGGCCGTGGCCTGAATCCCCCCCCACTGCCAGACGGGAATACCCATAAGGGCGCCCAGTATCCGCCCCATGCCCCCGGAGGCATAGACGCCGGCCACCATGGTGGCCCGGGCATCCGGCATCAGTTCCGTGGACAGGGCCATGAAACTGACATAGGTGTATTCAAAAAAAAGAAAAATCAGAAACAAAACGACCAGGGCCGGCACCAGTTTGTTTTCAACCAGCGGCAACATGCCGTAGCTGAGGGCAGACAACACAATACCGCCCAGCACCGCACGTCTCAAACCGATACGATCTGAAAAAAAGGCGGTGAATACTTCACCGTTCAATTCCGCAATGCCGATGGCGATGGTACTCAACCCGATGGCCACAGGGCTGAGCTGAAAAGAGTGCTCCATCCAGGCCCCATAGACCACAAATAAGTTATCACTGGCGATACTGACGAAAAAAGCAAAACCAACAGCGCCCAGTGCGGTGCGCTCGTGGCTCAGAGACCGCCATGAGGACACAAGGGTTGAAAACCGGCTGCCACGACTCCGACTGGGTTTATCCGGGGGCAGTACGAGGGCAATGGCCGCAAAACCGATGATTCCCAATCCGCCCATGGCCAGAAACGGGGCATGCCAGCTGGCGTACCGGATGAGAATGCCGATCAGGGGAATACCGGCCAGGGTGCAGCCGGCCCAGCTGAGCTCCAGAAATGCCGACAACACGACTGCGGTGATGATACGGCACATGGTCGCCGATATACGCCTGGGCCGATGGATCATAGACGATTTTACCCAGCCCGGCAATCACCAGTGAAACAAAAACAGCCCCGTAAACCGGTAAAAAGCCACCTGTCAGCATGCCCACGGAAAGCAGGGCCATACCGGCCATCATCATACGGCGGTACCCCATCCGGTCAGCCAGGGGACCGGATAAAATACCCAGCATCGCCGTTCCCTGATTCACGGCGATGATTGACGTTACAGCGGTGAGCGGAACACCCAGACCACGGCTCAACACCGGTGCGAACGGGTAGGCAAACCGGCGTGCCGTATTGATGACAAGGCGGCATAAGGCCAAAACAGCGACCTGCCAGACAATGGTTCGGTTCAAGGGTTCGCGCTGTGATGAAGGGTTTTGATTCGACATGCGAGGATAGCTATCATAATACATGAGGAAGTGCATCAAAATTCGATTTTGATGCCAAGTTATTTCATAGCATGGACAACAGTTCTTTTTTAAACCACTGAACACGCGGAAAACACGGCAAAAAATAAAAACAATGCTGTGTATTCAATGTGTTCAGTGGTTTCACATCCATCAGATCATGGGTTTCGGGTCAGTCCGATTATTTTTCAAGCAAGTACCCCAGCCACCTTTCACCTGTTCCTAAAGCCGATGGCCGGCACCTGAATTCCAGCACGGTAAAACCGGCATCGGCGAATAGTGTTCTTAACGCCTCATCCTGCCACAGGTAGAATATGCGCCCATCGGGTCCTTTGTAACGCCCTTTGCCCTCTTTCAATGAAATCAATACAAAAGATGCCGGCAAGGTGTCGGCATGATTTAAAGATAAATTTTCAGACACGCTGGCACCGCCCCTGCCCGGCCTGTTGACAAGTGCCCTGGTAATATTTTTAAACATGCCGGGCAACTCGGAATGCGGCAAATGCACCAGCACACCGGCCATGACAACGGCATCCATGGTCAGGGCCGAAAAATCAAAGACTGTAAAATCGCCTTGAATCACCTCACATCCGGCGGCCTCCCGGGCCAGGCCGGCCAGTCCCGAAGACCGCTCAAAGCCGAGCACCCGATAACCGCGCTTTTTCAGCCAGACCAGGTCCCGCCCGCTGCCGCAGCCCACATCCAGTATCCTGGCGCCGGGCCTGAGCTTTGCAGCCAGCGGTTCCAGCCAGGGCGCCGGATCAATCCCAAAAGTCCTTTCATGATAAGCGGCATAATGCTTCTGGTAAAAATCGCTCATGTCATTCACTGTGGCTCCTCGCTGTTTTGTATGGATAATCTTTAGCCTGCCACAGCCCCGGGATGCTTTCATTCTGAGGTTCGAAACTGTTTGAGGGGCTTAGCGATCGTTGGGCCGGACAGCCATCAGTTAATCCCGAAGCCATCGTTTTTTGGTAAATTTCGGCATAATATTCGATGGCATGGCCCTGTTCGGCGTTACGACCGCTTAGCCGCGAGTTTTTTGAGCATCAGAATGAAAGCATCCCGGGGCCCCACACGAAATAGCGAGGAACCTTCACTGGTTTCCGTCAAGCCCGATCTCATGGGCCACATCCTGCATGCCCTTGATGGTCGCCTCGATCAGGTCATTTCGCTCCACACCGAGCATTTCAGCCCCTTTATCAATAATGGAACGGTCCACCCCGGCGGCAAAACGCTTGTCCTTCCATTTCTTTTTCACCGACTTGGGTTTGACGTCCATCACATTTTTGGATGGCCGTACCAGGGCCGTGGTGGCCACCAGGCCGGTCAGTTCGTCAATGGCAAAAAGAACCATTTCCATCTCCGACTCGGGCTTGACATCCGAACAGAGTCCCCACCCATGGCTGACAACGGCCCGGACATATTCTTCAGGCCAGTTCTCCGCCTCCAGGATCTCCCTGGATTTTGAGCAGTGCTGATCCGGGTATTGTTCGTAATCCAGATCATGCACCAACCCGACAATCCCCCATTTTTCCTCGTCGGCGCCCCTCTGGCGGGCACAATAGCGCATGACGCCTTCCACGGCCAGGGCGTGTTTGATCAGGCTCTGGTTTTGATTGTATTTTTCCAGCAAGGCCAATGCCTCTTCCCGGGTTGGTATTTTTGGATCCATCTATTCTCCTCCTGGTGTAAATGGTCTGGGTTTTAAGTTTTGTTTAAGATTTGGACATTGATATTTGGAATTTGTTTGTTATTTGGTGCTTGCAATTTGTTATTTACGGCGTACGCCTTTTCAACAGTACCGGTTTATCCGGGTATGGTTTTAGGTTTTGGGTTATGCCAATGCCTTGCATTTTTCCAAAAGCGACGGTATCATGACTTATGTTTCGTGCATTGTATAACGTCATTTACCGATTAATTCAACCCGGAAACCGATCCTGATGCTGCACCCGCCAGCTCAAAAACATACCGGCGTCATGACGGAATCTCTCCGCGGCATTGTGGATCGGGTCACGTATCATAACCCGGACAACGGCTGGTCTGTCCTGCGGGTGTCACCTTTTGCCGCCCACGGCCAGCAGGAAACAGTGATTGTGCACCAGACCCGGGTGTTTGCCGGCGCCACCATGGAATTCCAGGGCAACTGGATCATGCATCCCAAATTCGGCCGCCAGTTCAGGGCACAAAAGGCCATTGAAAAAAAACCGGCCACTGCTGCGGCCCTGGAAAAATACCTGGGATCAGGCCTTATCAAAGGCGTGGGACCTAAAACCGCCAGAAAAATTGTGGCCCATTTTAACGATCAAACACTGACCATATTTGAAACCGATATTGAAAAACTCACCGAGGTACCGGGCATCGCCCAAAAAAAACTGGCGACCATCAGTGATGCCTGGATCCGGCACCGGGCCATCCGGAACGTGATGATGTTCCTGCAGTCCCACGGCATCAGTACTCTTTTTGCCGTGCGTATCTATAAACAATACGGCGATGATGCCATCGCCTGCGTTACCGAAGACCCCTATTGTCTGGCCCGGGACTTTTACGGTATCGGATTTTTTTCAGCAGACAAGGTCGCCCTGAGCATCGGCCTGGCCAAAGACAGCCCTCAACGGATCACGGCGGGCATCCGGCATGTCCTGGCCGCAGGCCGGGAATTCGGCCACTGCTACCTCACCGAGCCCCAGATCGCATCCCAGGTCAAGACATTATTGGAGCTGGATCTGGGGGATCACCTGGCCGGGTTCCTCGGTCAGATGGAACAAGACCGGGACCTCATGGTGCGCGAAAATCCCTTGTCGCCAGGATCCGGCGAGCGCTGCTTCTACTCCCGATCCCTTTACTTTGACGAGCAGTATGTGGCTCAGAAAATTTCCGGCATGACCCGGCCCCTGTCCATTGACAACCAGCGGGTTGAGCAGTGGATCACCCGCTACGGCCGGAAACAGAATATATCCCTGAGCCCTGAGCAGGCCGATGCCGTCAAAGCAATTGTCGGTAAAAATTTTTCAATTCTCACCGGGGGTCCGGGCTGCGGAAAAACCACCACCACCCTGGTGCTGGTGAAACTGCTTGAAGCCATGCATAAAAACGTGCTGCTGGCGGCCCCCACCGGGCGGGCGGCCCAGCGCATGATGGATGTCATCGGAAAAGAATCCAAAACCATCCATCGGCTCCTGGAATGGCGGCTGGGACAATTCAACAAAAATCAGGAAGACCCGCTGGATACCGACTTTCTGATTGTTGATGAATGTTCCATGCTGGATATCAGCCTGAGTGCCTCCCTGCTCAAAGCACTGCCCCCCCATGGCCAGGTGCTGTTTATCGGAGATGCGGATCAGTTGCCGTCGGTGGGGCCCGGCAATGTGCTTCGGGATCTGATTGACTCCGGTCACATCCCCTGCTTCAGGCTCACCCAGGTTTTCCGCCAGGCCCGGGAATCTTTTATTGTCCGGTACGCCCATCAAATCAACAAGGGCGATATCCCCCATATTGATTCGCCCTTTAAAAAACCGGAAATATGGCACCGGAAAATTGATTGCCTGTTCCTGGACTCGGAAGAAGCCACCTTGGAACAACTGAATTTTGTGGCCCGTGTTAAACGCTTCAATACCCCGCCCCCTTTAGAAGGAGCCTGATCAAAAAACGGGTGATACCGGGGCCTACGAATTTCGCATCAATGAGCCGCTGGTGCCGTATGAAACCGAACTGACCATCCCCAAAAAATTCCAGCACGTGAACCTTGAAACAGTGGTTCAGGCCAGAACCGGCGTGGATGAACTGCTGGCGGTTTTAAAAAAAGTCCACCCGTGGTCATCGCTCAGATACGGGCTGTGTGCATCGGATGTGGTCAAAAAGCTCTATCTGGAATGGATCCCTAAATACATGGGGCCTGATGCCGAAATCCAGATTATCTCCCCCATGACCCGGGGCAGTCTGGGAACGGTGGGATTGAACAAACTGATTCAGGCCACCGCCAATCCGGACCGGCCCGGTAAACATCAGTTGCGCATCGGCGAAAAAACCCTGCGGGTGGGAGACCGGGTGATCCATCGCAGAAACAACTATGATCTCGGGGTGTTTAACGGTGATATCGGCCGGATTTTAGATATCGATAATGAGGAGATGACCTGCACGGTGGCATTTTCCCCGGACGGGCGGGAAGTTTTGTATCAACACGAAAATATCACGGAACTGGACCTGGCCTATGCCATTACCATCCATAAGTCCCAGGGCAGCGAGTTTCCGGTGGTGATTATGCCGGTGTTGACCCAGCATTTCAAAATGCTCTTTCGCAACCTGATCTACACCGGCCTGACCAGGGCCCGGCACCTGGCGGTGCTGGTGGGGAGCCGCAAGGCCCTGGCCATGGCCGTTAAAAATCAGGACACCAGCCGGCGCCAGACCCTGCTCAAAGAACTCCTGCAACCCTGATCGATCATCCGGCCTGGCTGTCCAACTGCTTCTGGATCTGCCGGTTTCCCTGGGCGTAAAACTCCCGAATGAATTTTTCGTGGGCAGCAAATGACCAGTGGCTGTCCCGCCACAGACGTACGGCTTTTGCCCGCTCCCCCGCTTCAATATAATCGATCAACTGGTCATGCTCATCACAGTTGATAAGTTCCCAGCGTCTGATGTAGGACAGTCGTTGAAAATCGTACAGGCGCTGTTTGTTGGGTATGACAATTCGAAGCAGCGACGGGTTGGATGAGAGATTCAAAAAGACACCATGAAAATCAATATTCAACTGATAATACCGCTCATTAAAGGATTGATCAAAGGCCTCGGACTGGAGCAATTCTTTCATCTGGACATTCAAGCGCGCCATTTTTTTTAGATGCATCATCGTAATCCGGTCAAAAACAGTCGCAATGACCGTACTTTCCAGGGCCCCGACAATTTCAAGCACATTTTTAATTTCCGCCAGGGTCATTTTGTTGAGCAATATGCCCCGGCGCGGCAAAATCGTGACAAACCCTTCACACTCAAGCTGGATAATGGCATCCCTGAGCGGGGTGATGCTGACCCCCAGATGTTCACTGATCTCTCTCATTTTAATAAATGCACCCGGTATGAGCTGACCGGACTGAATCTCATCCCGGATATACTCGTAAATCTGGCTGCGCAACGATCTTAGGTCCAGCAGTCCTGTTTTTTCCACCGTGCCGTTAGCTGACGCCATTTAAATCTCTCTTTCATTTAAAATTGACGGTCTCGTAAAATTCGGCAGGTCTTAGGCCGAATCAGCGGCCATACTTTTCCCAGATCGTGCCGAACACATCCGCTTCATTGACAACGGCCGGTTTAATGGGTTCCGACAGCCAGGTCACATTGATAAAATGCTTCCAGTGAATGTTTTCATTGGTGATATTGCCCCCCCAGGTTCCGCAACCCAGGGTCACCGTGGAAGGCATACCGTTCCACAGGTTACCACCGGCCGAAGGTGCGTGGGACTGCCGGACCATGACCCGGCTGACTTTCAATTCCAACGCCACCTTGTGGATATACTCGTCGTTAAACGAGTAGAGCCCGCACGAATGGCCCATGCCGGCATACTCATGCAGCGTTGTCACCATCCCGACAGCCTGGTCGATCTCCCCTTTATACTGCCACAGGGCCAGGACCGGTGAAAGTTTTTCGCCGCTGAACCGCTCCACGCCAATCTTTTCACCTTCCACCATCAGCATGCGGGTATCATCAGGCACCTCAAACCCGGCATCCTTAGCGATTCTTATGGCAGAGACCGCCACAATCTTCAAGTTCAATGCCCGTTTCCCGGAATCACCGGTTTCAATCCACATCCACTTTTCAAGCAGGGCCTTTTCCCGGGCACTGCACAGATACCCCCCCTGTTTTTTCAACTGGGTCAGCAGATCATCGTACACGCTTTCGTGAATGACAAGGGAAGTATCTGAACTGCACGAGGTCGCATTATCAAACGTTTTACTGATGGTTATTTTTTCCGCCGCATCGGCGATATCGGCATCTTCCGCCACGATAATAACCGGATTGCCGGCGCCCACGCCATAGGCCGGGGTCCCGCTGGAATAGGCCGCATTGACCATGGCGGCACCGCCGGTGGCCAGCACCAGATCAACCTGGCGCATGAGTTCCTGGCTGCCGGGAATACTGGGCTGGTCAATATTTTGTATCAGATCAAGGGGGGCGCCGACCTTCCGAAGCCCCTCACGCATGAAATCACAGGCCACCTTGCAGGCCCGTTTGGCACGGGGATGCGGTGCAAAAATGACCGCATTGCGCCCGGCAAGAATGCTGACACCGTTACTGGCAGGCGTTGCCGTGGGATTTGTCACCGGCGACAAGGCCCCGACAACGCCCACCGGCTTGGCATACTTGGTAATGCCCCGGGCTTCATCCCGTTCAATGACCCCCACCGTTTTGGCCGTCATCACATCCCGGCAGACCCCCATGACCTTGTTTTTATGCTTCTTCAGCTTATCTTCGTAAACGCCCATGCCGCTTTCTTCCACGGCAATTCTAGCGCAGACGGCAATATTCTCATCCTTGTAGACTTCCCATCCCACGGCAAAACAGAGTTCCCGGATCTGTTCCTGGGTATAATTCTCGATCTGTTTCTGTGCAGCACGGGCCCTGGCCACCATTTCACTGATAATTTCCCGATCTTCCGACATAGCTGTTTCCTTTATATTTTAAGGCTGAAGGTAAAAGGCATTCTGTCTATTTGGTGGGCACAGCCCACCCTACGATTTGCAATCAAAACAGTTGAAAAAAGGTGCAAACCGGCAAAAAAAATTATAAATACCACCTGAACTGTCACTCATTGACCAGGCTTATTCAAATAACGAAAACCTGTTTCCGGTTTTACGGGTACTTATGCGTGAGTTCTATACGCTTTCAATGAAAATTCCATAAGGCCAGACCTCAAATGTTAAAAAAAAACAATTCCTACAAAGAGATATTCTGCCTAAAAGTCTTCAGCCTGAATCACCTTTAGTCCAAACCACTTGTCATGGCATATCCCAGTTCAAACGCCTTTTTATTCTCCTGCTTGAACTTGGGAATAATCTTCAGCATGGTGGCCAGCATATTCTCCTTGTCCATAAAGCCGGCCATCGCGCCGGTCAAGGCACCCAGCATGATGGTGTTGGCATAGATGGGCCGACCCAGCTTATCCACCGCTATCGACTGGGCCGGTACCGCGACCTGCGAAACCGGCTTGCTCCGATCAATCTCCACCATGTCCGGATCGTACAAAATCACCCCATCTGTCATCAACGGCCCGAACTGCTTGTAAGCCGCCGAAGACATGGCCACAAAATAATCCGGGCTTTCCACCAGAGGACTGTCTATTTCATCGGATGACAGTACCAGCTGGGTCCGGACATATCCGCCCCGCTGTTCGGTCCCGTGACTTTTCAGCATGGTGACCCGCAACCCCTGATTCACGGCGGCGGCACCAACGATCTGACCCAGTCTGACCACCCCCTGGCCCCCAAACCCACTGGCTAATATCTCAATACGATCTTTCATTGGTTCCTCCTTTGAATCTCGACCGTTCTTTCCCGCAGGGATGTTGCAAATTCAGGCCTGGAATTGCTGGCATCAAGGTAAATACCGGTACGCCAGATGGTATCTTCTTTTTCTTCGCCCAACGGTGCGGCATGGGCCTTGATCCAATTGAAAATATTGACGGCATTTCTCGAACCCAGTGCATTTTTGGCAAAATTGGTGGTGCAGGGAAAAACCGTGTGCACCAGGCTGAAGCCCTTGTTGTTGATGGCTTTTTTAATGGATTCCACCAAAACCTTGCCATCCATGCTCAGGTGCCGGGCCAGAAAAGTGGCCCCGGCCGCTTCAAGTACTTTCAGAACATCCATATCCTTGCTCACCCAGTTGGGCTCCCACATGCCGTAGGGGCTGCTGTCGGTTTTAACCCCGTCGGGGGTGGTCCATCCGAACTGGCCCCCGGTGGACTGGTATCCCAGGTTATCGCACACCACCACGGTCATATCACAATTGCTGCGGGCCGCATGCATGAGATGATTTAACCCGATGCCGAAGGCATCCCCGTCACCCACCGTCAAAACCAGTTTCTTTTCCGGCGGCAAGGCAATCCTGAGACCCCTTGCGATGGCATACACCCGGCCATGGGTGCCGGCAAAGTTATCTCCCTTCCAGGTGGCAAAGGTCTGACGGCCGGAACAGCCGATGGACGTCCCCCACACCACATCATCGACACCATATCCCAGTTCATCCAATGCCTTTACAGCGGCTTTGTGAGACTGCCCCAGGCCGCAGCCCGAACAGGCGGTGCTCGGTATTTTGCGTTCTCTTAAGAATTTCTCTGTTAGTCTGTCCATTTTACCACACCTCCCTTTCCCACCCTTTATTTTCCAGGGGTTCATTGTTCAGGAGCTTATCAAAAACCGCATGCAGTTCGGCAACACTAGGCAGTTCACCGCATTTTCCGAAAAAATGGACCTGACTGCCGGCCCCTGCAGCCCTTTGAATTTCCCGCACCATCTGACCGTCATAGTTGAATTCCACAGACAGGTAGGTGGTTTTCCGATGAAACAGCTCATCCGGAAACGGCCATAATGAAATCGGCCGGATCATCCCGATCTTCAATCCGTTGGCCCTGGCTTTCTTGACGGCCGTTTTTGCGGTTCTGGAGGTACTGCCGTAAGCCACCACAATAATGTCGGGATCATCATCCACAAACAACGCTTCGTGACGCTCAATCACATCCTTATGATTTCTGATCTTGTAGATCATCCGGTAGGAGTGCTTGTGATGCGCCTCCACCGTCTCGATATCATAGCCTTCTTCAGTGGGTGTCCAATCGGAACACAGGGCGTTTGCCCCCCGCCCCAGGACCACCGGCGGAATATCGATCTCATCGGTGGGCGGATAAAAATCCGGCCCCATATGTACCTTCCGGTCCATAAACCGGAACCCCATGGCAGCCTTTTCCGCATCTGTCTCCGGCACACTGATATCTTCCAGCCCGTCGGTGATCAACTGGTCCGCCAGGATGGTCACCGGCGTCCTGAAACGCTCGGAAAGGTAAAAGGCTTCCACCGTCAAGGCCATGGCCTCCTGGGCACTGTTGGGCGCCAGCACAATGGTTTCGTAGTTGCCGCCCTGGGTGGGATACCGGGCATTATAGAACTCCCCCTGCCCCGGCGCGCCCGTGATACCGCTCACCGGTCCGACCCGCTGTGAATTGAGTACCACTATGGGTATCTCACAGCCGATGGCCCAGCCATACGGGTCCGCATACAGGATAAATCCAGGTCCTGACGTCGCGGTCATGGTTTTCAGCCCACCCACCGCACCGCCGATGGCCAGATGCATGGCCGCACATTCATCTTCGGTCTGGACGTAATAACCGCCCACAAGCGGAAGATTCACGGACATGGCTTCTGCAATCTCCGTGGCTGGCGTAATCGGATATCCCGCGAAAAGCCGGCAGCCAGCCATTATCGCCCCTTGCGTAATGGCAAAATTTCCGGTTTCCAGATAACGTTTCATATGTAATGCCCCCTTAAATATTTAAATTGAAAAAAATCAAGAGAATCAATCCGTCAACGCAAAAAAACTTACGCCATCTCACTGATGTCAATGGCAAAATCCGGACATGCGTAATAACACAACTGGCACCCGACGCATCTTTCCGGATGTTTGACTTCCATGGGCCGATACCCTCTTGCGTTAAATGCTTCGGCCGGGGCAAAGACATCAAGTTTGCACACTTCGGCACAGTAACTGCAATCCTTGCAGTTATCGCCATACAACGTCACCTCAAACCGCCGGGCATCACAATTCAGGCAGCGGTCAGCCTCTATAAGGGCAGCGCCTTCAGTAAGGCCCAGTTCAACCGTACCAAAACCGCTTTTTCGCTGGTCTATGGGCAGACAGGCGATGGCCTGGCATTCCGCTCTGTCCGGTTCGAAATCAGACAGCACCACCGCTTCTTCCGGAACGGTCAGGACCTGATCAATGACCCCGGCACCGCCAAGATATCGATCTATGGACTGGGCGGCCAAGCGGCCCTGGGCAATGGCATCGATAATCGAGGCCGGGCCTGTCACCAGGTCGCCGCCGGCATACACGCCGGCCCTGTCCGTGGCCAGTGTACCTGCATCCGCCTGCACATGGCCCTTTTTATCCAGTGCCACACCCAGCTCTCCGCTATCTGTCGGTGCCTGGCCGATGGCGGCAATCACCGTATCAAATTCCTGGACAAATTCACTGCCCTCAAGGGGAATCGGTACCGCCCGTCCGCTGGCATCCGGCTTACCCAGTTCCATGCGGATCAACGTCACTTCCAGTGCGCCCTTTTTGGCACGTACACCCGTGGGTATCGTCAGGTATTGAATCTTCACGCCCTCCTCAAGGGCAGCGGCAACCTCTTCCTTCAAAGCCGGCATCTCGGCCGCGGAACGCCGATAAATAATGCTGACATCGTCCCCGCCCAGCCGCACGACACTGCGGGCCGCATCAACAGCGCTATTGCCCCCGCCGATGACGGCAACCCGGCGCCCCGGAGCAACAGCATCCCCCCGGTTGACCGATTTAAGAAATTCCAGACCGTCCAGCACGCCGGTCAGATTTTCCCCTTCAATGCCCAGCTTGGCGCCTTTTTGAAGGCCGCAGGCAATATAAACGGAATCAAATCCATCCTCAAAAAACGATTGGACCGTGGCCGCCCGTTGTTCGGTTTTGATTTCAACCCCCACCCCTTTTATATCATTGATCTCGCTCTCCAGGGCCTCACGGGGCAACCGATACGCCGGGATCGCCGACTGCATCATTCCACCGGCCCGTTCAAGGGCTTCAAATACAGTCACCTGATGTCCAAGGATCGCCAGATAATAAGCCGCCGTCAATCCACTGGGACCAGCCCCCACAACAGCCACTTTTTTACCGGTGGGTGGGGCGATGGTCAAATTCTCCCGCCAGAGCCCTCCCCCTTTTTCAGCGGCAAACCGCTTCAAAGCCCGGATGGCGATGGGATCACCAAACTGTTGATTGGCGCAACCGGCCTCACAGGGGGCAAAGCAGGCATATCCGCAGATGCATGGAAATGGAATCCGTTCCCGGATGACAGCCAGGGCCTCATCGAATTTTCCCTCTTTAATACGCCGGATATAGCGCGGCACATCAATCCCTGCCGGGCAGGCTCCCCGGCAGGGAGGAACCACCAGACTTGCTTTTAAAACATGTTTTTCACTCATGGGTTTTGGCCTCCGTTAAATTAATGCTGCTGAAACAAGTAGAAATAAACACCCTCTATATAAACAGGCAAATACCGTTCTGGTTTCAAAAATTTGCATTAAACTGATACATCAGATATGAAACCCTTTGTCAAGTTTTTTTATGAGAATTAAAAATGATTTTAAAAAAATATATATTTGTATTAATTGATAAAAATATTTAAACATCACCCTAATTACGATACGGTCAAATGATTACTATAATTTTGTATCCATGGAAATACATCGGCATCAAGGGCTTTTCTCAAAAATGGGTCGATATTTTTCAATAACAATTTTTATTCAATTATTTTATATTGTTAAATGAATTTCGAAAAAACAATTTTTCTTGACAGTGATGGATATATGATATATCAGATTTAACTATATCATAATCAATTGTGCGCCATCTGACGTTTAGGCAGAATACTGGCCGGTGCGTACGGACAAATTGCTGGCTGAAGGCAGCCGCACCCCCTGCTTCCCATCACTTGTCCGTATGCACCGCAACGCAACCGAACTTTCACCGGGCTATACAGATAAAAACAGTTCTGATAAACAAAAATTCATACCAGGAGAAAAATTATGGGAAAATTATTCACCCGATTGGGGGACGGCAGCGTTTTTGAAACCACCGCCGCCGAGATCCGGGAAGATCTGGAAAGGGGCACCCAGGATGCGGCCGAACGGGCCAATGTCCCGGCCTTAAATGATGATGAAATCAGGTATCTGCTGGATCTTTATATGCGAAAGGACCGCGTGGTGGGGGTTGAGCAGGGCCGTGAATGCTGCCTGACCTATGACAACATGACCTCCAAAATCAAACGGGCGCACATACCGGTAAGCAAAATTCAGCAACTGCTCCTGTTTGAGCGCGGCCTGGGCGCTGACACCCTGGAACTCACCCACATCGACTACAGTTTCAAACAGTGCAAGCATGTCGTGACCTATGAAAAGCCCAATATGGAGCAGGCCCTGCTCATCACCACTGCGCCGTTGCTTTACGGCGCCATGCCGAACCTGGGCCTGTATTCGGTGCCCGACGGCCCGGTGCCCAACCCGGCGGACATGCTGCCCATGGGAAAAATCAAAGAAGCCAGGGAAGCCTATGAACAGATGGTTGAATATGCCATCAAGGATATGGTCTATGTGGCCAGTGAACTCTATGAAAAGGCTGGTGCCGATGGTATTAATTTTGACACCACGGCCGCATCCGGCGATGCTGAGTTTTATGCCACCCTGAAGGCGGTTGAAATTCTACGTAAAAAATATCCCGCCATGGGCATCGAAATGGGCATGTCAGGCGAATTCATTCTGGGGATGCACGGTGACATTGAATACGACGGTGTACGCCTGGCCGGGCTTTACCCCCAGGATCAGGTAAGGCTTGCCCAGAAGGCCGGGGTCACCATCTTCGGCCCCGCCATCAATATCGTAACCAACGAGTCACTGCCCTGGAATGTGGCCCGCTCCATCACATTTACCAAAGCCTGCTCGGAAGCATCGGATATACCGGTGCATGCCAACCTGGGCATGGGGGTGGGGGGCGTCCCCCTGACCCTTCACCCGCCCCTGGATGCATTATCAAGGGCATCCAAGGCCCATGTTGAACTCTGCCGCCTGGACGGATTGTAGGTGGGGGTCGGCGATCCGCTGGGAATGCATGCAGCGCATGCGGTTGTTTCGGGAATGGGCGGAATGCGTACTGCCGGAGATCTGGTGGCACGCATGCAACTGAACCGGGGCATGCGCATCGATGCAGCCAAGCAGTATGTAGCGGAAAAACTAAATGTTACAGTAGCGGATCTTGGCGACACGGTTGTCATGAACGAAGTCAGGGAGGCCCTTGACATCGGTTGTGTCAATGAATCACCGGGGGTGGCCAAAGGCATTGACGCCAAATTCAGAATTGCTGAGCTGCTTGATCTGGAAATCAACTGCGTCAACATGTTCAAAAAACGGGTGGGCATTGAAACCTATAAATCGTTTTAGTTGCCAATGCTCCGAATCTGAGTATTTGAACGCTTTATCATTCATGTTGCCATGCCCGGAAACATAACACAATCCCATAAAAGAGGGGTCATACTCATCAAGAAGCCTGTGGGATCTTATAAAATTAGGCGGCCACAGCCCTTATGACCAGCACTATGGCAGCCGTTGTTTTTCCTTTGTCCATTACCCGTGCAAATATGTATATAGCCATTATTAAAAAGATCTGGCGTACGACCATCCATACGTATTGCGTCTGCGCCTACTCCCCGCACCTTCCCCCCAGGCTATCACCCGATGGCAGCGATGAAAAAAATTGCGCCAAAAAGGGTAACGGCCATTCCGGAAACCAGCCCGACACCATGCTCGATCATTTCAGCACGTTTTCCGGGAACGGTTTGTAAAGCCCCGACCTTGCCCACAAGCACGGCAATGACAACCCCGGAGATGGTCAGCGCCATCCCGAGAGAGATAAAAACCGCCAGCACCAGACCGAGTGTCAAGGCGTCCATGGAAAGACAGAACAGCATGACCATCACCACTGCCGGACAGGGAACCAGACCAACGGCCAAAGCCCACGGGACAAGGCCTTTGCGGGATACCTTTGTTTCCTGCACATGGGGCCTGGGTGGAGATTTCGGAAACAACGCATAACCGTTTTTCAAAAAAATACCCAGTCCCAGAAGTGTAATCAGGCCAAAGCTGATAATCTGGGTGGCCGTGGTCACCGATCCCAGGGTTTCCCCTACCCCACGCTGGAAAAGATAGTGCAGCCCCAATACCCCCACCGCTCCTGAAAAACCATGTAAGAATGCGGTGAGCGTCCCGAACAGCAAACCGCCCATAACAGATGCCCTGTGAGACAGCATGTAGGATATGGCTACAAACTTGCCGTGACCCGGGCCGGCTGCATGGATGGCACCGTAACTGAACGCCAGTGCCACCAGGAGCAGCAGCGGCATCGGGTTTCCGGTGGTCTTTACATTCCTGATGAGTTCGGACATTTTTTGTTTGATATGGTACTGCCAGGTGATGAGCTTTACAAAAAAACGCCCTTTAATCGCCGGCGGCACGGCTTTGTGCCGGGCTTCCGGTTTGGCGGTAAACGGATTCTGCGCAAAAACCGCAGCGGCCCAGGGGCCGGTTCCGGCAAAAAAGTAGAATTATGACGATGCATCTTTTCATGACTTCAGGCAAAATTCCAGAAAAAGGGTCCAGGGATGAACCATGCCATAGTAGATCGTGGTCGCCGGGTCTTCCCGAATGGCTGTTTTAACGTCACAGGCATCCGCAGCGGTCAATGAGACAGGCCTGTTTTTTGCAAAAAATATGGCCGTATAATAGGATGGATCATAAGTGGCTACGGTGATTTTCTTTACATTTCGGGCGGCCCTGACGTGACAGGGCACAAAAAAACGATATTCCAGACGCCCGTCTTCGAGTGTCGCGGTAAAATCAGTCGTGTATTTCACTTTGAACGGTTTGTTCCCTATGGTTACAAAAACAAAATAATTAAACTCTGCAAGGTATACAAAGGCGTTTTCGCGGATCGATTGCACCTCGTCAGGCTCCAGACGACCATTGTGATTACGATCATGGTCTTCGGCAATCATGCCGGCAAACATGTCATCGAATTTCCAGTGGACATGGAAGCCTGCCAGTCCCTTGTCATCAAATGCCACCGCCAGCCGTTGAACAATAAAAATATGGGGATGGGCACCTACCGGGACGACCCAGGCGGTCAGAAGGATAACCAACACGGAAAGTACACGAAGTTTTCGATTTACCATGTCAACCCAGCCGTTTGTTGTCAGTTAAACTGTAAAACACATCAATTGGGGCATATCTTATTTGACCGTCATCCGGTTGTCAAGACAGTGCACGACATTGTTTCTTTTGGGCAATATCCATGGTGCCATTGGCGGCAGACACACCGGCCGCTTTAGCTTTATTCCTGTGTCTTGGTTTGCCTTGCCCCCCGCAAATTGGCAACCGCATCGGAAATTTGATCCTGCCAGCCGGATCGAACCGCCTCTTTCGGACCAAATCGATCAATATAGGGTTTGATATCGATCAACGGGGTGTTGTCCAGCATATCGGCGCCATCAAATTCCACTACATTGTCCCGGACCGCCAACAGCCGCACAAGGCTCATTCCGATTTTATTGGGCCTGTGCGGGGCACGGGTAGCGAAAATGCCGCGGACCTTATCATCGAGATAAGGTTTCGCATGCATTTTTATCATGGTTGAGCGGTCAAAATAGTAAAAAAGATAAATGTGTGAAAATCCATCCAGGTCCGCCAATCCGTCAACATAGTCGGGGAAAAGCGCTACCTGCCCCCGCATTTTTTTTGAAAAAACAGGCTGGATGGGTGTTTGCAAAGGATCGGTATGCTGCGTATGGATGATGCCGATGGACTGAATGGTAAATTCTCTGGGTTCCATTTTAATTTGTTTCCTGTTTACAATCTGCGAGTTTACATGAAAGCCGCTTTCAGGCCGACAGCCGCTTTGACTCCACCCTGAAAATAAGCTATATATTCCTTTATCAGACATATTGCGTTTTTAAAATCAAGACAAACAAATCACCAGGACCGGCACGCTTAGACCATGAAACAGTTTACCTGGATCCCCAAAATTTTACTATCCGGTCTACTCCTCGCCCAGGTGCTCTTTCTGGTGCCGGTATATCAATCGAATCTGCACCTTTTCCATACCACCACCGCCATCGATGCCGCCGGCTATCTTGCCATCCCCAACCTGAATATACTGCCGGCCCTGAAAACCGTTGCCACCGCTTTTATGGGAGGGCTTTTTTTCACCTTCACCCTGGGTGCCGGGCTAACCGTCAGCGCCTTTGCCTGTGCCTGGGCCTGGGATCGGTTGCTGGGCCGTCAAAACCGTTTTCTGCTCCTTTTTTTAATCCCCTGGTGGGTCTGCCTCATCGCCCTCAATATCCATGGGTTGATCCTTTCCGCCAGCGCCGGCTTTTTTGTGATTCCGCCAATGGTTTTTTTTCTGACCTTAAAATGGATGCCGAAAAAATCCGCCCAAAACCCATTTCCCCACCTGCTTTTGCGTCTTGCCCCCCTGGTCGTGCTGGCCATTGCCTGGCTCAGCGTATCGGGTCCCCATATATTTATCAACGTCCGGGATGTTTTTCTGCTTTCCAACCCGGCCGGCATCGCCATAAACGATTTTTACTATCGGTATACCCTGTCCCCGGCCCGGCTATTCAAAACACTGGACCAGAAAACACTGAAAACCTGCCACCTGGAAAATATCGATCAAAAACCGTTACAAAAACAGCTTGAAGACCGATTGCGCCGGTATGACTACCTGCCCGTGGACCATTTTGAACCAGTGGACCTGACCCTTCGAAAAGAGGCAAATGTTCTGATATTCAAAAATCAGGGCCGGGAAATCCTCAGGTGCCCCATGGGGGAATTTATCGCCCGGCCGGGGTCACGGCTGAAAAATTTTTCATCCGAACTGGACCGCTACCGTCTATTTCGGCAATTGACGTTTATTTCGCTACTGGCAGGGCTGCCGGTGCTGGTTTACACCCTGGCCCTGTGTCTGCTGCAGATACTGTTTTTTCTTGCAGGATTGCCACCGGGGCGCTCTTTAGCGATCTCCCTTGGCCTGGTGCTCATCGCCGGCCTGGTTTTACCGGCATGGCTCTCGCATTTTTCAGGCAGGGCCACAACGCATATGCAAGACCCCATTCAGGCCCTGGGGTCCAGGCACCTGCACATCCGGGTGGCCGCACTGAAAACCATTGCCGACAAGCACTTAAACATCATGGACTATCAGCACTATAAAACCATACTGGAAAGCCCGCATATTGCCGAACGCTACTGGGCGGCCCGGGCCCTGGGTGCCGGTCGGGATATAAAAAGCAGCAAAGCACTCCTGGCCCTGCTGGATGATCCCCACCCCAATGTGGTGTGCCAGGCCTTTTATGGGCTCGGACAAAGCAATGACAAAACCATGGTTCCGGAAATTCTAAACCGCATCAAGACATCGGATCACTGGTATATCCAGTGGTATGCCTACAGGGCTGCAAGGAAGCTCAAATGGAAACAGACCGCATTGCGGTAAAACCCTTTGCCATCTCGGCTGTGGCATTGATTACAGTGGAATCCGGCGGGGCCTTAGCCGTATCCGCCTGTCCCGGGCTGTCCCCGATGGGGGCGCTGCTGGTCCTGCGCCTGCTGGAGATATCGCTGTTCTTCGGAATTATATCCATATGGGGGGATGGGCCAAGTGCTGTCGGATTGACCCGGGACCTGTTTTGGTCCGGCCTGACCAGAGGCATTCGCTGGTCCCTGATCTTCGGGGCCGTTACCGCCGGCGCCTTTGCCGTTCTCATCTTCGCGGGCATCAATCCGTTGCCGCTGCTGCGGGTTCGTCTGCCGGCGGCGCCACTGCAACGCCTTGTCTTTTTTGTTGCCGGCGCCCTTATCGGCCCTCTGGCCGAAGAATTTTTTTTCAGAGGCCTTCTGTATGGCTTCCTGCGCCGATGGGGGCTGATGACGGCCCTTGTGGCCAGCAACCTGCTGTTTGTCCTGATGCACCCGCTTGCCGCATCGATTCCCGTGCCTCAGATTGTCGGGGGGATTGTTTTCACCCTGGCCTATGAACGAAAAGGGGAATTGATGGCCCCGGTTGTCATCCATATCCTGGGAAATGCGGCCCTGTTTTCACTATCGTTTTTTAGTTCTTAGCCATTAGCCGTTAGCTTTTAGCTGTTGGCCTAAAGGACCAGGCTTTGGTTAACCCCAAAGGGGTTTGGATCTATGGGAATTCATTGAATCACGTAAATTTCAAATAACAAATTCCAAAATTCAAACAAATAACAATGATCAAAATTCAAATCCCAAACAAAAAAACATCACCTTGAACCGGTTTGTAATTTGGTGTTTAAAATTTGTGATTGATTTGTATTTTGGTGCTTGGAATTTGTCATTTTTTACAAAACGCCGCTGACACATAGCCATATATCTTAGACCTGACCCAGAGGACCAGGTCTTTAAAGGCAAAATAAAGCAACAGCTAAGCGCTAAAAGCTAACCGCTATCCTTACAATTAACCGGGGGCCGGCCGATACTGAAATAGGTAAACCCCTGGGCCGCCATCACAGCGGGTGAATAAAGATTACGGCCGTCAAAAATAACCGGTATCTTTAATTTTGTTTTAATCTGCTCAAAATCAGGATTGCGAAACTGGTTCCAGTCGGTGACCACCGCCAGGGCATCGGCGCCGTGCAATACATCGTACTGCTTTTCCATTATCTCCACCAGGGGATTGCCGGCCAGCGCCCGGGCCGCATTGGCACCGGCCACCGGGTCAAATGCACGGATCTTCATACCGTGTTCGGTGAGGGCCTGGATGGTGTCCAGGGCCGGTGTTTCACGAATATCATCCGTGTTGGCCTTGAACGCCAGTCCCCATAAGGCCAGGGTTTTGCCCTCAAGGGCGGCCCCAGAGCCAAAATAGTCTTTAATTTTTCGGGCCAGCACTTTTTTCTGACGAACGTTGACGCTATCCACCGCCGCCACCAGTTCCGGGGCATACCCGTTTTGCCGGGCCGTATTCATGAGGGCCTTGACATCTTTCGGAAAACAGGACCCGCCATATCCCAGGCCGGGATAGATGAAATGGTATCCGATCCGGTGATCGGCCCCGATCCCCTGGCGAACATCGGCCACATCTGCCCCGACCCGTTCACAGATATTGGCCATCTCATTCATAAAGGATATCTTGGCAGCCAGCATGCAATTGGCCGCATACTTGGTCAATTCCGCACTTCGAATGCCCATGACGATGAGTTTGCCCCGGCTGCGGGCAAAGGGCGCATATAGTGCTTCCAGCAGTTTGGCAGTCCGGACATTGTCCGTTCCCACAATCAGACGATCCGGTTTCATGAAATCATTCACCGCATCCCCTTCTTTGAGAAATTCAGGGTTGGACACCACATCAAACTCAAGGGTAAGGCCCCGTTTGCCGATTTCAAATTCAATGATCTCTCGAACCTGGTCGGCCGTGCCCACCGGCACGGTGGATTTATTGACAATAATCTTATATTCTGAAATCGTCTGCCCGATCTGGGCCGCTGCCTGGGTGATATAGGTCAGGTCACAGGTCCCGTCCGCCATGGCCGGTGTTCCCACACAGTTGAAAATAAAAAGGGCATTTTCCATGCCCTCGGCCAGATCCGTGGAAAACACCAGACGTCCCTCTTCCACATTGCGCCGGACAAGGGGTTCAAGCCCCGGTTCGAAAATGTGGATCCTTCCCTGGTTCAGGTTTTCGATAATCTTCGGATTAATGTCGATACAGCAGACCTCATTGCCCATTTCCGCAAAACAGGCAGCCGTCACCAGCCCCACGTATCCTGTTCCCACAATGCATATGTTCATTGTCTTTCCTTTAAATTCAAATTTCCAGTTTAAACTTATGGGGCACCGGCGTCACCCGGGGAAAATCCCCTAAAGGGCTCTGATCCACCAGCACCAGGCAGCCGTAAGCCTTTTCCAGGGTGTCAAAGGTGAGGACGTCATCGGTACGTCCCTGGCTGATGATGCTGCCCTCTTTCAATAAAAGAAGACAGTCCCCGTACATGGCGGCCAGGTTGATATCGTGGGACACCATGATGACGGTGACCCCCTTTTCGTTTTTGAGCTGCTCCATGAGATCCATAATGCGGACCTGATGGGCTAAATCAAGGGACGCCGTGGGTTCATCCAGCAGAATGATCCGGGGTTCCTGGCAAATGGCCCGGGCAATAAACACCCGCTGTCGCTCCCCCCCGCTCAACTGGTCTATCTTCCGGCGGGCCAGATGTTCTATCCCGGTAAACGCCATGGCCTGCTCTAAAATCCGGGCATCTTCTTTTCTTTCCAGGCCCAGAACCCCCTGGTGCGGCGAGCGGCCCATGAGCACGACCTCGGAAACGGTAAAAGAAAAATCAACCGGTATGTTCTGGGGTACAAAAGCCAGTATCCGGGACAGTTCCCGCCGGGAATATTGGCTGCAGGGACGCCCCATGATCTCCACAGCCCCTTTTTTAAGCCGCCCACTGCCGGCCATAATATTCATCAACGTTGTCTTGCCTGAACCGTTGGGGCCGATGATAATATAAAAAGCCCCTTTTTGAACCTGGAAAGAGACATTTTTTAAAATCGGTGTTGCCCCATAGTGATAACTGACATCATGAACAGCAAGCGCAGCATTCATCATCCGGACCTCTTTAAAAGATAGATAAAAAGGGGTGCACCAATGAGGGCCGTTACAACACCGGCGGGCATCTCCCCCTGCTGGGGAAGCACCCGGGACAAAATGTCACAAAACACCATATAAGAACCACCGCCGATAATACAGGCCGGTACCAGGGTCCGGTGATCCGGCCCGATAACCAGCCGTAGAAGATGGGGCATCACCAGCCCGACAAACCCCACAGGGCCGCAATAACTTACCGTAATACTGACCATAAGAGATGTCGTAACAAGAAGGGACACCGTTACAAACCGGATATTGATGCCCATGGTTTCAGCAACTTCCGACCCCATCAAAAGCAAATTCATGGAATGGGAAAACCGGAATATCAGACCAAAGCAGGGAAGCAGCACAAGGGCCAGTATACCGATCTGGGACATATCGGCCAGGGAAAGATCTCCCATGAGCCAGAACATGATATTATGAAGCCGTGAATCCTGGGTCATGGACATGAGAAACATGATAATGGCCCCGGCAAAAGCGTTCACCATCACACCGGAAAGAAGGAGAGAATCTTTGAATTTGGAGTGGCCCGATGACATGAGCAACAGCAGCAGAAGGGTGACCATACTGCCGGCAAAAGCCGTCATACTGACCCCTGGGAACCGGGCAAACCCCATCAGTATCCCGATGATGGCCCCGATGGCAGATCCTCCGGATACGCCCAATATGTAGGGATCGGCAAGGGGGTTGCGCAGCAGGGCCTGAAAGACAAGCCCGCCCAGGGATAACGTAGCGCCCACCAGGGCGGCCAGTATCACCCTTGGCAATCGGATATTCCAGACGATGGCCGCCCCCATGGGATCACTTCGGGCATCCTGTATCAAAGCCCACCAGGCCGCCTTGAAACCAGTTCCCGAAGAGCCGGTACTGATGCCGGTTAAACAGGCAGCCACCAGCAGCAGTGTCAACAAAAAGGAAACCACCAAAATTCGCGTTGCAATGCCCGGGCCGTCTTTTGACACTATTGTTCCTCGACAAATTCAGGGTGAATCAATTGAAAAAGAAGTTCGAGCCCATCCACCAGACGCGGTGTCGGCCGGTTGAAAAGATTTGAATCCACCAGAAATATCTGCCGGTTTTTCACCGCCGGCAGACTGGGCCACCGGTTCCATTCCGCCTTCATCCGGTCAAATCCCCCCTGTCTTGCCATGGAACAGATAATGATCACTTCCGGGGCCAGTGCCAGAACCTGTTCCCTTGAAAAACGGGGGTAGCCACCGGATCCTTTGACAAGGTTTGTACCGCCGGCAAGCTGGACCAGTTCATCATTAAATGTATCGGCACCCACCGATACAATGGGGGATATCCCGATCTGGAAAAAAACACCGGGACGGTGCCCGATCTGCGCCACTTTTGTTTTAATATTCCGGATACGGGTTTCCATATCCCGGACGACCTTTTCGGCAAGGGTATCGGCATTCAGTAAATGCCCGATTTCCAGAACCGTTTCAATCACCGTATCAAGATCCCGCGGGTCAACCGCGTAAACCGGTATGCCCATTAACTCCAGACGCCGGACAACCTCGATGGGGTTGCCGTCCTTCACCGCGATGCACAGATCAGGCTTGAGGGATACAATTTTTTCAAGGTCCAGATTGACATAAGATCCCACCTTTGGCAACATTTTTGCCTGCTGCGGATAATCACTGAATCGGGTTACCCCCTTTAAGCGATCGTCCTGTTCCAGAACAAACAAAATTTCGGTAATACTGGGGGCAAGGGATATCACCCGCAACGGCTTATCCGGGATAACGACCCGTCGCTGTAATTGGTCGATAACGGTTTTTGCCGACACCTGAACGGGCAAAACAGAACTGACAAGGGCAACCAGAAGCAGCAACAGCAGCAAGCCTTTATGTGGGCACGTGCAGGCAGGCTTGATGAAAAAATATCTCATTTTTTAGATAAACACGATGGTTGAGGGGTCTGGCGTGAATGGTCTGACGGTCTTACGAAAAGCTGAAAATACGGGGACAAATAAGGAATTAAACCGAACTTGAAATGCTTCATGACATGACAGTACACGAATAAAGTGAAGGGAATAGAGTGCTCTATTCCCTTTTCAAATTTGGAAACAAAACACTATTTTATCGTTTGGAGAACTGATACCGGGCCCTGGCGCCCTTCTGTCCGTATTTTTTTCTTTCCTTGACCCGGGGGTCCCGTTTAACAAAACCGGCTTTTTTCAATGTCGCTCTCAGATCAGGATCAACCAGCATAAGCGTCCGGGTGATGCCGTGACGGATAGCGCCGGCCTGCCCGATAATACCGCCGCCAACAACCGTAATCCTCAAATCAAAATTTCCGGTATTATTTGTCAATTCAAGCGGTTGCATCATAATCGTCTTAGCCGAATCCACCGCAAAATAGTCTTTGACAGCCCGATTATTAATTGTAATCTCACCACTCCCGGGTTTCAGCCAGGTTCTTGCAATGGCACTCTTCCGTCTGCCGGTTGCATAATAAACGTTTTCTGCGTCCATTTATTTCCTCGATATTTAACGATTGAATAGTCTTTTGGTTACGCTATTTCAAGCACTTCAGGATTCTGCGCCACATGCGGATGCTGATCACCCGAATACACCTTCAGTTTTTTGAACAGCTCTCTTCCCAGTCTGTTCTTGGGGAGCATGCCCTTTACTGCAAACCGGACAAGGTCCTCCGGCCTTTTTTCCATCAGCTTCTCAGCCGTGATGGTCGTCAGGCCACCGATATAACCGCTGTGGCGGTAATAACACTTCTGGGCCCATTTATTTCCCGTTAGAACGATCTTTTCGGCATTAATAACAATAACCGAGTCACCCGTATCCACATGGGGGGTATACAAAGGATTATGTTTACCTCTCAAACGAGCGGCCACGGAAGTTGCCAGGCGACCCAGCACCATGTCTTTTGCGTCAACCACACACCATTTGTCTGCATTATCGGACTTTTTTGCGCTATATGTATATTTTTTCACGTTTGTCTCACTCCTGTTAATAAAGAATCAGAGTTTATTAAATAATTAATTGTGTTGTGTCAAGCAAAAAAAACATAAATTCGTTCCCGATGGTGGTCTATGGGCAATTGCCTGCATGCAATAGTTTCCGCTTTTATATCGTTAAAACAAAATCACGACACTGCCGAAATACCCCAACCAAGCCTTCAGGCAATAGGGCAATCACAGGGTTTCCGCCAGTCTTCGGCAGGTTTTGATAAACGGATCAAGCGAATCATTGGCAGGCCGTTTCCCGGAGGCCTGATAGGTATCCCCCTCTATCTGAAACCGGCCGTTCACACTTTTAAAAAACAATTTCCGGGTTCCCGCCGACTGGTACCGGCCGCGGGCTTCAAGTATCTGATCAAACAGCGCCACATAACCATCCCGATGCCTGTATACAGCCATCTGTTTCATTCTCATCGACAAGGGAGAAAAATTGACGCGAAACACGGTATTCATTTTTTCCCAGTCATACCACCAGGCCGACACCCCGGCCAGGGCCGACGAATTATAAAGTCGCATAAAATCAGGCCGTGCCCCGGTTTCAAACGCCCTGTTCCAGGCCATCAAAAAACCGGAAATTTTCGCTTTACCGGTCTGATACGTTTCTCTATCCTGAAACGACAGATGCGGTACAATAATAACCGGCGTTCTGTTCAATGCAACATACTGCTCGACCTGCTCTATAGCTGAATTTTCCAGGACAATGCATCCATTTGAATTTCGATCTTTCAAGGGCTTGTCCGTTCCATGCATCCAGATCGAATATCCCGTTCGGCCGGCCATGGTATCCAGAAGATTGGGATAATCCAGCGGAAAGGCCCTTGTACCGTAAACAGGGGTCAGGTCCTTTGCCGAAAATCGGCTGACAATAAAATAAACACCCTCGGGGGTTTTTTTGTCGCCGGATCGTTCTTTCGGCCCCGGGGCCTCACCGGTGGAACATCTGAAACGTCGTTTTTCGAAGATGCCGTCACTGCGATTCTCATAAACGATCAACTGCTGTTTTTCCTTGTCCACCAGCAGCGCATAAGTGCCATTGTTCCCGGCATCGGAGAAAGCAAATACATCCGGCAGAGCGTCACCGGCATCAGAGATACGGCTCTGGGCCAGACATCCGCAAGGGCCGAAATAGAACACCGTAAAAATTGCGACCAGAAAACCTGCTACTTTTTTTAAAAAGTATGAATTCAACATGTTACGCTGATCAAATCGCCTTTCTGTGCCCCGAAAACAGGTTTCGCGCCACCGCCGTTTACACTGATATCAAGATTTTTGCTAAAATATCTTTTTCTGAAACGGCAATCCAAGATGCCGATACGCCGCATCGGCTGCTTTTCTGCCCGAAGAGGTCCGCATAATCAGGCCGATCTTCAAAAGGTAGGGTTCTACAACATCCACCAGGGTATCGGTTTCTTCCTGGAGCGTTGCCGCAATCGCCTCAATGCCCACGGGCCCGCCTTTGTAAAACCGGATAATGGTGTTCAGATACCGTCGGTCCAGATTGCTCAACCCCTTTTCATCAACCCCTTCCAGATCCAGGGCCGCCTTGACGGTTTCACTGGTAATTCGGCCATGGGACCGGACCTGCGCATAGTCCCGGACCCGCTTTAAAAGGCGGTTGACGATTCTGGGGGTGCCCCGGGAACGTTTTGCCAGTTCCAGGGCACCCCCATTGTCACTTTCAATATCAAGGAGGGCCGCCGATCGTTTACCGATCTTCACAAGATCATCTTCATTGTAAAAATCAAGGCTCCGGAAAATGCCGAAACGATCCCGCAACGGGGCCGATAAAAGCCCCACCCGGGTGGTGGCGCCCACCATGGTAAATTTTTTAAGACGATACCGATGACTGCGGGCATGCACCCCCTTGTCAAAGATAAAATCCACTGCAAAATCTTCCATGGCCGGATACAAAAATTCTTCAACAACCTTGGGCATTCGATGGATTTCGTCTATGAACAGAACATCACCCGCCTCAAGATGGGTCAGGACCCCGAGCAGATCCCCCCCTTTTTCCAGGGCCGGTCCGGATGTAACCGTTAAGTTGCCCCCCATTTCATTGGCAATAATATGGGCCAGTGTGGTTTTTCCCAGACCCGGGGGACCGTGAAACAAGACATGTTCCAGGGGTTCTTCCCGCAACAGGGCGGCTTGAATAGCAATCTCCAGGGTTTCCACGACTTCGGCCTGGCCGATATAATCCGCCATTTTTTCCGGACGCAGGGAAAGAATCTCAGGTTCCTGATCCACCGGCAGGTCCGATGGGGTCAGGAGACCCTCTGTATCTGATGAATATTTCATGACATCATCGGTCATGGGCAGCCGTTACCCTTTCTGGTCTTCTCCCCGATAAACTTCTTCAAAAAGCGCTTCGGGGGTTTCGATTGTATGGTTTCGCTGCATGGCCTCGGCAATCATCCGGCGTGCGTCACCGGCCTTGTGTCCCAACTGGGAAACCAGCACATCCAGAACCTGGGTCTGAACATCCGCCACCTTCGGCGTTACCTCGGTCCGGGTTTTCTGGATCAGGGCGAATTTCCCCATTTTCCCCTCAAGGGTGGCAATTATTTTCTGGGCCGTACGGGCACCGATCCCCTGGAGGCGTTTGAGTGTGTCCACATCCCGGGCTTCAATGGCCCCGGCAATCTCCCGCACAGGGATATGCATGGCCTTGACTGCTTTTAAAGGGCCGATGGCGTCCACCGATATGAACGCCTGAAAAAAATCTTTTTCGACTTCAAGATTAAAACCAATCAGTACAGGCTTGGGCTGCCGATCCGTCTGATAATAATAGATATAAAGCGAAAGTGCATCCCCGACTGCCATGGAATGCATACTTTCCATCACCACCACCGGCACCAGAACTTCATAGCCGACCTGATTGGCGAGCAGCAGGATCCGGTCTGATTCCTTTTTTAAAAGTCGGCCTTCCAGATAACCGATCATGAGAGTGCTCCATTTACAAAAAAATTACAGACCAAGGGCGCCATACCGACATCAAAACAAAGTCCCTGTTATCAAACGTCCTTACCGCGAATACCGGTACATGCCGATCATGGCCAGGGCCAGGGCATCCGAAGAATGAAACGGCCGGATGGGCGTATCCCGATTCAGCTCATGCCGGACAGCCTTTTCAAGCTGGGCCTTGCTGGCATTCCCGTTACCGGTGAGAATCTGTTTAACCTCCCGAACCGATACTTCAACCACCGGAATCCGGTGCTCACATCCGGCCAGCAGAATCACCCCGGTCACCTTTCCCAGCGTAATACCCGACTTGGGGTATTTTTCCAGAGAAAAAACATCTTCCACCACCATAAGATCAGGCTTTTCAGTAGTGAGCACATGGGACAGTTTCGTATAAATCAGGTGGAGACGCTGGGGAAGTAAAATTGTCTTTGAGGTATTGATACTGCCGAAGGAATAACCACTGACCTTGATTCCATGTCCCCGCACAACGGCAACCCCGGTGGCCGCAAGTCCCGGATCAATGCCGATTATTCTGGCCATTGCTGTTAAGTCCTAAAGCCCTTTCAGTTTCTTTTGTGCAATCTGGGCTTCTTTTGATTTGGGATATTTTTTAATCAATTCCTGCAAAATCAGGCGGGCATTGGCCTTATCTTTGAGATTATAAAAACTGAAGCCCTGTTTCAAAAGCGCAGCGGCCACTTTGTTGCCCTTGGCGTATTTTTCAACGACTATCTGGTATTCCAGAATGGCTTTTTCATACCATTTTTGCCGGTAATAAATTTCACCGATCCAAAACTGGGCATTATCGGCATGCTCCGACTTTGGATAGCGTTTGATAAGGGCACGAAATCCCTCTAATGCCGCATCAAAATCACCTTCGTCAAATTTTTGTTTGGCCTGCTGGTATCGTTCCGCCTCGGAAAGAGTTTGCTGCTCCGGCGCCGGGGTTTTCTCACCCACATCCGCATTGGTTTTTTCCAGGTTCAGGTACTGCTCCAGTTGGGCAATCCGCTGTTCTCCGGCAAAGACAGAAGACTGTAACTGCTGCATCAGCGTTTCATATTTCCGATACGCGTCTTTGCCGGTTACCTCCTCCTGTTTTACCATATACTCAATTTTATCCAGCCGGCCGTTTATTTTGCTGATTTCAACCCTGACTTCCTCGATGGTGGCGATGGCAGCAGCCGACCGGTTCTGAATCTTTT
Source organism: uncultured Desulfobacterales bacterium (assembly GCA_942490765.1). Lineage (GTDB taxonomy): Bacteria > Desulfobacterota > Desulfobacteria > Desulfobacterales > 4572-123 > 4572-123. The sequence continues at coordinate 23,025 of CALNYM010000002.1, read as the reverse complement.
GTTCAGCCGTTTGCCTGACCTGGTTTCGATCGGTCATTTCGGCTTCCAGGGCAGCCTGTTTCTGGTCCAGATCTATGCGGTGACGATCCATGGCCTGCATCCGCTGTTCCATGGACATGAGCCGGTTGTGGAGAAGATTGACATCATCTTGCATGGCACAGCCGGAACATAAAAAGATCACACAAAATATCATTAAAAAAAACGGTTTCATTGTAGACATCCTTTGATGGGGGGTAATGCAGGTCACCAAAAAATTGCCCGCCATAAGGCGGGCAATCAGAAAATACCTTTTACGAGGTCGTCTTCTTTAACAATTTGTACCACTTGTAATTTTGCAAAGGGCTGCAGTCTGGCTCAAGGAGCTTGTCGAAGGCCGCAGCCCTGAAAACGGCCAGCGTTTTTAACCCACTTCAAAATGAGCCCGACGGTTCTTGGCCCAGGCTTCCTCATTATGCCCGGTATCTACGGGACGTTCTTCCCCGTAGCTGATGGTCATCAGGCGACCGGCGTCGATACCCACATTCACCAGATAGGCCTTGACGATCTCGGCCCGTTTGTCCCCCAGGGCCAGGTTATATTCATTGGTCCCTCTTTCGTCACAATGCCCCTCAATGGTCACCGACGCATCGGGATTGACCCGCAACCATTCCGCCTTGGCCATAAGGATATCCTGGGCAGGCCCTGTAAGTACGTAGCTATCGAATTCAAAATAGATATCTTCGTTGACAAACAGGCTTTTGGCCGCCATTGCCTCACGCTGAGCAGCATCTGCCTCTGCCTGAAGGCGTTCTTCTTCAAGGGCCTTTTGCCGGGCAATCTCCTCCTGCCGTGCTTTTTCAGCGGCCAGCTTGGCTGCTGCCTCTTCTGCCGCCGAGTCCGTCTGTGCCACGGGTTGCGCCTGGGTCAGTACCGGCGACGACTCAACTGTTTTTTTAGCACATGACGTAAAAAAAAGTAACCCCGGTACAACAAGTAACAAACCTAAACATATCAACATTTTTTTCTGCATTTTTCCTCCTTCCAAAATAAACCTTCAATTATCGACAATAATAGATGATGACCATTTCGGATTGCTCTGCTCCCCCGGCAACGTCAGCAGGCGCCTTTGATCGGTTCCGTAGGACGTCATGACATAAATCCTGGAGGCCCCCTCCCGGGTCGAGCTGAACGCAATCATGCTGGCATCCGGAGACCAGGTCGGACACTCGTTGTTTGCCGCATCGTGGGTGAGTTGTATCAACCCCTGACCATCCGTATTGATCACCCGGATATTAATATGACCATTTTCCAGTGCCGAATAGGCAATTTTATCGCCTGCCGGAGACCAACTGGGCTGGGTGTTGTAATGGCCCTCAAAAGTCAACCGTTTCACCTGGTCGGTTTCCAGATGTTTAATGTAGATCTGAGGGCTGCCGCCCCGCTGGGAAACAAAGGCCATCTGTTTTCCATCCGGAGAAAAAGACGGCGAGACATCAATTCCCCGACTGTTCGTCAATCTTTTAATAATTTTCCCTCCTCCGGTCAACAGATAAATTTCCTGATCACCTGAAAAAGAGAGGGTCGCTGCCAGCTGAAACTTCCCCGGAACCCATGCCGGTGTAATTTGAATGCCCTTTTTATCGAGGGAAATAAGGTTGTTTTTCTTTTAAATTTCTTATATATAGGCCTGGTTGACCTCTGACATAGGAGGTGTAGGCCATCCATTGGCCATCTGAAGACCAGGCCGGAAAAAGGGTGATATTCTCGTTCGGTGAACTGTTTGGGTTGATGGCCATCAAAATCACTGATATAAATCTCCTTATTGCCGGATCCGGGGGAGACAAAGGCAATTTTACTGTCGAAAAGTCCACGCTGTGACCGGTGAGGAGAAAAATCACATCGCTGCAAAATCGGCGAATCATTTGCCGTTGATCATCGGTTTTCCCCTTTATACCGCTTGCCCACAATCAGGTTTTCCTTGAAGGTATCGAACAGGCGCAAGCTCCATTTCCAGATGCCGTCGTGCATGGCATAAGCACCCGTTATGAGCAGTTCCGCACCGATGGCCGTCCAGTTTCGGAAATTTATGTCGGGCATCTTGATGGCGCCTGATAGCGCGATTTTGACATCAATAAGAAATGCCCGCCGGTCGAGAATTTTAAAATAACCGGTAAATTCCAGCGTCTCGGAAAGCAGATCGCGGCATTCACGGCTATCAGGGCTTCACCGGCGCTTTCAGAAATATTTTTAAACCAGGGAACGGCAATGGGGATTTTACGCAAAAAAGGGTTGCTGATATCAATATAGGTGGTATCCGCCAGACATACCCCCGACATAAAGAAAAAAAAAATAGAAACCGCTTTCTAGATTAAGAAAGATAATTTTTTTGATATCCGCCATACCTCAATCAAAAATAAACCGCCCCATGAATGAAAAACTGGGTCCCCTATAATGAAATAAAAATAAAAACTTACTCCCCCGCCATACTCTTTAACCCCGCAACCCAATATACCCGACCCCCAAACTATCCCATATTAAATCCCCACCCCCCTTCCTTTCAATATACGCCCTTGATTGTTGTATTCATTATATCGTAAAATTTAATTGATGCCCTTTTATCGGGTGTAAATTCCAGCCCCATTTCCACGTAGGGCCGCCGGACACCTTCGGGATGGGGTTTGACAGGATTTGATTTTTTAATCGCGTTATAAGCGGACTCATCAAGATAATTATTGCCTGATCGATCCGTAAAAAAAATGTCCCTGATTTCACCCTCCGGCATTATTTTGAATACCAGGCTGACCTTCAAATCACCTCGTCCGCCGGCCAACTGGTCGGAAAAAGCCCAGTTTTTCTGAATCTGGTAGGCAACTTCAACCCGGTAGATATCAATGAGTTCAAGAATCTTGCCTGTATCCAAACCCGAGCCGTTTTGCCCGTTGGGCCCCCCGGTCGATACTGTTTTACGACCCGGAGGAAGGTCCTTATCACCAACCTTTTGTCTTAATTTATCCATGGCCGTCTTCAGCGGATCGGGTTTGGATTTATCGATATCCTTTTCAATTCTACGGATAGCACTTTTCAACACTTTTGTCCGCTTAAATGTCTTTTTTTTAAGCGACTGTTTCAACTTTTTAGGGGTATTTTTTTTTACAACCGCTGCTTCCGTCTGTTTCTTGATGTTTACAACGGGTTCCGGCGTATCCTCGGGCTCGGGCTCGGGTTCTGATTTGATCTCGGGGGCCACTTTTTCCGCAACATCCGGGGGTTGCCGCCTGGGCGACATCCGGTTTGGCCGGTGGGGTTGCGGCCTCCAGCGTTGAAAAGCTTACCATGGAAACGTTGATAACCGAAGGAATAATTCGTTTATGGGGAGTTAGCGTGGGGCCATACATTAAAATGGCAAAAAACAGCGCATGGCATACAATTGACATCACGTAGATCAAAACAACGGTTCGCGTATTTTTTGGCTCTTGAAAATTTACGGTCGCCCGTGTATCAATATATTTTTTCATTAGATCACGGCTTTTTGCCCGGTGATTTTTCATCTTTCTGCAAAGGCACGGTAATCATGCCCAACTTTTCGACGCCGGCATCCTTTATCTCGGCCATGATACTCACCACCATGCCATAGGATACGGTTTTATCAGCACGAAAATAAACCTCACGGTTCTTGGCATTCTGTAATATCCGGGTCAATTTTTCCTGCAAAAAGTCAGGTTCAACCTGAAGATCGTTGATGAACACCTGGTGTTTATCATTCACCGTAACAATGAGATGCTCTTTTTCCGAAGAAAGCGGCTGAGTAGATGCTTCGGGCAGATCAACATTGACGCCCTGCACCATCATGGGCGCCGTAACCATAAAAATAATCAAAAGCACCAGCATCACATCCACAAACGGTGTGACATTGATGTCCGACATCAAACGATCCTGGTTGCCGCCAATGGTCATCGACCGCTCCCCTTTGAACTTAGGCTATCCCGTTCAATAATATTTAAAAAATCTGAGGAAAAACTTTGCAGCTCAGATTCGATAACACGAATTTTCTGCATAAAATAGTTAAATGCAATAACGGCAGGTATGGCCACCGCCAATCCTGCCGCCGTGGCAACAAGGGCCTCAGAAATACCCGGTGCCACCACTGCAAGACTGGCAGATCCTCTCTGGCCGATCCCATGGAAAGAATTCATAATGCCCCAGACCGTTCCGAACAAACCGATAAACGGGGTGGTATTCCCGGTTGTGGCCAGAAACGGCACCATCTGCATCATACGCATGGTTTCCGTGTTCGTGGCCCTGCGCAGTGCCCTTTTAAGGTTATCCGATCCCGCAAATTTGGCACTCAAGGACAGGCTGTCTTTTTCCGTGGACGTCCCCCTCTGGCCGGATAGAGAAACCCCCGACTGGCTGAGTTTTTTCAGCTCCAGATAGCCAATCCGGAAAATCCGGGCAATGGGACTGCCGTGTAATTGTTTGGCCCTTGCAAATGCATCTGAAAGGTCCCGACTTTTCCAGAAAAAGTCCGTAAACAGTGCAGACTCCTTAAAAGCCTTTCGTATATAAAGGTATTTGATAAAAATGATGGCCCAGGATGTGATGGAAAAAAAAAGCAGCAAAAAAAGCACCAACTGCACCATCAAGCCGGCATTACCCACCATCTGGATGATATTGATCTGTCCGGGAATCATAAATTCACTCCATTTTACATAATGCCTGACAATGGTCAACTGTCGGCTTAAAAAAATTCATTCATATTAATTTAATTCAGGCAACGCCATAACCCACTGGGCAAGAGAGGATAGTATGAATCCATCTTCGGTGTCAAGGGGGTTTTGGACATCAAAAATTTTAGTACAAAAAAATTAAAATTTATCATTGGAAAAAGATATGTATCCTATCTAAAATATGACCTCCGGCAAGAATTAAAATCGTACTAGCGCTCAACATTTTGATATAAGAGCAAATCAATAATAATCTAGATGTTCCCTCAATTATTACATTGACAGATCGAACATTACTTAATAGATAATATTTTTTCATGCGAATCAACTCACAACAACTTCCGGAGGAATATATGACCTGGTTTACGCAAACCCTTGGATCGTCCATCGGGAAAAAATTACTGATGGCACTTACCGGCTTTAGTTTTATCGGTTTTTTAACCGTCCACCTGGCCGGAAACCTCACCGTATATATGGGGGCGGATGCCTTTAACGCTTATTCCGAGCATCTACACGCTTTAGGCCCCCTGATTACCCTGGCCGAATGGGGTCTCCTGTCACTGGCACTGGTCCATGTGCTCACCGGCACGACCCTTTTTTATCAGAATGTCAGCGCCCGTCCGGTTCGCTACAAGGTCAGCAAACGTGCCGGGGGCCGTACCATCGGATCCGCGACGATGCCCTATACCGGTTTTCTGCTGCTTGCCTTTGTTATTTTCCACCTGATGAACTTTCACTTTGTGGATAAAACCGATACCACCACCTTTCAAATTGTATCCCATGCATTTGGGGATCCGGTTTACATCGGCATCTATATTACGGCCATGATCATTGCCGCCGTGCATATCAGCCACGGATTCTGGAGCGCCTTTCAAACCCTTGGCGTCAATCATCCAAAATACACGCCCTTTATTATGGGATTCGGGATTGCCCTCAGTGTGATTTTCGGCAGTGGTTTCGGCTTTCTGCCCATCTATATTTCGTTAATTGCATAAGGAGGTTTCAATGCAGCTTGATGCAAAAATCCCGGCCGGCCCGCTTACAGAAAAATGGGACAACTACCGCGACAAAATGAAACTGGTCAACCCGGCCAATAAAAGAAAATTCAATATTATAGTGGTCGGTACCGGTCTGGCCGGCGGGAGTGCTTCGGCCACCCTGGCCGAACTCGGCTATAACATAAAAACATTCTGTATTCAAGACAGCCCCCGGCGGGCGCACAGCATCGCTGCCCAGGGGGGCATCAATGCCGCCAAGAACTATCCCAATGACGGGGACAGTATCTGGCGTCTTTTTTACGATACCATCAAAGGCGGTGACTTCAGATCCCGGGAAGCCAATGTCTACCGCCTGGCCCAGGTGAGTAACAACATCATCGATCAGTGTGTGGCCCAGGGCGTGCCCTTTGCCAGGGAATACGGCGGACTCCTGGCAAACCGCAGTTTTGGCGGTGCCCAGGTATCCCGGACCTTCTACGCCCGGGGACAGACCGGGCAGCAACTGTTGTTGGGGGCCTACAGTTCACTGTCCCGGCAGATCGCCGCCGGTAAAGTACAGATGTTTACCCGCCGTGAAATGGTTGACCTGGTTCTGGTCGCTGGCAAGGCCCGGGGCATCATCGTCCGGAACCTGATCACCGGAGAGATGGAACGGTATGCCGCGGATGCGGTGATCCTGGCCAGCGGTGGTTACGGGAATGCCTTTTATCTATCCACCAATGCCACCTCCTGCAATGTGGGGGCCGCCTTCAAGGCCTACCGGAAAGGGGCGCTGTTTGCCAATCCCTGTTTTACCCAGATCCACCCCACCTGCATTCCCAATACAGGGGAGTATCAGTCCAAACTGACCCTCATGAGTGAAAGCCTGCGTAACGACGGAAGGGTCTGGGTGCCGCGCGACCCCGATGATAAACGGCGGCCCAACCAGATCCCCGAAGAAGACCGAAGCTATTACCTGGAAGAAAAATACCCCAGTTTCGGCAATCTGGTACCCCGGGATGTGGCGTCCCGCAATGCCAAGGAGCAGTGCGATGCCGGCAAGGGTGTGGGGTTGACCGGCTATGCCGTTTACCTGGATTTTGCCGATGCCATCAAACGGGACGGCAAGGAGGCGATCCAAAAAAAATACGGCAACCTGTTTGATATGTATTATAATATCACCGACGAAGACCCCTACCAGACCCCCATGATGATCTATCCGGCGTCCCACTATACCATGGGCGGGTTGTGGGTGGATTACGAACTCCAGAGCAACATACCGGGGCTGTTTGTTCTGGGTGAAAGTAATTTTTCAGATCACGGGGCCAACCGGCTGGGTGCCAGTGCCCTCATGCAGGGCCTGGCCGACGGCTATTTTGTCATCCCCTACACCATTGCCCCCTACCTGGCCGAATCCGGCGTTTCCGATGTTACAGCGGACCACGTAGTCTTTACCGACGCCGCAGATCAGGCCGATGCCACCATCAAAAAACTCATGGCCATCAACGGCCGCCGAACCGCCGATAATATCCATCGGGAGCTGGGCAAGATCATGGTGGATCATGTGGGTATGGCCCGCAATGAACCCGGGCTTAAAAAGGCTGTCGGTCAAATTCAGTCCCTGCGCGAAGAGTTCTGGCAGAATCTTTTGGTTCCGGGAACCGACAGGGATTACAATCTCAATTTACAAAAAGCCGGCCGCCTGGCCGACACGTTGGAATTTGCCGAACTCATGGCCGTCGATGCCCTGGCACGTGTAGAATCCTGCGGCTGTCATCTGCGTGAAGAATCCCAGACCGAAGAAAACGAAGCCCTGCGGGACGATGACAACTATCGCCATGTCGCTGCCTGGGAATATACCGGTTATGGCGAAAACCCAAAACTTCACAAAGAACCGCTGACCTTTGAAAATGTTGAATTAACACAAAGGAGTTACAAGTGACGCACGCAACCGATACCATCAATATCACACTGAAGGTCTGGCGCCAGAAAGGTCCTGGGGACCGGGGCCGATTTGAAACCCTTTTGGCCAATGACATCCATACCCACATGTCTTTTCTGGAAATGCTGGATGTGATCAATGAACGCCTGGCCCTGGACGGCAAAGAACCCATTGAATTCGACAATGATTGCCGGGAAGGCATCTGCGGCATGTGCGGCTGTGTGGTCAACGGAACGGCCCATGGCCCTGAACGCGCCATGACCCTGTGTCAACTGCATATGCGCAAGTTCAAAAACGGCGACACGATTGTAGTGGAACCGTTCAGGGCCAGGGCATTCAAGGTTGTCAAGGATCTGATCATCGACCGGAGCCCCCTGGACCGGATCATTCAGGCCGGGGGGTACATTTCCATGAATGTAGGCGGTGCGCCAGATGCCAACAGCCTTCCTGTCTCTCAGGTCACCGCCGAAAAAGCAATGGACGCGGCCGCCTGTATCGGATGCGGGGCCTGTGTGGCCGCCTGCCCCAATGCCTCGGCCATGCTGTTTGTCAGCGCCAAGGTATCCCAGATGGCCCTGCTGCCCCAGGGACGACCCGAAGCAGCCCAACGCGCCATGGATATGGTCCATATCATGGATGCCTGCGGCTTCGGCAACTGCTCCAACGAACGGGAATGCGAAAATGTTTGCCCAAAGGAAATTTCCATCGTCAATATAGCCCGGTTGAATCGTGAATTTTTTAAAGCCGCATTTATTTCAGATGCCGCGTGAAATAAAAACGTATACGTTCACGAGCACGAGCACGTTTACGGTGGCGCCACTGAACGCTGACCTGGCCCTGAGGGCCAGATTTTAGCTGTTATAATATTACTCATCACTCATCATTAAGGTAAACTATAGCTTTTTATGGAAACATGGCAGACCCTGTTAAATAAATTCCTCGAACTGCCCGATGCAAAAACAACCTGGACAGGTATTTTTCTAAAAGCGCTCCTGGTTGTCCTTGCGACGTTTACGGCCTGGATGATCATAAAGGGGATTCTTTCCATTGTTGCCAGACGGTTAAAGACGTTCAAGTTGTTTGATATGTCCGATCAGTTGTTTATGATCATCCGCAAATCCATTCGGTATCTTCTAATTCTGATCTCGGGAACATATCTGATTCGACTGTTTGGCATCACCTTTCTGGAAAAAACCTTCCATTCCCTGTTGATCATTTTAATCGCCGCCCCCATCAAACAGTTCTTCGTCATCACCTTAACGTACCTTGAAAACAGCATTGCCAAAAAAACCGAAACCAAGGTCGACAACATCATCTTTGACCTGCTCAACAAGTTTGCAGGGGTCATTGTATATGCCTTTGCCATTGTTATGGCACTGGATATACTGGGCATCAATGTCATGCCGTTTATTGCCGGCGCGGGTATTTTAGGGGTCGCAGTGGGGTTTGCAGCCAAGGACACGTTGTCCAACCTGATTGCCGGTGTTCTGCTGATTATCGATCGCCCCTTCGAAATCGGTGACCGGATAGAGGTATGGAGTGCCCCTGCCGGGAGTTCCACCTGGGGCGATGTGATTGATATCGGCCTGCGGGCCACGAAAATCAAGACAACGGATAATATCGTCATCATCATTCCCAACAATGAAATCATGACCCGTGACATCGTGAACTACACGATTATATCATCTAAAATCCGGGTGAGAATCAATATCGGCATCGCCTATGAATCGGATCTGGAGACAGCCAAAGCGGCTATCATACGGGTTGCCGAGGCCGTGAACTGGATTTCCAAAAGTCCTGCGCCCAAAGTGGTGGTCCGTAATTTCGGTGAATCTTCCGTCGACCTCCAGTTACGGGTATGGATTAACGACGCCCGCAAACGCATGGACACGATCTCCCATATTACCGACAGGGTTAAAACCGAATTCGACAAAACCGGTATCGAGATTCCCTACCCCAAGCGCAACATTACCATCATTCAAAAAACCATGTAACCCCTATCGTTGCAAAAGCCGGATGGCTTCACAGCCGAAGGATCAAGGGTGAAGCTCATCTACCGCAATCCCTTCTTTAAGGCACCCATCACCGGTATAAAAGCGCAAGCCCCACGCCAACCTCTTTCAAGGCAACCACACTGGAAAGTGCCAGTTTTGAATCAAGGTCCGTGCAATGGCAGGCATGCACCCTGGCCGGTTGCCATTTTTTAAAATATGAAACAGTCCCGGCCAGTTGCTCTTCCGGCGGGTCAAGCAAATGAAATCCGCCGATAATATCGGCAATTTTTTTCTCCTTGCAGACGGCCATGGCATATGCCACTGTGTTGCAGATACCGGCATGGGCGCATCCGGTGATGATCACCAATCCTTCGGCCGATTTAAAGACAAGTGTCGAATCATCCATCAGAAAATCGTCTTTTTCCCCATCCGGGCAATGAATTTTCCCGATGGGGGTTTTAGCCTCGAAGGGCATTATTCGTGGAATTTCTCCAAGAAAAACCAGGTTTGGATGCAGCCAGACCGGTTCCCGGCTAAGCCTGATATCAAAATGGGGCATAACATTTTCTTTGGAAATCAGGCATCCGAGTTCACCGATCCCTTCAATTGTGCGAGACAGAAAAATGGATGGATGGGCCACGAGAACAGGCCGCCTGTGGGATTTTTTTTCAAATTTGGCTTCCGCATAATACTGAACCAGGTGCCCAAGCCCCCAGGTGTGGTCCAGGTGGGCGTGGGACAGGACGATAAAATCCAGATCAAGCAGGTCGATCCCCATTTTTATCGCATTTTTGATAAAAATATCGGAATACCCGGCATCGAATAAAATGCGGTCCCCATTATTTTCGATAAAATAAGAAACGGCCGGTTCACCGAGAAAATATCGGTCAATGAGGGTGTTGTTATCCACAAGAACGTTAAGCTTCATCGTTTTTCACCTCAATTTTGCTGGACTCGTAAAAAATCAAAAAACAGTCTGCTGTCGATTCAGGATCTGCCGGATGGCGCCATATAGCCATTTTGTACCCTTTTTAAAATCCCACTGTTTTTAGGGGGGACGTCTTTACAGATCCATTCCCATAGGATACCATTATAAAAAAATATGGGGCATCTTCCAGGAAAATCCCCTCTACCGGGCATGAAAGGATAAACATCGTTTGCCAAATCAAGTTGCACCACAGGCCGGCATGCCGGTATCCGCCGCTGTTTTCACAGCACTGGTGTGCGTATTATTCGGTTCCAACCCCGTGGCCATCAAGTTCAGCCTCACCGGCCTGGGGCCCTTTACAACGGCAGGCCTTCGGTTTGGCATGGCCGCCGTGGCCGTGGCCGTGTGGGCCAGGGTGACAGGCCGGGATTTTGCTTTAAAACCGGGGCAGCTGCGCCAGCTGATGGTTATTTCCATCCTGTTTTCAGCCCAGCTTTCCATGTTTTATCTGGGGCTCAACCATACCACGGCCTCCAGAGGTACGCTCATCGCCAATTTTCAACCCTTTCTGACCCTGCTGTTTGCCCATTTTTTTCTGCCCGATGAACGCATGACCCTTCGCCGGGTGCTGGGCATGAGCCTGGGATTCATCGGTGTGGCGGTTTTGTTTCTTGATAAACAGACGGCCGGCGCCAATATGCGCCTGGGCGATATCTGTATCTTTATGACCGTTGTCCTGTGGGCCGCCAGTGCCGTATATACCAAACGGATCATTTCCGAATTCCAGCCGTTTCATCTGGTGGTGTATCCCATGCTCATGGCATTGCCTGTTTTCTGGCTCAATGCATGGTTCTGGGATGGGCGAATGTTCGGCACCATCACGCCGCAGGTGGTGGGCAGCATCCTTTACCAGGGACTGGTGACCGCATCCTTCGGGTTTGTGGCATGGAACAGTCTTTTAAAACGCTATGGCACGGTGACCCTGCATTCCTTCCTTTTCATCATGCCCGTGTCCGGGGTGACATTGGCCGCCTGGCTGCTGGGAGACCCCATTTCCGCCCATATTCTGATTTCCATGCTCTTTATCTCCGTGGGTATCGTTGTGGTCTATCGAATCCCCCAAAAAAAGCCCATCCCCATCTTCCCCCTGAGCCGGAACATCTGAAGGGCTCGATAAAAATAAGACGGCCGGGTCATCATCACCGGCCGCTTTTATTTTTATCGGCAATAATCGGGTGTTTTGATTAATCCGTCATCATTTTGCGAATGACAAAAGGAAGTATCCCGCCGTTTTCAAAATACGCCACATCCACCTCGGTATCCAGGCGGGACGTGACGCTGAAGTTAATTTCACTGCCGTCCGCCTTGACGGCTTTAACGGCCAGCGATTTCCGGGGTGCCATGCCGCTGATACCGGCGATGGTGACGGTTTCCGAACCATCCAGTCCAAGGGTCCGGGCGTTTTCCCCGTCGGCAAACACCAGGGGAAGCACCCCCATCCCCACCAGATTGCTGCGGTGAATACGCTCGAAGGACTGGGCGATGACGGCCTTGATGCCCAGCAGACCGGACCCTTTTGCGGCCCAGTCCCGTGATGATCCGGCGCCGTATTCTTTTCCGGCCAGCACGATCAGCGGTGTGCCCTCTTTCTTGTAGGCCATGGCGGCAGTGTAAACAGTCATCTCTTCCTTCTCAGGAAATTTGAGGGTATAACTGCCCCTTTTGGGGGCCACCAAATTGTTTTGGATACGGATATTGCCGAAGGTACCCCGCATCATCACCTCATGGTTGCCCCGGCGTGACCCGTAGGAGTTGAAAGCGACCGGGTCCACGGATTGTGAGATCAGGTATTTGCCGGCGGGATAGTCGGCGGGAATCGCGCCGGCGGGAGAGATATGATCCGTGGTCACGGTATCGCCCAGAACCAGCAAAACCTTTGCCCCGGTGATATCCGACGGCACACCGGCATCCTTGGAAAAATTTTCGAAATAGGGGGGGTTTTTGATGTATGTGGATGTTTCATCCCACGCATAAGTGGTGCTTTCCGTCACAGGGAGACCCTGCCAGAATTCGTCGCCGTCGAAAATCCGGTCGTATTCCGCCTTGTAGAATGCCGGTCTGACATGGGCATTGACCAGGGCGGTGATCTCCTGGTGGTCGGGCCATATGTCGTTCATGTACACCGGCTCCCCGTTGGGATCGATCCCCACCGGTTCCGCGTACAAATCCGTATCGATCCGGCCGGCCAGGGCAAAGGCCACCACCAGCATGGGCGATGCCAGAAAATTGGATTTGACCAACTGATGGATACGGGCTTCAAAGTTACGGTTGCCCGAAAGGACGGCGGCCACGGTGAGGTCGTTTTCCCGCACGGCCTGTTCGATGACCGGGTGCAGCGGGCCGCTGTTGCCGATACAGGTGGTACATCCGAACCCGGCCGTATGAAACCCCAGGGCTTCCAGATAGGGCATGACCCCGGCAGCCGCCAGATAGCGGGTGACGACCCTGGACCCGGGTGCCAGGGAGGTTTTTACAAACGGCGGCACGTGCAGCCCCCGGCGCACCGCGTTGCGCGCCAGAAGTCCGGCCCCGAGCAACACAAAGGGATTGGATGTATTGGTGCAGGAGGTGATGGCGGCAATCACGATGCTGCCGTCACCGATCTTCACCGGGTTGCCGTTGAGTTCCAGATCGAAAAGCCGTTGATTCACCGGCACACACCGGCGGGTCCTGTGGGCTTCGCTGCCCGACGGGTCGATGAAAGTGGCGTCGGCGGACACAGTCGTATCGCCCTCGTATTCACACCCGATGACGTGGGCGAATGTTTCCTTGATCTCCTGAAGTTCGATGCGGTCCTGGGGCCTTGCCGGACCGGATATGGCCGGTTTCACCGTGGCCAGATCAAGATCCAGAACATCCGTGTACGCAGGATCGATCTCGCCGGTATAAAACAGGCCCAGTTCGCGTGTGCAGGCGTCCACGACGTTTGCCAGTTCGGCCCTGTTGGTCATCTTGAGATAATCCACGGTTTTTTCATCCACCGGGAAAAAACCCATGGTGGCGCCGTATTCGGGGGACATGTTGGCGATGGTGGCCCGGTCCGGCACGGAAAGCTGTTTCATACCCGGCCCGAAAAATTCCACAAATTTTTCCACTACAGTGTATTCCCGGAGCATCTGGGTTACCCGCAGCACCAGGTCCGTAGCGGTGACACCCGGTTTGAGCGCGCCGGTCATCCGCACACCGATCACCTCCGGTATGGACATATAGTATGGCTGCCCCAGCATCACCGCCTCCGCCTCGATGCCGCCCACGCCCCATCCCATCACGCCGATACCGTTGATCATGGTGGTGTGGGAGTCCAGGCCCACAACCGTGTCCGGATAGGCGATGGTCCGGCCTTCCGCGTCACCCGTAATGATGGTTTTCCCCAGATACTCCAGATTGATCTGGTGGCAGATACCCGATCGGGGCGGCACGACACTGAAATTGTCGAAACTCTTCTGGGCCCACTTCAGGAAGGTGTATCGTTCGCCATTGCGCTCGTATTCCATGGCCACGTTGAGCCGGGCACAATCGTCTGTCCCGTAATAATCCACCTGCACGGAATGATCGATGATCAGATCCACCGGCACCAGGGGATTAATTTTTTTGGGATCGCCCCCCATCTCTGCCATGGCATCCCTCATGGCCGCCAGATCCACCACCGCCGGCACACCGGTAAAATCCTGCATCAGCACCCGGGCCGGGTGGTAGGGAATTTCCACCGGTACCGGGTATCGTTTCTGCCACCGGGCGATATGGGTCAGATCTTCTTCCCGGACGACCCGGCCGTCCAGTTTCCGGAGCAGGTTTTCCACAAGAATCTTGATGGAAAAAGGCAGGCGGGCGACGGCGGCGATGCCTTTTTCTTCGAGCCGATTGATATCATACACCCCATATGACTTCCCCCCCACCAGGACCTCTTTGAGAAATTCCGTTTTATCCATGTTACCCTCCGGTGATACAATTTTTCAACTGTTGCCCCATATCCTGTCGAAAATTCCCGGGCGCCCGCCCATACCTGAATTTACCCCAGGGGTCACGGCAACAGGATCATGCCTTACGGCCAGTCCATACTCAAAAACCGGGATGCCGGGGCCAGGAATCCAGAGCGGCGGGACCCGCCGCCACGAACCCTACCGGTCCTGGCAGAAACCCGACAATGACGCCGATAGGAAAGGCCGTAACAGCGGCACCATGACCGGGCAGGAAATGATCTGATATTTAAAAAAATTGACACTGCCTTTTAAGTATGAAACAAAATATGTCGTCGGCAGAAAAAAGATGACAATGTCTGTTTATATATCGTTTATCTCCGCCGAAATCAAGCTGCAACAGAAAGAATCATCGTCCATGAAATCCGACATATTCAACATGGGTGTATTGGCTGCCGGTCTTTTTCTTGCCGAAAGCGTCAGGCGCATTGCCGAAGAGCAGCGAAATCAGATCACCACTGTTTATTGATACCAAACAAAAAAGGTTGACCCACCATGATACAGACAAAAAAAATACAGGTAAAATCCACCATCGTGGAACTCGATGGAGACGAGATGACCCGGGTGCTGTGGGGCATGATCAAGGAACAACTGTTATTCCCCTTTTTGGAAATGGACCTGGACTATTACGATCTTCATGTCAAGCACCGGGACGACACCGATGATCAGGTGACCATCGATGCCGCACAGGCAGTGGAAAAACACGGTGTGGGTGTCAAATGCGCCACCATCACGCCCAATGCCGCCCGGGTCAAAGAATACGATCTGAAAAAGGAGTTGAAAAGCCCCAACGGCACCATCCGGGGGATCCTGGACGGCACCGTGTTCAGGGCACCGATTCTGGTGAAAAATATTGCACCGGGGGTACGCAGCTGGACCCGGCCCATCACCATTGGCCGTCATGCCTACGGCGATGTGTACAAAAACGCCGAAATCCGGGTGGATGGCCCGGGCAAAGCGGAAATCGTCTTCACCCCGGAAAACGGTGCCCCCCTGCGCAAGGTCGTCCAGGACTTTAAGGGCCCGGGAATTTTTCAAGGCATCCACAATACCGATGCCTCCATTTTAAGCTTTGCCAAGGCCTGCTTCACCTTCGGCCTGGATCAGAAACAGGATGTCTGGTTTTCCACCAAAGACACCATTTCCAAAACCTATGACGCCCGGTTCAAGGAGATTTTCGAACAGGAATACGAGGCCAACTGGAAAGAAAAATTCGAAGCAAACGGATTGACATTCTTCTACACGCTCATCGACGATGTCGTGGCCCGCATCATGAAATCCCAAGGCGGCATGCTCTGGGCGTGTAAAAACTATGATGGGGATGTCATGTCGGACATGCTGGCGTCGGCTTTCGGCAGCCTGGCCTTGATGACCTCGGTGCTGGTCTCTCCCAAAGGCTGTTTGATGTACGAAGCCGCTCACGGCACTGTCCAGCGGCATTACTACAAATACCAGGCCGGCGAAAAGACCTCCACCAATCCCATGGCCCTGATTTTTGCGTGGTCGGCCGCATTGAAAAAACGCGGCCAGATGGACGACACCCCCGATGTGATCCGCTTTGGCGACGCTCTGGAGACCGCGTCCAGAGAAACCATCGAGGCCGGCACCATGACCGGCGATCTTTTCAAACTCGCCGCCCCCAACAAAAACAACCGGCGTGTTGACAGCCACGATTTCCTTTCCGCCATCCGGGGCCGTCTTGAATCCGCTTTGGCCGTATCGCTTCCCTAAGATGAGCGATTAGAACTTTGCCCGCGCATCATTTCCGAATTCGAGCCGTTTCATCTGGTGGTGTATCCCCTGCTCATGGCCTTGTCTGTTTCCTTTCTCCCGCCTTCAGTCCATAAGCTGCAAGCCAAAACCTGTAAACCGCTATTCTATTCTTTCCCCGCCCAAGGCACTTTCCGATTTTAGCAAAGGGGCGTTTCAACGCATTTTTGTTTCAAATCTGTTTGTCTGGTATGGTACGAAAGGGCACTGTTTCGCGAAAAATTGTTAAATCGAGTATAGATTACCACCTTCGTGAACAACAAGCATTTTATATAGGAATTCTGGCCATAAAAAGGTAACTCTAAGTGACGACAACACCTATTTATGGAACGTTTCTGATTTAAATTAAGATAGATAGGTCGGTCAGCCCCCAATCAACTCGCTTTGATGTTTGAAAAAATCACCTTGCGGCATGGTGTCTAGTGCCCAGGCACCTGCCAGACTCATCATGAAAAAAAGGCGTCGCTGGCTGTTCGCCTGGGCCAAGGCGGTGGGTGGCTCAAGAGGTCAATATCGGTTGTTGGAAGGGGCCTTAAACGGCCCCTTGGGGGAATATGATTGATCAATCAACCGTCATGCAAAGGGTTGATTTTTCGTTTTTCAAGGCCCGGTGCCTGTTTACAGCGTCCTTGACCAGGGGTAAAAGCGCCTGACCTTCTTTGCCGGAAAGTGTCACCCATTCCTCTTCAATGACTGTCAGCTTTTTTTCGGCTTCAACTATAGCGGCAGGGGCAAGTTCACTTCTTTTGATGCCGGCCAGATCAACTGCATCGGCACTTAAGGCATATTCAGCCTGGGTTGACCGGTTGATCATCTGCTGAAGTTCCAGGCCGACTGCCTGGAAAATTTTTTGAAGGTCTTTGGGAAGTTCGGCAAAAAACTTTTCATTGACCACAGTCACTGAACTCCTGGTGGGGGAAATCGGGATCCGGGTAAAGTATTTGGCGACCTTGTCCAGGCCGATGGAATGCCCATAACCCATGGGCTGGAGCGCTGCATCAATGGCGCCGATCATCAGGGCCGGTGCGGCTTTGGAACCGGGCATGCTGACCGTGCTGGCGCCCAGGGCCTTCATGTCCCTGGTGGGAAGATACCCGGGGGTCCAAATTTTTAGACCTTTAATATCATCCAAAGTCTGTATTTCTTTTTTACTCCAGATGCCGTTACAGGGATCCCATTGGGTGACAAACCAGAATTTCAAGCCGATTTTGCCCATGGTCTTGTCATAACAGGCCCTGACTTTGGGGTCATTGTAGATGGCCAGCTCTTCACTGACCCCGGTCATGGGGTTCATATTGACGATTCCGGGAATTTCACTCCAGTTCCATAAGGGATAGATGCCTGAATGAACCACCATGTGAAGATCACCGGCATCGGCCTTTCCCCTGGCAACATCCTGGATAATATCTGTTCCGGGAAACCTGCGGGACATGCTTTCCATTTTAAGGCGGCCGTTGCTTCTTTCATGAATCATTTTTTCCATCTCACCGCCTGGACGATAAATTTGAGACGCCCGGGATTTCGGCCCCCACATATCGTTCCAGGCAAACCGAATGGTATAGACTTGATCATCTGCGGCAAAAGTGGGAACAGCAAAAAATAACCCCATAGCCATCGTTAAAAAAATAAACATTCCTGTCATTTTCATCTGAATATTCCTTTTTGTTATCCTCATTTTGATTGCTTTTAATCCTTTGAATACACAATTTTTTCTGATACTGAGAATACAGCAAAGATAGGGTTTGTGAATGGACAAAATTATAAAAAAGATGGATAAAACTGGATTTAAAACTTATTTTTATGTTATTTTTCTTTAGAATTAATTGAAGAACCTCGCAGCAAGCTGCGAGGAATCTTCGACCGTAAGGAATTCTGTCTATTTTAGATTCGCTCGCTAACCCCGCGGCAAGCCACGGGGAATGCGCTCGCTGTTGCGGTTCAAGATTATAGGAAAATTATGGTGAATTAAATGATAAACAAAAGAGTCCACAGTGCCGGGATTGTTGACCCGGATCTGCTCTCTATGAGGCCCGTTGGTCTGCGCACCTTTGATTCTGACTTCCTGGCCATTACCATTTCAGGCGAAGCCCTGTTCATATTCAAGGAAAAAGGGTGAGTTCCGTGATAAAACAAATATCCATGGTTTATGTGCCGAAAGGAAAACAGCACCTATACGATCCCGGGACCGCAAAACCTGGAAAAATTACTGGGTTCTGTTCAATCACGATGCGGTAAAAAATGGATTTAAGACCCTTTTACCAGCCCCCGGGGTTACGCGTTTAAATGATTTCGGCCCCTTGGAAAAGCACTGGAACCAACTGGTTCCATGTACCCTTGAAAATAATGAGTCCGCCGATGAACATGCCTTCTGTCTCTTACACAATATCCTTTATGACATAAGCAGGCAGGCCGTCACATCGGATCTAAATAAAAAATCATCTTCCGTTCAATATGCCCTTGATGCCATGCACAAAAACCTGCGAGAAGCAGAGTTAAATTTTGAACATATTGCCGCCGGTCATGGAATCTGTGTGAATACCCTTAGAAAAAAGTTCAAGCGGGAAACCAAAGTATCTTTACATCAATACTTTATCGGACTAAAAATAAATGCAGCCAAGATCATGCTGTCCAATCTTTCTTATAATATTTTTGATATTGCCGGTTTTCTGGGGTTTGAAGACCCCTACTATTTTTCCAGGCTCTTTAAAAGCAAGACAGGCGTCTCGCCCAAAAAATACCGGGAATCCCTGAAAAAGAGAAAACCGGGACGGTGATGAAATAATGCGTTTCTTTCTATGGATAAAGTCAACCATTGACTTTTCTCCTCACTAAACTGCTTATCTCGGCACTCAGCTTACATTACAATCCAGATTTATATAGAAACGCAAAAAATCATGACCGTCCCAAAGTCCCCCTTGAGCGTCAAGGATTGGTAAAACTGGCGAAGCGACCAGATTCTGGCCTTTTTTGACATGGATGGAAGGCTGACCGTAATCGCCAACAAATTGGCGAAGATAGCGTACTGAATCGCACAAATCGATTGGATATGCAAATTGATTAATGAAGCCGGATTAAACTGGATGAGCGCTAACCGTGGAGTGTGTGGGTTAGGGCACTGATTACGGTATTAAATTTCATTTATTTGAGAGGAAAATTATGATTAAGAAATTTAGAAGCGCTATAGGAAGGATTGCAAAATTTATACGGCAAAGTAAACAAAAATCATTTAACTCTTCTTTAAATCACTGTCTCAATACCGCACGCTCGATGTTAAAAAAGTCAAAATACTGCTTTTTAATTACTAACAGTGATAAACAATGGCCAAGTGCAAGAATGGTTCAACCTATTGTTGATTTAAACAATTTCGATATTTGGCTTGGCACAAATCCCACTCTCCAGGAAAATTAAAAGAAATTGAAAAGGACCCAAATGTAACTCTTGCATTTGGCAATGATAGAGAAAATGCTAATTTAATCATTTATGGCGAAGCGAGTATCGTCCGCGAAGTTCAAGAAGAAGAAAGCACTGGATCGGTTCGTGGCTATTATTCTTTTCCAAATGGTCCAGAGAAGGAGATGATTTTGTTTCAATACGAATAGAACCATCAGAAATGGAATTAATGAATTTCAAAAAAAGTATTGTGCCTGATCCATTTGGTCTGAAACCTATCAAAATCATAAAAGATGCTGAAATTTGGCAGATTCAATAGCGTGCCTGAGAATGCCACTGGTGCAGACGGCGTGAAGATAGCGGTTCTTCGTAAAGTCTGCGTATTCCGCTCCATAGTGACCACCCATTCCGCTGAATTGTGACCACTTTTTCACCGGGCGAACCAACGCTGGATCAATTGACTTTTTTTTACGATAGTCCTTCCCAAATTCAATTTTGGGAGGATTTATGGCAAAGGATCGATTATCCATGCGAAAGTTTGTGCGACATCGCTAAATGTGGCACAAATTCTGATGGAAAATAGGGTAACCCTTTTCCGCCTTCTCGATTTTGATCAGAGGAAGAGCGGTGATGAAATAATGCGTTTTTCTATGGATAAAGTCCAGCCAGTGACTTTTCTCCTCGCCGACACCAACTATCTCGGCAACGGTTCATAATCGCATAACCTGGCTTGACGCTTCGGTAGGAAATCGAAACCCCTATCGCTATCCCGAAAAGGCGGTTACGGCGCCAGGGGTTTATATGGGTCGTCCGGGGTTGCCAAAACCGGTGATCTGTCGCACTATAAGTCCATCTTGTGCTGCGGGGATGAGTTCCCCGCGGCAACACCGACAGTCTATTGCCCATCCATAAACGGTTATTTTTCCCGATATCTATGTTATGCTCGAAATTTTATCCTTGGAATATCAAATATATACCTGCGGTAAAATTTTTCGCATGCCTTGATCTCGACCAAAATCCCTCATTTCTGGACGGGCAATAGTCCCAAATCAATCCTCAGAGGAACTCAAACCGCACATCAAATGGCTGATAGTGGCGGTCATGTTCGCGCTGGTCGCCAGTGGCTGTGGCTACAACCCGCTGCAGCAGATGGAGGAGCAGGTTTTCGGTCCTGGTCGGACGTGGAGAGCAACCTGCAGCGTGGGGCCGACCTGATTCCCAACCTGGTGGCGGCCACCGTCAAGGAGTTCGCCGCCCATGAGCGAGAGACCCTCGAGGCGGTGGTCGAGGCGCGGGCCAAGGCCACCAGCGTCCAGCTTTCGCCCAAGGATCTGGGCAGCGCCCAGGCCATGCAGCAGATGATGGATGCCCAGGGCGGGCTCTCGTCGGCCCTGTCGCGCCTGATGGTGGTCGGGGGACGCTACCGGGACCTCAAGGTCAACCAGAATTTCCGCTGGACCTGCAGAATCAGCTGGAAGGCACGGAAAACCGGATCAGCGTGGCCCGCCAGCGTGACAACCAGTCGGTCGAGGCATTCAACGGCAAAATTCGCGAGCCTGTCATACAGCCTCACCCAACAGACCTGATGTGCACATGAGGCGCAGGAATACTTCAAGGCCGAAACCGGTGCCGCCCAGGCGCCCAAGATTAATTTCGAGTAGCCGCAGCGCCATGAAATCTCACAGGCTCCTGAAAACATGCGCTGCGGCACTGCTCGTTGTGCTGCTGGCATCCCTTACCGCCATTCCTGTGGCGGCTCTCGACGTCCCCCGTCTCAAGGGCCACGTCAACGACTACGCCGGCATGCTCAGCCCGGCCAGCCAGCGGCAAATGGAGGCGCTGCTGACCGACTTCGAGCAAAAGGAGTCGACCCAGATTGTGCTCTGACCGTTCCTTCCCTCGAGGGCGATTCGCTGGCGGATTTCTCCATCCGGGTTGCCGAGAACTGGAAGATCGGCCAGGAGGAAGCGGACAATGGCGCCATCCTGCTGGTCGCCAAAGCCGACCGCAAGATCCGAATCGAGGTCGGCTACGGGCTGGAAGGCCGGCTGACCGACCTTCTCGCCGGGAGAATCATCCGCAATGTGATCGCCCCGCACTTCGAGGCGGGTGCGTTTGGCGAGGGGATCGTCGCCGGCATCTCCGCCGGTCGATGCCGTGCGCGGGAGATTCTCGGCCGGCGAGAAGCACCCCGCCCCCGGCCGAAGCAGACCCGGAGTCCCCCTTGTGCCCCTGGTGGCGATCTTCTTCCTGATCAACCAATGCCCTTGGCCGCGTCAGCCGAACCATGGAGGCCGTTGCCGGCGGCGTCCTGGCTCCGGTTGCCGGAGGCTTTTCTTCGGCCTCGGTCCCGTGCCTCACCTGGGGCTTATCCCCGTCGGCATCGCTGCCGGCCTGCTGGTCAGTTGATCGGGGGACCGCTTTCCATAGGCCATGGCGGCAGCCGCAGTGGCGGGGGGTACTGGGGCAGGGGATTCGGCGGTGGCGGCGGGGTTCTCCTCAGGCAGCTTCGGCGGCTTTTCGGGCGGCGGCGGGGGGTTCGGCGGCGGCGGTGCATCGGGCGGATGGTAGCCGGAGGAGAGAAAAAATGAAAAACCTGGCCGACACATTTTTATCCGAAGCGGATCATGGGCGGATCCGAACCGCGGTGGCGTTGGCCGAGAAGAAGACGGCCGGCGAGATCGTCTGCATGGTCGTTTCTGCCAGCTACCACTACCCCCTGGCCAACGTACTCGGGGCCGCGGCAGCCGCCCTGCCGGTGTCGCTGCTGGGCACCCATTTTTTAGGGGCCTGGCTGTGGATCGGCAGCCAGAACATGTGGCTCTTCCTCGGCCTGTTCGCCATCTGCTTCGCGCTTTTTCATTGGACCGTCGAACGGTTCCCCGCCCTTAAGCGCCGGTTTATATCCCGGCGCGAGATCGATGAAGAGGTCGAGGAGGCTGCCATCACCGCCTTCTTCGGCAAGGCCCTCTATCGCACCCGCGATGCCAGCAGCGTGCTTCTGTTCATCTCTGTTTTCGAACACAAGGTGTGGCTGCTGGCCGACCGGGGCATTCACGAGAAGGTGCCCCAGGCCGAATGGGATGCACTGGTGGCCCACGTCACCCGGGGCATTCGCGAGGCCACCGCACGGATGACCATCTGCAGCGCCATCGAGACCATCGGCCAGCGTCTCGCGTCCCGCTTTCACGTCAAACTGGACGACGCCAACGAACTGAAAAACCTGATTGTCGAAGGGTAATTCTGTTGGAACCAGCCAGCGCAGCAGAAACGCGCTAATTTCC
>CALNYM010000001.1:0-55194 GCA_942490765.1 uncultured Desulfobacterales bacterium | reverse complement strand
TTTGACCGGTACAGTCCCGGGATGATTTCATTTTGATGCTCGAAACTGTTTGAGGGGTTTAGCGATCGTTAGGCCGGACAGTCATCAAATAGTCCCAGATGGTTTTAATTCTACATAAATATCAATATGATAATTTATGACGAGGCCCTGTCCGGCGTTACGACCGCTTTGAGCCGAGTTTTTGAGCATCAAAATGAAAGCATCCCGAGGCACCCATACAAAACAGCGAGGAACCAAAAATCTTTGTGTTACAGGCCAAGAACAAATTCCGCTGTGGCAGCGGCGGCGGCCTGCAGGTGGTCCCCATGGGAAAGGTTGCTGGCCTTGCGGGGTTTAAAATCGTGGTTGCCGTCTTCCATCCAGCAAATACGGGTGTCCCGGGGCAGATCGTAGCCTTCCACCTCTTCCTTTCGACCGAAAGGGTCCCGGGTGCCCTGGACAATCAGGGTGGGGACGCTGATATCCTTAAAGTGAGCGGTGCTAAGCACGTCCGGCCTGCCCGGCGGGTGAAAGGGATAGCCCAGGCAGACCAGGCCGGAAACCGCGATTTCGGTGGCCAGCAGGCTGGCCATTCGCTCCCCCAGGGATTTGCCGCCGATGACTGTATTTTCGGCAGCGCCGATGTTGTCAAGGGCCTCCTGGAATGCCGCCGAGTAATTTTTTCGGCCCATCCGGAGATCGCTTTTTACCGGTCCTGACCTGCTCCTGCATGTATGGAAAATTAAAGCGTGAAACAACCATACCGCTTGCCGCCACGCCCTGGGCGATCCGGGTCATAAAATCACTTTCCATGGGCACACCGGCCCCGTGTGCCAGCAACAGCACTTTGTCGGTTTTGAGTTGCCGCGGTTTTACGGTCATCACCTTGATCATGCTTTACCCCCCCCGGTATCCCCACCCGATGAAGCTGCGGGATTATCCAGTACCTGTCATTTTGTAGAATCTGCTTTGTGATTGCAATAATCGTTACTTTTTGATACAAAAAAGAATCAACCTTTTTTATCACTCTGGTCCCATTTGTAAAATCGATGGCATCACTCCCCACAAGCCCGGACATTCGGGCAAACCGGCAGACAAGCCCGGAACGACCCGACACTTTTTTAATCAAGGAGGATTTACCCATGGACGGAAAGAAATATGACAATCAGGAACTGTGTGCCAAGATCAAAGATGTTTTCCCGGATATCGGAGAATGCGGCATTGATATCGACGTGAGGTATGATGATGACCAAAAAGCCTACATCGTCAACCTGAAAAAAGGCCAGCGTAAGATCAAGACCCATCTTGAAACAGAAGATGCAGATACCTGTATGCTTGGCAAACAATGCCTGGGCCTGGGCATCCAGATCGCCCAGTTCAAAGAGTAGGGCTAAGCGTCGACTTATTCCTCACTACTCAAAACATATCTCACACCTTTTGCACAATAAGGATTAAAATGCTGATAGTTATCTCACCTTCAAAAAACACAGAATTTTGATTGCCGGCCCCACGGGCAACATACCATACCGATACTGCTCGAAGAAAGCCGGCGTCTGGTGGATCAGCTCAAGCCCATGGGTGTCCAGCAAATCGCTGCATTGATGAAAATCAGTGACCGGCTGGCGAAACTCAACTGGCAGCGGTATCAGGATTTCAAAATGCCCTTTGACCTTCAAAATCGCCAGGCAGGCCCTGCTGGCTTTTCGTGGCGATGTATACAACCAGATCGCCACAAACACCTATCAGGAGGCGGACTTCACCTTTGCCCAGCAGCATTTGCGGATTATCTCCGGCCTCTACGGAATATTGAAACCCCTGGACCTGATTCAGCCTTATCGCCTGGAAATGGGCACCCGATTGCCCACCGACAGGGGCGCCACCCTGTATGAGTTATGGGGGCTCCGGGTAACCGAGGCACTGAACCGGGACTTTGAAAAAACACCCGAAGCGGTGCTGGTCAACCTGGCCTCACAGGAATACGCAAAAGTGCTCCGGCCCGAAGTCCTGGCTGCCAGGGTATTGAATATCACGTTCAAGGAAAAAAAACAGGGCACCTACAAAGTGATCGGCATCCATGCCAAACGCGCCCGGGGACTGATGACCAATTTCGTAATTCAAAACCGCCTCACCATCCCTGAAGACCTGCAGACCTTTGATCGCGCCGGCTACCGGTTCAACCGCCGGTTATCCGGGACCGCTGAATGGGTATTCTGCCGCGGATAGCCCTCATTTCCTGCTTCGCGGGACCGAATTGGACGAGCTGTGATCCTGATCAGGTGAGACAACTTTCGGCAGAGGGCCGTGCGGTTGCGCAAAGCATCGGCCAGGCCATCCAAGGTCTGGACATCCCCAATCGGTGAGCCAAGCTGAGTGCTCCCAAAAAATGGAAACGTCATGGGCTCGGCGTGGCAAGTTGAAGGGATGAAGGAATATAAGAAACGGCTGGATGACAGGTTTACGGGAGATGCATGCCAAAAAGAACAACGTGTTTCCTTTCGTAGCCTAAGCCCGAAAGTTGAGCCAAATAATGAATATACCTAAAAGAGTACACGTGTTTGAAAAATCGGTAAAGAATAAATTTTATGTTTACAACAGTTTATTCCTGAATCTGCCTTTTCGAAAGATCGATAATATTGGAATGCTTATTCCCTTATTGCACCATGTCTGTAAACAAGGTCTATACACTGGCAGTGATCCACTCGAAATCCTGGATTCTTTTTTCAAGATTCATGCAAATATTGAATCTGAAGAAGAGAAAAATTGATTTTATGTTTCGCGTGATTCAGTATGTTGAGCGGCAAGTGGTCCTTTACGACAGTGTTGAAGATGCCGCTTTTGCGCAACTGCTTCAACTGGGTGATCATTTATCCCTCAGAGATTGCAACCATCTGTTGGCTGGCAATAAAAATACGTGTAAATTATCAGAAAATCTATCCTGTTTTAATGTGCGGATCGTATTTACCGCGCATCCAACGCAGTTTTATTCTGCTTCAGTATTGGATATTATCAGCAATTTGAGATCACTGATCGATGAAAACGATATCGATGAAATTGATCTCGCACTACAACAACTGGGATTGACCTCCTTGATAAACACCAGGAAACCGACTCCCTTTGATGAAGCCAAGAATATCATCTATTTTCTTCGGAATGTGTATTACGATGCCGTTGGTGAGTTGTATTCCTATATCAGGAAAAATACTCAGGACAGACATTTTGATTGTCCAGATATCATTCAGCTTGGATTCTGGCCAGGCGGTGACAGGGATGGCAATCCCTTTGTTACCTGGGAAACAACCCGGGATGTGGCCGACGAACTGCGCATGACCTTGATGAAATGCTATTACCAGGACTTGAAAGATTTAGAGAAAAAACTGACCTTCAGGAAGGTAGAAGACATTGTCGATAAACTGAAGAGCAGGCTTTACGTGGCGATGTTCGATCCGGCAGAAACGATCCGGTATGGAGAGATAGTAGACCCACTGCACCGAGTAAAAGCGTCGCTTATAGACAAATACAACAGCCTGTACCTCGAAGAACTGGAAAACCTTATCGATAAAGTCAATATATTCAAAACACATTTCGCGACGCTCGATATCAGGCAAAACCACAGCGTTCACAAACAAGCCATCCAGGAAATTCTTAAAAGAGAAAACCTGATCGACACCAGCCTGGAGGAACTGGGAAATGATGAATTAATTGCGATACTCCTCCGTAAAGACATTTCCGTTAATCCTGATCAGTTTGAAGATGAGATTGTAAAGGATACGCTTCGAACCATCCGGCAAATGAAGTCCATACAGAGCAAGAATGGTGAAGAAGGCTGCAACAGATATATCATCAGCAACTCCGAAGATATTTTCGCGGTCCTTTTTGTATACAGCCTTTTCAGGTGGTGTTGTTGGGGAAAAGATAACTTGCCGGTGGATATCATACCGCTTTTCGAGTCCATGCAGGGTATGGCTAACGCTGAGTCGATCATGCAGGAACTCTTTAGCCTGCCGGAATACCGATCGCACATAGATCATCGCCGGAACAAACAGACCATCATGTTGGGATTCTCCGACGGAACAAAGGATGGCGGATACCTACAGGCCAACTGGTCTATCTACGAAACAAAAGAGAAATTATCGGCTGTTTGTGATGCGTTCGACATCAAAGCCATCTTTTTTGATGGCCGGGGCGGTCCACCGGCACGAGGTGGGGGTAAAACACATCGTTTCTATGCTTCACAAAGCCCCAAAATAGCCAATCATGCCATTCAATTGACCATACAAGGTCAGACAATTACCAGTATGTATGGGACGAAAGCACATTTTATCCACAACTGCGAGCAACTGCTCACCGCTGGATTGTCCAACAGTTTGTTTGAAAAAGAAAATACCATCTCCGAAAAATCAAGACAATTGATAGAGACCATGGCCCGTTTGAGTTTTGAGAAGTACACGGCGCTTAAACTTCACAAAATGTTTATCCCCTACCTGGAGAACAAAAGCACGTTAAAGTATTATGCTAAAACCAATATCGGGAGCAGGCCGGCTAAAAGAGGTGATAATAAAAAACTGGAATTAAAAGATTTGAGGGCCATTGCTTTTGTGGGCTCCTGGAGCCAGCTGAAACAGAATGTTCCTGGTTACTACGGTATCGGAACGGCCCTGCAGTCCCTTGTAAATGATGGCCGGACAGAGGATTTAAAAATATTATTTAGAAAAGTGCCATTCTTTAAGACACTCATCCTGAACAGCATGATGTCGTTATCCAAATGTTATTTTGAATTGACGGGTTATATTGCCAAAAATAAAAAATACAAGGAGTTCTGGGAAATGCTGTTTGAGGAATATAAATTGTCAAAAAAAATGGTGCTGCTCATATCCGGATACAGCATGTTAATGGAAGAAGAACCCGTATCAAAAAGATCGATTGAAATCAGGGAACAAATCGTTTTGCCCTTACTGGTCATCCAGCAATATGCATTGCAGAAAATAGAAGCCCATTCCAGACAGCGGGCCGTTTATGAGAAAATCGTCGAGCGGTCATTATATGGCAATATCAATGCGAGCAGAAATTCCGCCTAATTTCAACCGGATGCAAAGACCGAAATAAATAGCCCCAATTTACAACCCCCAAAAAAAAAAAAACAAGGCAAGCAAGGACACCCATCGCCCAAACCAATCGGAACCTTTGGTGGCGTCTCCCCCCCCCCCCCCCTCCGGTTTCCCCCCCCCCCCCCCTTTTATTATTCTGTGCGCAAAGGGGATTACCACCCTAACGGCATTCTCGTTGTCGGCATCGCCACCAACACGCGGGTGAAAGGCGGCGGTGCTTATTACCTGATCAGCCGCAGCCTGGGCGTGGAGTTCGGCGGCGCCATAGGTGGGTGTTCTTCCTGGCCCAGGCGATCTCCGTGTCCATGTACGTGATCGGTTTCACCGAGGCATTTGTCACGTGCCTTTCCGAATCTGGGATGGTCAGTTCGGACCGTGGCGACTCGAGCTCGGTCAACACCATCGTCTTTTCGTATGTGTCTTCATCGGCGCTGGCTGGACGATGAAGGTCCAGTACGGAATCCTTGGCGAGTCTGGGCGTTTCGCTGGTCTCGTTCGTTGCCGGGCGGCCGCCGATCCGTTCCTGCGCCGGAACCTCCAGTCCAGCCTGGCAGCCGCGTACCCCGCAGGGGGAGTCTTCTTCACCATGTTCGCCCTCTTTCTTTCCCGGCCGTCACCGGGATCATGGCCGGCGCCAACATGTCGGGCGACCTCCGTGATCCCGGGCGTTCGATCCCGTGCGGAACGCTTTCCGCCATCGCCGTCACGGCGTGTGGTCTACGCCGCGATGGCGCTTCTGCTGGCGTCCGCCACGCGAGCCAGGAAGCAGCTGCTCGCGGATCCCTTGGTCGTGAAGACGAGTGGCGCTGGTCCCGCTTTTGATCACCCTGGGGTGTTTTCCGCCACCCTGAGCTCCGCGCTCGGGCAGCATGATGGGAGCACCGCGTGTCCTTCAGGCCCTGGCCCGGGACGAGGTCATCCGCCGGGTCACGTTCTTCGGCCTGGGAACGGCCGCGCACCGCGGACCACGGTCCTTACGTTCCTTGATCGCCCAGGCGGGGATCCTCCTCGGCGACCTGAACGCCATCGCGCCGGTCATCACCATGTTCTTCATGATCACCTACGGGACCTGAACCTGGCGTCCTTCTACGAGTCCATACACGCGCAATCCCCAGCTACCGGCCGACGTTCCGGTTAGCCACTGGTCCTCGCGCTTGATCGGCGCGCTGGGCTGCCTCGCCGGTCATGCTGCTGATCGAACGCCGCTGTGGGCGGCTCGTGGCGATCGTCGCACATGGCGGCGCTGCACTGGTACATCACGCCGCCGACACTGGTGGTCCCGTGGGGAGACGTCACGAGCGGGGTCGCGTACGAGCGCGCCCGCAAGGCCCTTCTGCGCCTGGAGGACGAGCGCTATCATCCCAAGAACTGGCGGCCATCTATTCTGGCACTAAGCGGTGGTGCCTGGAAGCGATACCACATTGCGGAGTATGCATACTGGCTTGCGGCCGAACGGGGCGTGTTGACCCTGGGGCATGTCATGACCGGTGATGTCGAGGACCGGTTTACCCAGGGAGCAGGCTGAGAAGCAGCTGCGCAAATTTATCCGGGATGAAGAACTATCGGCCTTTCCGGTGGTGATCGTGGAAGAGAATTTGAGTGAAGCCATCAAAGGCCTTGTTGCAATGCCACGGGATAGGCGGCATACGGCAACCACCGTTTTGCTCGGCTGGAGCTGCTGCGCCGGCGCCCGAAATTACGGCTTTCTCAGCGTTTTCAGCGCAGCATTCTCATCGTAAAGTGAGACGAGGAAAAAGAACGCTGGGTAGCACCGGAAGGATCGGTGGATATCTGGTGGCGCGGTCCCGAGCACGGGGCATTATCCCTTTTACTTGCCCATTTACTGGTTCAGAGCCATGAATGGCGCCGCCGGCAAATACGCATTCTGTGCACTGTGCCCCCGAAAGCCGATGCCGAAAATATGGCCCTCAAGTTGCGGGAGCTTCTGAACACGGCACGCATCGAGGCCAGCGTGCATGTTTTCATTACAAATGATCCCCTTTGGGAGATCGCTAAACAGACGGGCCATAGCGCGGTTCTCTTTACTGACTTTACACCGCCTGAAGAGGGCCATGAGGCTGAACCGCTTTGGATTCCTCTGAATTGGTTCTCTACAACAGCGGCGGTGTTTCGCTGGAGGCATAGAGATCGCATCTTACTCAGTTTTTTTTGTTGAGCACTTTCTAAACACCTGGTTTCGGGCTGAACCGCACCGATGAAAACACTCGTATGTTCGTCAGCACATTGCAGTCAATTCTCAAGCATGCTATCCTTGTGGCAACTCTGATCATCGTTCTTAACATGCCCGGGGCATTAAATCCCCCATCCACCTCAGAGACTTTGCCCTTTATATTCGGTTGTGCTATGTAGAATCAATGCATAAGCGTGTATTTATGCGCCCTCACCCGAATCATTTTTAAAATAGGAGCCGATATGAATAAAACTCAAGTGAAAGAGATAATGATCCCGATTTTGAACTACGTGACAGTTCAAAAAGAAAATACCATAGTTGAGGTTTTACAGTCTTTGGAGCAGGCCCGGCGCTCAGAGAACGAACATGCCCACCGAGACGCAATCGTGGTTGATGCAAACGGTGTTTTTATAGGCAAAGTTACCATGATCGATGTTTTTCGGGCCCTGGAGCCTAATTATACCCGTATCGAAAAACGACAGAAAAAGGGTATACTTACTTCCGATTTTGTCATGAAGGCTGCCAAAGATTTTAATTTATGGATTGAACCCACGCAAACCATTTGCGAGCGTGGGGGCAGCTTAACGGTTTCCGATGTAATGCATACTCCGGAAAAAATGGAATATATCGAAGAAACAGCCACCCTTGAAAACGCATTGCATTTATATGTTATGGGCATCCATCAGCCACTTATCGTGAAAAATAAGGACGGTAAAGTTACAGGCCTTTTGCGGTATGGTGATGTTTTTTGAAGTCGTCAGGCAACGATTGTTGGCCTGCAAAATTTCTTAAATTATCGACATAGGAATAGTCATTCCTGCGGAAGCACCTGAATGTAAACGTCAAGGAATAAGGTATACATAACACCAATGGCCCTTCCCCCGCCACCCAATACGCATGCCCTGGCCGTGCTGATTCTTGCCGTTGTTGCACTGGTCCTGTTCACCCGTGAAAAGATACCACTCGAGTCTTCCAGATTCCTGGTGCTCATCGGTCTGGCCGTTGGTTTCGAAGTCTTTCCGTTCTATGGGGACGAAGGCGTTTTACACGCCGTGGACTTTTTCCGAGGGTTTCGGACACGAGGCGCTGGTTGCCGTTTGCGCCCTGATGATCGCCGGGCAGGGTATCGTCCGCACGGGAGCGCTGGAACCCGTGGGACGGGTGCTGACGCGGCTCTGGAAGGTGAGCCCCAGTATCTCCTTGCTGCTGACCCTTGTGGTCGGGGCCTTTATCAGTGCGTTTATAAATAATGTTCCCGTTGTCGTATTGTTTCTCCCCATTTTGATCAACGTTTCACTGCGCACGGGCATGAAGGCCTCCTCCGTGTTGATGCCCATGGGATTCGCCACCCTGCTGGGGGGCACGTGCACCACCATCGGAACCTCTACAAATCTGTTGGTGGTCTCCGTGGCAGCAGAGATGGGCTTGAAACGGATGGACATGTTCGATTTCCTGGTGCCGGCAGCCATCGCCGGGAGCATCGGTATCGCTTACCTCTGGCTCGTGGCGCCTCGGATCATACCGGAGCGTGAACCAATTTTGGCGGACACGTCTCCCAGGGTTTTCTCTGCCCATCTTGTCATTCTTGAAGGAAGCCCGGTTGAAGGAAAGACGCTATCCCAAGCCAGAGAAAAAGTCGATGGGGCCATGAAAGTCACGAGCGTGGAGCGCGGTCTTGACAACTTCATGATACCCTTTCCCTCCCTGGTGCTGAAAGCCGGCGACCATCTGATTATCCGTGACAAGCCCGATCGCCTGAAGGAGTTTGAAAAGGTACTGGAAGGAACGCTCTATGCAGATAACGCCATGGCCGCGCCTGTTGACGATGAGCACCCGTTAAAGGATGACGATCAGCAGATCGCAGAGGTCGTCCTCATTGAAGGCTCCCGCCTTGTGGGAAGAACTGTCAGCGGAATCCGTTTCGCGGATCGGTACAAGGTGATTACGCTGGCCATACACAGGGCTGGCAGTCACCCGGAAAAATTATACGATGAAATCGGGGATATCCGTCTGAAGGCCGGGGATATCCTCCTGGTTCAGGGTCCCCGGGAACAGATCGCCGGTCTCAAAAAAGAAAAGGATTTTCTCGTGCTCGATGCCACGGCGGATCTGCCTTTTGCCCGTAAGGCACCGGTGGCCCTGCTCATTATGCTGGGCATCGTTGTTTCGGCCGCCGTAGGGTTTCTGCCCATCGCCATCAGCGCGCCGCTCGGGGCGCTGTTGATGATCTTCACCGGATGCCTGGGATGGCGTGATGCCACGAGTGCACTGAATGCGCAGGTCATCCTTATCGTGGCCGCAAGTCTCGCCATCGGGGTTGCCCTGCTCAAGACCGGCGGTGCTGATTACCTGGCCCAACTTTTTGTTGCTCTGGCAGGGGATACTTCGCCGGTCTTCGTGATCAGCGGGCTGATGCTTCTGATGGCCATCCTCACCAACATCGTTTCCAACAACGCAGCAGCGGTCATCGGCACCCCCATCGCCGTTTCAATTGCCGCTCAGATGGGACAGCCGGCCGAACCGTTTGTTTTGGCCGTGCTCTTCGGGGCCAATATGAGCTATGCCACCCCCATGGCCTACAAGACCAATCTGCTCGTCATGAACGCTGGGAATTACACCTTCAATGATTTTCTTCGGGTTGGGGTACCACTGGTCCTGATAATGTGGGTTGCGCTTTCCTGGTTGCTTCCAACCCTTTACGGTATAATATAACACCCGAAATTGTATTAATTGCAGTGGTATCTTTTTCCCATTTTTTGAGAGGCTCCCAGTCAATTCTCAAAGAAAAAATTCAAACCCAATCATTTTTTCTCAAAATGGGTGGTTCAATTTTAAACGACCATTTTTGACTCACTTTATCACGACCATCGACAAAGGCGGCCTGGTGTCTCTTTTTCAATATGCCGGATTCGCGCTTATTGTTCTTTCAAGGCTGTCCAAGCATTGGGGTCCATCGTAGGTGCGATGTAACCCTATCGTTGCATAAAAAACATGAGCTATTGATCTAAATCCGCCAAGAGAAAGGGATTCAACGAGAATGATGTAATTTTTAAGGAATTCACTCATGGTGATATCCAGAAAAAGTACAAAAGGGCACCATTTTTTACCCTCCGGGAAAGCCGGATGACGCCTGATCCTTCGTTATCAAGGGATTGCGGTAGATGACTACAGCTTAACCCTTGATGCCCCGGCTCTGAAGCCATCCGGCTTTTGCAACGATAGGGGTAACGCTATTTTTCAAACAAAAACAACCGGACCCCCAACGCCATAAAAACAGATGCAAAACACCATTTGATGGCTTTTAATAGGGCCGGGCTATTTAAAACTTTTTGACGCAACAGCGCTGCAAACATGCCATAACCGATGAAAAGAACAACTGTCATTGCCATAAAAATGATACCTAAAACCAGCGTCTGTGAGGTAATAGAGGCAATATCGGAATCAATAAACTGAGGCAAAAAAGCCAGAAAGAAAATGGGCAGCTTAGGATTCAATATATTGATGAAGATCCCCTGCCAGAAAATCGAATTCCCGGCTTTTGGGCGCTGGTCCAGACCGCCGACGATCCCCTCTTTGCTGATCAGTGTCTTTATGGCCAGATAAATAAGATATGCTGCGCCGGCAAATTTTAGAATCGTAAATGCCATCACAGAGGTTTTCAAAATAACCGCCAATCCGAATGCGGCACAAAACAAGTGGCAGAAAACACCGGCGGTGGTTCCGAAAGCCGCTGCAATACTGGCTTTGGAGCCCCTTGTCAATCCGTTTGAAATAACAAACAGCATAGCCGGCCCCGGCATCAGGATAACAGCGATGGAGGTGACAATGAACAGCGTAAAATTCGAGGTATCGATCATGCTTTTCTCCTGAACTTATCCCACAACTCCGGCACGCACGGTTCACCAATAAATTTTACCATTCAGAAACAAGGCGTCCGAGAAAATTTACAAATGGTTGGATATCCTGCTTGACGCTTGCGGTTTCCAGTGCTGCCATATACTCGTCACGCTTCTCAACCGGAACGATTGTCCAGGGGTATCCGCCCGCCGCAAGCATCACATTCATCAAAAATCTGCCGATGCGGCCGTTGCCGTCTAAATATGGATGGATATAAACAAACATGAAATGTCCCAGCACGACACGCACCGGCGGTTCCGGCTCTTCTATCAGCAAATCAAAGAACGCGGGCATTAGGTCCCGTACCGCTTCAAAGCGCGGCGGTACGTGCATCGACCGCCGGATATAGACCGGGTCGTTTCGATAACCGGCAAAATCGGCGGGCCTTAAAAGACCCGCTGTCACGCTGGGGCCAAACATTTCACGATGCCAACCGCGATGATCCGCATCGCTTACCGATCCTGGATTTTCCCCTGCCAGAACCCTGCGCACACTTTTCCGGACGGCTTGATAGGCTTGCCAGTACCCGCGTGCGGTTAAAGCGTTTTTGTGCTCGCGGTCTTCCTCGTTTTCATCCGGGTACCACTCACCACTGCGGACCCGTTCAATCAGGTCGGTGTTGACCCGATAGCCTTCAATGGACAGTGAGTGGTAGGCATCCGTCACGTAAATATCATCTGCAGCCTTGAGATAGGCGTCGATGTCGAAAGGCACACCGGGAGCTGCCGGAAATTGTTTCAGGACAGGTTCCCGCATCTGTTCCCACATCAGGCGAAGACGGTTCACATATGGCGACAACTGCCGTGGTGACAAAATAAGGTTAGCCGAGTCCTCAAATGGGTTTTTTTCACGAACGTCGAAGTCTGCGGCCTGCATTGTCCTGATGATATTATCCGCCATGCCATCCCGCCCGATATTTCGAAAGGCACCTGCCAGACGGCCGGCGACCGTCGTTCGCCCGCCTTCAAGAAGCGATCCAAGCAGATCAGAGGCATCGCGCACCATGACCAGTGCCGCACGCGCATCCGTCGCACGCTGCGTAAAAAAACCCGGTCCGCAACTGACGAGCGCCGAAGGTAAGGAAAACAGACGCAGTCCATTTTTTTCTACACCCTGTCCGACCTCGGGCAGGGTCGCCCGCAAAGCGAAAAAACCCGCGTAAGCGGGATGCGTGTTAGCTTGTTTTCGGTGTGCAGCCTACCAACAACCGACGAGCCGCGAGTCCCCCACGAGACGCCGCGTCTCTTCTCGGGAGAGAGGCCACCACTGTCCCAACCCCCCCTCCCAAAAAATTTCCCCAAAAGCCCCCAAAGGAGGTGTACCAGGCCGTACTGTCGCCAATCGCTTCGTCAGGTTCAACGGGAAGATACCAGCCCTTCATGACTTCCCCCTCCATACCCCTTTTTTCATTTATTCCCTCTCCCCCCCCCCCCCTCAAGAACCCTTATTTTTAACAATTTTCCGATCCGCCTCCGAAGACCCCAAAACCGCACTTCCCTACCACCCGAGACCCCCAATAGCTTGATTCATAACGTACCCTTATTATCGTTCTCCATATATTTTATCGTACGAACTAATACCATCGCTGCACCCGCCTGGGGCCCGACCCCCATACCCCTCTCAGAGGACACCGGCCAACAGGCGTCTGTACGCCACGCCCTGGGAATAAGCCACAGCCTCTGCCCGCTTAAAATCCTGACAAAAACGCACAAAAAGCAGGTAACGGCCGGATGAACCATTACCTGCTTTAATTTTTGGTGGTACGCCCGGCCCGATTCGAACGGGCGGCCTACGGATTCGAAGTCCGGTGCTCTATCCAGCTGAGCTACGGGCGCGAAAGGTACAAAGGCCATTGCAGTGTTGCAATGGCCTTTTATTTTTTATGGGGTGAGTGATGGGACTTGAACCCACGGCCACCTGGGCCACAACCAGGAGCTCTACCAAACTGAGCTACACCCACCATAAGAAAAATGGATATCTAACAGATTGCTTTCCCAATTTCAAGTATAAAGATTAAATAATTCATTTTTTTATTTCCCTGCTTATGAACAGGCTAAGGCTGGCGGTAGGCATTTAAAACTGATAACGGATAAGACGCCACCCTGTGTGCCGGCCCTGGCCTGCAATTTAACCCTATTGTTGCAAAAGCCGGATGGCTTCAGAGCCGAGGCATCAAGGGTGAAGCTGTAGTCATCCCCGCAATCCCTTGATAACGAAGGATCAGGCGTCATCCGGCTTTCCCGGAGGGTAAAAAATTGTGTCCTTTTGCACTTTTTCTGGATATCACCATCGTTGAATTCCTTAAAAATTGCATCATTCTCGTTGAACTCTTTCTCTTGGCGGATTTAGATCAATGGCTCATGTTTTTTATGCAACGATAGGGTTAATGCCGGGGCGCAGGTGCCGTCAAACTATTCATTGACCCCAAACGGGTTCTAATATAATATTAAAGGGATGTTATAGATTGACGGTCTCGGTCTCGTAAAAGATTGTTTTCAATAAAAGGATCCTACCGTCGTGGGCCAGTTTAATATTTTCGTTATACGCGCTATTCTCGGCGCTGTTTTTGCCGTTGTGTTATCCCGTTTTTTTTATCCGGATGCAAAAATACCCTATCTCATCGGACTTGGAATTATTCTGGTGGGCATTGCTTATCTGGCTGAGTACCTGCGTAATCGAAAAAAAATACGGTAAGGGTTCACAGGGCACCGCACCTGCTGCGTTGTCGGGCACTTGAAGACCATTAGGTCGACTGTGTGCCCGCCGCCTTGCATCTGCAGCACCCTGCAAACCCTTACAAATCGAAAAATTACATTTAGTTGGTATTTGATGCAGCAATACAGCTCGTGAACGGTTACAAAATAAGAGCTTGGAAAAAAGGAAATTTTATCCATTGAAACAGATCATTCTGGGCACCGCCGGGCACATTGATCACGGCAAAACATCTCTGATCAAGGCCGTTACAGGCACCGACACCGACCGTCTGAAAGAGGAAAAGCAGCGCGGCATTACCATCGAACTCGGATTTGCATCCATTGATCTTCCCAGTGGCCGGCATGTGGGAATTGTCGATGTTCCCGGTCATGAAAAATTTGTCAAAAATATGGTGGCCGGCGCCACCGGCATCGATATCGTGGCCATGGTCATTGCCGCGGATGAAGGCGTCATGCCCCAGACCCGGGAGCATATGGAGATCTGCGCCCTGCTGGGTATCCGTTACGGCCTGGTGGTGATTACCAAAACCGACCTTGTGGATGAAGAATGGCTGGAACTGGCCCTTGAGGATGTACAGGAGTTCATCACCGGCACCTTCCTCGAAGACGCGCCCATGGTAACGGTTTCATCGTTCACAGGCCAGGGTATACCCGAATTCGTGGCGACCCTGGACGCGTTGAGCCAAAAAATTCCCGAACGGACGGCTTCCGGGTTGTTCCGGCTTCCCGTGGACCGGGTCTTTTCCATGAAGGGCTTTGGCACCGTCATCACCGGCACCCTGGCCTCCGGTCATGTTCAAACAGGGGATACTGTCATGCTCTACCCCTCGGGCATCACGTCCAAAGTCCGGGGCATCCAGGTCCATAACCAGAGCGTTGAAAAAGCCGGGGCCGGTATGCGGACGGCCATTAATTTTCAGGGCCTGGAAAAAAGCGCAGTGGAAAGAGGAGAGGTGCTCTCCACGCCCAATGCCCTGATTTCAAGTTATATGGTGGACGTATCCCTGACATTTCTGGCCAGCAATAAAAAACCGGCCAAAAACCGTACAAGGGTACGATTTCATACCGGCACCAGCGAAGTGCTGGGTATTTTGATCCTGCTGGACCGGGAAGAACTGGCCCCGGGGGAAACCATCGTTGCCCAATTGCGTCTCGATGCCCCCCTGGCCCTTGTAAAAGATGACCGGTTCGTGATTCGCAGTTATTCCCCGGTTCGGACCATCGGCGGCGGGCATGTTTTAAACCCCATCCCACCCAAACACAAACGCTTCAAACCCGAAATTTTCGAAGGCTTGCAGAACATCGACGACCAGGCGCCGGATCAGATGATTGCCTATCATGTCAAAGCCGCCGGCCCTGCCGGGGTTCTGTTTTCCCACCTGAAAATAATGACCAACATGGCCGACAAGCCCCTTACCAATGCGATGCAGGGCCTGCTGACAAAAAAAGAAGTCGTTCTCATCGACCGGGAAAACCGTCTTTTTATTCATACGGACAGTATCGCCCAGATTACGCAGAAAATGCGCGACACCCTGGCCGCCTATCACACGGCATATCCGCTCAAGCCAGGCATGGCCAGGGAAGAACTCAAATCAAAATTTCCACGCGCTGCAGGACCCAAACTCCTTAATTTTGTCCTTGCACAAATGATAAAAACCGGTGATCTTGTTTCCGATGAAGAGATCGTGCATCTGGCAAACCATAAAATCAGTCTGGGACTGGACCAGCAGGATGTCAAAAAAAACATCCTGGATGCTTATATGGAAGGTGGTCTGGCGCCGCCTTATTTCAAGGAACTGGTGAAACAGCTGGATATTGATCCGTTGCGGGGCAAAGACGTCCTCATGCTTCTGGTTGACGAAGGCCCCCTGATCAAGGTAAAAGAAGATCTGTATTTTTACAATCCGGCGGTGGAGACGTTAAAGGGCACCGTCATTGACTTTTTAAAGGCCAATGAAGAGATGTCCACGCCCCAGTTCAAAGATATGGCAAAGGTATCCCGCAAGTATCTGATTCCGCTGATTGAATATTTTGATTCTAAAAATATAACGATTCGTATCGGAGATATACGCAAGTTGAGGCGCAAAGATTGACGGTCTCGTAAAAAGTCCAACTCCTGCGTTGCGCTGCATTTTGTAATCATTCAACGTACGATGGTTACGCCTCATGATTGCAAAATTTACACGCCTTGACACGCAGTGAAGCGTAGCGCTCATTTGAACTTTCTACGAGACCGTCTAAATCCGACTTTTTACGAGACCATCAAGATTGAAAGGGTTAAAATCGGAAGGTTGAAGGCCAAAGCATGGCCGTTAAAGGTTGAAAATTAGAAAAAACAGACGCATATAAATACATTCCGGCAGTAACCGGAAACTGGAGATCCTATGGAAGAAAAAAATAACGTCGTCAATTTCGGATTGTTTGCGTCCCAACGAATTATTGTGGGTATATTGCTTATCATTGCCGTCTTATTGATATTGTTTTCGATACTGAAATTTTTTGACAAATCTCTTGAAACAAAAATGACCGATGCCCATGACACCGACACCCCGCTGCATGTAGCAGATACCCAGCGCGCTGAAATGCCCGCTAAAGATTCCCATGTCACAAAATCCGAAACAACGGCTCATCTGGAGACTGAATCTGAATCAGCACCCTATTTAGAAAAAACCATAGCGCTGACCCTGGGAGAATCCAAACCGCCAACGAAAAGCCACATAGGCGACACCGCGCCCCAACAGGCCCCGTCGCCGACCCACGCGGCGGACAATCATACGCTGGAGACTCACGCAACTGCCAAAGACCCTGCTACCGCTGACAAGACGGGTCATGCCGCAGCTAAAGAGACTGAACATGCTGCATCTGAAGAAACCGGGATTGCGGCGACCCAAGAAACCGGGCATGCTACCGCTGAAGAAACGGCGCACGGCACTCCGGCAGAAGGCAATGGCCATGGCCTTGGCCTTGGATTTCCGGTGTCCGACATTCCCGGTGTAACCTTTGTACGGGCTGCCATAACACCCCTTAATCATGAATTGAATGAGCGGTTCTGGGGCTGGCGCCCCAATGACGTCACCAACGTCACCGACAATGTCAAAAACTTTCAGCTCGGGGTTCTGGAAGTCACCCGTCGAACGGCTGTGGTTCTGTCGGAACGTCTGTCCCGCACAGGCATCACGGCAGCCCTTGACGACAATCTGGAAAGCGCCACCAACTGGCTTATGATAAAACCGAATCGCTATATTTTTCCTTCGGCGGAAGCCAAATACAATGACAGCATTGATGCCATCAAGCTCTACATTGAACGGCTTGAAAATAAGACAGCAAAGTTTTATACACGCAGCGACAACCTGCTCCCGCTGTTATCCAGCTATGTGGAACTGCTGGGGAGCTGTGATGAAAACCTGGCCAAGATGACGGAAGAAGATGGGTCACCGGTAAGTTATTTCAAGGCGGACGATTATTTTTACTATGCCCAGGGCGTTGCCACGTCACTGCATACCATCTTGCAGGCCATTGCCCATGATTTCAGGGGCACCATCGGAACCCGGCTTGGCAATGAGCTCATGCACCATGCCATTGTTTCCTGTCATCATGCCATGCAGATCGATCCCGTGATAATCCTTGAAAGCAACCTGAGTTCAATCTTTGCCAATCACCGGGCCAACATGGCCGCCCCCATCAGCCATGCCGGATTTTACCTGAGAGTTCTGATCACGACCTTGTCGACGTAAATTTAGGTGGAAAGTGGAAGGATAAAAAAAGGCTGCCTCCCCCTCAGACCTGCATCACAAACCGATCCACGATACTATCGAGCAGAAGCATGCCCTGCCGCGTGAGAGCGCAGCGGCCATCGGCCATGTGGATCAGGCCCCGACCGACCAGCTCGTCTCCCACCGTGCCGAACAGTTGCGTAAAATCGGTGTCAAACCGATCCTCAAACCTGGCCAGATCAATACCATCCGTCGTCCGGAGGCCCAGATAAATCGCTTCGATCATCTGCTGATCCCGGTTTAGAGACTCCTTTCCGGACATGGGCCGTCTGCCCTGCTTCAGCAAAGCGATATAGGTATCCATATCCCGATGGTTCCAGGATCGCTGTGGATCAATAAAAGAATGAGCGCCGGGCCCGAATCCGAGGTAGGGGGCAAAGTGCCAGTATTTCTGATTGTGCCGGGACCGGGACCGTGGCGAGTCGGCATAATTGGATATTTCATATTGCGAGATGCCGTTTTTCTGCAAAAATGCCACGGTGATCTCAAACAATTTTGCAACAGATTGATCCGGCAGGGGCCGGATCCGACCCCGCCGGCGGTCACGATCCATAAGGGTGCCCTTTTCATAACTCAGCATATAACAGGAAAGGTGTTGGGGGTTATGAAAAACAGCCCGCGACAAGTCCTTTATCCAGTGGTCCGCAGACTGGCCCGGCAATCCATACATCAAATCGAATCCGACATTATCAAATCCGGCACTGCGCGCGTTTTCAAGGGCTTTTTCAGCGTCTGCCGCTGAATGAATCCGGCCTAAAAATGCCAGATTTTCATCCTGAAAAGACTGAACCCCCATATTGATGCGATTGATACCGGCCCTGCGAAAATCCCGAAAATCCTGGAGGGAAACCGTTCCGGGGTTCACTTCCATGGTGATCTCGCACCCTTTTTTGACAGTGAACCGTTTCAAAACCGTGTCGATGATCCGGGCAATCTGCCCCGTACCAAGTACAGAGGGGGTGCCGCCACCCATATACAGGGTATCGAACGTAACCGGTGACGGTGCTGCCAGGCCCATCTCCTTATCCAGCGCCGACAGATAGGCCTCGATGAGGGAAAGGTCTGTGATGGAATAAAAATCGCAATACGGGCATTTTTTAAGACAGAACGGCACATGGACATAAAGCCCGCCCAAACGCTGGGATGGTGCCGCATCCGCGCTTGCATCAGCAGAGGCTTTAAAAGTCGGCTTTCGGGTATCCGTATTCATGATCATCCTGCCCTTGTTACAGTTTCAGCCGCACGCTATTTGAAACCACCGGGCAAAGCAATCTTTTTCTATGCATAACCGTTGACTTGCCTGACGATTCCCGGTAATTTAACCGGGCAATTTGGTATTACGAATTTATGACAAGGAGAAACGATGAATCTATTAGCCCACTGTGCCCGCTGCAAAATACCGAAAACCGAAAGAATCTGCCTGGTAAAGGGGGGTAGAGGCCCAGCATTCTGCCCCACCATCAATTTTGCCGAACTGGTCCCGGGAGTTATTGAAGAATATCAAACCCCCGTCTATAAAACATTTGCCCGCCTGGCCTCAGTTCAGGAGGGAGAGTGCTATGCAAACCGCGGCCCCGGTC
Source organism: uncultured Desulfobacterales bacterium (assembly GCA_942490765.1). GTDB lineage: Bacteria > Desulfobacterota > Desulfobacteria > Desulfobacterales > 4572-123 > 4572-123. The sequence continues at coordinate 35,955 of CALNYM010000001.1, read as the reverse complement.
CCTATGTGATTCAGCCGGAAAAGTGTCGAATTCAGGAAACCATTGAATTTGCAAATAAAATCGGCGCCCACAAACTAGGCCTGGCGTTTTGCGGCGGCCTTCAAAAAGAAGCCGGCATGCTTTCCGACATCCTTGAAGCCAACGGTTTCGAGGTGGTCTCGGTGGGCTGTAATGTGGGCGGGGTACCCAAAGAGACCATCGGTATCACAGACGATGAGAAAGTCTGCATCGGCGAATATGAAACCATGTGCAACCCGCTTTTGCAGGCCGGGATATTGAACCAGGCCGAAACGGATTTAAATATCATGCTCGGTCTCTGTGTGGGACATGACGCTCTGTTTCTAAAAAAAGCAACGGCCATGTGCACGGTCATAGCAGCCAAGGACAGGGTGACCGGTCACAACCCCCTGGCCGCCCTTTATACCTCACACTCCTATTACCGGAAAGTAAAACCGGTTAATAAAAAATGACGGTCTCGTAAAGGTTCCAACTCCTGCGTTGCGCTGCATTCTGCAATCCTTCAACGTACACTCAGTACGCCTCATGATTGCAGAATTTGCGCGCCTTAAGGCTAAAAACTTGCAAAGGGAATACAACAATGAAAATCACCACACTGTTGGGCAGTGCCAGAAAAAAGGGAAACACGGCAACTGTTTTAGGCTGGGTAGAGGACGCGCTCAAGGCACAGGGCCATGACGTGGAACAGATCTACCTCAACGGCAGATCCATTAACGGTTGTCTGGGATGTGCCAAATGCCGGGAAAATCCTGATGAAATCGCCTGTGTCCAGAAGGATGATGCGGCAGCTGTTCTGGGGCAGATGATCACATCCGATGTGGTCCTGTTTGCATCACCGATCTATTTCTGGGGTTTTTCGGCCCAGACCAAGGCCCTCATCGACCGAAGCTACAGCCTTGTCAGCAACTATCACCAGCCCGGTCAAACGTCATTAATGCAAGGAAAACGCCTCGGTCTGCTGGTCACCGGCGCCGGCACCTATGAAAACAATGCCGGTGCCCTGTTTACTGCTTTTGACCGGATTGCAGACTTTTTTATGGCCCAAAAGTCAGGCGAATTATATGTGGGGGACTGCAGCGTGCCGGCCGACATACCCGAGGCGATCAAACAAAAGGCCGTTAAACTGGCCCAATCCCTGGTGGCCTGACTGAAAAATCCATATCCATAGGACCCAAAGCCAATACAGCGATAGATATTGCCCAGTAAAAACCGATACGAAAAAATCTTAAAAAAATAAATAGCTTGCTTTCAGTTGAAAAAGTGTTAGTTTATAAGATTCAACATGGCTTTGACTTCAATTTTCTGAGCGATTTTTTTCTGAAGGAACAAATCATTTCTTATCGCTACCTCCTCCAGGCTGAAATTTTGAGTCTTTTATACTGCGCTTTTGACACCACATGCTTTACCGGGTGTCTATCCTGCGTGTGATCCACAATCTACCCTTTGATGAAGGGCCTTGCTTGCTTATCCATGACAAACAGGCAAAACAATAAAGGGCGAAAGGTATTTTGCATGAATATCTACATCGGAAATCTATCTTTTAACACTACGGAAGATACGTTGAAATCCCTGTTTGCAGAATTCGGAGAAGTTGAAAGCGTTAAAGTAATCAAAGACCGGTTTTCGGGCAAACCAAAGGGATTCGCTTTTCTTGAAATGCCCAGCAACTCCGAAGCCGATCAGGCCATCAAGGCATTGAACGGAAATCGCGTAGACGGCAATCACATTAAAATAAAACACGCCGATTCCGGCGGGAAAAAAAAGGCTAAACGCCCTTTTCGAAGAAGTGGCTATTGAGTCAAAAACAAACCTAATTGTATAAGGAACACTATCATTTGAATTTTAAAACATTTTCATTTCATCCCAAAATCGCGGCGGGTATTGCAGCCGCAGGATATACCATCCCAACCCCGATTCAAACCCAGGCCATCCCAAAAGTCATGCAGGGCAGTGATTTAATGGGCCTGGCCCAGACCGGTACCGGAAAAACGGCTGTCTTTGCGTTACCTATTTTGCATCGACTCATGAGTGGCCAGCGTGGACATGTCCGCGCCCTGGTCGTCGCCCCCACCCGGGAACTGGCCGAACAGATTCACCAGACCTTTGAAACCCTGGGCGCAAAAACCGGCTTGCGAAGCATTTCGGTGTATGGCGGCGTTGGCATCCAGCCGCAGATAAAGGCGCTGAAAAGCGCTGATATTGTCGTGGCCTGCCCGGGACGGCTTCTCGACCATATCAACCGGAAGACGGTGGATCTTTCCCATGCGGATGTGCTTGTACTCGACGAAGCCGACCAGATGTTCGACATGGGCTTTCTGCCCGATATTCGCCGGATATTAACCCATCTGCCCCGATCCGGTCGCCAGACCTTGCTTTTTTCGGCCACCATGCCCATCCAAATCCGTCGTCTGGCCGATGACATCCTAAAAAACTATGTCAAGGTACAGGTCGGAAACGAGGCCCCTGCAGAAACGGTCAGCCACGCCTTTTATCCTGTGGCCAAACATTTAAAAATAGCGATTCTGCTCAAGCTGCTGGAAAATACAAGCACCGACGCTGTCCTGATTTTTACACGCACCAAACATCGTGCCAAACAGTTGGGGGGCAAGCTGGCCAAAGCCGGTTATCGGGCAGCCTCACTTCAGGGAAATCTGTCCCAGACAAAGCGTCAGGATGCCATGAACGGCTTCAAATCGGGCAAATATCAGATGCTGGTGGCCACCGACATTGCGGCCCGGGGCATTGACGTTTCCAATGTGTCCCATGTCATCAACTTTGATATCCCCTCTACACCCGAAGTTTACATTCATCGCATCGGAAGGACCGGCCGGGTTGAACGCAGCGGTGAAGCGTTTACCCTGATCACCGATGAAGACACTCAAATGGTAAAAGCCATTCATAAAGCCGTTGGGAGCCCTGTGGAACAACGCACCCTGGCGGATTTCGATTACCACGCTGCGGCCCCGGCCAATACCAATCAGCAACCCCGGCCCCGCGTACAGAAACCCCGACCCCGGGTACAGCAACCGTCAAATCCAAGGACCGGACGCAAACAGAATTCCCGGACCGGCAAAGGGGCTTTTGCCTGGCTTTCCCCCCAAAAGGCAGCCATGGCCGGTTGACGTGCCAGGCCAGCTACTTAAGGGCTCGTGCAGAAAACTCGAATTTATTATCAAGCGGAACATCGAAATTTAAAAACCCATCATTACATTAAATGTAATGATGGGTTTTTTGACAGGCTTTCAGGGCACCCCTGTTCACGGCACATCATACGCCAATTTTCGCATAAAAATTATAAGAATCCGAACATTTTCGGCAACCACAAGGTGGTTGACGGCAAATAGGTTATGAAAAAAAGCGTCACTATTTGCGTCCCGATAAACGGCCATATCTCATGGACCACCGTATCAAACTTCTCTCCGGCCATACTGCTGGTAATAAACAAAAGACCACCCATTGGCGGTGTGTTCATGCCAATATTCAAATTAACCAGAAGAATCAGGGCAAAATGAATCGGATGCACCCCGAGGGCTGTTGCCAGGGGGGCAAGAATGGGACTCAGCAGCACCACATTGGGGATAATCTCAAGAATCATGCCCATCAGCAGCAAAAACAGATTGATAATGAACAACATCAAATACTTATTCTGGGTAAAACCGAGCATACCCTGGGATATTTGCTGGGGCAGACTGATATCGGTGATCAGTAGACCCAGTTGGGAGGCGGTGCCGATGATCAAAAAAACCACGGAAGTATGGACCATGCTGGAGAGTAATATCCCAGGCACATCCTTTAACGCGAGCGTTCGGTAGAAAAAAAAACCTAATAAAAAAGAGTAAAGAACAGCCAGCGCCGCGGCCTCGGTGGGTGTGCATACTCCAAAAACAATGCCGCCTAGAATTATAATAGGACAACCCAGGGCCGGCATGCTCCTGAACAGACTCATGGAAACAGTTTTAACGGTGGGCCGGGTTCCCCGTTTCGGATACTTGCGTTTTTGGGAGATCACGCCGGTTGTCACCATGAGCATCAATCCCATCAGGATGCCGGGGATGACGCCGGCCAGGAACAAGGCGGCCACGGAAACCCCCATGACATGTGCGTAGATCAACATCACCAGGCTGGGTGGAATAATCGGCCCGATGACCGAGGATGCGGCCGTGATCGCTGCTGCAAACGGCTTGCCGTAGCCATCCTTCTCCATGGCCGGTATGAGGATGGAACCTAAGGCGGCCACATCCGCCATGGCCACACCGGTCAATCCTGCGAACAGAATGGAGGCCACGATATTCACCTGTGCCAGACCGCCGCGAATATGGCCGACCAGAGCATGGGAAAAATCAACCAGAGCGTCGGTAATTTTGGCCTTGTTCATAACGTTTCCGGCTATCATGAACAAGGGCATGGCCATTATGGTGTAAGAATCGACCCCGGAAACCATTTTGCGGGCCAGAATCAATAAAAATTCCGGGTCCCAGGCCGCCCAGACGGCACCAACAGATACGAACCCAGCGTGTAACCGATGGGCACACCATGGCCACCAAAAACAAAAAAGAAGTAAGAAGTATAAGTCCCATAATTTTATATCACCATTTCTATCTGATCAACTCCACCAGTCATTGTTTTATTTGGGATAGCGGTATCGCTAATAAATAAGCCCGGGTAACATCTGGTTACCATGGGCTCGCCCTTTACCTTTGCCCGCTGACGTGCCCTCAATGACATGACACAAGGGTGTCGATTTCCTGCGCTGCCGTGATGTGTCGAGACGGCTACTCATAAAGTGTTCCGACACCAACTCTGGCTCCCAAACCCCTTGGCAAACTTCTAAGGTCACAGGCCTAAAAAAAAGGGAGAACAGGCAGGGGGGGTGAAACCCAAACCAATAAAACCCATTGTAGGTGATTCGCGCATAACAAGACTGACCCTTTATTCATGGTCAGAAAGGGTACACCCTCCGGCGATGTCGCAGACAAGTGCCAGTCCACTTTTCACCATCAATCGAGCCGACACAGTCCCCGCTTCAAGCCAGGCCAATGCCCAGGCAACCGGCATATATCATGGTGTAGCGTCCCAGTTCTTCGGACCAGTGAAAGGCGGCGTTAAATCCGGCGCGGGATATAATGCCCGCCAGAACCACCAGAAGCATCAATCCGGTGGACAGGATAACGGCCCTTAACCGAACCATCTAAAAAGATGGGCATTTATTTTTCCATTTGTCGTCCCAAGGTAAGAAAGTGGAACCACGGCGCCAGGTGACCCGTGGTGCCTCCTCCATTTCACTTCCCCTCTTCCGACCACGGTACCGCTTTTCCTTAACCCTAACGTACCGCACCATTCTGCACCTCACACTGGGTCCACATTCTGCCTCCTCCGCCGTCTAATCACTTAACACCCGTCCGCCCTACCTCATCCATCCTGGACCACTCCTTATTTGGTATCTGGACCATTTTCACTCACGAACCGTCAACTCCGATTTTGATCATTCTGACCTCCCAAGCTTTCCCATAAAATGCCAAAACCGTTGGATTGACCGTCAACAACACCGGTCTGAGGGAAATATACAATTCCTCCCAGGAAGGGTGTGGCCGAACGCCAAGCGACTTCCAGAAAGCCCTTCCCGGGTGCCAACACGCACTTGATCTCAGTTCACCGGACTTTGTTGGTCGGCCAACCCCCCCTCTCTGCCGAATAGCGAAAACCACTACGTTGTCTTTCAGCGTTTTAACAAAATCGCTGTCAAAAACTCCAACCTCAATCTTAAGAAAGTAGTATAACTTCAACAAGCGCCAACCGAGGGCAGTGACTATTCCCCATCTGCACCCTCCATCCTCCTCCTTTCCCAAGACTGTTGGAGACTTACCTGAATCCGCCGGTCTCCTCCTTTTAAAGACCAAAGCCGTGGGAACCAGTCCTTGTACAGATCCTCGGAATGGATCAGGAATTTTACAGTCCATTTCTTTGCCATTCCGATGTTCCAAAGCAAAATCATCGTGACAACACAAGGGAAAAACTTTTTTTCAAAATCCTCCAGTTGGTGTTTGGGTTAAAAAATAAGAATTATCAATTGACGGGACATTTTAATAATTTAATTTACGGCTTCTAACAGACCTTTTGCGTCCAGGCCATCGAATCCAAGTTGCTCCAGCGTCAAACCACCGGCCTGAAAATCCCTCTGCAACAAACAGCCGCCCAGTGTGACGATCGCATCGGAAACCGGTGTCTGCACGCCAATCGCCTTGCCAAGTGAAGAAAACATGGCCAGACCATTGGATATATCCTCCACCAGATAGCGGCTGTCCACACTCAAAGGTCCTTTAATACCTGAAAAAACCACACTGGAATTGAACAACTCCTCGAAGGCGTATCAGGCTCGTCCCTGATATAACCTCGTTTGGCCCTGGCCTCCCGCCCGGATTCAAGTTCAAGCCCCATAGCGCGGCCAGCGCCATTCGTTCCTATCCACGGCCCGAAGTGTGGGGGGTGACCCCTTCCTTGTAATACCAGAACTCACCTTTTGAATACTCAATGCGCCCTGCATTCAGAATACAGGCACAATGAGCCTCGGGGTTACCGTTTGTCAAAAAGATATGCCAGATATTTTTGGCAGGCTGAATCGTATCGTAAAGCTGCCGGGCGGCCCCCAGCAGTTCTTCGGTGTCATCGGCGGGCAGGGCCGCAAAAAGCAGATATTTAACGCGCAATAAAAGCTCCACCAATCCCTTCTCCGGGAAAGCCCGGGTGCCATAGGCCAGGGTATTGAGTTCACCGATTTTAAACCGCTTGTTGATTCCCATGGCTTTGGCTGTTTGCAAAAAACGAAAGGCGCCCATGCTGGCTGCGCAATGGATAATAATGATCTGGTCTTCACGGACCACCGGCGCCAGCACCTTGGCGAACGCTTCAATGGCAAAGGCCGGAACGGTCACGAGGATAACTTGCGCACCCTTGACGGCCTCACCGATGTCCGTAGTCATCAAATCCGGAATGGCTGAAAACTCATTTTCCCCCTCTTTGACGGTTATTTTTCCCGCCTTTTTTAAAAGATCAATAGTTTTGCCAAACTGGGGCAGCTCGTACAGACTTACTTCCTTGCCTCTGTTTTTCAAATCTGCGGCAGCTGTAATGCCCCCATTTCCCGCACCTAAAATAGCAATTCGCGTTACGTTCATGAAATATACGCTCCTTTTCTTGATTTCAGGTATTTCAATGGTAGTGTTGATAGCAGTTGTGGATGAAAAAACAAAACATCGAATAGTTTAGCAAATGCCAGAAACATGCCAAAATAGAGAAAGTGTTTTATGAAAATAAATAATTGAATTTATATGTATTTGCAATAAGAAAACAATTACAAAAATTGTAGATACGAAAAAAAATGTAAAAAATTTTTACATATTGATTGTGGTTGGATTAAATTTTCTTTTATTGGCGGGCAAACAGCCATTATGTAAGATTATTTTACATGTAAAATAATCTTACATAATGATGAATTAACTGGGAATCAAGTTGGATTTACGCAGCTTTCTGTACAGCGTGGGCCGGCTGATGCCTAACTTGCGCGAGGTAAGGGCGATGTTACGGTTGGAGTTGGTAAAAACCCTCTCAAGTATTTCAAATTCAGCTGTTTCCAGCAATCGCTCAGTATCTCTGCCTTCAGAAAACTGATGCCGGACTGATGGCAGTCCCAGATCGTCCGGTAGGATGATACTGCTCTTGCAAAGGTTCGCGGCTCTCTCTACGGCATTTTCAAGTTCTCGAACATTTCCGGGCCAGTCATAGGACTCGAGAAGTCCCTTTGCGGCTTTGGAAAAGGAAAGGCCTTCTTTGCCAAGTTTTCGGCAGCTGCGTGCCAGGAGATGATTGGCCAATGGCAGGATGTCATCGACACGGCGGCGTAAAGGCGGCAACGACACTGACAACACATTGATACGGTAATAAAGGTCGAGACGGAAGTTACGGCGCTTGATTTCCGCCTCCAGATCGACATTGGTGGCGGTGATAAACCGGATGTCCACCAGAATGTGTTTATGCTCGCCCAGGCGGCAAACTTCACCGGATTGTATGGCGCGAAGTAATTTGACCTGCATGTCGGGGGCCATATCCCCTATTTCGTCCAGAAAAACCGTGCCGCTGTTGGCCAGCTCCAACTTACCAGGTTGTCCGGATTTCCGGGCACCGGTGAACGCCCCAGCACCATAGCCAAAAAGTTCACTCTCCAGCAGATCGCGTGGAATGGCGGCACAGTTGATAATGACAAACGGTTTATCCCGCCGGTTGCTGCTGTTGTGAATTGAATGCGCGAAAAGCTCCTTGCCTGTTCCCGTCTCACCGGTAATCAAAACAGGGGAGGCCGCCTTTGCCGCCTGGGCAGCCAGGGTCTTGGCGGCTTCTATTTCCTGGCTGCAACCAATGATATCATCAAAGGTGAAACGGGCATGGGCCCCTGACATCCCTGTTACCAGTTTGCGGATACGGTTGATGCTGTTGAACATCACCGCAACACCGCGAACGCGGCCGTAGGGCCCTCGAATTAAGTCGAGGGAAACGAGCAAATGCAGTGGCACCTGGCCCTTCCGGGTGACAAATACTTCCCGGTCAACAAATCCCACGTCCGAATCAATGGCCTGCGTCCAGTCAAAATCACCGGCCAGAATCAGGGGCAGCGATTGACCGACTGCTTTTTTTGCCCAGTTCCAAAATTTTTATGGCGCTGATATTAATATGGGTAATGATGCCGCGTCTGTCTGTTGCTATAAAACCATCCTCAATCGAATCAATAATCGAGGCCATGTAATTGCGTTGAATATAAAGCTTCTCGGACTTGCGTTTAAGACCGATCTGGTTTTCAATGGCCTTTGCGGCGGTCTTAACCATCGCCAGAGTATGGGGATGAACCTGTTCAGCGATGCCGGTAACGGCGATAACGCCGAGAAGTGCCTGGTCGGGGTTGAATACCGGCGCCGCGGAATTGGTGAAATTGTTACCCCTTTTGCAATAGGATTCCTTGCTGGTCACCTGAACGGCAATACCGGTGGCCAAAACCAGGCTGATGGATGACGTACCAACGTCCTTCTCCTGCCATCGGTAACCGGGCCAGCAATTGACAACCCGGAGTTGTTCAACAATGTTTTTATCGCCGATGACCTCCAGGATATAGCCGTCCCCGTCGGTTACACTCACGCTGAAACCTTTACCCGCCAGCAGGTGATAGAGTTCGTCGATTTGATCGACCACAAAGTCGTAAAAATACTGATTTTTACTCCGCCTGGCATCCAGTTCCGCAGCCGTTAATTTTGGCCCCTCAGGTGCCCGATTTTGATCCGGATCTATGCCATACGCCCGTGATCGTTCATGGGAGGCGAGAATCTCTGCCTGCAGTAATTTGGGGTCATATACAGAATTTTTCATAAATAATAGCTAAAAAGCTGTCATTTTCATTTACCTAAGACGTGAAAGCAGGCGCCACCCTGAACATTGGAGATAAACTGCCCCGAGGTGACAGCGTATTTTTCAACTATAATCGAATTAAAAATATTTATTTCACTTGAGCAAACTGCCTAACCAGATGATTCTTACAAAATCGACATTAATTTCGCAATAGGTAATAAATGAGACTCTTCGCTGTTTCGTATGGGTAAATTTGACCGACTACAGCCCCGGGATGCTTTTATTGTTATACTCGAAACTGTTTGAGGGGCTTAGCGAGCGTTAGGCCGGACAGCCATAAAATAGCACCCATAGTTTAATTTTTATATAAAATATCAATATGATGGTTTATGCCGAAACCCTGTCCGGCGTTACGATCGCTTAGTGCCGAGTTTTTTGAGCATGACAATGAAAGCATCCCGGGGCACCCACACAAAATAGCGAGGAACCATAAATGATAAATTCGTAAAAAGTCAGCTTTAGACGGTCTCGTAAAAAGTTCAAATGAGCGCTACGCTTCACTGCGTGTCAAGGCGTGCAAATTTTGCAATTATGAGGCGCAACCATCGTACGTTGAATGATTGCGAAATGCAGCGCAACGCAGGAGTTGGACTTTTTACGAGACCGTCAATAAATGCATATCCCGCACAATTATTTTCCAGGCGTGTACCCGGACAACGCCTTCCACAGTGCCAGACCGCCGACGGCGCCGATGACGCCCTGAACCGTATTGGGAAAAATTTCCACAATGGCCGCACCGATATCGGTTATGGCAAAGGCCGGCATGGTTCTGCCCATGGCCGGATAGATGTAGGCCTCGAACACAAAGTACCCCACGGCAACGGTCAGCCCGCCCGCAAAGGCGGCGATGGTTCGCAGTTTCAATGCGGAGCCCCTGGCCCGCGACGCAATCAGCCCCACGAGAAAGCCTTCCATGCCCTTGGTAACCAGAGTGGCCGGAATAAAAATCGGAAAACCGATGGCATCGGCAATGGTGGGCCCCAGCCCCCCCACCAGGGCACCGGCCAGGGGCCCGAGCCACAACCCCGCCAGAACCACAAACACATCACCGATATTGAAATACCCTGTGGTGGCCGGTATGGGAATCCGGATGACCAGGGTTGCGATGGCTGAAAGCGCGATCAAGCCCGCCACGATGGCGGTTGTTGCAAATGTCCATTTTTTTTTCTGCATGTTTACCTCTCACCTGTTTTTAGCCCTGTTGATTCTTTCGACCTCTTCCACCATTGCCGGTATCGGTTCAAAGGTATGTATGATGCAGGCGAAAATCCATGCATGGATACTCCCCCAGACCCACACCAGAATTTTGACGGGCGAATACCAGCGGACCCCCAGTTCATTTTTATTTCTCGGCAATATTTTTTCAGGATACTCTTCCGTCCAGATTTCAAAAAGGTTGAAAACCACCTCTCCCGTATGTTGAAAAACCCGGAATGCCAGTGCCAGGTGAAGACCCACGGTGCGGTATCGACCGCCCAGCCGGGCCACCTTGTCGATTAAATGCTTGGCAGAAAAACTGTTTATAAACAGGATCGAATACGGCAGAAAAACAATGATGTTGATGAAAATCCGGATCAACTTAAAACTCGTGGCCTCTTTTGACAGCCCCAGTGCCAGGACCGGAAAAAGTCCGCGCATGAGCGCACCGAGAATGGCCACCGTCAGGGCCAGCGTGAATGCCGCACCCAGATACGTCAGTAATTTAGTTATACCCGCATTTAACAGCACGACCATCCAGACACAGCATGCATAGCTGCCCCAGACGCAGACGTAGGCAATTTCCGGCGTAAAAAGGCCGGTTTCCTGAAGGTGCCGGACAAACACCCCGGCGGGCCAGCCCGAAAGCCCCGGCAGCCCGAGCGTCAACAGCAATAACAACTTGAGCCACCACGGCATCGCCTTTTTTAGATCAGCGGGTGCATCCATTCAAACCTTCCTGATAACAACGGCATCGGTGCCATCGTGAGAAAGATGACAGTGCGAATGTATCATACTCTGCCACCACCGCGCATGATGGGATATGAGTACCACGGCAACCGCCAGATCCCCGGCCATCCGGCACACCGTCTCCACCAGCTTTCGGGCAATCAACCGGGACAGTCCCCAACCGGGCTCATCCAGGATCAGCACCGGAGGCAAAGTCGCCAACCGTTCGGCGATGAGACTGATCTTTGCCTGCAAGAGGGTGCAGTGCGCCGCTTGCGGCCCCAGTGCATCATGGTGGGCGGGGTAATTCTTTGTGTATGCCCTGAGTGCCGTGTCAATGGCAGTGTAAATGCCCCTGGCCAGTTTTCTTTTTTGACGGTCGAAACGAAATACCCAGTCCATATGACCGTCTATGGACTTTCCAAACAATTGATCGATGGCATCTTGAAAAATCAGTCGGGAACAGCCGCCGCCATTGGGCGCTTGAATCGTGATCGTCCCGCTGGACGGTTTGATGATCCCGGACAGCACTTTGGCAAAAATACTTTTGCCAACGCCGTTATCCCCTGTCAGCAGCACCGGCGATCGAAGATCCATGGTCCGGCTTTCGCCGATGCGATAACCGATGCGTGAAGCGCCATGATAGACGGGGAAACGAATCTCTTCGAAAATGACAGATGGATCGTTAAGGGATAGGCACCAGTCAACACCGGGCATGGGATGTGCCGGCGCTTCCGGCGCTTCCGACACGTCATCGATAAACGGTTCCCCTTCAAGCAGCGCGACATCGACCAGGCGGTTTTTTTCACTATAATAACCCGCCAGTTTTTCCCAGTAATGATACCGGTTTTCATTCAACCAGTGTATGGGGCTGCATGCCACTATCCCATGGACACAGGGCAGCATGGCTTTTGCCTTGGCAAAATTGAGCAGCAGTATCTCCCCCCCGGACAGAGAGATCACCGGCTGTGTCGCCTTCTCTGCCGGAAGGCCGAAGGTTTCGAGCAATTCGTATATTTCCGTTTTATCGACGACCCCGGATGAAAGGGAGAGGGCTGAAGACAATACATCCAATGCCGTGGGAAACGAAAGCCCCTGGATCGGGTCCGGCAGAATGTGAACAAATTCCGTTTTCTCGGTTCTGCTGAGATAGGTGCTGGACCACATTCCGAGATCTTTGAAAAAAGCACCTTTTCCAAACGTCATTCTCGGAAGATGGACACCGGTTTTATCGGTAAAATATAACACCTGTTTCTCAAATGCGGTGAACCGGCTGATATGGGTACTTGTCACTGTTATCACTCAATCCGTTCTGGGGGGTCGATGAAAATGCGCTATCCAATTTCCAATCTCTATTCTCTAACCTCAAGTTTCCAGTTTCAACATTCTGAATCCAGCCAGAACAGATACGGCAAATAAAACCGGTTTATTTACTTTACAAAAATACAGGACCTGATAAACAATAACAGATACAGTTTTTCAATAAATCAACCATAACAGATTTTAGCGAGCCGACAGTGACGGACCGTCAAACCATAAAAGAATACCGGTATATACAACTGGCAACAGCGCTTGAAGGCAAAATTGTTTCCGGTGTTTACCGGGCCGGCGAAAAATTGCCTTCCGTACGGAAACTGCATCAAAGCACCGGATTCAGCATCACAACCGTTTATCAGGCCCTCATTGAGCTTGAAAAACGCGGCCATGTAGAGGCACGGCAGAAATCAGGATTTTATGTCAAACCCCGTCTGGCCCCCCTTCTACCCGGCCCGACGCTGAAACGGCACCGGCCTGTCGCCCAGAAAGTGAGCATCAACGCTGTTGCGGCAGCCATCGTCGAAGCCATGGGAGACCGGAAGATCCTGCAACTCGGCGGATCGGTGGTGGCACCGGACCTGCTGCCCCATAAACAACTCAGCCGTCTCGTCAAATCCATTCCCCGTCAAAAACTCACCGATCTGATGACCATGTATGAAAATCCATCGGGCTACCTGATGCTCCGCCGGCAACTGGCCCTGAGAAGCATGGGCATCCTTGAAGGAACCGGTATTGAAGATATTGTGGTGACCAGTGGGTGCATTGAGGCGGTGCGGTTATGCCTCCAGGCCGTGGCAAAACCCGGGGATACGGTTCTCGTGGAATCGCCCACCTACCCCTGGTTTCTTCAGATGATCGAGGATCTGAACATGCTCGCCCTTGAATCACCCACCGACCCCGCCACCGGCCTCGACCTCGAATCACTGGAAAAAGCCACGCGGACACACCCCATCAAGGCCGCCATACTGGTGCCCAATTTTCACAACCCCCTGGGGTTTCTGATGCCCGATGACAAAAAAAGACGCCTTGTGACCTTGATGAACAAACGGAAAATCCCGATCATTGAAAATGATATCCACGGGGATCTCTATTTTACGAACCAACGGCCCTCCACGCTGAAATCTTTCGATAAGGCCGGTATGGTTTTATACTGCAACTCGTTTTCCAAAACACTGTCGCCGGGTCTGCGCATCGGATGGACGGTACCCGGCGCCTTCCTTGACCGGGTCCGGCAGTTGAAAATAAACACCGGTATTGCATCTCCGGGGCTTACCCAGCATGTGGTGGCCGAATATTTAAACGGCGGTTATTATGACCGCCACTTGAGAAATTTGCGCACAACGCTTAAAAATCAGGTTCGCAGCGTGACCGCGTCGGTTGCCCGGCACTTCCCTGAAGGCACACGCATAACCGCACCCCAGGGGGGGCTCATGCTATGGATAGAGCTAAGCAGCAGGGTGGACGGCCTCAAGGTGTTTCATGCGGCCATGGATAAAGGCATCTCCATATTGCCCGGGGCCATGTGCTCCACTACCGGGCAGTATAATCATTGCATTCGTATCAGCTGTGGATTTCCGTGGGATGACAAAATAAAAAACGGCATCAAGGCCCTTGCAGAAATCGTCAAAGAAATGTCCTGAATTAAAATCGTGCAACAAGGTATTTGCAGTCCGCCTGTACATATGATAATATCTGTCATGTTTTCATAAACCGCCCTCTCATTCCCTTATGCGCTTTTTCAGGGGAAGCACTGCCTGCTCTTTTTTCTCACGCCGAAACGGTTGAACCATTTAGAATCAACGGGCATCGCCCGAATTTTAATAAAAGCAGATTAAAGGAGGTACACCATGAAAAAACTTTTCATTTTGTTGCTGGCACTGATCCTGGTCCCCTCGGCGTTTGCTGCGGACACGGCCCTTGTGGAAAAAGCCAAAGCGGAAGGCCAGGTGTCATTTTACGCCAATATGACGGCAATCCAGCCGATCATGGATGTATTCAATGCACAAACCGGCCTTCAGGGTAAGTATACCCGTATTTCCACCTCTAAATTCCTTCCCACGGTGCTCACCGAGTTCCAGGCCGGAAAACTCATGGCCGATGTGCTGCAGGCGCCATTGCCGGTGATGGAAATGCTCAAGGCCAAAGGCGTCCTGGCGTCTTACGCCTCCCCGGTCGCCGCCGGCTACCCGGACTGGACCCGCAAGGACGACCAGATCCAGACCTTCGGCATCGAATATGTGGGCCTGATCTACAACACGGAACTGGTCAAACCCGCCGATGTCCCCACACGCTATGAGGATCTTGCCGACCCCAAATGGAAGAACAAAATCGTCATGGCCAACCCGGCCACCCATGCAACCACCATTTCATGGCTGGTGGGGCTCAAAGAAGATGTCTTCGCCTCCGAGGCCCAGTGGATGCAGTTTCTCAAGGGGCTTGCGGCAAACAGACCCATGCTGGTCAAGTCTTTCGGACCCACCCCGGCACCCGTTGAAAGCGGGGAAAAGGCCATTGCCATCTCCATGCCCAAGTACATCATCACCAAGGCCCCGGCACCCCTTGACTGGGCCCGGGTCAAACAACCCCTGCTGGGAACGCCCCGGGGTATGGCCATTAGCGCCAGCGCCAAAAACCCCAACGCCGCAAAGCTGTTCATGGACTTCTGGCTGTCCCAAAAGGCCATGGGGATGCTGGCCACGGATGTGGGTGAATACGTCCTGGCGCCCGGTGTGTTCCCCCCCATCGATGGCATGGATAAAGCAAAGGTCATCCCCATCCGCACCCTGTCGGATGCGGAAATCCGCAAATGGGGTGCCGCGTTCAAAGAAATCTTTGCACTGCCATAAAAAACAAGACCCAGACCTGCCCGGTGCCGGACGGCAACCGGGCAGGCGATTCGATTCTAAATCAAGCCCCTGGCACAGATGATGTTGCCCAATCCGACGTCATTGATGGCCGGGGGCCTTGCCAGAAAAAACAGATCTGAGCTGCTTATGGAAATCCACATCAAAAATATCAGTAAGTATTATTACTCCGGCGGCAAGACCATCAAAGCGCTGGATAATGTGAACCTGACCATCCCGGCCAACCGGATTTTCACCCTTCTCGGCCCGAGCGGATGCGGAAAAACCACCCTTTTGCGCTGCATTGTCGGTCTGGAATCCCCTGACACCGGGGAAATCGAAATCGGCGGCGAGGTGGTCTGGTCCAGTGACAAAAATATCTTTGTGCCCACGGAGAACCGGGGTCTGGGCATGGTTTTTCAGACCTACGCCATCTGGCCGCACATGAATGTCTTCAACAATGTGGCCTATCCGCTCCAGACCCGGAAGCTGCCCAGGGATATCATCCGAAGCAAGGTCGAAAAAACGTTGCGCTTCGTTCAACTGGAAGGGTTTGAGGACCGGCCTGCCACCAAGCTTTCCGGCGGGCAGCAACAGCGGGTGGCCCTGGCCCGGGCCCTGGTGGCCGAGCCCAAGGTCATTCTCTTTGACGAACCGCTTTCCAACCTGGATGCAAAACTCAGGGAAGAGACCCGCAAGGAACTGCGGACATTTCTCACCGAGCTTCAGATTACGGCGGTCTATGTGACCCATGACCGCATCGAGGCCCTGGCCCTGTCCGACATTGTTGCGGTGATGAACAAGGGCCACATCATCGAGACAGGGTCGCCCCGGGACATCTATTTCAACGCAAAGCACCGTTTTGTGGCCGATTTTATCGGCCGCACCAACCTCATCGAGGCTGTGGTAACGTCCCAGGAAGGCACCGTGACCACGGTGGACTGCGCCATTGGCAGTGTCACCTGCCGTAAACAGATGGACATGAAACCAGGCGATGCGGTAACCCTCTGCCTGCGCCCCGAATTCATCCGTCTGAAACGCGGCGATGCGAAAAAGGCCCAGAACGTCTTCAACGGCCGGATCCAATCACTGGTTTTCATTGGCGAGGCATTCGAAGGGGAGATCACGGTTAATGACGCCCAGCTCTTCATCAAGATCGAACCGGACTCTGCCATCATTGAGGAGGACAGGGCCAATTTCACCGTTGACCCGGAATATTGCCTGCTGGTCACCCGGTAAAAAAGGAAAAAAACAATGGTCAAAAAATCATCGGTATTGACGCCGACCCTCATCGCCATTGTCGGTTTTCTCACCGTGTGTCCCGTCGTCATGCTGATCTTCGGAAGCTTTTCCACGGGCCTGGGGGCCTTTGGCCGCTTCACCCTGGATAAGTACATCCAGGCCTACACCGACCCCGAACTGGCCGGGATCATCGCAAACACCATCATCTTTGTCCTCGGGTCATCCCTGGTGGCCACCGGTCTGGCCCTTCTCCTGGCCTACCTGAACACCCGCACGGATATCCCCTTCAAATTTTTATTCAGGATCATCTCCATCATCCCGATGATGATCCCGCACATCCTGTTCTCGGTGAGCTGGGTGCTTCTGCTGAACCCCTCCAACGGCCTGATCAACCTGTTTCTGCGCCAGGTCTTAGGATTCGAGAATCTGGCCATCAACATCTATTCCCTGCCGGGGATGATCCTGGTGGAAGGACTTTTGGACCTGCCCATCGCCTATCTCATCCTGGCACCGGCAATGGCATCCTTTGACATCGCCCTGGAGGAGTCTTCCAAAGTCTGCGGGGGCACGACCCTGCGCACCTTGTTCCGGGTGACCCTGCCCGTGCTGCGGCCGGCGATCCTGGCCGCCTTCATCCTGTCGCTGGTGCGCAGCCTGGCCTCCTTTGCCGTGCCCTCGGTGATCGGCATGCCCGGGCGCATCTATGTGCTGGCCACCCACATCTACCAGTCCATCGCCACCGGATTTGCCGCGGATTTCGGCAAGGCGGCGGCCATCGGCATGAGTGTGCTGGCCACCTCGGTCACCCTCATCTATGTCTATCGGTACCTGACCTCGGAAGGCGAAAAATACGTCACCATCTCCAGCCGCGGATACCGGCCCACCGTCATCGAACTCAAGGGGGCCAAATATCCCCTGTTCGGCATTGTGGGCATCCTGTCCATGGTCCTCATCGTGTTGCCGGTGCTGGTGCTGTTTTACACCTCCCTGGTGCCCTATTCCATGATCCCCAGCGCCAGGGCCTTTTCCATGATGAGCTGGAAACACTGGATCGAGGTGATCAATGACCCCATATCGCTGTTGTCCCTGAAAAACAGTGTGTTCCTCGGCGTTGTGGGCGCGAGTCTCGGGGTGACATTGTCCATTTTCGTCGCCTATGTCATCGTCAAGGTCCGGTCCCACGCATCCGGCATTCTGGAGAGCCTCTCCTTTTTGTCCTTCTCCTTTCCCGGGATCGTCATCGGTGTCGGGTTCATGTGGTTTTTTGTGCGCACTCCCCTGTACGCCACCATCTGGACGCTGCTCATCGGCTATATCGCCACCTATCTGCCCTACGGGGTGCGGCCCCTGGCCAGTGCCTTTGTCCAGGTCCACAGCCATCTGGAAGAATCTTCGCAGGTCTGCGGCGCGGGCTCGTTTACGACCATGCGCCGGATCGTCATCCCGTTGCTGATTCCGGGCATCGTCTCCGGGTGGATCCTCATGGCCACCATGTTTGTTCGGGAGCTGACCCTGTCTGTCGTGCTCTCGCGCCCCGGTACCGAAGTGCTGGCGGTCCAGATCTTCCGCTTTGCCGAGGACGGCCTGTGGGGTCAGTTGTCGGCCCTGGGCATCATGATGATCTTCATCTCCACGACACTGGTCCTTGTGGCGACCTTTGTGGGTATGAAATTCAAGCCTGTTGAAGAAGGCGGATAAACCCTATCTCAGATAAATATCCCCGAATCAAAAAGGAGGGTAATCATGTACGACCATCTGTTTTCAGAAATTACCATACAGACGCTGACCTTGAAAAATCGGCTCACCATGGCACCGCTGTACCTGGGCTATGCGGGTGAAGGCGGTACGGTGAGCAAGATGCTGCTGGCCCATTACCGTCTCATGGCCAAAAGCGGCGTGGCCATGGTGGTGGTGGAAAATACAACAGTGGACCATCCCGCCGGCAGTGGTTCCAACAGGACCCTGCGGGCAGACACCGATGATAACCTGGAGGGGCTGAGACAATTGGCCCAAACCATCAAAGATGAAGGGGCGCTGGCCTGCCTGCAGATCAACCACGCCGGCCGATTTGCCCACGCCACGCAAAGCCCGCTTGCCCCATCTGCGGTGAACACCTTCGGCCGGATACCCGGTGCCCTGGAAAAAAACGATATCCATCGTATCATCGAGAAATACGCAGCGGCCGCGGTCAGAGCCAAAGCAGCGGGTTTTGACATGGTAGAACTCCACGGCGGCACCGGCTACCTGCTGGCCCAGTTTCTTTCCCCGCGAACCAATAAACGCAGCGACGAATATGGCGGCAGTCTGGAAAACCGCCAACGATTTGCCATGGCGGTCGTGGCCCAGGTCCAGGCGGCGGTGGGCGCTTATCCGGTGGGGTATCGGTTTCTCGCCGACGAATGGCTCCCCGACGGATGGCAGCTGGAAGAATCGCGCCGGTTCGCCAGAAACCTGGCCCGGACGGGCATTGCTTACATTTCCGTCATGGGTGGTACC
The DNA here is from genome assembly GCA_942490765.1 of uncultured Desulfobacterales bacterium. Taxonomy (GTDB): domain Bacteria; phylum Desulfobacterota; class Desulfobacteria; order Desulfobacterales; family 4572-123; genus 4572-123. Next base: position 16,666 of record CALNYM010000001.1, on the reverse strand, counting down.
TATGAGTCCTTCTCTCTCCCTGAAATTTTGGAAAAATCCAAACAGGAAGGCTATATGCTCGATCTGGCCGCGGCGATCCGCTCAGACGTCAGTGTACCGGTGATCTCCGCCGGCCGTTTCGCCACCGGCGCCTTTGCGGACCAGGCCATCGCGGAGGGAAAAACCGATCTTATCGGCCTGGCCCGGGTGCTCTGGGCCGATCCCCAATGGGTGCAAAAAGTCCGTGACGGCCAGGAGGCCGACATTCTCCACTGCGATCCGGATTGCGGCGATGCGTGCATGCAGATGCTCATGAAAGGCCGACCGGCGTTTTGCGTTAAATGGCCGACGGAGAAGATGAAGGCGTGGAAGGCAAAATTTGTGTAAATAAGGAAAAGGTAACATCAGATATGACTACAGACAGAGACCGTGTTATCAAAACCTACGCTGACCATGTTTATCCGGGAAAGTGGCGTTTTATGAAAAATATGACATTACCCTGGTCCCGGAAAATCGTGAAGGCTGTGTCATCAGCGATATGAACGGCAAACCGTTTTATAACTGCCATTGTAACGGCGGTGTATTTAACCTGGGTCACCGGAACAAACAGATAATTGAATCGGTTACCCGGGCCATGGAAACCTATGATATCGGCAACCATCACCTGATCAGCAAACCCAAGGCCCTTTTGGGAAAAATGATCGCCCATACCCTGCCCGACGGGCTCAACCAGATCGTGTATGGCGTCAGTGGCGGCGAAGCGATCGATCTGGCCATCAAGCTTGCCCGGGGCGTGACCCAAAAAGAAGAGATTATTTCCGCCAAGGGCGGATACCACGGCCATACCGGACTTGCCCTGGCCAGTGGCGATGATAAATTCAAGGAAAAGTTCAAGCCCGTTCCCGCCGGTTTCAAACAGGTTGAATTCAACGATCTGGAAGCGATGGAAAAAGCCATTACGTCAAATACAGCCGCGGTGCTGCTGGAAACCATTCCGGCAACCCTGGGCATTGTCACACCCGAAAAATCGTATTTAAAAACGGTAAAGGCCCTCTGCGAAAAAAACGGCGCGCTTTTGATTCTCGACGAAGTGCAGACCGGTTTTGGCAGAACCGGCACATTCTGGGGGTTTGAACATTATGATGTAACACCGGATATGGTGGTCATGGGCAAGGGCATGAGCGGGGGCATCTATCCCATCAGCGCAACGGTGTATCATGAACGCTACAAAGGTTTTTTCATGGAAAACCCGTTTATCCATATTTCCACATTCGGCGGCAGTGAAATCGGGTGCGTGGCCGCCATGAAAACCATTGAGATATCACAGGCACAAGCGTTTCTGGACCACGTGGCCGCCATGGGCAGCTATTTCAAGGATACCCTTGAAGCCCTTGGCATCCGTTACCCGGATCTGGGTCTGAGACTGCGCGGCACCGGTCTGATGATGGGACTTGAGTTTAAAGATGAAATGACGTCCATGTTTTTAATCAAGCTTTTTTTCGACAACGGTCTTTATGTTGTTTATGCCGGCAATGATCCTAAAGTCGTCCAGTTCCTGCCGGTGCTCACCATTACAGAACCTGAGGCAGATCAGATTTCAGGTATCATTGAAACCGCTTTCAAGGCCATGTCAGGATAATCGGAACCATGAAAATAGATATAGACCTGTTAACCCGTTTTGAAAAAAATTTACTGCCCCATGCGCTTTCCAGATCCCCCATACCGGTCACCGTCATCGGTTTCGGGGAGATATCCGCCATATTCCAGATCGGGGATGACCAGGAGATGGTGTATAAAAGAATTCCGATTTTTCCCGATCTGCCCACGGCCCACGCCTACAGGCAGATGTATTTCGATTACTGCCGGCAATTGAAACAGGCCGGCATCCATCTACCGGAAGATGATGTGGCGATTATAGACATTCCGGGCAGGCCGGTGGTCGTCTACTTTGCGCAGCAGCGGTTTGACGATCACCTTTTCTGCCATCACCTGATCAACAGCCTGGATGAAACCGGCAGGGCTGAAATGATCAATCAGATCATGACCGAGTTGACCCGGATATGGAATTTTAATACCCACAACATGCCGGACCTTGAAATCGCCGTCGATGGTCAGCTGTCCAACTGGGTCAGGATACCTGAAGGCGGGAAACATAAATTCTTCCTGGTGGACACCAGCACCCCCTTTATTCGAAAAAACGGTGAGGAACAACTGGATGTGGCACTGCTGCTCCAAAGCTGCCCGGTATTTATCCGATGGCTGGTACGGCGGCTTGATCTTGAGGATGTAATTGGCCGGTATTATGATCACCAAAAGGTGGTCACCGATCTGATTGCCAATCTGTATAAGGAGCAGCGGCCGGATTTGATTCCCTCTTTTCTTGACATTGCAAATCCATACATTGACCAGCCCCTCACGGCAAAAAAAATCGACACCTACTATAAAGAGGACAAGCGGATCTGGACCCTGTTTTCGGCCTTGCGCAAAGCAGACCGGTTTATCAGGGTCAACCTTCTTAGAAAACGATATGAATTTATCCTGCCGGGAAAGGTGCGCCGATAACATGTGTGATACCTTTGTAGCGCTTTCATCTGCAACCAAAGACAATTCTGTGATCTTTGGGAAAAATTCCGATCGCGAACCCAACGAAGCCCAGGTGCTTGAATATCACCCGGGGCAGGTATTTAAAAAAGACGACAAGGCAACTTGCACCTATATCGCTCTCCCCCAGGTAAAAAAGACCAATGGCGTCTTGATCTGCCGTCCCTTCTGGATGTGGGGCGCGGAAATGGGCGCCAATGATAAAGGGGTCGTCATCGGTAATGAAGCGGTATTTACGAAAATGACCCCGGCTAAAAAGCCCGCACTGACCGGAATGGATATGCTGCGCCTGGCGCTTGAAAGGGCCGGTTCCGCAGAGCAGGCCATGGAGGTTATCATCGGACTGCTGGCTGACTGGGGCCAGGGGGGCGTCTGCGGGTATGAAGACAGGCGCCTTGTTTATCACAACGCCTATATCGTGGCCGATAAAAGTGAGGCCTGGGTCCTGGAAACTTCCGGGCCGCTTTGGGTCGCTTTAAAAATAAAGAATTTTTATTCCATCAGTAATGGCTTAACCATAGAAGAAACGTTTGACCGGCATCATCCGGATCTGATGGATCATGCCCGAAAAAAGGGATGGCTGAAAAAGGGGGAGACCTTTAATTTTAAAAAATGCTATTCCGACTGGCTCTTCACCACTTTTTCAGCATCGAGAACACGCAGAAGCTGTTCATATGATCTGTTGAAGGCCCGGAACGGCGACATCGATATCCCCTATGCCTTTGAAATCCTGAGAAGCCATCGCAAAGAAGACTATCATCCGTCATCCCCTCTTCTGCTGGATTCGGTTTGTGCCCATGCCGGCAACAGCCTGACCCGCAATTCTTCAACAACCGGTTCATTGGTGGCCCACCTGGCATCGGATCAGGATACCTTCTGGACCACCGGTACGGCGGGACCGTGTACGGGAATTTTTAAACCGGTATGGATGGACGATAAAGTGCTGCCGGATATAGGCCCCCCGCCCCAGGGCGTTTATAATCCCGAGACACTCTGGTGGCACCATGAAAAACTGCATCGCAGCATTTTAAAAGATTACACCAGGATCTTATCTTACAAAGCCGACCGGGACGCATTGGAAGCCTCTTTTCTAAAAAAGGCATACCGTTTTGAAGAAAACAATAATTTTGAAACTACGCGGCAGGCATTTGAAAAATCCAGGACTTCGACTGACGACTGGATAAAAAAGGTGGCCTCCACCCCGGCAAAACCATCTAAAAATATTGTATTCAACCGGTACTGGAAGAAACAAAATAAAAAAGCAAAATTAACGGTCTCGTAAAAAGTCCAACTCCTGCGTTGCGCTGCATTTCGCATTCATCAATCAGAATTCAGCATTCACTGATTCTAAGCCCTCTTACCCCCTTGCGCACAAAATCGCCTGCGCGTCTTTTACCCTTGATGCCTCGGATACTGTGATGAAAAACCGAAACACTAAACCTTCCATGCACGCTGAACAACCACTTCAGGAATAGGATAATGCCTGGTATTCAGTGTATATATTTTACCGTGATGTTGCATGGCGGTTGCGGCCAGGATGGCATCGTTGATATCGACGCCATTGCGCGGATTCCAGTAGCGATATAGCGCACCTGCCTTGTCAATAATCCGTTGATCCACCGGCGCGATCTGAAACTGGGATAAAAATAGAAGTGTGGGCTCTTGCTCAACCGGCCGCATAAAAAAAACCCCTTCAGCACGCTGCATGGCGCCTGTCCATAGCTCAATCCCCTCATCATCACGCAGTCTTTTGAGCAAACTGAGCGCCTTGCGTTCACCACGCAGATGCCAGATAAGAACATCGGAATCAATAAATGCTTTCACCGCTTGTATCTTTCCTGTGATTTACGCATGGTCTGTTTGATTGTTTGCACGGTCTCGGCCGCCGATTCATCGCGCTGCCAGCTTCCACAGGTATGGGTCAAAATATCGAACCCCTGTTCGGCTTCGATTTTTTCAGCATACTGCCGGACAGCATTTTCAAGAATGGCCTTTTTTGACACACCTAACTTTGTTGCCAGCATACCGATATGTTGAATAATGGCCTCATCCATTCGGGTTGACATAATTTTGTCCATGATGCCCTCCAATCTCATATGTAAGAAACATAACGTAAGCAAACAAACCTGTCAACTAAGAGACCCATAAAAGGCAATGATGAATGCTGAATTCGAAATGATGAATACCGGTTCGCTGCGCTCTGCCATTCTCATGGATGACTGCTGGCCAAAGGGCGATATAGTGTATCGAGTGTTCTTTCTTTTGCCCTTCATTCAGCATTCATAACTCATCATTCATAATTCCAAAAAAAGTCCCCTTCCCTGTTCCCTCTTTCCTGCCCGGTACCTAATACCGATAAACCCATTTTTACCTATTTCCTGTTTTATCTTTCCTTATTTTAATCCGACCCCTTCCGTCTTTTGCGCGATTTTTTTCATGTTCACACAAATAAAACTTGTATTTTTATTAAAATATGTTAACGATTTTGTGTGATCTTTCCAATCGGAAACAAACTTCAATATCTTTTCATTTTAAACCGTTTTGTTTTAACCGATCAGCACCGCTTCTATCGGAAACGAACAACTTTCGTCTCAATTGCTTCAGGTACAGGCTGATCATATTCATCAGCGAAGCCTGTCTTCCCAAATTCAGGCCTTCAAACAGACGGCTGATATGGACGATGCCTGTGTTCGTAAACATGTAGGCGCTCAGTGGTTTTGACGTTATTTATTGACGGTCTCGTAAAAAGTCCAACTCCTGTTTTGCGCTGCATTTCACAATCATTCAACGGTCGATAAGTACGCCTCATGATTGCAAAATTTGCACGCCTTGACACGCAGTGAAGCGTAGCGCTCATTTGAAATTTTTATAAGATCGTCTAAATCTGATTTTTTACGAGTTCATCATTTGTTGATACGAACAAACCATAAACCACTAACAGGAAAGGATACAAAAAATGAAAAAATCAGCTATTTTTCTGGCTTCTGTCTTTCTGTGTTTTATGATGGTCACACCGGTTGGTGCAGCCGGCAAAGACACATTGGTGGCCGCTTCTCTGGCAACCATCAACAGTATGGATCCGGCTAAAGCCTATGATGATTCAAGTGCCACTAAATTGTATAATATTTATGATACGCTTGTCGCATTTAAAGAGATATACACGGACCAGTTCACGCCCAGAATTGCCACGGAAATTCCTACCGTCAAAAATGGCGGTATTTCAAAAGATGGAAAGACCTATACCTTTAAAATCCGCAAGGGTGTAAAATTTCATAACGGTGCCGCGCTGACACCTGAAGATGTGGTGTATTCTTTTAAAAGAAACCTGATAGCCGATTGTGAGGGCGGCCCCATGGCGCTTTTACTCGAGCCATTGACAGGCGCCACCGGCACAAGAAAAGAGGGGAAAATTATTCCGGGTATTTTTGAGAAAATAGACACCGCGATTGAAGCAAAAGGCAACACCGTTGTTTTTCATCTTGTCGCCCCCTTCCCTCCCCTGCTGGGCATCCTTACCTACACGGCCGGTGCGATTCTTGACAAAGACTGGTGTATTGAAAACGGCTGCTGGGACGGTAATATTGCCAATGCCGCAAAGTTTAACGGTCCTGATACGGGTAAAGAACCGCTTCATCATACGACAAACGGGACCGGTCCCTACTACAAAGAAAAATGGGAACCGGGAAAAGAGATGATCCTTGAACGCTTTGACGGTCACTGGGGTGAAAAACCGGTCTATAAAACGATTAGAATTAAAATCATCACGGAGTGGTCAACGCGTAAAATGATGTTCCTTAACGGCGACATCAATGACATGGAAATTCCGGCCCAGTATTATGCGGAAATGGAAAAAGAAAAAGGGATTAAATTGTATAAATATCCGAACCTGGGGGTTACCTGTGCCATGTTTACCCAGGACATCAACATGACGGCCAACCCTTATGTCGGTTCGGGCAAGCTTGACGGCAATGGTGTGCCGTCAGATTTTTTTGCCGACAAGGATGTCAGGCTGGCTTTTGCCCATGCCATTGATTATGATGCCATTATAAATGAAGTGGCAAACGGCCTGGGCTCTGTACCGGCAAACGTGATCGTTGATGGCCTTCCATACCAGAAAGATACATTCCATCCTCAGTATGATATGGCCAAAGTTGAAGAACATTTAAAAAAAGCGTTCGGCGGCAAATTATGGGAAAAAGGATTTAAAGTAACGCTTTTCCACAATACCGGAAGAGAGATCAGGCGCGTTGCAGCAACCATGATGGCCGAAAATATCGCCGCCTTAAGCCCTAAATTTAAACTGGAGGTGGCTGCCATGGATTGGGGTGAATATCTGACTGCCATTCAGCAGCACCGCCTCCCCGTCTTTGTTGTCGGATGGGGCGCCGACTATCCGGATCCCCACAATTTCGTATTTCCCTATCTCCATTCTGATGGATTCTACTCAAAATACATTGGCTACAATAATCCTGAAGCGGATAACCTCATAAAAATGGGTATCGGGACTGCTGAAATTGATAAAAGAAGGGAGATCTATCACAAACTTCAGGATATCTGGGCAAGGGATATCCCTGGTGTTACGGTCATCCAGCGTCTGGGTGCCAAAGGGTTTACGGATACGGTTTCAGGGTTTTTTCCGAACCCCATGTACCAGGGAACATATTCATTTTTCTACCACTACAAATAATTTGGATTGATACCTGAAGGGAGTGACGTTGCAGGCTTTTATTGCCAGAAGATTAATGTTCATGGTCGTTGTCCTGTTCGGGGTCTCCATTCTGATGTTCGGGATTTTAATGACATTCAGTCCGGAACGAAGAGCCGCCGCCTTTGTAAAATCCCCGCAGCAAGTCAAGGAGATCCCGAAACTGGTCAAAAAATACGGGCTTGACCAGCCTTTTTATATTCAATATGCGCGCTGGATAAAAGAAATATCCCATGGAAATTTCGGATGGTCAACGGTTGCGTCCTCTCCCACCCTTGATGCCATTAGGCGGTATCTGCCGGTTACCATAGAGATGAACCTGTTTTCCCTGCCGATCATCATCATTCTGGGTATCTGGCTGGGGACCATCGCCGGTATTCACCGGGATACCTTTATTGACCATGCCACCCGGATCGGTGCCATTATCGGCTGGTCTTTGCCAACCTTTCTGTTTGCCTTGATTCTGTTAATGTTTTTTTACTCCCAGTTTCAGCTTTTCCCGCCGGGGTTATTTCAGACCATATCGATGATTTTATTTCCAGCAATCCGGATCAGTTTATCCAATACACCGGAATGTATACCATTGACGGTATTTTAAACTGGAATTTGACAGTTGTATGGGATGCGCTCATGCATCTTGTTTTGCCGGTGGCTACCCAGGTGACGGTGGTTATCGCTATCCTGGTACGGGTGATGCGCTCCAGCATGCTGGAAGAGATTTCAAAAGATTATGTGATCACGGCCAGGGCAAAGGGGGTGGATACCCACACCATTAACCACCGGCATGTAAAGAAAAATGCGCTGTTGCCGGCCATAACCGTTGCCGGATGGCTGGTTGCCCTTTCCATTGAGGGCAGTGTTGCCGTTGAATTTATCTTTAACCGGTCAGGGCTCGGCCTGCTGCTCGTCAACGCGGCCACCCAGCTCGACATCCCGGTTGTCCTGGCCATCAGTGTTTTCTTAGGATTGATATATGTTGTTGTCAATTTAATCGTTGATGTGCTGTATGCCGTGATAGACCCGAGAATCCGGTTGCAATAACCGGGTTGAAGAAACCATCAGACCTATGGAAACAAAAGCCGAACACCCTAAAATCAAAGAATTAAAATATACGCTTTACCGAATATTCAGAAACCCGTCTGCCATTATCGGCGTCGTGCTGCTGTTTGCTTTTATCACCATTGCCCTGTTCGCCCCTACCTTGCCCCGCCCCAATTTGAACACAGACCCTATATGATGCCACACAAAGGGGTATTCCATGACCCCTCAGCCCCCCGGGGAGGGCAGGATTTTCGGTACGACGTCAGGCCAGTATGATATTTTTTACGGGGTTGTGTGGGGCACCAGAACCGCATTTAGAATCGGTATTATCGTTGTTTTATCCGCCTTTGTCATCGGTGCGACATTTGGAATTGTTGCCGGGTATTATGGCGGGCTTGTGGATGAAATCATCATGCGGATGGTGGATGTCTTTTTCGCCATCCCCTTCACAATTCTCGCCATGGCATTTGTCGTGGCCTTTGGACGCGGGTTAAACAGTATCGTGATTGCACTGATACTGGTGGTATGGCGACGATACGCAAGGGTAATGCGGGCTGGGGTCCTCTCTGTCAGGGATCAGGATTATATCCTTGCCGCAAAATCCATGGGGGTATCGGATCTTAAAATAATGCTGCGCCTTATTTTTCCCAATGCCGTGTATCCGGTCATGGTCATCGCCTTTATGGATGCCGGCTCCATCGTCATCACGGCAGCGTTTTTAAGTTTTATCGGGCTGGGGGCGCCCATCGGCTATGCAGACTGGGGGCAAATGCTAACCATGGCCAGAAATTATATCGTCGGCCCTGCGGGGGAGCCGTTGAAGTACTGGTATACCATTTTTTTCCCCGGTATGTTCATGATTCTGTTTGTTCTGGCCTGGACCCTTTTTGGGGATGCTATCAGGGATGCTTTTGATCCGAAGCTTAGACGAAAATAATAGACTGTGATGTAAATGATGATTTGGAAAGAATTTTCAAATTTATTATACAACTATTCAAACAACTCCCCAATTTCGTTTCAGCAAACACTATGGAAAAATTCTGGATATAAAAAAAAAAAAAAACCTTGTAACTTTTTCTTTCCAATTTTTATACCTACGAAGGTGTTGTCAAGGCCTTGAACAGGGTCTCGTTTCAGGTTGATCACGGTTCCACATTCGGTCTGGTGGGAGAATCCGGTTGCGGCAAAAGTGTTACCGTCCGTTCGATCATGCAGATTGTGCAATCGCCCGGCGTGGTGGAAAGCGGTGAAATCCATTTTTCTGCCGGCACTGACGGTTCAGATAAGTCCATTGATCTTTTGAAACAGTCGGAAAGCGTCATGCAGCATATAAGGGGCAATGACATTTCCATGATTTTCCAGGAACCCAATTCCGCCTTGAACCCCATCATGTGCATTGGCGAGCAGATTGCCGAAAGTTATATCTTCCATCAAAAAAAAGAGATCATCGAAAAGATACTGGACATTGATACGACAGAAAATATTTTCCCAAGGGTGCCGGTGAGTCATTTTTCAACCCCTTTATACAGGCTTGCCAATTTCAACCCGGATTCATTTTTTTCTTGAAACTGATCAAAAAAGTGCCTGTTTTAAAAAACTGGGACAAGGCTGTTTTAAGAACAGCCATTGCAAAATCAGTGGAATTGCTCGGCATTCTCGGCATCCCCAATCCCGAAAAAATTGTGACGCAATATCCCCATAATTTGTCAGGGGGCATGAAACAAAGAGTGGTTATTGCCATTGCCCTGGCGTCGAATCCGGTGCTGCTCATTGCCGATGAAGCGACATCCAACCTCGATGTCACGGTACAAGCCCAAATACTGGATCTTCTAAACGATTTAAAAAAAAGAGAGATTATTTCATCGATCCTTCTGATTACCCATGACCTGGGGGTTGTTGCCGAGACCTGCGACGGGGTGGGTGTTATGTACGCGGGTAATTTATGTGAGGTCGCCGGTGTGAGACAGATATTTGAAAACCCGAAGCACCCCTATACAAAAGCATTATTGGATTCAGTACCGAAAGCACAGCAGACCGGTGTTTTAAAAAGTATCCCGGGAAATGTGCCGGACCTTGTCAACCCGCCTTCCGGGTGCCGTTTCCATCCAAGGTGCGCTTCGGCAATGGAACGCTGCAAACAGACGTTCCCGGGTATTTCTGCAGTCGATACAGATCATTTTGTTGCGTGTTATTTGTACCAAAGCTGAGCTATTAGCTTACCCAGTAGCTAACCAATGTCATTAACTTTAGCAACAGTCGTATGGATCACCATGAAGTTTGATTCTATTTTCGGGTGCTGTGGGATCAATCAAAACTACCTTTCACCATGAAGTTACTGAAGAACCTGAAGAAAATCAATGCATTGTCCGACCTAACCTTCAAGTCCTTCATGGTAAAAAAACAGAACTACTTTTTCACAACAGCATCAAAATTTGACTATGGGAAAAATTTTAGAACTTAAAAAATTACAAAAACACTACCCGATTTTCGGGGGCGTTTTGCGGCACAAGGTTAATTCGGTAAAAGCACTGGATGGCATCGATCTTACCATTCACAGGGGTGAATGCATCGGCATTGTGGGGGAATCAGGCTGCGGCAAAACCACCACCGGAAAAGCCATTATCAAACTGCATAAGACCACCGGCGGTGAAATCCTTTATTATCCGGAAAACAGCGATACCGGCTTAGTGATTCCCCTCACCCATAAAAGCAGGCGAGATATTAAAAAGATGGGATTGACCGGAAAAATGCAGATGGTTTTTCAGGACCCCACAACCTCCCTTAACCCGAGGATGCTGGTTAAAAATATAATTGCAGAGCCCATCGGTGTTAAGGAAAAACTGGCCAGCAGAGCAATGCAGGATAAAGTTATCTCCCTGCTGAACCGGGTGGGGCTCACAAAAGATCACCTGCTGAGATACCCCATGAGTTTTCAGGTGGTCAACGACCCGCCCCTGATCAAACTGAAAAAAATTCGCGCCCACCCCCCGCCCCCAAAGAACAACACTTACACCCTCTAAACCCATTATTTACCCCCCACCCCTCCCCTCTCCCAAATATCCCCCCCTCCCGCCCCCCACAGTTCTGCCAAGAAGAACCGACCCACCAATAACCACCCACCCGGGCATCTTACGTTATCTATCCACCATCCCCCAACCAATATTCTTTCTCCCTCCCCTACCCCTTCCCAATTCCCCCTTCCCCGCCCCGTCCTACAATTCTTGCTAAAAAGAGCGGTTGCCCACCCAATAACCATTCCCGCCTTACCTCCACCCCCTCAAACCCACAAAACCCACAACCCACCTACTTTCACCATCAAATTTTCTCACGCCCAAAAAATCTCTACTCGCAAAAAAAAATGCTTCAGCTGGAAACTTGACTATTTTACCCTTTTCCATTTTATATCCTATCTCTCTTCTCCTTATTTTTTTTTATCTCATTCTTGCATCTTTTGTGCCGCATAGTGACCACTCATTCCGCTCCAAACTGACCACTGATTCCGCTGCATTGTGACCACCCATTCCGCTCTAAACTGACCACCGATTCCGCTACATTGTGACCACCGATTCCGCTGTATTGTGACCACTTTTTAGCAGAGCGAATCGACGCTGGATCAATTGACCTTTTTACGCTATCCCTTCCCAATTTTATCTTGGGAGAGGATCTATGGCAAAGGACCGATTATCCATGCGAAAGTTCAAAGAAGTATTGAGACTCAAGTACGGCCACCACCTGACCAACCGTAAAATTGCCAAGAGCTGTGCCATGTCCCATGTCACTGTTGGTAAGTATCTTGATCTGGCTAAACAGGCCGGGATTATCTGGCCGCTGTCCCATGACATCGATGACAGTCAACTCGAGCAGCGCCTTTATGTAAAAGCCCCCCGTTCCCTGTCTGACAAACCGGTCATGCCGTCCATGCAGTATCTGTTTGGGGAAATGAAAAAAAAGCACGTTACCTTGCAGTTGCTGTGGTACGAATACAGACAGGGCAACCCGGACGGATACCAGTACAGCTATTTTTGCGAGTTGTATAACCGGTGGCGCAAAGGGTTGGACATCAGCCTGAGGCAGGAGCATCTGGCCGGTGAAAAACTGTTTGTCGATTATGCCGGACAGACGGTACCCATCATTAATCCGGATTCTGGCCAAGCCGAGATGCAGGCCGAGATTTTTATCGCCACCTTAGGTGCCAGCAACTACAGTTATGCTGAGGCCACCGCATCCCAAACGCTGCCCGACTGGATCAAATCACACATCCGCGCCCTTGAATTTTTGGGCGGGGTTCCCCAAATATTGGTGCCTGATAATTTGAAAAGCGGTGTCACCCATCCATGCCGATATGAACCCGACGTCAATCTCACCTACCTGGACCTGGCCCGGCACTACGGGACTGCGGTCATCCCCGCCCGCCCCGGAAAGCCAAAAGACAAGGCCAAGGTGGAATCTTCCGTATTAATTGTCGAGCGCTGGATACTGGCGGCATTAAGAAACCATCGTTTCTTCTCCCTGGCAGAACTGAATCGGGCCATTGCCGAAAAGTTGATCATTTTCAACCAGCGCGCTTTGCAAAAGATGAAAGTCTCTCGCAAGCACCTTTTTGAAACCATCGACAAACCGGCCCTGGCGCCATTGCCTGCCCATCGATATGAGTACGCCTGGTGGAAAAAAGTAAGGGTGAATATTGATTACCATATCGAGGTGGATCAGCACTATTACAGTGTCCCTTATCAGCTCAGGGGGAAGCAACTCGAAGTGAGTGTGACCGCTACCACCATCGCGGTCTTTCATAAGAACCGGCGCGTGGCCAGCCACCAGAAAAGTCACCGCAAGTACCATCATACCACCCTGCCTGAACACATGCCCAAATCTCATCAAAAATATCTGGAATGGAGCCCGTCACGGATTATCAACTGGGCGGGTAAGACAGGCCTTTTTACCCAGCGGATGGTTACGGAAATCATGCAGCGCCGATCGCATCCGGAACAGGGCTTCCGGTCCTGTCTGGGGGTAATGCGCCTGGCCAAACGATACACGCCCCAGCGGCTTGAGAAGGCTTGTGAGCGGGCGGTGGCGATCGATGCCTATACCTATAAAAATGTAGAATCAATCCTAAAAAACGGGCTCGACCGGCAGCCGCTGACACCATCGGTGAAAGACCGTTGTGTCATTCATCCAAATATCAGAGGAGAGCGTTATTACCACGAAAAGGAGAATCAACCATGCTGACCCAACAGACGATGGATAAATTATACGATATGAAACTGACCGCCATGGCCGAAGCCTTCAATCAGCAACTGGCGCAACCGGACCTGGACGAACTGAGTTTTGAAGACCGGTTTGCCATGCTGGTGGACCGGCAATGGACTTTTAAAGAGGATCGCCGAATGACCCGGTTGTTGAGAACTGCCAAGCTCAGAGACGGCGCCTGTATCGAGAATATCGATTTTAAAACGCCCCGTGCCCTGGACAAATCACTGGTCATAAGGCTCGCCGGCAGCGACTGGATCAAGAAAGCACAGAACGTGATTATCCTTGGCCCCACCGGTGTGGGTAAAACCTATCTGGCCTGTGCCATCGCCAACAGCGCCTGCCGCGGTAGCTACCCATCCATGTATAAACGGGCTCCGCGACTATACCAGGAAATCGCCATTGCACGGGCTGATGGCTCCTACCCCAAACTGATGAACAAGTTGTCAAAGATCAAGGTCCTGATCCTCGATGACTTCTGCATTTCCCCCATGAGTGATCCGGAACGGAGGGATCTTTTGGAGGTACTGGAAGACCGTCAGTCGATCTCTTCTACAATCATTGCCACCCAGGTCCCGATAAAAAACTGGATTGAATACATCGGCGATCCTACCCTGGCTGATGCCATTTTAGACCGCCTGGTTCACAACGCACATAAGATAAATTTAAAAGGAGAATCTATGAGAAAAATCCATTCGTCCTTGACGAAATCAACCAATTCTGTGAGGTAGAGAAAACCCGGCGTCGCTTCGCTCCGATCAAGTGGACAGTTTGCAACGGAACAACTGGTCACAATAAAGCGGAACGGGTGGTCAGTATCCTCCGGAACAAGTGGTCAGTTTGACAGTGATCACTATGTTCTTTGACAAATTGAGGTACTTCAAAGCTGTGGCCATCACAGTATCGAAAAAGGCCATAGCTGTTCTTTCACAGAACGTTCCCATTTGCCGTAATTGTTCAACGGCCAAAGTCATTATTCTGTTAAAAGCTTCAACAAAGCCGATATCATCGAGCTCCTGGCAGCACGCATAAAACAAATCACCAAAGGTACGGTGATCAGACTCCATGCGCACCCTGTAGGCGATGAACATGTATCGCATAAATACGATGGTCGTGTGTGCTATCAGCATATCGAAATCCCGGCATTGGATTTCCTTGACGAGTTTCAGATGCTGTTTGGCCATTTTGAACAAGACCTCGATGTCCCAGCGCTTTCCGTAAATACGAACCACTTCGGCATCGGCCAGGCCGGTATCGGTGGATAATAACGCCAACCAGTCCTTTTTGCGGCGATCGCGGACAAAAACGATTTTGGCCGTTTTCCCGTCGCTAAGTGTTACGGTGGTAGATGCCAGTATTTTGGCTCGCCCCCGGCGCTTGGTAAGATTTTGGTAGATCTCCATCACGTTCCGTTTTCTTCCGTCGTGCTCATAGCAAACCTTGGGCGTCTTCTTGATCATGCCAATCACGTCCAAGTGTTCTCTCAGAGCGCAAATGTTGGATGGCATGGTAAACCAGCTATCCATGAGTACATACCGTGCATTAACACCGGCCTTCAAGACACGCTTGAGCATGGGAGCCAAGAGCATAGTGGCTTTTGTGGTTGCCTCTGTCCGCCGCCTGAAAGCACAGCATCGCTTGTCCATATTTTTGTGGCTTTCATGAAAACGATTTTTCTGTTTTGCAGATGACAGCAAGGCAAAATCCAGAGGCAGACAACTGACTCCATCAGACCAGCATATGGTAAGCAATCGAAAGCCTTTCAGATAGCGGCCCGTACTGTGATCGAAGACGCGGCTGAGAAGTTCCACTTTTTTGGAACGAGACCGGTCATAGGGGCTATCATCAATGATGAGAACAGATTCCCGCTGATCACTTGTCAACCGATGGAAGATGAAGTGAAGACGAACCCCGATAGTCAACAGAAACCGTCGCCAATTGTAGTTGCACGCTTTGAGCAAATCGTACGCTGCATCTTTTCCGACATCAACGTTATCGTTGATTACAATGCCTCGGAAGAAATTTTTCCCGATAAAAGGCAATGCGAAAATTGCTTTTGTCAAAGAACGAACACTGTAGCCGTGGCGTTTACGGATTCCACACCGGTCAAGCAGAGAACCAATGTGGAACTTGTTGAAAAAATCGTCGATTTGATCAAGAACTTGAATGTCAGCTTGCGATTGAGGATCAATTCTGTTATTGTTCATTTAAGCCCTTTCTGTTTGATATTATTGTGAATTGTGGTAAATCCACTATATATCGGCAGACTGGGCTTTTCAAGCTATTTATCCATTATTCCAGTATTTTATCGCCTTAAATTGTTTGCGCTAACGAATCTCGAAAGTTGAGTTATGAATGAAAAAACACTTATCGAACTCCACCCCCAGCATCCGCCGATAAAAATATTGACTTATTCGATTTACGAAGATTTTCATAACCAAGTTGAAAAAAACAGTTTAACTCTTCCCTTAACCGAAAACTATCTCGGCGATTATGACCTACTTAATCAGTTCGATAATATCCTCGATACTAAGATCCAAAAATATGGGCTAACAAACCTTCAGGCGCATAAACCTTTAATCCTTTGCTTGGATGACTTTGAGATATTCTGGGCATTAAGCACTGAAGAAAAAGCAGTACAGGATTTTGAGGAGTACTATCGAGGATGGGAAAGATCTGACAAAGGAAGCTTTTTGTACAATTTTTCCAGTTTTATATCGAGCAACAACGATGCAGTAATAAAAAATGATAAGTATTTAACTTTTTTTGATTATTCGAAATTTCTGAAAGAACTTGGTGCAGAATAGTGAACTGGTTGAACTTGTTGAACTGGGGGCGGACCAAGATAATATATTGAAAATAATGCCTTAGGGGACGTTGTTGACAAAGCATACAAACCCGAATATAAATGGAAAACGAGAAACAAAACAGGCATGGAAAAGTGGTACAAACAAGTAATGCCTTAGGGGACGTTGATGACAAGCATACAAGCCCGAATATAAATGGAAAACGAGAAACAAAACAGGCATGGAAAAATTAGTACAAACAAGTGCGTTAAACGGCAGGTACAAGTAAGGGGCTGATATGCCG